>NZ_CM148373.1:0-1640000 GCF_055901595.1 Mesorhizobium sp. WSM1386
ATGCAGAGCGGCGTCGAAAGGGAGCTTACGGGCGACCTTCCATTTCCTGGAACTTTGATTGGAGCAAACGGCATGGCGGTCTCCAGCGACGCGGAACAGAAGTTCGACCGGGTCAAGGCCCAGTTGAAGGCGCGTCTGGGAGCCGAGGTCTATTCGAGCTGGTTCGGCCGCATGAAGGTCGCGGAGGCCTCCAAGGGCATTATCCGCATCTCGGTGCCCACCGCCTTCCTGCGCTCCTGGATCAATGGCCATTATCTCGACCTGATCTCCGAACTGTGGAAGCAGGAGGATGCCGACCTCCTCAAGATCGAAATCATCGTGCGCACGGCCACCCGCCAGGGGCGCAGCCATGCCGAGCCGGAACTGGCGCCAGTGCGCAAGATGACGCGGCAGACGCAGACGGCGCTGGCCGCCGGCACCGTGAGCCCTGGCCGGATCGAGCGGTCGCCGGTGCCGCGCCCCGGCGCCGCGATCGAGAGCGAATTCCGCCACAATGTGCTGGGATCGCCGCTTGACCCGCGCTACACGTTCGGCTCGTTCATCGAGGGGCCGTCGAACCGGGTGGCCTTCGCCGCCGCCAAGGCCGTGGCGGAATCGCAATCGAGCGCGGTGCGCTTCAATCCGCTTTTCCTGCACGCGACCGTCGGGCTCGGCAAAACCCATCTGCTGCAAGCAATCGCCGCGGAATCCCTGAAGCAGAACCCCAAATCACGCGTCGTCTATTTGACGGCCGAGTATTTCATGTGGCGCTTTGCCACCGCGATCCGTGACAACAATGCACTGACGCTCAAGGAACAGTTGCGCGACATCGATCTCTTGATCATCGACGACATGCAGTTCCTGCAGGGCAAGTCGATCCAGCACGAATTCTGCCATCTGATCAACATGCTGCTCGACAGCGCCAAGCAAGTGGTCGTTGCCGCCGACCGGCCGCCGTCGGAACTGGAATCGCTCGAACCGCGGGTGCGCTCGCGTCTCAACGGCGGCGTCGCGCTCGAAATGTCGGCGCCCGATTTCGCCATGCGCCTCGGCATGCTCAAACTGCGCCTGGCCACCGCCAGAGTCGACGACGCATCGCTCGACATCTCGGAGGAAATCCTCAACCACGTCGCCCGCACCGTGACCGGCAGCGGCCGCGAACTGGAAGGCGCCTTCAATCAGCTGCTGTTCCGTCAGTCGTTCGAGCCGCAGATCACCATCGACCGCATCGACGAGATCCTGGGCCACATCTATCGCACCGGCGAACCGAAGCGGGTCCGGATCGAGGACATCCAGCGCATCGTGGCGCGCCACTACAACGTGTCGAAGACCGAATTGCTGTCCAACCGGCGCACGCGCACCATCGTCAAGCCGCGGCAGGTCGCCATGTACCTGTCAAAGGTGATGACGCCGCGTTCACTGCCCGAAATCGGACGGCGTTTCGGCGGACGCGACCACACCACGGTGCTGCACGCCGTGCGCAAGATCGAGGATCTGTCCGGCAATGACAACACGCTGGCGCAGGAACTCGAGCTGCTGCGGCGCCTGATCAACGACCAGGCCTGACCGATCCGGGACAGGCAAGCCAAAACCGCGCTGGAATTCAATGACTTGCTTGCAATGCCATGGGTCCGGAACGGGCGCGCGGCATTGCCTGGAGACGATCCGAATTCCCGATTCTGCCCGGCGGCTGGCGGTCTTCGTACCCTTTATCCCCAGAAAGGCCGCACGGCCGGCCCGAACCGGTCGCGCGGGCTTGCGTTTGCAGGCTTTTTCCTGTCAGTTTACGCAGATTCTGAGCCTGTTCAGACCTTTCGCGGGGCGCCGCCAGCCGGAGACCCGCTCATCCTTTCAAGCGAGCCTGTTTCGTCATGCGTGTTATCCTGGAACGGTCCAATCTCCTGAAGTCGCTCAACCACGTCCACCGCGTGGTCGAACGGCGCAACACCATACCGATCCTGTCCAACGTGCTGCTCAGCGCCGAAGGCGCAAGCCTCGAAATGAAGGCCACCGACCTTGACCTGGAGGTGACGGAAGCGACGCCGGCCAAGGTCGAGCGCGGCGGGGCGACGACGGTTCCCGCGCACCTGCTCTACGATATCGTGCGCAAGCTTTCCGACGGCGCCGAGGTGATGCTGAAGACGGATGAGGACGGCAACGCCATGACGGTGACGTCCGGCCGCTCGAGCTTCCGCCTGCAGTGCCTGCCGCAATCCGATTTTCCCGAACTATCGGCCGGATCCTTCTCGCATATTTTCCGTCTCGATTCGGTTGCCCTGAAGGGCCTGATCGAGAAGACCCAGTTCGCCATTTCCACCGAGGAGACGCGCTACTATCTCAACGGCATCTACCTGCACACGCATGAGGTCGGCGGCAAGCTGAAGCTGCGCTCGGTGGCAACCGACGGCCACCGCCTGGCGCGCGCCGAGATCGACGCGCCGGCTGGCTCCGAGGGCATGCCGGGCATCATCATTCCGCGCAAGACGGTGAGCGAGCTGCAGAAGCTGGTCGACGACCCGGATGTCGCCGTGACCACCGAACTGTCGGACACCAAGATCCGCTTCACCATCGGCAGCGTCGTCCTGACCTCGAAGCTGATCGACGGCACCTTCCCGGATTATCAGCGGGTCATTCCGACCGGCAACGACAAGAAGCTGATCCTCGACCGCCAGAGCTTTGCCGCCGCAGTCGACCGCGTCTCGACCATTTCCTCCGAACGCGGCCGCGCGGTGAAGCTTTCGATCAGCGAAGGCCAGGTGACGCTCGCGGTCAACAATCCGGATTCAGGCAGTGCCACGGAAGAACTGGCGGCGGACTACTCGTCGGACCCGATCGAGATCGGCTTCAATGCCAAGTATCTGCTCGATGTCGCCGCGCAGCTGACCGGTACGGAAGCGAAATTCATGCTGGCCGATGCCGGTTCGCCGACGTTGATCCACGACATGGCCGACGAGACCGCGCTTTACGTGCTGATGCCGATGCGGGTATAGCCCGCGCGGCGGCTGCCTCGCGGCACGGCCGGCAACGAAAGCTATGTTGCGGCGACTTCTATAGGCGGATAGCGGTTGCCAGGACAAACCCATATAAGTAAGCTTACACTTACTAATTTCCGCAATTATGCGGCGCTGGCCATCGATCTCACGCCAGGCGCGGTGGTCTTTTCCGGCGACAACGGTGCCGGCAAGACCAATCTCCTCGAAGCGATTTCCTTTCTGACGCCCGGGCGTGGCCTGCGCCGTGCTCCCTACGCCGATGTCGCGCGCGCGGGCGGGGACGGCGGCTTTGCACTGCACGCAAGGCTCGACGGACCCGACGGCCAGGTCGAGATCGGCACCGGCATTTCGGGCGGTGACAGCGAGGGCGGCAGGCGGGTGCGTATCAACGGCGCCACCGCGCGGTCGGCCGAGGACATGCTGGAATGGCTGCGCATCGTGTGGCTGACGCCGGCCATGGATGCATTGTTCACCGGGCCGGCCGCGGATCGCCGGCGCTTTCTCGACAGATTGGTGCTGGCGATCGATCCCGGCCATGGCCAGCGCGCCCTCGATTACGAGAAGGCGATGCGGGGCCGTAACCGCCTGCTTACCGAAAATTCGCGGGACGACCGCTGGTTCGAGGCGATCGAGATTCAGATGGCCGAGACCGGGGTCGCCATCGCCGCGGCACGCGCCGAGCTGGTGCGCCTGTTGGCCGCCATGATCGATAGGCTGCCCGACAGCGGGCCGTTCCCGCAGGCCGATATCGGCCTCGCAGGCGATCTGGAAGCCGAGATCGCCGGCACGCCGGCGGTCGATGTCGAGGAGCGGTTCCGGCGGGCGCTTGCCGATGGCCGTGACCGCGACCGCGCCGCCGGGCGCACGCTTGAGGGCCCGCACCGTTCGGACCTCCTGGTCCGGCACCGGCCGAAGGCGATGCCGGCCGAGCTCTGCTCGACCGGCGAGCAGAAGGCATTGCTGGTCGGCATCGTGCTGTCGCACGCGCGGCTGACCGGCGAGATGTCCGGGATGACGCCGATCCTGCTGCTCGACGAGATCGCAGCACACCTCGACGGCGGAAGGCGCGCGGCGCTGTTTTCGATCCTGGAGGAGTTGAACTGCCAGGCTTTCATGACGGGGACCGATGCGGCGCTGTTCTCCAGCCTGCAGGGGCGCGCGCAGTTCCTGACGGTCGACCACGGCATGGTTGGGCCAACCGTCTAGATTTTTGTTGCATGGATGTCGTCAAGATTTTTCGGCCGCTATATGGTCCTGATATGACCACCCCGCTCACCGCCGACGAGATCGAACGCTATGCCCGGCACATCGTACTGCCGGAGGTCGGCGGCGCCGGCCAGCAGAAGCTCAAGCAAGCGCGGGTCTTGGTGATCGGCGCCGGCGGCTTGGGCGCGCCGGTGCTCGAATATCTCGCGGCAGCCGGCGTCGGTACGCTCGGCATTGTCGACGACGACACCGTCTCGCTGTCCAACCTGCAACGACAGGTCATTCACGGCACCGATACGGTCGGCGTGCTGAAAACCCATAGCGCCGAGGCCGCAGTCGCCCGCATCAATCCTCACACCGCTGTCGAGACGCACACATTCCGGCTGACCGCGGACAACGCCCCCGCCCTGGTCGCTCGCTATGACATGGTCGTCGACGGTTCCGACAATTTCGAAACCCGTTACGTGGTGGCCGATGCCTCCGCGAGCGAGCGCAAGCCCCTGGTGCATGCCGCCGTCGGTCGTTTCGACGGCTCGGTGACCGTGCTGAAGCCTTTCGAGGACGGCAAGGACGGCAAGCCGAACCCCGGCTATCGCGATCTGTTCCCGGAAGCCCCGCCACCGGGCCTAGTGCCGTCCTGCGCCGAGGCCGGAGTGCTTGGTGCGTTGACCGGCGTAGTCGGCACGTTGCAGGCGATGGAGGCGATTAAGCTGATCACCGGCATCGGCGAGCCGCTCGTTGGCCGGCTGCTGCTCTACGATGCGCTCGCCGCGCGCTTCGAAACGATCCGCTACAAGAGAAGTTGACCTTGGCGCGGACCGCGGCGCCCTCGATTACCCGAATCCCGGCCGACTTCGACCGCTGGGATGACGTGCTCGCACTCATCATGCGCGCCTTCACCTTCATGGACGGCGTCATCGACCCGCCGTCATCGGCTCACCGGCTCACCGTCGATTCCCTGCGCGACAAGGCTCGCCTGGAGACCGGCTTCGTGGCTCTCGACGGCGACAGGATCATCGGCTGCGTCTTTGCCGTCGAAAGGGCTGACGACTTCTATGTCGGCAAGCTCGCCGTCGCGCCGGACCGGCAGGGGCAAGGCATTGGCCGGCGGCTGATGCGGGCGGTCGAAATTCTTGCGCTCGACCGCGGCAAGACGGCGCTGGAGCTTCAGACGCGGATCGAGCTCACCGCCAATCACGCCGCCTTTGCCCGCCTCGGCTTTCACGAGACCGAACGGACGGCGCATGAGGGCTACAGCAGGCCGACCTCGCTCACCATGCGAAAGAGTGTTTCATGAGCGTGCACATCCGTCCGGCACAAAGGAACGATGCGTTACACGTCGCCGCGATCGTGGATATTGCCGGACATGGCATCGATCTCGAGAGCTGGATGAACAGCAGCGGGGACGACCATGCGGTCCTTGAAGCGGCCCGGCGCGCGGCATCCGCAGACGCCGGTTCGCCCTATCATTTTTCCAAGGCGCATCTTGTCGAAGTCGATGGCACCATCGCCGGCGGCTTGGTCGGAGAGATGCTTTCGCACAATCAAGATCATGCCATCGAGGTGTCACCGGCGCTGATGCCGCTCGTTACGCTGGAAACCAGGCTCGCCGGCTACTGGTCAGTCCTTGCGGTTGCCGTCTATTCCGAGTTCCGTGGCAGAGGACTTGCCACCGGCTTACTTTCGCGAGCGGGCGAACTGGCTGGCGTTGCTGGGGCAAAAGGCCTGTGCCTGGTCGTCGAGGACACAAACCTGCCGGCCATTTCCGTCTACGAAAGGCTGGGGTTTGCCGTTGCCGACAGACTTCCCTGGGTTGCCTATGGCGGCAGGAGCGGGCCGCGCGAATGGCTGATGATGAAACGCGACTTGACTACGTCCTGAGCGGCAGCACGCGATCCGGCGGTCTATGGCCGTCGACGAATGCCCGGATGTTGATGATGACCTTCTCGCCCATGTCGATACGACCCTCCAGCGTTGCCGAGCCCATATGCGGCAACAGCACGACCTTGTTCCTGGCGGCAAGCTTGAGCAGCTTGCCATTGAGCGCCGGCTCGTGCTCGTAGACGTCGAGGCCGGCGCCGGCGATCTTGCCGTCCTGGATCAGTTTGACCAGCGCTTCCTCATCGATGATGTCGCCGCGCGCGGTGTTGACGATATAGGCCGTCGGCTGCAGCAAGGCCAGCCGCCGCGCCGACAGGAGATGAAAGGTGGCTGGCGTCGACGGGCAATTGACCGAGATGATGTCCATACGGGCCAGCATCTGGTCGAGGCTCTCCCAATAGGTCGCCTCCAGCCCGTCCTCGACGGCCGGCAGCACGCGATGGCGGTTGTGATAGTGGATGGAAAGGCCGAAAGCCTTGGCCCGCCTCGCCACGGCCGTGCCGATGCGGCCCATGCCGACAATGCCCAGCCGCTTGCCCCAGATGCGCCGGCCAAGCATCCAGGTTGGCGACCAGCCGGCCCATTTCTTGTCGCCGGTCAGCACGTTGGCGCCTTCCGCCAGCCGGCGCGGCACCGCCAGCATCAGCGCCATGGTCATGTCGGCGGTATCTTCGGTGAGCACGTTGGGCGTGTTGGTGACCGTGATGCCCTTCTTGGCCGCCGCCGCCACGTCGATCTTGTCGACGCCGTTGCCGAAATTGGCGATCAGTTTGAGGTTGTCGCCAGCCTGGGCGATCAGTGCGGCGTCGATCTGGTCGGTCACGGTCGGCACCAGAACGTCGGCTTCCTTGACCGCGGCAACCAGTTCCGGCTGCGTCATCGGCCGGTCCTCGACATTCAGCCTCGCGTCGAACAGTTCGCGCATACGGGTCTCGACCGGGTCGGGCAGCTTTCGCGTGATGACCACGAGAGGCTTCTTTTTGCCTGGCATTGTTTCCCTCGTTGAGACCTCTTTAACCAAGACCGGCGAAACTGAAAGCCGGTCGCGGTAGCCGATTTACCCATGTAACAAGCGGTGCCGCCGAAGACAAAGAAAAAGGGGCGCAGCAGCCATCAGGCCGGCGCCGAAAGGAACGAAAGTGTCTGGTTTCGCGTCGCTTCGCCTGGTCCTCAGCGCAGCATTTCTCGGCACTCTCCTCTATTCTCCGCTCGCGGCGGCGCAGGGCGCGGCCGCACCCGCCCAGGGCGCCGTCACGCTTGGGCCGAGCGGCCTGCCGCTGCCGCGATTCGTCAGCCTGAAATCCGGCCGCGTCAACTCGCGCGTCGGCCCGGGGGCCAATTACTCGGTCGACTGGATGTATATGAAGGCCGGCCTGCCGATGGAGATCATCCAGGAGTTCGATACGTGGCGGCGCGTGCGTGATGCCGACGGTTCGGAAGGATGGATCAACCAGTCGCTGCTTTCTGGCCGGCGCACCGCGATCATTGCGCCCTGGCAGCGCGGCAAGGGTGCCCAGATCAACCTTCTGAACAGCCCGGACAAGGACGCCAGGGTGATAGCGATCGTCGAGCCGGGCGTCATGGGTACGATCAAGTCCTGCGACGGCCAATGGTGCGAAATGACGCTTGGCGGCCACACCGGCTGGCTCGCCCAGTCGGCGGTGTGGGGCGCCTATCCCGGCGAGCGGGTCAAGGACTGAACGTCTCCGGTTTGCGCCCGATGCGGCCGAGATGAGTATCCTGAAAGCCGGTCGACAGCTTGAGGCCGTAGCCTAAGGCACGGTCGATTGCGATGTGGGCGATCCAGATCAGCGCGACCGCGATGGCGGCCGCATTGCCCAGCAGGTGGCCGGCGAGCAGCAGAAGCACCGGTGCGATCAGCATGTGCAAGGCGTTGTAGGCTATCGCGCCAAGGCGCGGCCCGCCGAGGTAGCCGAGCATCGACAGATCCGGCGCCAGGATAAGCACGGCAAAGAGCCACCAGGAAATGCCCGACAAAGCGTAGAAGACAATAGCGGCCACCGCCACGACGGCCCATTCGAGCCGGATTATCAGGTCGAGGGGTTTCATTCCGATTGCCCGGCCAAGCGGATTATTCTGGCTTCGCCGACTGTTCTGGCCCTGCCGGTGATTCCTGGCGCTTGGGACGCAGCCTCACCACGATATCGACATTGGCGATTTCCATGCCCTCGGGCGGGTCAGGCAGGTTGGTGACCGTCACCGGGCCGTTGGCGATGTCGAAAATCCGGTTTTCGCCCTCGATGTAGAAATGGTGGTGGTCGGAAGTGTTGGTGTCGAAATAGGTTTTCGCGCCCTCGACGGCGAGGATGCGCAGCAGCCCCGCCTGGGTGAACTGGTGAAGCGCGTTGTAGACGGTGGCCAGCGATACCGGCACGCCGGCGGCCAGCGCCTCCTCATGCAGTTCCTCGGCCGACAAATGGCGGTCGCCCTTGGCGAAGAGCAGGTCGGCCAGCGCGATGCGCTGACGCGTCGGCCTCAGGCCGGCTTCACGTACCCGCTTGTCCACAGCGACATTTTCCTTCCGGCAGCCCCGGTCCATCTGGTCTTCCAAGCTCACAGTCCCGCTTCAAGACACGCCCAGAATGGCAAAAAAATGAATGTCTGCCGAAACCGGACCCCTGTTGACATATATTCTGTCGCCGGAATGCGATCAATAGCGCGCATTGACCCGGGCAGACTGGCGGGTTAAGCGCAAACGCCGGTTTCCGGCCTGAAACAGATTGTGTTAGGACACCGACGACAAGGGCGCGTTACCGCCCGGACGAATGGGGATGAGATTGATGGCGGGTAAATCCAGCTACGACTACGACGAATTGCTGGCCTGCGCCCGCGGCGAGCTGTTCGGAGAGGGCAATGCCCAGCTGCCCTACCCCCCCATGCTGATGTTCGACCGCATCACCGAGATCAGTGAAACGGGCGGTGCCTTCGACAAGGGTTTCATCCGCGCGGAATTCGACATCAAGCCGGATCTTTGGTTCTTCGCCTGTCACTTCATCGGCAATCCGATCATGCCAGGATGCCTCGGCCTCGACGCCCTGTGGCAGTTGACCGGCTTCTACCTCGGCTGGCTCGGCGAACCCGGCAAGGGAATGGCGCTGTCGACCGGTGAGGTCAAGTTCAAGGGCATGGTCACCCCATCGGTGAAGAAGGTCGAATATGGCGTTGATTTCAAGCGCGTGATGCGCGGCCGGCTGGTCCTGGGCATCGCCGATGGCTGGATGAAGGCGGATGGCGAGCCCATATATGCGGCGACGGACCTGAAAGTCGGTCTGTCCAAGCAGTCGGCGGTCGCTTGACCGCAGCCCTGGCCGATCCACTGGCCAGCATCCCTGGAAGGAGTTGCGAATGAGACGTGTCGTAGTCACAGGCATCGGCATCGTGTCGTCGATCGGAAACAATGCCAACGAGGTGCAGACCTCGCTGCATGACGCCAGATCCGGCATCAGCTTCTCCGATTCCTTCGCCGAGCACGGCTTCCGCTGCCAGGTCTGGGGAGCGCCGACGCTCGACCCGTCCGCCATGATCGACCGCCGCGCGATGCGCTTCCTGTCGCAGGGCGCGGCCTGGAACCACGTCGCCATGGACCAGGCGATCGCGGATGCGGGCCTTGGCGAGGACGACGTCACCAATGAACGCACCGGCATTGTCATGGGCTCGGGCGGGCCTTCCACCCGCACCATCGTGGAGGCGGCCGAAACCACGCTCAAGAACGGCAGTCCCAAGCGCATCGGCCCGTTCGCGGTGCCGAAAGCGATGTCGTCGACCGCGTCGGCCACCTTGGCCACATGGTTCAAGATCCACGGCGTCAACTATTCGATCTCGTCGGCCTGCTCGACCTCGGCGCATTGCATCGGCAATGGCTACGAACTGATCCAGTGGGGCAAGCAGGACATGGTCTTTGCCGGCGGCCATGAGGATCTCGACTGGACGATGTCGGACCTGTTCGACGCCATGGGCGCCATGTCGTCCAAGTTCAACGACAAGGCATCGACCGCCTCGCGCGCTTATGATGTCAATCGCGACGGCTTCGTCATTGCCGGCGGTGCCGGCGTGCTGGTACTGGAAGAGCTGGAGCACGCCAAGGCGCGCGGCGCCAAGATCTACGCCGAAATCGTCGGCTACGGCGCGACCTCTGACGGTTACGACATGGTCGCGCCGTCAGGCGAAGGCGCCGTCCGTTGCATGCGCCAGGCGCTGTCGACGGTTTCCACGCCGGTCGACTACATCAACACCCACGGCACCTCGACGCCGGTGGGCGATTCCAAGGAAATGGGCGCGATCCGCGAAGTGTTCGGCGAGAAGATGCCGTTCATCACCTCGACGAAATCGCTGACCGGCCATTCGCTGGGCGCGGCCGGTGTGCAGGAATCCATCTATTCGATCCTAATGATGCAAGGCGGCTTCATCGGCGAGAGCGCCCATATCGAGACGCTCGATCCTGAATTCGAGGGTATGCCGATCGTGCGAAAGCGCATCGACAATGCCAAGATCGACACCGTTCTGTCGAATTCCTTCGGTTTCGGTGGAACCAACGCGACGCTCGTTTTCCAGCGCTATTCCGCATAGGGCCATTGTCTTTGTACAAGGCCAGCAATTTTAAATAAGGATTTGGCGGCCATGAACGGACTGATGAAGGGCAAGCGCGGGCTTGTCATGGGCGTCGCCAACGATCATTCGATCGCCTGGGGCATTGCCAAGAAGCTGTCCGAGCATGGCGCGGAACTCGCCTTCACCTACCAGGGCGAGGCCTTCGGCCGCCGGGTCAAACCGCTTGCCGACAAGCTCGGCGCCGCACTTGTCGTTTCCTGCGATGTCGAGGACAGCGCTTCGGTCGCCGCCACATTCGAGATACTTAACAAGGAATGGGGCGGGCTCGACTTCGTCGTTCATGCCATCGGCTTTTCCGACAAGAATGAGCTTAAGGGTCTCTACGCGGACACCAGCCGCGACAACTTCGTCCGCACCATGGTGATCTCCTGCTATTCCTTTACCGAGATCGCCCGCCATGCGGCCGCGTTGATGAACGATGGCGGGTCGATGATCACGCTGACCTATGCCGGCTCGGTCCGCGTCATGCCGAACTATAATGTCATGGGTGTCGCCAAAGCGGGACTCGAGGCCAGCGTGCGCTACCTCGCCAATGATTACGGCCCGCGCGGCATCCGGGTGAACGGCATCTCGGCGGGACCGGTGCGCACGCTCGCCGGCGCCGGTATTTCGGACGCCCGCCACATGTTCTCCTACCAGCAGCGCAACTCGCCGCTGCGTCGCACGGTGACCATCGACGAGGTCGGCGGCTCGGCGCTGTATTTGTTGTCGGACCTCTCCTCGGGCGTCACCGGCGAAATCCACTATGTCGATTCAGGCTACCACATCGTCTCGATGCCGACGCTCGACGAGTTGAAGCAGACGGATGGCACGCGCGACTGAAGCGTCGCCTTGCCTTGAGCCGAAGTGCCTTCAGTAAAAAAGATGCTCTCCAGTAAAATTGGACGCATTCGCGGCAACTCATTTTAAGAAGGTTTCCGCTATAGAGTCCCGCAGTCTGGGGATTTTTAATGCCTGCCGTCAGCGATCCGAAGCGAACACCAGTGTTCCGACTGCTCACGATAGCAAGTTCGGGTATTGGCAGTTTCGTCCTTGGCATCTGGGGTCTCAAGTACGGCCTCGGCGGTGGGTTTGCCGGCATATCGGCGGACATGATGGTCGCGATCATGGCTGCGCTTTGCGCGCTGGCGGCGTCGGTGGCGGCAATGTCCTTCTTCGCCGGCGTCGATGAATCGGCGGATTTCGTCTTCAACGAAACCCATTTCGACAAGCTGACAGGGCTGCTGGGGCGCCCGGCGATGGTCGGCAAGATCGCCGAGGCGGCCTGCACGACAAGCCGGACCGGCGAACCGGTGTTCCTGATCGACATCGACATCGACCGCTTCAAGCAGATCAACGACGCGATCGGCTATACACAGGGCGACGAGCTGATCCGCGCCTTCACCAAGCGGCTGCAGAGCTGCGTGCCCGCACGCTCCCTGATCGGGCGCATCGGTGCCGGCGAGTTCGCGGTGCTGCTGCCCGACCATCAGATCCCGGGAACGATGGAAAGCATGGTCGAAAGGCTCCTCGACGAGATGATGGAGCCCTATGAACTCAGCAGCCATCAGCAATCGGTGAGCCTGTCGGTGGGTATCGTGGCCATGCCCAAGGATGGCGTCGATCCGGTGCTTATCCTGCGCCGCTCCAACCTGGCGCTGCAGAATGCGCGCGCCAGCGGCGTCGGCAACTGGTCGGTCTTCGACAGCGAGATGGGGCGTGTCGCCGATTATCGCCAATGGGTCGAATCCGAGCTGCACACTGCTTTCGAACGCGGGGATTTCGACCTTCACTACCAGCCGCAGCTCGATCTGCCGACCGGCCGCATCGTCGGCTATGAAGCCCTGATCCGCTGGAACCACCCCGAACGCGGCATGATCCCGCCCATGGAGTTCATCCAGATCGCCGAGGAAACCGGGATGATCAATCCGATCGGTGAATGGGTTCTGCGCAAAGCCTGCAGCGACGCCCGCCATCTGCCGGACGACTGCTTCGTCGCCGTCAACATCTCGCCGGTCCAGTTCATGACCAAGGACTTCGTCGGTATCGTTCGCGACACGATGCGGGCCACAGGTATCAAGCCGTCACGGCTGGAACTGGAAGTCACCGAGACGGCGATGATGCAGGATCGCGACCGTGCAGCCGCCATCCTGAAAGAGCTGGCCGAAATGGGCATTTCGGTCGCCGTCGATGATTTCGGCACCGGTTATTCGAACCTCAGCTACCTCATCGACTTCTCGTTCGGCAAGCTCAAGATCGACCGTTCCTTCGTCAGCCGCATCGACACCGATTCCAGCTCGGGCGCGGTCGTCTCGACCATTGTCGGGCTCTCGCGTGCACTCGGCGTCAGCATCATCGCCGAAGGCGTCGAGACCGAGAGCCAGGCGACGCTGCTGCGGGCGGCTGGCTGCGAAGTCGTGCAAGGCTATTTGTTCGGCCGGCCGGCTCCGCTCAAGTTCAGCATGGGTGACGCCCACGCCACCGATGAAGTCCGGCGCGTCGCCAGTCTGCATTGAACGCAACCTCGCATCGTTTCAGCGACGCGCGGACAACACCTTGAACATACCGTTGCGGGCAAGTTCAGCGTGGCTGGAGAAGGCGGCCTTGAGAACCGGCTCGTAAGGCAGCTGGCGATTGGCGACCATGAACAGCCGCCCGCCTGGCTTCAACGCCTTGCCTGCCGCATGGATCATGCCGGCGCCGATTTCCGGCTCAGCCGCACGGGCGCGATGGAAGGGCGGGTTCATGACGATGGCGTCATAGCGGCGCTCGACCGGTTCGGCGAGCAGATCCGTCCAGAAGAAACCCGGCACAAAGGCCGCCGCGCCGAGATTGCGCTTGGCCGCCTCCAGCGCCGCGAAATCCGCCTCGTAGAGGTCAAGCGCCGTTATGCCAGGGTACCGTGAAGCGACTTCCGCCGCCACATAACCCCAGCCGGCACAGAAATCGGCGATGTTGCCACGCAGATCGCCGGGCAAATTATCCACCAACAGTTTCGAGCCGGCGTCGATCCGATCAAAGGAGAACATGCCGGGCGCGGTGTGGAACCGGCCTTCAACCAGCAAGACGGGATTGGCGGCACGCAACTCTTGTGCGGCCGCCGGATCGCCAGGACGGCGCAGCCAGAAGGCGATGCCGTGATATTTCGGCATATGGCCGTCGAGCGGCACAAGCTCGTCGATACGCTTGCGCAGGCTGGCGATGCCGTCATCCTTGCCGCCGGCAACGACGATCGATCCGCCCGGCACCACGCGCTCCAGCGCTTCCGCGATGCGCAGCTCGTTCTGCCCGCGATGGCGGCCGGCGAGCACCAGCGCGGCATCGAAACCGTCGCCCTCCGGTTGCGGCGTAACCGTGAATTTCGCCGCCTGCAACGCGCGGAAATGCGGGCGGAAGCCCTGCACGACATGCAGCGCGGCCTCGAAACCCTGCGGCAGCCGCAGGCCAGGCTCGGCGCCGAGGAAGAGCATGCGCTCATTCTCTGGCGGCAGAGCGATGGCCTCGGCCTCGAACGGATGGAACAGCGTCTTCAGCGCCTCAGCGGACATGCCTTTGCTCCATAAACGAAAGCGGGCGCGACATAAGCCGCGCCCGCTTCGATTTTCCTGTCAGACCGCTCAGGCGGCGTCTTCTTCGCCTTCGGACTTCTTGTCGCGGACGATTTCCTTGCCCGAGGCCTGGTCGACGACCTTCATCGAGAGGCGGACCTTGCCGCGCTCGTCGAAACCCATCAGCTTGACCCAGACCTTGTCGCCTTCCTTGACGACGTCGGAGGTCTTGGCAACGCGCTCGTTGGCGAGCTGGGAGATGTGGACCAGGCCGTCGCGGGGACCGAAGAAGTTGACGAAGGCGCCGAAGTCAGCGGTCTTGACGACCGTGCCTTCGTAGATTTCGCCGACTTCCGGCTCGGCGACGATGGTGTGGATCCACTTCTTCGCCGCCTCGATCTCCTTGGCGTTCGAGGAAGCGATCTTGACCGTGCCGTCGTCCTCGATGTTGATCTTGGCGCCGGTCTTCTCGACGATCTCGCGGATGACCTTGCCGCCCGAGCCGATGACGTCGCGGATCTTGTCGGTCGGGATGTGCATCACCTCGATGCGCGGCGCGAACTCACCGAGCTCGGGACGGGCACCGGTCAGGGCATGAGCCATTTCGCCGAGAATGTGCTGGCGGCCATCCTTGGCCTGGTCCAGCGCGATCTTCATGATCTCCTCGGTGATGCCTTCGATCTTGATATCCATCTGCAGCGAGGTGATGCCGCTGGTGGTGCCGGCGACCTTGAAGTCCATATCGCCGAGGTGATCTTCGTCACCCAGGATGTCGGACAGAACGGCGAAGCGCTCGCCTTCCTTGATCAGGCCCATGGCGATACCGGCGACGGGCTTGGCCAGCGGAACGCCGGCATCCATCAGCGCCAGCGAGGTGCCGCAGACGGTGGCCATCGAGGACGAGCCGTTGGACTCGGTGATCTCGGAGACGACGCGCAGCGTGTAGGGGAACTGATCGGCGCTCGGCAGCATCGGGCGGATGGCGCGCCAGGCGAGCTTGCCGTGGCCGATTTCGCGGCGGCCCGGCGAACCCATGCGGCCGGTCTCACCGACGGAATAGGGAGGGAAGTTGTAGTGAAGGAGGAACTTCTCCTTGTACATGCCGGTCAGCGAATCGACATACTGCTCGTCCTCGCCGGTGCCGAGCGTGGCGACGACCAGCGCCTGGGTCTCACCGCGGGTGAACAGCGCCGAACCGTGGGTGCGCGGCAGCACGCCGACTTCGGAAACGATCTTGCGAACCGTCTTCAGATCACGGCCATCGATGCGCGAGCCAGTGTCGAGGATGTTCCAGCGCACGACCTTGGCCTGCAGTTCCTTGAACACCGAACCGATCTGCTCGGACGTGTACTTGGCCTCTTCGCCTTCGGCCGGAGCGAAGGCTGCCTTGACCTTTGCCTTGACGGCATCGACGGCGGCGTAGCGCTTCTGCTTGTCGACGTTCTTGTAGGCGTTGCTGAGCTCGTCACCAACGATCTTCAGCATCTCGGCTTCGAGCACGGAATAGTCCGGCGCCGTGAAATCGCGCGGCTCCTTGGCGGCGACCTCGGCCAGCTTGATGATGGCGTCGATGACCGGCTGGAAGCCCCTGTGACCGAACATGACGGCGCCGAGCATCAGCTCTTCGCCAAGTTCCTTGGCCTCGGACTCAACCATCAGCACGGCGTCGGCAGTGCCGGCGACGACGAGGTCGAGCTTGGATTCCTGCATCTCGTCGATGTGCGGGTTGAGAACGTATTCGCCGTTGATGTAACCAACGCGGGCACCGCCAACCGGTCCCATGAAGGGAACGCCCGACAGGGTCAGCGCGGCCGAGGTGGCGACGATGGACAGGATGTCCGGATCGTTCTCGAGGTCATGCTGGACCACGGTGACGACGATCTGCGTGTCGTTCTTGTAACCGTCGGCGAAGAGCGGGCGGATCGGGCGGTCGATGAGGCGGGAAACCAGCGTTTCCTTCTCGCTCGGACGGCCCTCACGCTTGAAATAGCCGCCCGGGATCTTGCCGGCGGCATAGGTCTTTTCCTGATAGTTGACAGTCAGCGGGAAGAAATCGAGGCCGGGCTTCGGTTCCTTCATCGAAACGACGGTGGCCAGAACCTTGGTCTCGCCGTAGGTGGCGAGCACGGCGCCATCAGCCTGGCGCGCGATCTTGCCGGTTTCGAGGATGAGCGGACGGCCGCCCCATTCGATTTCCACTTTGTGGTGGTTGAACATATCTTGTCCTTAATAAGCGGAAAGGGCCGCGCCGTTTCACGGTGCGCGGATGCCCTTTCCCTGGCTTCCTTTCTCGGGCAGCCACGGGCAAGACAACGGGAAGCTCGGGTGGTTTCAGCGCGGTGAGCGCGCGAGCGTCCTGCAATCCTGCCCCATGACCGTCCATGGGCGGTTTCGAGTGGCCCTCTGCGCGCTCGAAACCGGGTCTGGCCAATCCATAAGACTGGCAGAATGCGCGACTGGCGGGCTTTCCGAGGAAAGCCCGCCAGTCAATTCGTCAACGGCGCAGACCGAGCTTCTCGATCAACGTCTGGTAGCGCGCGTCGTCCTTGCGCTTGAGATAATCAAGCAGGCTGCGGCGCTGGGAGACGAGAGCGAGCAGACCACGGCGGGAATGGTTATCCTTCTTGTGGTCCTTGAAGTGATCGGTCAGGTTCTTGATGCGCTCGGAAAGGATGGCCACCTGGACTTCCGGAGAACCGGTATCGCCCTTGGCGGTTGCGAATTCACCCATCAATTCCTGTTTGCGCTCGGCAGTAATCGACATCGTGCTTTTCCTTATCTGTTCGAGGAAACGGGTCGCCCTCAGCCGGGATGTCGTCCAGCAGGGGCCGGTGCAAGCAAAGCGTCGTGGCGCTATGCTGCGGCGCATATAGTGCAATTCCCCGGAAAACACCAGCCCAATTCACAAGCCGGCTTTTCCAGCCCAAATGGCAAGTTTTGTCGCTGCTAAAGCCATTTCTTCCATTTGAAGAAGGCAATCAGCCCGACCGCCACAACTGCCATGAACAGGAGCGATACGGGATAGCCGTAGTAGGACTTCAGCTCCGGCATGTTCCATGGCGAGGATTCAGGATCGAAATTCATGCCCCAGACGCCGACCAGGAAGGTGAGCGGCATGAAAATGACCGAGACGATGGTGAGATAGCTGATGACGTCGTTGGTGCGTGCCTGGCTCAGTGACAGATGCATCTCGATCAGCCCGGTCAGCATGTCGCGCTGGGTCTCGACCAGCTCGATCAGCCTGAGCGAATGGTCAAGCGTATCGTTGAGGAAAACCTTGGTTTCAGCCTTCACATAAGGCACGTCGTTGCGGATCAGCGTTGCCAGCGCATCGCGCATCGGCCACAGCACGCCTTTGAGGACATTGGCGTCGCGCCGCAATTCGTGCAGCTGCCGCATCTGATGCTTGTGCGGTGAGTGCAGCATCTCGTCCTCGATGCTGTCGACCAGATCGCCGGCCGCCTCGATCGGCGGGAAATAGCTGTCGACGATGGCGTCGATCAGCGCATAGGCGAGATAATCGGCGCCGCGCGCCCGCAACCGGTTGGGCGCCGAACTCTCGATGCGCTTGCGCACGGGATCGAACGGATCGCCCTCGCGCTCCTGGAAGGTGACGACGAAGTTCTCGCCGACGAAGAGGCCAATCTGTTCATAGCGATGCGAAGTGACATCGTCGATCATGCGGACGACGACGAAGGCATGATCTTCGAAGAAGTCGACCTTTGGCCGCTGGCCGGAGTTGACGACGTCCTCCAGCGCAAGCGGATGCAGACTGAAGATGCGGCCGATCTCCTCGATCAGCTGGATGTTGGCGAGACCGGTGCAGTCGAGCCAGATGACAGGCCATTTGCGGCAATTGGCCTCGATATCGTCGACGCTGGCGTTTTCGATGGTCTTGTACTTTTGCGGCGAGATCATCGTCAGCCGCAGTTCCGAACGGCGCGCCGCCGGATCGGCGATCAGCGTGCCTGGCGAGGCCCCGACCGGTGGCCGCCGCGTCTTCACCGGCGTCCGCTTTTTCGCCGCCTCGGCCTTTGCCATGTGCCCCTCGAGCGTAGAATGAAACCGAGATTAGACGACAGCCGTCATCCGGCAAAGACCCGCTTGGGCTTGAACATGCCTTGCTCGATGGCACCGATGGCGACCAGCTTGCCACGTGCCGTGGCGCAAGCTTCCTCGGCTTCTACAGGCGCGTCGCGGCCACGGATGATGACCGGATTGCCGAGGCGGATCCTGGTCGCCGCGTCGTCGCTGATGGCGATCTGCGGCAGACAGTCGAGCGCGGCTGACGTATCGACCAGAAGCGCATCGATCGCCCCGAAATCGATCGGCGCTTCCACAACGTCGACGGCATCCGCCGTTTCCGACTTGTCTTGGCCCCCCAAGTCTTCGCCCGGCGTGCCGAAACGGGCCGCCTCGAGTTCCGCGACGGTGACGAAATCCTCCGGCGTGAACGGCTCGACCTCGACCCGGCGCAGTTCGCTGATATGACCGAAGCAGCCGAGATCGCGGCCCATGTCGCGGGCCAGCGAGCGCACATAGGTGCCCTTGCCGCATTCGACTTCGAAAACGGTCTGATCGGCACCGTGCTCTACGATGTCGAGACGGCCGATCTCGATTTCGCGGGCCGGAATGTCGACCGTCTCGCCCTCGCGGGCAAGGTCGTAGGCGCGTTCGCCCGCAATCTTGATGGCCGAGAATTGCGGCGGCGTCTGCATGATGACGCCGGTGTATTTGGGAAGCAGCGCCCTGACCTCGGCTTCCGACGGCCGCTGGTCAGCCTCTTTCGTCACCGGCCCTTCGAGGTCGTCGGTCGAGCGCTCCTGCCCCCAGGCCACGGTGAAGCGATAGACCTTGGCGCCGTCCTGAACATAGGGCACGGTCTTGGTGGCTTCGCCGAGCGCGATCGGCAGCATGCCGGACGCCAGCGGATCCAGCGTGCCGGCATGGCCGGCCTTTTCGGCCTGGAACAGCCATTTGATCTTGGAAACGGCCTCGGTCGAGCCCATGCCGACAGGCTTGTCCAGCACCACCCAGCCGGAGACCGGCCGGCCCTTCTTCTTGCCTCGGCGCGCCATTATTCGCTGTCCCCGTCCTCTTTGTTCCTGTCGTCGTCCGCGTCGAGATCACGCGCCACTTCGGGCGATTTCAGCAGGTCGTTGATCCTGGCGAAATTGTCGAAGGAGGTGTCCAGCCTGAAGCGGAACTCCGGCATGTATTTCATTTGCCGAAGCGCGCCGGAGACACGGCCGCGCACAAATTTCGCATGCTTGTTGAGCGCCTCGATCACGGCCTCGGCATCCTTGGCGCCGAGCGGAGAAACAAAGGCAGTGGCGATCTTGAGATCGGGCGACATACGCACTTCGGAGACCGAAACCACCGAATTCTCGATCAGCGGGTCGATAATGTCGCCGCGCTGCAAGGTTTCGGAGAGCGCATGGCGCACCTGTTCGCCGACGCGCAGCATGCGCTGGGATGGGCCGGATGTGGTGGAACGGGGCATTTTTCTCAATCCTGAAAGCGTGAGGCTCGGGATAGGACCGTGCCTCATGTCTCAAACAGTCATTCTCAATAGGCTTGAGGGCGGCGGCCTTTCGACCACCGCCCGATACTAACAAGCCACTCGAACTCAGAGCGTCCGGGTCACCATCTCGACGCGGAAGCACTCGATGACGTCGCCGACCCGCATGTCCTCGTAGTTCTGGAAGGCCATGCCGCACTCCTGGCCGCCGGGGACTTCCGAAACCTCGTCCTTGAAGCGCTTGAGGGTCTTCAGCGTGCCTTCGTGGATGACGACGTTGTCGCGGATCAGGCGCACGCCCGCACCGCGCTCGACCTTGCCTTCGGTGACACGGCAGCCGGCGATCTTGCCGACCTTGGTGATGTCGAAGATCTCGAGGATCTCGGCATTGCCGATGAAGGTTTCGCGGCGCTCCGGCGACAGCAGGCCCGACAGAGCCGCCTTCACGTCATCCACGAGGTTGTAGATGATCGAGTAGTAGCGGATCTCGATGCCAGCGGCCGCGGCGGCGGCACGTGCCTGCACGTTGGCGCGGACGTTGAAGCCGATGATCGCCGCACCCGACGTTTCCGCCAGCGAGACGTCGCTTTCGGTGATGGCGCCGGCGCCGGCGTGGACGATGCGCGCACGCACCTCGTCGGTGCCGAGCTTGTCCAATGCCGCGTTGATCGCCTCGATCGAACCCTGCACGTCGCCCTTGATGACCAGCGGGAATTCCTTCAGCCCGCTTGTCTGCAACTGCGACATCATCTGTTCGAGCGAGCCGCGCTGGCCGGCATGCCTGGCGACCGCCTTCTCACGGGCCAGACGCTGGCGATACTCGGTGATCTCGCGAGCGCGGGCCTCGTTGTTGACCACGGCGAAGCGGTCACCGGCCTGCGGCGTGCCCTGAAGGCCGAGCACCTCGACCGGCATTGCCGGCGGTGCTTCCTTGATCTGCTCGCCGCGATCGTTGACCAGAGCACGCACCCGGCCCCATTCGTTGCCGGCGACGAGGATGTCGCCCGGCATCAAGGTGCCGGTCTGCACCAGCACGGTGGCGACGGGACCACGGCCCTTGTCGAGCTGCGCCTCGATGACCACGCCCTCGGCGGTGCGGTCCGGATTGGCCTTCAGGTCGAGGATTTCGGCCTGCAGCAGGATCGCCTCGAGCAGCTTGTCGAGATTGGTGCCCTTGGTCGCCGACACTTCGACGTCCAGCACTTCACCGCCCATGGATTCGACGAAGACCTCATGGCGCAGCAGTTCGGAGCGAACCTTCTGCGGATCGGCGTCATGCTTGTCGATCTTGTTGATCGCCACGATGATCGGAACGCCGGCCGCCTTGGCATGGCTGATCGATTCGATCGTCTGCGGCATCACGCTGTCGTCGGCCGCCACCACAAGGATGGCGATGTCGGTGGCCTGGGCGCCACGGGCGCGCATCGCCGTGAAGGCGGCGTGGCCGGGCGTGTCGATGAAGGTGATCTTCTGACCATTCTTCTCGACCTGATAGGCGCCGATATGCTGGGTGATGCCGCCGGCCTCGCCGGAGACGACATTGGCATTGCGGATGGCATCGAGCAGCGAGGTCTTGCCGTGGTCGACGTGGCCCATGATGGTCACGACCGGCGGACGCGACACCAGGTCCTCGGCATTGTCGGCGATGTTGAACAGGCCTTCCTCGATGTCGGACTCGGCGACGCGGCGGACCGTGTGGCCGAATTCGGTGGCGACCAGTTCGGCCGTGTCGGCGTCGATGACGTCGCCCGGCTTCAGGATCTGGCCCTGCTTCATGAAGAACTTGACCACATCGACCGCACGTTCGGACATGCGCTGCGCCAGTTCCTGGATGGTGATGGTCTCGGGCAGGATCACTTCGCGCATGACTTTCTCGCGCGGCTCATTGTGCATCGCGCGCTTGAACTTTTCCTGGCGGCGGCGCATCGACGACAGCGAACGGGCCCGCGCATCCTCGTCGGAAAGCGCGGAGTTCAGCGTCAGCTTGCCACGGCGGCGGTCTTCCTCGCCTTTGGTTGGCTTGGCCGGACGCGCCACTTCGGGCGTGACCGGGCGGCGCACCGGCGCACCGGCACCTGTCCGCTTCGGCTTGACCTCTTCCTCCTCGTCGGCGGTTGCCAACTCGGCTGCCAGCGGCGCGCGGCGGCGCGCCTCTTCCTCGGCACGACGGCGGGATTCGGCTTCCGTCTGCAGGCGTGCCTCTTCCTCGGCCTGACGGCGCGCGGATTCCTCACGCTCACGCTTGCGGCGCTCTTCGTCCTCGGCGCGGCGCTTGGCTTCCTCGGCGGCGCGCTGACGGTCCTCGACCTCGCGGACCTTGGAGCCTTCGAGCGCCCTGCGGCGCGCTTCCATTTCGGAGCGCGACAGTTCGTTCAGCACCATGCCGCTGCGCTCGACCGGAGGCGCCGGAGGCGGAGGCGCCTTGGGCGCTTCCTGCACCATGGGTGGCGCGGCCACGACCGCCGCGGGCTTCGGCGTGAAGACGGGCGCAGGGGCAGCAGCAACCGGCTCCGGCTTGTCGCCGGGCAGCGAGAACTTGCGCTTCTTAGTCTCGACCACGACCGACTTGGTACGGCCATGCGAGAAGTTCTGGCGCACGGTGCCCTGTTCCATGCCGGGGCGCTTCAACGTCAAGGTCTTCTTCGGCGTAACGCTCAACGTCTTGTCGTCGCCCGATTTCGTATCGCTCATTCCATATCCTCTGCAGCATCATCTTCGTCAGCAACGGCCGCAAGCATTGCCAGATCGTCCGGGGTACCGCCCCGATATCGGTCAAGCGCAACCATGCGCTTCTGGACCGCCTTACCCGCGTCTCCCGCGAGGACGGCAGCATGTATCACATTTGTACCCCCCAATGCCAAGCTCAACTCGGCCTCGGAGAAAAGTTTGTAGGCAAGGATGGAGGGGCCGCCGATATGGACAGTCGCCCGCCGCGCCTGGCTGATCTTGCGTACGCCGTCGTCGGACGCCTCGGTCGCGTGGAGCACGAAAAGTGCCAGTCCACCGCGCACTGCGCTCTCGACCTTGGTGGCACCAAGAGAAATCGCGCCTGCTTTGCGGGCGAGACCCAGCATACCCAGAGCGGATCTGGAAAGCAGCCCATCGACCATGCCGCCCAGATCGGGCGGCACGACCACCTGTGCCTTAAAGGCGCGGGCAAAGAGGTTCTTCGCCGCCGCCTTCTCGATATGTAGGCGGTCGGCACTCACCCAGCAACCGCGGCCGGGCAGATTTCTCTTGAGATCCGGAACGACGGCCGAATCCGGGCCGACGACGAACCGGATCAATTCATCCGGTTCGGCCTGCTTGCGGGTGACGATGCAGGTGCGATCGTTCATCTCGTCCAAGGGCGGGTTGTGTGCGATGCGGTTTCACCTCACGCACCAACGGCTTCGTCAGCCGGGGCTTCCTCGGCTGCAAGCTCGTCTTCGGTGATCCAGCCGGCCTTGAGACGGGCATTCAGCACCATCTGCTCGGCATCGGCACGCGAAACGCCATGATTGGCCAGAACGCCGGGATACACCTTGGTCTCGCCGTCCTTGCGTTCCTTCCAACCGGTCAGGTCGTCGGCGGCATAGCCGGCGAAATCCTCGATCGTCTTCACGCCGTCCTCGCCGAGCGTCACCATCATGGCGGTGGTGATGCCGGGAATTTCGCGCAGCTCGTCCGAGACGCCCAGCGCCTTGCGCTTGTCGTCATGCTCGGCTTCGATCTTCTCGAGATATTCGCGGGCGCGGGTCTGGATTTCCGACGCGGTGTCCTCATCGAAGCCGTCGATCGAGGCGATTTCGCCGGCATCGACATAGGCGACTTCCTCCACGCTGGTGAAGCCTTCCGAGGCCAACACCTGGCCGACCATCTCGTCGACGTCGAGGGCTTCCATGAACAGCGCCGAGCGCTCGACGAATTCCTTCTGGCGGCGTTCGGACTCCTCGGCCTCGGTCAGGATGTCGATATCCCAGCCGGTGAGCTGCGAGGCGAGACGCACGTTCTGGCCGCGGCGGCCGATGGCCAGCGACAGCTGATCGTCGGGAACCACCACTTCGATGCGCTCCGCGTCCTCGTCGAGCACGACCTTGGCGACTTCCGCCGGCTGCAGCGCATTGACGATGAAGGAGGCGGCCGAGGGCGACCACGGAATGATGTCGATCTTCTCGCCCTGCAATTCGCCGACGACGGCCTGGACGCGGCTGCCGCGCATACCGACGCAGGCGCCGACCGGATCGATCGAACTGTCACGCGAGATGACGGCGATCTTGGCGCGCGAGCCCGGGTCGCGGGCGACCGACTTGATCTCGATGATGCCGTCGTAGATTTCCGGCACCTCCATGGTGAAGAGCTTGGCCATGAACTGCGGATGGGTGCGCGACAGGAAGATCTGCGGGCCGCGCTGCTCGCGGCGCACGTCGTAGACATAGGCGCGGACGCGGTCGCCATATTTGTAGTTTTCGCGCGGGATCAGCTCGTCGCGGCGGATGATCGCCTCGCCACGGCCGAGATCGACGATGACGTTGCCATACTCGACGCGCTTGACGGTGCCGTTGACGATCTCGCCGATGCGGTCCTTGTACTCGTCATACTGGCGGTCGCGCTCGGCCTCGCGCACCTTCTGCACGATGACCTGCTTGGCCGACTGGGCGGCGATGCGGCCGAAATCCATCGGCGGCAGCTGTTCGGCGATGAAGTCGCCAAGCTGGGCGTCGGGATTGCGCTCGCGCGCCGAGGAAATGGCGATCTGCGTGGCGTAGTCATCGACTTTCTCGACCACTTCCATCAGCCGCTGCAGCTTCATCTCACCGGTGTTGGGATTGATGTCGGCGCGGATGTTGGTCTCCTGGCCGTAACGCGAGCGCGCCGCCTTCTGGATCGCATCGGCCATGGCGGCGATGACGATCGACTTGTCGATCGACTTTTCACGCGCGACCGCGTCGGCAATCTGCAGCAGTTCGAGTCTGTTGGCGCTTACAACCATGTTTTTTCTCCCGAGCTGTTCGCCGGGCTTTTACGCCCGGCAGCTCAATCAACTTTCCTGTTCGTGTTCTTCCGTGGCGTCCGCTTCCGCACCCTCGGGCACGTCGTCCGGCTCGCCGCGGCGTTTCTTGGCTTCCTTGCGCGCCCTGTTGTCCTTCGACAACGCATCGCGAATGAGGTCGTCGGTCAGGATCAACCGGGTCTCGGAAATCGCGTCGTAGGGCACGCGCACCGTCGGCTCCTCGCCATAGGCCGCCTTGTCGCGCTCGATGAGCACATCGTTCTCACCAGCCTCGGCGATCTTGCCCTTGAAACGCTTGCGATCGGCGACGATGACCGATGTTTCCATCTTCACCAGATGGCCGGTCCAGGTCACGAAATCCGATTTGCGCACCAGCGGCCGATCGATGCCGGGCGAAGAGACTTCGAGATGATACGCCTTCTCGATCGGATCGTCGACGTCGAGCGCCGGCGACACCGCGCGGCTGACCTCTTCGCAATCCTCGACGGTCATGGTGCCGTCCTCGCGCTCGGCCATGATCTGCAGCGTCAAGCCGTTCTGGCCGGACAGATGCACGCGCACGAGGCGAAAGCCGATGCCGCGCAGCACCGGCTGGATGATCAGCGCGATGCGCGCATCGATACCGCTCTCGCGGATGATGCGGTCGTCACCTTCGCTTGTCATTGAAGTCATCAATTGCCTGTCGTTCGTTTCGCAATGTTCTCTGGTTGCGCATCGGAACCATCCGAAAACCGCTTCGCACTTTTCGGTCCGATGCACCCGGCAGGTAATAAAAAAGAGCGGGACCGGGTGGACCCACTCTTCGTCATACCGACCAAGAATTTGAGGCTGATATAAACGAACACCGCCTGTGTTTCAAGCCCGCCGTGACAGCTCGCCGTGCAAGGCAGGCAAAAGCCCTGACGGCATCAGCATTGCTCCAGGCGCATGGCGCCCATGCGGCAATCCCCCTGCGAAAGGCGGCAGGGTGTCCTTATTTGTTAGCCACGACACGAATGGAAGCGGCGCGCTGTGGCGCGCGAAAGGACAAGATCATGGGCAACCGCAGACTATTTTCCGCCTTGGGCAACCTCTTTACCACATTCGGCAGCGCGGTCGCCGCCTCGCGCGCCGTGGAAGCCGGCCGCAAGCCGCGTGCCGACGACCAGCGCAAGCTGGACATGGATCCGGCTATCTTCAACAGGATCGGCCGTTTCTGAAAATCCGGCGGAAGGCGCCGTGACGGCACCTATTTCCTGACAAAGGTCAGATAGGCCGGCCGCCGGCCCTCGCGAATGGCCTTCGCCTCGTAACGCGTACCCGGCCAGCCCTCGTAAGGGTTGTTCCAGTCGCCGGCATCCACCGCCTGCCATGCGAAGGCGCCATGCGCCCGGCAATGCAGCAACGTCCAATTCACATAAGTGTCGATGTCGGACGCGAAGCGGAACTTTGAGCCCGGCTTCAGGACGCGCGCGAAGCGGTCGAGATTGACCGCACTGACGAATCGCCGCTTCCAATGCTTCTTCTTCGGCCAGGGATCCGGGTAGAGAAGATCGATGCCGTCGAGCGAGGCCGGCGGCAGCCAATCGAGCAGCCGGGTGGCATCGTCATCGAAGACACGCAGATTGGCCAGCGGCCGCTGCCTAACCGCCATCATCATCTTGGCCATGCCATTGACGAAGGGCTCGACGCCGACAAATCCGGTTGTCGGCGCCTCGATGGCGCGGTGCAGAAGATGTTCGCCGCCGCCAAAGCCGATCTCAAGGCGAACGGCCGAGACATCGGCTTCAAACAAGGTACGCAGATCCGACGGCGCTTCAGCCGTCAGATCGAGCCGGTAGGTGCCGAGACCGCTTTCCAGCGCCGCCGCCTGCTGCGGGCGGACCGGCTTGCCGCGCCGACGGCCGAAGAAGGCTTCGGTCGCGCGGCTTGGCCTGTGTTCGGGGCTCATCTGGTGCCGCGGGATCTGTCGGGCGCTCAGACCGCGACAGCATCCTTGAGCGCCTTGGCCAGATCGGTCTTCTCCCAGGAGAAGGACCCGTCACGGCCAGCCTTGCGGCCGAAATGGCCATAAGACGACGTCTTGGCATAGATCGGCTTGTTGAGATCAAGATGACGGCGGATGCCGGATGGCGACAGGTCCATCACGGTGCGCAGCGCATCCTCGAGCTTTGCCTCGTCGACCTTGCCGGTGCCGTGCAGGTCGACATAGACCGACAAGGGCTGGGCGACGCCGATGGCGTAGGAAAGCTGGATGGTGCAGCGGTCGGCAAGCTTGGCCGCCACGACATTCTTGGCCAGATAGCGCGCCGCGTAGGCCGCCGAACGGTCGACTTTGGTGGTGTCCTTGCCGGAGAACGCGCCGCCGCCGTGCGGTGCCGCACCGCCATAGGTATCGACAATGATCTTGCGGCCGGTCAGCCCGGCATCGCCGTCCGGCCCGCCAATGACGAACTTGCCGGTCGGATTGATATACCACATGCAGTCGTCGGCGATCTTGAGGTCGCCAAGCGCCTCGCGGATGTAGGGTTCGACGACCTTGCGGACCTTCTTGGAATCCCAGCTTGAATCCAGATGCTGGGTCGACAGCACGATCTGCGTGGCCTCGGCGGCCTTGCCGTCGACGTAACGGACGGTGACCTGGCTCTTGGCGTCCGGCCCGAGTTTGCCGGCCTCGCCATTGTTCTGGTGACGGGCGGCGGCCAGAAGTTCGAGGATCTTGTGGCTGTAGTAGATCGGCGCCGGCATCAGGTCCGGCGTTTCGCGGCAGGCATAGCCGAACATGATGCCCTGGTCGCCGGCACCTTCTTCGCCCTGGCGATCGGCGGCGTTGTCGACGCCCTGGCCGATGTCAGGCGACTGGCCATGCAGCAGGACTTCGATCTTCGCCGTCTTCCAGTGGAAACCGGCCTGCTCGTAGCCGATCTCGCGGATAGCCTTGCGGGCGACGGATTTGAACTTCGCCGGATTCACGACAGGGTGGCCCGCCGCGTCCTTGAGGACGTTGCCGGCCTTGTCCTTCTTCAGCAGCGTCTCGGGAACGCGCACCTCGCCGGCGATGACGACGCGGTTGGTGGTCGCCAAGGTCTCGCAGGCGACGCGGACTTTCCATGGGTCCATGCCGGTCTTCTTGGCTTCACGGTAGACCAGATCGACAATCTCGTCGGAAATCCGGTCACAGACTTTGTCGGGATGGCCCTCGGCAACGGATTCCGAGGTAAAGAAGTAGTTCTGCCGCGTCACGGGTGTCCCCTCTTGAAAAACGATCGGCAGGCTGCCGATTTTGGCGCGCCACGTGTTAGCGGGGCAAAGCGCTGCTCGTCAAGCGTCGCCGCCGTCCTGGCATGAATGTCGGAGCCGATATTTTATGCCACCGGCGGCGCGGTGCCGCCGGTTCGAAGCGCATTACGGATCAGTCGAGATCGTCGGCGGCGAGCGACTTCACAAGGTCGATGATCCTGCGGCGCACCTTGACGTCGGCGATCTTGACAAAGGCACGGTTGAGCTGGAGTCCCTCTGGACTGCCGCAGAATTCGACGGCGAAAGCCATTGACGCATCCTCGGCAAAACCGCGGTTGGCCGAGGATTCCTGGCCTGGCGCATCCTCGAAAAAGAAGGCGACGGGCACGCCGAGTATGGAAGCAATCGCTTGCAGGCGGCTGGCGCCGACGCGGTTGGTGCCCTTTTCATACTTCTGGATTTGTTGAAATGTGATGCCGAGATTCTCGCCCAGCTTTTCCTGGCTCATTCCGAGCATATTGCGGCGAAGCCGGACGCGGCTTCCAACGTGGATGTCTATGGGATTCGGTTTCTTCTTGTTTTCTTCTGTCATTTTTTCCTCGCCGAATTTTTTCGGCTTTGTGATTTTTTTCTCGCCCAAACAAAGCCGGAGGCAACTGCCCCAACAGTATGATCCACCGGCTTCGAGAAATTTCAGGCGGTACAGTATGAGTTTCTAATGTGCCAACTGTCAATTCACCCGTAGCCTTTGCCTTACGTTCAACAATGCCCCGCCCAGCGCAAACAGCAACATGATCAGCATTCCGTTAATGCGTCGCTGACCCTCGGAAACGACTGTCTGTTCGGCAATAGGCACCTTCACATCGATGGCCCCGCGCGCGTCGATCGCCAGCGCATCGACGATGCGTCCACGTTGGTCGACAACGGCCGAGATGCCGTTGTTGGCGGCACGCAACAAGGGCAACCCGTTCTCCACAGCGCGAATCTGAGCCTGCCTGAAATGCTGATACGGCCCCGGCGTGTCGCCGAACCAGGCATCATTGGTAACGTTCACAATAAGCTGTGCTGACGTAGCGTCAACTGCCACCAGGTCGGGAAAGATCACCTCGTAACAGATAAATGGCAGGGCACGGAGGCCGCCCGGCAGCGTGATGGCGTGGCGCTCGTTGCCGGCCGTGAACGTCATCGGCCCGGCGACGAGCTGTTCGATGCCGAAACGGCTGAGCAGGTCGGCAAAAGGCAGGTACTCGCCGAACGGCACCAGATGGACCTTGTCGACGGCATCGGCGATTTCACCCTTGTCGTCGATCGCCACCACCGAATTGTAATAGCGGCTGTCGGCGCCGGCGGCCGAGCCACCTTCCTCGCGAACGACGCCGGCGATCAGCAGCTGGCCGTCGCCCAGCATGTCGCCCAGCGCCGTCAACGCGTCAGGGCGCTCGGTGAAAAGGAACGGCACCGATGTTTCCGGCCACAGGATCAGCTGCGGCTTGTCGTGACCGGGGTCCGGCGCCTTGGCGGACAGGCCCAGCAAGGTGGCGAAGATGCGATCGCGCACCGAGGCGTCCCACTTCTCCGACAGGTCCACGGCCGGCTGAACGATGCGGACATTCAAGCTGCGCTCCGCAGGCTTTTCGGGAGCGGCGAGCCTGACATAGCCGAAGCCGACATGGGCGGCGGCGAGGGCGACAAACAGCGCCGCGCCAAGGCGCAGGTGCCGGCGCGCCGCCAGCAGCGCCGGCAGCGCGAAGAGGAACACGGCGAGCGTGTTCATGCCGATCATGCCGGTCACCGAGACGCTCTGCATCAGAAGGGGCACGGGCATCGCCGCGTAACCGATCGCATTCCAGGGAAAACCTGTGAACAGGAAGCCGCGCAACCACTCGGCCAGCGCGAAGCCGAAGGCAAGTGCTGCGATGCGGCCGATGTCGCTGCTCCACAAGAGCCGGGCGACCACCGTTGCAAAGCCATAGAAAAAGGCGAGCGCGAAGGGGATGCCGACCACCGCGAAGGGGAGCGCCCAGGCAAAGCTGTCGGCCTCGACCAGCAGCGCCGAACCGATCCACCAGAGACCGGCGAGGAAATAGCCGAAGCCGAACCACCAGCCGACGGCAAAAGCCGGCCGCAGGCGCCGGAACAGGCTGCCGGAGGCTTCGCCGGTCGCGCCGTCGAGCAACCAGACCAGCACCGGGAACGAGATGAAGCAAGCGGCGAAGAAATCGTATGGCGCCTGGCCAAGCACCGCCAGGGCGCCTGCGAGAAAGGCCACGAGCGCCCGGCGCCAACCCCAAAGCAGAATTATCCGGCCGGCAAGGCGCACCATGCATACTTCCGAGTCGTGCGAATCAGGAAGAAAGATTTAACAGGCCGCGGTCCGCGCTCCAAACGCAGGCCGGTCGGCCACGGTTTCCCACCAAGGCGACTACCGGTGCCAGCCTTCTATCCGCACGCCACCAAGCCGTTCGGCCTCCTCGCGGGACACGATGCGGATCGTCTGCGAGAAAGTCCAGACGTGGCCTTCGGGATCGCGTGGCATGCGGATCCCTGTGGAAGACACCGGAACCCAGGCTCGCATGCTTGAACGGGTCGTCGATCGTCACCGAGCGCGCGAAACGCTCACGCCTGCTCGGTGCGGGCGGTGGCGCGCCGGCGTCGCTCGCCCTTCTGGCTCTGCACGATGCGCACGCGCTTGACGCGGCGCGGATCGGCATCGAGCACATGGAACTCGAAACCGGGGATGGCCTGCACCACCTCGCCGCGCGCCGGCACGCGGCCGAGCGTGTTGAAGATCATGCCGCCGATGGTGTCGACATACTCGCCATGTTCGCCGGCAGCGAAACCCTCACCGATCATCTTGGCGACTTCGTCGATCTCGGCCTTGCCGTCGACGACGAACACGCCGTCACCGGCCTGGGTGATCATCGGCTCGTCGTCGTCATGCTCGTCCTCGATGTCGCCGACGACCATTTCGACGATGTCCTCGAGCGAGACCAGGCCATCCGTGCCGCCATATTCGTCAATGACCAGCGCCATTTGCGTGCGCGTCGTCTGCATGCGGCCCATCAGGTCGGAGGCAAGCATCGATGGCGGCACAAACAGAACCTGGCGGATCAGGTTGAGCTCGCCGATGGTGCGCGAAAGGTCGACCTGGGCAAGATCGAGCTGCGTGGCGATGGGCGTCTTCCTGGTCGTGCGGCCCTTCTTGACGCGCGCGAGCTTGGTGATGTGGGCCAGCACGTCGCGGATATGCACCATGCCGCGCGGGTCGTCGAGCGTCTCGAAATAGACCGGCATGCGGGAATGGCCGGATTGTTCGAACGTGCCCAGGAGGTCGCCGAGCGTCGTCGTGATCTCGACCCCCTGGATGTCGGTGCGCGGCACCATGACGTCCTCTACCCGCACCTCGCGCAGGCGCAAGATGTTGTTGAGCATGGCGCGTTCGCCAGGCGAAAAGGCGCCGGCATCACTCGCCGTCTCGGCCAGCGCGCCGGCGATTTCCTCGCGCAGGCTGGTGCCGTTGCGTTGCCGGAACAGACCCAGCACGCGTTCGAACAGAGAGGGGCCGGCAGGCGAAGTTTCGCTGGCAACGCTGCCGGTAACTGTACTCGGACTTGATCCCTCTTCCGACGTATCGGAAGCCTTGGGTGCACTGCCGGCGTCGGGGCGGGCGGCAGTCTCTGGTTTGTCGTTCATCTTCGTCCGGTCAATTGGTCTTTTGTAGTTACGCGTAGGGATCGGGAATGGCAAGCCTTGCAAGCGCTGCGCGTTCGACGGCTTCCATCGCCTCGGCCTCGGTGTCGGTCTCGTGGTCGTAGCCCATGAGGTGCAGCAGGCCGTGGATCACGAGATGGGTGATATGGTTCTCCAAGGGCTTGTCTTCCAGTGCCGCCTCGCGCGCCACGGTTTCGGCGGCGAGCACGATGTCGCCCAGCATCGGCGGCAATGGACCATCCTTCACATGCGGAAAAGCCGGGAAAGACAAGACGTTGGTGGGCTTGTCCTTGCCGCGCCAGTCCGCATTCAAGGTGCGGATATGAGCGTCGTCGGAAAAAACGATGCTGAGTTCGGAATGTCCCGCCGCACCAGTTTCGGCGAAAGCAGCCGCGACAGCGCGATCGACCAATCGCTCCAGGCTTGCCTCAGCGGGCCAGTCGCCCGCTTCAATCGATATATCGATCTCGACGGGAAGGCTCCCGTCGACGGATGTGCTGTCCTCAGGCATGAGGCCACATCGTCAGATCAATTCTCGGCACCGAGGCCGCGCGCCAGCTTGGCGTCGCGGTCATAGGCCCTGACGATTTCCGCCACCAGCGGATGGCGAACGACGTCGATATCGTTGAAGCGCACGGTTACCGCGCCGGCCACACCGTCGAGCACACGCAAGGCCTCGACCAAGCCCGATTTGGTGCTCGGTGGCAGGTCGATCTGGGTGGGATCGCCGGTGACGATCATGCGCGAGTTCTCGCCGAGACGGGTGAGAAACATCTTCATCTGCATCGGCGTGGTGTTCTGCGCCTCGTCGAGGATGACCGCGGCATGCGCCAGCGTGCGGCCGCGCATGAAGGCGAGCGGCGCGATTTCGATGACTTCGGCGGCAATCGCACGCTCGACCTTGTCGGCCGGCATCATGTCGTAGAGCGCGTCATAGAGCGGCCGCAGATAGGGATCGACCTTCTCCTTCATGTCGCCCGGCAGGAAGCCCAGCCGTTCGCCCGCCTCGACGGCCGGCCGCGACAGGATGATGCGTTCGACCATGCCGCGTTCGAGCAGCATCGCTGCGTGCGCCACCGCCAGATAGGTCTTGCCGGTGCCGGCCGGACCGATGCCGAACACCAGTTCCGACCGCTCCAGCGCCCGCATATAGGCGTCCTGGTTGAGCGAGCGGGCATAGATCGTCTTCTTGCGGGTGGCGATCTGGGCGGCGGAAACCTTGCCCTTGCGCTCCAGCGTCGGCAGCGTCAGCTGATCGTCGGCGGCGACCGCCATGCGCACGGCGCCGTCGACGTCGGACTGGCCGATATCGACGCCCTTCTGGAGGATCCCGTAGAGATTGTCCAAGGCGCGGCGTGCCTGTTCGGCGGCCGAAGCGGATCCCTTGATGGTCAACTGGTTGCCGCGCGAGCGTATGTCGACGCCGAGCTTTTGCTCGAGCCGGGCGAGGTTTTCATCGAACTGGCCGTAAAGGGCGCTGGCAAGCTTGTTGTTGTCGAAAGTCAGAACGATGTGCGCCATATCAGAAGCCCCAGATGCCGGTACCGGGGGCAGGTTCTTCAGCTCTGCTGCGCTCAACCGTCTCTCCTCATCTGCCGAGACCCTCAGGCCAATTCGGCGAACAGGCTGTTGTAGCCCGTCTTCGTGATTCGCACCTGGATAATGTCACCGATTTCGCCGGCCTTTTCATCAACAATAACCGGCTGCAGCCAAGGCGAGCGGCCAACCTTCTGGCCGGCCTGCCGGCCAGGCTTCTCGATCAGCGTGTCGATGGTGCTGCCGACCAGGCTCAGACCGAAATCCTGCTGCTGTTTCAAGAGCAGTGCCTGCAGACGCTGCAGGCGCTCGTCCTTGACCGTTTCCGGCACGTGATCGGCCATCTCGGCGCCCGGCGTGCCCGGACGCGGCGAATATTTGAACGAAAAGGCCGAGGCGTAGTTCACCTGGCGTACCAGTTCCATGGTCGCCTCGAAATCGGTTTCCGTCTCGCCAGGGAAGCCGACGATGAAATCGCCTGATAGCGCGATGTCGGGCCGGGCAGCGCGGATGCGGTCGAGCAGCGCCAGATAATCCCTGGCCGTGTGCCTGCGGTTCATCGCCTTGAGGATGCGGTCCGATCCGGACTGCACGGGTAGATGCAAATAGGGCATCAGCGACGGCAGGTCGCGGTGGGCAGCGATCAGTTCGTCGTCCATGTCGCGGGGATGGCTGGTGGTGTAACGCAGCCGCGCCAGCCCCGGAATTTCGGCCAGCCGGAACAGGAGCCGGCCAAGGCCCCATTCCTCGCCATTCTCACCCTGGCCGTGCCAGGCATTGACGTTCTGGCCAAGCAGCGTCACTTCGCGCACCCCGGCCTCGGCCAGGCGCTCGGCCTCGGCGACGATCTGCGCCACCGGCCGCGAAACTTCGGAGCCTCTGGTGTAGGGCACGACGCAGAAGGTGCAGAACTTGTCACAGCCTTCCTGCACGGTGAGGAAGGCGGTCACGCCGCGCTTGATGACCTCGGCGCGCTTCGGCTGCGGCAGATGCTCGAACTTGTCCTCGATGGCATAGTCGGTGTCGACGATCTTCTCGCCACCGCGCACTCTCGCCAACACGTCTGGCAGGCGATGATAGGTCTGCGGCCCGATGACCAGATCGACGGCGGGCGAACGGCGGATGATCTCGGCGCCTTCGGCCTGCGCCACGCAGCCGGCAACGCCGATCAACATCTCGCGGCCGACGCTGGCGCGCTCCGCCTTCATGTCGCGGATGCGGCCGAGTTCGGAATAGACCTTTTCGGCGGCTTTTTCCCTGATATGGCAGGTGTTGAGCAGCACCAGATCGGCCTCGCCGATGGCATCGGTCGCGGTATAGCCGTCGGCGGCCAGCGCATCGGTCATGCGCTGTGAATCATAGACGTTCATCTGGCAGCCATAGGTCTTGATGAAGACCTTTTTCGCTGCCACGGCGTGCACCGCCGGCTGTCCAGCCAGCGTGCCGATGTCGTCGTTTTCAATCGTGTTCAAGTCCATCTGGCGGCTTCTAACGCCTTTCCGTGACAAAAAACAGACGATTCTCGCCATGCGCCCGCAGGCGCGGGGCCGGAATTAGCGGCTCGGGCGCGGATCGGCGAGTGCCGCGATCATCATATCGCGCACCTGGCTTTCCATCAGCTTCGCCGTTTCCTTGCGGTTCGAACCCTTGGAAAACGCGATCGGCTCGCCGAAATGCACTTCGACATCGAGTGCGCCTTCCGCCATCAGCACCTTGAGATGCGGCATCAAATCCTCATCACCGATCCAGGCCGAGATCGGCCGGTGGCGGCGGCCGAGCGGCACGCCGTGCAGGCGGGTATAGGCAATCGCCACCGGCTGGATGAAGACCTGCTCGGCCGAGCCCTCCGAAATCGCCATCGAGGCGGCGCCGAACAGGGTGCTCTTGAAAGGCAGGATGGCATTGCCGTCACCGGTCGAGCCCTCAGCGAACAGCACCATGGCGTCGCCCTTGGCCATGCGATTGGCGATCTCGCTCGCCTGGTCGCCCGAGGAGCGCTTGCGCTCGCGCTCGATGAAGACGGTGCGCTGCAGCTTCGACAGCATGCCGATCAGCGGCCAGCCCTCCATATCGGCCCTGGCGATGAATTTTACATCGGCAAAAGAGCCCAGAACCATGATGTCGGTCCAGGAAATGTGGTTCGAGGCAACCAGCAAGGGCCGTTTGTCGGCCAGCGTCCCGTTGACATGGACGCGTAGGCCGAGCGCCCTGAGGATCAGCCGATGCCATATCTTGAGGATGAATGTTTCCGGCCACCAGCCGGTCTTCATCGACAGGATCTGCAACGGCACGAGGATCAGCGAACCGGCGACGACGAGGCCCAGGGCCAGGAAAATCCTGATTTTCTTGATCATCGCCCTACCCCGATCTCTGGCTAGCGGAGATCGCGGCGCATGACAAGCGCGCCGGTCGGTCCGCGATCGGGCGACTTGTAGTAGTCCGGCCGCTTGCCGACCTCGCGGAAGCCCAGCCGCCGGTAGAGGGCGATCGCGGCGACATTGGTCTCGTCGACCTCGAGGAACAGCGCTTCGGCGCGCTGGGCGTGCAGCTCACGCAGCACCGCATCCATCAACTGCCAGCCAAGCCCCTGGCGACGATGCGATCGCCCCACCGCAACTGTCAGGATCTCGCCCTCGCCGGCGGCCAACCGGGCCAGCACGAAGCCGACCGGCGGCTTGGCGCCCTGCCCGGTTTCGCGTGCGGCGTAACCGAACACGGTGTCCTGTTCGAGCAAGGCGGCGAACTCGCCATCGGTCCACGGGCGGACGAAGTCCTCGCGATGCAGCAGCGAGACGGCCGGGCTGTCGGTGATCCTGAGCGGCTCGAGCGCATAGTCCCGGCGGCGCGGCTGGAGGAAGGGAATGCGCATTAATTTTGTTGCCTTGATAAAATGAACCCGGCCTGCGGCTTGGCGTCGGCACCGCGCAGATAAAGCGGTTTCGGCCTTTCGCCCTGCCCCTTTGCGGCGGCCAGCCGGGCATAGGTGAGAATGTCGGCGGTGGCCGTCCGAGGCCCGATATCGAAACCACGACCGGCCGATGCGGCGATCTGTGCTGCCGCGGTGCCGGCCAGCACCGCAGAGCTTTCGATCGCCATTCCAGTGGCCTCAGCCAGCGTGGCCACGGCCGGACCGTAAGTCAAAACTGACATTTGATCATAGAGAGCGGCATGGATCTCTTCACGCCCGGCATCGAGCGCCGCCAGCACGGCGCGGCCAGGAAATGCCGCTGCTGCTTCGCCCGCCAGCGCCTCGAGCGTCGTCACACCGATCGCGGGAATCTTGAGCGCCAGCGCCAGACCACGGGCGGTCGAGACGCCGACGCGCAGGCCGGTGAAGGAACCCGGACCGACGGAGACGGCAATGGCGCCAAGACCGGCATAGTCGGTCGCGCCCGCCTTCAGCGCCTCGGCGATGACCGCCATCAGATGCTCGGCATGGCCTTTGCCGAGATCGAGCACCGAGCGGCCAAGCTCCAGCCCAGCCGCCGCGTCGTAGACGCAGACGGCGCAGAGGCTGGCGGCACAGTCGATGGCAAGCACTTTCATGAAACAACCGGTTCCGAGAAACACTTCCCTGTGCCCGCCAAGGCGCGCCACCGCAAGCACAATTTGTTAAGCGGCTTCGCTTCGACCGGCGCGCTATGCCACCTGTTCGATGCGCAGCATGTGGTTGTCCCAGACATAGTCCGGCTCGGACCGCATCGCACCGCTGCCTTCGATGATCTCGCCCGCACCCGTGGTGGCCATGAAGCCAGTCCCATCCGGCGCCACGCCGCAGACCTCGACCAGCGCGCTGTTCGAGAGGACTTGGCCGCTGGAAGCATCGATCACGACCAACGAATTGCCTTCCGGCGACGATACGGCGACGGAACCGGATCCAGGGTTGGTGGCGACCGAGCCGATATAGTTGCGGAAGCCGGCCAGCACGTCCCCCGGCATGTCGAGCAACTGCAAGTCCTTGCCGCGCGCGGCGCGGCCGACCAGCAGCGGACGATCCGTGCCCAGCCCCCTGTACTGGCAACCGAACCAGACGGTGCCGGCCTGGTCGGTGTCCATGTGGCGGATCGACAGTTGGTGCAATGGCGCCGGCAGTTCGTGCTTTTCGATGAGATCGCCGGTGACGCGGTCGACCAGCACATAGGACGGCCTCATGGTGGCGATGTTGAGCTCGGCCCGGCCGTAATCCGGATGGGTCTCGATGCCGCCATTGGCAACCGCGATCGTCCGGCCGTCGTCCAGCAGCAGAAGCTCGTGCGGCCCCATCCCATAAGTCGGGAATTCGCCGACACGGCTGAATTTCGCGCGCGCATCGTAGACGCCGACGACCCCGGCGGCGTTGTCGAAGTCGTTCTCGGTGGCGTAGAGCAAGGCGCCGTCGGGCGAGAACACGCCATGGCCGAAGAAATGCCGGCCAGGGATGCTGGCGATGGTCAGCGGGGCGTCGCGCCCGGTGTGATCGAAGACGACAGCGAAGGTGCCGGGCTGGCGGGCGAAGACAACCGAACGCTTCGACATCGGGTCGAAGGTGACGTCATGGCCGCGATCAGGCAGGTCGATCGCGTGCAGAACCTTGCCGGCCTCGGACAGGACCGCGGCACCGAAACTGCCGTCACGCTTGACGAAGGCGGTGGCGAAGACAGCGTCCGCCGCAAGCGTCCTGGCCCACGCCGGCGGCGCCATCGCCGCGGCAAAGCCGATGCCCGCGGCCCTGAGGAAATCCCGGCGATCGATGAGTGAGGTTCTCATGAGATGGCCCGCCCCTGCACCGGCTCGTTCCAAGACATGGTGATTTTTGCGGATTGGAACGGACGCCCGGGGTCTACCGATTCTCGGAATGATACACCGCAGACATTGGACGTTGGCCGAAGCCCCCGGAACTTCGTCATCCACGGGCGGAGCAGGAGCGAAGCTCCGTCGCGGAGACCCGAGGATCCATGCCGTGACCTTGACCGTAGGGTGCAGCGGAGCAGAATTCTGAACCATTGCAACGCCTTGCGGTCGCGGCATGGATCCTGGGGTCTGCGCCGCGTCGCTACGCTCCTTGCTCCGCCCGTGGATGACGAAGTTCCGGGGGCTTCGGCCACCTTCCACATCACGCTCAGTCTCCATCCAGCGACGAGAAGCCGGCGGTCAGGCCGAATTCGGCGGTCAGCCTTGTGCCGATCAGGGTCGACAGGCTGGAGGTGATCAGTGCGAAATGCTCGAGTTTGCCGCGCAGTGCCGGATCGGCGAGTGCCTTGTCGATCGGGCCCTGGACCGACTTCGCGGTGGCGACGCCGTTGACGAGCTGGATGTGGATCGATTCCGCCATCCAGCGCGCATCTTCAGGCAATGCGTCGCCAAGCTTCGAGACCTGGAACAGCCGATTGATGCCGTCCAGGTTTCCGGCCAGCGAATTGCCGGTGTTTTGCGAGCGCCAGTAGATCGCCTGTTTCGGCTTGTCGGCCTCGGGCTTGCCACCCAGAAACCCCTTCAGGCGGACATCGCGAACCATTTCCAGCTCGTTGATGAAGACGCCGACCAGTTCGGTCACGGCTTCGTTGCCGTCGCGGTAAAGCGGGTTTTGCGGCCCTGGATTGGCCCAGAGAGCCGCAAAGCCGTCGGGCTTGTTCCAGGCGTCGTTGACGTCTTTGGCCATGGTCCCGATATTGCCGGCTACCGCCGCGCCGTAGGCGCAGCGGTAGGGATCGTCCTTGCTCGCCAACGCGTCTGCGCCGTCGCCGAAAAGCACGAATTCCAGCGCGCCCAACCCTTGCATGGCAACGCTCTTGCCGGCCAGTTGCGCCGGGTCGGTTGCGGTCGGGTCCTTGGCCGACAATGCCGCCTGCACCTGCTTCAGCCCGATGCTCTTGCGGTCCGGCCAGAACAGCATGCGCTCCAGCCGGTTGTTTTCCTTGATCGGCCCAATGCCGATGATCTCGGCCGACGACCAGGCATAGACCGTGGCCGAAAATTCGGTCCGCGCCGCGTCGAGTTCCCCTGGCGAAGGCGCTTCGCACAGCTCGTGCATCGCCTTCGCCAGGGTTTGCGTGCGCTCATGCAGGCCGGCATAGGCCGGGCGGACAAAGCCGTCGATCGCGCGCTGGATGACATCGGAGGCTTTCACCGCCGCCGATGCGGGCAAGGCGCCCAGCAGGGCCAGCGGAAGAACGAAAAACAGCGCGGAACGCTTCAGCATCAAAGTGACTCCAGGAATTTGAGCAGCGCACTGCGCTCAGCGGCGTTGGCGGCGGCAAAACGGTCGCGCGCCTTCTGGCCCTCGCCACCATGCCACAGGATCGCCTCGGTCAGGCTGCGCGCGCGTCCGTCATGCAGAAAAAAGGAATTGCTGTTGACGGTCTCGGTAAGGCCGATGCCCCATAGCGGCGGGGTGCGCCATTCGTTGCCCGTGGCCTCACCCACGGCCTGTCCGTCGGCAAGATCAGGCCCCATGTCGTGCAGCAGGAAGTCGGAATAGGGCCAGATCAGCTGGAAGGCCTGCGCCTTGTCAGGGGCATCACGGCGGGTGACGAATTTCGGCGTATGACAGGAAACGCAGCCGATGTCGTAGAAGACCTTCTTGCCGGCGAGCACATCGGGCGCGTCGCGGTCGCGGCGTGCGGGCACGGCCAGGTTCTGCGAATAGAAGGTGACGAGATCCATTACCGGTGGCGGCGCTTCGGCGGAACCAAGACGCTGCTGGACGCCGTTTGGCATGGCAAGGCATTTTGCCTGCGCCGCGGTGCAGTCACCCCAGTGTTTTGGTTCTTCCGGCGTCGAGATACCGATGTCGCCGGCAAAGGCATCGGCCGCCTGCTGGCGGATCGACGCGGTCTGCGCCTTCCAGCCGAAACGACCAAGCGTCAGGTCCCCGCCCTGGCCGTCGCGCACGATGTTCGGCCTGCCGAAAACGCCGTCGCCGTCGCGGTCTTGCGGATCGGCATGGGCCAGAATATCGGCCGGCGCGATCTGCTCGATCAGGCCTAGTCCGATCATCGGCGGCGTCAGGCGCGGCGACAATGTCGTACGCGGATCAAGCGGCCCATAGGCGAGATCGGTGACCGAATAGCTGGGCTTGCGCAGGGAAACCACGGTGCCATCCGTCAACTCTACCTTACGTTCCTGATAGTCGACATGCATCCGGCCTTCGCCGCGCAGGCCGGGCACCGCCAACTCCTGCAATTGCGAGCCATAGACCCGGTCGGGGAAGTTGAGCACCTGGTGGTCGGCAAGGGCGGCCTTCTCCTCCGCGCTGCTGGCGTCTCGGGCCAAGCGCAGGAACATCGAGGTGCTGCCAAGGTCGCCTTGCGGCGGACGGCCGCGGCCATCCTTCAGATGGCAATTCTGGCAAGCGCGTTCGTTGAACAGCGGGCCAAGCCCGTCCGAGGCCTGCGTCGAGGATGGCGACGACACCCAGTTCTTGCGGAACAGCGCATTGCCGAGCTTGAAGGTGCCTTCTTCCTCGAAAGTGATGTTGGCCGAGGATTGCGAGAAGGCGTCGCGGTTGACGTCCTTCTCAGAGGTTCCGGCGCCACCCTGCATCAACTCGAACCGTTCGGGCCTGGAGAAATCCGCGGTCGGCCTGGTGATGGCGGTGACACGCGCCTGATCCTTCGCATCGAGGTCGGTGCGCGTGGTGGCGAGGCCGGAGGGTTGAAGGTCGCCGGCCAGCGCCGACGAAGTCAGCGCCAGCACGAGAATGGCGCAGCGCCGACCCGTCGAGCCGGCTGGCGTCTTCCGAAGGTGCGGCGAGCTTTCGGCCCGCCGCAAGCGGCGCAAGAGTTCTAAGGGGCGCCGCATTCCCGCATATCCTTACTCCGCCTCGTCCGCCGATGCGGCGTTGAGCTGGCCGTATTTTTCCTCGCCGATCGAGGCCAGCAGATCGAGCTGCGTCTCCAGGAAGTCGATATGCCCCTCCTCGTCGGCCAGCAATTGCTCGAACAGCTTCATCGACACATAGTCGCCGGCCTCGTTGCAGATTTCACGCGAGCGCTTGTAGGCGGTGCGTGCGTCATATTCGCCGGCAAGGTCGGATTCGAGCACTTCCTTGACGTTCTGCCCGATGCGCAACGGCGCCACGGACTGCAGGTTCGGATGGCCTTCGAGGAAGATGATGCGGGCGACGAGCTTGTCGGCGTGGTGCATCTCCTCGATCGATTCCGCCCGCTCCTTCTTGGCCAGCTTGGCATACCCCCAGTCTTCGAGCAGACGGAAATGCACCCAATACTGATTGACCGCTCCGAGTTCCAAGAACAGAGCTTCGTTAAGCCGCTCGATGACCTGCGGTTCGCCTTTCATGGATTCTGCTCCCGTATTGGACGCGCAGGCCCCTGACGCGGTCCAGGTGTGAAACGATGTCCACGCCACTCGCCTCCGAGCGGGTGTGGTAATTCTCGGTGACCCGAATGATCGTTTCGACCACATTTGGGAAGCAGCCGCAACAACGACCGCGCTTCTGCATCGTGTGGTAGACCTTTGCCGGCACGATAAGTTGCCAAGGATCCTGATCCAGCAGATCGATGATCGTCTGCTCGATCTCTTTCTCGGTGATGATGTTGCAATGGCAGATCAGCATTTACAGTGCCCGGATGGCTGACGGCGCCTTCCGCGCCGTGTGGCTGTTTCGCTTCCGGAGCCCACTCCGAAACCGATTGTCGGGCTCCGGACCAGGCTCCAGTTCGGCGCTTACTTGAACACCTTGTCGGGTGCGTCAAGGCTGTCGGAGCCCTCGAAGGCGATGGCGTTGAGCTTCAGGGAACCGACGGCGCGCTCGATCGACTTGGTCTGGTCGATCAAGGCGTCGATCGCGGCCTGCACGGTCGCATTGCCTTCGGTGTTGCCCTCGGCGATCTGCTGGTCATAGGCCTCGCCGGCCTCGGCCCGAGCCTTGATCGCCTCCATCTTGGCGACGGTGACGTCGAGCTTGCCAGACAGTTCCTTGTCGATCGCCGGATCGGCAGCCTTCACCATCTCGTGCACCGAAGGCCCCGAGACGACAGTGCCATCGAGCCTGGTATAGCTGGCGAGATAGGCGGCGCGGATGCCGATGGCGTCGTTGAGATGCGAGTTGTAGGTGTTGTCGGAGAAGCAGTCCTGCTCCTCTTCGGGATCGTGCAGCAAGAGGCCGAGCTTCATGCGCTCGCCGGCCAGTTCGCCGTAGGATAGCGAGCCCATGCCGGTGAAGATCGTCGAGATGGCGGTGTTCGGCTCGCCATCGGCCAGGGCCTTGCGCGCCGCGCCATCCGCCTTCCAGTTGCCGACCATTTCCTGCAGGTCCGAAACCAGAAGTGTGCTGGCGGACTTCAGATATTCGGCACGGCGGTCGCAATTGCCGCCGGTGCAGTTCTTGAGGTCATAGTCGGTATAGGGGCGCTCGCCGGCGCCCGGGCCGGTGCCATGCAGGTCCTGGCCCCAGAGCAGGAACTCGATGGCGTGATAGCCGGTGGCGACGTTGGCTTCAACGCCGCCAGCCTCCTGCAGCGTGCCGGAGAGGAATTCCGGCGAAAGCTTCGAGGCGTCGACCTTCTTGCCGTTGATCTCGATTTCCTTGTTGGCGATCACATTGGCCGTATAGAGCGAATTCGCATCGGACTCGGTGCCGTAGCTCTTGGCGACATAGTCGATCAGGCCTTCGTCCAGCGGCCAGGAATTCACCTTGCCCTCCCAGTCGTCGACGATCTTGTTGCCGAAACGGTAGACCTCGGTCTGCTGGTAGGGAACGCGCGACGCCTTCCAGGCCTCGCGTGCGGCGTTGAGCGTATCCGCCGACGGGTTGGCGAGCAGCGCGTCGACCGCCTTGTCGAGGGCTTGCGCCGTGGTCAGCGAATCCTCGTATTTGGCGAGCGCGATGTCGGAATAAGTCGTGATGACCGCTTTAGCATCGGTCTGCGCCTTGGCGGGCAGCACGAACACCGCTGCCGTCAGCAAGGCCGTGGCGCCCATCGCCGCAAGCCTGCCGCCATATCGTGCTGTCATTATCGCTCTCCAGTTTCTCGGGAATTTCACGAATGGCGCGCGCGGCAATCGGCGCCAGGCCACATCGATGCCATAAGGCACAAGACTTGCCGCGCCATCGCGCGGTTCGCGGAAGAAAGACACCAAAATGCCTCCAATCGAACGGGTTCAAGGCCCAAACATCAGGGGATGCGCCAGCGCGCAGGTTTCCATAAAGCTTCGACGATGGAAGTCAACGAAAATCGACAGGAAAAGCTAATTGAAACAATAGTTTAGAACTATTCTAAACTACAACGGTCAACTTTACGACCTTGCTCACCGTCTTTGCCCGGGAACTGCACGCCCGGTAGCTACACGATTGACAGCCGCCATTCCGGGTGCGACCCGCAGACACGCTCTTGCGGCGGCGTCAGACAATTGCCACTTGGCGAGACATCCTAGAATCGAACCGGGATTGGAATGCGATGAAGAACGGCGTGGTCATTGTCGGTGCGGGTCATGCAGGCGTGCAAGCGGCGGCAAGCCTGCGCGAGGACGGCTATGACGGGCCGGTGATCCTCATCGGTGACGAGAACGAACTGCCCTACCACAAGCCACCGCTGTCGAAGACCTTCATCAAGGACGCCGAAGCCAAGCCGCAACCCTTGCGTGGCGAAGCCTTCTACACCGGCAACGCCATCGACTACCGGCCCGGCATCCGGATCGAGCGCATCGATGCCGGCCGTCGCGGCCTGGAGATCGCCGGCGGCGGCGTAATTGCCTTCGACCGTCTGGTCCTGGCGACCGGATCGCGCCCGCGCCTGCTGCCGCTGCCAGGCGCGGATCTGTCCGGCGTTTTGTCGCTGCGCTCGCTTTCCGATGCGCGGCTGATCCGGGAATTGAGTGCAAGGAGCGACGACGTCGTCATCCTCGGCGGCGGCTTCATCGGACTGGAGATCGCCGCGACGTTGAGGGCGGCCGGCCGCACCGTGACAGTCGTCGAAGCGGTCGACCGGCTGCTCGGCCGCGCGGTTGCACCGGTGGTGGCGAGCCATGTCCGCCAAAGGCTGGAAACGACAGGCGTGCGCATCCTCACCGGCACCTCGATTGCAAGGCTCGAAGGTGAAAACGGCCAAGTCGTGGCCGCGATCACCTCGTCAGGCGAAAGGCTGCCGGCGCGCATGATCATCGTCGGGATCGGCGCCGTGCCGAATGTCGAACTGGCGCAGGACGCCGGCCTCACCATCGCCAATGGCATCCGCGTCGATCAACAGATGCGCAGTTCGGTGCCGGAAATCCTGGCCATCGGCGACGCCGCCTCCTACCGGCATTGGTTCACCGGCGGCGACGTGCGGCTGGAATCCGTGCAGAACGCCACCGACCAGGCGCGGCTCGCGGCGCGCACGATCACCGGCCATGCCGATGCCTATTGCGCCGTGCCGTGGTTCTGGTCCGACATTGGCGACATGAAGCTGCAGATGGTCGGGCTGACCGCCGGCGGCGACAGCCATGTCGTGCTCGGCGACCTGCCCGACAACAAGTTCTCGATCTACCATTATGCCGGGGATCGGCTGCTCGGCATCGAATCGGTCAACCGCCCCGGCGACCATATGCTTGGCCGCAAGATGCTCGGCGCCGGGTTTTCGCCGAAGCCGGAGACCGTTGCGGCTGGTCCGGACGGGCTAAAGGCGGCGCTGGCCGCGTTTCAGCAGGATGAGCCGGCAAGGGCTGCGGGATAGCGCGGCTTCACCCTCCCCCATGTGGGGAGGGTCGATGCGAAGCATCCAGGTGGGGGGCAGCGCCAAGCTCCCCACCCGGACCTTCGGTCCGACCTCCCCACAAGGGGTAGAACGTCAGGCGGCGCAGATTTCGCGGATCGAGCTTTCCAGGATGTCGAGCGCTTCGTTCATGACTTCGTCCTGGATGGTGATCGGCGCCAGGAAGCGGATGACGTTGCCGTAGACGCCGCAGGTCAGCAGGATCAAGCCCTTGTCGAGCGCCTTCAATCGGATGGCGTTGGCGATCTCGGCCGACGGCAAGCCTTTCTTGACGTCGTTGAACTCGACCGCGTTCATGAAGCCGAGGCCCCTTATATCGACGATCTCGGGAACGTCGTCACGGATCGACTGCAGGCGCTGCTTCAGCCGCGCGCCCAGCGTGTTGGCGCGGTCGCACAGCTTTTCGTCATCGATCACGTCGAGAACCGCGTGTGCGGCGGCAACGCCGATCGGGCTGCCGCCATAGGTGCCGCCGAGCCCGCCGGGGCCGGGCGCATCCATGATCTCGGCGCGGCCGGTAACCGCCGACAGCGGGAAGCCGCCGGCCAGGCTCTTGGCCATGGTGGTGATGTCGGCCGCCACCTCATGATGATCCATCGCGAACATCTTGCCGGTGCGGGCAAAGCCGGTTTGCACTTCGTCGGCGATCAGCAGCATGCCATGCTGGTCGCACAGCTTGCGCAGCGCGGTCAGGAACTCGCGCGGCGCTTCGTAGAAACCGCCCTCGCCCTGCACCGGCTCGACGATGATGGCGGCAACGCGGGCCGGATCGACATCGGCCTTGAACAAACGATCCAGCGCGGCCAGCGAATCGGCTGTGGAAACGCCGTGCAGCGGCACCGGGAACGGCGCATGGTAGACGTCGCCCGGCATGGCGCCGAAGCCGACCTTGTAGGGAACCACCTTGCCGGTCAGCGCCATGCCCATGAAGGTGCGGCCATGAAAGCCGCCGGAGAAGGCGATGACCGCCGGACGGCCGGTGGCGTTGCGGGCGATCTTGATGGCGTTCTCGACCGCCTCGGCGCCGGTGGTCACGAAAATGGTCTTCTTCTTGAACTTGCCGGGCAGCATGGCGTTCAGCCGTTCGGCCAGCCGCACATAGCTCTCATAGGGCACCACCTGGTGGCAGGTGTGGGTGAAGCGATCGAGCTGTGCCTTGACCGCCTCGATCACCCTTGGGTGGCGGTGGCCGGTGTTGACGACGGCGATGCCCGAGGAGAAATCGATGTAGCGGCGGCCTTCGACATCCCAGATCTCCGAGTTTTCAGCCCGGTCGGCATAGATTTGCGTGGTCATGCCGACGCCGCGCGAGATCGACTGGTTCTTGCGTTCGGAAATGGCTGAATTCTTCATGATGTCCCTCATCGGGCCGGCGCCCGTTCTCGTTTGATACCGTCTTCTGACCTTATTTCATGTTTTCCTCAAGTCGGCACCACTGGCGGGCGATTGGGCCTGCGGCAGACGGATCCCCAACCTTAACCAGCCGGACGATACGCGTACGAGAGCGGTTTCCTTTTTCCGGGGATCGATTATCCTCCTGATGTCCGCGAGGTACCGCGCTCAGCGAGCGGCCCGCGGCTGGGGGAGCCCATGAGCAGGAACGCGACATCGTCCGTCTCGCCGCCACCGGCCCAAGCTCCCCGCCTTTTGTCTTTTCCAGCCGCTTCGACGATCTTCGCCTGCACTGCGGTGCTGCTGCTGGCCGGCTGCCAGAAGCAGGAGACGGCGGCCAAAAAACTGCCCATCATGGTGCGCACCGAGACGGCGGCGATGGCCGACTATGCCCCGAGAACCTCGCTGACCGGCGTGATCGCCGCGCGCACGCTGAACAATCTGTCGTTCCGGGTCGGCGGCCGCGTCGCCGAGCGGCTCGTCGATGTCGGCCAGCATGTCGACGAGGGCACGGTGCTTGCCCGCATCGACCCGCAGGAGCAGGAATCCGATCTGCGTTCGGCACAGGCCGATCTCGATGCTGCGCAGGCGCAGCTGACCCAGTCCGTCGCCGCTTTCGAGCGGCAGAAGACACTGCTGGCCCAAGGCTTCACCACCCGGCGCGACTATGACGCGGCCGACCAGGCGCTGAAGGTGGCGCAAGGCAGCGTCGATGCCGCGCGGAGCGCGTTCGCCAATGCCCAGCAAAACCTGTCCTTCACCGAGCTCAAGGCAGGAGCCGCCGGCGTGATCACCGCCCGTCAGGTCGAAACCGGCCAGGTGGTGCAAGCGGCGCAGACCGTCTTCACCGTCGCCGAGGACGGCGACCGCGACGCGGTGTTCAACGTGCAGGAGACGCTGGTCGCCAGGACACCCGCCTCGCCTGCGGTGACGATCACATTGTTGTCCGATCCACAGGTCAGGGCGACGGGCAAGGTGCGCGAAATTTCGCCGGCGGTTGATCCGGCCTCCGGTTCGGTCCGGGTCAAGGTCGGCATTCCCGACACGCCCGCCGGCATGCCGCTGGGGGCAGCCGTCATCGGCTCGGTCAGCGCCAAACAGGCGAAGGCTATCCTGCTGCCCTGGCAGGCGCTGACGTCCAGCGCCGGCAAGCCGGCGGTCTGGATCGTCGACCCCTCGACCAAGGCGGTGACAATGGCGCCTGTCGAGGTGCTGGCGTTCGGTTCCGGCACGGTGGCGATCGCCAAGGGACTGAACGAGGGCCAAAGCGTCGTCACCGCGGGCGGACAGTTGCTTAGCCCTGGACAGACCGTCGAAATATCCGGAGCGGGGCAATGAGCCGGCTGCCATCCGTCCTGCTAGGCCTGTTCATGTTGGGCGCACTCGCGTCCTGCTCGAAATCCGATGAAAAGCCACCGGAGATCATCCGGCCAGTACTGTCGATGGTGGTCGAGCCGCGCACCACGCAGATTTTCGGCTTTGCCGGCTCGGTCGAGCCGCAGGTCAGCGCCGACCTTGCTTTCCGTCTGCTTGGCCGGGTTGTCTCGCGCGACGTCAAGGTCGGCGACATCGTCAGCAAGGGCACGACGATCGCCACGCTCGATCCGACCGCGCTGGAGCTCGCTGTCCAGGCGGCCAAGGCGGAACTCTCGAACGCCGAGGCGCAGTTTGCCAACGCCGCCGCCAGCGAGGAACGACAGCGCCAGCTGCTTGCTTCGGCCAACACCACGCAAGCTGTCTTCGATGCCGCGCAGCAGGCAAGGAAAGCGGCCGAGGCCAATGTGGAGCGGGCCAAGGCTTCGCTTGCCAAGGCGCAGGAACAACTTGGCTATGCCAGGCTGTTCTCGGATTTCGACGGCGTCGTCACAGCCGTCGGCGCCGAGGTCGGCCAGACGGTCTCTCCGGGCCAGACGGTCGTCACCGTGGCGCGCTCGGACCTGCGCGAGGCGGTGGTCGACATTCCCGACCAATTGACCGGCGATCTCGCGGCCGGCACGCCGTTCCAGGTCATCCTGCAATCGCTGCCGACGATCCAGACCGAGGCCAAGCTGCGCGAGATCGCGCCGCAGTCCGAGGGCTCGACCCGCACCCGGCGCGTCAAGCTGACGCTCACCGATCCGCCGCAGGCCTTCCGGCTCGGCTCGACGGTGACGGCGACGCGCATGACCAAGGTGACGCCGACGATCGAACTGCCGCTGTCGGCGCTGCTCGAAAAGGACGGTGCCGACAAGGTCTGGATCGTCGACCCGCAAACATCGAGCGTAAGCGCGAAAGAGATCAAGTTGGCCGCCAAGGGCGCCGCCACCTTCATCGTCGCGGAGGGGCTTGAGGCCGGCATGCGCGTGGTCACCGCGGGCGTCCACAGCCTGAGCGAAGGCCAGAAGGTCAAAGTGCCGGAGGGCGGCGTCTGATGAAGGGCTTCAATCTCTCCGACTGGGCGCTCAGCCACCGCTCCATGGTCTGGTATTTCATGCTGGTCTTCGTCGTGGCCGGCGTGTTCTCGTACCTCAACCTCGGCCGTGAAGAAGACCCCAACTTCACTATCAAGACGATGATCATCCAGGCCAACTGGCCGGGCGCTTCGGTCAAGGAGACCGTGCAGCAGGTGACCGACCGCATCGAGAAGAAGCTCGAGGAGCTCGACAGCCTGGACTTCACCAGATCGGTCACCACCGCCGGCCAGACCGTCATCTTCGTCAACCTGAAGGACACCACCAAGGCGCGCGATGTGGTGCCGAACTGGATTCAGGTACGCAACATGGTCAACGACATCGCGGCGCAGTTTCCGCAAGGTGTGCAAGGACCGTTCTTCAATGACCGCTTCGGGGATGTCTACGGCAATATCTACGCCTTCACGTCGGACGGGCTGACGCCACGCCAGCTGCGCGACTATGTCGAGGATGCGCGCACCAAGATCCTCACCGTGCCCAATGCCGGCAAGGTCGATCTGGTCGGCGCGCAGGACGAGGCGATCTACCTCGAATTCTCGACCCGCCAGATCGCGGCACTCGGCCTCAACCAGCAGGCCATCGTGGCGAGCCTGCAGGCGCAGAACGCGATCACGCCGTCCGGCGTCATCCAGTCCGGACCGGAGCGCATCAGCGTGCGCGTCGGCGGCCAGTTCACCTCCGAGGACAGCCTTCGCGCCATCAATCTGCGCGTCAACGACCGCTTTTTCCGGCTGAGCGACGTGGCGACGATCACGCGCGGCTATGCCGATCCGCCAACAGCGCTGTTCCGCTTCAACGGCCAGGACGCAATCGGGCTCGCCATCGGCATGAAGCCCAACGCCAATCTGCTCGAATTCGGCGAGGCGCTGCACAAGGAGATGAACAAGGTGCTGGCCGACTTGCCGGTCGGCGTCGGCGTGCACCTAGTCGCCGACCAGCCGGTCATCGTCGAGGAGGCCGTCTCCGGCTTCACCCGCGCGCTGTTCGAGGCGGTGGCCATCGTGCTCGCGGTGTCGTTCATCAGCCTCGGCATGCGCGCCGGCTTCGTGGTGGCGCTGTCGATCCCGCTGGTGCTGGCCATCACCTTCACGGTCATGGCCTATCTCGGCATTTCGTTGCAGCGTATTTCGCTTGGCGCGCTGATCATCGCGCTCGGGCTCCTGGTCGACGACGCCATGATCGCCGTCGAGATGATGGTGGCGCGGCTGGAGGTCGGCGACAATCTGCGCAAGGCGGCGACCTATGTCTACACCTCGACCGCCTTCCCGATGCTGACCGGCACGTTGGTGACCGTCGCCGGCTTCATCCCGATCGGCCTCAACAACAGCGCCGCCGGCGAATACACCTTCACGCTGTTCGTCGTCATCGCCGTTTCGCTGCTGGTGTCATGGATCGTGGCGGTGCTGTTTGCGCCACTGCTTGGCGTCACCATCCTGCCGGCGACGATGAAAACCAAGCATCACGACCAGCCGGGCCGCTTCACCTCGCTGTTCCGGCGGGTGCTTGTCGGCTCGGTGCGCCATCACTGGCTGACCATCATCGCCACAGTGCTGTTGTTTGCCGGCTCGATCGCTGGCTTCGGCCTGGTGCAGCAGCAGTTCTTCCCGCCATCGGACCGGCCCGAGCTGATCGTCGACTGGAACCTGCCACAGAATTCGTCGATCGCGGATACACGCGACCAGATGGAGCGCTTCGAGCAGCGGGCGCTGGTCGGCAATCCCGACATCGATCATTTCTCGTCCTACATCGGCCAGGGCGCGGTACGCTTCGTGCTGGCCTATGACGTGCAGCCGGCCAACCCCTATTTCGGCCAGACCGTCATTGTCACCAAGAGCATCGAGGCGCGCAACCGGGTGAAGCCGGCGCTGGAAAAGCTGCTGCGCGAGGAGTTCGTCGGCACCGACGCCTTCGTCAAGCTGCTCGAACTCGGCCCGCCGGTCGGCCGCCCGGTGCAATATCGCGTCGGTGGACCCGACATCCAGACAGTGCGCGAGCTGGCGCAGCAATTCGCCGGCGTGATCTCGGCCAATCCGAGGCTCGCCGCGTCGACCTTCGACTGGAACGAGCCACAACGCGTGCTGCGGGTCGACGTGCTGCAGGACAAGGCACGCCAGCTCGGCATCACCTCCTCCGACATCGCCAGCGCGCTGAACAGCACGGTCGGCGGCGCCACCATCACGCAGGTGCGCGACGCCACCTATCTGATCAATGTCGTGGCGCGCTCACGCGATGCCGAGCGCGGCTCGATCGGGACGCTGCAGAACATGCAACTGCCGACCAGCAGCGGCGAGGCCATCCCGCTCGCGGCTGTGGCCAATTTCCGCTACGACCTCGAACAGCCGACCGTGTGGCGGCGCGATCGCATTCCGACGATCACCGTGCGCGCCGGCCTGGTCGGCGACGTGCTGCCGGCCACGGTGGTCAACGAACTCAAGCCATCGGTCGATGCCTTCATCGCCAAGCTGCCGCCGGGCTATTCGGTCGAAACCGCCGGCTCGGTCGAGGAAAGCGCCAAAAGCCAAGGTCCGATCGCCGCCGTGGTGCCGCTGATGCTGTTCGTGATGGCGACCATCCTGATGGTGCAATTGCAAAGCTTCCAGCGCCTGTTCCTGGTGGTGGCGGTGGCGCCGCTCGGGCTGATCGGCGTGGTGGCGGCCCTGGTGCCGAGCGGCGCCCCGCTCGGCTTCGTCGCCATCCTGGGCGTGCTGGCGCTGATCGGCATCCTGATCCGCAACTCGGTCATCCTGATCGTGCAGATCGAGGATCTCGTGCGCGAGGGCAAGGACCCCTGGGCGGCCGTCATCGAGGCGACCGAACACCGCATGCGGCCGATCGCGCTGACGGCGGCGGCAGCCAGCCTGGCGCTGATCCCGATCGCACGCGAAGTGTTTTGGGGGCCGATGGCCTATGCGATGATGGGCGGCATCATCGCGGGTACGGCGATCACGCTGCTGTTCCTTCCGGCGCTTTATGTGACGTGGTTCCGGATCAAGGAGCCGAAAGCCCGGGATGAGCCACCCGTTCCGGATATCGGCGAACCAGTGCAAACTCCGGCCTAGGACGTAACCGGATCATTCGTTGTCGTTGGAGGGTACAGGGAGTGATTTGGCGCGCTGCCACGGCGACGATTTGGAACTGCGCCAAGCATGCCAGCCCTTTGGCAAATCGGCCAATTCCAGGATGCTTTCATCCCTCCGCAAAACATTTTGCAAGCTGACCATCATAATGTCGCCTTCGTCAACAGGTCCAGTTTCGCTGTTGTGGAATTGCCAGCTGCCACCTTCATCGCTGTAGCTATCGTCGTCATCAGCTTCATGCACAACGTATGCGATCCAATCGCCACTTTTAAGTATGCCTCGGTCCGATAGCACCGCCACGTTGGGTGGGTCTTCAAATCTCCATTTGCTCCATGGAATTCCCCCAAGACCGTCGATCTGTGCACAGATGAACGAATTCAAACGGTTCTCACGAACCCCTCGCTCGCCCTCAGCAGATTGCGCGTATAATCCTTGGTGACATGGCGCTCGACAAGATCGCTTGCGGTCAGGTTCTCCACCGCCTCACCGCTTTGCATCACCATCAGCCGCTCGCACATATGGGTGATGATGGCGAGGTCGTGGCTGACCATCAGGAAGGTCAGCTTGCGCCGCCGGCGAACCTCTTCCAGCAAGTTGAGCACTTCCGCCTGCACCGAGGCGTCGAGCGCCGAGGTCGGCTCGTCGAGCAGCAGGATCGAGGGTTCGAGGATCAGGGCGCGCGCGATCGCCACGCGCTGGCGCTGGCCGCCGGACAATTGATGCGAGTAGCGGAAGCGGAAACCGTTGCCGAGGCCGACCTCGTCGAGCGCCCGCTGGATACGCTTTTCGCCGTCCGCAAAACCATGGATGGCCAGCGGCTCCTGCAGCAGGCGGTCGACGGTCTGGCGCGGATGCAGCGAGCCGTACGGGTCCTGGAAGACCATCTGCACCTCGCGGTAGAAAGCCTTGTCGCGGCGCGTGCCAAGCGTCTTGCCGTTGACGTTGATGTTGCCGGAAGCGACCGGCGCAAGGCCTGCGATCGCCCTCAGCAACGTCGATTTGCCGGAGCCGGATTCGCCGACAAGGCCGAAGGATTCGCCCGGCTGCACGTCGAGGCTGACGCCCTTCAGCGCGCGGAAGCGGTCGAAGATCACTTCCAGCCCGTCGACGGCGATCGCTGATGTCATGCCGCCCACTCCGGCTTGCGGTCGAGCACCGGCAGCGGGTGACGGTCGGCGCCGATCTTGGGCATGCAGTTGAGCAGGCCGCGCGTGTAGGGATGCCGGGCTTGGCTGAGTTCGGAGGCCTTGAGCTGCTCGACCACCTTGCCGGCATACATGACGATGACGCGGTCGCAAAAGGACGAGACCAGACGCAGATCGTGCGAGATGAAGATCAGGCCCATGCCGCGCTCGCTGACCAGCCGGTCGAGGATGCCGAGCACGTCGAGCTGCACTGTGACGTCGAGCGCCGAGGTCGGTTCGTCGGCGATCATCATTTCCGGTCCGGCGATCAGCATCATGGCGATCATGGCGCGCTGGCCCATTCCGCCGGAGACTTCGTGCGGATGCAGGTCGAACACCCGCTTGGGGTCGCGGATCTGCACCGCCTCCAGCATCGCCAGCGCGCGCTCGCGCGCCTCGGCCTTGGAGACCTTCTCATGCGTGCGCAGCGTCTCGACGATCTGGCGGCCGATGCTCATGACCGGGTCGAGCGAATATTTCGGATCCTGCAGGATCATGGCGATGCGGTTGCCCCGCAGCGCGCGGCGTTCGCGCGGCGAGATGTCGAGCAGGTCGATGCCGTCGAAGGCCAGCTTGTTCGCCGATATGCGGGCCTGGGGCGGTGTCAGTCCCATGATGGCGCGGCCGGTCTGCGACTTGCCCGACCCCGACTCGCCGACGATGCCGAGGCGCTCTCGGCCAAGCGAGAACGAGACGCCGCGCACCGCCTCGATCAGGCCGGTGCGGGTCGGAAAGGTGACGCGGAGATCGTCGACCTCAAGCAGCGTCTTCGTCTCCCTGCTCATTGCTCGCCACTCATTGGTCACCACTCATTGGTCGCCACTCCGGGGATCGAGCGCGTCGCGCAGGCCGTCGCCAAGCAGATTGAAGCCAAGGCTGACGATAAGGATGGCGAAGCCCGGCGCACCGGCCACCCACCATTGGTCAAGGATGAAGCGACGGCCAGACGCGATCATGGTGCCCCATTCGGGCAATGGCGGCTGCGCACCGAGGCCGAGGAAGCCGAGGCCGGCGGCGGTCAGGATGATGCCGGCCATGTCGAGCGTCACCCTGACGATCAGCGAGGAGATGCAGAGCGGCATGATGTGGCGCAGCACGATGCGAAACGGCGAGGCGCCCATCAGTTGCACCGCCTTGATGTAGTCGGAATTGCGAACGGTGAGCGTTTCAGCGCGGGCGATGCGCGCGTAAGGCGGCCAGGAGGTGATGGCGATGGCAAGCACCGCGTTCTCGATGCCGGGGCCAAGCGCGGCGACGAAGGCCAGTGCCAGGACCAGCTTGGGAAAGGCGAGAAAGATGTCGGTGATGCGCATCAGGATGGCATCGGTCCAGCCGCCGGCATAGCCGGCGACGGTGCCGACCAGAAGGCCGATGGGCGCCGCGATGATGGCGACCAGGATGACCACATAGAGTGTCCAGCGCGAGCCGTAGAGAATGCGCGAAAGGATATCGCGGCCAAGATCGTCGGTTCCGAACCAGTGCTCGGCGCTCGGTGCCAGCAGCCGCGCGTTCTTGAGGTCGCCGAAGGTCGGCGAATAGGGCGCCAGCACGCCGGCAAGGGCGGCAATAACCAGCAAGGCGATGATGATGAGCAGGCCGACAAAGGCCAGCCGATTGGCGGAGAACCGCCGCCAGGCGACATAGGCGCGGCCGAGCCTTGCTTGCATGCGCGATGCCGGCCGCTCGCTGAGCAGCCAGTCGCGCCGGCTCTGGATCGTGTCGGCGCTCATGCGGATTTGGTCCTCGGATCGAGGACGCGGTAGAGCAGGTCGGACAGGAGATTGATGGCGATGAACACCGAGCCGATGACGATGGTGCCGCCGAGCACGGCGTTCATGTCGGCATTCTGGAGTGAATTGGTGATGTAGAGGCCGATGCCCGGCCAGGAGAAGACGGTCTCGGTCAGCACCGAGCCTTCGAGCAGCCCGGCATAGGAGAGCGCGATCACTGTCACCATCGGCACCGCGGCATTGCGCAGCGCGTGGCCCCAGATGATGCGGGTTTCCGACAGACCCTTGGCACGCGCGGCGACGATGTATTCCTGGGCGAGTTCATTGAGCATGAACGAGCGCGTCATACGACTGATATAAGCGAGCGAAAAGTAGCCGAGCAGCGAGGCCGGCAGGATGATGTGCCGGAAGGCGTCGTAAAAGACATCCCACTGCCCCTGCATCGCCGAATCGAGAAGATAAAAGCCGGTGATCGGCGTGAAGGTGTATTCGTAGACGACGTCGAGCCGGGCCGGAAAAGCCACCCATTGCAACTTGGCGTAGAACAAGACGAGCCCGAGCAAGCCGAGCCAGAAGATCGGCACGGAATAACCGATCAGGCCGATGACGCGTACGATCTGGTCGATGAGGCTGCCTCGCCTGACTGCTGCCAGCACGCCAAGCGGTACGCCAAGCAGCGCGCCGATCAATGTTCCCAGCGTCGCCAGCTCGGTCGTTGCCGGAAGTGCGCGGCGGATGTCGGTCATGACCGGATTGGTGGTCAGTACCGAAGTGCCGAAATCGCCACTCAACGCGTGTTTCACATAGATGTAGAACTGCTCGATCAATGGCAGGTCGAGACCCATCTCGCGGCGCGTGCGTTCGACGACATTGGCCGGCGCCCGGTCACCGAGCACCGCCAGCACCGGGTCGATCGGGATGACTCGGCCGATGAAGAAGGTCACCGCGAGAAGACCAAGATAGGTCGTCACCGCGATGACCAGGAAGCGGCCGAGCGACGACGCAAGTGCATAGGCGCGGGCACCGCCGCGCCCGCCCTCGTTTTCTACTGCGCTCATGCTGCGCGACCGCCGGCGTTATTCCTTGGAAACCGGCCCGACGAAGTTGGTGTCGAAGCTCGGGCCGAGCGCAAAACCCTTGAGGTTCTTGCGCAAGCCGGCCACTTCCAGCTGCTGGTGGATGATGACGAAGGGGCTGGTGTCGAGGATCTTCTTCTCCAGATCCTTGTACATATCGGCGCGCTTGCCCGAATCCTTCTCCAGCAGAGCCGCCTCTGTCTGCTTGGTCAGGTCCGGAATGTCCCAAGAGTTGCGCCAGGCAAGCGTATGTGACTTGCCGGCATCAGAATTGTCGGGATTCGAGGCGAAGGTCTGGGCATTAGAGTTCGGATCGAAATAGTCCTGGCCCCAGTTGCCGATATAGATGTCATGATTGCGGGCGCGGTACTTGGTCAACGTCTGCTTGCCGTCGCCCGGAATGATCTCCAGCTTGATACCGGCCTGGCCGAGAGTCTGCTGGATCGATTCGGCCATGCCGGTCGTCGGCTGGCCGGTGCGCACGTCCATGGTGACGCTGAAGCCGTCGGGCAGGCCGGCCTTGGCCAGCAACTCCTTGGCTTTGGCGACGTCGAGCTTGAACGGGTTCTCGTCCAGTTCGCCGAGCACGCCCTTGGGCAGGAAGGTCTGGTGGATCTCGCCGATGCCCTTGAGGATGGTCGAGCTCAGCGCATCGTAGTCGACGAGATATTTGAAGGCCTGGCGAACCTCTGGTTTGGCCAGATTCGGGTTCTTCTGGTTGAGGCTGATGTAGTAGACCGTGCCCTTCGGCGCGCTGGTAGTGGTGAGGTCGGCGTTCTTGGCGATCGCGTCGAGGTCGTTCGGCTCGAGATTGCGGGCGACGTCGATGTCGCCGGCTTCGAGCGCCAGGCGCTGGGCCGAGCTTTCCTTCATGTTGCGGTAGATGACGCGGGCGAGCTTGGCCTTCTCGCCGTAATAATTATCGTTGCGCTCCATGACGACAGCTTCGTTGGCGCGCCATTCACGCAGCTTGTAGGCACCGGAACCGGCATAGCCGGTCTTCAGCCAGGCGTTCCCAAAGTCGTTGTCCCATTTGTAGTCGGCGCTCGGCGTGGCCGCGGCGACATGTTCCTTCACCAGCTTGGCATCGACCACCGAAGCGACGGTTGCCGAGAGGCAGTTCAGCACGAAGCTCGGCGCATATGCCTTGTCGACGGTGAACTGGAAGGTGGTGTCGTCGACCGCCTTGGCCTTTTCGGTGACGTTGTCGCCGCTGATGCCGAACTGACCGATGATGAAGGCCGGGCTCTTGTCCAGCTTGACGGCGCGCTCGAACGAATAGGCGACGTCGGCCGCGGTGATCGGGTTGCCGGAGGCGAACTTCAGGCCGGGCTTGAGCTTGAATGTGTAGGTGAGGCCATCGTCGGATACGGTCCAGCTCTCGGCGAGATCGGGCTTGACCTTGGAGGTGTCGTTGAGATCGAGACGGACCAGCAGATCGTAGGTGTTGCCGGTGACCTCGGCGGTCGACAGCTCGAACGCCTCGCCCGGATCCATGGAGATGATGTCGTCGATCGCAAAACCTTCGACCAGCGTATCTGCGGGCGTGACCGCACCTGCCGGCGCGCCGGCCAGAAGCAGCGCGGACATGGCGGCACCCGCAAGCAAGATGCGGGAGCGTAGAGCAAACTTTTCCATCATCATGGTGATTGTTCCCTGTTTTGTTGACCTGAGTTCCCGGCTCAGGGTTGCAGTATTCTTTTCGGGGCCGGCCATGGCCCCTGCCCACTTACCGTCGTGGTTTTTGTCCAGTTGGTCAACACCATATTCGGCGGCCCGTTGGTGGGCAACGCGCATTTATGCGACGGTTCATTGGACCAGAATGGCAGGCGGCATGGCGACGCACTGGTCGCCCAATCGAGGCCTGCCAATTTCGGCGCTATTTCAGCGCGGTAACCAGGCCGGCGTCGGGAAAGCAGGTCGCCGCCTGTCCGTTCTTGGCCTGCCATTTGCCGATCGAACGGCGGGTCTTGAAGCCGGGCAGGCCGTCGGCGCTGCCGACGTCATAACCCTTGGCTTCCAGGGTCCGCTGCAGGGCGGCTATGTCGGAGCGGTGGAGATCGCCGACCGGACCCCAGCCGCCGGAAAAATTGGAGTCGCCATGGGCGATGCGGTCGGCGCCATGGCCGATGAACAGCGCGTAGAGGTCGCTGGTGTTGTATTCCTTCAGCACGTAGAAATTGGGCGTGGCGATGAAGGCAGGCCCGCTGCGGCCGGCCGGCATGAGCAGGAAGCCCTCGGCCTTCAGCTCGCTCGCCGGAAACGGCTTTCCGCCGACCCGCTTGATGCCCAGCGCTGCCCATTGCGAGATCTTCTTGCCTTGGTCGGGGCCTTCCTGCGAGCAGGAGACCGTCTCGGGCACGGTCACCTCGAAACCCCAGCCACGGCCCCTGACCCAGCCATAGTGGACGAGATAGTTGGCGATCGAAGCCAGCACGTCCGGCGTCGAGTTCCAGATGTCGACGCGTCCGTCGCCGTCAAAATCGACAGCATGCTTCAGGAACGAGGTCGGCATGAATTGCGGCTGGCCGAGTGCGCCGGCCCAGGACGATTTCATCGCGCCGACCGGGGCGAGCCCGCGCTCGACGATTTCGAGCGCCGCCAAAAGCTCGGTGCGGAAGAAATCCTTCTTGGTCGACATGAAGGCCTTGGTGCCGAGCACCTCGAAGGCGTCGTAAGGCATCTTCGCCGCGCCGAAGCCGGTCTCGCGGCCCCAGATCGCCAGCAGGATTTCGCCGGGCACGCCATAGCGTTTTTCGATCGCGGCAATCGTCTTGGCGTTGGCGGTTTCGCGCGCGCGTCCGCCCGCTGTGACCGCGCCAATGGTCTTCTCGGCGAAATAGGCACCGGGCGAGCCGAATTCGGCCTGATGCTGCTTCTGCGGCGTCTTCGGTTTCTCGCCTGGCATGACAAGGTCGGGCAGCTTCAGATTGGGTTTTATGCCGTCGAAGGCGGCGTCGAAGGTGTTTTTCGAGATGCCTTGGGCCTTGGCTTGCGGCCAGAGGTCGTCCTGCAGCCAGGCGCGGAACTGGTCGTCGATCTTGGCAGCGGAGGCGGGTGTGGCGAGGAAGGCAAGCGCAGCCACGAAAAATGCCAGACAAAACCGGCGAAGTCCGCGTTCTGTGGCGCCCCCCTCTGGCCTGCCGGCCATCTCCCCCTCAAGGGGGGAGATCGGTTGTTGTCTTTGCCTTCGCCGATCGCCGACGTAGCAGGAAGAGCGCCGCCGATGAAACGGCCAATCTCCCCCCTTGAGGGGGAGATGTCCGGCAGGACAGAGGGGGGCGCCTGGCACCAGCCCGGAAGGACGCGCAACATTCATGATCCGCATCCTCTGCCGCAACTTCGTCAAAACGCCGTCCGCGACCTAAGCGCAGCCGCCAGCGTGCCTTCGTCGAGATAGTCGAGTTCGCCGCCGACCGGCACGCCATGCGCAAGGCGCGTCACCTTGATGTCGAAGCCGGACAGTTGGTCGGTGAGGTAGTGCGCGGTGGTCTGGCCCTCGACCGTGGCGTTGACGGCAAGGATGATTTCCTTGACCTCGCCGCCGGCGACGCGGTCGATCAGCGAGCGGATGTTGAGCTGGTCGGGGCCGATGCCGTCGAGCGGCGACAGCGTGCCGCCGAGCACGTGATAGCGCACGTTCATCGCCGCCGCCCGCTCCAGCGCCCAGAGATCCGAGACATCCTCGACGACGATCAATGTGGTGGCGTCGCGGCGCGGATCGGTGCAGATCATGCAAGGGTCCGACGTGTCGACATTGCCGCAAGTGGAACAGATGCGCACCTTGTCGGCGGCCTCGCCCATGGCGGCGGCGAGCGGCGACAGGAGCTGCTCCTTCTTCTTGATCAGATGGAGAGCCGCACGCCTGGCCGAACGGGGGCCAAGACCCGGCACCTTGGCCAGGAGTTGGATCAGGCGTTCGATCTCGGGACCGGCGATTCGTTTCGACATCGCCTTGATCTAGGATTTTTCAGCGCGTTTTGGAACATGCCGCATCCGCGCATGGTCCGTCATGCTGCCACGCGAAGCGTTCGACGCGGATCAGTTGGTTTCGAGCGGCCGGCCCTGGCTGACGATCATCGCACCTATGGCGTCGGTGTTCTCAGGTGTCGACTGGAATCCCATCGACGCCTCTTGCGGTTCGCCCTGGACCGAACTGATGATTTTTTTGTTCAAGGTCCCGCCAAACCGCGCGGCATCCGGTTCTTCCATCGGCTCCTGCATGGCAACTTCCACCGGCTTCGGCGCCACGCGGGCGGACTTCGCCGAGGGGGCGGCGGCCGCGGTCACGTAGGTCTGCTGGGCGGGGGCAGTGGCCATCTTGAACGGGCGCGCCGGTTCGACTGCCGCAGTCACATAGGCCTGTTGTATTGGGGCCCGTTGTGTTGGGGCCTGCTGCTGTGCCGGGGCGTTGCGAACAAGCTTCCTGTCCGAGCGAACCGGCTCCGCCGAGGCAACCATCGTGACCGGGACGGCCGGCTTTTCTGTCTCCACCGAGGCAACCATCGGCTCATCGGGCAGCGGCTGCCAGTTGCGGCCACGTTTCTCGTAGAAGGCGTTGCCGCCGGCAACCATGGTGTAGTGCATGTTCTTGTAGGGGAAGCGCAGCCCCGCCGTGTGAAAATACATGGTGTTCTTGAGCTTGGCCTTGCGCTCGCCCTTGAGCACGGCGTCGGCGGCTTCCTCGACATCGGGCATTGCGCGCGAATTCATCGACCTGGTCATGACACCGGGCGCGAATTGTCCGGGCTCGCCAACCACCTGGCAAATGGTGCTGCCGTGGTTGCCGGAGCGCAGCCGGTTCATCACCACGGTGCCGACGGCGATCATGCCGTCGCGACTCGAGCGGTTGGACTCGAAGAACATCGCCCTTTCCAGGCATTCCCTGTCCTTCGGCGTGTGGCTGTACGCGCGCGAACTGAGGAAGCTCGGCGTGATGGCGTCAGTCAGGCTGGCAACGGACATGCCGTGCGACGTGGTCTGGCTGCATGCAGCCAAGAACAGCGGAGAGGTAACGACGCCGAGCAACAGCGGCGCCTTCCATCGCGTGACAATCAACAGGTAACCCTCTCACTTCACTTCGATGCCCGCCCCCAGGCTGCGGCAAGAATGAGACACTTTCGGGCGAAATGATGGCCAAAACGTTATTAGCAGGGTACTGTTGCATAATTAGCACAATTTCTTGGCTTTTCAGATAGATCGAGCCATCGTTTCACAAAACCGATGACCGCTTTCCCTCTGTTTCGCCGCAATTCGAAGGGGAAATCCCGAATCACGCTGTTCCTGGACCGCTCTATCGTCCTGCCGCCACCACGGCCGGCTGGTCGGGCTCGCGTTCCTCGACTTTCTCCGAAAACAGGCCGCGTGCGAGGAAGAGCCTGCGAGCGTTCCTGGCCGCCGGCGCGATCCTACCCGGCCAGTCGCTGTGGATGAACTCGGCCTTGGTGAAGTCGGGATTTGTTTCGGAGGCCGCCTCGAGGAATTCGGCGATCTCCAGCACGACCGAGCGCTCCTCCCTGGAAAGCGCCGACGTGCCGGCCTCGATCGACGGGCGGTGGACGAAGTCCTCGAACAGGTAGAAGTAGCCCTTGATGCCGACGAGATCGACGCCGGCGTCGCAATCGGCGAGGATTTCCAGGATTTCGTAGATCCTGTTGCGGATACGCTGCTCGATCAGTCTTTCGGACGGCTCTTCGGTCATGGAGCTGCGGCCGGACCTAGAACGGCAGTTTCATTCCCGGCGGAATCGGCAGGCCGGCGGTCAGCGCCTTGGTCTTTTCCTGCATGATCTGCTCGACCTTGACCCTGGCGTCATTGTGCGCAGCGAGCAGCAGGTCCTCGAGGACCTCGACATCGTCCTCCTTGAACAGCGACGGATCGATCTTCAGCGACTTCATCTCGAATTTTCCGGTCAGGGTGACGCTGACCAGGCCGCCGCCGGACTGGCCGGCGGCTTCGACCGTGGCAATCTCGTCCTGCATGGCCTGGAACTTGGCCTGCATTTCCTTTGCCTTGCCCATCAGGCCGAGAAGATCTTTCATGGTCCGATCCTTGTTCTTGGTTGGTCGGGGTTCTTGGTTTGTCAGGCGTCGTCGTCATCCGCCGGCGGTTCGACCGGCACTTCGGCTTGGTCCGCGTCCGCTTCCGGCGCGTCGGGAATGCGCACGTCGATGATCTTGGCACCGGGAAAGCGCGCCAATATGGCGGCCACGGCCGGATCGCTCTTGGCATCGAGGAAAGCGTTCTCGCGCCTGGTCGATTCCATTTCGGCGAGCGTCTGTCCGCCCTCTTCCTTCGACAACGAGACGAGCCAGTTGCGGCCGGTCCAGGCGCGCAATTTCATCGTCAGGTCGTTGAGCAGCATCTTGGGCGCATCGTCGGTCAGGCTGACGTCGATACGGCCGGGCTCGATGCGCACGAGGCGAATGCAGCGCTTGACCAGCACCTTGAAGGCGATGTCGCGCTGCGCATCGGCAAGCGCAACGATGTCGGCCAGCGATTTCAGCGGTACCGGCTGAGCCTCCGGTGCCGGCTGCGGAGGTGCTACGAAGGCGACCGGCGCAGGGGTGGCCTCGACCAGCCGCATGGTCTGCGCGCCGCCCTGCCCGGATGGTGTGCGGGTCTGCGCGACCGCGCTGGCGCCGCCACCATTGCCGGAACCCGCGGGCGCCCCATTAGGGCGCGGCGCGCCATTTTGAACCGATGAAGCGCCCTGGAGCGATCGCAGCGCCTCGTCCAGTGTCGGCAGGTCGGCGGCATGCGCCAGCCGGATCAGCACCATTTCGGCGGCGCTGACCGGCCGGTTGGAGGACTGCACCTCGGGAATGCCCTTGAGCAGCATCTGCCAGGTTCGCGACAGCACCCTGATCGACAGCGTCCGGGCGAAGTCGGCGCCGCGCTGCCGCTCGTCCTGCGACAGCGAAGCGTCGTCCATGGCGGTCGGCACGAACCGCAACCGGGTGACCAGATGGTTGAACTCCGCAAGATCGGTCAGCACGGCGGCCGGATCGGCGCCGGTGTCGTATTGCGAGCGGAATTCGGCCAGGGCCGCCGCCACGTCGCCCTTCATCACATGTTCGAACAGGTCGACGATGCGGGCGCGGTCGGCGAGGCCCAGCATGGCCCGCACCGCCTCGGCGCTGACGGAGCCCGCGCGATGGGCGATCGCCTGGTCGAGGATGGAGAGCGAATCGCGGGCGGACCCCTCGGCGGCGCGCGCGATCATCGCCAGCGCGTCGTCGTCGACCGAAATGCCTTCCTTCCCGGCAATCGACGAGAGATGCGCGACCAGCGCGCCGGCATCGATGCGCCTCAGGTCAAAACGCTGGCAGCGCGACAGGACGGTGATCGGAACCTTGCGGATTTCGGTGGTGGCGAAGATGAATTTCACGTGCGGAGGTGGTTCCTCCAGCGTCTTCAAAAGGCCGTTGAAGGCCTGCGTCGACAGCATGTGCACTTCGTCGATGATGTAGACCTTGTAGCGGGCCGAGACCGGCGCGTAGCGCACGCGTTCGATGATGTCCCTTATGTCGTCGATGCCGGTGTGCGAGGCGGCGTCCATCTCGATGACGTCGACATGGCGGCCTTCCATGATCGCCTGGCAATGCTCGCCGAGCACGGCAAGGTCGACCGAGGGCTGATCAACGGTGGCGGTCTTGTAGTTGAGCGCCCGCGCCAGGATGCGCGCGGTGGTGGTCTTGCCCACACCGCGCACGCCTGTCAGCATCCACGCCTGGGCGATGCGGCCGGTGGCAAAGGCGTTGGTGAGGGTGCGCACCATCGGCTCCTGGCCGACGAGCTCGGAGAAGTTCGAGGGACGGTACTTGCGCGCCAGCACGCGATAGGCAGCGGCCTTTTCATTTCCCGCTTCGCTCATTCGCCCGTAAAGCTCCAAAAGGCTGCGCCCGAAGGCGGCCGATTCCTGCGCATAGTCTCGCCCGCGCTGCAATGCGTCGTCAATGTCGCGAGGAGGGCCGATGAGGTGGGAGGCTGGAACAATGACCCGTTCCGGGCTCGTTAGGGCTGCTTCCTTCCGGACCTGACCCGGTTGGCGAGTGGATCGTCCACCACCAACCTCCCGCTGTCCATATCGGCAATTGCGCGACGAAATGCAAGTGCGCAAGCGAATCGAGACCATCCCCAAGAGATTCGCTTGCAGCCCCGATGCAGCCGCTCTAGCCTCATGAGTTTGAGGAAACCAAGAAAAGCAAGGGAAACGCCGATGTTGCCGGGCCTCAAGGCCGGATTCACGCTGGATGCCCGGCTGGAGGCGGACAGCGAACAGTTGATGTGGCTTGGGCTGTGCGAATTGCGGGTGATGAACGACCGCCGCTGGCCATGGCTGCTCCTGGTGCCGCAGCGGCCGGGCGCGGAGGAAATCCATGACATGACCCCGCTCGACCAGGCAATGCTGACCTTCGAGACCAACATGGTGGCGCAAGCGCTGAAGAAGGTGACCGGCTGCACCAAGATCAACACCGGCGCGCTCGGCAACATCGTGCGCCAGCTGCATATCCATATTGTCGCCCGTTCCGAAGGCGATGCCGGCTGGCCAGGCCCGGTGTGGGGCCATGGCCTGCGCGAGCCCTACCAGCGTTCCGAGCTGCGCCGGTTTGCCGAAACGATAAGGGCGGCGCTATAAGCGTTCCCCTGTATTCATCCCAAGACATGTCATCCCCAAAGCATCAGAGTCCCCATGAGCTTCAGCCTGTTTGACGCGCCCTTGCGCGAGCCGAGCCAGTTCGTCGGCTTTGCCGGCAACACGATCGACCGCCAATCCGAAAACCGCGCCGACGATTCGGTCGACAAGGCGCTTGCCGATCCGACGACGCGGCTGCTCCTGATGAATGGCGGCCGGCTTCATCTGAAGCTCCATGAAAGCGGCAGCCTCGATCCCTGGTTCGGGCTCGCCGAGAGCCAGGCTTTCAAGCCTGCCTTCGACCAAGGCGTCCTGCTCGGCTTTTCCGAACACGGGCCGGTTGTCGCCGTGCTGGCCGGCGTCGATCCCGAACAGCTGCCCGAAACCGTCAAGGCGATCGACTACCGCTCGGTCTACATGCAAGGGCTGATCGACGAAGCGGCCGCCGGCGCGATGGCGCAGGGCGCCGCCTTGCTCGCCTGGCATGCCAGCCATCGCTTCTGCAGCAAATGCGGCACGCAATCGGAAATGCGGGCCGGCGGCTACAAGCGGCATTGCCCGAATTGCGGCACCGAGCATTTTCCGCGCACCGACCCGGTGGCGATCATGCTGACGGCGACCCGGGAGAAATGCCTGCTTGGGCGCGGCGCCCATTTCGCGCCGGGCATGTATTCCGCACTCGCCGGCTTCATCGAGCCGGGCGAGACGATCGAGGCGGCGGTGCGCCGCGAGACCCTGGAGGAAGCCGGCATCCGGCTCGGTCGCGTCGTCTATCATGCCAGCCAGCCCTGGCCGTTTCCCTATTCGCTGATGATCGGCTGCTTCGGCGAGCCGCTCAACGAGGACATCCAGGCCGACCTCAACGAGCTGGAAGACTGCCGCTGGTTCGGCCGCGACGAGGTGCGCCTGATGCTGGCCCGGGAACATCCCGGCAATCTGGTCACGCCACCGAAAGGCGCCATTGCGCACCACCTGATCCGAGCCTGGGTGGACAGCGAATAACGAATACCCAAAGTCATTGCAGGAGAGGCAAATGATCCGTCACACCGTCGTCTTCACGCTCAAGCATGCGCCGCACTCGCTGGAGGAGAAGCGGTTCCTCGTCGACGCCAGGAAAATCCTCACGGCGATCCGGGGCGTCACGCATTTCGAGCAGTTGCGGCAGGTCAGCCCCAAGAACGACTATCAGTTCGGCTTCTCGATGGAGTTCGCCGACCAGGCCGCCTATACGAGATACAACGACCATCCCGACCATGTCGCCTTCGTGCGCGATCGCTGGGTGCCGGAGGTCGAGAAATTTCTCGAGATCGATTACGTGCCGTTGGGCTGGTAGCTCAGTCCGCCACCTTCCACTGCTCACGCGACTCGCTGGCCGGATAGACGCCCAGGATGCGCACTTCCCGCGAGAAGAAGCGGAGTTCTTCCAACGCCAGCTTGACCAGCGGATCGTCGGGATGGCCCTCGATGTCGGCGTAGAACAGCGTCGCCGTGAAGGCGCCGAGCTGATAGCTCTCCAGCTTGGTCATGTTGATGCCGTTGGTGGCAAAGCCGCCCATCGCCTTGTAAAGCGCGGCCGGCACGTTGCGGACGCGGAAGATGAAGGTCGTCATCATCTTGACGTCGGGTGACGGGCGCTCGGCCCATTGCTTGTTCTTGGTCAGGACGACGAAGCGGGTGACGTTGGAATCGGTGTCCTCGACATTCTCCTCGATGATGTCGAGCCCGTAGAGCGTCGCGGCAAGCGCCGGCGACAAGGCGGCCATGGTGCGGTCCTTGACCTCGGAGACCATCTTGGCCGCACCTGCAGTGTCGCCGGCGACGATCGCCTTCCAGCCGTTCCTGCGGACGTATTTGCGGCACTGGCCAAGCGCATGGATGTGGCTGTGCACGGTCTTGATCTCGTCGCGCCTGACGCCGGGCAACACCATCAGCTGGAAATGGATGGGCAGGAAATATTCGCCGACAATATGCAGCTTCGATTCCGGCAGCAGATGATGGATGTCGGCGACGCGCCCGGCGATGGTGTTCTCGATCGGGATCATGGCGAGATCGGCCTTGCCGGTCTCGACCGCGTTGAATGCATCCTCGAAAGTCGGGCACGGCAACGGCTCCATCGAGGGGAAGACATTGCGGCAGGCGGTGTCGGAATTGGCGCCCGGCTCGCCCTGGAAGGATATTCTGTTGGTCTTTTCAGGCATGGGCCAAGTCTCGATTCAAAAAATGTCTCTGTTCGAAGGGGATCGTTCAATTTGCAAGGATGGTTCAATTTGCAAGGATGGTTCAATTTACAAGGATGGTTCTGGCGCGTTCGAGGTCTTCCGGCGTGTCGACGCCGAGCGGCAGCGACTGGACGATCTCGGCATCGATGCGCATGCCGGCTTCCAGCGCCCGCAACTGCTCCAGCCGCTCACGGCGCTCGAGCGGCGACGGCTTCAGCGCGACAAAGCGCTCGAGTGCAGCGCGGCGATAAGCGTAGAGGCCGACATGGTGATAGAGCGCGCCCTCGCCCCACGGCGCGGTGGCGCGGGTGAAATACAATGCCCTGAGCCTGGTAGCCGACAGCGGCGAGCCGACGATCTTGACGACGTTCGGATTGGTCTTTTCCTCGTCGCGGACGATCTCGACGCCGAGCGTGGCGATATCCACGGCCCTGTCCTCGAACGGTCTGAGCGAAGCTGCAATGATGCCGGGATCGATGGTCGGCAGGTCGCCCTGGACATTGACGATGGTTTCGACCTTGCGCCCGGGATCGAGCCCGACCAGCGCCTCGTGGATGCGATCGGAGCCCGATTCATGATCGATCCGTGTCATCACCGCCTCGAAACCATGCGCGCGCACCGCCTCGGCCACGCTTTGCGTGTCGGTTGCCACCACCACCCGGCCCAGGCCGGCTTCGGCGGCGCGGCGGGCGACATGGACGATCATCGGAGCGCCGGCGATGTCGGCCAGCGGCTTGCCCGGCAGGCGGGTCGAGGCCATGCGGGCCGGGATCAGGATCAAGGTGGACATCGCGATGGCAAGGCGTTCGGAAAGAGGAGGGGAAAAGTGGCAAAAGGTCTCACTGGAAGCGCCCTTATAGGTGTTGCAACGCCCGAGCAAAAGACCTAGTTTCCGCCCGATTTGACCGGCCCTGGAGGGTGGGTCTCGATACCGACGGACGGAGTGGACGGATCAGTCCGCCGGAAAAGGGAGCAAGGGGCGTATGGATTCCAACGAAGTCAACAAGCTGCTCGCCGGATTGCTCGGAACCGTTTTCGTCGTTTTCTCGGTCGGCATTGTGTCCGATGCGCTGTTTGCCTCGCCGGCGCCGGAAAAGCCCGGCTTCGCCATCGAGGCCGCCGAGCCCGCCGAAGGCGGCCCGGCAGCGCCGGCCGCCGAGGCCAAGCCGATCGCCGATCTGTTGGCGACCGCCAATGTCGAGCAAGGTGCCGCCGTATTCAAGAAATGCCAGGCTTGCCATTCCGGCGAAAAGGGCGGCCCCAACAAGGTCGGCCCCGATCTGTGGGACCTCGTCGACCGTCCGGTTGCCGAACATGAAGGCTTCGCCTATTCGGCCGGCATGAAGGAATTCTCCAAGGGCGGCACCGAGAAGTGGACCTACGACAACATCAACCACTTCATCACTTCGCCGAAGAAATTCGTGAAGGGCACGGCCATGGGCTTCGCCGGCCTGCCCAAGGACGAGGACCGCGCCAACGTCATCGCCTATCTGCGCACGCTGTCGGACAATCCCAAGCCGCTGCCGGCACCTGGTGCCGCCGCCGATGCCGGCGCACCGGCCAAGCCCGCCGATGGAGCCGCTCCGGCAGAACCCGCTGACGGCGCCGCACCGGCCAAGCCGGCGGCGCCCGTGGCACCGGCTCCCGCAGCTCCGGCCAAATAACCAGATATCGTCGCGACGACCTTGAAAAAGCCGGGTTCAGCCCGGCTTTTTTCGTTAGGAAAACGGCATGTGCGGCGACAAAGCCGCGCATGGCGGTTTTCACCAGCGCCAAATCATCTAGATTGGTCTGGGACAAGCCGTACGAAGACGGGCCGTACGAAGACGGGCAGTACGAAGACGGGCAGTGCGATGATGCAGGCAGTGCGAAGAGGACAGTGCATGACGGTTGGCCGAACGCTTCTCAAATCGCTGCTGGCGGCAGCCCTGCTGGCGGCGGGATTGCAGACGACACGGGCCGACGAATGGCGCACCACCTCATCGCTGATCGGCCAATCCAAATATGGCGACAATTTCCAGCACTACGACTACGTCAACCCGAACGCGCCCAAGGGCGGTACTCTGAATTCCGTGGTCCTCGGCACGTTCGACAGCTTCAACCCCTACATCGTGCAGGGATCGCCAGCGGCGGGCCTCGTCGGCTTCGGCGGCGGCCTGCTCTACGACACGCTGATGGAGCAGGCGACCGACGAAGGCAGCGTCAGCCACCCGCTGATCGCCGATGCCTATAAATATCCCGATGACTATTCCTCGGCGACATACCGGCTCGACCCGCGCGCAAAATGGCATGACGGCCAGCCGATCACGGTCGACGACGTGATCTGGTCGTTCCAGGTGCTGAAGGCGAACAGCCCGCAATACAGCCGCTATTTCGAGAACGTCACCGATGCGGTGGCGATCTCCGACCGCGAGGTCGAGTTCCACTTCAGTCAGAAGGGCAACCGGGAACTGCCGAAGATCCTCGGCGATCTCGCCGTGCTGCCGAAGCACTGGTGGGAAGGTACGGATGCCAATGGCAAGAAGCGCGACGTCACCAAGCCGACACTGGAAATCCCGCTCGGCTCGGCCGCCTACAAGATCGTCAGCTTCAAGCCTGGGTCGGAGATCGTCTGGCAGCGCGTGCCCGACTATTGGGCGGCCAAGCTGCCGGTGAAGATCGGCCGCGAGAACTTCGACACACAGCGCTTCACCTACATTCTCGACGACAATGCGGCATGGCAAGCCTTCACCAAGGGCGGACTTGATGACGTCAAGCCGGAAAACAGTTCGAAGCGCTGGAAGACATTCTATAATTTCCCAGCCATCAAGGCTGGCGACGTCATCAAAAAGGAATTCAAGACCACCTCGCCCGAGCCGATGCAGGCCTTCATGCTGAACCAGAGAAGACCGCTGTTCGCGGACCGTCTGGTGCGCGCCGCTCTGACCTACCCGTTCGACTTCGAGACGATGAACCGCACGCTGTTCTACGGTTTCAACACCCGCACCAGCAGCTATTTCCAAGGCACGGAACTGGCCTCAAGCGGCTTGCCGCAAGGCAAGGAATTGGAGATTCTAGAAAAGTATCGTGACAAGCTGCCGCCTGAGCTGTTCACCCAGGAATTCAAGCTGCCGGTCTACGATTCACCTCAGGCGGAGCGAAAATATCTCAAACAGGCTGTCGATCTCTTCGCCAAGGCAGGCTGGGTCATCAAGGGCGGCAAGATGATCAACGCCAAGACCGGCGAACCGTTCAAGTTCGAGATCCTCGGATGGAACGACACCGATCAGGTCATCGCCAGCCCCTATATCGCGAATCTGCGCAAAATCGGGGTCGACGCCACGCTGCGTCTGATCGATCAGACGCAGTACATCAACCGCGTCAACAATTTCGACTATGACGTCATTATCGGGCAGCTCGGCCAGTCCGAATCGCCCGGCAACGAGCAGCGTGACTTCTGGAGCTCCAAGGCTGCCGACAGACCTGGCTCGCGCAACTACGCCGGTATCAAGAACCCGGTCGTCGATGCCCTGGTCGACCGCATCATCTTCGCCACCGACCGCGACGATCTGGTTGCGGCCACCCATGCACTCGACCGGGTACTGTTGTTGAATTACTATGTGGTGCCGCAATACTATCGAGCCGTGGTCTGGCTGGCTTATTGGAACAAATTCGGCATCCCTGCCAAGCAGCCGTCTTATATCGGCGCCGACCAGAATTCCTGGTGGATCGACCTCGACAAGGAAAAGGCCCTGGCTGCCAAATACAGGAGCGGCAATTGATGGCGGTGCTGCCCCGCCGTGATTTTCTCGCCTTGGGCACTGCCGCCGCTGCCGCCGCGATGCTGCCGGGCAAGGCTTTTGCCGACATTGCCACCGGCGTGAAACTGCATGGGCTCTCCGCCTTCGGCGACCTCAAGTACAAGCCCGATTTCACCCATTTCGACTATGTCAACGTCGACGCGCCGGCTGGCGGGATTTTCAATTTCTCGCCACCCAACTGGGGCTATAACCAGGATACGCAGACTTTCAACACATTGAACTCCTTCGCCGACAAGGGCGATGCGCCACCACGCATGGAGATGTGTTTCGACGGGCTGATGGTGCGCGCCCTCGACGAGCCCGACGCTGTTTATGGCCAGGTCGCCGACGGCGTGACGCTGTCGGATGACCGCAACAGTTTCACCTTCTCGCTTCGCCCCGAAGCGCGTTTCCATGACGGATCGCCGTTGACTGCGCAGGACGCGGCCTTCACCTTCAAGCTCTACAAGGAAAAAGGCCACCCCGACCTGTCATTGTCGCTGACCCACATGGTCGAAGCCACCGCCGTCGACAACCACGCCTTGCGGCTTACCTTTTCCGGCAAGCAATCGGCCCGCACCGTCCTCAACGTCGTGGAATTCCCGATCCTGTCGAAAGCCTTCTACACGGCCAATCCTTTCGACTCTTCGCAGATGAGTCCACCGCTCGGCTCCGGCGCCTACAAGGTCGGGCGCTTTTCGGCCGGCGCATGGATCGAATATGACCGCGTGCCCGACCATTGGGGCCGCGACCTGCCCGTCAATCGCGGCCAAAACAATTTCGACCGCATCCGCATCGAGTTCTACCAGAACCGCACGGCCGGCTTCGAAGCTTTCAAGAAGGGCGAGATCACCTATCGCGAGGAGTTCACCTCACGCGTCTGGGCGACCGCCTACGATTTTCCGGCACTGACCGCCGGCAAGGTGATCAAACACGAATTCCCGGCCGAGAAGCGACCGACGATGCAGGGAACCGCCGTCAACCAGCGACGCGCCCAGTTTCGCGATGCGCGCGTGCGCCAGGCGATCGCGCTCTGCTTCGACTTCGAGTGGACGCGGCGTAACTTCTTCTACGGCTCCTACGAGCGTTCGCAATCCTGCTTCGAGAAATCGGACTTTCGCGCCGAAGGACCGCCATCGCCGCAAGAACTGGCCCTGCTGGAGCCGCTGCGTGGCCAGCTTCCAGCCGAGGTCTTCGGCGAGGCCGTAGTCCAGCCTGCATCAGACGGTTCCGGCCGCGACCGCAAGCTGCTTGGCCGGGCCGTGAAGCTGCTCAACGCGGCGGGCTGGAAACGATCGGGCGATTTCGTCGTCAACGACAAGGGCGGCAGGCTTTCGGCCGAGTTCATGGTCGATGACGACACCTTCGTCCAGGTCTATTCGCCCTGGGTCGCCAACATGAAGGCGGTGGGCATCGACGCCACGATCCGGCTGGTGGATTCGGCGCAATACCAGTCCAGACAGGCAACGTTCGATTTCGATCTGCTGTCGGCCGCCTTCTCGTTCAGCGCAACGCCGACCCGAGACGACATCGAAGCCTTCTTCCATTCCCGCACCGCCAACCTCCCAGGATCGCGTAACCTGCCGGGCATCTCGAACCCGGCGATCGACGCATTGATCGACATGGTAGGCGCTGCGAAGAACCGCGAAGACCTGAACGTGGCGATGCGCGCGCTCGACCGGGTCTTGCGCGCGCGGTGCGATTGGATTCCAAGTTGGTTCCTGGCGAATCACCGAAGCGCCTATTGGGATATGTTCGGCTTTCCCGAGCAGAAGCCCGATTTCGGCTTTCCGGTCGAGGCGCTGTGGTGGGTCGATAAGGGCAAGGCGGCGAAAATTGGCAAAGGCTGAGATCCAACGAGGGCAGGAAGCCTGATGGGCGCTTATATCCTGCGCCGCATCCTTTTGATGATCCCGACGCTGTTCGGCATCATGGCAATCTCCTTCGCCGTCATCCAGTTCGCGCCTGGCGGTCCGGTCGAGCAGGTCATCGCCAAGCTGACCAATCAGGGCGGCAGCGACCGCCTCGGCGGCGGTGGCGGCGACGCGGGCGGCTCCAACCTCGACGTCGCCGGCGACGTCAGCTCGAAATATCGCGGCGCGCAGGGGCTCGATCCGGAATTCATCAAGAAGCTCGAGAAGCAGTTCGGCTTCGACAAGCCGCCGCTCGAGCGCTTCGGCATGATGCTGTGGAATTATGCCCGCTTCGATTTCGGCAACAGCTACTTCCGCGACATCTCGGTGCTCGACCTGATCCTGGAAAAAATGCCGGTGTCGATCTCGATCGGGCTCTGGATCACGCTCCTGTCCTATCTGATCTCGATCCCGCTCGGCATCCGCAAGGCGGTGAAGGACGGCACAGCTTTCGACATCTGGACCAGCGGTGTCGTCATCGTCGGCTATGCCATTCCAGGCTTCCTGTTCGGCATCATGCTGATGGTGCTGTTTGCGGGCGGCTCGTTCTGGGATTGGTTCCCGTTGCGCGGCCTGACCTCGGACAATTGGGACCAGTTGTCCTGGTGGGGCAAGATCGTCGACTATTTCTGGCACATGACCCTGCCGCTGACGGCGCTGGTGCTGTCGGCTTTCGCCACGACGACGCTGCTGACCAAGAACTCGTTCCTGGAAGAAATCCGCAAGCAGTATGTGGTGACAGCCCGCGCCAAGGGCCTTTCGGAACGGCAGGTGCTCTACGGCCACGTCTTCCGCAACGCCATGCTGATCGTCATTGCCGGCTTCCCCGGCGCCTTCATCTCGGCCTTCTTCACCGGCTCGCTCCTGATCGAGAACATCTTCTCGCTCGACGGCCTCGGCCTGCTCGGCTTCCGGTCGGTGGTCGAGCGCGACTATCCGGTGGTGTTCGCCAACCTCTACATCTTCTCGCTGCTGGGGCTGTTCATCGGATTGCTGTCCGACCTCATCTACACCTGGGTCGACCCGCGCATCGATTTCGAGCGGAGAGACGTCTGATGTCGGAGGCAAGCGTTACCGCGGGCGTGGTGCCGGAGCGGATGCCACGGCCGTTTCTGTCGCCGCTCAACAAGCGCCGCCTGCAGAATTTCAAGGCCAACAAGCGCGGCTACTGGTCGCTGTGGATATTTCTCGTCCTGTTCGTGCTGTCGCTGTTTGCCGAATTCATCGCCAACGACAAGCCGATCGTCGCCTCCTACAAGGGCGAGATCCTGTTTCCGGTGCTGGTCGCCTATCCCGAGGAAAAGTTCGGCGGCTTCTATGCCGTCACCGATTATCGCGACCCGGTCATCCAGGACGAGATCAACGCCCATGGCTGGATGATCTGGCCGCCGGTGCGCTACTCCTACCAGACCGTCAACAACGCCATTCCGGAAGCAGCACCGGCCAAGCCGTCATGGGAATATGACGCCAAGACGCGCTGCAACCAATATCCGCAAGGTGCCGCAGATCCGGCCTGCAATGTCGGCAACTGGAACTGGCTGGGCACCGACGACCAGGCGCGCGACGTGCTGGCACGGGTCATCTACGGCTTTCGCATCTCGGTGCTGTTCGGCCTGATCCTGACCGCCGGTTCGGCTCTCATAGGCGTCGGCGCCGGCGCCCTGCAGGGCTATTTCGGCGGCTGGACGGATCTCCTGTTCCAGCGCTTCATCGAAATCTGGTCGGCGATCCCGGTGCTCTATCTCCTGCTCATCGTCGCCGCCATCCTGCCGCCGGGTTTCTTCATCCTGCTCGGGCTGATGCTGCTGTTTTCCTGGGTGGCGCTGGTCGGCGTGGTGCGGGCCGAATTCCTGCGCGCCCGCAATTTCGAATATGTCAACGCGGCCCGGGCGCTCGGCGTGCCCAACCGCACCATCATGTTCCGGCATTTGTTGCCCAACGCCATGGTGGCGACATTGACCTTCCTGCCGTTCCTGCTCAGTGGCTCGATCTCGACGCTGACCTCGCTCGACTATCTCGGCTTCGGCCTGCCGCCGGGCTCGGCGTCGCTGGGCGAACTGCTCAAGCAGGCGCAGCGCAACCTCAATGCGCCGTGGCTCGGCATTTCCGGCTTCGTCGTCATCTCGCTGATGCTGTCGCTGCTGGTCTTCGTCGGCGAGGCGACGCGCGACGCCTTCGATCCGCGCAAGACGTTCAGATGACAACGATGCGGACCGGCATTCACCATGATATATTCTCAGTGTGGCTGTTTGATCGAAAATGAGCGTAGCGTGCCCACGAAAGGACCGAGTTGTGAATAAGGTCATCCTTGAGCATTACCCCGCATCCAAACTCCCGGATGAGCTGCGAGAGGGTATAGCTTTGACTGCCTCGGTTAAGGTGACGGTGGAAGAGGAAGCCGAGCGGCCTCTCGGCCACAAACAGTTGCTTGAACTTATGCGGAATGCGCAGGCCAACGCGGCGGGAACAAGTCTCGAAGAGGCCGTTGCGCGAGTTCGTGCCCTCCGCGATGAGTGGGAGGATTGATGGCCGCCTTCCGGCTTTACGTCGATACGAACATTTTCATCTACGCTTTCGAAAATAACGATGCTTTGGCAAAAAAACTGCTTCAGCTCATTTCACTGAACGAGGGCAGAAAGCGGCCTTTCCTCGCGACAAGCGAGCTCGTGCTGGCGGAGTTGATGGTTGACCCTCTGAAAAAGGGCAATGAGCCGCTTGTTGAACTCTATGACAATATCTCGATTGGTAACGCGTTTGTCTCGATTGGGGCGGTAACTCGCGAGGTTCTCTGGCACGCAGCACAGCTTCGCTCGCAGTTCATTTCTCTCAGGCTGCCGGATGCTATTCATCTTTCGACGGCGATGCATTTCGGGTGCACACAATTTCTGACTGCCGATACCAGATTGAAGGATGCCTACTCTGTCACGCCAAATCGGCTTGTCCCTCTCCAATTGACAGCGCAAATTTCGATCATACGACCGGATATTTCTGCCGTTGATAAGATCATAGCGGAAGTTGATACATGACTGCTTCTTTGCTCTCCGTTCGCGACCTCAGCGTCGCCTTCGGCCAGGGCGGCGGCCGGTCGATGGCGGTCGACCACATCTCGTTCGATATCGCCAAGGGTGAGACGGTGGCGCTGGTCGGCGAATCCGGCTCCGGCAAATCGGTGTCGGCGCTGTCGGTGCTGAAGCTGCTGCCCTATCCCAGCGCCAGCCACCCCTCTGGAAAGATCCTGTTCCAGGGCACCGACCTCCTGGCCATGAACGAGAAGCAATTGCGGCAGGTGCGCGGCAACAAGATCACCATGATCTTCCAGGAGCCGATGACCTCGCTCAATCCGCTGCACACGATCGAGCAGCAGATCGTCGAGATCCTGAAGCTGCACCAGGGCATGGCCGACCGTCCGGCCAAGGCGCGCACGCTGGCCCTGCTCAACGAGGTCGGCATCCGCGATCCGCAGAAGCGGCTCGACGCCTACCCGCACCAGCTGTCGGGCGGCCAGCGCCAGCGCGTCATGATCGCCATGGCGCTGGCCAACGAGCCGGAACTCCTGATCGCCGACGAGCCGACGACGGCGCTCGACGTCACCGTGCAGGCGCAGATCCTCGAACTGCTCGCCGGCTTGAAGAGCCGCAAGGGCATGTCGATGCTGTTCATCACCCATGATCTCGGCATCGTGCGCAAGATCGCCGACCGGGTCTGCGTGATGACCAAGGGCAAGATCGTCGAGACCGGACCGACCAAGGACATCTTCGCCAACCCGCAGCACCCCTATACGCGTCACCTTCTGGCCGCCGAGCCGAAGGGCAAGCCGCCGGCGGCCAATGCCGATGCCAAGCCGGTCATGACCGGCAAGGACATCAAGGTCTGGTTTCCGATCAAGCAGGGCTTCTTTCGCCGCACCGTCGACCATGTGAAGGCGGTGGACGGCATCGACGTCACCGTGCGCGCCGGCCAGACGCTGGGCGTGGTCGGCGAATCCGGCTCCGGCAAGACGACGCTCGGCCTGGCGCTGGCGCGCATGATCTCGTCGACGGGAACCATCCAGTTCAACGGGCACGACATCAACCAGCTCACCTTCAACGCCATGCGGCCGCTCAGGCGCGAATTGCAGATCGTCTTCCAGGATCCGTTCGGTTCCCTCAGCCCGCGCATGTCGATCGCCGAGATCATCGAGGAAGGCCTGAAGATCCACGAGCCGAAGCTGTCGCCCGACGAGCGCGACGACAAGGTGGCGGCCGTGCTGAAGGAGGTCGGGCTCGATCCGGCGACCCGCAACCGCTATCCGCACGAGTTCTCCGGCGGCCAGCGCCAGCGCGTCGCCATCGCGCGCGCCATGGTGCTCAACCCGCGCTTCGTCATGCTGGACGAGCCTACATCGGCGCTCGACATGAGCGTGCAGGCGCAGGTCGTCGACCTCCTGCGCAGCCTTCAGGCCAAGCACGACCTCGCCTATCTCTTCATCAGCCACGACCTCAAGGTCATCCGGGCGCTGGCCAATGACGTCATCGTCATGCGCAACGGCCAGATCGTCGAAGCCGGTCCTTCCGAACAGATTTTTGGAAATCCGCAAACCGACTATACTCGGGCGCTGATTGCGGCGGCCTTCAAGATAGAGACCGCTCCGGTCGGCATTGTCAGCCAGTAACTGCATAGAGAGAGACTGAAAGACCGCGATGGAAAAAGGCCGCATCCTGCTTGCCGTTACCGGCTTTCATCCACAGCGCTGGCGCGACCTGTTGTCGGCCGAGCGCGAGGTGGTGCTGGAGCCGGACGGCGTCAAGGATCCATCGATCACCTATGCGGTGGTGTGGAAGCAGAGGCCCAACCTGTTGTCGTCGCTGCCCAATCTGCGCGCCATCTTCTCGATCGGCGCCGGCGTCGACCATGTCTTCGCCGACCCCGGCCTGCCCGACGTGCCTGTCGTCAGGGTCGTCGCCGACAACCTTACCCAGCACATGACCGAATATGTCGTCTGGCGGGTGCTCGACCATCATCGCCAGGGCATGCTCTACCGCTCGCAGCAGCAGAAGAAGATCTGGCACGAGCCGCAGCAGAGGGCGGCCGGCGACATTTCCGTCGGCATCATGGGGCTCGGCAATCTCGGCCGCGCCGCGGCCTCGGTGCTGTTGTCGCTCGGCTTCGCGGTCAATGGCTGGTCGCGCACCGACCGGCCGATGGCGGGCGTGGCGACCTATTGCGGCGAGGCCGGATTGATCCCCTTCCTCAAGGCGACCGATATACTGGTGGTGCTGTTGCCGCTGACGCCGGACACGCAGGGCATCATCAACTACGGAGTGCTGAAGGAACTGCGGAAACGCAACGGTCTCGGCGGCTCGGTGCTGATCAATGCCGGACGTGGCCGCCTGCAGAAGGACGCCGACATCGCGCGGGCGCTGGACGACGGCACGCTGAAGGAAGCTAGCCTCGACGTGTTCGAGGTCGAACCGCTGCCGAAAACCAGTCCGCTGTGGAAACACCCAAAGGTGTTCGTGACGCCGCACGCCGCGGCAACCTCGGACCCGGTCCACCTGGCGCCGATCATGCTGCGCCAGATGGACGCCTTGGAGCGTGGCGAAAAGCTCGACAACCTGGTGGACCGCAAGGCGGGATATTAGCCGGGATATTAGCCGGGGACCATCCTCATCTGGCCAGATCCCACTTGCGGAAGCATTGCTTGATCGCCTTGATGGAAGACAACCGCAACTTTGGCAGGTCTGTCTGTTCGAATAACGTCTGGTAGCGTTCGCGATTTTTCGGCGTGGTCACGGCAATATGGTGGATCATGTCCCATTTGACGCTGTCGCGCCCGCCCTGCAGGGCACCGCGCCTCTCCTTCTCGAACAGCGTTCGCCTGAAATAACGCAGCAGGCTTGCCGGCGTGGAGATATCCAGCAGGATCAGTCCCGTCGCCCGCTGAAAGCGTTGCGGCATGCAGATCGAGTAATTTCCGTCCATCACCCAGCGCTCGCCGGCAATCGCGGCGTCATGCAAGGCGATGAATTCGGCCTTTGGACGTGGTTCCCAGTCGGTGTCGGGCAGATGATGAAGCAGGTCGAGGTGAACGGGCTCCAGGCCACGCTTGCGGGCAATCGCCTCGGCCAGGGTCGACTTGCCGCTGTTGGACGGCCCCAGGATGCATAGGCGGTCTCCAAGGTCCGAGAGTTTCATACGATGACACCCTTGCGAAGCCGCGGCCTGCTGCCCGCGATTAGCTGGGCAGGGCGAACTTCTTCTGCTTGTCCGGCTTGCCGCAGTCGCGGCGCTCGATCGACCGGTTCATGGCATCGATCTCGCCGGATGCCTGGTCGCTGTCGCGCTTGGCCTTGGAGCGCATGTCGGGCGTGAATGGGCCGAAGCCCATTGCGGGATTGTAAAAGGTCGGTTTTGCGGTCGTTGGAAGGTTGTATTGCTGCGCCAAGCCATTGCGCCGCGCCAGCAATTGATCGCACGGCACGCTGTCATACTGCAGGGAGGACTCTATGTTGGCGTCCTGCCGCTCGGACATCGAATTGCCCACGCAGCCGGCCGTTACCAGGCAAGACGCCAAGATCATCATGTTCCAGCGCATCTGAAATGCTCCTCCTGATATCCCGCCTGATGCGACCAGATCGCAAATATCAGTCGCGCACGCAAATCAGACTTTTTTTCGCAGCCGCACGCACGAGACCAGGATCACCACACCAAGATTGTGCAGTTCAGGCTGCGTAAACCTTCCGTCCCACAACGGCCAGCCCTTTGACAGGCTCATGACGATCCAGCCGGATGGTCGTGGGCTCAAGCGCCAGGACCGAAAGCCCGTTGGCCTCGAGCGTGCGCCTGACATAGGCTTGCGAATGGGCGTAGCGCCGCGACGGCTGCAGCGCGAAGTCGCCGGCCTCCGCCATGCTTTCGACGGAGAAGGCAAACAGGCCGCCGCCGGCAAGCAGGCCGGCGACCGTCTCCACCAAGGCTTCGAGCCGACCGACATAGATGAGCACATCGGCCGACGTCACCAGATCGGCCTTGTCACCCGAATAGGAGAACCCCTGCAGATCCGCCTTCACCAGCGCGTCATAGATGCCTTTTGCCCGCGCCTTCCTCAGCATCGCGGCTGAGATGTCGAACCCCTCCAGCCGGTCGACGATCGGTCTCAGCCGCTCGCCCATCAGCCCGGTGCCGCAGCCAAGGTCGAGCGCCAGGCGGAAGCGGCCCGGCCTTGCCTTGCAAATCTGTCGTTCAAGAAACTCGGGCAGCCGGTAGCCGAGCTTGTCGACCAGCGCCGTCTCGAAGGTTTCGGCATAGTGGTCGAACAGCGTTTCGACGAAAGCACTTGGCGGCGCCGGGGTCGCAGGACCCTTGCCGATCAGCTGCAGCTTGAGGGACGCGCCCTGGCGGTCCGCCGGATCGAGCTTCAGCGACGTCGCCCAGGCCAGCGCGGCCAAGTCGGCCCTGCCTGAGGTTTGCCGCATCTCGCCAAGGCGAAACCAGCCCATCGCCCATCTTGGTGCCAGTTCCAGCGCGCCGAGCAGCAGTTCGGCCGCCTGGGCGTGATCGCCGGAGGCAAAGAGCATTTCGGCATAATCGGCACGGCGATCAGCGTTCAAATCGCCCGACGAGGTCTGAAGCGGCTTCATGATAATGGCTTTCGCCGGCAGAACCGCCAGCCATCGCCTCTGTAGAGCAAACAGAAGCCGAATTGAACTGGCCAGGCATGTTTTGCCGGAGAGTCAGCAGTCTCCGGCAACAGGCTTCCCGTGGCGGAATTACATCCTATCTTGGGGCGATGCGCGCCAGCGACCTTCTTCAACCCCGGCCCGAAGGCCTCTACTGCCCGCCGGGCGATTTCTTCATCGATCCGGTGCGGCCGGTGAACCGGGCGCTGATCACGCATGGCCATTCCGACCATGCACGCTCCGGCCACCGCTCGGTGCTGGCGACGCGGCAGACGCTCGACATCATGGGCCTCCGCTACGGCGAGGATTTTGCCGGAACCACCCAAGCGGCACGGCCTGGCGAGACGATCGTCCTCAACGGCGTCGACGTCAGCTTCCATCCGGCCGGCCATGTGCTGGGTTCGGCGCAGATATGCGTCGACCATCAGGGCATTCGCATCGTCGCCTCCGGCGACTACAAGCGGCAGAAGGATGCGACCTGCGCGCCGTTCGAGCCGATCCGCTGCGACGTGTTCATCACCGAGGCGACTTTCGGCCTGCCGGTGTTTCGCCATCCGCCCGATACGGAGGAGATCGCCCGCCTGCTGAAATCGGCCGCGCAATTCCCGGAGCGCACGCATCTGGTCGGCGCCTATGCGTTGGGGAAGGCGCAGCGAGTGATGCGGCTGTTGCGCGACGCCGGCTACGACAGGCCGCTCTATATCCATGGCGCGCTGGCCAAGCTCAGCGACTATTATCAGAGCCAGGGTATCGAGCTGGGGATGCTCGAACCGGCGACGGTGGAAGACGGCAAGAAGGATTTTGCCGGCGCCATCGTCGTCGGCCCGCCGTCGGCTTTCGCCGACCGCTGGGCGCGGCGTTTTCCCGATCCGATCTCATGCTTCGCGTCAGGCTGGATGCGCATCCGCCAGCGCGCCAAGCAAGGCGGCGTCGAACTGCCACTGATCATCTCTGACCATGCCGACTGGGACGAGCTCACCGCCACCATCAAGGAAACCGGCGCCGGGGAGATCTGGGTCACCCATGGCCGCGAGGAAGCACTGGTCCGCTGGTGCGAGCTGGAAGGCATCGCCGCGAAGCCGCTGCATCTGGTGGGGTATGAGGACGAGGGCGATTGAGCATGGGAACAATCGTTGATGCAGCGTTCTACGGCGCCCCCCTCTGGCCTGCCGGCCATCTCCCCCTCAAGGGGGGAGATCGGATGTCACCACCGCTTTCGCCAATCGCCAAGGGCGCAAGGAAAGCGCCGGCATCGAAGCTGCCAATCTCCCCCCTTGCGGGGGAGATGTCCGGCAGGACAGAGGGGGGTGTGCCGAAGCGCCATGCTCGCCCAGTGTCACCATGAACCGCTTCGCCGAGCTTCTCGACCGCCTGGTGCTGACGCCGTCGCGCAATGGCAAGCTGACCTTGCTGACCGACTATTTCCGCAGCGTCGAGGACCCGGACCGCGGCCTGGCGCTGGCGGCCATCACAGGCGATCTCAACATAGCGGCGATCAAGCCGGCGATGCTGCGCACCCTGGTCACCGAACGCATGGACCCGGTGCTGTTCGGCTATTCCTACGACTATGTCGGCGATCTCGCCGAGACGGTGTCGCTGGTCTGGCCGCAGACACCGGGGTACATCCCGAACCGTGAGCCGACGCTTGGCGAGGTCGTGGCGAAACTGCAGGCGGCGAGCCGCTCCGACGGCCCGAAGATACTCGCGGGGCTGCTCGACAGCGCCGGCATTTCGGCGCGTTTTGCTATCATCAAGCTGGTCACCGGCGGCCTGCGCATCGGTGTGTCGGCGCGGCTCGCCAAACAGGCGCTGGCGGATTTCGGCAAGGTCGATGTCGCCGAGATCGAGGAGCTCTGGCACGGGCTGTCGCCGCCTTACACGGCGCTGTTCGCCTGGCTCGAGGGCAAGGCCGACAAACCGCGCAACACCGCATTGGCGCTGTTCCGCCCGGTGATGCTGTCGAACCCGATCGGTGACGGCGATCTCGAAAAGCTTGATCCCGCCGACTATGCGGCGGAATGGAAATGGGACGGCATCCGCGTCCAGGCCGTGGCCGAAGGGGGCGTCCGCCGGCTCTATTCGCGCACCGGAGACGATGTCTCCGGCGCCTTTCCCGACCTCGCGGACGCCATGAATTTCTCCGCGACGCTCGATGGCGAGCTGCTGGTCGGCGATCCCAGAGAGGCGACAGGAACCTTCTCGGACCTGCAGCAGCGGCTGAACCGCAAGACGGTGACCCCGAAGATGCAGCAGCAATACCCGGCCTTCATGCGCTGCTACGACCTGCTGCAGATCGGCGGCGAGGATCTGCGCGGATTGTCGTTCCGCGAACGGCGCACCCGCCTCGACGCCTTCGTGAGGACGCTCGACCCGAGCCGCTTCGATCTGTCGCCCTTCGTCGACTTCACCGAGTGGCAGGCGCTTGAGGATTTGCGCCGGGCGCCGCCACACCCGATCATCGAAGGGGTGATGCTCAAGCGCTGGGATTCGACCTATGTCGCCGGCCGGCCGAAAGGCCCATGGTTCAAATGGAAGCGCGACCCGCATACGGTGGACGCGGTGCTGATGTATGCCCAGCGCGGCCATGGCAAGCGGTCGAGCTTCTACTCGGACTACACGTTCGGCGTCTGGTCCGGAGCAGAGGGCGAGGAGGAACTGGTGCCGGTCGGCAAGGCTTATTTCGGCTTCACCGACGAGGAGCTGAAGCAGATCGACAAATATGTCCGCGACAACACGGTCGAGCGCTTCGGGCCGGTGCGCTCGGTGCGGGCCGACCGCGACAACGGGCTGGTGCTGGAAGTCGCCTTCGAAGGGCTCAACCGCTCGACCCGGCACAAATCCGGCGTCGCCATGCGCTTTCCCCGCATTTCGCGGCTGCGCTGGGACAAGCCGGCCAACGAGGCCGACCGCATCGAGACGCTGCAGGCACTGCTCGACCGATAGATCCCTTTACAACTGAAGCTTCCGTTCAGGGCTCGATCGAGACGCGGATCTCGTAGATATCGACCGCCTTGCCCTGCTTGTCGAAATCGGAATTGATGGCGATGGTTCCGGCCGAGCCTGGACGCTTGTCGGGGAATTTCACGTCGAACAGATATTCGTTGCGCTGCTGGCCGACCGCGTAGCGCTTGCGGCCGCAGTCGCCAAGCTCGCCGAAATTGCAGTCGATGGAGATCTGCGTGTCCTTGCCGTCCTCGGCGCGGGCGAGGACGTCGAACACGGCGTGCTTGCCGGCGAGCTTCTCCAGCACGCCTTGCCCGACGTCGAAGGCAACCGCCGAACCGGAGGCGCCGGACTGAATGCGCAGGAACGGCCCGCTGTCGTCCTTCATCACCTCGGCCTTGGCGTCCGACGGAGCGGCGACATGCGTCGGGTCGGTCGGCGAGAAAACATTGATCCAGTCGCGCGACTGGTCCGCGGACCCCGGCTTTGCCGGTGCGTTGGCACCGTCGGCCGGGGTGAAATCATCGTCCTCGACCGTTGGCGGCGCTTCAGGTGGCGCCGTATCGAGCTGCGCCGCCGTCTTGAACACGCCGGTCTGCATGGCGAAAAACAAGCCGATGCCTACGGCCGCAAGCACGGTCACCGTGAGGAAGATGGCGGTCAGCGGCAGGCGGCGTCCGCGAATGCGGCGCTCGTCGCGGTCGGGCGCCACTTCCGTGGCGGCACCGGACGTGGCGGGGGCGGACATGTCGATAGACGGCGCACGGGGGAGCGTCGCGTCCGGCATGATGTCGGGGACGACCGGCAGCACGCGCGAGCGCGGCGCGTCGGACGCGGGCTGCGCGGGGCTGTCGACGGCGGCAGCGGGCGATAGCGACTTGTCGCCGATCTCGATCGCGGGCGCCGCACCGGGCGCGGGCGCCGCACCGGGCGCGGGCTCGGCCGTCGCTGCGTCGACCTCCAGGCCAACATCCGGCACCGCCGGCAGGAACTCGGATTCGATTTCGGTGATTGTCGCCTGGATCGACTTGCGGCGCTTGATGGCCATCTCCACGGTCACGCCGGGATTGGCCTGGAGCGCACGGTCGAGCGCGGCAAAGGCCGACCGGTAGACGCGCTCGCGGAACGCGCGGTCCTCGGCATTGCCCTTTTCCAAGGCGTTCCGGATCGCTTTTTCGATCGCGTCCAAGCGAAATCCCTCTGCAAATCGCCTAACCTGGCGTGATGGTTAGCCGCAGGCGACCAATCAATCAACGGGCGGGCAGCCGCATTCTGCCTCGACGGGCTGTCCAAAGTCCATCTTCGCGATATTCCGGCAAACAAAATCGGAATATCGCGGCGATTTTCACGCTTGGGGATGCGTGAACCCGGTTTTCATCGCCATGGACGCTCCTCAACGATTTGCCAAGTCGCATCTTGAATTCGCGGCCGGTTGCGTCTATCACCCAGCCCATCTTGGATGGCTTCGGCCTCCCGGGCCGCTTTAGCTCAGTTGGTAGAGCACCGCATTCGTAATGCGGGGGTCGCGTGTTCGAGTCACGCAAGCGGCACCAAGCTTCACCTTTATCTCCGGCCAGAAATTGCGCGGAACGCGGCTGCGCATTGACGTGGAACGCGCCGGAACAGGTGCGCCGCCCCGACGTTATGGAGTTGCTGAACAAGGGGCGCATTGTGGCTTCCAAGGCGAAAAGAAGCCCGAGAACGACAGGCGAGCGATCCTCGTTGATGGACGCAGAAGCCGCTGGTCGGGCCTCATCGACGAGCGAAGACGGCAAAACGAGCCTGAAATCGCACCAAACGGACCGGGGCCGCGACGCGGATCGGCCGTCGCAGATCCCACGGCTCGGCTGGAGAGATATTTTCTGGCGGCTCTGGGACGAATTCAACAAGGACCGTGTTCTGCTGGTGGCGGCCGGCGCCACCTTCTATCTGCTGCTGGCGCTGTTCCCGGCGCTGGCGGCATTCATCTCGATTTACGGCTTTGTCGCGGACCCCGTCACGGTGGCCGATCATGTCGCCTATCTCGGCGGCTTGCTGCCGTCGGGCGGGCTCGACCTCATTCGCGATCAGCTGCAGGCTTTAGCCAGAGAGAAGCCGAGTGCCTTGGGAACCGGTTTCTTCATCGGCCTCGGCATCGCGCTTTGGAGCGCCAACAGCGGCATGAAGGCACTCTTCGATGCCATGAACATCGCCTATGAAGAGCGCGAAAAACGCAGCTTCTTCACGCTCAACCTGATGTCGATCCTGTTCACGGTCGGAGCCCTGCTGATCGGCATCGTGCTGTTGCTGACGGTGGGCGTCGTCCCAGCACTGTTGCGCTACTTCTATCTTGATGCCTGGACGGAGACGCTGGTCGCGGTTTCTCGATGGCCGATCCTGATCGCCACCATGCTGACCGGCGTTTCCCTGCTCTACCGTTTCGGACCAAGCCGGGAACATGCGAAGTGGCGATGGCTTAGCTGGGGAGCCGTGATAGCCACCGTGATTTGGATCGCCGCATCATGGTTCTTCTCGTTTTACCTGCAACATTTTGCCAACTACAACGCGACTTACGGATCGCTGGGCGCGGTCGTGGGCTTGATGATGTGGACATGGATCTCCGTCATCATTCTGATCGTCGGCGCCGCGATCAATGCGGAGATGGAGCACCAGACGGCCATCGACTCGACCACAGGGCCGCCGCTGCCGATGGGCAAGCGCGGTGCGGTCGTCGCCGACACGTTGGGCAAGATCGCAGATTGATGTGCCGTTACATAACGGTCTGCCGTACAGTATCCGGAGAAAGCGGCCGGCTACGCCTAGCAGTGCGTTTACAAGCCAGGCAAAGCATGTCCGCCATTGTCGAGACAAAGGTTTGGTGGGACACTCGGACGTCAGCATGGGAGGTCGAAAATGCCCAACACTTTCAGGACCGGAGACGTCGTCAAGCTGAAGTCGGGAGGCCCGAGGATGACGGTCAGCGACGGTGCCGCTTCGGGCGTGTATCTGTGCCATTGGTTCAACAAGGAAGGCGACGTCTGGACCCCGCAACATGCGGGTTTCAAATCGGACCAGTTGGTGCCCGACGACCAATCGACATAATTCCTGTCCCAGAAGGGGCTGGATCAGAGGCATTCCCACCGCTTTCGGAACCAGCGCTGTCGCGGTGTCGCCGACAATCGGCGTGATCGGCACAGGACGACCGACGGATTTCCGCCGTCGCGGCGTTTAACGGTTGAAGCGTGACCTCGGCACAGGCCGTGGCCAACGCGCCAACCGGAGACGCCGAACCATGATACGCAGTTCGATCCTTGCCGCTGCCTTGAGCCTGCTGACCGTGGCCGCTTTCGCCCAGACGGCGACGCAGCCCCCAGCCGACGCGCCCGCTGCCATTACGCCGCCTGCCGCCGCGCCCGCTGCCACCACGCCGCCGGCTGCCGTCCCCGCCGCGCCGAAGGCCAAGCCCGACCTCACCCTGGCCAAGTTCCAGAAGCGGCGGGAGAAGGCGATCATGGCTGCCGACACTGACGGCGACGGCAAGATCAGCCTGTCGGAGTGGGAGGCCTTTCAGGCCAAGCACAACGGCAAGGCCGATCCCGCCAAATCCTTCGCGCGCGTCGATTCCAACCATGACGGCTTCATCGATCGCGCCGAACTCGATGCCTTCTTCGCCAAGCGCTTCGCCAAACTGGACAAGAATGGCGATGGCGTTCTGACGGCCGACGAGAGGCCAGGCCACAAATCCGCTCCCAAGCCGGAGCAATGACCAAGAGGCCATGAAGCGTGATGAATATCGGGAGCGCGCCAGCCGATGAGCGCCGATCCGGACGAGGAGCTGGTTCGTCGGGTCGGTGCTGGCGATCCCGCGGCGGTGCAGACGCTCGTCGCGCGCAAGCTGCCGCGCATCCTGTCGCTGGCCACGCGCATGCTGGGCGACGCGGCGGAGGCCGAGGATGTCGCGCAGGAAACCTTCGTGCGCATCTGGCGTCATGCATCGAGCTGGCGGCGCGGCAATGCACGCTTCGACACCTGGATCCAACGGGTGACGCTCAACCTGTGCTACGACCGGCTGCGCCGGCGCCGCGAATGGGTGACCGACGCTGTGCCGGACGTGGCCGACCCGGCGCCGCTTCCCGACGCCCACCCGCGGGAAGACGCATTTCGCGTCGAGCAGGCCCTGCAGGCGATCGCGCCGCGCCAGCGCGAGGCGATCGTCCTGGTCTACTATCAGGAGATGTCGAACATAGAGGCGGCCGCGACCCTGGAGATCAGCGTCGATGCCTTGGAAAGCCTGCTTTCGCGCGGCCGGCGGGCCTTGCAGACGATCCTGGCCAGGGATGGTGTCCATGACTGAGAAGGGCATGACCGAGAAAGGCATGACCGAGAAACGCACGACCACGAATGCGCGGCTTCCGTCACGCCTTGCTGGCTGGGCACCGGTTTCCATCGTTGCGACAGCGCGCGGGACACGCGGCACCTTTGGGCAAGGGGAAAACAGATGACCGAAGAGAACAGTCAGGCGATGGACGCCAAGCGCTTCGCGACACTGGCCGCGGCCTATGGCAGCGACCTGCGCCGATGGCCGCAAGCCGAACGCGAGGCGGCGACCGCGTTCGCTTCAAGCGAGGCGGGCCAGGCCATTTCTGGGCACGCCGGCAGGCTCGATGCCCTGCTCGATCGCTACAGCGTCCCGCACCCAGGCAAGGCCCTGCACGACGCCATCCTGCGGACTGCCGGCCAACATCTCACCCGGCGTCGGCGCCAGCGGTTCTGGTGGCTTGGGATGGGACTTGCGGGCATCGGTCTTGCCGGCGCCGTCGCGGGGCTGGCGCTGGTGACCGTCGTCACGCCGGAGGTTCAGCCCGACCACTATGTACTCGATGCCAACGCCACGGCGTTCGGCGATGCCGGGCCCGACGGCGAAAACAGCGAGGAGAGCCTATGAGCACGCGCTGGATCCGTGGTCTGGTCATCGCTTCGATTGTACTGAACGTCTTTCTGGCCGGCGCCCTCGTCAGCGGCGCCGTCTGGCTGAGGAATGCCAGGGCAGGCCCGGGTTACTCGCTGGAATCGGCCAGCGGCCGGCTTCCCGACCAGGACCGCAAGGCATTCCGCAGGACGCTGCGTCAGGTCCGCATGGACTCCCGTCAGATCATTCTCGATGGCCAGCAGGCAAGGCAAGAGGCAGCGCAGCTGTTGCAGCAGCCCGTTGTGGACGCCACGGCCCTGTCCGCTGCACTCGAACGCGCACGCAACGCCGATGTGACCGTACGCACCCGGCTTGAACAGGCGATTGTCGGCTTCGCGGCGAATACGTCGCCCGAAAACCGGAGCGTACTGGCGCAGGCGCTGCTGCGCCATGTCGAACGCCGCGCCGCCGCCGCACCAAAAAAATCGCCGTGACGACCGACGGGAAACGGTTTTGACGCCGTTTAATGAGGGAAGGGCCAAGCCTGGCCGATCGCATGATGCGGCAGGCAATCTTCCAACTCGAGCACTCGGAGTTCAACGATGAACCGTCTGACAAAGTATGCAGCTGCTGCCGTCCTGGCCGTTAGTGGAACCGTCGCGGCAGCCGCGACGTCCAATGCGATGCCGATCGTTTCGGTCACCAAACCGGCGGCTCCCGCCCTGGTGGAGCACGTCCGCTGGGGTTGCGGGATAGGATGGCATCCGAACCGTTGGGGTCGCTGCGTGCCTAACCGCGTCGTCGTGCGACCCTTTATCGTCGGCCCGGGCTACCATAGCTGGCATCCGCATCGTCATTGGCACCGCTGGCACCGCCACTGGTAGAAATGAGTGGGCCAGGCGGCTTCGCCGCCTGGCCCCTCCAGCCGAAGAAACTGGATATCTTTGCGAAGCCACGCGCTGCGCGAGTGCTGCAGCGCTGCCTTGATCAGGCGGCCTCGACCTTGGCGACCGGCTCTCCCCGCACAAGCCTGGTGACGCCGGCGAAGTCGAGCTTGCCGGAACCGAGCACCGGCACTTTCGGGACGACGCGCACTTCGGCAGGCACTATCAGGTCCATGGCGCCATTCGCCTTGGCGAAGGCCAGGAAATCCGCGCGTGTGGCGCCCGGAGCCTCGGTGATCAGGATCAGCTTTTCGCCCTTGCGCGCATCCGCAACCGCCGCAACGGCCGACAACGAACCTTTCCACAATTCACCGGCCAGCGCCTCGACGGCGGCCAGCGAGATCATCTCGCCGCCGATCTTGGCGAAGCGCTTGGCGCGGCCGCGAATGGTGATGAATCCGCCCTCGTCCACCGAGACGACGTCGCCAGTGTCATGCCAGCCGTCCGGCAGCGGTTCGAGCACGCCTGGCTTCTCGGCGCGAAGATAGCCCGCCATCACGTTGGGCCCGCGCACATGCAGCCGTCCGCCGTCGTCGACACCAGGCACCGGATCGAGACGATACTCCATGCCGGGCATGATTTTGCCGACGCTGCCGGAACGGTTGTACATTGGCGTGTTGATGGAGATCACCGGCGCGGTCTCGGTGACGCCATAACCTTCCAGGATACGCACGCCGAACTTTTCCATATAGGTCATCCGGGTCGACGGCTTGACCGGTTCGGCGCCGGCAAAGCAATAGCGTATCGAGCGGAAGTCGTAGGGGTGCGCCGAGCGCGCATAGCCGCCGAGGAACGTGTCGGTGCCGAAGATGATCGTCGCATTGGATGCATAAATCAGTTCCGGCACGATGCGGTAGTGCAGCGGCGATGGGTAGAAGAAGACCGGTACACCGGAAATCAGCGGCAGCACCGTGCCGGCCGTCAAGCCGAAGGAATGGAAGATCGGCAAGACGTTGAACACCTTGTCGCCCGAGTGGAAGTCGATCCGCGAGGCCGCCTGCGCGGCATTGGCCAGGATGTTGCGGTGGGTGAGCACGACGCCCTTCGGCGTGCCTTCGGAACCCGAGGTGAACAGGATCACCGCCGGGTCGGTGGCCTTGCGGGCGACCCGCGGCGTGCTCTTGCGCAACAGGCCAAGCAGCTTGTCCTTGAGGCCGATGGTTGCGCGCAGGTCGTCGAGCCAGACGATGTCGACCGACCGGCCCATCTCCTCGACCACCACGCCGAGCTTGGCCTGTTCGACAAAGGCACGCGAGGTCAGCACGGTGCGCGCGCCGGCAGCCTTGCAGGCGGAGAGGATGTTGGCGGCACCGGCGGTGAAGTTGATCATCGCCGGCACCTTGCCGGCCGACATGACGCCAAGCAGCGTGGCGCACGAGCCGTTGGCGTTGGGCAGCATGATGCCGAGCGTCTGCTGGCCGGCATAAAGGATCTCGAATTTCTCGCCAAGCACGGCGGCCGCCGTCAGCAGCTTGCCATAGCTCAGCGAGCCGGTGACCGGGTCCTGCACGGCGAGCCGTTTCATGCCGCGCTCATTCGCGGTCAGGATGACCTTTTCCAGCACCGTCTTGTCGATGTCCTGGGTGCGGAAGACGAGATCCGACATGACCTGATAGAGGGCAGCGCCCGCCGCGGCGCGCCGCTGGCGGCCCCTCAGCTCCGGCGCCACTTCCAGCTTGACCGGTTCCAGTATGATCACCTTGACCTTCGGGAACAGGCGGCGGCGCACATGCTGCGACGTCAGCCGGGAGAATGGGCTTTTCTCCAGCCCATCGATGCGGATCGGCACAACCATCGAGCCGGTCTTGTCCGCCACCATGGCAGCGCCGTCATAGACCTTCATCAGCCCGCCGGTGACGGTGATGCGGCCTTCGGGGAAGATGACCAGCGGATCGCCGCCCTGGACGATCTTGATCAGCGTGCGGGTCGACATCGGCTTGGCCGGGTTGAGCGGCAAGGCGCGGGCGAGCTTCATGAACGGCTTCATCCACCAGGCCTGGGCAATGGTGTAGTCGATGGCGAAGACCGGCTCCTCGTCGGTCAGCGTCAGCGCCAGCGGACCGTCGAGGAAGCTGACATGGTTGAGTGCCAGGATCGGTGCCTTGCCGGCCGCCTTGAGGTTTTCCATGCCCTCTATCTCCAGGCGCAGGAAGGCGCGGAACAGGATGGAGACGAAGTCGCGGAAGGCGTTGGTCGGCAGATATTTCAGCATCAGCCAGGCAGCGACGGCGTTGGCCGCGGCGAGGCCGAAGAGGATGCCGCCGGTGGAGACTTTCGTCTGGATCAAGGCGACAACGATACCGCCCACCGTCATGAAGCCGGCATTGACGATGCTCACGGCTGCGACGACGCGGGCGCGGCGCGCTTCGGGCGACCAGGCCTGCACGGCGGCGAAGGTCGGCACCACCAGGAAGGCGCTGGCGATGGCCATGCCGGCAAGGTCGATCGCGACGCGGATCGTGTTCGGACCGGCGAAGAATGCGCTAAGGGTGTCCGCCTGGGGCGAAGGCTGCATGCTCCAGATGGTCCAGGCCAAATGCAGGCCGAACAACGCCAGCAGCGCCGTGCCGACGGGAGCGGGCAAGAGCACGATGCGCCCCTGCGACATCCATGCGGCAATGGCCGAGCCAATGGCGATCGAGACGGCGAAGACAGCGAGATAGGCGGTGACGGCGATCTCGTTGCCGCCAAGCGAATCCTTGATCAAGGTCGGCAGGATCGAAAGCACGATGGCGCCGATTAGCCAGAACCACGACGTCATCAGTCCGGCGCGCCAGATCCGCTTGTCGGTGCGCAGTTCCGAGACCTGACGCCAGGTCGAGCGGAAGATGTTCTTGTCGATGACGAGGTCGGGCGCAGCCGAACCCGTTGCCGGAATGTAGCGGCTGACGAGCCAGCAGCCGACGGCCAAGGCCATCATGATCGGTCCGAACACGGTGACGCCGATGCCATCGGCCGAGACGACGCCTCCGGCAATGGTGCCGCCGAGGATGGCGGCAAACGTGGCCGATTCGATCCAGGCGTTGGCCTTGGGCAGTTCCTTGCGCTCGAGATGGTCGGGCAGGATGCCGTATTTGATCGGCCCGAACAGCGCCGAGATGATGCCGAACATCAGCAACGCCGTCATCAGCACCGGGATGGACGACAGCGCGATGCCGGCGACGGAGACTGCCGCCGCTGCGATCTCGGCGAATTTCAGCCGGCGCGCGATCAGCGCCTTGTCGAAGCGGTCGGCGATCTCGCCGCCAAGCGCTGACAACAACAGGAAGGGGGCCATGAAGACGGCCCCGGCGAGCGTGACCAGTGAAGCCGCCTGGTCGGCGGCCAGCGTGAAAAGGATCAGGAACACCAGTGTGTTCTTGAGGAAATTGTCGTTGAAAGCGGACAGGAACTGCGTCCAGAACAGGGGCGCAAAGCGCCGGGACAACATCAGATGCGTGTTCATGGCGATTTCCATTTGGCGGAACCCTGCGACTGCGACTGTCGGTGGGCCCTGCGGGTTGCAGGCGCTGTTTCAATCTCAGTGATAGTCGTGAGCTGGTTAAACTTCCTTACTGCGATCGATGTCCAATAAATGAACATCGTTCATAATCGCACTCTACCACGTCTTGAACATTGTTCAAGCGGAAAAATGAACAGCGTTCACCGCCGCTGAAAACGGAAGCGGCGGCCGGTGGGTCTGTCAATATTAGGGCGTCCCAGGTGCCGGATCTGGCCCCAGCGTCGCCACCGTCTTCAACGCGCCGTCGAGCATGTCGCCCTTCTCGTCCTTCAGCGCCATCTCGCGCAAGCGGCGGATCCAGTCGGCGGCATCGGCGCGGCCCTTGAGCAGATCGAGCGCCGACAGCACGCGGTCGAATTTCGACTGGGCGCGGACGTGGGTGTCGCTGTAACCCTTGATCAGCCGGCGGCAATTGAGGATCTCGACGGCCAGCGCATAGTCGGCCGGTACATGACTGAGCGCCAATGCGTACCAGCGTTCCAGATGGGCAAGTTCCACCTGGTGGCGCAGCAGGCGACGGCGCCAGCGGCGCAGGCCGCCGATGAACCACAGTGCCGCAAAGCCGGCAAAGCTGTCGGTGCGGATGCGGCGGCCGTGGTTGATGCGGCGGTCGAGAAAGGCGGCAAGCTTCGGCCGGTTCTCGATATAGCTGCCGAGCCCCGCCGGCAGCGTGCCGCAGAACTCCTCGATGCGCGGATGGAAATATTCGGTCACCTGCAGGATCGAGCCGGCCTTGACGCCAACCTCGCGGCGCACACGTTTGTCGCGCGTCGAGCGCGTCTTCAGATCGGCGACGCGGATCATGTCGTCGTAGCACATTGCGTTGGCGAGATGCTTTGCCGCCGCGGTGGACAAAGCATGGCCATGTCCGGCGCCGTCCAGCGCGATGGCCTTGTCCAGCCGGTCGAGATATTCGCGCCCGTAGGCGATGTCCTGGTAGTCGACTACCTTTCTCAGACCCCGGAGCGCCATGTCGCGCATGGCGACTGGTATCAGGTCGATGCGGGCGGCCAAGGCCTGCCAGCCTTGCAGCAGGCTTTGCGGACCACTGACGCGCCCTGCACCCAGGGCGGATTCAACAATCGCCGGCTCCGACGGCTTTGGCGCAGGCGCCGCCGCGCCACGCGCGCGGTCAAACGCGGCGCCAAAAGCGGCAAGGCTGGCTTTCACGCCCCGGCCGCCAGCTCCGATCGCCTGCTCGTAACTTTCCTTCGTGAACGGAAGAGCATCGGACCCCGCCAGAGCACCGAGCAGGCTGGCCGAGATCATCGAGCCGTTGTCGGCGGCGATCTTCTCCATATCGAAGGCGATGAAGCGCTTCGATGCCGCCTCCGCCGTGGCGTGCACCTTGGACGACGAGGCCCGGCCGTCGCCCGGCTCGATCTTTTCCGACACGGCGGCGATCCGGTGCGAGGAGGCGATCAGCGTGGTGCGTTCTGGCGTGACGAAGCCACGGATGATGGCGCGGCCGGCCTCCATCAATTCGGCGGCGATCAGGACATCGACATCGCCTTGCGACGGCGACAGCGCGAAGACCGGAAGCCGGCCGGTGTCGCGCGCCATTTCGACATAATAGATGGTGGCGCCGGTGCGCTGTGCCACGCCGGCGACCGAAGTCGATTGCGCGACGTAGCCGTTGCGCTCGGCAACGTCGGTGATCCAGTCGGCGAGCACGCCGCCGCCCTGGCCGCCGACCGCCAGCACGGCGAGCTTGATGACGCGCTCGTCATCCTGGGCGTCGGGGCGGGCGCGGAATGGCGGCACGGCGTCAAGCATCGGCGAAGGTCAGCCGCCGGCTTTCGCGGCGGCGCTGCAACAGGCCGATGGTGGCGCGGCGGCTGGCTTCGAGGAAGCGATCCCAGCGGCTCGGATTGTGCACGACATCGGCGCGGTAGAAGGACGGGCACAGCACCGCCGCATCGGCGACCTCGCCGCAATTGCCGCAGCCGACACAGTTCTGGTCGATCGATGCCACCGGATCGTCGCGCAGCGGATCGTCGAGCGACTTCACCGACAGCGACGGGCAGCCGGAGAGCCGCATGCAGGCATGGTCGCCGGTGCAGATGTCCTCGTCGACGCCGAACTTCGGTTTGATCACCCGCTCGCCGCCCTTGATCGCCTTGTCGACCAGCGGCTTTTCACGGCGCTGGCGGTTCAGCATGCATTCGGACGAAGCGACGATGACCTTTGGCCCCTTCTCCTCCGTCGTCAGCGCCTCGCGCAACGTGTCCTGCATCTTGCCGACATCATAGGTGCGGTCGACATGGCGCAGCCATTTGACGCCCATGCCCTTCACCGCCTCGGTGATCGGATGTTTCGTGGACTTGGTCTTGTTGCCGGCGCGCGATGACAGGATGTCCTGGCCGCCGGTGGCTGCCGAATAGAAATTGTCGACGATGACGATGACGCCGTCGTTCTTGTTGAACACCGCATTACCGATCGAGGAGGTCAGGCCGTTGTGCCAGAAGCCGCCATCGCCGACAAAGGAGATCGAGCGGCGCTTGGCGTCCGGCGAATTGAACGCGGAGGCCGAGGCAGGCCCCAGCCCATAGCCCATGGTGGTGGCGCCGAGTTCGAAGGGCGGCATGATCGAGAACAAATGGCAGCCGATGTCGGAGGCGATGTGGTGCTTGCCCAACTCCTGCTCGACCAGTTTGGTCGCAGCGAAGATCGGCCGCTCCGGGCAACCGATGCAGAAGCCCGGCGGACGGCCCGGCACGACGTTGATCAGGTCCGCGGTGTCGACGCCGTCGCCGACCTTGTTGGGCGCTCGCACTTCGCCGGGCAGAAGATGCGGCGCCTCGGCGCGCAGGAAGGCGCCGATGCCGTCGAGCATGACCTGGCCGGTGTATTCGCCGGCCATCGGCAGGTGCTCCTTGCCGACCAGCCTGGTGCCACGTCCCGCCTTGTGCAGCATGGCCGCAAAGGCCTGTTCGATGTAATTGGGCTGGCCTTCCTCGACGACCAGCACCGCCTGCTTGCCCTCGCAGAACGACAGGAACTCGTCGTCGATCAGCGGATAGACGGCGTTGAGCACGTAGAGCGGCACGTCGGTGTCGCCATAGGTGTCGGCAAGGCCGAGCCGCTGCAGCGCGCGGATGACCGAATTGTACATGCCCCCCTGCATGACGATGCCGACCGAGCCGTGGTCCGAGCCGAAGAATTCGTTGATCTTATTCCTGGTGATGAAATCCACCGCCGCCGGCCAGCGCTTGGCGACCTTCTCCTTTTCGTGCAGGAAGGAGGCGGGGGGCAGCACGATACGGCCGGTGTCGCGGCGCGGAGCTTCCAGCGCCTCGGCCACCGTCATCGGCGGCCGCTTGTTGTCCTTGGCGATGAAATGGCCATGAACATGGCAGCAGCGGATGCGGACCTGCAGCATGACCGGCGTGTTGGAGATTTCGGACAGCTCAAAACCGTCCTCAACCGCCTTGACGATCGACGGCAGGTTCGGACGCGGGTCGAGCAGCCAGACCTGGCTCTTCATGGCGAAGGCATGGCTGCGCTCCTGCATGATCGAGGAGCCCTCGCCATAATCCTCGCCGACGATGATCAGCGCGCCGCCGGTGACGCCGCCGGACGCCAGATTGGCCAGCGCATCGGAGGCGACATTGGTACCGACGGTGGACTTGAAGGTGGCGGCGCCACGGATCGGGTAATGCACCGAGGCGGCGAGCATAGCGGTGGCGGTGGCTTCCGAGGCGCTGGCCTCGAAATGGACGCCGAGCTCGCCCAGAATGTCCTGCGCGTCGGCCAGCACGTCCATCAGATGGCTGATCGGCGCTCCCTGATAGCCGCCGACATAGCCGACGCCGCATTGCAGCAGCGCCTTGGTGATGGCGAGAATGCCCTCGCCCGCGAATTCCTCGCCGGCGCCGAGCCTGAGCTTTTCGACTTCCTTGGCAAAAGACCGTTCGGCCATCTCTGCCTCCTTCCGTTGCCGCCGGAATTGGCGGCGTCCATCTAAAGTCCTTGTTTATGCATGTCGGTTCCCCAAACCCGATCCAGTTTTGGGCGACATGCATCAGATGTCGTGCTTGCGAATGTTCTTCAGCATCTTCTGCAGCGTGGCGATGAGGGCCGCATATTCGGCATCGTCGACATCGTCGAACATCGCCTCGAATGCGTCATGCATGGCCGGCCAGGCGCGGGCGAACTCGGCGCGGCCATCGTCGGTCAGGAACACATGGCGGATGCGGCTGTCGGTGACGCCTTGCTCACGCCGCACGAGGCCCTGGCCTTCCAGCGTGTCGAGCGTGCGGCTCAAGGTCGACTGCTCGATCACCGTATAGACCGAAAGGTCGTTGACGGTGATGCCGTCGGTGACCGACAGCACGGCAAGCGTGCGGACCTGCGGAATGGTCAGGCCCTGCTTGCGGAAATCGTCGCGCAAGGTGGCGTTGTAGCGGCCCATGATGCGGTTCATCAGATAGGGCGCGAATTGCTGCAGGCCGATCTGCCCGAGGGTCGAGATGCGCTGGCGCTTTTCGGCGACCTTCTGTTCCATCACAGCCTCCCCGCCAGCAGAAAGCCGGAGCCGCCGCCGAGGCCCGCGCCCGGATGGGTCGAGGCGCCGATATGGTAGAGGTTCTTGATGCCGGTCTGATGGTTGCGGCTGGTCTTGAACGGCCGCCACAGGAAGGACTGGTCGAGGGCCGACGAACCGCCATAGGGATCGCCGCCGACCAGATTGATGTTCATCGCTTCAAGATCGGCCGGCGAATAGGCGCGGCGCGCGATGATGCTGTCCTTGAAGCCGTCGATGTGGCTGGCGAGGATCGCTTCGGCGCGATCGGCATAGGCCTCGCGCAACGCGTCGGTCCATTGCCCGTCGGCCGGGACCTGCAGCTTGCCTGCCGCGTCGCCCTTGACGTGGCGAGGCGCCTCGGGCAGCTGCAGCCACAGGATCGCCTTGCCCTCCGGGCAGCGCGACGGGTCGAGCGCGTGCGGCTGGCCAACGCAGATGGTCGGCACGTCCGGCAACATGCCGCGCGCTGCCTCGTTGCAGGCCTTCGAGACGCCGTCCAGTCCAGGCGTCAGATGCAGCAGCGCCACCTTGTCCAAGCCATCGCCCCCCCATGCCGGAGGTTTATCGAGGGCGTAGTGGATCTGGAAATTGCCCTTGCCGTAGCGAAATTTCTGCGTCGCCTCGATATCGGCCTTGGGCGCCTCCTCGCCGAGCAGCCGGCCATAGAGCTGCGTTGGCGTCACCGAGCAGATGACGCTCTTGCTGGCATGGACCGTTTCGCCCGAGGCCAGCCGCACGCCGGTGGCGCGGCCGCCTGTCAGTATGATCGAGGCAACGTCGGCTTCGGTGGAGATGACGCCACCGCGCTCGGCGATCAGCGCCTCGAAGGCTGACAGCAGGTTCTTCGCCCCGCCCTTGACGATGGGCGCGCCGGCGGCTTCCAGCGCGAAGGCGATCACCTTGGCGATCTGGCCGGAAAACGCATCTTCCGGTCCAAGCCCGGCATGCAGCACCCAGGGCGCCCACAGCGCGCGGATGGTCTCGGACTGGTAGGTGCTTTCCAGCCAGCCGCGCGCCGGCACCAAAGCTTCGCCGAGAAAGGCGCCAAGGCCACGCGGACCACGCCGCCAGGCATCGCCGGCCAGCAGCTTCGCCGTCGGAAAGGACCACAGGCTGCCGCCGAGCAGGCCGAACAAAAGGCCGGCATTGCGCTCGATGCCGCCGACATCGTCGGCGTGGCGGTCGCCGTCACCAGCCGCGATCGCATTGAGGGCGGCGACGTTGGCGGCGCGGTCGGTGCCGAGCACGGCATGGCTGCCGTCCGGCCGCAGCACGCCGGTCGGCGTTGCCGTGTGGCAGAATTCCAGCCCGTGCCGGGCGAGGTCAGCGCCCAGTGCCGCGAAGGCCGGCGAGGTGATGAACAGCACGAAGGTCGTCGCCATCACGTCATGGATGAAGCCCGGCGCAGTGATCTCCTCGGTGCGCATGCAGCCGCCGATGCGGTCGTTGCGCTCGAGCACCAGCACCTTCGCGCCCTTGCCCCCCAGCATCGCCGCGCAGACCAGCGCGTTGATGCCGCTGCCGACGATGATGTGATCGGGCGCTTTCATCGGTGGTTTCCTGCGGGCAGCGGGTAGGCTTGCGAGGTCAGCGCCCTACGGCGCCCCCCTCTGTCCTGCCGGACATCTCCCCCTCAAGCGGGGAGATTGGCCTTCACCACGATCGTTTTCGCGAATCTACGACGCTGCAAGAATGAGCAGAGCGCCGAAGCTGCCAATCTCCCCCCAAGAGGGGGAGATGTCCGGCAGGACAGAGGGGGGCGCCGTAGAGTGGCGGCGTTGCAAGCCTGCCACCCCTCAGCTGTCACCAACGCATCGCCTTCACCCATGATCTTCTCCCGAAGACCCATCTCGCTCTATTTTCCCGACACCAGCGCCAGGGCGCGGATCGGGCTGCCGGTGCCGTGCTCGATCTTCAGCGGCGCGGCGATCAGGATGGCGCCTTTCGGCGGCAGCTGGTCGAGGTTGCAGAGGCTGGCCAGCCCATAGCGGTTGGCCTTGTGCATCAGCGTATGCGCCGGGAATGGCGGCTCCATGCCGCCGGCCTTGCCGGCATCGGTGCCGATCGTCTCCGAGCCCCAGCCCTTAATGTTCTTGCCGATCAGGAACTGAATGGCTTCCGCCGTCGGGCCGGGCGTGTGCGGTCCGGTCTCGTTGGCGTTGAGGAACTCGGCTTCCGAGCCGTTGCGCTTGTACCAGTCGGTGCGCATCACCACCCATTCGCCGGCATTGATCGCGCCATGCTCGGCTTCCCATGCCTTGATGTGGTCGACGGTGAGCAGGAAATCGTGGTCGGCGGCAGCTTCCTTCGAGCAATCGATGACGTTGACCGGGCCGACGAAGTTCTGTGCCGGAATGGTGTCGGTGGCGCCGTCCGGATAGTCCTTGCCGCTGATCCAATGCTGCGGCGCATCGAAATGGGTGCCCGAATGCTCGCCGAGCTTCAGCCAGTTCCAGGCCCACCATGGGCCGTTCTTGTCATAGCGGGAGATGTTGTGGATCTCGACCTTCGGCGTGTCGACGGCAAGCTCCGGCGGCAGCTTGATCAGCGGCGTATCCGGCCCGAGCGGCGCCGACAGGTCGACCACCCTGATGGCGCCTGAAAGCAACTGGCCGGCGACCTCGCCGAGGAGTTTTTGAGTGTCCATGGTCTCGGTTCCCTCTTTTCGATGATGATCAAGGCTCGTCTCGGCCCTTAATATCCTACTAGACGAAAACATATGCATCTGCAATTATCTTTAAGCATAAAGGAAATGGGAACGGGGCGTGAGCGAGTTCGACGCCATCTTTGTCGGGGCGGGCCACAACAGTCTGGCATGCGCCGCGCATTTGGCGCTCAAAGGTTGGAAAACCGGGATTTTCGAGTGCAGCGCAGCAATCGGCGGCGCCGTCCAGACGCGCGAATATACGCTTCCCGGCTTTCGCCACGACTTCGGCGCGATGAATCTCAGCCTGTTTGCCGGCTCCGCCTTCCACCGGAAATATGCAAATGAATTAAAAGCTCAGGGGCTGGAGTTCGCGCCGGTCGCCGACTGTTTCGCCAGTGCCTTTCCCGACGGACGCTGGTTCGGCGTCAGCAACGACCTGGAGAAGACCGCGAGCCGCATGGCCGCCTTCTCGGCCGCCGATGCCGCGACATGGCGCCGACTGGTAGCCGCCTTCCCGGCGGAGGCCGAGCATCTGTTCCGGCTGCTGGGCTCACCGATGAGCGCCCGCGCACTGGCCGGCACGGCGTGGAACCTCTGGCGCAAGAAGGGTTTTTCAGGAGCGCTCGACACTGGCCGTCTGCTGTTGTCCTCGCCCCGCGCCTGGCTTGAGGAAAACTTCGAGTCGCCGCATGTGCGGGCGACGCTCGCCACCTGGGGCATGCATCTCGACTTCGCGCCGGATATCGCCGGCGGCGCCGTCTTCCCCTATCTGGAATCGATGGCCAACCAGAGCTTCGGCATGGTGCTGGGCAAGGGCGGCGCCGACACCATCATCCGGGCGCTCTCGGGCATGGTCATCTCCGCCGGCGGCAGGATCGTCGCCGGCGCCGAAGTGGCGGAAATCACGGTTTCAGCCGGCAAGGCGACCGGTGTGCGGCTCGCTTCGGGTGAAACGCATGCAGCCACCAGGGCGGTCATCGCCGGCGTCGCGCCCAAGGCGCTGACCGGCAAGCTGCTGGCGAACGGTTCGGGCGATACCGGCTTCGACACGGCGATGCAGAAATTCCGCCATGCGCCGGGCACGATGATGATCCACCTGGCACTCGACGACTTGCCGGACTGGCGCGCGGGATCAGAACTTCGGCAGTTCGCCTATGTGCATCTATCGCCGTCGCTCGACGCCATGTCGCGCACCTACCAGCAGGCGATGGCAGGCATGCTGCCGGACGAACCGGTGCTGGTCGTCGGCCAGCCGACCGCGATCGATCCGTCGCGCGCGCCTCAGGGCAAGCACGTGCTGTGGGTGCAGGTGCGCATGCTGCCCGCCGAAATCCTGGGCGATGCCGCCGGCAAGATCGCGCCCGCGCATTGGGACCAGGTCAAGGATGTCTACGCCGAGCGCGTGCTCGACATCATAGAGACCTATGCGCCCGGCCTGCGAAGCAAAGTCCTCGGCCGGGCGGTGTTTTCGCCCATCGACCTCGAACGCGAGAACCCGAACCTCGTCGGCGGCGACCAGGTCTGCGGCAGCCATCATTTGGCGCAGAACTTCCTGTTCCGCCCGGCGCGCGGCTATGCCGGCTGGAACACGCCGGTCGCCAATTTGCATCTCACCGGGGCCGCGACATGGCCCGGTGCGGGCACCGGTGCGGCCTCGGGCTTCATGCTGGCGCAACAGCTTGGCGGGAGGTAGGCCCGAAGATTTTATGGAGGCGACGGGAGGCAAGGCGCTGCTGCCCACGAAGCCTGAGACAATGAACCGACACCGCCGCGCAACGACAATAACCAACAAGGGGAACGACCATGACAATCAACAGACGCGAATTGCTCGGATACAGTGCCGCGGCACTCGGCGTGGCCGCAATTGGCCTGCCACAGATCGCCAAGGCTGCCGGCGAACTGACCATCGCCTATAACGTCAACCTGCCGTCCTGGGATCCGACGACCGGCCCTTCGGCGGTCAACCCGACGATCCAGGGCCTCTACCAGTCGGTGTTCGACCAGTTCATCCCGCAGAAGCCGGACCTGTCCTTCGCGCCGGGCCTGCTTACCGAATGGGGCTGGAACGACGACCGCACCAAGGTGATGATGACGGTGCGCGAAGGCGTGAAATGGCATGACGGCTCGCCCTTCACGCCCGAGGACGTGGTGTGGTCGCTGCAACGGGCTGGCGACGAAAAGACCGGCAACCCGATCCAGTTCGTCTGGAAGAACGTCAACAACTTCAAGATCGACGGCAACAAGATCACCGGCGATGTCGTGCAGTTCGACCCGGTCTATTTCAAATGGATGTCGTTCCTGACCGGCTACATCCTGCCTAAGGCCTATTACGAGAAGGTAGGCGCCGAAGGTTTCGAGAAAGCACCGATCGGCACCGGCCCCTACATGGTCGAGAAGTTCGAGCGCAATGCCTTCCTGCGGCTGAAGGCCAATCCGACCTACTGGGGCGGCAAGCCGGCCTTCGAGAATGTGACGATCAAGTTCGTCGCCGATGCGGCGAGCCGCGTCGCCGAGATCGAGTCCGGCTCCTCGCAGGTGACGCTCGAAATCCCCTATGAGGAGTATGACCGGCTGATCGCCAAGGACGGACTTGCCGGCTCGTGCAAGCCGGTTTCCGACATCGGCATGATCTTCTTCAACGACATTGAAGCGATGCTGGACAAGAATGTCCGCCAAGCCGCCGTCATGGCGGTGGACAAGGAGCTTTTGGTCAAGCGGCTACTGCGAGGCTATGGCCAGCCGATCGCTACGCTGGAGACACCGGAGTACACGGCCTTCGACGCCTCGATCAAGGTCGAGCACAATCCGGAAAAGGCCAAGGAATTGCTGGCGGCCTCGGGCTATTCGCCGGAGAAGCCGGTCAAGTTCACCATCCAGACGACCAAGGGCTTCAAGCCCAAGGACTATGAGATGATCCAGGCGATCGTCGGCATGTGGCGCAAGGTCGGCATCGAGGCGACGATCGAGGTCTACGAAATCGCCAAGCACTACGAGTTGCGCGCCGCCGACAAGCTGGCGCCGGCCGCCTTCTACAATTGGGGCAATGCCATCGGCGATCCAACCACGTCGGCCGGCTTTGCCATGTATGGCCCGAGCCCGCACTCCGTGTGGGACAGCCAGGACCTGATCGACATGATCAACCCGCTATGGGGCGAGAAGGACGAAGCCAAGCGCATAGCCGGCTGGAAGGCGGTCGACAAGTACATCGCCGAGCAGGCCTATGTGCTGCCGCTGATGCAGTACGCGCAGCCGATCGTGCATGCCAAGGGCGTCAACGTGGTCCAGCATGTGTCCGGCGCCCTGCTGCCGGCCTTGATGACCCCGGCCTGAGACAAGCTAAGAGGCATGCCGTCGCGAAGGCGACGTGCCTCTCCGACTACGCAGGCCCTCTCATCCGGCCCATCGGGCCACCTTCTCCCCGGCGGGGAGAAGAGACTGGCTCAACTGTCGGCGACCTCTTCTCCCCCTGGGGGAGAAGGTGGCCGCGAAGCGGCCGGATGAAGGGGCCGCGCGTTCCATCCGTTACTGAACCGCACTGGACTTACGCCGGCATGCTTCTGCAACGCCTCCTGATCCGTCTTTTGACGATGCTGATCACGCTGTTCGGCGTGGCCGTCGTCGTGTTCGTCGTGATCCGCGTCGCGCCCGGCGATCCGATCGCGATGATGCTGCCGCCCGGCGCGACCGATGCCGACATTGCCCGGCTGCGGGCGCTCTATGGGCTCGACAAGACGATCGTGCAGCAATTCTTTATCTGGCTGTCCGGCGTGGTCCGGGGCGATTTCGGCACCTCGATTTCGCTCAGGCAAGACGTGCTCGGCCTTGTCTTCAACCGGCTGCCGGCGACGCTGGAACTCGCCACCGTAGCGCTGATCATGGCGGTGGCGCTCGGCGGCACGACGGCGGTCCTCGGCGCCCGCGAGCGCGGCACGGCGGTCGAAGCCGGCATCGACGTCGCCAGCGGGACGGCACTGTCCATTCCCGACTTCCTGTGGGGCCTGGTGCTGATCCTTTTGTTCGGCGTGCTGGTGCCGATCTTCGACATTTCCGGCCGCGTGTCGCCGCAACTCGACCTGCCCTTCGTCACCCAGTTCTATCTGTTCGAGAGCATTTTACGCCTGCGCTTCGACCTGACCTGGGACCTGCTGAAGCACATGCTGATGCCGGCGGTGGCGCTGGCGTTGCCGCTGGCGGCGATCATCTCCCAACTGTTGAAGCAGTCGCTGAAGGAAGTGCTCGACCTCGACTATGTCGTGCTGGCGCGGGTGAAGGGATTTTCGGAAACGCAGGTCATCCTGCGCGAGGCGCTGAAGAACGCCGCTTTGCCAACGCTGACCCTGGTCGGCGTGCAGTTCACCTTCCTGATCGGCGGCACGGTCATCGTCGAACGGCTGTTTTCCTATGAGGGCCTCGGCAATATGGCGATCGATGCCGTCATCAACCGCGACCTGCCGCTGATCCAGGGTATCGTGCTGGTCTTCGCGCTGCTGTTCGTGCTGATCAACCTTTCCGTCGACATGATGTATGCGCTGCTCAATCCGAGGCTGCGCCATGGATGAGGGTCGCGCACGAAGGCGAGGTGTGTCACCACGCCTGTGGCTGGCCGGCGGCTGGCTGCTGCTGGCGCTGCTGGCGGCGATCTTGGCACCACTGGTCGCGCCGCAGGATCCGCTGGCGCAGGATCTGATGCTGGAGCGGCTGCCGCCGTTCTGGCTCGATGGCGCCGAGCCCGGCTATTGGCTCGGCACCGACAGCCTCGGCCGCGATCTGTTGTCCCGGCTGATCTTCGGCGGCCGCATCGCCTTCATCGTCGCCTTTGCCGCTGCGATCGCCGCCTGCCTGGTCGGCTCGACGTTGGGGCTTATCGCCGGCTATTTCGGCGGCTGGGCCGACCGCATCATCTCGCGCATCGTCGATGTCTGGATGGCGTTCCCGCCGGTGCTGTTCGCCATCCTTTTGGTGGCCGTGCTCGGTACCGGCCTCAGCTCCGTCATCATCGCCATTGCCGTCATCGACTGGACGCGTTTTTGCCGGGTGATCCGGGCCGAGACGATGGGCCAGTCGCGCATGGACTATGTCGAGAATGCCCGCATCGCCGGCTATGGCCGCATCGGCATCATGCTGCGCGAAGTGCTGCCCAATGTGGTGCCGTCGATCGTGGCCCTGTTGTCGCTGGAAATGGGCATCGCCGTCATCGTCGAGGCGATCCTGTCCTTCGTCAATCTGTCGATCTCGACCGACGATCCGACCTGGGGCGGCATCATCGCCGAAGGCCGGCTGTCGATCCATCAGGCCTGGTGGGTTCTGGTGTTTCCGCTGGTGACGCTGATCCTCACCGTGCTGTCGTTCAGCCAGTTTGGCGAAGCGCTGAAGACGCGTTTCGACCCGGTGCTGCGATGAGCGCCTGTCTCGATATCGCCAATCTGAGCGCCTTGCTGCCGAACGGCCAACGCGTGCTGCGTTCGGTCTCGCTCTCCGTGCAGCCTGGCGAGGTCCGCGCGCTGGTCGGCGAGAGTGGCGCCGGCAAGACGATGATCGGCAAGGCGGTGCTCGGTGTCCTGCCGTCGAGCGTGCGCATCGTCGAAGGCGACATGCGGCTCGAGGGCGAGGATCTTGGCAAGCTAGCGCCCAAGGCACGGCGCACGCTGATCGGCGCCCGGACGGCGCTGATCCCGCAGGATCCATTGACGGCGCTCAACCCCTCGCGCCGCATCGGCTCGCAGATGACCGACCGGCTGGTGCGCATTCTCGGCTGGAGTGCAGAGAAGGCCAACACCCGAATTCGCCAGTTGCTGGACGAGGTGCAGATCCGCGACCCCGACCGGGTGCTGAAAAGCTATCCACATGAATTGTCCGGCGGGATGCGCCAGCGCGTGCTGATCGCCGCAGCCTTCGCCGCCGAGCCAAGGCTGATCGTCGCCGACGAGCCGACCACTGCGCTCGACGTCACCGTGCAGAAGCAGATCCTGCGGCTGATCGCGCAATTGCAGCGCGAACACGGCACGGCGATCCTGTTCGTTACTCATGACCTCGGCGTCGTCGCCAAGATCAGCCAGAAAGTGTCGGTGCTTTATGCCGGCAAGGTGGTGGAAGAGGCCGATACGGCTGCTCTGTTCGCCGCGCCGCAGCATCCCTACACACGGGCGCTGATGGCTGCCACGCCGCGCTACACGGACCCGCTCGCCTCGCTGAAACCGGTGGACGAGACGGTGCTGGCCGGGCTCGCCGCCGAGATCTCCGCCGCCGACCAGGCCTGGAGGCGACCGCATGGCTGAGCCGTTGTTTTCCGTGCGCGGGCTGAAGGTCGCGCTGCCCGACATGACGCGCAAGCCGCTGATCGGCCGCGCGCCCCTGGCCCAGATCCTGAAAGGGCTGGACTTCGACCTGCCCCAGGGATCGGTAACCGGCATCGTCGGCGAATCCGGTTCCGGCAAGTCGACGCTCGGCCGCGCCTTGGTGCGGCTCTCGGAACCCAGCGCCGGCAGCATCCGCTTCGACGGCCGCGATATCACGCATCTGCCGGAGAATGAGCTGCGGCCGTTGCGCCGCGACCTGCAGATGATCTTCCAGGATCCGATGTCGTCGCTCAACCCGCGTCGCACCATTGCCAGCATCATCGCCGCTCCGCTGAAGCAGAACGGCCTTGGCGACAACCTCAAGAGCCGCGTCGCCGAGGCCTTGCAACGTGTCGGCCTGCCGCAGAGTTTTGCCAGCCGCTACCGCCACGAATTGTCTGGTGGCCAGCGCCAGCGCGTCGGCATTGCGCGCGCACTGGCGCTGTCGCCGAAATTCGTGCTGGCCGACGAGATCGTCTCCGGACTCGACGTTTCGACGCAAGCGCAGATCCTGACCCTGCTGGAAAAGCTCGCGGCGGAAATGGGCCTGACGGTCGCCTTCATCAGCCACGATCTGTCCGTCATCCGGCGGCTCTGCCAGCAGGTGATCGTCATGCGCGAAGGCGTGATTGTCGAGGCGAGCGCCACCGACGCGCTGTTCGACAAGCCGCGGCAGGCCTACACGCGCGACCTGATCGCGGCCATTCCGCTGCCCGAGATCGATGCGGGCTGGCTGGACATTCCTTCCGCCGTCAAGGCGCCGACATGAATGCATACGCACGCCGAAGAGCGGGTCCAGACGTGCGACCACAAAGACCCAAGTCCCGTCAAATGGAGAGGACCGACATGAAGACCACAATCACAATTGCAACGCTCGCCGCCGCGATGCTCGGCAGCGCCAGCATGGCCAGCGCCGGTTCGATCCCGGGCATGCGCGGCCACGATCATACCGGCATCACCGTTCCCGACATGAAGCAAGCGGTCGACTTCTTCACCGAGGTGGTCGGCTGCAAGAAGGCGATGTCGTTCGGCCCGTTCGCCGACGACAACGGCACCTTCATGCAGGATCTCCTGGGTGTCGATCCCAAGGCCGTCATCGAGCAGGTCACCATGGTCCGCTGCGGCTATGGATCGAACATCGAGCTGTTCAAATACACCGCGCCCGACCAGAAGGACCTGACGCCGAAGAACAGCGACATTGGCGGCTTCCACATCGCCTTCTATGTCGACGATGTCGCCGCCGCCAAAGCCTATCTCGATGGCAAGGGCGTCAAGACACGCCTGGGACCTTTGCCGGTCAAGGAAGGGCCCGCCGCCGGCCAGACCATCCTCTATTTCCAGGCGCCATGGGGACTGCAGCTGGAAGCGATCAGCTATCCCACGGGGATGGCCTATGAGAAGGGCGCCGAGACAGTGCTGTGGAGCCCGAAGAACCCGGAAAAGTGATATTTGGCGGCGCGCTTGCGGAGCGACACGCAAGCGCGCCGCCCCGATGCTTGCCAATGATTTCGGCATAAAACTTTAAGCTTGAAATATCTGACTTCCGGCGCGATACTTGAGACGCAGCAAGCGAAGAGGAGATCGCACAGATGAAGGTTGCGGTTCTCGGCGGCGGACCAGCCGGCCTCTACTTTGCCATTTCGATGAAGCTCAGGGATGCCGCGCATGATGTGACGGTGTACGAGCGCAACCGCGCCGACGACACATTCGGCTGGGGCGTCGTGCTGTCGGCCGAGACGCTCGACAATCTGTCGAAGAACGACCCGGTCAGCGCCGTCTGGATCAAGAAGCATTTCGCCTATTGGGACGACATCGCCGTCATCCATGACGGTGTGCGCACGGTCTCGTCGGGCCACGGTTTCTGCGGCATCGGCCGCAAGCGGCTGTTGATCCTGCTGCAGCGGCGCGCGCGCGAACTCGGCGTCAAGCTGATGTTCGAGAGCGATATCGCCGATCCCAAGCCCTACATGGAGACGCATGACCTGGTCGTCGCCGCCGACGGGCTGAACTCCAGGGCGCGCAACAGCTTCGTCGATATCTTCAAGCCCGACATCGACACCCGCAAATGCAAGTTCGTCTGGCTGGGCACCAACCAGAAATTCGACGACGCCTTCACCTTCATCTTCGAGAAGACCGAGCATGGCTGGGTGTGGGCGCACGCCTACCAGTTCGACAGCCAGACAGCGACCTTCATCGTCGAGTGCAGCGAACAGACCTGGGCTGCCTTCGGCTTCGGCGCGATGACGCAGCAGGAATCGATCGCCGTCTGCGAGAAGATCTTCGCCAAACATCTTGGCGGCCACGCACTGATGACCAATGCCAACCACATCCGTGGTTCGGCCTGGATCAATTTCCCGCGCGTCTTGTGCGAACGCTGGTCTTACAAGAACCTGGCCTTGATGGGCGACGCGGCGGCATCGGCGCATTTCTCGATCGGCTCCGGCACCAAGCTCGCACTGGAAAGCGCCGTGGCGCTGGCCGAGTATGTCGAGACCGAGCCGGACCTCGACGCCGCCTTCCGCAAATATGAGGATGCGCGCCGCACCGAGGTGCTGAAGCTGCAATCGGCGGCGCGCAATTCGCTGGAATGGTTCGAGGAGGTCGAGCGCTATCTCGGCCTCGATCCGGTGCAGTTCAATTACTCGCTTTTGACCCGTTCGCAGCGCATCAGCCACGAGAATCTGCGGCTGCGCGATGCCGAATGGCTGGGTGGCGCGGAAGAATGGTTCCAGCGCCAGGCCGGCGCCGGCGGCAACAGCCTGCGCCGCGCGCCGATGTTCGCCCCGTTCAAGCTACGCGACATGCAGCTCGGCAACCGCGTCGTCGTCTCGCCGATGGCGCAGTACAGGGCCGTCGACGGCTGCCCGACCGACTGGCATTTCACCCACTATGCCGAGCGCGCCAAGGGCGGCGCCGGCCTCATCTATATCGAGATGACCTGCGTCAGCCCCGAGGGGCGGATCACGCCCGGCTGTCCCGGTTTCTACGCGCCCGAACACGAGGTGGCATGGAAGCGGCTGGTCGATTTCGTCCACACCGAGACCGAGGCCAAGATCTGCGCCCAGATCGGCCATTCCGGCGCCAAGGGCTCGACCCGGCTCGGCTGGGAAGGCACCGACGTGCCGCTGACCTCGGGCAACTGGCCGGTCATGGCGGCTTCCGCCGTCGCGTGGTCGCCGCAGAATCAGATGCCGAAGGCGATGGACCGCGCCGACATGGACAAAGTGCGCGACCAATTCGTGGCCTCGGCCGAGATGGCCGATCGCTGCGGCTTCGACATGCTCGAAATCCACGCCGCGCACGGTTATCTGTTGTCGTCCTTCATCACCCCGGTCACCAACCGGCGCACGGATCAGTATGGCGGTTCCCTGGAAAACCGCATGCGCTATCCCCTCGAAGTCTTCCGCGCGGTGCGTGCCGCCTGGCCGGCGGGAAAGCCGATCTCGATGCGCATTTCGGCCAATGACTGGGTGGGCATCGAAGGTGTGACACCGGCCGACGCGGTCGAGATCGCGCGGCTGCTGCATGAGGCCGGCGTCGACATCTGCGACGTCTCGGCCGGCCAGACATCGGCACTGGCGAAGCCGGTCTATGGCCGCATGTTCCAGACGCCGTTTTCCGACCGCATCCGCAACGAGGTCGGCATGGCGACGATGGCTGTCGGCAACATTTACGAACCCGACCACGTGAATTCGATCCTGATGGCCGGCCGCGCCGATCTGGTGGCCCTGGCCCGGCCGCATCTCGCCGACCCCTACTGGACGCTGCATGCCGCCGTGACGCTTGGCGACCGTGGCGTGAAATGGCCGGATCCCTATCTGCCCGGACGCGACCAGCTCTACCGCCTGGCCGAGCGCGATGCCGCCGCGGGGCTGAAAGTATGACGGGCGCGACCAGGATCCCCGGCAAGCATGCTTTGGTCACCGGTGGCGGTTCCGGTGTCGGCCGGGCCATCGCATTGGCGCTGGCGGGCGCCGGCATCGACGTCACCATTTGCGGTCGCCGGGAAGCCGAGCTTGCCAAGGTGGCCGGCGAAAGCGACCGCATTTTTGGCATCACCGCCGATGTCACCAATGAGGAGTCCATGTCCTCGCTCTACGAGACGGCAGAAGCCGCGCGCGGGGCCTTCGACATCGTCGTCGCCAATGCCGGGATGGCCGGCAGCACACCGGCGCACAAGACCACGCTCGCCGATTGGCAGCACACGCTCGACGTCAATTTGACCGGCGCTTTCCTGACGGTGAAGCCGGCACTGGCCAGGATGGCCGCGCGCAAGGCAGGGCGGATCGTGTTCATCGCATCCACGGCCGGGCTGAAGGGCTACGCCTATGTCGCACCTTACGTCGCCGCCAAGCATGGCGTCGTCGGCTTGATGCGGGCTCTTGCCGCCGAGACCGCCAAGTCCGGCGTCACCGTCAACGCCGTGTGTCCGGGTTTCGTGGAGACGGACATGCTGGAACAGTCCATCCAGCGCATCATCGAAAAGACCGGCCGTTCGGCCGGCGAAGCGCGGGCGAGCCTTGCCTCGACCAATCCGCAAGGCCGCCTCATCCAGCCGCAAGAGGTTGCCGCCGCCGTGCTGTGGCTGTGCGGCGATGCGGCGCAATCGATCACCGGACAGGCGATTTCCATCTCGGGAGGTGAAACATGGTAGCCGGACCCCTGCCCGCGCCATCGGGACCCGGCAAGGACCGCTTGCGCCTGTGGATCAGGCTGCTGCGTGCCTCGCGCACCATAGAGGCTGAATTGCGAGAGCGCCTGAAGAAGGACTTCAACACGACGCTGCCGCGTTTCGACGTGATGGCCGCGCTCTATCGCGCGCCGGAAGGCATGCTGATGAGCGACCTGTCGCGCTTCCTTTTGGTGTCCAACGGCAACGTCACCGGCATTGTCGATCGGCTCGTGTCAGAAGGGCTGGTGGCCCGCGCCCGCCGCAATGGCGACCGCCGCACCTCTATGGTGCGGCTGACCGATGAAGGCACCAAATCCTTTGCCACCATCGCCGCCGCGCATGAGGGCTGGATCGGCGAATTGCTGGGCAAGGTCAGCGAGGACGACGCGCGCCGGCTGACCGGCATGCTGACCTCGTTCCGCAGCAACTGGGAGGGACGCGAATGACCGGGATGGCCGGGCTCAAGCCGAAGCATTTCCTGTGGGAAGTCGAGGGCAGGATCGCCAAGGTCCGGCTCGACCGGCCGGAGCGCAAGAACCCGTTGACCTTCGACAGCTATGCGGAACTGCGCGATACGTTCCGCGACCTCGTCTATGCCGACGATGTCGACGCCGTGGTGTTCCTGTCCAACGGCGGCAATTTCTGCTCCGGCGGCGATGTCCACGACATTATCGGTCCGCTGGTCAAGATGGACATGAAAGAGCTCCTGGCCTTCACCCGCATGACCGGCGATTTCGTCAAGGCGATGCTGAATTGCGGCAAGCCGATCATCGCGGCGGTCGACGGCGTCGCGGTCGGCGCCGGCGCCATCATCGCCATGAGTTCCGACATCCGCATCGCCACCCCGGAAGCCAAGACCGCGTTCCTGTTCACGCGCGTCGGCCTCGCCGGCTGCGACATGGGTGCCTGCGCGATCCTGCCGCGCATCATTGGCCAGGGCCGCGCCGCCGAACTGCTCTACACCGGCCGCACCATGACGGCCGCCGAGGGCGAGCGCTGGGGGTTCTACAACAGGCTGGTCGACGCGGCAGCGCTCGAGGCCGACGCGCTCGACATGGCGGCGCGCATCGTCTCCGGTCCGACCTTCGCCCACGGCATCACCAAGACGCAGTTGAACCAGGAATGGTCGATGGGCCTCGACCAGGCGATCGAGGCCGAAGCGCAGGCGCAGGCGATCTGCATGCAGACGCGCGATTTCGAGCGCGCCTACAAGGCGTTCGTGGCCAAGGAAAAGCCGGTGTTCGAGGGGAATTGAGATGGGCGCATTGCTAGAAATGCTGGCGGGACAGCGCCCCCCTCTGTCCTGCCGGACATCTCCCCCACAAGGGGGGAGATCGGACGTCCCCCGCGCTTTCGCTAATCTCCGGCGTCGCAAGAATTGCCGCGGCGCCCGATCTGCCAATCTCCCCCCTAGAGGGGGAGATGTCCGGCAGGACAGAGGGGGGCGCCGTAGAGCGCAACGCCTCAACCGCGGAGGCACCAATGCCTGACCGTTCCTTCCTCAACTGGCCCTTCTTCGAGGACCGCCATCGCGACCTCGCCGAACAACTCGAAACCTGGTGCCAGCAAAACCTCCCCGTCGACCACCACGACGTCGACGCCGCCTGCCGCGAACTCGTGGCGAAACTTGGCCGCGACGGCTGGCTGAAGCCGACGGCACTCGACACGGACAATCCCGCACCACTCGACGTGCGCACTTTGTGCATCACGCGCGAGACGTTGGCGCGGCATGATGGGCTGGCGGATTTCGCCTTCGCCATGCAGGGGCTGGGCACCGGCGCGCTCAGCCTGTTCGGCACGCCGGAGCAGCAGCAATGGCTTTCGAAGACACGCGCCGGCAAGGCGATTTCGGCCTTTGCCCTGTCGGAACCGCGCTCCGGATCGGATGTCGCCAACACGGAGATGACGGCGACCCGCGACGGCGACGGCTATGTCCTTACGGGCGAAAAAACTTGGATTTCCAACGGCGGCATCGCCGATCTCTATGTCGTCTTTGCCCGCACCGGCGAGGCGCCGGGTGCCAAGGGGCTCTCGGCCTTCCTCGTGCCCGGTGACGCCAAGGGACTTGGCATCGCCGAGCGTCTCGAAGTGATCGCGCCGCATCCGCTGGCGCGACTGTCCTTCGATCAGGTCCGCCTGCCCGCCGCCGCACTGATCGGCAAGCCCGGCGACGGCTTCCGTATCGCCATGTCGGTGCTGGACGTGTTCCGCTCGACCGTCGGTGCGGCTGCACTCGGCTTTGCCCGCCGCGCGCTGGATGAGAGCATCAAGAGGGCGGCCGAGCGCAAGCTGTTCGGCGCGCCGATGGGCGAACTGCAGATGGTGCAGGGACACATCGCCGACATGGCGCTCGACGTCGATGCGGCGGCCCTTCTTATCTACCGCGCCGCCTGGACCAAGGACATGGGCGCGGCCCGGGTGACGCGCGAGGCGGCGATGGCCAAGCTGTTCGCCACCGACAAGGCGCAGGACGTGATCGACAAGGCCGTGCAGCTGCATGGCGGCGACGGGGTCCGCAAAGGCCACATCGTCGAGAGCCTGTATCGCGAGATCCGCGCACTGCGCATCTATGAGGGCGCCTCGGACGTGCAGAAAGTCGTCATCGCGCGGCAAGTGATGGGCGCGGCCTGACGGCGAGATATTCGATTTTGAGACTTGGATTTTTGAAATACCGGGAGGCTTGAAATGCACGAGATTTTGCAGCCGGCGGGCTGGGCCAAACCGGTCGGCTACGCCAATGGCGTCGCGGCGCGTGGGCGGCTCGTCTTCGTGGGCGGACAGGTCGGCTGGAACGGGCAATGCCAGTTCGAAACCGACGATTTTGTCGGCCAGGTGCGGCAGACGCTTGCGAATATCGTGGCGGTGCTGGCCGAGGTGGGCGCCACGCCGCAGCACATCACCTCGATGACCTGGTATTTCACCGACAAGACCGAATACCTGGCCAATCTCAGGGGGATTGGCGAGGCCTATCGCGAGGTGATCGGCCGGCATTTTCCGGCGATGGCCGCCATGCAGGTGATGGCGCTGGTCGAGGACCGCGCCAAGGTGGAGATCCAGGCGACGGCGGTGATCCCGGACTAAACGCCACCGCTTCGTCATCCACGGGCGGAGCAAGGAGCGAAGCGACGCGGCGCAGACCCGAGGATCCATGCCGGGACTCCGATGCGTCACTACTGTCCAGAATTCTGCACCGCTGCATTACACCACTAAGGCCACGGCATGGATCCTCGGGTCTCCGCGACGTCGCTTCGCTCCTGCTCCGCCCGTGGATGACGACGTTGGGAACGTCTTCGGCTAACCACTCCTATTCGCGCAGCCCCGCCTTCCGCAAAATCGGCAGCACGTGATCGCAGAAATAGGGCAGCTCCTGCGTGTAATTGACGAAGGACAGGGCGATGCCCTGGTAGCCATGCCCGGCAATGGCGGCCATGTCGGCGGCGATCGTTTCCGGCGTCCCGATCAAAGGATATGTGCCGGCGCCACCGGCGAAACGCTGCCGGTAACGGTCATAGGCATGAGGGTCGTGCGACTGCGAGAATTCCTTCTTGCCGGCCATATGGGCATCGACCGCGTCATGGTCGGCCATATCGACGGCATAGCGCGTGTAATAGGCCTGCGCCTCCTCCATGGTCGGGCGGCAGACGACATGCGCCACGGTGTAGACGCCGACATCGCGGCCCACTCTGTCGGCCCGCTCGCTGATGTCGGCGACATGCTTGCCGGCATCGCTGATCTCCGAGAAGGTCGTGAACAGATAGTCGCATCGGGCGGCGGCGAAATCGCGGCCCGGGCCGCCGAAAGCGGCGTTCATGGTCACCGGGCGCGGAACCTGCAGGCTGGCCGGCCGGCTGACGGCTTCCTTGAGGCGATAGTAGGTGCCTTCGTAGTCGAGAGGCTCGCTCGATGCATAAAGCCGCTCCAGGATCTCGATCCATTCCGCAGCCTGGTCGTAGCCCTTTTCGACCAAGGGCGTGCCGAACATGCCGAATTCCTTGGGGTTCCAGCCGCAGACGATGTTGAGGCCGGCGCGGCCTTGGCTGATGTGGTCGACCGTTGCCAGCGCCTTGGCGGCATAGAGCGGATGCACCAGCGGCACATGCACGGTCATGAACAGACCGATCCGGTCGGTGGCCATGGCCAGCGCCGCCGCCCAGGTAAAAGTCTCGAACGACCATTCGCGCACCTTGTTGCGGCCGCCGAAGCCGCGCCAACGGGCGATCGGCAGCATGAACTCCAGCCCCGCGCGGTCGGCGATCTGGGCGGCCGTCAGATTGTCCTGCCAGCTTGCCGTCCAGCGTTCCGGCACATCGGTGATGGCCAGACCGCCATCGGCATTGGTGGAAAAGACGCCGAGCTTCAGTTTGTTGGGGCCGTGCAAGGGATGTGGTTTGTTCATGTCGCGACCTCCCGGCGAAGATCGCACGCTACGGCCCCGCGAAAATATTTCAAGCATGAAATAGCTTCGTCTGGCGATGGTTTGCGGATATGAATCCAGGCAGCATGAAAAAGGGTACGGTATGAGCGAATTCCGCCAGAAATGCATCGGCAGGACGAACCTCGTCGGTTCCTTCGCCGCCATTCCTCATCCCGTCGCGGTCGAAGTGATGGCACAGTCCAGCCTCGATTTCCTCTGCATCGACTGGGAGCATGCGCAGATTTCGCGCGACATGATCGAGACCATGGTGCGTGCTGCCGATGTCCACCGCGTTCCGGCGATGGTGCGCGTTCCCGGCCATGCGCCGGAAGCGATACAGACGGCACTCGACAGCGGCGCGCAAGGCGTGCTTGTGCCGCGCGTTTCCACGGCGGCACAGGCGCAAGCAGCGGTGAAGGCATCTCGCTACCCGCCGAAAGGCGAGCGCGGCGTCGGACCCGGCCGGGCCGCCGGCTACGGCTATCGCATTCCCGAATATCTGGCCGCCGCCAACGACAGGACCGTCGTCGCGGTCCAGGTCGAGACAGCGGAGGGGCTTGCCAACATCGAGGCGATCGCGGCCGTGGAAGGCGTCGACATGGTCTTCGTCGGCCCCGGCGATCTCTCGGTTTCGATCGATGCGGTCGGACCAAGCGGCGCTGACAAACTCGCTGATGCAATCCGGACGATCATCGGCGCGACGATCGCACAAGGCAGGACAGCGGGCATATTTTGCGCCAGCCCGCAGAATGTCAGCCGATGGGCGGCCATCGGGGCGAGTTTCTTCGTGCTGGCCAGCGACACGATGTTTCTTGGCGCCGGCACCGCGGCCAACTGTGCCGCCGCACGCGACGAATTGGCTTGAGGCGGGCGCAGCCAGGCAAAAAGGCGTATCGGCCACACAACAGGCCAGCCAAGCTTTTTAAGCTTAAAACTTTCGCCTTGAAAAGCGCCTCACTTTGGATAGCATTCAAAGTCGATGGGCGACTGCCGTGCCAAAGGGTTGCCGGCTAGTCCGTCGTCGAGTTCGGGGTGGGAGGGTTCAGTCCTTGTCGTTTGTACCGGCCCAGTCATCGTCGAACGCGCGCTATGCTTTCGATGGCGTGCGCGCCCGTGCTCCGCATGCAAAGAATCTCACCAATCGCGCGCGCAGGCTCGCCGCCATGAATTGACGCCCCGCTGGGAGGTGGGACGGCAAGAAACCGTGCGGGAAATCCCGCCCGATCAACAACCAGAGGGAACACCCCAGAGGGAACACCAAATGAAACTCACCCGTCGCAATCTCATGCTTCTCGCGGCCACCATCGGTATTGCCGCCGGCCCAGCCGCCGCCTATGCCGCCGATGTGCTCAATGTCGGCGCCTACCCGACCAATCCGCCCTTCGAGTACAAGAACGAGAGCGGCACCTTCGAGGGTTTCGAAGTCGACATCGTCAACGAGGCGGCCAAGCGCGTCGGCATGACCACCGACATCGCCGATCTCGGCTTCCAGGCCTTGTTCGCCGCCACCACCTCGAAACGCATCGATGTCGCGATCTCGTCGATCACCATCACGCCGGAGCGGCTGAAGTCGCAGTCGTTCACGCAGCCCTACTATGATTCCGACATGGGCATCGCGACGAAGACCGACAGCGCTGTCAGCACCGAGGCCGACCTCAAGGGCAAGATCCTCGGCGTGTTGTCAGGCTCGACCGGCGAGACCTGGGTCAAGGGGCACCAGGAAGCCGACGGCTTCAGCGACGTGAAGGGCTACGACACGCAGCAGAACCTGCTGCTCGACCTCAGCGCCGGCCGCGTCGATGCCGCTGTCAGCGACATTCCAGGCATGGAATACTCCTTCACCAAGATGAAGGATTTGAAGGTCAAGCAGCGCATCAAGACCGGCGAACAGTACGGCCTGATGATGACCAAGGACCATCCGCTGCTCGGCAAGCTGAACGACGCGCTGACCGCGATGAAGAAGGACGGCACGCTGGCCGCGATCCATAAGAAGTGGTTCGGCAGCGACGCGCCGGCCGACTCGTCGACCGTCAAGGAAATGCCGCTGCCGAAGGCCTGAGCGGCAATGCATTGACATCGTGCCGGCCTTCCACGCCGGCACGATTCATTTCATGCTCCGGCACCGGCTGCCGCAGGCCATCCCGCTGCAGGCGCGGGTCAACTGGTTTCAACCTGAGCATCCGTTGCTCTCGGGAACGCTCCCATGTCGCTGATCGACACTTTCTTCAACGCCGATGTCATCGCGTCGAGCCTGCCGGCGCTGTTGCGTGGTTTCCTGAACACACTGCTGCTCGGAATCCTGAGCATCGGCATCGGCATCCCCATCGGCCTGGTGATCAGCCTGCTGCGGCTCTATGCGCCGAAGCCGCTCCGCTGGCTGGCGGTCGGCTACACCGACATTTTCCGGGCCCTGCCGGTGCTGGTGGTGCTGATCCTGATCTACTACGCGCTGCCCTTCCTCGGCATTCGCTTGTCATCCTGGGCGTCCGCCGTGACAGCGTTCGCGATCATCATGTCGGCCTATTCCGCCGAAGTGTTCCGCTCCGGCATAGAGAGCATTCCGCGCGGCCAGTTCGAGGCCTCGCAGGCGCTTGGTCTGCCGTTCCTTTTGACCCTGCGCAAGGTGGTGCTGCCGCAAGCGGTCCGCGTGGTGATCCCGCCGATGACCAGCAATTGCGTCTCGATGTTCAAGGACACCTCGCTCGCCTCGACGGTGGCGCTGCCGGAACTGCTCAAGGAAGCAACCAATGCGCAATCGCTCTACGCCAATCCCTCGCCGCTGATCGGCGCGGCATTGGTCTATCTCATCTTCCTCTGGCCGATGGTCCGCCTCGTCAGCCTGCTTGAAGACCGCTTCAAGACCGAAAAGACGCGCTGACCTCGCCAACCGATTCCGTCCCGCTCAAGTCCTTCGCAGGAGCCTGCCCGTGAACAAGCATCAAACCGACAATGCGAGCGCCGCCGCGTTCCCCGTCGACGCCATCCGCGCCATGTTTCCCGCTCTGCAACGGGCCGGCGATTTCATCTTCCTGGACAACGCCGCCGGCGCGCAGATCCCGCAGAGCGTGCTCGATGCGGTGACCAACCATCTGGTTTCGCACAATGTGCAGCGCGGCGGCCGCTATGGCCGCAGCGTCACCGTCGATCAATCGGTTGCCGACGCGCGCGAGAGCGTGGCGCTGCTGATCAACGCCTACAGCCCGGCGGAAATCTGCTTCGGCATGAACGCCACCTCGTTCATCCGACTGGTCAGCCTCGGCATCGGCCAAATGCTTGCCAAGGACACGGAAGGGGAGCGAGACGAGATCGTCATCACCGACATGGACCACGATGCCAACATCGCGACGTGGCTGGCGCTGGAATCCGCCGGCGCCAAATTCAAGTGGTGGCGGATGCGCGAGGACGGCAATCTGCATGTCGACGATCTGCGCCCGCTGGTCTCCGAGCGCACCCGCCTCGTCGCCTGCACGGTGACGGCGCATTCGATCGGCTCGATCGTCGATGTCGCTTCCGTGGCTGAAATCGCGCATGCGGTCGGCGCCGAAGTGTTCCTCGATTGCGTGCATTACGGACCGCACGGGCTGATCGACGTGCAGGCCTGGGACTGCGACTACCTCGTCTGCTCCGGCTACAAGAACTTCTCGCCGCATATGGGCTTCCTGTGGGGCCGCTTCGAAACGCTGAAGCGGCTGCCGACCTTCCGCGAGGATTTCATCCCCGACGAACCGCCCTACAAGGTCGAGGCCGGCACTTTCATCTACGAGAACGTGTCGGGCATGGATGCCGCCGTGCAGTATCTGGAGCTGATCGGCCGCAATCTCGCGCCCTCCAACAATCGCTCGCGGCGCGACAACATCGTCGCCGGCATGGGCGCCATCCGTGATTACGAGCTTGTGCTGGCGCGCGAGATGCTAGCTGTGCTGAAAGGGTGCGGGGCGACCATCTACGGTGTCGCCGACGAGGCACGCATCCATGAGCGCGTGCCGACCTTCTGCTTCAACATCGGCAAGTTGTCGCCGCAGCGGATCGTCGAGGAGATGGCCGACATGCAGATCGGCATCCGCGACGGCCACATGTACGCGCCGCGCCTGATGAAGCGGCTCAACCTGTCGATGGACAGCGGCGCCATCCGCGCCTCGCTGGTCCATTACAACACCATTGATGAGGTGCATCGGTTCGGCAAAGCGCTGCGCGCCATCATCGCCAAGCTGTCGTGACTAGCTGATATGGCGAGTGGCTAAGGCGTGTCGAGATTCAGGTCAGGCCGAGTCGAGAGTGGCGGTTTCCGAGAACCGGAGCGGAGCGTACTTAAGTACGTGAGCACCGGAAGCGCAGGAAGCTGCCATTCGCAGACCGGCCTCACCTGAATATCGACACGCCGACTCAGGCCGCCTTCTTCTTGGCCAACCTCGCCTTGATCGAGGCGACGTCGGCGCGTGGCGTCGCGGCGAAGAGTGTCTTGGTGTAGCTGTGCTTGGGGTCTGAAAAGACCTCGTCGCGCGAGCCGTATTCGACGGCTTCGCCGAAATACATCACCATCACGTCGTCGGCGATGTAGCGCACGACGGACAAATCGTGGCTGATGAAGACATAGGTCAGCTGGAACTCGTCCTGCAGGTCGGCGAGCAGGTTGAGCACCTGCGCCTGCACCGAAAGATCGAGCGCCGAGACCGGCTCGTCGAGCACCAGCAGGCTCGGGTTGAGCATCAGCGCACGCGCAATGGCGATGCGCTGGCGCTGGCCGCCCGAGAACATGTGCGGGTAGCGGTTGTAGTGCTCGTGGCCGAGTCCGACCTTCTTCAGCATCTTCATCGCCAGGTCGCGCCGCTCGGCGGCTGGCTTGTCGGTGTTGATCAGCAGCGGTTCGCCCAGCACGTCGCCGATCTTCTGGCGTGGATTGAGCGAGCCGTAGGGGTTCTGGAAAACGATCTGCACCTTGCGGCGCATCTCCCTGGTCAATCCGCCCCTGGCGATGTCGACCTTGTTGCCGTCGATGAACAGTTCGCCTGACGTCGCGGGATCGATCAGCGTGATGATGCGGGCAAGCGTGGACTTGCCGCAGCCGCTTTCACCGACGATCGCGAGCGTCTTGCCCTTGTCGACCGTGAAGGAGACGCCCTTGACCGCATGCACAGTGCGCGGTCCGGTGAACAGGCCGCCGCCGATATGGTAGTCGCGAACGATGTTCTTGCCTTCGAGGACCGTGGTGCTCATGCCGAGGCTCCCGCGGCAGAGGGTGCCGGCTCGAACAGCATGTCGGAAACGGTCGGCAGCCGGTCGCCGACGGCGTTCTCGGGCAAGGCCGAGAGCAGCGCGCGCGTGTAATTGCTTTTCGGCGATTCGAACAATGACAGCACGTCGGCCTCTTCCATCTTGCGGCCCTTGTGCTGGACGATGACGCGATCGGCGGTCTCGGCCACCACGCCCATATTGTGGGTGATCATGATCAGGCCCATGCCGTATTTGGCCTGCAGCGAGACCAGCAGGTCGAGGATCTGCTTCTGGATGGTGACGTCGAGCGCCGTCGTCGGCTCGTCGGCGATCAGAAGCTTCGGATTGCAGGCGATGGCGATGGCGATCATGACGCGCTGGCACTGGCCGCCGGACATCTGGTGCGGGAATGAACTCAGCCGCTCTTCCGGATCGGCGATGCCGACCAGCTTCATCAGTTCGATGGCGCGCGCGCGCCTCTGGGCGCGGTCCATGCCCATGTGGAAGCGCAGCACCTCCTCGATCTGGAAGCCGACCGTGAAGCACGGATTGAGGCTGGCGATCGGTTCCTGGAAGATCATCGAGATGTCCTTGCCGACGATCTTGCGGCGCTCGGACGGGCTGAGCGTCAGGAGGTCGACGCCGTCGAATGCCATGCGGTCGGCCTTGACCGTCGCGGTGTTGGGCAACAGCCCCATCACCGCCAGCATCGACACCGACTTGCCGGAGCCGGACTCGCCGACGATCGCCAGCACCTCGCGCGGCTCGATCGACAGGTCGATGCCTTGCACGGCCATGAACGGCCCGGCCGCGGTGTCGAAGGAAACGGTAAGATTCTTGATCTCGAGCAGGGACATGCTCACGACCTCTTCAGCTTGGGGTCGAGCGCATCGCGCAGGCCGTCGCCGATCAGGTTTATGGCAAAGACGGTGATCAGGATGGCGAGGCCCGGGAAGGTCACCACCCACCAGGCGCGCAGGATGAACTCTCGCGCTTCGGCCAGCATCGTGCCCCATTCCGGCGTCGGCGGCTGCGCGCCCATGCCGAGGAAGCCGAGTGCGGCCGCCTCGAGGATGGCGTTGGAGAAGGACAGCGTCGCCTGCACGATCAAGGGCGCAATGCAGTTGGGCAGGATGGTGACCAGCATCAGCCTGAGATGGCTGGCGCCGGCGACCTTGGCGGAGATGACATATTCGCGGTTCTTTTCCGCCATCACGGCGGCGCGGGTGAGCCGGGCGAAGTGCGGCTGCAGCACGAAAGCGATGGCGATCATGGCGTTGACGAGACCAGGACCAAGCACCGCGACCAGCACCAGCGCCAGGAGCAGCGACGGGAAGGCCAGGATGATGTCCATGATGCGCATGATCAGCGTGTCGACCCAGCCACGGCAGTAGCCGGCGAGCAGGCCGAGGATGACGCCGGAGATCAGCGCCGTGGTGACGACGACGAAGCCGATGGCGAGCGAGAAGCGCGAGCCATAGATCAGGCGCGACAGCATATCGCGGCCGACAGCGTCGGTGCCGAGCAGGAACTGCGCGTTGCCGCCCGCCTGCCAGGCCGGCGGCGTCAGGAAGAAGTCGCGGAACTGGTCATCAGGCGAATGCGGGGCAAGCAGCGGCGCGAAGATGGCGATCAGGATCAGCAGCGCGAAGACGAACAGGCCGATCACCGCGCCCTTGTTGACGGAGAAGTAGTGCCAGAACTCGGCGAACATCTGCAGCCGCGCGTCCTGCGGCTTGACGACGGTCGCGGCTTCGATTGTGGCTGGGCCTTCGTTGGTCATGTCAATTCGCCCGTATACGCGGGTTGATGACGGCGTAGAGCACGTCGACGATAAGGTTCACCGACATGACGATGAGGGCGATCAAAAGCAACCCGCCCTGCACGGTGAAATAGTCGCGCTTGGAAATGGCGTCGATCATCCATTTGCCGATGCCTGGCCAGGAGAAGATGCTCTCGGTCAGGATGGCGCCGGTCAGGAGCGTGCCGACCTGTAGGCCTATGGTGGTGACGACCGGGATCAGCGCATTGCGGAAGGCATGCAGGCCGATGACGCGGCGCGGCGCCAGGCCCTTGGCGCGCGCGGTGCGCACATAGTCCTCGCCCAGCACCTCGAGCATGGCCGACCGCGTCTGCCTGGCGATGACGGCCAGCGGTATGGTGCCGAGCACGATGGTGGGCAGGACGAGGTGCGACAGGGCCGAGCGGAATGCGCCCTTCTGCCCCGAGATCAGGGAATCGATGGTCATGAAGCCGGTGACCGGCTTGAAGAAGTAGAGAAGGTCGATGCGGCCGGAAACCGGGGTCCAGTGCAGCGTGCCGGAGAACACGATGATCAGCAGCAGGCCCCACCAGAAGATCGGCATGGAATAGCCGGCAAGCGCGGTGCCCATGGTGAGCTGGTCGAACCAGGAGCCACGGCGGATCGCGGCGAAGATGCCGGCGGCGACGCCGAGGACGACGGCAAAGATCATGGCGAAGATAGCGAGTTCGACCGTTGCCGGGAACCGCACCAGGAAGTCCTTGAGCACCGGCGTCTTGGTGGAAAACGAGGTGCCGAAATCACCGCTGAGGATGTTGGTCAGATAGGTCAGGTATTGTTGCCATATCGGCAGGTCGAAACCGAACTGATGCATCAGCGCCGTGTGGCGTTCGGGCGACAGGCCGCGTTCGCCCGCGAGCACCAGTACCGGATCACCGGGCAGGATGCGCACGAAGCCGAAGGCGAGGATGGTTATCCCGATGAAGGTCGGGATGATGAGGGCGAGCTTACCGAGGATATAACGCAGCATGGCGGGCGAGTGGGGACGGCACCGTGTGGCGCCGCCCCCGTTTCGCGAACCTTATTCGGCGATATCGACGCCGTCGAAGCGGTGGATGCCGAGCGGATCCATCGCAAAGCCGGAGACGGTCTTCTGCATCGGCATGAACACCTTGGAGTGGGCGAGCGTCGCCCACGGTGCCTGCTCCTTGAAGATGACCTGTGCCTGTTCATAGAGCTTGGTGCGCTCGGCCTGGTCGGAAACCGTCTTGGCCTTGTTGATGAGCGCATCGAAGTCCTTGTTGCACCATTCCGCGCGGTTGTTCGAACCGACGGAAGCGCAGCTCAGGAGCACGCCGAGGAAGTTGTCCGGATCGCCATTGTCGCCGGTCCAGCCGACGATGACCGCGCCATCGTGATCGACCGCCGAAGCGCGCTTGAGGTATTCACCCCAATCGTAGCTAACGATGTTGACGGTGACGCCGACCTTGGCGAAATCGGCCTGGATCAGCTCGGCGGTGCGGCGCGCGTTCGGCATGTAGGGACGCGACACCGGCATGGCCCAGACGTTCATCTTGAGGTCCTTGACGCCGGCTTCCTCAAGCAGCTTCTTGGCCGCATCCGGATCGTACGGATCGTCCTTCACATCCTTGTTGTAGGACCACATGGTCGGCGGGATCGGGTTGACCGCCACCTGGCCAGCACCCTGGAAGACCGCGTCGATGATGGCCTTCTTGTTGATGGCCATGTTGAGCGCCTTGCGGACGCGGACGTCGTCGAACGGCTTCTGCTGGGTGTTGTACATCAGCGCGCCGACATTGAGGCCTTCCTGCTCGTCGACCTTCAGGTTCGCATCGGCCTGGAGGCCGGCGATGTCGGCCGGTGCCGGATACGACATGATGTTGCACTCGCCGGCCTTGAGCTTCTGCGCGCGCACCGCCGGATCGGTGGTGATGGCGAAAACAAGGTCGTCGATCTTCTGCTTGCCGCCCCAATAGTCCGGGTTGGCCTTGTAGCGGATGGCGGCGTCGGTCTGATAGTCGACGAAGATGAACGGGCCGGTGCCGATCGGCTTCTGGTTGAACAGTTCAGGCGTCTTGTCGGCCTGCAGCTTGTCGGCATATTCCTTGGAGACGATCGAGGCGAAGTCCATGCCCAGCGTCGGAATGAAGGTGATCGCCGGTTCCTTGAGGGTGAACTTCACGGTCAGGTCGTCGACCTTCTCGACCTTGGTGATGTTGTCGCCGAACTGGTCATTGTAATACTGGTAGGCGATGCCCGGGATATACTGGAACCAGGGGCCGGTCTTGTCGACCTGGCGCTGGAACGAGAACACCACGTCGTCGGCGTTGAAGTCGCGCGTCGGGGTGAAATAGTCGGTGGCGGCGAACTTGACCCCCTTGCGCAGCTTGAACGTATATTCCTTGCCGTCGTCGGAGATCGTCCAGCTTTCAGCCAGCCCCGGCGAGGTCGTGGTCTTGCCGTGGTCGAATTCGACGAGGCGGTTGAAGACGGTGCGCGAGGACGCGTCGAACGTCTGGCCCGCGGTGTACGGCGCCGGGTCGAAACCCTCTGGCGATGCTTCCGCGCAATAAACCAGAGTTTTCGCGTTGGCCACGCCTCCCAGGACGCTTGCAGCCAGCAACGCGGCTGCAAAAGTCAGTTTCTTCTTCATTGAGCACTCCCTGATGTTCTTCCAAGCCCCTCTATCAGGCTCGCGAAGCGCGCATATAAGCACCGTTTTTCCGGCTTTGGAACACCCCGTTTGCTTACCCCGCGGGAAGCAGGAAAAAAATCCGCGATTTTGCTAAATGGCAGAAAAAATTAGCAGTTCTTTCCATTCACGCTATTATTAACCACCGCATTTTTTTATTGATCTGCCGTTTGGCGGTATCGATGCCGCGGCCGCTTCCAGCCAATCCACGGCTTCAAAAGATGCCCGTTCCGGAGGTTACCGTGAGGAAAGATTTTCGACGGCAAATCTTTCGGCGCCTTGCCGCTGGGGCAAGACTTGCACCGCCGCCGATAGAGGCAATACATAGATAGACAGGCTGGGATGGACAGGCTGGCGGCAGCGGAGGACGTCTCCATCAATTTGGAGGCGGCGCGGCACGGGCGACCAAGAAACAGTCGAACAGGAATTCCTAGGGAGGAACGGGTGGCAAAAGCATCGAAGACGCCGGTGAAGGCGTCGGCCAAGGCAGTCTCGAAACCAGCCGCCGGCACCGACGGGCAAGGAAAGGCCACGGCCAAAACCGCGGCCGCGAAGACTGCAGCCAAGCCCGCCGTGAAGGCACCCGCGGCAAAAGCGGCCGCTGCCACCAAGAGCGTCACCAAGCCGGCGGCGAAAGCCGCCCCGGCAAAGACTTCTCCGACAAAGGCCTCCGCCGCAAAGACTTCTCCAGCAAAGGCTACTCCAGCAAAGGCTTCCTCGGCAAAAACTGGGGCGAACAAGACCGGGACGGCGAAGGCCGCATCGCCGGCCAAGGCAGTCCCGACATCGAAGCCGGCGCCGGCCAAGCGGCTGCCGAAAGCGCTCACCGAACTTACCGCCGGCCTGCCGGAAAAAATGTGGCTGAAGAGCTATCCGAAGAACATGCCGGCCGAAATCGGTGCCCTTCCCTACAACTCCATCGGCGACTTTCTCGTTGGCGCCTGCAAGCAGTTTGCCGGCCAGCCGGCCTTCACCTGCATGGGAAAATCCATCACCTATGCGGAGCTCGAGCAGCTTTCGGCGGCTTTCGGCGCCTATCTGCAGTCGACGGGTTTGCAGAAGGGGGCACGCGTCGCGCTGATGATGCCGAATGTGCTGCAGTATCCCGTGGCGATGATGGCGGTGGTCCGCGCCGGCTACACGGTGGTGAACATCAATCCCCTCTACACGCCACGCGAACTGGAACATCAGCTCAAGGATTCCGGCGCGCAGGCCATCGTCATCCTGGAAAACTTCGCCAACACCTTGCAGGCGGTCGTCGCCAGGACCTCGGTCAAGCATGTCGTCGTCGCGGCCATGGGCGACATGCTCGGCGGCCTGAAGGGCACGATCGTCAATCTGGTCGTGCGCCGCGTCAAGAAAATGGTACCGGCCTGGTCGTTGCCCGGCCATGTCAAGTTCAACGCCGCCCTGAAGGCTGGCGGCGGGATGAATTTCAAGCCGGCCACGGTGGCCGCCAATGACGTCGCCTTCCTGCAATATACCGGCGGCACCACGGGAATCTCGAAGGGCGCCACCCTGCTGCACAGCAACGTGCTGGCCAATGTCGCGCAGAATTCGCTCTGGGTCGAGGACGCCTATACGATCAAGCCCAAACCCGCGCATCTCAACCTCATCTGCGCACTGCCGCTCTACCATATCTTCGCGCTGACCGTGAATGCGCTGATGGGCATGCAAATGGGCGGCCAGAACATACTGATCCCCAATCCGCGCGACATTCCGGGTTTCGTCAAGGAACTGGGAAAGTATCCGATCCATATATTCCCCGGTCTCAACACGCTGTTCAACGCGCTGCTCAACAACGAGGATTTTCGCAAGCTCGACTTCAAGCCGCTGGTCCTGACGCTGGGCGGCGGCATGGCGGTGCAGAAGGGCGTCGCCGAGCGCTGGAAGGCGCTGACCGGCTGCCCGGTCTCGGAAGGCTATGGCCTGTCGGAGACCTCGCCTGTCGCGACGGCCAACAAATTCAGTTCCGGCGACTTCACCGGCACCATCGGCCTGCCGCTGCCCTCGACCGAAATCGCCATCCGCGACGATGACGGCAACAACGTTCCGCTGGGAGAAGTCGGCGAAATCTGCATCAGGGGACCGCAGGTGATGGCCGGCTACTGGAACCGGCCGGACGAGACCGCCAAGGTGATGACCAAGGACGGCTTCTTCAAGTCGGGCGACATGGGCTTCATGGACGAGCGCGGCTACACCAAGATCGTCGACCGCAAGAAGGACATGATCCTCGTCTCGGGTTTCAACGTCTATCCGACGGAACTCGAGGAGGTGGTGGCGATGCATCCGGGCGTGCTCGAGGTGGCCGCCATCGGCGTGCCGGACGAGCACTCGGGCGAAGTGCCGAAGCTGTTCATCGTCAAGAAGGATCCCGCCCTGACCGTGGAGACGATCACCACCTTTTGCCGCGAGAACCTGACCGGCTACAAGCGGCCCAGATACATCGAGTTCAGGACCGAATTGCCGAAGACGCCGGTCGGCAAGATCCTTCGGCGGGCATTGCGCGAATAGGAACGATCTTGGATAACGATCGTCCCGGCGATAGTGGGCCGGATCTTGGATTGCGCCTCGACCCGGCTGAATTCATCAAAGCGAACATGCGCCTCGTCCCGGTGCCCGCGCTTCCCGAAATCCGGTTTTACACGGCCCATTCGGGCAGCGGCTTGAGACGGCTCGTCGACCCTGAAGGTGATACGGACGACGGCAGGCCGGAACCGCAACCGCCCTACTGGGCTTATGCGTGGGCCGGCGGCGCCGTGCTGGCGCGCTACATCCTGGACAATCCGTCGACCGTGACGGGCCGTCGCGTGCTCGACCTCGGGGCGGGATCGGGCATCGTCGGCATCGCCGCCGCGAAGGCTGGGGCGCGCACGGTGATTGCCGCCGAGATCGACCGCAACGGCATCGCCGCAATCGGGCTCAATGCGGCGGCGAACGGCGTCGCGATCATCGCGGTCGGAGATGATGTCACCAAGGGTGCGCCACCGGCGGTCGACATGGTGCTCGCCGGCGATGTGTTCTACGGGCAGGACGTCGCCCGCCGCGTCATGCCTTTCCTCGACCGCTGCCGCGCCGCCGGCATCGAGGTGCTGGTCGGCGATCCGGGCCGGGCCTATCTGCCCCGCTCGCGGCTGCGCCTGGTCGCCGAATACCAGGTGCCGGATTTTGGCGACGCGAAGGGTGCGGCGACCAAACCGAGCAGCGTCTTTCGTTTCGATGCCGGATCGGGCGGTTAGACGGTCTCCTTGACCCGCGCCGACAGGAAATCCGGCAGGTCGGCAACCGAATCCAGGATGACGTCGGCGATCTCGGCCAGCGATTCACGCGTGCCGGTGCCGGAGAGCACGCCCACCGCGAGACCGCAGCCACCGGCCCGCGCCATTTCGAGATCGTGGCGGTTGTCGCCGACCATGGCGATCGCCGCCGGTTTCAGGCCGGTGAGATCGCAAAAGGCCTGGATCGTGTCGGGCGCAGGCTTGGGATTGGCCACCGCGTCGTAGCCATAGGCGGCATCGAAGAGTTGGGCGACGCCCAGCGTGACCAGCGTCTTTTCAGCACCGCTGGTCGAATCGTTGGTGGCGACACCGAGCCGGTAGGCTCTTTTGTGCAGTGCCGCCAGCGTGTCGACGATACCAGGCAGCGCCACCGCCATCGCCGAGCCCTGCATCGAGGTGATCTCGTTGAAGCGGGCGACGGCCAGCATCTGGTCCTCGTCGGACAGCCGCGGGAACCACAATTCGACGACGTCCATGTTGGTACCCGAGGCAAAGATTGAATCAGGCTTGAAGCGGCGGTTGGCGAAATCGAAGCCGGCCGCGGCAAGCAGCCTGTCGGCCTTCCAGCGATCGCCTTCGGCCGCGTCCATGGCCATGAAGTCGGCGACGCCAAGCCAGGTCGCGTTGAAGTCGACAAGCGTTCCGTCCTTGTCGAACAATATTCCCTTGATGTCGGCCAAACGCTTCACTCCGAACCACGCAATTGGTGGATATGTCCGACAAGGCCGGCGGTCGAGGCATCCCGCTTTGCGGCACTTTCCTTGCCTTCCACGACAGGCAGCAGGCCGGTGGCCAGTTCCTTGCCGAGCTCGACGCCCCATTGATCGAAGGAGTTGATGTTGAAGAGCGTTCCCTCGACGAAGACGCGGTGCTCGTAAAGCGCGATCAGCCGGCCCAAGGTGCGCGGATCGAGCTTGCGGTAGAGGATGGTCAGCGAGGGGCGGTTGCCCGAGAAGACGCGGTGCGGCGCGATGCGGTCGACGTCGGCGGGCTTCATGCCCTTGGCCAGCATCTGCGCGCGCGCCTCCTCCAGCGTGCGGCCCTTCATGAAGGCTTCAGACTGTGCCAGGCAATTGGCGAGCAGCAGGTCATGCTGATGCTTGAGATCGGGCTCGTGGCCGACGGCGGCGGCGAGGAATTCGACCGGGATGAAATCGGTGCCCTGGTGCAGCAGTTGGAAGAACGCGTGCTGGCCGTTGGTGCCGGGCTCGCCCCAGACCAACGGTCCGGTCGGCGTGGTCACCGCGGTGCCTTCGAGGGTGACGCTCTTGCCGTTCGATTCCATGTCGAGCTGCTGCAGATAGGCCGGCAGCCTGGACAGGCGCTGGTCGTAGGGGATGACGGCGCGGGCCGGGTATTTGCAGATCACCCGGTGCCACCAGCCCACCAACCCCAGCAGCGCCGGCAGGTTCTCGCGCAACGGCGCGGTGCGGAAGTGCTCGTCCATCTCGTGCGCGCCATCGAGGAAAGCGCGGAAATTCCGCGGACCGACCGCGATCATGACAGGCAGGCCGATCGCGCCCCAGACCGAATAGCGGCCGCCGACCCAGTCCCAGAAACCGAAGACGCGATCGGGCGCGATGCCGAACTTGGCGACCAGATCGAGCGCGGTCGAGACGGCGGCGAAATGCTTGCCGACCGCCTCCTTGCCGAGCGCTTTCTGCACCCAGTCGCGCGCCGTCTGCGCATTGGTCATCGTCTCGACGGTGGTGAAGGTCTTGGAGGCGACGATGAACAGCGTGGTTTCGGCGGACAGGCCCTTCAGCGTGTCATGGATATGGGCACCGTCGATGTTGGAAACATAGTGCGCGCGCGGGCCGTCATGATAGGGGGCGAGCGCCAGGGTCACCATGGCCGGACCGAGATCCGAACCGCCGATGCCAATGTTGACGATGTCGGTGATCTTCTTGCCGGTGGCGCCGGCCGCCTTGCCGGAGCGGATCGCGTCGGCGAAGACGCCCATCGCGTCGAGCACGGCGATAACGTCCGCCTTGACGTCCTGGCCGTCGACCGTGACGCCCTTGCCGCTCAGGTTGCGCAGCGCCGTGTGCAGCACGGCGCGGTCCTCGGTGATGTTGATCTTCTTGCCGGCGAACATCGCTGCACGGCGACCTTCGAGATCGGCAGCTTTGGCGGCCTCTTCCAGCAAATCCATGGTGGTCGCGTCGACGGCGCATTTCGACCAGTCCAGCAACATATCATCGTCGGTGGCGGAGAACGTCGCAAATCGCTGCGGATCGGCGGCGAAGGCCTGGCGCATGTCGCCCGGCGCGCTTGCGCGATGGTCGCGCAAGGCGGCGAGTTGTTTCTGGAAGGCTGTCTGATCCACTGGCGGGAAACTCCTGGCGTCTTCGACGCACAATATCAGACCGGATGTTTCCGGCGCGTGTCGTCGCGCCACAACTATTGAGCCGAATTCGGTCCGGTCAATACGCGCTTGTGCCGCATCGCATCACGATGCGATGACAGAATGTGACATCGGCGCAGTCTGCAGCCGCCGATCTCGGCGGAAGGATCACTGGCATAAATCCCAAAGATCAGAAAAATTGATTGGCGCAACCCCTTGTGCCACCGTTACATTCGACTGGTCCAGCCAAACGAAAAAAGCTGGCCATCGAGGAACATTTCCCATGCCACAGCGCAACGACACGGCCATATGGTCCGGCCTGTTCCGGATTTCGGCCGAATCCGGCCAAACCCTCCAGGCACAGATCCGCCAGGCGATCGTGGCCGCCATCCTAGACCGGCAGATCGCCGCTTCGATGCCGCTCCCCTCGTGCCGGATCCTGGCCGAGAAACTCGGCGTGGCGCGCGGAACCGTGGTTCTGGCCTTCCAGCAGCTCGTCGACCAGGGGTTCCTGGTGGCGCGCGAGCGTCGCGGCCATTTCGTCAATCCCGACGTGCTGGCGACACCCGCCAAGCCGCACCAGAAGGCGCCCGACCAGGCCAACGAGATCGACTGGAAGGCACGCCGGCAGATCGCGGCAAGCGACATGCCGCCGCCGGCCAAGCACGAGAACTGGATCAAGTCGTCCTACCCGTTCGTCTATGGCCAGTTCGACCCGGCGCTGTTCCCGACCGCCGAGTGGCGCGAGTGCAACCGCATGGCGCTGGCGGTGCTGGAAATCCGCAACTGGGCGTCCGACATGGTCGATCGCGACGATCCGCTGTTGATCGAGCAGATCCAGGCGCGGCTCCTGCCCCGGCGCGGAATCTTCGCCAATCCCGACGAGATCATCGTGACGCTGGGCGCCCAGAATGCGCTCTACATGCTGGCGACACTTTTGATGACCAAGGGCTCCAAGGTGGCGATGGAAGATCCCGGTTACCCCGACGCCCGCTCGATCTTCCGGCTTGCGGGCGCCGACATCCAGCCGGTGCCGGTCGACCAGTCCGGCATCGTAACCTCTTCTATCCCCAATGATTCCGGCTTCGTCTTCGTCACGCCCAGCCATCATTGCCCGACCATGGTGCCGTTGTCGGCCGAGCGGCGGCAGGATCTTTTGGCGCGTGCCAACCGGCACAACCAGATCATCATCGAGGACGGCTATGACAGCCAGCTTCTCGACGAGGCGCCGCAGCAGGCGCTGAAGAGCCTCGATCGCTCCGGCCGCGTCGTCTATGTCGGATCGATGTCGAAGACGCTGGCTCCGGGCTTGCGGCTTGGCTACATCGTGGCGTCGGCTGGACTAATCGCGGAGCTCAGGGCCCTGCGCCGCTTCATGCTGCGTCACCCGCCGGCAAACAACCAGCGCGCCGTGGCACTCTTCCTGTCGCTCGGGCATCACGAGGCACTGGTGCGGCGGCTGTCGAGCGCCTTCGACGAACGGCGCAAGCGCCTGGTCCATGCGATTTCCGCCTTCCTGCCGGAATGGCGTTCGACCGACTCGGCCGGCGGCACCTCGCTGTGGCTCGAAGGGCCACGCGGCACCGATTCGCGTGGACTGGCCGAGGCCGCCGCCTCGCGCAGTGTCATCATAGAGCCTGGCGACCGGTTCTTCGACCGCACGGAAAAGCCTTCGCGTTTCATGCGCTTGGGCATTTCCTCGATCGCGCTGCAGCACATCGAGCCCGGCATTCGCGAGCTCGCCACCGCGGCCGGACGCAGGCCGGCAGCGGCCTGATCCACTCTCCGATCCTCTTGACCGGAGCCGCATAACAGCGGCTCCGGCTCCTGTAGCTCTGGCACATGCAACCAGACCGGCTGGCTCATAGTCTGTGCCAATGCCGGCGGCATAGTCGTGGCACAAAGGGGAAGAAGCAGCCGATGGTGGACCAACCGCCGCCCTGTTTCCAAGAAAAGGTGGAGTGCCTCCATGTCAGTGGTTGTTGAAAAGCAGGAAGCGGCGGACCAGCGTTCGCGCCGCTCCGGCGGGCGCGAAGCGCGCCGCGCCATGCGGGCAGCGCCGTTGGCCGACGACATCAAGCCGGTGCGCGCCGGCCTCGAGGGCGGCAGCTACGGACCGCTGGCGGGCAATGACCAGGAGCGCATCCATGAGGCGGTGCTGACGCTGCTGGAAACGGTCGGCTTTGCCAATGCCATCCCTTCCTGCATCGAGGCTCTGACCAAGGTCGGCGCCACCTATGGCGACGATGGCCGCATTCGTTTTCCACGCGCGCTGGTGCTCGACACGATCAAGAAAGCTGCCCGGAATTTCACCTTGCACGGCCAAGACCCCAAACACGATATGGTGATCCAGGGCAAGCGCGTGCACTACGGCACGGCCGGAGCCGCGGTCCACCTGGTCGATGTCGAAAAGCGCGAATACCGCGAATCGCTGCTGCAGGACATCTATGACGCCGCCCGCATCGTCGAGGGGCTCGACAACATCCATTTCTTCCAGCGGCCGATGGTGCCGCGCGACATTCCCGATCCGCTCGAAATGGACTTCAACACGCTCTACGCGTGCGTGATGGGCACCTCCAAGCATGTCGGCACCTCGTTCACGGTGCGCGAGAACGTGCAGCCGGCGCTCGAAATGCTCTATGCCATCGCCGGCGGCGAGGAGAATTTCCGCGCCAGGCCGTTCGTGTCCAACTCGAACTGCTTCGTCGTGCCGCCGATGAAGTTCGCCGAGGACGCCTGTGGCGTGCTTGAAGCCTGCGTCGATGGCGGCATCCCGATCCTGTTGCTGTCGGCCGGACAGGCCGGCGCCACCGCGCCGGCGGCGATTGCCGGCGCCGTCGTGCAAGCCGTGGCCGAAGTGCTGGCCGGTCTGGTCTATGTCAACGCCCTGAAGCCGGGACATCCGGCGATCTTCGGCACCTGGCCGTTCGTGTCCGATCTGCGCACCGGCGCCATGTCCGGCGGCTCGGCCGAACAGGCGGTGCTGACGGCAGCCTGCGCGCAGATGGCACAGTTCTACGATCTGCCGGGCGGTTCGGCCGCCGGCATGACGGATTCGAAACTGCCCGACATCCAGTCCGGCTACGAGAAGGGCATCACCGATGTGATGGCCGGCCTTGCCGGCCTCAACCTGGTTTATGAATCGGCCGGCATGCATGCCTCGCTGCTCGGCTTCTGCCTGGAAAGCCTGATCATCGACAATGACATGCTCGGCCACTGCCTGCGCTGCGTGCGCGGCATCGAGGTGACGGACGAGGCGCTGTCGATCGACACCATCGCCGATGTCTGCCTGAGGGGGCCTGGCCACTATCTCGGCAACGAGCAGACGCTGCGGCTGATGCAGACGGAATATTTCTATCCCGCCGTCGGCGACCGGTTTTCGCCGAAGGAATGGAACGAGAAGGGCCGGCCCGACATCCTGCAGCGCGCGATCATCGAGAAGAAGCGCGTCCTTGCCGAACGCTTCCCGCGCCACGTGCCGAAGCTGCTCGACGACAAATTGCGCGCCCGTTTCGGCGAGATGATCAAGCTGCCGCGTGCCAATATGGGCGGGTAGCGCCGCTTCTCGTCAAGGCTTCAATCTGTGCCGAGCCCGTAGCGTTCTACGACCTCGGCATCGATCAGCTTGGCGTGCAGCGCCATCAGCACGATCTTCGCGTCGAAACTGTCGCCGGCCTCGACCGCGGCCTCGATCCGGTGCTCCGCTTCCTGGCGCTGCTGCAGGCCTTGGGACCGCTCGAACGTCTCCGGCCCGGCAATGCAATAGCTGAACAGGCGCGCGACTTGCGGATAGGCCTGCGGCGGCGGCTCGCCGGGCCAGTGGTCCTTCATCAGATTGACGATGGTGAGTTTTACGCCCTCGGGCACAAGGGCGGGATGCAGGTCGGCGCCGCGCAAGGCCGTGTCGAGCTGCCTCAGATCGCCCGAGCGGCCGAACATTCCGAGGAAGCCGAGGGAAGAGCGCCGTCCTGCCATGATGGTCCAATCCGTTTCCAACCAGTTAGGTGGTTCGCAAGCGGATTACAAAGGCAAAGGATCCTAAAGCGCCGCGCGCTTTAGGTCTTTGTTTTGATGCATGTCGTTCTCCCAAAACCGAGTCACTTTTGGGCGACATGCATTAGCCGCTTACCGCCAACAACAGGACGCCGGCCAGAGCCGATCCGGCGAGCGTCGGCAGCATGCCGATCTTCAGCTTCAGGATGGCGATCATGGCGGCCAGGGAAAGCAGCGCCGCGCGCCAGTCGATCGACGAGAGCACCGGCACATTCATGCCTGGGCCTATCGTGTGCACCTCACGGAAAACGACGTGCAAGGCAAACCACAAAGCGAGATTCATGATGACGCCGACGACGGCGGCGGTGATCGCGCCCAATGCGGCCGACAAGGCCTTGTTGCCGCGCAGGGCTTCGATGTAGGGCGCACCGAGGAATATCCAGAAGAAGCAGGGCGTGAACGTCACCCACAGTGTGAGCAGCGCCCCGAGCGACCCGGCAAGCAATGGGTCCAGTCCCCCGGGGTGGCGGAACGGGGCGATGAAGCCGACAAACTGCAGCACCAGGATGAGCGGGCCTGGCGTGGTCTCGGCAAGCCCGAGACCATCGACCATTTCACCGGGGGCAAGCCAGCCGAAGGACTGGACGGCCGCCTGTGCGACATAGGCAAGCACCGCATAGGCGCCACCGAAGGTGACGACCGCCATCAGGCTGAAAAATCGGCCTATCTCGGTCCAGACGCTCGCGGAGCCGGTGAACCACCAGATAGCGAGAACAGGTCCGAGCCAGATCGGCAGCCAGATGGCGACAGTGCGCGGCGCATGCCATTTGGTCGGCGTGACATGGGCCAATTCGCCGCGCTCGAACATCAGGTCGACCGCGCCCTTGATATCGGCAGTGTCGCCCTTGCCATGGGCGGAGCCGGAAAACAGGCCTGGAACAAGGCGGTCTCCCAGCCATCCTGTCAGGCCCGCCAGCAGGACGATGAGCGGGAACGGCACATTCAACGCATAGATGGCGATGAAAGCCGCGACCGCGATCGACACCATGACCGGGTTTTTCAGGGCACGCCGTCCGATCCGGATCACCGCCTGGACGACAATGGCCAGCACCGCCGCCTTCACCCCGAAAAACAGCGCCTCGACGAGCGGCACGTCGCCATAGAGTGCGTAGAGAACGCTCAGGGCCAGCATGACGAGCGCGCCCGGCGCGACGAACAGCACGCCGGCGACGAGGCCGCCGATCGTCCTGTGCAGCAGCCAGCCGATATAGATGGCGAGTTGCTGTGCTTCCGGGCCAGGCAGCAGCATGCAGTAGTTCAGCGCATGCAGGAAACGCTGTTCACCGATCCAGCGCCGCTCCTCGACCAGTTCCTTGTGCATCAAGGCGATCTGCCCGGCCGGCCCGCCGAAGCTGAGCAGTCCGATTTTCGCCCAGAGCCTCAGGGCTTCGGCAAAGGTCGGTGCGGCCGGCACTTCGACATTTACCCCGGCATCCTGCGGCACAAGAGCACTCATGCTGGTTTACCCCCAGCTGTCCCAGGCCAATTGTGGGTTTCTTCGGTGGCGTCGCGACACCAGCGGAAGAACGCGTCGTAGAGCAGCATGCCTGCTTCCAACTGTTCCAAATCGTCGCGATACATCCGCGACAGGCCGAGCGATGCCGCCAGAAAACCGGCGGCCTGGGGCACCAGATCGAGGCTTGCCGTGTCGGCGGCGCGCACTATCAGGGCAAGCCGATCGAGCGCCTCGGATTCCAGCCCGAACTCCTCGATCATCGTGTCGAAGGTGCAGCGATCGCCGCGATGGCTCCAGAACACATTGTCGATGTCGAAAGGCACGGCCTGAAAGCGGTCGGCGACAGCAGGCACTTCGGCTGCCTCGACGAACAGGAAGATCGCATGAGGATCGACGAAACGCCGGATCAGCCAGGGGCAAGCGATGCGGTCGACCTTCGGGCGCGATCGCGTCACCCACACAGTGCGGCCTCTTTCGTCGCGTGGCGGTAATTTTTCGGTGCGGACCAAAAGCCCATTCGCATCGCGCCAGGCTTCGAAGCCGCCTTCGAGGGATTCAGCGGAGATTCCCTCATGCCGCAGCCATGCGGCCACGCCTTGCGAGAGTTTTTGACCTTTCTGACAGACGACCGAGACTTGGTTGCCGGCAAATTCGGAAGCCCAGGTCGAAACGGTTTTGAAATTGCGTCGGCCTGAGGCCGGCAGCAGGCGCTGATCGGCGTCGAAATCCTCATCGATGCGAACATCGATGATTACGGGTGCACCCGGCAGACCGACCAGACGGGACAGTTGCGATACGGTGATAGCGGTTGTTGACGGCATGGCGTCCACCTCCTGATAGAGAAGCTTGGACGCGAACGTTGGGCTGACGCCTCACGGGGTCGTCGCGATGCACCCCTTGCCATGACAGTGGATTTGTCCGGCCCGCTTGTCAAGGACCGCGCCCAGTCTCGACCCGCCGGCGGCGCACTCCAAACGAAACGCGGCCGGCGACCTGGGTGACCAGGCCGCCAGCCGTCGATCCAATATCCGCGATTGTCGCCAGGAATAATCTATGACTATCCCTTGGAATAATCGATGATTGCCCCTGGAGCGATCAGTGGTTGTCCCTGGAGCAATCAGTGATTGTCCCTGGGCACGCCGCTGGTGTGCGCGACATCCTGGTATTTCACCGCCGGCTTCAGCACCATTCCCTCCGAGAACTGGTCGACCATGCCGCGCTGGATCTCCTGCCACGGCGTCTGGTGCTTGGGATAATGATAGCCGCCATTGTTCTGCAGTTCGGCACGGCGCCGCGTGATCTCGTCATCGGTGACCAGGATATCGGCGGTGCCCTTCCTGAGATCGATGCGGACGCGGTCGCCTGTCTTGAGCAGCGCCAGGCCGCCGCCGATCGCGGCTTCCGGCGAGGCATTCAGGATCGACGGCGAGCCCGACGTGCCCGACTGGCGGCCGTCACCGATACAGGCCAGTGCGTGGATGCCCTTCTTGATCAGGTAGGCCGGCGGCTGCATGTTGACCACCTCGGCGCCACCGGGATAACCGACCGGGCCGGCGCCGCGCATGAACAGGATGGTGTGCTCGTCGATGCCTTGCGCCGGATCGTCGATGCGGGCGTGGTAATCCTCGGGGCCGTCGAAGACCATGGCGTTGCCTTCGAAGGCTTCGGGATCCTTCGGGTTGGACAGATAGCGCTCGCGGAATTCGGGCGAGATGCCGCTGGTCTTCATGATCGCCGAATCGAACAGATTGCCCCTGAGGTTGATGAAGCCGGCATTGGCCTTCAGCGGCTTGTCGACGCTGCGGATGACCTCGGCATTCTCGTTGGCGACCCCCTTGCAATTGTCACCGATCGACTTGCCGTTGACGGTCAGCGCATCGGGATGCGGCAACAGCCCACCCTTCATCAGTTCGGCCACCACCGCCGGCACCCCGCCGGCGTGATGGTAATCCTCGCCGAGATACTCGCCCGTCGGCTGCAGATTGACGATGAGCGGCACTTTGAGGCCGATCTTCTGCCAGTCGTCATTGTCGAGCGGCACCCCGAGATGGCGGGCAATCGCATTGAGGTGGATCGGCGCGTTGGTCGAGCCGCCGATCGCCGAGTTCACGACGATGGCGTTCTCGAAGGCCTTGCGCGTCATGATGTCGGATGGTTTCAGGTCTTCATGCACCATCTCGACGATGCGCTTGCCGGTCTCGTAAGAAATCTGGCCGCGCTCGCGATAGGGCGCCGGGATGGCGGCCGAGCCCGGCAGCTGCATGCCGAGCGCCTCGGCCAGCGAATTCATCGTGGTGGCGGTGCCCATGGTGTTGCAATAGCCGGTGGACGGCGCCGAGGAGGCGACGATGTCCATGAACTCGTCATAGTCGATCTCGCCGGCCGACAGGCGCTCACGCGATTCCCAGACGATGGTGCCGGAGCCGGTGCGCTTGCCCTTGTGCCAGCCATTGAGCATCGGGCCGACCGACAGCGCGATGGCCGGAATGTTGACAGTGGCCGCCGCCATCAACAGCGCCGGCGTCGTCTTGTCGCAGCCGATGGTCAGCACCACGCCGTCGAGCGGATAGCCGTAGAGCACCTCGACGAGGCTGAGATAGGCAAGATTGCGGTCGAGGGCCGCGGTCGGGCGCTTGCCCGTTTCCTGGATCGGATGGCACGGAAATTCGAATGGAATGCCGCCCATCGAGACGATGCCTTCGCGCACACGCTTGGCGAGTTCGATGTGGTGCCGGTTGCAAGGCGAAAGGTCCGAGCCGGTCTGGGCGATGCCGATCAGCGGCTTTCCCGACATTAGTTCGGCGCGCGTCAGCCCGTAATTCAGGTAGCGCTCGAGATAGAGCGCGGTCATTCCCGGATTGTCAGGGTTGTCGAACCACTCTTGCGAGCGAAACTTTTTCTTCTTCGTGGGGGCGCCAGCCATCATGGTCTCCGTATTTGTATGACAAATCGATATGACAACGCGCGGATGCAGGCAAGGGGCACGCGTGATCTGAACCCGCACTTTGGTGCGATAGACATGTATCGACCCGCACGCTACGACCAATCCGACATCGGTGATCCGGGAGGTTTTGATGGCTTTGGTGATCGAGGGCGAGGAACGTATCGCCGCACCCATACAGAAAGTATGGGAAGCTTTGAACGATCCGGCGGTGCTCAAGGAGAGCATTCCCGGCTGCCAGAGCCTGGAGATGAAGTCGCCGACCGAGATGGCGGCGACGGTCGTCCTGAAGATCGGACCGATCAAGGCGACCTTCAATGGCGAGGTGACGCTGAAAAACCTCAAGCCGCCGCATGCCTACACCATCCAGGGCGAAGGCAAGGGCGGCATTGCCGGCTTTGCCAAGGGCGGCGCCGACGTGACGCTGACACCGGATGGGCCGGACGCCACCGTCCTGAAATACGCGGCCAAGGCCGATGTCGGCGGCAAGATCGCCCAGCTTGGCAGCCGGCTGATCGAGTCGACCTCGAAGAAGCTGGCCGGACAATTCTTTTCGACATTCGGCGAGAAGGTGGGCGGATAGGCCCGCCCCCTTGAGAATCACTCGAAGACGATGTTCGGCACCGCCGCTTCGGCGGCGCCACGCTCCTCGTTGACCCGATCCCAGACCTTCGAAGCAATATCGCGATAAATTTTCGCCTCGGCGCTGTCGGGCTTCGACGCCACGACCGGCGAACCTTCGTCGGAACTTTCGCGAATGCCCATCTCCAGCGGCACTTCGCCGAGGAAGGTGACGCCGAGGCGCTCGGCCTCGCGGCGTGCGCCGCCATGGCCAAAGATGTCGTAGCGCTTGCCGGTGTCGGGCGCCAGGAAGTAGCTCATGTTCTCGACGATGCCGAGCAGCGGCACGTCAACCTTCCTGAACATGTTCAGCCCCTTGCGGGCATCGATCAGCGCCAGGTCCTGCGGCGTCGAGACGATGACGGCGCCGGCCAGAGGCACCTGCTGAGCCATGGTCAGCTGGGCGTCGCCGGTGCCGGGGGGCATGTCGACGACAAGCACGTCGAGCCGCCCCCATTCGACCTCGCGCAGCATCTGCGTCAGCGCCGACATCACCATCGGGCCGCGCCAGATCATCGGTGTCTCCTCGTCGACGAGGAAACCCATCGACATCACCTTCAGCCCATAATTCTCCATCGGCTTCAGGATCTTGCCGTCGACCGTCTGCGGCCGGCCGTGAATGTTGAGCAGCCTGGGCATGGACGGGCCGTAGATGTCGGCATCGAGCACGCCGACGCGCAGGCCGTTGGCGGCAAGGCCAAGCGCGATGTTGACGGCGGTGGTCGACTTGCCGACACCGCCCTTGCCGGAAGCAACGGCGATGATCGCCTCAATGCCGGGCACGCCGCGCTTGCCATGGCTGTGCGAGGCGGGAGCCTGTGGGGCAGCACGCGGTGCGGCAGCGGCGGGCGGTGCCGATGCTGCCGGCCTGGCAGCGGGACGCGCTGGAACCGGCGCCTCCATGCCGCCGCCCTTCTTTTCGGCCGTCAGCGCGACGACGGCGCCGGCGACACCGGGGATTGCCTTGACGACACGCTCCGCGGCGGCGCGCAACGGCTCCATCTCCTGCGCCCTGGCGGCAGGAACCGTGATCGAGAAGAACACTTTTGCGTCGGCGATGAAGATCTCGGAGACCATGCCGAGATCGACGATATTGCTGGTGAAGTCAGGCCCATTGACCGTCTTCAGGCGCTCGGTGACGATTTCCTTGGTAACGGACATGATCTTTTCCTCGGCGTTCGGCCCCTCAGATAGTGTAGTTTTCGGGCAGAACCAAGCAGCCGCCTCGACGCACCCCTTGACGTCCCCTTGGCTGATGCGAACGAGAGCCGCGGTGGGCACAAGTCGCCAAGCATGGCGCGCGACCTATTTCAATGAGCATGAGGGAAGACAATCAGGGAAGGATAGGATCATGCTCGAAAACAGCAACGCCACGGCCAACATCGCGGTGAAGGACCTGGCGAGAGCAAAGGCCTTTTATGAGGGAACCCTAGGCCTCAAGCAGGTCGACGACATGGGTGGCGAACTGATCGTCTACAAAAGCGGCGACACGTTCATCAATGTCTATCGGTCCCAGTTCGCCGGTACCAACAAGGCGACGGCGGTGACCTGGATTGTCGGCGATCAAATCGAGACTGTCGTCAAATCGTTGAAATCGAAAGGCGTTGCCTTCGAACACTACGAAATGCCCGGGCTGACGATCGAGGGTGACGTCCATGTCGGCCAGGGCATGAAGGTCGCCTGGTTCAAGGATCCGGACGGCAACATCCTCAATCTTGTGAGCCAGTAGACCGCATCACGATTGGCGGGGGCTCCGCGCGCCGCGATATTGCCTCAACCCGCCAGGTTGACGGCAAAATAAGTAAGAGCCGAAATCGCCGCCGTCGCCGGCAAGGTGACGATCCAGGCGATGACGATGTTGCCGGCAAGGCCCCAGCGCACCGCCGAGACGCGGCGGGCGGCGCCGACACCGATGATGGCGCCGGTGATCGTATGCGTGGTCGATACGGGAATGCCGAGCCAGGTGGCGGCGAACAGCGTAATGGCACCGCCGGTCTCGGCGCAGAAACCCTGCATCGGATTCAACCGGGTGATCTTCGAGCCCATCGTATGGACGATACGCCAGCCGCCGAACAGCGTGCCTAGCGCCAGCGCCGACTGGCAGGTAAGGACGACCCACAGCGGCACGTAGAATTTCTCGCCGAGCATGCCTTGCGAATAGAGCAGCACCGCGATGATGCCCATGGTCTTCTGGGCATCGTTGCCGCCATGTCCGAGCGAATAGAGCGAGGCGGAAAAGAACTGCAGCACGCGGAAGGTGCTGTCGACGGCAAACGGTGTCTGGCGCACGAACAGCCACGAAACCACGAGGATCAGGACGAGCGCCAGGACAAAACCCGTCGCCGGCGACAGCACGATCGCGGCGACCGTCTTACCGAGCCCCGACCAGACGATGGCGCCGACGCCCGCCTTTGCAACGCCGGCGCCGACCAGCCCGCCGATCAGCGCGTGCGAGCTGCTCGAAGGGATGCCGGCGATCCAGGTGACGATGTTCCAGACGATGGCGCCGACGAGAGCCGAGAAGATCACCGCCGGCGTGACGATGCTGACGTCGACGATGCCCTTGCCCACGGTTTCGGCGACATGGAGGCCGAAGAACATGAAGGCGATGAAATTGAAAAAAGCCGCCCAGAACACCGCATAATGCGGCCGCAGCACGCGCGTGGAGACGATCGTGGCGATGGAGTTGGCCGCGTCGTGCAGGCCGTTGAGAAAATCGAAGAACAGCGCGACGGCGACAAGGCCGGCCAGCAGGGGAAAGGCGATGGTGGCTTCCATTGCCTAGACGTTCTCGATCACGATGCCGCTGATCTCGTTGGCGACGTCCTCGAAACGGTCGACCACCTTCTCGAGCTGGCCGTAGATCTCGCTGCCGATCAGATAGGCCATAGGGTCGCTGCCGCCGTGTTTCCTGAACAGGTCTTTCAGCCCCTGCTCGTGCAGATCGTCGGCCCGGCTTTCGACGCGCATGACTTCTTCGGCGATGGCGTTGAGGCGCACCGTGTGGGTGCCGACCTTGGCGAGCAGCGGGATCGCCTCGGCCACCAGCTTGGCGGCAGCGACGATGACCCCGCCCATCTCCTGCATCAGCGGGTCGAATTCCTTCTTTTCGAACAGTCTTACCGTCTTGACGGTCTTGTGCATCATGTCGATGGCATCATCCATTGACTGGATCAGGTCCTTGATGTCGCCGCGATCGAAAGGCGTGATGAAGGAGCGCCGCACGGCAAGCAGGACTTCGGCGGTGATGTGATCGGCCTCGTCCTCGAGATCGACGATCTTCTGGCACCAGCGATCGATATCCTTGCCCTGGAGGAGGAGCTGCAGCGCTTCCGCGCCGCCGACCACCGTGCGGGAATGCCGCTCGAACAGATCAAAGAAGCGATCTTCGCGCGGCAGCAGCTTGCGGAACCAGCCCAGCATGTCAGTCTCCCATCGCGGCCGGTTCACGACCGTTTTATTGACATAGCGCCGCACGGCGCCGCGGGGAACCGTAAGCCGGCTGAAAAGATGTGGATGCGGGGCGTTATGCATATCGCTTGCGGCAAAGGACAAATTGCCCGAGGCTGCGTGACGACCGGAAGGATGGCATGATCGACAAACTCGAATTCTTCATCGCGCTGGCCAAGGAAGAGCATTTCGGCCGGGCGGCGGAAGTGTGCGGCGTCACCCAGCCAACGCTTTCGGCCGGGATCAAGCAGCTGGAAGGCCAGCTCGGCGTCATGCTGGTGCTGCGCGGCTCGCGCTTCCAGGGCCTGACGCCGGAAGGCAAGCAGGTGCTGGTTTGGGCGCGGCGCATCGTTGGCGACTCAAGGACCATGCGCGAGGAAATGCGCGCGGCGCGCCACGGCCTTGCCGGCCGCATCCGCATCGCCGCTGTCCCGACGGCGCTGGCCATGGTGGCGCGGCTGACGACGCCGTTCCGCGAAAAGCATCCCGGCGTCACTTTTTCCGTCCTGTCGCGGACCTCGATCGAGGTGCTGACGCTGCTCGGCAATTTCGACGTCGATGCCGGCATCACCTATCTCGACAACGAACCCCTGGGGCGAGTGACCAGCGTGCCGCTCTATGACGAGCGCTACCAGCTGATCACGGCGGTCGGAAATCCCTATTCCGACCGCGACAAAGTGACGTGGGCCGAGATCAGCCATCTGCCGCTTTGCCTGCTGACGCCGGACATGCAGAACCGGCGCATCATCGACCAGCATCTGGCGGAAGCCGGCGTGCAGGTGCGGCCGACGCTGGAATCCAACTCGATGATCGTCTTGTTCTCGCATATCCGGACCGGCAAATGGTCATCGATCATGCCACTCAACCTCGCGGAAACATTCGGCTTTTCGGAGCCGATCCGGGCCATTCCGATCGTCGAACCGGATGCCAGCCATACCGTCGGGCTGGTGGCGGCGCCGCGCGAGCCGCACACGCCGCTGGTGCAGGCGCTGCTGGACGAGGCGATGGCGCTGGCAGACGATTTCCGCGCCCATCGCTAGGCTAGAAATGCCCTGAGAAGACGCTTGATAGAAAATTTCTATCGAACGACGAAACCGCTTTATTGATTTCGGAGGTTTCCTCTGATTTCTTAAGCACTTAGCGATATTGCGCCTTGTGCATGTCGTTGCCCCAACACCGCTTCGCATTTTTGGGCGACATGCATAGGGAAAGCCACGACCAGGGAGGGCGCTGCATGACGATGCAGCCTGCAAGTACCGAAATCGCATCGCGCACGGCCGCGATCGTCCAGGAGTTGAAAGGCCTCGAAGGCCCGCTGCTGCCGATCCTGCACGGCATCCAGGAGGAATTCGGCCATGTGCCGCATGACGTGCTGCCCGTCATCGCCGACGGGCTGAACCTCTCCAGGGCGGAGGTGCATGGCGTCGTGACCTTCTATCATGATTTCCGTGCCCGGCCGGCCGGCCGCCACGTGCTCAAGCTTTGCCAGGCGGAAGCCTGCCAGTCGATGGGCTCGGATGCGGTTGCCGCCAAGGTCAAGCAGCTGCTCGGCATCGATTTCCATGAGACCACACGCGACGGATCGGTTACACTCGAGCCCGTCTATTGCCTCGGGCTTTGCGCCTGCTCGCCTTCGGCAATGCTCGACGGCGAGGTGATCGGGCGGCTCGACGACGACAAGATCGACGAGATCGTCGCCGAGGTGCGCTCATGATTCCCCGCATCTACATCCCCGGCGATTCCGGCGCGCTGGCGCTGGGGGCCGAAAAGGTCGCCAAGGCGGTTCGCGCGGAGCTCGCCGAGCGCGGCATCGAGGCCAAGATCGTGCGCAACGGCTCGCGCGGCGCCTATTTCCTGGAACCGATGGTCGAGGTCGCGACCGCCAACGGCCGCGTCGCCTACGGTCCCGTCAAGGCTTCCGACGTCAAGAGCCTGTTCGACAGCGGCTTCCTCACCGGCGGCCATCACAAGCGCTGGCTGGGCGCGCCGGACAAGATCCCCTTCCTGGCCAAGCAGACCAGGCTGACCTTCGCGCGCTGCGGAATCAACGACCCGCTGTCGCTCGATGCCTATAAATCGCTCGGCGGACTGAAGGGCCTGCAGAACGCGGTGGCCATGGCGCCCGCCGACATCGTCAAACAGGTGACGGAGTCCGGTCTGCGCGGCCGCGGCGGCGCAGGCTTCCCGACCGGCATCAAGTGGAAGACGGTGCTGGATACGACGGGTGACTGCAAATACATCGTCTGCAACGCCGACGAGGGCGACAGCGCCACTTTCGCCGACCGCATGATCATGGAAGGCGACCCCTTCGTGCTGATCGAGGGCATGACGATCGCTGGCATCGCCACCGGCGCGACCAAGGGTTTCGTCTATATCCGCTCGGAATATCCGCATGCGGTGGCTGTCATGAACAAGGCCGTCGAGGTCGCCCGCAAGGCCGGCGTGCTCGGCGTCAACGTGCTAGGCTCGCCCAACGCCTTCGACATGGAGATCCGCGTCGGCGCCGGCGCCTATGTCTGCGGCGAGGAAACCTCGCTCTTGAACAGCCTCGAAGGCAAGCGCGGCGTGGTGCGCGCCAAGCCGCCGCTGCCGGCCATCCAAGGGTTGTTCGGCAAGCCGACGGTGATCAACAACGTCATCTCGCTGGCTTCCGTCCCGGTCATCATGGACAAGGGCGCCGCCTTCTACAAGGATTTCGGCATGGGCCGCTCGCGCGGCACGATCCCGATCCAGATCGCCGGCAACGTCAGGAATGGCGGCCTGTTCGAAACCGCCTTCGGCCTCACCTTGGGCGAGATCGTCGACGATATCGGCGGCGGCACGGCCACCGGCCGGCCGGTGAAGGCCGTGCAGGTCGGCGGCCCGCTCGGCGCCTATTTCCCGCGCGCGCTGTTCGACACCCCGTTCGACTACGAAGAGTTTGCCAAGCGTGACGGGCTGATCGGCCATGCCGGCATCACCGTGTTCGACGACACCGCCGATATGCTTAAGCAGGCGCGCTTCGCCATGGAGTTCTGCGCCATCGAAAGCTGCGGCAAGTGCACCCCTTGCCGCATCGGCTCGACGCGCGGGGTGGAGACCATCGACAGGCTCGCCGCCGGCATCGAACCGGAAAAGAACCTTGCTCTGGTCACCGACCTCTGCAACACGATGAAGTTCGGATCGCTCTGCGCGCTGGGCGGCTTCACGCCCTACCCGGTGATGAGTTCGATCACCCATTTCCCCGAGGATTTCAAGCCGGCGCCCGCGCGCGTGGCTGCTGAATAGGAGCTGGCAGATGAACATCAAGGCCGACTTCCCGACGCTCATCGAAGAACTCGATTACGGAACCCCGGAATCGAAGGCGCAAAAGCAGGTCACGCTGACCGTCGATGGCCGCAGCATCAGCGTGCCGGAAGGCACGTCGATCATGCGTGCGGCAATGGAAGGCGGGGTCGAGATCCCGAAACTCTGCGCCACCGACATGCTGGACTCGTTCGGCTCCTGCCGCGTCTGCCTGGTCGAGATCGAAGGGCGCGGCGGCACGCCGGCGTCCTGCACGACGCCGGTCGGCGAAGGCATGGTGGTCAAGACGCAGTCCGAGCGACTGGATGCCATTCGCCGCGGCGTCATGGAACTCTATGTCTCCGACCATCCGACCGGCTGGAACGAGAAGGCCGGAACCGGCGCCAGCGAGTTCGACGCGGTGGCGAAGTCGGTCGGGCTGGCCGAGAACCGCTACGGCGTCGAGGGCCGCAATCACGTCAAGCCGGAAAACGGCGTCGCGCCCGGCCATGGCTCGCTGGCGGTCGACTACATCGCCCGCGATGAATCCAATCCCTATTTCACCTATGATCCGGCGCAATGCATCGTCTGTTCGCGCTGCGTGCGCGCCTGCGAGGAAGTGCAAGGCACCTTCGCGCTGACGATCGAGGGCCGCGGTTTCGAATCGCGCATGGTCGCCGGCATGCATGAGGACTTCATCGCTTCCGAATGCGTGTCCTGCGGCGCCTGCGTGCAGGCCTGCCCGACCGATGCGCTGCGCGAGAAGACCGTGCTTGCCAAGGGCCTGCCGGAGCGCTCGGCCATCACCACCTGCGCCTATTGCGGCGTCGGCTGCTCGTTCAAGGCCGAAGTGAAGGACGACGAAGTCATTCGCATGATGCCCTACAAGGAGGGGAAGGCAAACCATGGCCACTCCTGCGTGAAGGGCCGTTTCGCCTATGGCTATGCCACCCACAAGGACCGCATCCTGTCGCCGATGATCCGCGAGAAGGTCAGCGATCCCTGGCGCGAGGTGAGCTGGGAAGAGGCGATCGCCCACACGGCCAAGGAATTCCGCCGTATCCAATATCAGTACGGACGCACATCCATCGGCGGCATCACCTCGTCGCGCTGCACCAATGAAGAGACCTATCTCGTGCAGAAGCTGGTGCGCCAGGGCTTCCGCAACAACAATGTCGACACCTGCGCGCGCGTCTGCCATTCGCCGACCGGCTACGGGCTCGGCCAGACCTATGGCACCTCGGCCGGCACACAGGATTTCGATTCGGTCGATTACACCGACGTCGCCGTGATCATCGGCGCCAATCCGGCTTCGGCGCACCCGGTGTTCGCCTCGCGGCTGAAGAAGCGGCTGCGGCAGGGCGCGAGGCTGATCGTGCTCGATCCGCGCCGCACCGAGATGGTCAAGTCAGCGCATATCGAAGCGGACTATCACCTGCCGCTGAAGCCCGGCACCAATGTGGCGGTGTTGACGGCGCTGGCGCATGTCATCGTCACCGAAGGCCTGTTCAACGAGGCGTTCATCCGCGAACGCTGCGACTGGACGGAATTCCAGGACTGGGCGTCCTTCGTCGCTCTGCCGGAAAACAGCCCCGAGACCGTTGGCAAATTGTCCGGCGTCGATCCCGAGCTGATCCGGGGTGCCGCGCGTCTCTACGCCACCGGCGGCAACGGCGCGATCTATTACGGACTGGGCGTGACGGAGCACAGCCAGGGTTCGACCACGGTTATGGCGATCGCCAACCTCGCCATGGCGACCGGCAATATCGGACGGCCGGGCGTCGGCGTTAACCCGCTGCGCGGCCAGAACAACGTGCAGGGCTCGTGCGACATGGGCTCTTTCCCGCACGAACTGCCGGGCTATCGCCATATCTCGGGCGACGCCGTGCGCGACATCTACGAGAGCCTGTGGGGCGTGAAGCTCGACGACGAGCCTGGCCTGCGCATTCCCAACATGCTGGATGCCGCCGTCGACGGCTCCTTCAAAGGCATCTACATCCAGGGCGAGGACATCCTGCAGTCCGACCCCGACACCAAGCATGTCGCCGCCGGCCTGGCGGCCATGGAATGCGTGGTCGTGCACGACCTGTTCCTCAACGAGACGGCGAATTACGCGCATGTCTTCCTGCCGGGCTCGACCTTCCTTGAGAAGGACGGCACCTTCACCAATGCCGAGCGCCGCATCAACATGGTGCGCAAGGTTCTGGAGCCGAAGGCACGCTACGCCGACTGGGAAGCGACGCAGGAGCTTGCCCGCGCGATCGGGCTCGACTGGAACTACCAGCATCCCTCTGAGATCATGGACGAAATCGCCCAGACGACGCCGAGCTTCGCCGGTGTCTCGTTCGGGCTGCTCGACCGTGTCGGATCCGTGCAATGGCCCTGCAACGAGAAGGCACCGCTCGGCACGCCGATCATGCATGTCGACGGCTTCGTGCGCGGCAAGGGCAAGTTCATCCGCACCGAATATGTGGCGACGGACGAGCGGACCGGCCCGCGCTTCCCGCTGCTGCTCACCACCGGCCGCATCCTCAGCCAATACAATGTCGGCGCGCAGACACGGCGCACCGACAACGTCATGTGGCACTCGGAAGACCGGTTGGAGATCCACCCGCACGATGCCGAGAACCGTGGCCTGCGCGATGGCGACTGGGTGCGGCTGACCAGCCGCTCTGGCGAGACGACGCTGCGAGCGCTGATCACCGATCGGGTGTCGCCGGGCGTGGTCTATACGACGTTCCACCATCCGGACACGCAGGCCAACGTCATCACCACCGACTTCTCCGACTGGGCGACGAACTGTCCGGAGTACAAGGTGACGGCGGTTCAGGTCGGCGCCTCCAATGGGCCGTCGGACTGGCAGCGCGATTACGACGAGCAAGCGCGCAACAGCCGCCGTATCGCACCGCTGGAAGCGGCGGAGTAGGGTTTGGTGTCTCGTCGAGGCGCCCCCCTCTGGCCTGCCGGCCATCTCCCCCTCAAGGGGGGAGATTGGATGGCGCACCGCCTTTCGCCAATCGCCAACGTCGAAAAGTGGGTGATATCGGCCAAGCTGCCAATCTCCCCCCTTGAGGGGGAGATGGCCTGCAGGCCAGAGGGGGGCGCGTGACCCGCAAACGTCTAGCCATTACGCAAACCTCTCGCCTCGCGCACCGCGCCAGTGGCACTGTCGCGGCCAACCGGATGGTTCCGGAGGAGACGCCGGTGGCATTCTCGTTCGCCGGCACCACCCATGCGGTGATGATGGCGAGCCCGGCCGATTTCGAGGATTTCGCGCTCGGCTTCTCGCTGACCGAAGGCATTATCGCCGCGCCTGAGGAAATCGAGGCGATCGAGGTCGAGGATCATGGCGCCGGCATCGATATCCAGATCCGGCTGAAGGACAAGGCCAACACGCGCTTCGAGGTGCGGCGGCGCCGGCTTGCCGGGCCGGTCGGCTGCGGGCTCTGCGGCATCGAATCCATCGAGGAAGCCATGCGCTCCGTCGACGCGGTTGGTGCGTCAAAACTTACACTTGATGCCAACGACATCGTCCGCTCCGTAAAGCTCCTGTCGAAGGTGCAGCCGCTGCATGCCGAGACCGGGGCCGTGCATGCCGCCGGTTTCTACGTTCCAGGCGAAGGCGTCGTCATGGCGCGCGAGGATGTCGGCCGCCACAATGCGCTGGACAAGCTGGCCGGCGCTCTGGCCAAGGCCGGCATCGACGGTTCGGCGGGCGCCGTCGTGGTGACCAGCCGTGTCTCGGTCGAGATGGTGCAGAAGACGGCGGCGATCGGTTCCGCCTTCATCATCGCCGTCTCGGCGCCGACCGCACTTGCCATCCGCACGGCGCAAGAGGCCGGCATGACGCTGGTGGCGCTGGTGCGCGGCGATGATTTCGATGTTTTCACCCACCCTGACCGGGTGGTCTTGGGAGTTGCCCAGCATGTCGCATGACGAAGACCACATCACGAGCACCAGCGAGAAGCTGGTGCGCATGGCCAACCAGATCGCGGCCTTTTTTCATTCCAGGCCGCGCGAAGAGGGTGTCGCGGGCGTCGCCGAGCACATCAACAAATTCTGGGAACCCAGGATGCGGCGGCAGTTCTTCGAGATGCTGGACAGTGGCGGCGAAGGCTTCGACGAACTCGTCGTGGTCGCTTCCGCCAGGATCAAGCGGCCGATCTCGCCGGCCGAGGCCGATCTCAAGCTGGGATTGAAGGCCTCCCCGGCCGACATCGCCGCCTCACAAAAATAGCCGCAGGAGCCGCGCAGGCTTATATTTCTGCTTGCTAAAGTTTAAGCTGCCGCAAGCGGCGCGGCTCTGCTATGGTTGACGATCAGAAATCGTCAGGCCGGGCGGAAAACTCGTGAGGCCGATCGCGACCCGATATGCCCTCAGTGGCGAGGTGCGGATCGCCTATCAGGTGGTCGGCCAAGGATCGTTCGATCTCGTCTTCGTGCCAGGCTTCATTTCCAACCTCGACCTGCACTGGGATGACGAGGGCTACAGCCGGTTGCTCAAGCGGCTTTCGGCGTTCTCGCGGTTGATCATGTTCGACAAGCGCGGCACGGGCCTTTCCGACCGTGTCGATGTCCATAACCTGCCCAGCCTGGAAACCCGCATGGACGATGTGCGCGCGGTGATGGATGCGGCCGGCAGTGGGCGTGCCGCGCTGCTCGGCGCTTCCGAAGGCGCGCCGATGGCCATGCTGTTCGCCGCCACCTATCCGGAGCGGACACGGGCTTTGGCGCTCTATGGCGGCTATGCACATTTCCACAAATGGGTGATGCCGCCGGAGCGCCTCGACGCCTTCATCGAGATGGCCGAGACGGCCTGGGGCACCGGCGCCACCTTGCCCCATTTCGCGCCGGGCCGGGTTGACGACGCCCGTTTTTCAACCTGGTGGGCGCGCTTCGAGCGCCTGTCGGCGAGCCCGACCGCGGCGGCGGCACTGGCGCGGATGAACGCCGAGATCGACATACGCGGCGTGCTGGCGGCGATCGGCGCGCCGACGCTGCTGATCCATCGCCGCAACGACGTCCGGGTCGATCCCGACGCCAGCCGCTTCCTGGCCAGGAAGATCTCCAATGCGCGGCTGGTCGAAATCCCGGGGCGCGACCATCCGATCTGGACCGGCGATGTCGACCGGGTGGCCGACTTGATCGAGGAGTTCCTGACCGGCGAGCGCGCGGTGGCGGAGGCGGAGCGCGTTCTGGCGGCGCTTCTGGTGACACGTATCTACGATACGGCGCGGCTTGGCGACCGGATGTGGAGCGAACGCAGCCAGCATTTCCACGAAACGTGGCGGACGCTTGTCGGACGCCATGGCGGGCGCTGCGTGGATATACACGGCGAGATGATGATTTCACGCTTCGATGGACCCGGGCGTGCCTTGCGCTGCGCGGCGGCGTTGCGCGACGCGGCGCAGCAGATCGGCGTGGCAAGCGCACAGGGCGCGCATGTCGGCGAGATCGAGACGCGCGGCCCTCCCATAGGATTGACGGGCCGCGTGACCATTCAGCTCGCCGCTCACGCCGGGCGCGGCGACATACTCGCGTCGCGGCTGGTCGCCGACCTGGCGGTCGGCTCGGGACTTCACTTCGTCGAAGCGGGGCGTGTCAGCATCGATGAGCTGGACGAGCCGCTGGCGCTTGTGCTCGCGACGTCCGAACAGCATCTGGAGCCGGCCTGCCGTCCCAAGGTCAAAGCGGCCGAGCCGGCCTCGCTGACGGTGCGCGAGAGCGAAGTCGTGAATCTGATCGCCGACGGCAAGAGCAATGCCGCGATCGCCGCCGAACTCAGGCTGAGCGAGCACACGGTCAAGCGCCACGTCGCCAATATATTGCTCAAGCTCGACCTACCCTCGCGAGCCGCGGCAGCGGCATTTTCCGTCAGGCACGCTGGCCCGGACGGGCCATGAGAGCCATGGCGCTTTCGGGCGAAGCGCCGGGGCCGAAGTAAGGGCTATCAATGTCCCCATGCAGGCCAGACGGGTATTGCCAGGAAGGCGCTGCGAACGGAGGATGAAATGCTCAAGTCAAAGCTGAATGTCAGATCACTCGTGATAGCGGCAGGCATTGGCGCGCTGTTCACGATCTCTCCCGCGAGAGCCGAGGATGCATCGGCGGCGGCCGCCTACAAGGACATCGAGGCAACGCTCGGTTCGGTGCCTGACATGTTCAAGACGCTGCCCGACGTCGCCATCGCCGGCGCCTGGGCCGAGATCAAGGGGGTGCAGCTCAACCCCAACACCGCGCTGGACGGCAAGACCAAGGAACTGATGGGCCTTGCGGTCGCCGCGCAGATCCCCTGCCAGTACTGCATCTATTTCCACACAGAGGCTGCCAGGCTCAACGGCGCGAGCGACGAGGAGATCAAGGAGACGATCGCAATGGCGGCGATCGTGCGCCACTGGTCGACGATCCTCAACGGCAGCCAGGTCGATCTGGCGACTTTCAAGAAGCAGACCGACGACGTGTTCGCAGCCGTGAAGGCGAAGTCGCAGTGAAAAACACGGCCCGTCGATGATCGACGGGCCGTGCTTCCAAGCATCAACCGCCCGATCGGGTAGACGGGCACATGGAGGGTAAAATGCTGACCAAGACTCACACAGTGGACGGCGCGGCGATCAAGAAGGCGATCGAAGGCCGCGATGGAAAGATGCTGTCGAGCTTCTACGCCGACGATGCGCTGGTGCGGGTGATCGACCGCAACAACCCGCCGAGCAAGCCACGCGAAATCCGCGGGCGCGCAGCGATCACGACGTTCTGGGACGACATCTGCAGCCGGGCCATGACCCACAAGGTCGACACCACCATCGCCAACGGCGACAGCCTGGCCTTCACCCAGGCCTGCTCCTATCCGGACGGCACCAAGGTGTTCGCCGCCGCGATGCTGGAGCTGAAAAACGGGCAGATCGCACGGCAGACCGTCGTGCAGGCCTGGGACGAGTAGATCAACCGCGGAGCTGGCCATCCCGATTCAAATCGGGATGGAGCTCTGTTTCAGTGCTGGAGCATGATCTTTTCCCGAAAACCGAACACCACTTTTCGGGACCATGCCTTGGCCGCAACCAGGAGGAGAAGAAGATGTTCAGCGCCAGATGGCAGATCGACGCCAAGTTCGGACACAAGCAGACCGTGCTCGAACTGCTCAAGAAATGGGAACGCGAGATCGGCTCGCAGGTCGGCCTCGCCGACCTGCAATTCCAGATCATGACCGGATCGATCGGCGCCCGGGAAGCGACGGTCGAGTCACACCACCAGGTCGAGAGCCTGGCCCAGCTGGAAGCGTTCTTCGCCAAGATCGGCAAGATCGACGCGCATGCCAAATGGGGCAAGGAGATGGAGCCCTATGTCGTGTCGGGCACCAGCCTGTGGAACATCTATCGCATCGTGGAGTAGTGATTACGCTCGACCTTCCTTCTCCCCTTGCGGGAGAAGGTGGATCGACGCGTCAGCGTCGAGACGGATGAGGGGTGTTCCAGCTTGGCGCCAAGCTACCCCTCACCCGGATTGCCAACCGATTTGCGAAGGGCAAATCGGGGCAATCCGACCTCTCCCACAGGGGGAGAGGTAGAAGCGCTACTACCCATGCGCCACCATCACGTGGCGCACCGCGGTATAGTCCTCCAAGGCATAGAGCGACATGTCCTTGCCGTAGCCGGACTGCTTCAGCCCGCCATGCGGCATCTCGTTGGTCAGCATGAAGTGGGTGTTGATCCAGGTGCAGCCATATTGCAGGCGGGCGGCCGTCGCCATGGCGCGCGAGACGTCCTTGGTCCACACGGACGACGCCAAGCCGTAGTCGCTGTCATTGGCCCAGCCCACCGCCTCGTCGACTTCCGTGAACCGAGTGACCGAGACGACCGGGCCGAAGACTTCTCGGCGCACGATCTCGTCCTCCTGCAGCGCGCCGGCAACAACGGTCGGCTGATAGTAGAAGCCGGTGCCCTCGCCCGGCTTGCCGCCCGTGGTGATCTCGATATGCTTCAGTTCCGAGGCGCGCTCGACGAAGCTCGACACGCGGTCGCGCTGGCGGCGTGAGATCAGCGGCCCGATCTCGTTCTCGGTGTCATCGGGCAGATTGAACTTGATGGTCGACACGGCCGAGGAGAGATCGGCGACGAGCTTGTCGTAGATCTTCTTGCCGGCATAGATGCGGCAGGCGGCGGTGCAGTCCTGGCCGGCATTATAATAGCCGAAGGCGCGCAGGCCCGCGACGACGGCGCCAAGGTCCGCGTCGTCGAAGACGATGACTGGAGCCTTGCCGCCGAGCTCCAGATGCGTGCGCTTGACCGACTTGGCGGCGGCCTGCAGCACCTTCTTGCCGGTGGCGACGTCGCCGGTGATCGAGATCATGTTGACCTTGGGGTGGTTGATCAGCGTGTTGCCGACGCTGTCGCCACGGCCGAGCACGACATTGACGACGCCTTCAGGCAGGATCTCGGCCAGGATTTTCGCCAGCTTGAGTGCCGTCAGCGGCGTCTGCTCAGACGGCTTGAAGACGACGGTGTTGCCGCCGGCGATGGCCGGCGCGACCTTCCAGGCCATCATCATCAGCGGATAGTTCCAGGGCGCGATCGAGGCGACGATGCCGATCGGATCGCGCCGCACCATGGAGGTGTGACCAGGCAGATATTCGCCGGCGACGACACCGGGCATCGAGCGGACAGCGCCGGCAAAGAAGCGGTAGCAGTCGACGATCGCCGGAATCTCGTCATTGAGCACGGAATTGATCGGCTTGCCGCAGTTCAGGGCTTCGAGAGTTGCGAATTCCCTGGCTTCGGCTTCGATACGGTCGGCGATCTTGAGCAGATAACCCGAGCGCTGCGCCGGCGTGGTGCGCGACCACAAGACGAACGCCTGTTCGGCCGCCAATACCGCTGCCTCGATCTGCGCCTGGCTGGCCTCGGGCAGGTTGAGGATGGTCGCCCCGGTCTTCGGATTGAGGATCGGCTCCTCGGCGTCCGTGCCCTTCTCGAATTTCGAGCCGATCAGCATCTGGGTGTCCATTGGGTTCCTCCTTGGACGGAAGTGAGTAGTGAGTAGTGAGTAGTGAGTAGTGAGTGGTGAGTAGTGAGTAGTGAGAGTAGAGATCAGGGTCTGACCGTGATTTTTGCTACTCACTACTCACTACTCACTTGGCTACTCCCTATTCGCTGTTTCATTTCCCGCTTCCGGCGATCTGGTCGCCGTCGCGGGTCAGGTAATAGGCAAACAGGATAGGCAGCAGCGTTACCAACACGACGACCATGGCCACGACATTGGTGACCGGGCGCTGGCGCGGACGGATCAGCTCCTCCAGCATCCAGATCGGGACGGTCTGCTGCTGGCCGGCGGTGAAGGTGGTGACGATGACCTCGTCGAACGAAAGCGCGAAGGCCAGCATGCCGCCGGCAAGCAGCGCGGTGGCGATGTTGGGCAGCACGACATGCCGAAAGGTCTGGAAACCGTCGGCGCCGAGATCCATCGACGCTTCGATCATCGAACCGGAGGTGCGCCGGAAACGGGCGACCGCGTTGTTGTAGACGACGACCACGCAAAAGGTGGCGTGGCCGAGCACGATCGTCCAGAACGAGAAGGGAATGTCGGCGAGCGCGAAGGCCGAGCGCAGCGCGATGCCGGTGATGATACCGGGCAAGGCGATCGGCAGGATGACCAGCAGCGAGATGGTCTCGCGGCCGAAGAATTTTGTCTGCGACACCGCGGCGGCGCAGAGCGTGCCGAGGATCAAAGCAATCGCGGTCGAGATGGCGGCGACACGCACCGAAAGCGATAGTGCTTCCCAGACATCGGGCCGGTTCCAGGTGACGGCGAACCACTGCATGGTGAGCCCGGGCGGTGGCCAGACGAAGCTCTTCTCTTCCGTTGTGAAGGCGTAGACGAAGATCAGCAGGATCGGCAGATGCAGGAAAAGCAGACCGCAGGCGGCGGCGATCTTCAGACCGAGCGGAGCCGATTGACCACGGTCAGAGCGCATCGAAAGCCCCCATGCGCTTGGCGCCCCAGAGGTAGAAGCCCATGATGACGATCGGCACCACGGTGAAGGCGGCGGCGAGCGGGATGTTGCCGGCGGTGCCCTGCTGCGAATAGACGGCCTGGCCGATGAACAGGCGCGAGGTGCCGATGATCTGCGGGATGATGTAGTCGCCCAATGTCAGCGAGAAGGTGAAGATCGAGCCGGCGACAATGCCGGGCAACGCCAGCGGGAACAGCACGTTGCGGAAGGTCTGGCCGGGCGAGGCGCCGAGATCGGACGAGGCCTCGACCAGATTGCCGGGCACGCGTTCGAGCGCCGCCTGAACTGGCAGGATCATGAAGGGCAGCCAGACATAGACGAAGACGATGAAAGTGCCGGTGAACGACACCGACAGCGAGTTGCCGCCGACGACCGGCAACGACAGCCAGGCATCGAGCAGCCACAGCAAATGCAGCTTGGCGAACAGCCAGGTGAGAATGCCTTCCTTGGCAAGGATCAGCTTCCAGGCATAGATCTTCACCAGGTAGCTCGACCACAGCGGCAGCATGACGCCGAGATAGAACAGCGCCTTCCAGCGGCCGCGCGCATAGCGTGCGGCGTAGTAGGCGATCGGAAAGGCGACAATGGCCGAGGCCAGCGTGACCAGCGCCGCCATCGTCACGGTGCGCAGGATGATGTCGAGATTGGCGGCCTGAAGCAGGTCGCCATAGGTCTTCAGCGTGAACTCACGATTGATGAGGCCGGAGAACTCGTCGATGGAGAAAAAGCTTTGCGCCAGAAGGGCGAACAGCGAGCCGATATAGACGATGCCGAGCCACAGCACCGGCGGCAGCAGCATGAGCAAGAGCAGGAGTTGCGGCCGGCGCCAAAAGAGGTCGGAGAGCGCGCCACGCAAGCCGCCGCTGCCGGGCAGGATGGCGGGGGCGGGATTGGCGTTGAGGGCGACGATGGTCATGACGCCACTCTGTGTTGAAGGGGATTATGCGAGAAGCCGCGCTCTACGTCGCCTCCCTCTGTCCTGCCGGACATCTCCCCCTCTAGGGGGGAGATTGGCAATTTCTCGGTCTCGCCAGTTCTGCGACGTTGGAAGCTGGCGAAACCCGAAATGGCAGCCAATCTCCCCCCTTGAGGGGGAGATGTCCGGCAGGACAGAGGGGGGCGCACGGCGCAAACCTTCCTCATGCCGGCTCATCCATCAGATGCAGGTGCTCGCGGTTGAAGGTCAGCACCACGGCGTCGCCTTCCGCCGGGAGGGCCGCGCCGGCCGGCACGATGGCATGCAGCTTCAAGCCGTCGGCATCGAGCGCCAGCCTGGTGGTGGCGCCGAGATAGTTGGTCGAGACGAGGCGGGCGGCGACGCCTTCGCCGCTTGCGGCGCGGCCGACACGAATGGATTCGGGGCGCAGGCTGCCCCAGCGGTGCTGGCCGGAGTAGCGCTGGACGAAATCCGGCGGCAGCACGTTGGACGAGCCGACGAAATCGGCGACGAAGCGCGTCTTCGGCCGCTGGTAGATGTCCTCCGGCGTGCCGATCTGCATGATCTTGCCGTCATTGAAGACGGCGACGCGATCGGCCATCGACAGCGCCTCGCCCTGGTCGTGGGTGACGAAGACGAAGGTGATGCCGAGCGCCTTCTGCAGCGACTTCAGCTCTTCCTGCATGTTCTCGCGCAATTTCAGGTCCAGCGCACCGAGCGGCTCGTCGAGCAGCAGCACCTTGGGCTGGTTGACCAGCGCGCGGGCAAGCGCGACGCGCTGGCGCTGGCCGCCGGAAAGTTGGCCGGGCCGGCGGGCGCCATAGCCGGGCAGCCGCACCAGCGTCAGCGCTTCCTCAGCCGCCTTGTGCCGCCCAGCCTTGCCGACACCCTTGACCATCAGCCCGTAGGCGACATTGTCGAGCACGTTGAGATGCGGGAACAGCGCATAATCCTGAAACACGGTGTTGACGTTGCGGCGGTAGGGCGGAACGCCCTCGGCGCGCTCACCGAAGATCGAGATCGAACCCGCAGTCGGCTGCTCGAAGCCGGCGATCAGCCGCAGGCACGTGGTCTTGCCCGAACCCGACGGCCCGAGCATGGCGAAGAACTCGCCCGGCACGATGTCGAGATCGACCGCGTCGACGGCGCGAACGCTGCCGAAATGGCGGGAAGCCTTCTGGAATGAAACGGCTGATGTCATGGCTGCCAGTCTGTTTTGCCGGGTCAAACAAGGACGAATTCACGCGCCGCTTCACCTCCCCCTCGATGGGGAGGTCGCGGCGAAGCCGCAGGTGGGGGTGATGGCGCGGACCTATCGGACAGGCCCCCACCCCGACGCTGCGCGTCGACCCTCCCCACAAGGGGGAGGGTAAGAGAACTCACCGTCCGCCGATGACGCCGATATAGTCCGACACCCAGCGGTAGTAGGGCACGCACTGGTTGTTCTGGGTGACGCATTTCGAGACCGGCGTCTTCCAGAACTTGATCTTGTCGAAATTGTCGTAGCCGTTGGTCTTGCAGCCTTCCTCGCCGAGCAATTCGTTGCCCTTGCAGGCGGCGGGCACCACGGGGAGCGATCCGAACCAGGCCGAGACGTCGCCCTGCACCTTGGGCGACAGCGAATGTTCGAGCCACATATAGGCACAGTTCGGGTGGGCCGCGTCGGCTTCCATCATGGTGGTGTCGGCCCAGCCGGTGACGCCTTCCTCCGGCACGGTCGAGGCGACCGGCTTCTTGGCGGCGATCAGCGTGTTGACCTGGTACGGCCATGAACCCGAGGCGACGACGCCTTCATTCTGGAAATCGTCGACCTGGATGGCGGCATCGTGCCAGTAGCGGCCGACCAGCGTGCGCTGCACGCGCAGCAGGTCGAGGGCTGCCTTGTATTGGTCTTCGTTGAGCTCGTAGGGATCCTTGATGCCGAGTTCCGGCTTGTGGAACATCAAATAATTGGCGGCGTCGGCGATGTGGATCGGTCCGTCATAGGCCTGGACGCGGCCCTTGTTGGATTTGCCGTCGGGCAGCTTCATCTCCTCGAAGACGACGTTCCAGCTCTTCGGCGCTTCCTTGAAGACCTCGGTGTTGTACATCAGGATGTTCGGTCCCCACTGATAGGGGACGCCGTAGTGGACCTTGTCGACGGTGAACCAGGGCGCGTCCTTGAGCCGGTCGTCGACCGCCTTCCAGCTCGGGATGAGATCGGTGTTGATCGGCTGCACGCGCTTGCCGGCGACGAGGCGCAGCGACGCATCGCCCGAAGCCGTGACGAGGTCGAAACCGCCCTCGTTCATCAGCGAGACCATCTCGTCCGAGGTGTTGGCGGTCTTGACGTTGACCTTGCAGCCGCTTTCCTTCTCGAAGGCGGTGACCCAGTCATAGCCCTTGTCGGTCTCACCGCGCTCGATATAGCCCGGCCAGGCAACGATGTTGACTTCGCCTTCGCCCTTGCCGAGTTCCTTGACCTGGGCGATGGCCTGACCGGAGAAGGCCAGCGCGACCGTCAGCGCCGTGCATGACTTCAGGAATGAATTCATCGTCGATCTCCCATTTGAGGGGCCGCGCTGCTGTGACGGCTTTGTTCCCTGTACGGAAAGTGCTCGGAAAACTCCGGTTTCGCAAATTCATTTATCAGAAGGGCGGTATCGGTTTTTCCGATAGCTGGCACTGCTGGATCAGAGGCGCTGGCGGACCATCCGCTGCGACTGGGCAAGCCCGATGAAATCGCGCGCCGCCTGCGGCAGGCCTGAGCCACGCCGCCAGACCATGCCGACCTGCACCACCGGCAAGGAGCCGGAGATATCACGCGATTCGATGCGGTCGCCTTCCAGCGACCATGGGCGGTAGACAAGGTCGGGCAGCAGCGCCACGCCGGCGCCGGTGGCGACCAGGCTGCGCACGGCTTCCACGGAACGAGTGCGGAAGGCGACATGCGGCCTGGCGCCGATCGCCGTCAGCAGCTTGCCGGTGTTCTCCTCGATCTCATCGACGGTGAGCATGATCAGCGGCTCGGAGGCGATGTCGCCGATGCCGATGATGTCGGCGCCGGCGAGCGGATGGCCGAGCGGCAGCCACAAGCGATAGGCCGAGACCTCGAGGATTTCCGATTGCAGGGCGGTGCGGTCGCGCAAATTGGACGTGACCATGACGGCAATGTCGAGCTTGCCGCCGATCAGGAGATGCTCGAGGTAGTCGCCATTGTCCTCGATGGCCGAGACCTCGACGCCCGGATAGGCGCGGCGGTAGCGGGAAAGCAGATCCGACAGCACATAGCCGGCGACCAGCGAGGTGACGCCGAGCTGCAGCCGCCCGCCGGTCGCGGCCTGCTCGCCGGAGAAGGAGCGGCGGGCATCGGAAACGTCGGCGAGGATCTTCGTCGCGTGGCGCAGGAACTGATGGCCCTTGTGGGTGATGTTGAGGCCGCGCGGATGGCGTTCGAACAGTTCGACGCCGAGATCGCTTTCGAGCTCCTTGATCGCCTCGGTGACCGACGATTGCGAAATGGAGAGGTTCTGTGCCGCGCCCGAGACAGTGCCCTGCTCGGCGACGGCAATGAAGAACTGCAACTGGCGGATGGTGAAAGCCATGGCCGGACTAAACACGGCGCAAGCGGCTGTGGGAAGTGCTGGTCGGCCGATCGTCAACAGCCCCAGTCGTCAACAGGCCTGGTCGTCCAGGCCTAGTCGTCAAAAGGCATTGGCCGGATCAGAACCCGGCGGCGTCGCCGGCGACGCTGAGCCGCGCGCCGGCCTGCGCGAGGGCGGCGGCAATGTCACGTGGCGGTGAGCGGTCGGTGGCGAGTTCGGAAAAGCCATCGAAGCCGCAGACCTGGACCAGGCCCTGACGGCCGAATTTCGTGTAGTCGGTGACAACAAGCGAGCGCTGGCCGCGCGACAGCACCATGCGGGCGAATTCGGCCTCGTCCAGATCGTAATCCATGACGCCCGTCACCGCGTCGACGGCGCCGGTGGAGATGACGGCGTGGCTGACCGAAAAACGGCTGACGAACTCGATGGCCGAGGCACCGAAGGCGGCACCGGAATCGCTGCGCAACTCGCCACCGGCCATATAGACTTTGTTGCCGTTGATGGTGGCCAGCGTGCGGGCGATGTCGGACGAATTGGTGACGACCGTCAGCCGCCGGTGGCCGAGCAATTCCCGCGCCAGGAACGAGGTCGTGGTGCCGGTGTCGAGCATGATCGATTCACCGTCGCGGATGGTGGCGGCGACCATGCGGGCAATGACGCGCTTGGCATCGGCATTCTCGCGCATGCGCCGTTCGAAAGGCGCTTCGCCGACCATCGAAGGCAGGCCGATGGCACCATGCATCTTCAGGACCGAGCCGTCGCCGGTGAGCGGCTTGACGTCGCGGCGCACGGTTTCGAGTGAAACGCCCAGCCGGTCGGCGAGGCTGGCGATGGTGACGGTGCCCTCCTCCTGCAGCAGCCGCAGGATTTCGCCGTGGCGTTTCGAATGGACCATCTGGTTTCCCGAGTTCAGAACTTTGACCGATTCTAAGGTAATTGAAGCGGTTTTAAAGGAACTGTCCCTTCATTTCGGGCAAAATACCCAAAAAAGGTCACATCTTTTTGTTGACAGCCGGGCAACCTTGGCGTGAAATTCAATGTCAGAGGGTTCGGAGCTGCAACGGGAGGGCGATGGCAGAGCCGGAACTCGCAGAGCCAGACAGCTTGGCATGTGGCTGGCGCAAGGAATTTTCAGATCCGCGGGGGCGGATGCCGGGCTCAAAAACCCGGCCACGGGGCTCGTCGGTGCGGTGCGGGATACCGATCCTGGCGTCCCGCACCGACGAGATTATCCGCGTTTCTCCCCGCTGTCGTCGCGCTGCCCGTAGCGCCTCGTCGAAACCCAGCAAACCAGGCCATCAACCAGGGATAACTCCGTGATTGCAGAAGACCGCATCCGTGCCCTGCCCTGCTGGACCGGGGCCATCGAGATCGCCCCGCTGCCCGGCGGCCTGAGCAACGCCAATTATGTGGTCAGCGACGCCGCGGGACGGCATGTCGTGCGCTTTGGCCAGGACTATCCCTTCCACCATGTCTTCCGCGAGCGCGAGGTGATGACCGCGCGGGCCGCGCACGCCGCCGGTTTCGCGCCGGCGGTGCACTATGCCGAACCGGGGATCATGGTGACGGCGTATCTTGGCGCCAGGACCTATCTGGCCGACGATGTGCGCGCCAATCTTGGCCGGGTCGCGGCCCTGATGCGCGGTTTCCACCGGGAGATGCCCAACCATATCTCCGGCGCCGGCTTCATGTTCTGGGTGTTCCACGTCATCCGCGATTATGCACGTACGCTGGAGGAAGGCGGCAGCCGCAAGCGCAGCGAACTGCCGCACCTGCTGACACTGGCGGACGAACTGGAGCGCGCTCAGAAACTGCTGCCGATCGTCTTTGGCCACAACGATCTGTTGCCGGCCAACATTCTCGACGACGGCAACAGGCTGTGGCTGATCGATTTCGAATATGCCGGTTTCAACACGGCCATGTTCGACCTTTCCGGCGTTGCCTCGAATGCCGGCATGAGCGATGAGGAATCCTTCGCTTTCCTGACCGCCTATTTCATGAAGGAGCCGGACGAGGCGATCCGCCGCTCGCACGCGGCCATGCAATGCGCCTCGCTGCTGCGCGAGGCGATGTGGAGCATGGTGTCGGAACTCTATCTCGACGCGCCGGGCATCGACTACGTCGCCTATACCGAGGAAAACCTGGTGCGGCTCGACGCGGCGCTGGAAAACTACCGGACAAAATACGGGATCCTGAAATCATGACATTGCCTGGCCATGCCGCGATCGTCGTCATCGGCGGCGGCATCATCGGCTGTTCGACGGCCTATCATCTGGCGCGCGATCACAAGGCCGACGTGGTGCTGCTCGAGCAAGGCAAGCTGACCTCGGGCTCGACCTGGCACGCCGCCGGCCTGGTCGGGCAATTGCGCTCGTCGGCCTCGATCACGCGCGTGCTCAAATACTCGGTCGAGCTCTACAAGGGGCTGGAGGCCGAAACCGGCCTTGCCACCGGCTGGAAGATGACCGGCTGCCTGCGGCTCGCGACCAATGCCGACCGCTGGACCGAATACAAAAGGCTGGCGACGACGGCGAAAAGCTTCGGCATGGACATGCAGCTTTTGTCGCCGGCGGAGGTCAAGGCGATGTGGCCGCTGATGGAAACCGGCGATCTCGTCGGCGCCTCCTGGCTGCCGACCGATGGCCAGGCGAGCCCCTCGGACATCACGCAGTCTCTGGCCAAGGGCGCGCGCATGCATGGCGCGAAGCTTTACGAGGATGTGCGCGTCACCGGTTTCGAGATGAAGAACGGCCGCATCACAACGGTGAAGACCAACAAGGGCGACATCGCCTGCGACAAGGTGGTGAACTGTGCCGGGCAGTGGGCGCGGCAGGTCGGCGCCATGGCCGGCATCAACGTGCCGCTGCAGCCGGTGAAGCACCAGTACATCATCACCGAAAAGATCGCTGGCCTGGCGACCGACGCGCCGACCATTCGCGACCCCGACCGCCGCACCTATTTCAAGGAGGAGGTCGGCGGGCTGGTGATGGGCGGCTACGAGCCCAATCCGCAGGCCTGGAAGACCGATCTGCCGGGCGGCGACGTGCCCGACGATTGGGAATTCCGGCTGTTCGACGACGATTACGATCATTTCGAGCAGCACATGACGCAGGCGATCGCGCGCGTGCCGGCGCTGGAAACCGTCGGCGTCAAGCAGATGATCAACGGGCCGGAGAGCTTTACGCCGGACGGCAATTTCATCCTCGGCACGGCACCGGAATGCGCCAACATGTTCGTCGGCGCCGGCTTCAACGCGTTCGGCATCGCGTCCGGCGGCGGCGCCGGCTGGGTGCTGGCGCAATGGGTGGTCGATGGCGAGGCGCCGCTCGACCTGTGGGTGGTCGACATCAGGCGCTTTTCCAACCTGCATCGCGACCGGCAATGGGTGTGCGACCGTACGCTGGAAGCCTATGGCAAGCACTACACGATCGGCTTCCCGCATGAGGAGTATGCCAGCGGCCGGCCGCGCATCGTCTCGCCGCTTTATGAGCGGCTGAAACAGCAGCAGGCCGTGTTCGGCTCGAAGCTCGGCTGGGAACGGCCGAACTGGTTCGCGCCAGAGGGGGTCGAAGCGCGGGACATCTATTCCATGGGCCGGCAGAACTGGTTCGCGGCGGTCGGCGACGAACACCGGCATGTGCGCGAAAATGTCGGCATTTTCGACCAATCATCCTTCGCCAAATACGAGTTGAGCGGACCCGACGCGGCGAAGGCGCTGGACTGGATCTGCGCCAACGACGTCAGCAAACCGGCAGGCCGGCTGACCTACACCCAGCTTCTCAACACGCGCGGCGGCATCGAGGCCGACCTGACCGTTGCGCGGCTGGCCGAGGAGACATTCTACATCGTCACCGGCACCGGTTTCCGCACCCACGATGCCTCGTGGATCAGCGACCATATCGGCGCGGGTCTCGATGCCACGCTTGCCGATGTCACCGAGGATTTCGGCACGCTGTCGCTGATGGGCCCCCGGGCGCGCGACGTGCTGGCTGGCGTGACCGATGCGGATGTGTCGAACACAGCATTCCCGTTCGGCCATGTCCGGGAAATTGCCATTGCCGGCCACACGGTCCGGGCGTTGCGCGTCACCTATGTCGGCGAACTCGGCTGGGAGTTGCACGTACCGATCGCCGCCACCGGTGAAGTCTTCGACGCGCTGATGGCGGCCGGCAAGAGGCACGGCATCCGCCCTGTCGGCTATCGCGCACTGGAATCGCTGCGGCTGGAAAAAGGCTATCGCGCCTGGGGCTCCGACATCACGCCCAACGACACGCCGCAGGAAGCCGGGCTCGGCTGGGCGGTCAAGCTGCGCAAGAACACCGATTTTGTCGGCCGGCGCGCGCTGGAGAAGGCCAACGGCACGGCATTGAAGAAGCGCTTTGCCGGCTTCACGGTCGATGATCCCGACATCGTGCTGCTCGGACGCGAGACCATCCTGCGCAATGGCGAGCCGGTCGGCTATCTGACCAGCGGCGGCTATGGCTACACGCTTGGCAAGAACATCGGCTACGGCTATGTGCGCAACGCCGATGGGGTGAGCGACGATTTTCTCGCCTCGGGCGACTATGAACTGGTCGTGGCCATGGAGCGGGCGCCTGCCAAAATCCATCTCGAGCCGATGTACGATCCGGCAGCGGGGCGGGTGAAGGCCTAAAGCGTTTCGCCGTTTCACGGAAACGGCGAGCCGCTCTATCTCTTTGTTTTGACGCAATTCCCAAGGGGAAGCGCTACGCTTTTCCGGGAAAACCGCTCACACTTTCCTGGAATTGCTATAGTTCACGCGCAGCGCAAGACCGCGGCTGGGCACGGTGTCGGCCTCGCCCGGCATGGAGACGTAAGGCCGCGTTTCCTCGACCCGGGTGACGAGGCCTTGCGCCTCGAGTTCGGCGATGCGCGCGGCAAAGCCTTGATCCCAGAGCGTGTTCTTGACCGTCAGCACGATGATGCCGCCCGGCCGGCAGATGCGGATCAGTTCGTCCAGCCCTTCGACGCCGACATGGCCCGAGGTGAAGACGCCGGCAGAGACGATGCCGGCATAGGCATCACCGGCAAAGGGCAGCTTGCCGCCGAGCGCCAGGCAATGCAGCGCCGAATAGACGCCCTTGCGGGCGGCCTGATCCAGCATGCCTTGCGAAATGTCGAGCGCCTCGACCTCAGGATAGCCTGCAATGTTCAACCATTCGCCGATTAGCCCGGTGCCCGCGCCGGCGTCGAGCAGCGGGACTGAGCCGCGCGGCAGATGGCGGGCCAGCAAAGCAAGGCAGATCGTCGGATGGCGGTAGCCGGCGGCCGACATATCGGCGTCATAGGTTTGCGACCAGCGGTCATACAGTGCCGCCACTTCCTCGGGCCGCGTCGCGGCATAGGCTGCGCTGAGCGCGCCCAGGTGTTTATCGTCCGTCATGCTTTCTCGCCCGATCGAGTTGCCTTCGATCGGATGATAGCCAAACGGCGAAAATTGTGGAACCGTTGCGGCGAGAAATAACCGCGTGGGGCGAAGGCATGGTGACGGACGAGGCGCGGGCGAAACTTGCCGCAATTCCGATGCTGGCCGGCTATACCGGGCCGCTGGATCGGCTCGGCGGCCTCACCAACCTGGTCTTCAAGGCCGGCGAGTTTTGCCTGCGCATTCCCGGCAAGGGCACGGAAGAGTATATCAACCGCGCCAATGAGGCGGTGGCGGCGCGCGAGGCAGCCAAGGCAGGCGTCAGCCCCGAGGTGCTGCATGTCGACCCCGGCACCGGGATGATGGTGACGCGATTCATCGCCGGCGCCGAGACGATGTCGCCGGAGAAATTCAAGGCCCGGCCGGGCAGTCCGGCGCGTGCCGGCGAGGCCTTCCGCAAGTTGCATGCTTCGGGCGCCGTATTCCCGTTCCGCTTCGAACTGTTTGCGATGATCGACGATTATCTCAAGGTGCTGTCGACCAAGAATGTCGCGCTGCCCGCCGGCTATCACGACGTGGTGCGCGAGGCCGAGACCGTGCGATCGGCGCTTGCCGCGCATCCGCTCCCCGTCGTCGCCTGCCACTGCGATCCGCTGTGCGAGAACTTTCTCGATACCGGAGAGCGGATGTGGATCGTCGACTGGGAATATTCCGGGATGAACGACCCGCTCTGGGATCTCGGCGACCTCAGCGTGGAAGGCAAATTCGATGCCGCGCGGGACGAGGAGATGATGCGCGCCTATTTCGGCGGCGAGGCGACGCCGGCGGAGCGCGGCCGCGTCGTCATCTACAAGGCGATGTGCGACCTGTTGTGGACGCTTTGGGGCCTGATCCAGCTCGCCAACGACAACCCGGTCGACGATTTCCGCGCCTATGCCGACGGGCGGTTTGCCCGCTGCAAGGCGTTGATGGAGACGCCGGAATTTTCACGGCACCTGGCGGCCGTGCGTAGGGGCTAGTTCACGCCCTTCGGCACGTTTTCCGGCGGCACCGTCGTCTCGACCACTTTCTGGCGGTGGAAGATGAACAAGCCGGCGAGCACCACGATGCCGGAACCGATCAGGATGCGCGGGCCGGGAACGTCGCCGAAGAACGCCAGCCCGAAGACCACCGCCCATAACAGCAGCGTGTAATGCAGCGGCGCCAGCGTCGAGGCCGGCGCCAGCTTGAGCGCCCTGGTGATCATCAGATGCGCGCCGCAGGAGACGATGCCGAGCAGCAGCATGGCGCCGAAATCGAGCGCCGACGGTGTCTGCCAGGCGCCGATGGTCATGACGCCGCCGACCACCAGCGTGCCAATGGTCTGCCACGTCACCAGATTGGTGTCGCTGGTGCCGCGCAGCCGGCGGTTGAGGATGATGGCAAAGGCAAAGGCGATGCTGCCGACGAGCGCAAAGCCCGACGACAGCGAAAACGCCGCCGAAGACGGCTTCAGCATGATCAGTACGCCGCAGAAGCCGAGCAGGATCGCCGCCCAGCGGCGCCAGCCGACCTTTTCGCCGAGCAGGAAATGCGATAGCGCGGCGACATAGATCGGCCCGGCCATGTAGAAGCTCATGACGTCGGCGAGCGGCAGATAGACGACGGCGGCGTAGAACAAGGCTGTGTCCAGCGTCGTCGCCACCACGCGCAGGATCTGCAGCCCCGGCCGCTCCATCTGGAACAGCCTGCCGGCGCCCTGGTTGGCGATCATCGGACCAAGCACGAAGAAGGCGCCGATCGACCGGATCAGCACCACCTGGCCAACGGAGAAGCTGGTGACCAGCCACTTGCCCATCGCGTCGTTCAGCGCAAACAGGAAATCGCCGGCCAGCATCAGCAGAATGCCGGCCAGTAGCACGTTCCTGATCGTGGAATTTTGCGCCACGGGTTGCGTCATGCCGATCCCGAATCCTCCCTTTTCGTAACTGCGTCCTAGACGGAAGCGGCCACTTTGACGAGGAGAATCCGGGAAAGGGCGAGACCAGAACCGGGAATCGACTGGGCCTACCCGGCCTGATGCCTGCGGTTGACCGTTGCCGGCCGGCCGGGGATGGACAGCCTGGTGTCCTGCCTTGTCCTTTCCGCCACCACCTTGCCCCTGGCGACGACGCAAATGCGCTCGGCGCGCAGGCGCAGCGCCTCGATCGGAGAGCCGGCGTCGAGAATGACAAGGCTGGCGCGCTTGCCGACCGCCAGGCCGAGATGATCGAGCCCCATGATCGCAGCATTGACGCTGGTGACCATGTCGAAGCAGCGCGCCATGTCGGCCGGGCTCGACATCTGGGCCACATGCAGGCCCATGAAGGCCACGTCGAGCATGTCGGCGGTGCCCAGCGAATACCAGGGATCGAGCACGCAATCCTGGCCCCAGCCGACGCGGATGCCTAGCGCCTGCATCTCCTTGACCCGGGTCAGGCCGCGGCGCTTCGGAAAGGTGTCGTGGCGGCCCTGCAGCATGATGTTGATCAGCGGGTTGGGAATGGCCGACACACCGGCCTCGGCAATCAGCGGCAGGAGCTTCGAGACATAGTAATTGTCCATCGAATGCATCGAGGTGAGGTGCGAGCCGGCGACCCTGCCCCGCAGGCCGAGGCGCTGCGTCTCATAGGCCAGCTGCTCGATATGGCGCGACAGCGGGTCGTCGGTCTCGTCGCAATGCAGGTCGACCATCAGGCCGCGTCTTACCGCGATCTCGCAGAGTTCGGTCACCGAGCGCGTACCATCGGCCATGGTGCGTTCGAAATGCGGAATGCCGCCGACCACATCGACGCCCATGTCCAGCGCACGAATGGTGTTTTGGCGTGCCGTCGGCGAGCGATAGAAGCCGTCCTGCGGAAAAGCCACCAACTGCAGGTCTATGTAAGGGGCGATCGTCTTCTTGACGTCGAGCAGGGCCTCGACCGCCAGCAGCCGGTCGTCGCAGACATCGACATGGGTGCGGATGGCGAGCAGGCCCATCGACACCGCCCAGTCGCAATAGGCGAGCGCCCGGTCGCGCACCGCCTCATGTGTCAGCAGCGGCTTCAGTTCGCCCCAGAGCGAAATGCCTTCAAGCAGCGTGCCCGACGCGTTGATGCGCGGAATGCCGTAGGAGAGCGTCGCGTCCATGTGGAAATGCGGGTCGACAAAGGGCGGCGACACCAGATTGCCATACGCATCGATTGCCACACCGGCGGTGACATTCAGTTCGGGCTCGATTGCCGCGATTGTCTCACCGATAATGCCGATGTCGGCGATGGTGCCGTCAGGCAGTGTTCCGCCGCGCACGATAAGGTCGAAATCCATCGTTCGTCATCCCCTGAAGAATCACTCTGGCATGGTGGCGCAAAAGGCACCATGCCACAGCCGTTTCTTGCCGACCGTTGCGGACAGTTCCCTCCGGCGGCAACTCCCTCTATAAGCCGCCTTCGTCCTCCCGGCATCAAGGATCAGCCGTTGTTTCGTTTCTTCCGTTCGACGGAAAACCAGCGCCTCGTCGCAAGGCTGCTCAAGGAATCTTTCCGGCAGCACAGGGTCGGCTACGGCGCCGCCATCCTGTCGATGCTGGTGGTGGCCGGCATGACGGCTGCCAGCGCCTGGATCCTGCGCGAAATCACCAATGAATTCGTGATCGACAAACGGGTCGACCGCGTCAACATGATTGCCCTGGCGGTCGCCGGAATCTTCGTCGTCAAGGGCCTCGCCAATTTCGTGCAGGCCTATTTCATGAGCCGGGTCGGCAACGCCATCATCGCCGAGCGGCAGCGCAAGATCTACGATCGCATCCTGGCGCAAGGCATCGAATTCTATCATTCGACCTCGTCGTCCGACCTGATCACCCGCATGACCAACAATGCCCAGGCGGCGCGCAACGTGCTCGACCTGATCGTCACCTCCTATGTGCGCGATCTGGTTACCTTGGCTGCCCTGATTGGGGTCATGGTATGGCAGCAGCCGGCGCTGTCGCTGATCTGCTTCGTCGTCGGGCCAGTCGCCATCTATGGCGTCAACCGCATCCTGAAGCGTGTGCGCAAGTTCGCTGCCATGGAGTTCCGCTCGGTCGGCCAGATCGTACAGGTGATGCAGGAAACCGCGATCGGCGTGCGCGTGGTCAAGTCCTTCAACCTCGAAGGGTTGATGCGCAAGCGCATGTACAAGGCGGTTTCGGACGTTGAGGACAGGGCCAACAACATCGCCGCGCTGGAAGCGGTGACCAGCCCAGTGATGGAGACGCTGGCCGGGCTGGCGATCGCCGGTGCGGTCATGGTGAGCGGCATGCTGGTTCTGCAGGGCGGCCAGATGCCCGGCAACATCATGGCCTTCATCGCGGCGCTGCTGCTGGCCTATGAACCGGCAAAGCGGCTCGCGCGCGTGCGGATATCGCTGGAAAGCGGCATTGTCGGCGTGCGCATGATGTTCCAACTCGCCGACGAACCGCTGACGCTGGCCGAAAAACCGGATGCGAGACCGCTTCTGGCCGGGCCGGGCGAGATCCGCTTCGACGCCGTCAGCTTCGCCTATCAGAATGGCCCGCCGGTGCTGGATCGGTTCGACCTGGCCCTGGCGCCCGGCAAGATGACGGCGCTGGTCGGGCCTTCCGGCAGCGGCAAGTCGACGATCCTGAACCTGATCATGCGCATGTACGACCCGCAGGGCGGCAAGGTGCTGCTCGACGGCCAGGACATCTCCCACGCCACACTCGCCTCGCTGCGGGAAAAGATCGCCTATGTCAGCCAGGATACGTTCCTGTTTGCCGGCACGATCATGCACAACATCCGGCTCGGGCGGCAGGATGCGACCGACGAAGAGGTGATCGCCGCCGCCAGGGCGGCCAACGCGCATGACTTCATCATGGCGCAGGCGAAAGGCTACGAGACCGACGTCGGCGAGAATGGCGGCCTCTTGTCCGGCGGCCAGCGCCAGCGCATCTCGATCGCACGCGCCATGCTGCGCAACGCCGAAATCCTGCTCCTGGACGAGGCGACCAGCGCGCTCGACGCCGAATCGGAAGCGCTGTTCCGCGACGCGCTGCAGCAACTGACCGAAGGCCGCACGACGATCGTCATCGCGCACCGCCTGTCGACGGTTCACCAGGCCGATACGATCGTGGTGCTGGAAGGCGGCAAGGTGGTAGAGAGCGGCCCACACCGGACCTTGCTCAAGCAGGGTGGGCTGTATCAGAAGCTCTATGAGTACCAGTTGATGCCGTGAGGCGCTTCTTCCTTCTCCCCTTGCGGGAGAAGGTGGCCTCGCGTAGCGAGGTCGGATGAGGGGTGCTCCAGCTTGGCGCCGCTGGCACTCCGTCACCCACCCCTCAACCGTCTCGGCGCTGCGCACCGATCCACCTTCTCCCACAAGGGGAGAAGGGAAGAACCGCGCTATTCCGGTACGTGCCGCACCGCGCCCTTGTCGGCGCTGGTGGCGAAGGCGGCGTAGGCGCGGAGCGCCGTCGTCACCTTGCGTTTGCGCTTTTCCTCGGGCTTCCAGGCCAGGGCGCCTTTTGCCTCCATTGCAGCACGCCGGGCATCGAGCTCTTCATCGCTGACCGCCAGGCGAATGGTGCGGTTGGGGATGTCGATCTCGATCGTGTCTCCCTCCTGCACCAGTCCGATCGTGCCGCCCTCCGCCGCTTCCGGCGAAGCATGGCCGATCGACAGGCCCGATGTGCCGCCCGAGAAGCGGCCGTCGGTGACCAGCGCGCAGGCCTTGCCGAGCCCTTTCGACTTCAGATAGCTGGTCGGGTAGAGCATTTCCTGCATGCCGGGGCCGCCGCGCGGGCCTTCATAGCGGATGACGACGACATCGCCGGCCTTGATCTCGTTGGACAGGATCGCCTTGACCGAGGCATCCTGGCTTTCGAACACGCGAGCTGGGCCGGTGAACTTCAGGATCGACTCGTCGACGCCGGCGGTCTTCACGATGCAGCCGTCGAGCGCCAGATTGCCCTTGAGCACGGCAAGGCCGCCGTCCTTCGAGAACGGCGTCTCGGCCGATCGGATGACGCCTTTCTCGCGGTCGAGATCAAGATCGTCCCAGCGGCGATCCTGGCTGAAGGCGACCTGCGTCGGCACGCCGCCGGGTGCGGCGAGGAAGAAATCGCGGACGTTCTGGCTGGTCGTGCGCGAGATATCCCAATGGTCGAGCGCCTCGCCAAGGCTTGATGTGTGCACCGTCGGCAGGTCGCGGTTAATCAGTCCGGCTTTGTCGAGTTGGCCGAGGATCGCCATGATGCCGCCGGCGCGGTGGACGTCTTCCATGTGGACGTCGGACTTGGCCGGCGCCACCTTGCAGAGCACCGGAACCCGCCGCGACAGCCGGTCGATGTCCTCCATCGTAAAGTCGACCTCGCCCTCGTGCGCGGCGGCCAATATGTGCAGCACCGTGTTGGTCGAGCCGCCCATGGCGATATCGAGCGTCATGGCGTTCTCGAAGGCGCCTTTCGAGGCGATGCTGCGCGGCAGTGCGGTTTCATCGTCCTGTTCGTAATAGCGCTGGGCCAGATCGACGATGAGATGGCCGGCCTCGACGAACAGCCGCTTGCGGTCGGCATGCGTCGCCAGCGTCGAACCGTTGCCGGGCAGCGACAGGCCAAGCGCCTCGGTCAGGCAGTTCATCGAATTGGCGGTGAACATGCCCGAGCAGGAGCCGCAGGTCGGGCAGGCCGAGCGCTCGATAACCTTGACGTCCTCGTCGGAGATCTTGTCGTCGGCGGCCGCGACCATGGCATCGACCAGGTCGAGCGCCTGCGTCTTGCCGGCCAGCACCACCTTGCCGGCCTCCATCGGCCCGCCGGAGACGAAGACGGTCGGGATGTTGAGGCGCAACGAGGCCATCAGCATGCCAGGGGTGATCTTGTCGCAATTGGAGATGCAGACCATGGCGTCGGCGCAGTGGGCGTTGACCATGTATTCGACGGAATCGGCGATCAGTTCGCGCGACGGCAGCGAATAGAGCATGCCGTCATGGCCCATGGCGATGCCGTCATCGACGGCGATGGTATTGAATTCCTTGGCGACGCCGCCGGCCTTCTCGATTTCACGCGCGACCAATTGGCCAAGGTCCTTCAAATGGACATGGCCCGGCACGAACTGGGTGAAGGAATTGACCACGGCGATGATCGGCTTGCCGAAATCACTGTCCTTCATGCCGGTGGCGCGCCAGAGGCCCCGGGCGCCGGCCATGTTGCGGCCATGGGTGGTGGTGCGGGAGCGATAGGCAGGCATGTTTTTTCCTTGGTGGCTGGCCGCAGCCGAGGAAGGGCGCGGCGGCGCTGAATTCGGATCGCAGGCGTTATAGACGCGCAAGTCCGGTCTGGCCACAATTTTGCTATGCGCCAGATTCCGCGAAAAACCGGATGTCGCAAAAAATTTCAGGCCGCTGTCGGATCGCTCGGCGCATGGCCGTCCTTGGGCAGACGGCAGGAATGGCACCATTCTCGGAGTCAGCCGTTTCCCTGTAACAGCAAAGAGCAAACCGAGGAGCACGACATGCAAAAGATCACCACCTGCCTGTGGTTCGACGGCCAGGCCGAAGAGGCGATGAATTTCTATGTCTCCATCTTCAAGAATTCGAAGGTGCTGAGCGTGATGCGTTGGCCCGAAGGCCATGCCGATGAAGGCAAGGTGCTGGTGACCACGTTCGAACTCGACGGCGTGCCGTTTCAGGCGCTCAATGGCGGGCCGCAATTCAAGTTCAACGAGGCGATGTCACAGTCGATCGACTGCAAGACGCAGGAAGAGGTGGATTATTTCTGGGAGAAGCTCACCGAGGGCGGCGAGCCCGGCCCCTGCAGCTGGCTGAAAGACAAGTTCGGCGTTTCCTGGCAGGTCGTGCCGGAGCAGCTGCCGAAGCTGCTTCTGGATCCGGACCGGGCCAAGGCAGGCCGGGTGATGTCGGCGATGATGAAGATGGGCAAGATCGATATTGCGAAGATCGAAGAGGCGGCGAAGGGGTGAGTGAAGCCCTCAACGCCGCGCTGCCCCTCATCCGCCCTTCGGGCACCTTCTCCCGTGAACGGGGAGAAGACAAGCTGGCGCTTACGCCGCCTTGTCGCGGACCTGGTAGTCCTTGATGGTGGCGAAGCGGATCGCTTTCCAGCGTTCGGCTTCGTAGTTCAGCGAGAAGGCGTGCTGGGCGAGGAATACAGGGTCGTTGTCGAGGTCGCGGGCGATGTCGCCGCGATGCGCCTCGATGAAGCGGAGTGTCTCGGCCTTGTCGTCGGCCGAGATCCAGCGACACACTGAGAAGCGCGACATCTCGAATTCGACCGGCAGCGTGTATTCGAAGTTCAGCCGCTCCTTCAGCACGTCGAGTTGCAGCGCGCCGACGACGCCGACGATGGCCGGCGAGCCGTCCTCGGGCGAAAACAGTTGCACGACGCCTTCCTCGGCCATCTGGTGCAGCGCTTCCTTGAGCTTCTTGGCCTTCATTGCATCGCCGAGACGCACACGGCGCAGGATTTCGGGCGCGAAGTTCGGCACGCCGCGAAACAGGATTTCCTCACCCTCGGTCAGCGTGTCGCCGATGCGCAGCGTGCCGTGGTTGGGAATGCCGACGACATCGCCGGCGAACGCTTCGTCCGCTGTGACGCGGGTGCGGGCAAAGAAGAACTGCGGCGCCGAGAGCGACATCGGTTTGCCGGTGCGCACCAGCTTGGCCTTCATGCCGCGCTCGAGCTTGCCCGAGCAGACTCGCACGAAAGCGATGCGGTCGCGGTGGTTGGGGTCCATGTTGGCCTGGATCTTGAAGACGAAGGAGGTCATCTTCTCCTCGGTCGCCTCGATCGTGCGGGTGTCTGCCTCCTGCGCGCGCGGCGGCGGGCCAAAAGCGCCAAGCGCCTCGATCAGGTCGCGAACGCCATAATTTCGCAGCGCCGAGCCGAAATAGACCGGCGTCAGATGGCCCTCGCGAAAGGCTTCTATATCAAGGGGTCGGCACGCTTCTCGCGCCAGTTCCAGTTCCTCGATGAAGGCCTCGCGCTCGTTCTCCGGCAGCAGGCCGGCGACGCGGTTGGAATCGGGACCATTGACTGGCGTGCGTTCCTTCTCGTCGTCGCCCCTGCGCACCGCGTTCAGCGCCAAATGGTAGGTGCCGGAGAACGTCTTGCCGCGGCCGATCGGCCAGGTGATGGGCGCTGTATCCAGCGCCAGCTTCTGCTCGATCTCGTCGAGGATTTCGAACGGATCGCGGCTTTCGCGGTCCATCTTGTTGACGAAGGTGATGATCGGGATGTCGCGCAGCCGGCAGACCTCGAACAGCTTCAGCGTGCGCGGCTCGATGCCCTTGGCGGCGTCGATGACCATGACGGCCGAGTCGACCGCCGACAGCGTGCGATAGGTGTCGTCGGCGAAATCCTCGTGGCCGGGCGTGTCGAGCAGGTTGAAGACATTGTCCTCATACTCGAAGGTCATCACCGAGGTGACGACCGAAATGCCGCGCTCCCGCTCGATCTTCATCCAGTCGGACCGGGTCTGGATGCGGTCCTTCTTGGCCTTGACCTCGCCGGCAAGCTGGATGGCGCCGCCGAACAGCAGCAGCTTTTCGGTGAGCGTCGTCTTGCCGGCGTCCGGATGCGCGATGATCGCGAAGGTGCGGCGGCGCGATACCGCCTGTTCGATGTCTTCAGCCAATTTCTGGAATCCTGTCTGTGGCGCGGGCTTCTAGCAGCGCATTTCGGGCCTGTCGAACAGATTTGGCCGGATTGGGCTGCCGGCACTTGAGATAGGTTCGACGCGATGGCATCAGAAGACCCTGTTCGACGGAGGTTCCGCATGGGCGCAGCCAAGCAAGTGATCGTCATCGGCGCCGGTATCATCGGTGCTTCCATGGCCTGGCACCTGACCAGGGCCGGGGCGCGGGTGACGGTCATCGCCGCCGACAGCGCCGCAGGTGGGGTCGCCACGCCGAACTCCTTTGCCTGGATCAATGCCACATGGGGCAATCCGGAGCCCTATTTCCGGCTGCGCACCCGCGCCATGGCCGAATGGTCGCGGCTGGCGCGGGACCTGCCCGGCCTGCCACTCAGTTGGTGCGGCGGCCTGTGCTGGGATTTGTCGGCGACCGACATGGAAACCTATAGCGCGCAGCATTCGGCCTGGGGCTATGGCATCGAGCGCGTCGACCGTGTCGGCGCGGCACGTATAGAGCCTAATCTCATCGAACTCCCGGACGTCGCTTTGCATGTCGCCGAAGAGGGCGTTGCCGAGCCGGTCGCGGCAACGAAGGCGCTGTTGGCCGATGCCGAACGACGCGGCGCGCGGATCATCTCCAGCACGGTGACGGCGCTTGTCCAGACAGGCGGCAGGATTTCGGGCGTCGACACATCGCATGGGCTGCTTGCCACCGACGAGGTGGTGATCGCGGCCGGCGTCGGCTCGGCGGATATTGCCGCCACCGCCGGCATAAATCTGCCGCTCGAGACGCCACCCGGCCTGATCGTCCACTCGCGGCCCCACCAGAAACTGCTGAACGGACTGGTGCTGGCCGAGCGGCTGCATATGCGCCAGACGGCCGAGGGCCGCATCATCGCCGGTTCCGATTTCGCTGGCGCCAACCCCGGCATGGATGCGCAAGCCACCGCCAGCGAACTGTTCGCGATCCTGAAAGCCAGCCTGCGCGGCGGAGACGGGCTGGCGCTCGATTTCCACACGGTCGGCTACCGGCCGACGCCGATCGACGGTTTTCCGATCATCGGCCGCGCCGAGGGCATGGACGGTGTCTATGTCAGCGTCATGCATTCCGGCATCACGCTGGCGCCGGCCGTCGGCCTGTTTGCCGCTCGCGAAATCCTTGACGGCGAGCGCGATCCGCTGCTGGCGCCCTATGGATTGGGTCGCTTCGCTCAATAGCTTGGCGGGCGGCTGAAGCCACCGGTCAACGGCGTCATTGCCCGGGCGATGGCGAGCAGACGAGCTTCAGACCAGTTTGTTCCTGCCGGCCATCGACCGGGCCGTGACCTTCGCTATGGCTCCCGAAGCGATACCCGGTTGCGGATCATTGATCCCCGCGTCGACAAGCACCCGCGTCGACAAGCAATTGGCTTACTGGAAATTGAAATACAGCGCCGGCGGGTATTGCTGCCCTTCGGTGGCCGTCGCGGTTGCCCCCGCGGCCGACCTGATTCCGCCTGTCGACGTGTCGTCCAGGGGCGGCCGGGTCACCTGGGCCGTGGCGGCATTGTCTTGCGTCACCACAACTTTCTTCTTGGCCTCCGCCGCTTGCGACAAGACAAGCAGCACGAGCAGTGCGGACAGAACGAGTTTCATGGACAGTTTTCCTCTCTGGCTACAAAGCGCGCGCATTTCCTGGATAGGCTCATGCGGCGCGCCCAAGTTCCTCTTTCTGGAGTCATCAACTCCACCTCGCCGCTGTGCGCGGCTTGGCCGCCTCACTGCCTGAATCCGGACTCGTCGAGCAGGGCGACCTGCTTGCCGTCGATATAGAAGCGAATCGCGTGCGCCTCGTTATCGACGTCGATGCGGGTCGGCTTGGCGGCCACCACAGCCGTTGCGCCCTTGAGGTATCTCGAGTGAGAGTCGCCGGCCGGCGCGTATCGAAACAGCAGCACCAGTGCGATGCAGCCTGCGGTAAATACGATGAATGTCAGTCTGGAAGAGGCGTTTGCGGTCATCCGGTCATTCCTTCAATTCGAGGTGGCATTACGGTTCGGTTGCTACCGGGCTTCTCAGCCTGGTTTCGCCGTTGCTCGATGGGAGCGTGTCACAGCTTTTCGAAAGAAAGGGGAATGACCTCCCCGGCGCACGTTCAGAACGTTCGCTGACAGTATGCCCCTTGCCCTTCGCGAGCTTAGCGCCGGCCCACAAGCCGGGAAGGCTGCACGCGCGGAATGCCGTGGAATTCTCTGGAATTCCTCTTATATTAGCAGATCGAAAAGTAAGGTGTGAGGTTTTGCCACGGCGTGTTATGGCGAAAACCAAACCGCAAAGGCAGCCACGTGGCACAGCACATTGCTCAGAAATTACGGCTGACTTCGGCGTTGTTGGGGACGGTAACCCGCAAGGATCTGGCGGCGGCTTTCCGGTCCGTCAATCCGAAGACCTCATTCGATCTCGGCCGTGCCGACAAATGGCTGCAGGGCCGCGCCCAGCCGCGCGAGCATAGTGTGTATGAAGACTGGGTGAAGCTGCTGGGCTTGGAACAGTCAGGCGCATGGATCGCCGACTGCGACCTGCCAAACTTCACGGCCGCGATCGCGACCCGCCACAACATCGACAGCGCAGATCTCGAACGCCGCGCCGGGTCTCAGTTCGAGACCTCGTCCAACCATGAAGAGCGCAGCCTCGCCTTGGCGCTTGCCGGTACCTATGCATGCTATTCGCGTGCCTGGTCTCCTTACTATCGCGGCCAATTCATCAGGGGCATCCTGTCGATGGAGCCGGGGCCTGGCTCACATGGCCTGACCGCCAGCTATCGCGAAATCTTGCCGACAGGCCAGTTGGTGCTTGGCGGCCCGGTCACGCCGGCCAAGCGTGCCCTTTACATGCATCTGAGGGAAGTCGGCGGGGATGCGCAGTTCTTCGTCAGCCTGTTCCCGCGGTCGCAGCCGGGGAGCGTTCTTGGCGGATATATGTGTGGAACGGCGATTATCGGCCCGGAGGCGCAGCCGTCGCTTACAAGGATCCTCATGGTGCGTCTGCGCGATCAGGCGCGGGGCGCCACCCCGTGGGGCGGATACCTGCTGCCCGATGAGTCGATTTCGGCAGATCTGGCATCGGTCGGCATGTCCATCGAGCATCCCGAGCAGGTCGACCGGCAGCTCACGCGGTTCCTCGTTGGAGGGAGCGATGGCGGCGTCCACCAGATCCCGCCTGCCGAGTTCCGCGCCATCCTCGATGTCTTCGACCGCCACTGGCTGAAGCACTCGAGCGCGCGGCAAGGTGTCTGAAGTGCCAAACGCCGGATGTCGCGGGGCGCTGACTGATTTGTAACCTAAAGGGCCAGAGCAAGCCTTGCAGATGCGGGCGCAAACGGTCGAATGGCGATGCCATCCCGGGTCATGGTGACGAAGCTCGACGGCGGGATCGCCTGCCAATCGCCGCCCTCGCGATCGAACGGTTCGGAGACGATGCAGCGGCCGCCGCCTTTTCGCAGGGCGGAGGTGTAGAGCGTCGGCGCGTGAGCGTCGGTGGCATAGCGCACCGCATGCAGCGCCTGCCCGTCCGAGAAGGCGGCGGTGAGCTTCAGCGCCGGTTCGAGGCCGGCGCGGCGCGAAGCGTCGAGCACGCGGCTGGTGGCGCGCGACACCGCGCCTTGCGGGTCACCGGCCAATCCCTCGTCGATCATCAGCAGGAAAAACAGTTCGGAATCGGTGGTGCCTTCGCGCTGGTCGAAGACGGAGTCGCAGAGCGTGTTCTCCAGCGCGCGGCGGATCTTTTCGAAGCCACCTATCTGGCCATTGTGCATGAACGACCAACGGCCCGAGATGAACGGATGGCAGTTCATGCGGCTGGTGGCGCCGCCGGTCGAGGCTCGCACATGGGCAAGGAACAGGCCGGATTTGATCTGCCGGCACAGGCTCTTCAGATTGGGATCGGACCAGGCCGGCAGGATGTCGCGGTAGAGGCCGGGCTCCGGCCGGTCGCCATACCAGGCAAGGCCGAAACCATCGCCATTGGTCGGCGATTTCGCTTCCTGGGCGCAATGGCTCTGGGCAATCAGCGAGTGGCAGGGCGCGGTGAGGATGTCTTCGAGAAAGACCGCTTCACCGAGATAGGCCGCCCATCGGCACATCGCTATCGTCCTTAGGCGCGATCCGGAAGAGCCGCCGGCTCCTTGGTCGCATGCGTGCCTCTGTTGTGCGTCCGCTCGTAAAGCTCGCGAACGATTCGGCTGGCGGTAGTCTCAAACAGAAATGGCAAGAAAGCGTGAACGAGCGCGGCACCGGCCGCCGTCAGCAGCCGCGAGGAAAACCACGCCGCAAAGGCCATATGGCTGAAATAGGTTTCGCCGACCTTGGCCGGATGAGAGGTGAAAATCCTTGCGACCGACATGCTGGTTCCCCTTCAGCGCTTCAGGTTCCGATATGAGTATCCTGACACGCTTCGCAGGTTCATTGGTCTCAAAATGTCCTTGTATTTTGCCATTTTGTGGGACACACATCCCACATGGCGCTGGATATCGATGAAATCGACCGGAGATTGCTAACCGAATTGCAACGCGACGGCACGCTGTCGGTCGACCAGCTGTCGGAGCGGGTGGCCTTGTCGCGCAATGCCTGCTGGCGGCGCGTCAAGCGGCTGGAGGAGGATGGCGTCATCACCGGCCGGGTGGCGCTGGTCGATGCCGAGAAGCTCGGACTTGGCCTTTCGGTGTTCATTCTGGTCCGCACGTCCAATCACGATCCCGACTGGCTGCAGAAGTTCCGCGCGGCGGTGACCGGTCTTTCCGAGATCACCGGCGTCTACCGCATGTCCGGCGACCTCGACTATGTCCTGCGCGCCCGCGTCGCCGACGTGAAGGCCTACGACCGGCTCTACCAGCGGCTGATCGCCAAGGTGGCGCTGTCCGATGTCTCCGCCTCTTTCGTGATGGAGGAGATCAAGGAGACGACGGTGGTTCCGATGGAAGTGCGCTAAGGTATGTTGATATTCAGGTGATGCCGGCCTGCAAACGACGGGTTTCTCCGCTTCCGGTGCTCACGGACCGAATGTCCGCTCCGCTCCGGTTCTCGAAATCCGCCGTTTTCGACTCGGCCTGACCTGAATCTCAACACACCTCAGGCCATACTGATGCCTGAAAGAAAGCCGTTGATAGGCTTGCGGGCGAATTGACCGAATCGGCATTCGCGCCGATAGGATCGATTTTATGCGCGCAGCCCTCCAAAACCCCTCCGTCATCGGTCCGACTGTCGGCGTCGTCAGGCTGCCGCATGCTGAAGGACTACCGCTTCCCGCTTACGAAAGCGCCGGCGCCGCCGGCATGGACCTGCGCGCGGCGGTGCCTGACGACCGGCCGCTGCTGATCCTGCCGGGAAAGCGCGCTCTCGTGCCGACCGGGCTGATCCTCGAAATCCCCGAAGGCATGGAAGGCCAGGTGCGGCCGCGCTCCGGCCTGGCTTTCAAACATGGCCTTACCGTCCTCAATTCACCGGGCACGGTCGACAGCGACTATCGCGGCGAGGTGAAGGTGCTGCTGATCAATCTCGGCGACGAGGATTTCGCCGTGACGCGCGGCATGCGCATTGCCCAGCTGGTTTTCGCGGCGGTGACGCAGGTGGGCGTCGAAGAGCGCTCGCTGGCCGGCGGCACCGCGCGTGGCTCCGGCGGGTTCGGATCGACCGGCACCGCCTGATGCAAATTCCAAAGCTGGTCATCTTCGACTGCGACGGGATCCTGGTCGACACAGAGAATCTCGCCAACCGACGCCTCGCCGAATGGCTGAGCGTGGCGGGCTACCCGACCAGCTTCGAATATTGCCGCAAGAACTTCTCCGGCCGCAGCATGGTGTCGGTGCAGAAGGAAATCGAAGCCGACACCGAAGTCCGGCTCGGTGCCGACTTCGTCGATCGCTGGAACGCCGGCCTGCCGGACCTGTTCGCCCACGGCGTCGAGGCAATCCCCAATGTCCGCGAGTTCATCGAGGCGGTTCGCGCGGCCGGCATCGCCTATTGCGTCGCCACGTCGGCCCGGATCTCGAAGATGCACATCACGCTTGGCCAGACCGGGCTGTTGCCGCTGTTCGAACATGCGATGTTCAGCGCCACCATGGTCTCGCGCGGCAAACCGTTCCCGGACCTGTTCCTGCATGCGGCCAAGACGATGGGCTTTCCGGCTGCCGACTGCATCGTCATCGAGGACAGCGTCGCCGGCACGCAGGCCGGCATCGCCGCCGGCATGCGGGTGTTTTCCTATCATGGCGACCCCTATTCCGACCGCGATGGCCTGATCCAGGCCGGCGGCATCCTGTTCGACGACATGCGCGAACTGGCGGGACTGGTGCCGATCCACTGATCCGCCGGGCTTGATGGACGGGCTGGACGCCGTGGGGCGCTGTGCTACGGTCCGTGCGCCCGACAGCCCGAGGCGTCCATGCCAACGAACCTCTTTCGCTTCATCCTCGCCTTGGTGCTGCTGCCACTTTGCTGGACCGTAGCCGGCGCGCAGGCCGTCAGCTTTCCGGATCTCGGCAGCGCGCTGCCCGGCCGCACCGATGTGACCTATCTCGATCTGGCAAAAATGGTCATTCCGGGCCTCGCCGCTAATAAGGACGGCTTCTACAAGGGCGGGTTGCCCATCGACATGCGCCACATCGAGGGACCGGATGATGGCGGGTCGCCACCCGAGACCTCCAGCTTTTCCAATGCCGCGGTGCTGGCCATCAAGGCCGGCGGCAAGGACCGGCTGGCGATGCTGTTCGACCTTGGCGATTCTCCCGACAGCGCCGAGGGCTACGCGGTGCTGGCGCTGTACGACATCACGGCCAAACCGAAATTGCTCGACGCGGCCAATGTCGCGGTCGACCGCGGCACCTATTTCCGCGAGCCGAACAAGCTTTCGATCGGCGACGGCGACGACGCGCTCATAACCATGAGCGCGCATTTCAATTCGAACCAGAACTATGTGGCCACGCCGCTGATCATGGTTGCCAAGGACAGGTTCGAACTGATCGACATGATCTATACGTTCGATGAGAAGCTGTGCGCCTACAGCCGCAAGCAGGACATCGGGTTCCAGACCATCGCGGACGGACAGCCTTATGCCGCCATCAAGGCGACAGTCACCGACGCCACCGAGCCAAGCGGTGAAAGCTGTGACGAGGCCGCGCCCAAGGCTGCGTCGCACGAGATTTCCGTCACCTACCATTGGGACAAGACGCACTACGTCAAGGATTCCGACGCGTTCGAAAAATTGGCAGCAGAGAACGAGAAACGCTTCTGAACCCGGCGCATTCATTTGCCCGGGCAAGGCGGGCAAGCTAAAATCCGCGCCATCGCACTGCACATATGGGGGAATTGCCATGGACAAGGGTAATATCTTTCGTGACCTGCATGCCTCGACCTTCGTCATGCCCAATCCCTGGGATGTCGGCACGACGAAGCTGCTTGGCTCGTTCGGCTTCAAGGCGCTGGCGACGACCAGCGCCGGCTTTGCCTTTTCGCGCGGCCTGCCGGATGGCGCCGTGACCTTCGACCAGATGATCCATCATTGCCGCGACGTGACGGCGGCGACCAGCCTGCCGGTTTCGGCCGATCTCGAAAAAGGCAAGGGCGACAGCGCCGAGCAGGCCGCCGAAACGATCTTCGCAGCGGAAGCGGCGGGCCTTGCCGGCTGCTCGATCGAGGACCACACAGGTGACCCCGACAAGCCGATCTATGATTTTGCCCACGCGGTCGAGCGCGTCGCGGCGGGGGTGGAGGCGGCGCGGGCGCTGAAGCGCGATTTCGTCTTCACGGCGCGGGCCGAGAACTTCTTGTGGGGCAAGTCCGACCTCGACGACACCATCAAGCGGCTGCAGGCCTTCGAGAAGGCAGGCGCCGACGTGCTCTATGCGCCTGGTATCGACGACGTCGAGATGGTGCGCACCATCTGTTCGGCGGTGAGCAAGCCGGTCAATGTCATGGCGCGGCCAGGCTTCACCATCGCCGATCTCGCCATGGCCGGCGTCAAGCGTATTTCGCTCGGGCCGTGGCTGACCAATTTCGCCTACGGCATGCTGGAAACGGCGGCGCGCGAGATCCAGCAGGACGGGACGTTCGGCTTCACCCGCGCCGCCATGCCGTTCGGCAAGTTGCAGGCGCTGTTTCGTGAGTCCTCATGAACAGGGAAGTCCTCATGAATAGGCCGGGCGGCGGATTCCCGCGCCACTGAGCCGAGTTTAGCCCCGCGAGGGGTTAGCCGCCCGCGCCGAAATCGCCTTGTGCAGGTGCACCATCATGGCGGCGGCGAAAAGCGGCGTCACCAGGTTGAGCAGCGGCACGGCGAGGAAGGCTGCTATGACCAGCCCGGCGAGGAACACCGTTCCGGCATGGTGCCTGCGCAAGGCCCTGGCTTCCTCCTCCGGACGGAAGCGCATGGCGGCGAATTCGAAGAATTCCCGCCCGAGCAGGTAGCCGTTGACGACGAAGAAGGCGGCGATGTTGATGCCCGGCACCAGCAGAAGCAACAGGGCGACGATGTTGCCGAGGATGACGACGCCGAAGAACTTTATCGCCAGCACCAGCGAGCGCAGCGCCGGCATGGCGCGGCCGGGTGGATCGCCGGGATAATCGGTGCGCTCGACCACTTCGGCGACATCGTCGAGGAACAGGCCGGCGATCACGGCCGTCACCGGCGCGACGAGCAATGCCATGCCGAAGGCGAGCGCAATTGCTGCAATGATGCCGCCCAGCCAGCCGGCCCAGGACGGTATGCCCGGCAACAGCGTCTGCAGCCATGGCAGGGCCAGCCATTCGACAAGGCTGGTCAGGCCGAACCACAGGGCGACCAGCGCCAGCAGGGTCAAGCCCAGCGTCTTGAGGAAGACGGCCCGAAAAGGCGGTGAGAGCAGCTCAAGGGCCGCGGTGCGGGCAGCGTCGAAAATCACCGTGCTTCAACCCCTCGATGAGCAGACACCGCCGAATGGACGGACGCTCCCGAGATAGGCAGCCCAAGCCATGAGCACAAGCGCGCAGCTATCTTGCAAGCGCCGGCTTGCGAACCGGGATGGTCATGGCCGCGACGCCGGCAACGACACAAGCCATGCCGAGCCACGCAGTCGGCCCCAGGGTTTCGCCGAGGAAGACAGCGCCGATGCCGACGCCGATCGGCACGCGCAGATAGGCCTGCGACGTCGTGCCGACCGAGCCCAGCGTGTGGATGAGGCGGAAATAGATGACGAAGGCGAGCGCCGTCGAGAACACCGACAGGCCGAGCAGCGCCAGGATCGACGCCAGAGATGGCGTGAGCGTCCAGGGCTGGTCCACCACCAGGCTGAGCGGCACCAGCATCACCGCACCGCAGAGCATCGAACCGGCCGCCGGCAGCATCGGATCGAGGCCTTTGAAGCCACGGCCGAAAATCGCGGCGCCGGCATAGCAGATCGTCGCCACGACGATGGCGAGCTGCGCCCACAGTTCATGACCGAGACCGCCCAGCGCTTCGGTACCGATGATGAGGCAGATGCCGGCAATGCCGGCGCCGACGCCGACCAGTTTGCGCAGCGTGACCGGTTCGTGGCGGGTGATCAGCGCGGTGAGCAGGAAGGTGAAGATCGGCGAGGTCGCGTTCAGGATGGTAGCGAGGCCGGCATCCACCGAACGCTCGGCGGCGGCGATCAGCGTGAACGGGACGACGCTGTTGAGGCATGCCTGGAAGGCGAAGCGGCGCCAGCTCGCCGCATCGCTGGGCATGGCAAGCCCACGCCAATGGATGATGGCCAGAAGAATAGCGCCGGCAATCAAAGTGCGGGCGGCAATGAAGGTGATCGGCGGGATCGTCTCGACGCCGATCTTGATGAAGGTGTAGGAGGCGCCCCACAATACAGCCAGCACGCCGAGCAGCGCCAGGTCGGTCATTGTATCGTTTCGTGTCGGCATCCGCTGGCTCGCCTTCGGGCTGTGATCGAACAGGCCAGAGTTGTAGGCAAGGCCGCGAAAAAATGCTTCGGCCACGATCGAATTGTCGTAGCGCCTCACGTGGATGCGCTGGGATGATCCGCCAAAGTTGAGTGCCGCGCTCTAGGCAAAGCCGTTTCGAATCGCTAGACCCGCGCCCGGCCTGCATGGCAAGAAGCTGGCTCTGGTTTTTGGCGGAGATATTGATGCCGGATTATGACGTGCTTTGCATCGGCAATGCCATTGTCGACATCATCGCCCAGTGCGAGGAGGAATTCCTCGAAACCAACGGCATAATCAAGGGCGCGATGAACCTCATCGATACCCATCGCGCCGAACTGCTCTACAGCCGCATGGGTCCGGCGATCGAAGCCTCCGGCGGCAGCGCCGGCAACACGGCGGCCGGCGTCGCTTCCTTCGGCGGCCGTGCCGCGTTCTTCGGCAAGGTTTCCAACGATGCGCTGGGCGAAATCTACGCGCACGACATCCATGCCCAGGGCGTCGCCTTCGACACCAAACCGCTCAAGGGCGAGCCGCCGACGGCGCGCTCGATGATCTTCGTCACCCCCGATGGCGAGCGCTCGATGAACACCTATCTCGGCGCCTGCGTCGAGCTCGGGCCGGAGGACGTCGAGGCCGACAAGGCGTCTGGCGCCAAGGTCACCTATTTCGAGGGCTATCTGTGGGATCCGCCGCGCGCCAAGGAAGCGATCCGGCAGACAGCCAGGCTGGCGCACGCGGCAGGCCGCGAAGTGTCGATGACGCTTTCGGATTCGTTCTGCGTCGACCGCTATCGCGACGAATTCCTCGAGTTGATGCGCTCGGGCACCGTCGATATCGTCTTTGCCAACAGCCACGAGATCAAGTCGCTCTACCAGACATCGTCGTTCGACGAGGCGCTGGCGCAGATCCGCAAGGATTGCCGGATCGCCGCCGTGACGCGGTCCGAGAAAGGCTCCGTCATCGTGCGCGGCGACGAGACCGTGGTCATCAAGGCCACCGCCATCAAGGAGCTGGTCGACACGACCGGTGCCGGCGACCTCTACGCCGCCGGCTTCCTGCATGGCTACACGCAAGGCCGCGACCTCAAGACCTGCGGTGATCTTGGCTCACTGGCGGCCGGCCTGGTGATCCAGCAGATCGGCCCAAGGCCAAGACAGAATTTGCGCCGCGAGGCCGAGCAGGCGGGGTTGTTGTAGGGGGCACTTTTTTCCTTCTCCCCCTGTGGGAGAAGGAAAAAGCGCCCCGCTGCTCACCGTCGCGTCACTGTCACATATCGCTCCTACACGACATCGCGAGCCTCCCGCGACTGACATTTCGGGGCGCGCCCGCAATCAGATGGATGTTCAAAATGCAAGGCAGCAAGCTGTCGGGCGGCGCGGGTCGTTGCCGTCGCGATCTTCGTTTTCAGCACTAGAAATTCAGCAACCGGTCGCGGCTAAGGGAGGAGCGCGGCCCGGAAGACAGATGCATGAACAGATTTCAGACAACCGGTCTCGGACAGGACGACTTCGCGGAGATGGTCGCGGAAGACGTCGAACGCGCGCTTGCCCATTATGACGAGGCCATAAACCAAGCCACCGTGGTCTCCGTCGGCAAGATTGCCGGCAGCATAGCGTCCGCCGTCACCTCACTGTCGCCGAGACACCAGCGCGCCATCGACACCATCCATGCCGACCTTCCCGGCCTTGCCCAGAAATTCGTGCGCGCGCTGGCGGCGGAAGCGGCGCGCCGCAGCGAAGCCGGTGCCGCCGGCCTGCCGGTGCCTTTGTCGGCCAGCGCACCACCTCCCCCGCAACCCGACGACCTCGAATCGATGCTGATCGAGGACTGGGCCGGCCGCGTCGCCGGCTCGACCTATCTGGAAGAGAACCTCCGCATCGCTCGTTCGACCCTGCACCGCTGGCAACGACGCGGCGACGTCATCGCCTTGCGCAAGGGCGGCCGCAAGCACGTTTTCCCGCTGGCGCAGTTCGTCGACGGCAGGCCGGTCGCGGGCATAAGCGAAGTGCTCAAGCTGATCGGCAATCCGAGGCTCGCCTGGCTGTGGCTGACACGCCCGGCGGCGCAACTCGACGGCCGCATACCGATCGATCTGCTGCGAGCGGATCAGGTTGACGAGGTTGTCGAGGCCGCGCGGGTTTTCGCACCGGGCTGAGCTTCGTTCGAAAAGCGTTCACAGTCTCCCAATCGGCTCTTGCCTGCTGCCCGGATCGCCGCTCAAGTCCCCGCCGTATAGGCTGCGATCGCCGCCATGTTGACGATGTCTGAGTCCTTGGCGTTCAGCGACACGATCTGCACCGGCTTGTTGAGGCCGACCAGCAGCGGGCCGATGACCGTCGAGCCGCCGAGTTCCTGCAGCATCTTGGTCGAGATCGAGGCCGAGTGGAACGCCGGCATGATCAGCACATTGGCCGGGCCGGTCAGCCTGATGAACGGGTATTGTGCCATGGCGCGTGCGTTGAGCGCGACGTCGGCGGCCATTTCGCCGTCATACTCGAAGTCGACGCGGCGCTTGTCGAGGATGCGCACGGCCTCCTGAACGCGCTCGGAGCGCTCGCCCTGTGGGTGGCCGAAGGTGGAATAGGCGAGCATGGCGAGCCTCGGCTCGTAGCCCATGCGGCGGGCAAAGCCGGCCGCTTCCTCGGCGATGTCGGCGATCTGCTCGGCGTTGGGCATGTCGTGCACGGCGGTATCCGCAACGAGCACAGTCTTACCCCGCGCGAGCACGATCGAGACGCCGATGACGCGGTGGCCGGGCTTGGCGTCGATGACGCGGCGGATGTCGTCGAGCGCGGTGGAATAGTTGCGGGTGACGCCGGTGACGATGCCGTCGGCGTCGCCCAGCGCCACCATGCAGGCGGCGAAGTGGTTGCGGTCGTTGTTGATCAGGCGCTGGCAGTCGCGGAACAGGAAGCCTTTGCGCTGCATGCGCTCGTAGAGGTAGTCGGTGTAGATGCCGTTGCGGCGCGACAGCCGGGCATTGATGATCTCGATGCCTTGCTTGTTGAGGTCGATGCCGGCGTGCTTGGCGTTCTCCTTGATGACGTCGTCTCGGCCAAGCAGGATGGCGGTGCCGAGCTTCTGGTTCACATAGGAGACGGCGGCGCGCATCACTTGCTCCTCCTCGCCCTCGGCGAAGACGATGCGCTTGGGCTGGCGGCGCACGCGGTCATAGATGCGCTGCAAGGTGGAGGCGATCGGATCGCGCCGGGCGGACAGTTCCTGCGCGTAACGGTCGAGGTCGAGGATGGGCTTGCGGGCAACGCCCGAATCCATCGCCGCCTTGGCCACCGCGAGCGGAATGGCCGAGATCAGGCGTGGGTCGAACGGCACCGGAATGATGTAATTGGGTCCGAATCTCGGCCTGTTGCCCTGGTAGGCGGCGGCGACGTCGTCGGGCACGTCCTGGCGCGCGAGTTCGGCGAGCGCGCGCGCGGCGGCGATTTTCATGTCGTCGTTGATGGTGGTCGCCCGCACATCCAGCGCACCGCGGAAGATATAGGGGAAGCCGAGCACGTTGTTGACCTGGTTGGGGTAATCGGACCGCCCCGTGGCCATGATCGCGTCGGTGCGGATCTCGGCCACTTCTTCCGGCGTGATCTCGGGATCTGGATTGGCCATGGCGAAGATGATCGGGTTCTTGGCCATCGACTGCACCATGGCGGTCGTCAGCGCGCCCTTGGCGGAGAGGCCGAGGAAGACATCGGCGCCGTCGAGCGCTTCGGCAAGGCTGCGCCTGTCGGTCTTGACCGCATGCGCCGACTTCCACTGGTTCATGCCTTCGGTGCGGCCCTGGTAGACGACGCCCTTGGTGTCGCACAGGATGATGTTTTCCGGGGCAAAACCCATCGCCTTCATCAGCTCGATGCAGGCGATGCCGGCGGCACCAGCACCGTTACAGACCAGCCTGGTGGTCTTCATGTCGCGACCAGTGACCTCCAGTGCGTTGATCAGGCCGGCGGACGAAATGATGGCGGTGCCGTGCTGGTCGTCGTGGAAGACCGGGATATCCATCAGCTCGCGCAGGCGCTGCTCGATGATAAAGCATTCCGGCGCCTTGATGTCTTCGAGATTGATGCCGCCGAAGGAGGGGCCGAGATAACGCACGCAGTTGATGAACTCCTCGGCATCCTCGGTGTCGACCTCGAGGTCGATGGAATCGACATCGGCGAAGCGCTTGAACAGCACCGCCTTGCCTTCCATGACCGGCTTGGAGGCCAGCGCGCCGAGATTTCCCAGACCGAGAATGGCGGTGCCGTTGGAGATGACGGCGACCATGTTGCCGCGCGTCGTGTAGTCGAAGGCGCGGCTCGGATCCTCGGCGATGGCGCGCACCGGCACGGCGACACCCGGCGAATAGGCGAGGCTGAGATCGCGCTGCGTCGTCATCGGCTTGGTGGCGACGATCTCCAGCTTGCCGGGCCGGCCCATCGCGTGGAATTCGAGCGCTTCCTGCGCGCTGACGGACGGACCGCTGTTCTCGGTTTTCCTGGCCATGATGTCTTGATTTCCTCGCCGGTGCAGCACCTCCTTGAAGCGGGTGCTTTGTTTCGGTCCGAATTAAGACCACGCGCCGCCGCGTGTAAACCGCCAGCGCGTGGGAATCGCAGGCCGGCGCGCAAATGCCGGCAAGCGACCAGCCAGTCGTCCCCTGCTTTTCGAGGCTCCGGCATTAAACCGGGCAATCACATCTGTTAGCGTGCCGCGCATGAATATGCACAGCCCGAACGAGCCAGACGCCCCCGAGGCGATGACGCCGCCGCAGCCTGGTGCGGCCGCCGTCACGCCGATGATGGAGCAGTTCATCGAGATCAAGGCGGCGAACCCGGATTCGCTGCTGTTCTACCGCATGGGCGATTTCTACGAACTGTTCTTCGACGATGCCGAAAAGGCCAGCCGGGCACTGGGCATCGTCTTGACCAAGCGCGGCAAGCACCAGGGCCACGACATTCCGATGTGCGGCGTGCCGGTGCACGCAGCCGACGACTACCTGCAGAAGCTGATCGGCCAGGGTTTTCGCGTTGCCGTCTGCGAGCAGATCGAGGATCCGGCCGAGGCCAAGAAGCGCGGCTCCAAATCGGTGGTGCGCCGCGACGTGGTGAGGCTGGTGACGCCGGGCACCATCACCGAGGACAAATTGCTGGCGCCGTCGGAATCGAGCTTCCTGATGGCGCTGGGGCGGGTGAAGGGCGGCAGCGATCACAGCTTTGCAATTGCCTGGATCGACATCTCGACCGGCGCCTTCCGCGTCGCCGAGACCACCGCCGATCGGTTGCTGGCGGACATCTTCCGCGTCGATCCGCGCGAGCTGATCGTCGCCGAGCCGGTGTTTTACGATGCCGAGCTGAAGCCGGTGTTCGACGTGCTCGGCCGGGTCGCCAACCCGCAGCCGCCATCGCTGTTCGATTCGGCCTCGGCCACCGGGCGCATCGCGCGCTTCTTCGATGTGGCGACACCGGACAGTTTCGGCACGTTTTCGCGCGCCGAGCTGTCGGCGATCTCGGGCGCCATTGCCTATGTCGAGAAAACGCAGAAGGCCGAGCGCCCGCCATTGTCACGGCCCGAGCGCGAGGAACAGGGCTCGACGCTGTTCATCGATCCGGCGACGCGTGGCAATCTCGAACTCCTGCGCACGTTGTCTGGCAGCCGCGAAGGGTCGCTGTTCAAGGCGATCGACCGCACTGTGACCGGTGGCGGGGCCAGGCTGCTCGCCGACCGGCTGATGGCGCCGCTGACCGACCCGGCAGCGATCGGCGCGCGCCTGGATTCGGTGTCGTTCTTCCGCTCCGAAACGCGGCTGTGCCAGGCAGTGCGGACAAGCCTGAAGAGCGTGGCCGACATGCCGCGCGCGCTTTCCAGGCTGGCGCTCAACCGCGGCGGTCCGCGCGACCTCGGCGCATTGCGCGCCGGTTTCGAGGCGGCCGGCGCCATCGCCGAAATCTTTGCCGCGACCGCCCTGCCCCAGGAGTTGGCGAGCGCACTAGCCGCCATTCATGCGCTGCCCCAGGCGCTCGCCCGGCATCTGACGCAGGCGCTTGGCGAGGAACTGCCGCTGCTCAAGCGCGACGGCGGCTTCCTGCGCGGTGGCTATCACGGCGAACTCGACGAGATGCGGGCGCTGCGCGACGAGTCGCGAAAAGTGATCGCCGGGCTGGAGCGCTCGCTGATCGAAGAGACCGGCATCCGCTCGCTGAAGATCCGCCACAACAATGTGCTGGGCTACTACATCGAGGTGACCGCCAACCATCATGCGGTGATGACCGGCAGCGATGGCGCCAAGGCGCGCTTCATCCACCGCCAGACCATGGCCAACGCCATGCGCTTCACCACGACTGAACTTGCCGAACTCGAGACCAAGATCGCCAATGCCGCCGACCGGGCGCTGGGCATCGAACTGGCGGCCTTCGATGCACTGACGGCGGAAGCGGTCGGCGAGGCGGAGAAAATCCGCGCCGGTGCCGATGCGCTCGCCGTGCTCGACGTCTCGGCGGCATTGGCGCTTTTGTCGGAAAGCGAGGCCTGGTGCCGGCCGGTGGTGGATTCCAGCCTTGCCTTCGAGATTTCCGGCGGCAGGCATCCCGTGGTCGAGCAGGCCCTGCGCCGTTCGGGTGACGGCCCCTTCGTCGCCAATGATTGTGACCTCTCGCCGGAAGGCAGCGCCAAGAACGGCGCGATCTGGCTGCTGACCGGCCCCAACATGGGCGGTAAATCGACGTTCCTGCGGCAAAACGCGCTGATCGCCATCCTCGCCCAGACCGGCTCGTTCGTGCCGGCGGCATCGGCCCATATCGGTGTCGTCGACCGGCTGTTCTCGCGCGTCGGCGCTTCCGACGATTTGGCACGCGGCCGCTCGACCTTCATGGTCGAGATGGTCGAGACAGCGGCGATCCTCAACCAGGCCGGCGAGCGGGCGTTGGTGATCCTCGACGAGATCGGCCGCGGCACCGCAACCTTCGACGGCCTGTCGATCGCCTGGGCGGCGGTGGAGTACCTGCATGAGAAGAACCGCTGCCGGGCAATCTTCGCCACCCATTTTCACGAAATGACTTCGCTCGCCGGCAAGCTGGCGCGGCTCCACAACGTCACCATGCGGGTCAAGGAATGGGAAAACGACGTCGTCTTCCTGCATGAGGTCGGCAAGGGTGCGGCCGACCGCTCCTACGGCGTCCAGGTGGCGCGCCTCGCCGGTCTGCCGGAAGCGGTGGTCGACCGGGCCAAACAGGTGCTGCACCAGTTGGAGGAAGGCGAGGTTTCCGGCAAGACCAACCGGCTGGTCGACGACCTGCCGCTGTTTTCCGTGGCGGTGAAGCGCGAAGCACCGAAGCCGGTGAAAAGCGACGCACTGGGCGCAGCACTCGGCGACATCAACCCCGACGAGATGACACCAAGGGAAGCGCTGGAGGCGCTTTACCGACTGAAGGGGCTGGCGGGAAAGTAGATTGGGCTGTGGGCATGGCTGCATCGCCGAAACCGCCAATCTCCCCACTTGAGGGGGAGATTGGCAGCTTCATCGCCGCGCTTAGATCATCTCCAGTCCGCGCTTGCGCGTCGGCGGCGGGAAGGCGCGGTCGAGATCGGCGAGATCCTCACCGGTGAACTTGATGTCGAGCGCGGCAAAGTTCTGGCGGACGTGCTCCTGGCTGCTGGCCTTGGGAATGGAGATGACGCCCTCCTGCTGCATCACCCAGGCCAGGGCTATCTGTGCCGCGGTGGCGCCATGGCGGGCGGCGACCGCGTCGAGCCTGGCATTGCGCGCCAATGCACCTTGTTCGACCGGCGAATAGGCCATCAGCGGAATGCCTCGCTTCCGGCTCCAGGGCGCCAGATCGAACTCGAGGCCGCGCCGGACCAGATTGTAAAGCACCTGATTGGTCTGGACATTGCCGCCATTGGGTAAGCCGGCGAGGTCTTCCATCTCCTCGATGTCGAAATTGCTGACGCCCCAGTGGCGGATCTTGCCGGCTTTCTTCAGCGCCTCGAAGGCTTCGACCGTCTCCGCCAAGGGCACGCTGCCAGGCCAATGCAAGAGATAGAGATCGATGCGGTCGGTGGCGAGGCGCTTCAGGCTGTTCTCGCAGGCGCGCTGCACGCCCGCGCGCGAAGCGTTCGACGGCAGAACCTTCGTGACCAGGAAAACCTCGGCACGGCGGCCGGCGATGGCTTCGGCCACCACTTCCTCGGCACCGCCGCTGGCATACATCTCGGCGGTGTCGATCAGCGTGACGCCGAGATCGAGGCCAAGCTTGAGAGCAGCGACCTCATCGCCACGGCGCCTGATATCCTCGCCCATTTTCCATGTGCCCTGGCCGAGAACGGCAATGGCTTCGCCGGAGGGCAGCGTGGTGGTTCTGACGGTCGATGGCATGGCAGGCTCCGTTCGGGGTCGGATCGCATCACAGGCCGGGCGAGAAATCCAGAGGCGTTCTCGCCGCCGGCGACCTGTTGGAGGCCTATTTCACCGGATGGGCGGCGAGCCAGTCCCGCATCTGCTTGATCTCGGTCTCCTGCGCGGCGATGACCCCTTTGGCCAGTTTGCGGATTTCCGGATCCTTGCCATTGGCAAGCTCGACCTTGGCCATGTCGATGGCGCCCTGATGGTGCGGGATCATGCCGCGAACGAAATCGACGTCGGCATTGCCGGTATATTGCGAGGCCATCATGCCGGCGTGCATCTTGTCCATCGCCGCCTTGTAGCCCTCTGTCGACGGGCTTTCCGCGCCCATCGCCATGCCGGCCATGTCGTGTTTCATCTCTTCGCTTTGCGCCGGGACGCTTTCGAGGAAGACGGCAAGCAGCATTCCGGCTGCCATCAGCAAAAGCACGAGTTTCTTAGCCAAGGTCATTCATGGTCTCCTGTTGCAGGGATTTCGTATTTGGGGGCTTGGATCAGAGTTTCAACGTTCTCAGCCGCAATGCGTTGGCGATCACCGACACCGACGACAGGCTCATCGCCGCCGCCGCCAGCATCGGCGACAAAAGCGTGCCGGTGAGCGGATAGAGCACGCCGGCGGCGACCGGTACGCCAAGCACATTGTAGAGGAAAGCGAAGAACAGGTTCTGGCGGATGTTGCGGATGGTGCCCTGGGCCAGCGTGCGCGCCCGCACGATGCCGTTGAGATCGCCCTTGACCAGGGTGATGCCGGCACTTTCGACCGCGACATCGGCGCCGGTACCCATGGCGATGCCGACATCGGCGGCGGCAAGCGCGGGTGCGTCGTTGACGCCGTCACCGGCCATGGCAACGCCGGCGCCCCCGCCGCGCAACTCGTCGACGAGGGCTGCCTTCTGTTCGGGCAAGAGCCCGGCGCGCACCTCGTCTATACCGAGGCGGCCGGCGATCGCCTTGGCCGTGCGCTCATTGTCGCCGGTCGCCATGATGATCCTCAAGCCGCTGTCATGCAGGGCCTTGATCGCCTCGGCGGTGGTCGCCTTGACCGGATCGGCAACGGCGACGATGCCGGCCAGCCTGCCGCCGACAGCGACGAACATCGCCGTCTTGCCGTCGCCCTGCAACGCCTCGGCGATGGCCGCAACGGCGGAAACATCGACGCCGAGGTCGCGCATCATCGCGGTATTGCCGAGCGCGACCGTCTTGCCCGACACGGTGCCGGAAACGCCTTTGCCGGTGGTCGCCTCGAAATCGCCGACGTCGGCGACGGTCACGCCGCGCGCCACGGCACCTTCGACGATGGCCTCGGCCAAGGGGTGTTCAGACCCCTTCTCGAGACTTGCCGCAAGCGCCAGCAATTCGTCCTCGGCAAAGCCGCTGGCAGCCACGATATCGGTCAGCTTCGGCCGGCCTTCGGTCAGCGTGCCGGTCTTGTCGACGATCAGCGTGTCGACGGAGGCAAAGCGTTCGAGCGCGGCGGCCTCCTTGATCAGCACGCCGGCAAGAGCGCCGCGACCGGTGGCGGTCATGATCGACATCGGCGTGGCAAGCCCAAGCGCACAGGGACAGGCGATGATCAGCACCGAGACCGCCGAGACGACGGCAAAGACCAGGCTGGGCTCGGGACCAAGGACCGCCCAGGCGATGAAGGCCGCGACGGCAACCAGGACGACGGCCGGAACAAAGTAGAAGGAAACGCGGTCTGCCAACCCCTGGATCGGCGCACGCGAGCGCTGTGCCTTGGCGACGAGTTCGACGATGCGCGCGAGCGTGGTCTCGGAACCGATCCGTTCGGCGCGCATGATCAGCGAGCCTTGCCTGTTGAGTGTGCCGCCGGTGAGTGCGTTGCCTTCGGTCTTTTCGACCGGCAACGGCTCGCCCGTGATCATCGATTCGTCGATGGAAGAGCGGCCTTCGAGCACGGTGCCGTCGACCGGCACGGCTTCACCCGGCCGGATGCGCAAGCGGTCCCCGGCCTTGACGCCGTCCAGCGGGACGTCGCTCTCGGAGCCGTCTTCGGCGATCCGCCGCGCTGTCTTGGGCGCCAGATCGAGCAAAGCGCGGATTGCCGAGCCGGTCTTTTCTCGGGCGCGCAATTCCAGCAACTGGCCGAGGAAGACCAGCGCGACGATGACGGCGGCGGCCTCGAAATAGACCGGCACCGCACCGCCATGGCCGCGGAACTGATGCGGGAAAATGTCCGGGAACAGCGTGGCGACGACGCTGTAGAGATAGGCGGCACCGACACCGAGCGAAATCAGCGTCCACATGTTGGGGCTGCGGTTGAGTATCGATTCCCAGCCGCGATGAAAGAAGGGAAAGGCGGCCCAAAGCACCACCGGGCTTGCCAGGGCCAGCTCGATCCAGACCTTTGTGCGATCCCCGACCAGTCCCTCGAACGACAGGCCGACCATCGGCGCCATGGCGACGATCAGAAGCGGGATCGACAGGGCCGCGCTGACCCAGAACCGCCTGGTGAAGTCGACCAACTCCGGATTAGGCCCTTCATCGCCAGTCGGCACGCCCATTGGCTCCAGCGCCATGCCACAGATCGGGCAGGCACCGGGCTTGTCGCGGACGATCTCGGGATGCATGGGGCAGGTGTACTGCGTACCCTTGGGCATCGGCGCGGGCGCCGGCCTGTCGCCGAGATAGGCTTGCGGGGCCGCCTCGAACTTGGCCTTGCAGCCGGCGGAGCAGAAATAGAAGCCCTGGCCTTCATCGCGGACAAAGTGCCTGGCCGTGGCGCGATCGACGCTCATGCCGCAGACCGGGTCGGTGGCCGTCAGGTATTTCTCCGGCTCAGCCAGGAATTTCGTGCGGCAGCCTTCGCTGCAGAAATGATAGAGCCGGCCGCCATGTTCTGCTGTCGGCTTGCCGGCGGCCGGATCCACGGTCATGCCGCAGACCGGATCGCGCAGGACCGCGTCCACGGCCGCGGCTTTCGGCGCGCAGCAGCCGCCATGTGTGTGATGATCGTGATCTGAATGCGCCATTCCAAAATGCCCTTAGCAAACTGCTTCCAGCCGGAGGTAGTGCTTCCAGTAACTGGAAGGTCAAGGGCCGTTATGATTATTCGTATTTCGAGGCTCGACCCGGCTGTTCGCCCAGAAAAAGTCGACATTCCGCAGCGCTGCGTGTGCTAACGCTCGGCCTTCCGACAACAATTCGAATCCCGGTAAATCAATGAAATGTCTGGTCATCAATCTTGATCGGTCTCCCGACCGGCTCGCCCACATCACGGCGGAGTTTGCCCGCATCGGCATCGCCTTCGAGCGAATCGTCGCAACCGATGCCCGTGACCATCCTGAGTTGGTGCTGCAGCCACAAGATGCGATCTACGCCGTCCGGCACCTGTCCTCCAGCGAGGTCGCCTGCATGCACAGCCATCGCGCCTGCTGGTCGATCATCGCTCAAGACGATGCCCCTTATGGCGCCGTCTTCGAGGACGATGTTGTGTTCTCCGCGAAAGCCGGTGCCCTTCTGGCCGATAGTGGCTGGATTCCGTCCGATGCCGACGCCATCAAACTCGAAACATTCTTCAGCAAGACCATGATCCAGAGGAAAAGGATCGCCGTCGGCAACGGCTTCTCCATGTTCAGGCTTCGCAGGAGCCATATGGGGACCGGCGGCTACATCGTCTCCAGGCAGATGGCGCGCGACCTCCTGGAAGCTACCGCGCAGGCCAGCGCAGCTGCCGACGATCTCCTCTTCAACCCCGCGTTCCCGACGTCGGCAAGCAAGACGATCTACCAGCTTGTTCCCGCACTCTGTGCGCAGGACCAGTTCGTGGGCGACAGATTGCCAAGCCTGCTTTTCGAAGAGCGCGAAGCCGAATGGGTCGCAAGCGGGCTGACCATCAAGCGCAGAAAGCCCGTCGCCGAGAAGATAAGGGTAGAAATCAGGCGGGTCGTCGAGTGGGTCATCGATCACTGCAAGCTGCGGCATTATACGGTCGTTGCGCTCGATCCCCCTGCGGAAGAGCCGATGTCTTGCCTGGCCGCCGGCGGCAACGAGAACGCGCTTTAGACGCCCAAAGGGCAAGACCGATCCGTATCCGAAAGCCCGGTAGTTTTGGTTCAGGCACTGCTTCGAACTTGCTGTGGCCGGCAAAGTAGAAATTGACCATTTCGGCCCTATCATTTCATCACGGTGCAAAATACTCTTAAAAAGTCAGCAGACACCGGCTCCGGTGTGCTAGAGAACGCCGCCACTCCCGAAAGACACGATTTCGTCAAATGAAGCGCCTGGTCATCAATCTCGATCGATCTCCCGACCGACTTGTCCACATGACATCGGAGTTCGCCCGCATCGGCATTGGGTTCGAGCGGGTCGCGGGGATCGATGCCCAGGAACATCCCAATCTGGTGCAGCAGCCGCAGCACGCGATACATGCCATCCGGCCCCTCGCCGGCAGCGAGATTGCCTGCCTGCATAGTCATCGTGCCTGCTGGACGATCATCGCCCAGGACGACGCCCCGTACGGCGCCGTCTTCGAGGACGACATGGTGTTTTCCGGCAGAGCCGGTGCGTTGCTGGGCGATACGAGCTGGGTTCCGGCGGACGCGGACGTCGTGAAGCTCGAGACGTTCTTCTCCAGAACCGTGATCCAAAGGAGAAGGGCCCCTGCCGGACACGGTTTTTCCACGGTCCGGCTCCGCAAGGGCCATCCAGGGGCTGGGGGTTATCTCCTCTCGCGGCAAATGGCGCGCGAGTTTCTGGAGGCAACGGCGCAGGTCAATATAGCTGTCGACGATCTCATCTTTAACCCCGCTATGTCGGCCGGCAGGAATATCTACCAGCTTGTTCCCGCGCTCTGCGCGCAAGACCAGTTCGTCGGCGACAGGCTGCCGAGCCTGCTTGACCAGGAACGGGATGCCGCACGGACCGCGAGCGGGCTTATGGCAAGGCAGAGCAAGCCGACAGCCGTGAGAATCAGCAGGGAAGCCGGGCGAACCGTGAGGTGGATCGCCGACTTCTGCAGGCTGCGGCGGCAGATTGTCGTGCCCTTCGGCCCCATCGAGGCAACCGACTAGGCCGATTCCGGGCTGTCGGCCGGCCCCATACCCAGCGCCGCGAAAACGCGCTATAGACGCCGCCCAAAAGGCAAGGCCAACCGGTACCTATGGCGAAAATCTCCCTGAAGCTCAATGAACTGATCGACGGCGAAGCCTTGCGCCGCGAGATGACCGCTCTGACCGCGGCGAGCGCCGGCGATGGTTCCAGCGCTATCATCCGCACGGCCGCTCTCCAGCTTCTCAAGGGCCGGCTCGCCGAAGGCCGCAGAAAAACCGAGGCCATGCTGAGAGAGGATGGCGGCGGCAATGCCTGCGCCGAGCGGCTGTCGCATGTGATGGATCAGCTGATCCGGGCGCTTTACGATTTCGCCGCGACCCATGTCTACCCGGTGAAGAACCCGTCGTCGGCCGAGCGCATGGCCGTGGTTGCGGTTGGCGGCTATGGGCGCGGCACGCTGGCGCCGGGATCCGACATCGACCTTCTGTTTCTGTTGCCCTACAAGCAGACGCCGTGGGGCGAACAGACAGTCGAATACATGCTCTACATGCTGTGGGACCTCGGACTGAAGGTCGGCCATGCCACCCGCAATATCGACGAGTGTCTGCGGCTGTCGCGCACCGACATCACCATTCGCACCTCGATCCTGGAAGCGCGCTTCCTGTGGGGGGAACGCAAGCTCTATGAAGAGTTGATGCTGCGCTTCGACCATGAGGTGGTGCGCACGACCGGCCCGGAATATGTCCAGGCCAAGCTTGCCGAACGCGACGAGCGTCACGCCAAGGCCGGCGAAAGCCGCTATCTGGTCGAGCCCAACGTCAAGGACGGCAAGGGCGGCCTGCGCGACCTGCAGACGCTGTTCTGGATCGGCAAGTATTTCTACCGGGTGCGCACCGGAGAAGAACTGGTCGAGAAGGGCGTCTTCACCGACGCCGAGTACCGCGAGTTCCAGAAGGCCGAGGACTTCCTGTGGGCGGTGCGCTGCCATATGCATTTCCTCACCGGGAAAGCCGAGGAGCGGCTGCATTTCGACATCCAGCGCGAGATCGCCGAACGGCTGGGCTACACGACGCATCCCGGCCTGTCGGCGGTCGAGCGCTTCATGAAACACTACTTTCTCGTCGCCAAGGATGTCGGCGACCTCACGCGCATCTTCTGCGCGGCACTCGAGGAGGAGCAGGCCAAGCATGTGCCTGGCTTCAACCGCATCTTTCTCACCTTCCAGCGCCGCAAGCGCAAGCTTGCCGGCACGTCGGACTTCATTGTCGACAACCACCGCATCAACATCGCCGACGACCAGGTGTTCGAACGCGATCCGGTCAATCTGCTCAGACTATTCTGGTTCGCCGACAAGCACGGTCTGGAATTCCACCCCGATGCGCTGAAGCTGCTCACCCGCTCGCTCGGCCTGGTCAACAAGTCGCTCAGGCGCGACGAGGAGGCCAACCGGCTGTTCCTCGACATCCTGACGTCGGACCGCAATGCCGAACTCAACCTGCGCCGGATGAACGAGGCCGGGCTGCTGGGCAGGCTGATCCCGGATTTCGGCAAGATCGTCGCCATGATGCAGTTCTCGATGTACCACCACTACACGGTGGACGAGCACCTGATCCGCTGTATCGGCGTGCTGGCCGAGATCGAGCGCGGCGATGGCGAGAAGGTGCATCCGCTGTCGCATTCGCTGATGCCTGGCCTGAAGAAGAGCCGCGAGGCGCTTTATGTCGCGGTGCTGCTGCACGACATCGCCAAGGGCAGGCCAGAGGATCATTCGGAGGCCGGCGCCCGGATCGCACGCCGCATCTGCCCGCATATGGGGCTGTCGCCGGCCGATACCGAAACCGTTGCCTGGCTGGTCGAGAACCATCTCGTGATGTCGATGACGGCGCAGACCCGCGATCTCAACGACCGCAAGACCATCGAGGATTTCGCCGCGATCGTGCAGTCGGTCGAGCGGCTGAAGATGCTTTTGATCCTGACCGTTTGCGACATCAGGGGCGTCGGACCAGGTGTCTGGAACGGCTGGAAGGGCCAGTTGCTGCGCACGCTCTACTATGAGACCGAACTGCTTTTGACCGGCGGCTTCTCGGAAGTGTCCCGTGCGCAGCGGACGGCGGCGTCGCGCGAGCGTCTGGCCGAGGCGCTCGCCGACTGGCCAGACAAGGCCCGCAAACGCTATGTCGGCCAGCACTACGAGAATTATCTCCTGACCGTCGACCTGCCGGACCAGCTTCGCCATGCCGAATTCATCCGCGATGCGGATGCGGCGGGCAAAAAGCTTGCCACCATGGTCAAGACGCACCAGTTCGAAGCGGTGACCGAAATCACCGTGCTGGCGCAGGACCATCCGCGTCTTCTCTCCGTCATTGCCGGGGCATGCGCCGGCGCCGGCGGCAACATTGTCGACGCGCAGATCTTCACCACGTCGGACGGCCGCGCCCTCGACACGATCCTGATCTCGAGGGAGTTCGACCGTGACGAGGACGAACGGCGGCGCGCCGAGCGTGTCGGCCGGCTGATCGAGGATGTGCTGTCGGGCAAGAGCTGGCTGCCGGAGATGATCGAGAAGCGCACCAAGCCACGGCGCGGCTCGAAGGTGTTCAAAATCCCGCCCCGCGCCGAAATCCGCAATGCGCTGTCAAACCGCTTTTCGGTCATCGAGGTCGAGGGCCTCGACCGCCCGGGCTTGCTGTCGGAGATCACCAGAACCCTGTCCGACCTGTCGCTCGACATTGCGTCGGCCCACATCACCACGTTCGGCGAAAAGGTCATCGACACCTTCTACGTCACCGACCTTACCGGCCAGAAGATCGACAGTCCGGCGCGCATTGCCACCATCCGCAACCGGCTGATAGCGACGCTTGAAGGCGCCGCGCCGGAGCGCGGCGGCAGGGCCAAGGCGGCGGCCGAGTGAGAGCCATCATCACTTTGTCCCAATCTCCAGAGCTATTCGCCGTTTCACGGAAACGGCAAATAGCTCTAACTTTTCGTTTTAACACAATTCCGGACGGAAAACCGTTTAGCACTTTTCCTGGAATTGCTCACAGGCAGTCTCCGAACGCATGAGCCTCGTCAAGAAATTCGCAACGGTCGCTTCCGGCACGCTGATGAGCCGCGCGCTGGGGTTTGGCCGCGAGATGCTGATGGCGGCGGCGCTGGGCACCGGGCCGGTGGCCGACGCGTTCAACGCCGCCTTCCAGTTTCCCAACACCTTCCGCCGGCTGTTCGCCGAGGGCGCCTTCAACGCAGCCTTCGTGCCGCTGTTTGCCAAAGAGATCGAAACGCACGGCACCGACGGCGCCAAGCGTTTCTCCGAGGAAGTGTTCGGCGTGCTGTTCACCGCGCTGCTGGCACTGACCATCGTCATGGAACTGGCGATGCCGCTGATCGTGCGCTACCTGGTGGCGCCGGGCTTTGCCGACACGCCTGGAAAGTTCGAGACGACCGTCGCACTGGCGACGATCATGTTCCCGTACCTCATCTGCATGTCGCTTGCCGCCATGATGGCGGGCATGCTGAATTCGCTGCGCCGCTATTTCGCGGCGGCGATCGCGCCGGCGTTCCTCAACATCATCCTGATCAGCGTGCTTGGCTACGCCTGGTATCAGGGGCTGGATGCACGCGCTGTCGGCTTCAGCCTGTCCTGGGGCGTTTTGGCGGCAGGCATCGTGCAACTCGCCATCGTCTGGGTGGCGGTGCGCAACGCCGGCATCTCTATCGGCTTCCGCCGGCCGAAGATGACGCCGAACGTGAAGCGGCTGCTGATCCTGGCGCTGCCGGCGGCGATCACCGGCGGCATCACCCAGATCAACCAGCTGATCGGCACGGCGATCGCGTCGGCGCAAGACAGCGCCGTGTCCTCGCTCGCCTATGCCGACCGCGTCTATCAGCTGCCGCTCGGCGTCGTCGGCGTGGCAGTGGCGATCGTGCTGTTGCCGGAACTGTCGCGGGCGCTGAAATCAGGCAATCTGATCGAGGCGGCCAACCTGCAGAACCGCTCCGTCGAGTTCACCCTGTTCATGACCTTGCCGGCGGCGGCCGCACTCTGGGTGATGTCGGAGCCGATCGTGCGGCTGGTCTATGAGCGCGGCGCGTTCGCCGCCAACCATTCGACCCCGACGGTGGCGGCGATCCTGGCGATCTTCGGCCTGGGCCTGCCGGCCTTCGTGTTGATCAAGGCCTTCACCCCCGGCTATTTCGCCCGCGAGGACACGCGCACGCCGATGATCTTCGCCGCCATCTCGGTGGCGGTGAATGTCGCCACGGCGCTGACGCTGTTTCCCAGGATGGGCGCACCCGGCATCGCGGTGGCGTCCGCCGTGGCCGGCTGGGTCAACGCGCTGATGCTGCTTGGCATGCTCATCCGGCGCGGCCATTGGGGCCGCGACGTGCCGCTCCTGAAGCGCATTCCACGCCTGGTGCTGTCGGCGGCGGTCATGGCGGTGGCGCTGTATTTCGCCGAGCATTGGCTGGCCGTCAGACTCGGCCCCGGCTCGCCGCTGGTGGTCAAAGCGACGACGCTTCTGACGCTCGTCGCCGGTGGAGCGCTGCTCTACTTCGTCACCGCGTTTGCCACGGGTGGTGCGGACTTCGGCATGATCCGGCGCAATGTCGGACGCAAGGAGACACCACAGCCTAAGGAACAGTCTTCAGATCCGTGAGCCGGAATTCGTCGGCTGTCGAAAGCATCGGGACGGCATAGTAGCGCGCGCAAGCATAGTGAAAACAATCCGCCAAATTCAGTCGGATGGCGTTGTTGCGAAACCGCGACGCAGCCTCAACGGACAAGGACGTTGCGTCCGCGGCAGGCGGAAGCTCCCGCACGGCAATAGCCCGTTCTTCGAGAAAACGACTGACTATCTTGAGGCTCACTTCGACCGGCACCGCTAGCTTTTCGGATCGCGAAAGGGCCATTGCCGCTTCCCACACCGCGATTGCCGACGTGAACGGAGCCGATGCTTCCAAGACGGCCCGTGCGCAGCGCTGCGCTTCGGCCTCGTGGCTGAGCATCGCGACGATAGCGGCTCCGTCGACAAACATCAGTCTTCGCCGGACAATTCGTCGTAGACCGAGCGCGGCAGCGGTTTGCGCGCCTGCTCGCTGAGCTCGATTCCAAATTCGGCGCGCAGCCTTGCTGCCGTCTCCAACGGCGTCTCGCGATTGCGGCGGCGCTCAAGCGCTTCGCGCATGGCAATCACGATCGCCTCGGTTATGCCAACGCCCTCAATTCTAGCGAAGGTGCGCGTTAAGTCATCCGCTTCTTTGTTGTTGATGTTGATCGCCATAACGTGCCTACTCAATCGAATGTAGCGGAAATAATGTAGCCACCTACATCAAAATGTCAATATCTTGAGGAGCCTTTGGAGGGCCAACCAGCCCCTTGATCCTGCCGCCCCCTTCGTCCATAAGCGCGCCGTCCAAAGACTTTCGCCGCGTGCGGTTTCCAGCCGCATGATTGGCTCCAAAAAGTCTGCAACTTTTTGGAATCATGCTTATACGGCCCTCCACAAGCCATGAGGAAACCCATGTCCGCCTTCAAGCCACTCGTCTTCTCCGGTGTCCAGCCGACCGGCAATCTGCACCTCGGCAACTATCTCGGCGCCATCAAGAAATTCGTCGCCCTGCAGGACACGTCCGACTGCATCTATTGCGTCGTCGACTTGCATTCGCTGACCGCGCAGCTCGTCTATGACGACCTTGCCGACCAGACGCGGTCGATTACCGCGGCCTTCCTCGCCTCCGGCATCGACCCGAAGAAGCATATCGTCTTCAACCAGTCGCGGGTCATGCAGCATGCCGAGCTTGCCTGGATCTTCAATTGCGTGGCGCGCATCGGCTGGATGAACAAGATGACGCAGTTCAAGGACAAGGCCGGCAAGGACCGCGAGAATGCCTCGCTGGGCCTGCTCGCCTATCCCTCGCTGATGGCGGCCGACATCCTGCTTTATCGCGCCACCCATGTGCCGGTCGGCGAAGACCAGAAGCAGCACCTGGAGCTGACCCGCGACATCGCGCAGAAATTCAACAACGATTTCTCCGACCGCATTGCCAGCCTTGGCGTCGGCGTCGAGATGCAGGTTGGCGAGGAGACGGTGAACGGCTTCTTCCCGATCACCGAACCAGTCATCGGCGGCCCGGCGGCGCGCATCATGAGCCTGCGCGACGGGTCGAAGAAGATGTCGAAGTCGGATCCGTCGGACCTGTCGCGCATCAACCTGACGGATGACGCCGATACCATCTCGAAGAAGATCCGCAAGGCCAAGACCGATCCGGAAGCCTTGCCGAGCGAAGTCGACGGGTTGGAAACCCGGCCGGAAGCCGAAAACCTGGTCGGCATCTATGCCGGTCTCGCCGAGCTTTCCAAAGCCGAGGTGCTGAAGGAATTCGGCGGTCAGCAGTTTTCGGTGTTCAAGCCGGCGCTGGCCGATCTGGCAGTGGAGAAGCTGGCGCCAATCGCCGGCGAGATGCGCCGCATCCAGGGCGATCGCGCCTATGTCGACGCGGTGCTCAGGGATGGCGGCGAACGCGCCGGCGTGCTGGCCGAAACGACGATGAAGACGGTGCGCGACATCGTCGGCCTGCTGCAGGGCTGACCTGTACCAAGACACCGCCGCCAGCCGGCCGCTTGCGGCCGGATGGTGGCGGTGGCAGATTGCGGCCGAAAACACATCGAGCAGATAGACATGGTCTCCAAACGCCTCATCCGTGAAGCCGGTCATCGCAGGAAATTCCTGACGATCATCGACGATACGCCGGAATGCGAGCGTGCCGTCGCCTACGCCTCGAAGCGGGCGCAGAGCACGAGCGGCACGCTGGTGCTGCTCTATGTCATCGTCCCTGATGATTTCCAGCACTGGCTGGGCGTCGAGAAGATCATGCGCGAAGAGGCCAACGCCACGGCGCGCGCGGCGCTTGATGGCTATGCCAACAAGGTGCGCCAGAAGCTCGGCATCGAGCCGGAGATGGTGGTGCGCGAAGGCAAGCCGACGGAGGAGATCCACAGGCTGATCGAGGAAGACCAGGATATCGCCATCCTGGTGCTGGCGGCCGGCGCCGGCAAGGAAGGCCCGGGGCCGCTGGTCGGCGCCGTGGCCGGCAAGGGTGCGGCGTTCCCCATTCCGGTGACCGTCGTGCCGCAGAACCTTTCCGACGAGGAGATCGACAGTCTCGCCTGAAGCCTGCCAGGAATTTCGATTCCCCAGCTAGCAAAACATTCCGCCAGCCAGCCGTTCCGGCGACGCGTTTCGCTTGAATGTCGAGCCGATAGAGCTTATTTAGAACTATTCCAAACTATCTGCCCGACACGGGCACGGAGACGTCCATGTTCATCCAGACCGAATCGACGCCAAATCCGGCGACGCTGAAATTCCTGCCCGGCAAGGAAGTGCTTCTGGAAGGCACCGCCGATTTCCGCGATGCCGACAGTGCGGCGGTGGCCTCGCCGCTGGCCGGCCGGCTGTTCGAAATCCCCGGCGTCACCGGCGTGTTCTTCGGCTATGACTTCATCACCGTGACCAAGGACGGCCCCGACTGGCAGCATTTGAAGCCGGCGATCCTCGGCGCCATCATGGAGCATTTCATGTCCGGCGCGCCTGTCATGGCCAAGGCGGGTCCCGCCGCCGAAACCAGCCAGACCGGCGAATTCTACGACAAGGCGGACGAGGATCTCGTCATCACCATCAAGGAGCTGCTCGACACGCGGGTGCGCCCGGCGGTGGCCCAGGATGGCGGCGACATCACCTTCCGCGGCTTCGAGAACGGCACCGTGTTCCTGCACATGAAGGGCGCCTGCGCCGGTTGCCCGTCATCGACGGCGACGCTGAAGCACGGCATCCAGAACCTGCTTCGCCATTTCGTGCCGGAAGTGCAGCAGGTCGAGCAGGTCGCCTGATCGTTTCGCTCTATTGCCAACCGTAAAAAACAAAAAACCGGGCCGAATTGCCCGGTTTTCTGTTTTGGGACGTCCATTGTTGCCTAGACGGTCCGCGTACGAACTGCTTTGACCCTGGTCTTGCGACCACGATCAGAGGACGATGACCTTGGCGCCGACCGAGGCGCGGTCATAAAGGTCGATGACGTCCTGATTCATCAGCCGGATGCAGCCCGACGACATCGCCTTGCCGATCGAGTTCCATTCCGGGCTGCCATGCAGGCGGTAACCCATGTCACCGCCCTTGTTGAACAGATACATGGCGCGAGCGCCGAGCGGGTTCTTCAGGCCCGGCTCCATGCCGCTGGCGAACTTGGCGAGTTCCGGCTGGCGCTTGATCATCTGCGAAGGCGGCGTCCAGGTCGGCCACTCACGCTTGATCGCGATATGGGCGGTGCCATGCCACTCGAAGCCCTCGCGACCGACGCCGATGCCGTAGCGGATCGCCAGGCCGTCGCCCTCTACGAAGTAGAGGAACTTGTTCTGCGTATCGACGATGATCGTGCCGGGCTTTTCCTTGGTGTCGTAATTCACTTCCTGGCGGTGATACTTCGACGGCACCTTCTCGATCGGGATGCGCGGCAGCTGGTAACCGGCATCGGTCACCGCGCCATAGTCGTTGGAAAATATCTGCCCGCCAATGGTGCTGCAGCCGGCGAGTGCAGTGGACAGCGCCATTGCGGCAACTATTGCGAGCGACTTCATGCGCATGAGGTGATCCGGAGCCCCGCCCAAACTTAGAGCGGCACGAGTCGGCCGCCTTCTCGCCATCATTCATGCTGGCATTTGCTTTGCTTGCCAAGCACGCGATGCCTATATCCAGGACCTTACCTGCTGGTAAGCGTATCACTGCGGCATTTCGGCAACAGCCTCCGCCGGATTGTGAAGCAAATTCAATGGGCCTGAACCGCGGGCCTGCAAAATCAGGGAAACCGCCATGAATGTCGGCGACGCCGCCAACCGCTCGGGCCTGCCGGCCAAGACCATCCGTTACTATGAGGAGATCGGCCTGATCGCGCCGGCGCGCGCCGCCAACGGCTACCGCGACTATTCCGGCGACGACATCCACCGGCTGGCCTTCCTGCGCCGCGCGCGCAATCTCGGCTTTTCCATCGACGATTGCCGCCAGCTGATGGCGCTCTACCAGGATCGCAGCCGCGCCAGCCACGACGTGCGCGAGATCGCCGCCGCCCATGTCAAGGCGATCGAGGACAAGGTGCGCGAGCTGCAGTCGATGCGTTCGACCCTGCAGACGCTGATCCATGCCTGCCATGGCGACAACAGGCCGGACTGCCCGATCCTGGACGATATGGCGGGAGCGGCTGGCGACGGAGCCGTTTCGGCGAGGCGATAGCGAGAAGAGGTTTGCCGGCCGGCGCGATGACCTCGTGTACCCATCCGTTCAATGTCTGGAACGGACCGGATAGGCGTGCTTCGGCTGACTCGCGCGCGAAAACTGATTTAGGTAAGTCTAATATGCTAATTGGCTAAAGTACGGAACGTCCAATGCACAAGAACGGAACCAAAGCGGTTACGTCAGACCTTTGCGCTCATGACGCAAGACTTTAGTCCTGCCGTCTTATAGTTAAGAACGGAAGGTGATCGGCATGACATAGGGCCGCGCCGGATCATTACCAGACTGCGTTCAGACAAATTATGGTGCGATCGCGGAAGGCGCTCGGGTTGCCCCGGAGCCCGGTTGGCTGCCTGTGGCCGGTAGCCTCGTCCAGTCTCCACCCGGCAAGTCGCATTCTCGCCATGGAGCGGAGATGACCGAGATCGTGAGGCCCGCAACCGACAGCCAGGTGTCTTGCATGGTGCTGTTGAACATTCTGCGGGAAGTCATCGCAAAGGAAGTCGAGGCACAGGATATCTCGGCCATGTCGGCATGACCGCAGATGCCATCGAGAGAATCCGGTCCTCAGGACTAGAAGAAAGCCCGGCTAGAAACCGAGCACCGAAAATAGAAGGGTTGCGCTATATGCTAATTTGCTAAAGTAATAGAACATCCGATGGACAAGACCGGAACTAAGGCGGTTACGTCAGACCTTCGTTGGCGAGATGCAAGACTTTAGTCTTGCGATTCTTTATAGTTAAAATTGAAAATTAATCGACACGGCATGAGGCCACGCCGGATCAATACCAGATTATACTCAGGAAGATATGGTGCGATCACGGAAGGCGGCGCTGTACCTGGTGATCTCTCTGTTTTTCGAGAAACAGCTTGGCGTGTTCGCCCCATTCAGGAACCGTGGTCTTGTGCTCCTGAACGAACTTACCGAAGGCCTCGCGCAAAGCGGCAAGGTCAAATGCCCAAAGATGTTCGCCCTTATCGTCGTTCAACGTCGCTTCACCAGCCCCATCGAGTCGATGGTATTGCCTCCAAATTAGGCGTTCAAGAGCTGAGGTCTGACTTCTTTTGGGGGCTTTTGGGTTCTCAAACCGATAATCGCCCTTTATGGGCGATCATATTTGACAGACCCGGCCCAAATCGCAACGGGCCGCCCCTTCCCTCTCGGTCTGATTCCGTACAAGCATTTGTTATTGAAAGACCCGGTTCAGCGGGCTTACAAATCGGACGTTAACCATTGCTCGGCAGGGGAGGCTGCGATGGTCCCAACTCACATAGAGATCGCACAGACGGTCATAGAAACCAGCTACAGATTGCGGCATCATAGCCTGGCGGGAACAGCCGCATTCCGCCGGGACATGGATCAATCCCGCAAGGCTATCAAAGCGTCACGCGAACTGCTGAAACGCCTTCGCGGCCGGGACAGGGCGCTTGATTGGGAAGGCGCCGACCCGGCTCCGGTTGTCGTCTCCGCGTTCGATGCCGACATTCTCCGCTCTGCATTCCGCGAACTGGTCAGGGAAACGAATTTGCCAGAGTGTCAGTGGCGCGATATCGCGGCCAGCCTGGTATACGAATACACCGGGTGTGAGCGGGTGGAAGCTTGCTTGGTGGATTGGATGACCGGCAAGTAGGCGCTACCGAACCGTGGGCGAATGGCCGGCACCATGCCCCTTTGGGTCCAAGCACTCGTACCGGCCATGCAGGGTGGGGGAAATGGGATGTGGGTGGCCCGCGTCACACACCCTATGCTCTAAATTAGCGATCCCTCAATTAAGTCAAAAGGCTTATCCAGCCGTAGGCGGCCTGACCGGTCCAGTAGTGTTCCACCGGATGAACTCGACTTCCTGCCCAGTGATGTCCCGCACAGCCTTCAAAAGCACCTCATGCAGGGTCCGCGTTGCCCGGTAGTGGTCGCAATGCGGCGATATGAGCGGCTTGATGATGCTTAGGTGCAACGCCTCCGCTGCCGCCAGAAAGCGCTCGATTTCAGCCTGCGATAACTGCTTTGACGGTTTCGACCTAGCCATTGCGATTTCCTACGAGAATCGCCCCACCTAGGATTATCGTCCTGCAATGGTCGGTCGGCGTAAAGGCCTTCGTTGGCGCAATTGACGATTTCGGCTCTCGTTCCTGATAAGATCGCAGGGCCGCGACCGCCACCCTAAATCACTTTGGCCTCGCGCTGCCGGCGTGCGTTCGTTGGCCGAAGAATTCATTCGCCGGGTTCGTGCTCGTGGTTTGTAAAGTATATAATCGCCCCACAAAAACGGGTTCAAACCGTGAACAGAATCTGGCATGGTGCCTGCATGCCAATCATCTCCCCTATCGCAATCAATCCCCTGATCGACGGTCGCCAGTCGGAGCGTGCCATGCTGGTGCGGCGTGGCGTGCAGCGGCTGCTCATGGAAATGGGCGCGCATGTGTTGCCTGAACTGTCGCTGGCGACCGGCCGCCGCGCCGATCTCGTGGCGCTGACCCGGCAAGGCGACATCTGGATCATCGAGATCAAATCCTCGATCGAGGATTTTCGCGTCGATCGCAAATGGCCCGACTACCGGCTGCATTCCGACCGCTTCTTCTTCGCCACCCATCCCGGCGTGCCTTCGGAGATTTTTCCGGAGGAGTGCGGCTTCATCCTTTCCGACGGCTACGGCGCGGAAATCCTGCGCGACGCGCCAGAGCACCGCATGGCGGCGGCAACGCGCAAGGCGCTGATGCTGCGGATCGCACGCGCCGGAGCCTCGCGGCTGCTGGCCGCGGAACTGGCAGGCGTGTCGGTGCCGGCGCTCGACGGGGAGAGCGAGTAGCTTCCGGACGCGCGCTACTCCTCGCTCTCCTCGCCAGCCTCCGGTGCCATCAACAGCACTGCGGCGCCGAGGACGGCGGCGATGAAGGAGCCTGCCAGAATGCCGACCTTGACGGCGTCCTGCAGCGCGACATCGCTGGCGAAGGCGAGCAGGCCGATGAACAGGCTCATGGTGAAGCCGATGCCGCAGAGCAGCGAAATGCCGATCATATGCCGCCAGCCGGCATGGGCCGGCAAATCAGCCAGCCCAAGCCCTATGGCGAGCGCGGAGGAGCCGAAGACGCCGACCAGCTTGCCGAGCACGAGGCCGGCGGCGACACCCAGCGTCAACGGCTCGATCAGCGCGCCAAGGCTCAGGCCGGCGAACGAAACGCCGGCATTGGCAAAGCCGAAGATCGGAATGACGATGAACGGCACGATCTTGTGCAGGCCATGTTCGAGCCGATGCAGCGGCGAATGGTCGAGGTCATGGCCGATCCCGGCGGAGCGTTCGAGCGGAATGGTCAAAGCCAGCGCCACGCCGGCAAGCGTGGCATGGACGCCCGATTTCAGCACCAGCACCCACAAGATGGCGCCGAGTACCAGGTAAGGCACCAGCGTCATCACCCGCATGCGGTTGAGCACGACGAGCGCGGCAATGACGGCGAAGGCCGCCCCCAGATACGCCAGCGACAGGCCGCTGGTGTAGAAGATGGCGATGATGATGACGGCGCCGAGGTCGTCGATGATGGCAAGCGCGGTGAGGAAAACCTTCAGCGATGCCGGCACGCGGCTACCGAGCAGCGACAGCACGCCGAGCGCGAAAGCGATGTCGGTTGCGGTCGGGATGGCCCAGCCGGCGAGGGCGGCCGAATTGCCGCGGTTGACGAAGACATAGACCAGCGCCGGCACCACCATGCCGCCGGCGGCCGCGACACCCGGCAGCACGCGCCTGGGCCAGGTGGACAACTGGCCGTCCAGCATCTCGCGCTTGATCTCGAGGCCGACGAGCAGGAAGAACACCGCCATCAGCCCGTCATTGACCCAATGCGAGACGCTGAGCGGGCCAAGATAGGCGTGGAGAACGGAGAAATAGGTTTGCGAGAGCGGCGAATTGGCGACGATCAGCGCCAGCGCGGCGGCCACCATGAGAATGACGCCGCCGGCCGCCTCGCTGTCGAGAAATTCGCGGAAGACGGATTTTTGCCGCTCGTCGTGCATGTATCCTCCGTTGCCTGGTCCGGCGGCCGGGTTCCAATCGCTACAATGATGCGCAGGCGTCGCCGGCACCGCAAGACTTCTGGTTTCCTAAGTCTGTATAGTTCGCATTGGCAGATGGCGTGCCTCGACGTTTGGCTGGGAAAGCCCATCACTTCATCATCTATGGTCTGATTCGCGTCGCTACGCCCAAGGATGACGAAGCTCTGTTCAGCGCGGCGCGCGCTTGGCCAGTATGCGCTGCAGCGTGCGGCGATGCATGTTGAGCCGGCGCGCGGTTTCGGAAACGTTGCGCTCGCACATTTCGTAGACACGCTGGATGTGCTCCCAGCGGACGCGGTCGGCCGACATCGGATTTTCCGGAGGCGCGGCGCGCTCGCCGGCGGTGCGGGTGAGTGCGGCGAAGATGTCGTCGGCATCGGCGGGCTTCGACAGATAATCGACGGCGCCGAGTTTTACCGCGGTTACCGCGGTGGCGATGTTGCCGTAGCCGGTCAGGATGATGGTGCGGGAGTCCTCGCGCTTCTCGCGGATGGCGGCAACGACGTCGAGCCCGTTGCCGTCGCCGAGCCGCATATCGACCACGGCGTAGGCCGGCGGGTTGGCGCGCGCCTTGCCGACCGCCTCCTCGACGCTCTCGGCCGTCTCGACCACGAAACCCCTGGTTTCCATGGCCCGGGCCAGGCGTGTGAGGAACGGCTTGTCGTCATCGACGATCAGAAGGGAGGTGTCCTCGCCTTCAACCATTGCACCGATATTTTCATCGCCAGTCATCGTCTTGAAAATCCTGCTGCCTTAATTTTACGCAGATATAGTTTTGCGTCGCTATTGTCCAATTTACGCAGTGTCAAACATCGTCGCGGGCGCCGATTCCGGGTTCAGGAAGACGTTTCTGGGCCACGAAATCTGCACCACGGCGCCCTCGCCCAGTCCGCTCGAGTTGCGGAAGTCGAGCGTGGCGCCGGAGCGTTCGAGCAGCGTCTTGGCGATGAACAGGCCAAGCCCCAGGCCACCGCCGGCTTCATTGCCCTGGCGCGTCGACATATAGGGCTCGCCGATGCGGTCGATGATCTCGGGGGGAAAGCCGGGGCCGTCGTCGATGATCGAGAAGGTGACGATGGCCTCGTCCCAGCTCCAGCGCACGGTGACGCTCTTGCGGGCGAAATCGACGGCGTTCTCGACCAAATTGCCGAGGCCGTAGATGACGCCCGGGTTGCGGCGCCCGACCGGTTCCGGCCCGGTTCGCTCGCCTGGGCGAAGCTTGATTGAGATGCCGAAGTCGCGATGCGGCGCGGTGACCTCCTCGACCAGCGAGGTCAGCGGCAGACGGGAAAGATGCGCTTCGCCCTCGGTCGACAGGCTGGTCAGGCGCTTGAGGATTTCACGGCAGCGTTCGCTCTGGGAGCGAAGCAGTTTTACGTCCTCGCCGTATTTCGGATCCTTGCCAAGCGCCTTTTCCATCTCCTTGGCGACAAGCGTGATGGTGGCGAGCGGCGTGCCGAGTTCGTGCGCCGCCGCCGCCGCGAGGCCGTCGAGCGCCGAAAGGTGCTGCTCGCGCTGCAGCACCAGTTCCGTGGCGGCAAGCGCATTGGCCAGAAGCCGGGCTTCGGCCGCCACCCGGAAGGCGTACATCGCCGTGAAGGCGATCGAGGACAGCACCGCCATCCACATGCCGGCGACATAGATGAAGGGCATCTCCAGCGGCGCGCCCTCGTGCCAGGGCAGCGGCAGGTGGACAAACACAAGCAAGGTCGCCGCGATCATCACCAGCCCGCCGAGCAGCGCGGTCAGCCGCAAGGGCAGCGACGTCGCCGAGATGACGACAGGCACGGTCATCAGCAGCGAGAACGGATTGGTCAGGCCACCGGTCATGTAAAGCAGGCCGGCAAGCTGCAGGCTGTCGAAGATCAGGATGCCGAAGGCGGCGAACGGGGTGAGCCGGTGGGCGGCCGGAAAGCGGAAGGCGAGATACAGGTTCATCCAGGCCGAGCAGGCGATCAGCGCGAAGCACAGGCTGACCGGCAGCGGGAATTTCAGGCCATAGGCGACGACGAGCACCGTCACGCTCTGGCCGACAATGGCAAGCCAGCGCAGCCGGATCAACGTGTTGAGGCGCAGTCTCTGGCTCTGCTGGAAATCGGGCGAACGCAAAACGTTGATCATGGCCATGGATTACAGCCGCAGGAGGGCAAGCGCCAGTAGCGGTGCGCAGTCGGCATTCGCGATTGGCCGAAGCCCCCCGACGTCGTCATCCCTGGGCGAAGCAGGAGCGAAGCTCCGTCCCGGAGACCTGGGATCCATGCCGCGACCCTGGACGTGGAGTGCAGCGGTGCAGAATTCTGGACCGTGGTGACGCTTCAGAGTCCCGGCATGGATCCTCGGGTCCGCGCCGCGTCGCTGCGCTCCTTGCTCAGCCCATGGATGACGAACTGGTTGATGTTTGCGCCAAATTTTCAAGGAACCCCCTCCTGATCCAAGCGGTCCGCCCAAGCTTCCCGAGGCTAGGTGCCTCTCGGCTTCGCTCTTGCGGTAGCCGCCGCCAGCAGCGGGTTTTCCGGCCAGACGTGCTTGGGATAGCGGCCGCGCATGTCGGCGCGCACATCCGCCCAGGAGCCGCGCCAGAAGCCGGGCAGGTCGCGCGTGGTCTGGATCGGCCGGTGCGCCGGAGACAAGAGTTCCAGCGTCAGCGGTACGGTGCCGCTGGCGATCGAAGGATGGCGATCGAGGCCGAACAGTTCCTGCACGCGCACCGCCAGCACCGGCCATTCGCCGTCATAGCGGATCGGCAAATGGCTGCCGGACGGCGCGTCGAAATGGGTCGGCGCCAACGTGTCGATCTTGCGCTGGAGGTCGTGCGGCACGAGCGAAGCCAGCCCGGCCGAAACAGCACCGGAATCGATGGAGGCAAAGGATGCGGCCCCGGACAGGAACGGCAGCAGCCAGTCGTCAAGGCGCTCGATGAGGGCAGCATCCGACATGTCGGGCCATGGCGACCCAAGCCCACGATGCAGCCAGGAGAGCCGTTGGCGCAGCGTTTCGGCCTCCTTGTTCCAGCTCAGCAGCGACAATCCGTGTTCGCGCAAGGCATCGAGGATCGCCCTGTCCGCATCCGCGCCTGAAGGCGGCGGCAGCATGCGCTCGGCGAGCGTGATGGCGCCGAGGCGCACCGTTTCGCGCACCCGCACGGCGCGGCGCTCGCGGTCGAAGCTCGTTTGCCTGCGCGTTTCGATCCGGTCGGCCAGCGCGGCGCGGATGTCGTCCTCGCCGATTGCCGCCGCTGCCGCGATGCGCGCATTCTGCGCCTTGCCCTGCAGGTCGGCGACGATTAGAAACGGCTCGCCGGCCAGCGGATCGGCGGCATGGAGCATGGCGCCGGAGCCATTGGCCAGCACGAAACGCCCGCGTTCACCGCGCGCCTTGGCGACGCGGTCCGGCCAGGCGTGGATGAGCAGAGGACCGGCAGGTCCAGCTTCGCTGTTTTTTGTACCGCCCACCTGCTTGGCTAGCCGCTCGGCAAGCTGTCGCGCGGCGGTCGCGCGCGGCGATCTTTCCGCGCGAAATCGCATCAGCCGCCGCTCCAGATCGGGGCCGTCGCCGCCAAGGCTGCGCTCGGTGAGCAACACCGCGAGCATGGCCGCCTCGCCGGCATGACTGCTTCGGGCCGCCTCGGCAACCATATGCGCCAGCCGCACGGGCAGGGCGAGCTTGCGCATCGACGCGCCCGCTTCGGTCAGACGCCCGGCCTCGTCGATGGCATGGAGCGCGCGCAGCAGCACCCTTGCCTCGTTGAGCGCCGGGGCCGGCGGCGGATCAAGGAAGGCGAGCGTCGCGGGATCGGCGACGCCAAAGGCGGCGCAGTCGAGCAGCAGGCCCGAAAGATCCGCTTCGAGGATTTCCGGCGGCGTGAAGGCGGGCAATGCCGCCGTCTGCTCGGCGCGCCACAGCCGGATGGCGACGCCAGCTTGCGTGCGCCCGGCGCGGCCGGCGCGCTGGTCGGCCGATGCCTTGCTGACGCGCACGGTTTCCAGCCGGGTGAGACCGCTAGCTGGCTCATAGCGCGGCAGCCGTGACAGGCCGGAATCGATGACGACCCGCACGCCGTCGATGGTGATCGAGGTCTCGGCGATCGAGGTCGCCAGCACCACCTTGCGGCGGCCTGGTTGCGCCGGCTTGATCGCCGCGTCCTGCGCCTTGCCGTCGAGCATGCCATAGAGCGGCACGATGTCGGTATCTGCGCCGACCTTGCCGGACACCCGCTCGGCGGTGCGCTCGATCTCGCGCTGGCCAGGCAGGAAGGCAAGCACGCTGCCGACCTCGTCGGCAAGGGCGGAGCGGATCGCCTTGGCCATGGCGTCCTCGACCGGGATGCCGGCCGGCCGTTCGTCGTAGCGGATATCGACGGGGAAGGCGCGGCCCTCACTTTCGATCACCGGGGCGCCCGACAGGAGCCTTGCGACGCGCGCGCCATCGAGTGTCGCCGACATCACCAGCAGCCGCAGGTCCGGCCGCAGGGCGCCTTGCACGTCGAGTGCCAGCGCCAGACCGAAATCGCCGTCGAGCGACCGCTCGTGAAATTCGTCGAAGATCACCGCCGAGACGCCGGGCAATTCGGGATCGTCGAGGATCATGCGCGCCAGCACGCCTTCGGTGACGACCAATATCCTGGTTTTTGCCGAGGTGCGGTTTTCCATGCGCATGGCATAGCCGACGGTGGCGCCGGGTTCTTCGTCGAGCAGTTCAGCCATGCGGCGGGCGGCGGCGCGAGCGGCAAGCCGGCGCGGTTCGAGCAGCACGATCTTGCCCGCACCCAGCCACGGCGCGTCGAGCAGCGCCAGCGGCACCAGCGTGGTCTTGCCGGCGCCGGGTGGCGCCACCAGCACGGCGCTGTTATCGGAGCCAAGCGCCTCGCTCAGCGCCGGCAGCACGGCTGATACCGGAAGCTCCGGCAAGGGTTTTGCGGTCATCGCGTCCGCATATCAGCGGTCACGGTCGCCGTGCAACTGGCACCAGCTCAGAGCCGGGTCCGCGAAAACGGGTTCCAGCGCACCGTGCCCAGCCTTACTTCCTCGCGCACCATGGTCAGCAAGCCGGAACCGCCGACGACCGCGAGGCCGACCAACGACAGCCAGTCGGGATATTCCTTGAAGAACAGCGCGCCGAGGATGACCGCCCAGACGATCTGCGAATAATGCGTCGGCGCTATACGGTTGGCTGGCGCGTATTTGGCGGCGAGCAATTGCAGCAATTGTCCGCCTGCGGTGAAGGCGCCGGCCAACGCCAGCCAGACCAACTGCATGGCATTCGGCAAGGTGAACGAGGTGGTCGCGGCGCCGACGCCGTTGAACACCAGGCCATAGCCGACAAGCACGCCGAGCATCGACGTGCGCTTCTCCTGCTGGGCGAGCGAGCGCATCAGGATGACGCTGGTCGCGGCGAGGAAGGCAACCACGAAGGCGGCCAGATGGCCGAGGTTCAATTCACGAAAGCCCGGCCGCACCACCAGCATCACCCCGGCAAAGCCGGCGACCACGGCCAGCCATCGCCAGGGGCCGACCTTTTCCTTCAGGATGACGGTCGACAGGATGGTGACCAGCAAGGGTGCCAGGAAGATCAAGGCGTAGACTTCGGCCAGGGGAATGTGGGTGAAAGCATAGACGCTGAGTACGCCGGACGCGATGCCGGCCCAGGCCCGGGCCTGCACGGCCCATGGCCGCTTCATGCGCCAGAAATCGCGCCAGCGTTCGCCCGCCGGGCGGGTGAAAAACAGGAAACAGCCGGCAAACAAGGTCGCGAAGAAACCGATCTCGAAGACGGTGAACTGTCCGCCCAGGCTCTTGATAACGGCATCGCTGCCCGAATAGCTTGCATAGGCGATCAGGGCGAGCAGGATTCCGTTCGTCACGTTGTTCCATTTCCGGGGAGAGAAGCATTGAAAATACTGGCTCTCGGTGCGCATCCGGACGACATCGAGATCTTCATGTTCGGTACGATGGCCGCCTATGCGGCGCAAGGCGCAGAACTCACTTTTGCCGTGGCCACGGATGGGGCCAGGGGCGGCAAGAGCGATCCCGTCATTCTCGCCCGTGTCAGGCGCGAGGAAGCAACGGCCGCGGCCGCGCTGCTGGGGGCGACGCCGCGCTTCCTCGACTTTCCCGACGGCGAGCTGGTGGCCGACGCCGCGCTGATCGGCGCGCTGAAAGGACTCATTCGCGAGATCGGGCCGGACCTCGTGATCACGCACGCGCCCAACGACTATCACGCCGACCACCGCGCGCTGTCCGACGGCGTGCGCATCGCGGCCTCGTTCGGCGTTCCGGTGCTGCATGCCGACACGATGGGCGGCACCGGATTTTCGCCGACGCACTATGTCGATATTTCCGCCCATGCCGAGATCAAGGCGCAGGCCATCCGCATGCACCAATCGCAGGACCCGGATCGCTTCGCCGACGCCGCCCGGACGCAGAACCTTTTTCGCTCCGGCCAGTGCAATGGTGAGCAAGCCTCGCAGGCCGAAGCCTTCCGCTTCGAGCCGATATTTCCTTTCGGCGACATTCGCGCGCTGCTGCCGCCGGCACCACCGATCCGGACAGTCATGGTGAGCACCAAGAAGGTCGACTGAGCCGGGAGACGGCCTGCGAGCCTGGTCGAAATCAGCCCGCACGGCCTCCAGACTCCGCGCCCGTCCACACCACGCTCGGCGCTTTTACCAACGTTTTCAGATGCCGGCGCCGTCATGCTGCGGCGCAGCGACGAATTCGCTTGCCTTGTTTAGTAAAAATTGCATCACTAAACAAATTACTAAACATCCGCGACGCTTCGGCGCTGGCATGTTTGGGCCCCTGAGGAGAGGGGTTGAGGGCTCTTGAAACCGTCATCCGGGCGCGTTTCGCAAATGGGAGGAAGGCATGAAATCGAGCTTTAAACTGGCGTTGGGACTGACCTCGGCGATATCCGCGTCGACAGCCGTCTCGAACGCTGCGCACGCTGAAGACCTGACGCTGTGCTGGGCCGCCTGGGATCCGGCAAACGCGCTTGTCGAACTGTCCAAGGATTTTACCAAGGAAACCGGCATCGGCATGAAATTCGAGTTCGTGCCGTGGACCAACTACGCCGACCGCTTCCTCAACGAGCTGAACTCGCACGGCAAGCTCTGCGACCTGATCATCGGCGACAGCCAGTGGATCGGCGGCGCCGCCGAGAACGGCCACTACGTCAAGCTGAACGACTTCTTCGACAAGGAGAAGATCAGCATGGACGACTTCGTGCCGGCAACCGTGGTCGGCTATTCGGAATGGCCGAAGAACACGCCGAACTACTGGGCGCTGCCGGCCATGGGCGACGTCGTCGGCTGGACCTATCGCAAGGACTGGTTCTCCAAGCCGGAACTGCAGAAGGAATTCAAGGAGAAGTATGGCTGGGATCTCGGCCCGCCGGCCACCTTCGACCAGTTGAAGCAGATCGCCGAATTCTTCCAGAAGCGGCAGATCGACGGCAAGACCGTCTATGGCGCCTCGATCTATACCGAGCGCGGCTCCGAAGGCATCACCATGGGCGCCATGGACGTGCTCTACAGCTACGGCTTCCAGTACGAGAACCCGAAGAAGCCCTACGAGATGGAAGGCTTCGTCAATTCCGACAAGTCGGTGAAGGGGCTGGAGTTCTACAAGGCCCTCTATGATTGCTGCACCCCGCCGGGCGCGTCGAACAGCTACATGGGCGAAGGCGTCGATGCCTTCAAATCCGGCCAGGTGGCGATGCACATGAACTTCGCCTTCACCTGGCCAGGCCTGCAGAAGGACGAGAATGTCGGCGGCGACAAGATCGGCTATTTCGTCAATCCCAAGGGCCCCGACGGCGAACAGTTCGCCCAGCTCGGCGGCCAGGGCATTTCGGTGGTGTCCTATTCCGACAAGCAGGAATCGGCGCTGAAATACATCAAGTGGTTCGCCAACAAGGACGTGCAGGCCAAGTGGTGGTCGCTTGGCGGCTATTCCTGCCTGAACGCCGTGGTGAAGGATCCGAAATTCCCGGCCAGCCAGCCCTACGCGCAGACCTTCCTCGACTCGATGGCCATCGTGAAGGACTTCTGGGCCGAGCCGAGCTACGCCCCGCTGCTGCAGGCCTCGCAGAAGCGCTTCCACGACTATGTCGTCGCCGGTCAGGGTTCAGCCAAGGTCGCGCTTGACGGCCTGGTCAAGGACTGGACGCAGGTGTTCCAGGACGACGGCAAGATGTAACCGGCTCCTCCCGAGCTAAGCCGAGCGTCCCGTGCCACCCTTGGCACGGGACGCGGTTCAGATAAATTCCATGACAGAGACGTTTTTAAAGTGACCGAAGCAGGACTCACCATGCTCAATCGGACCGCGGAGAACGTTGCCCGGGCGACCCCGGAACCGTTGGCCCGCAAGGTCCGGGGCATCAGCGACAAGGGCCTCGCCTGGCTGTTCATTTCGCCGACGATCCTGTTGCTGCTCGCCATCAACATCTTCCCACTGTTCTGGGCGATCTATCTCTCCTTCACCAATTACCGGGCCAACCGGCCCAACGAAGTGGTGAAGAATCTCGGCTTTGCCAACTACCAGCGCATCCTCGGCGACAAGGATATCTGGATCGCCATGCAGACGACCGCGCATTTCGTGTTCTGGACGATCCTTTTGCAGACGCTGATCGGCTTCACGCTGGCCTGGCTGATCGACAGGAAGTTCCGCGGCCACGCCTTCTGGACGACGCTGATCCTGGTACCGATGATGCTGTCGCCAGCGGTGGTCGGCAATTTCTGGCGCTTCCTCTACGAACCGCAGATCGGCTTGTTCTCTTATGTCATCTCGTTCGTCTCCGGCATTCCACCGACAAGCATCCAGATGCTCTCCAACGTGTCGCTGGCGCCGTGGTCGATCATCATCGTCGATACCTGGATGTGGACACCCTACGTGATGCTGATCTGCCTCGCCGGGCTGCGCTCGATCCCCGAATACATCTATGAGGCGGCCGAGGTCGACCGCGCCTCCAACTGGCGGCAATTCTGGTCGATCACGCTGCCTATGGCGCTGCCCTTCATCATGCTGGCGGTGCTGTTTCGCGGCATCGAGAACTTCAAGATGTTCGACATGGTCAATCTGTTGACCGGCGGCGGGCCTGGATCGACCACCGAAGTCGCCTCGATCACGCTGAAGCGGCAGGCTTTCGAAAGCTGGCGCACCGGCTATTCCTCGGCCTTCGCCATCATCCTGTTCGTCGCAGTGTTTGGCCTCGCCAACATCTACGTCAAGGCGCTCAACAAGGTGAAGCAGAGATGAGCCTGACCACTGCCCATTCGGTCGTCGCCCCCTCGGCCAACTCGAAGCGCATCGCCGGCGCGATCATCATCGCCTACGCGTTGATCTCGATCGTGCCGCTGTTGTGGATCTTCGCTACCAGCTTCAAGACGCCGCCGGACTCGATCGCCTATCCGCCCAAGGTCCTGTTCCAGCCAAGCATCGAAGGTTACTGCAACCTGTTCACGACGCGCACACGGCAAACGCCGGAGTACATCAACTCGCTGGGACCGGCGACCGGCTTCTGCGACGAGACGGTGCGCAAGCGCAATATGGTGATCGCCGGCCCGTCCAACTTCCTGCCGCGCTTCGCCAACTCGCTGATCATCGCCTTCGGCTCGACCTTTTGCGCCGTCTTCCTCGGCACGCTGTCGGCCTATGGCTTCTCGCGCTTCAAGGTGCCGCTTGCCGACGACCTTCTGTTCTTCATCCTGTCGACGCGCTTCATGCCGCCGATCGCCGTCGCCATCCCGATCTACCTGATGTACCGCGAGCTTGGCCTCTCCGACACCGCACTCGGCATGATCCTGCTCTACACGGCGGTCAATGTCTCGCTGGCGGTGTGGCTCCTGAAAGGCTTCATCGACGAGATCCCGCGCGAATACGAAGAGGCGGCGATGATCGACGGCTACACGCGGCTGCAGGCCTTCTGGCGCACCGTGCTGCCGCAGGCGACGACCGGCATTGCCGCAACCGCAATCTTCTGCCTGATCTTCGCCTGGAACGAATATGCGTTCGCGGCGCTCCTGACCTCCGGCACGGCGCAGACGGCACCGCCCTTCATCCCGACCATCATCGGCGAGGGCGGCCAGGACTGGCCGGCGGTTGCGGCCGGCACGACGATCTTCCTGGTGCCGATCCTGGTTTTCACCATTCTGCTTCGCAAGCAATTGCTGCGCGGCATCACTTTTGGGGCGGTGCGGAAATGAGTGATGTGCGAGGTCGACCCCCACTCCGTCGAGCTTCGCTCGACACCTCTCCCCCGATCGACGGGGTAGAGGAAGGGCGCGAACTTCATTCAGCCAGGCTCCCTTCCTCTCCCTCCGGAGGGGGGAGAGGTGGCGCTGCGAAGCAGCGACGGAGTGGGGGAACCACCCCGCAACCATCTCTCCGCTTGAACGGCGAGAAGGAAGGGAGCTACGCATGACCCGCCTCGCCATCTCCAGGAAAACATCATGGCCCCGTTGGGCCAGGCGCGGCCTGATGGAAAACGTCGCCACGGCGCTGATCGCCATCGGCTTCCTGATGCTGTTCCAGCCCTTCGCGCTGTCGCTCTACACCTATTCCTTCATCACCATGCTCGCCGGCACCGTGATGTTCATCATCGTCTCGAAGTTCCCGGAATAATCATGGCCGAGATCCGCGTCCAACATTTGAGAAAGGCCTTCGGCGATTTCGTCGCCGTGCAGGATTCCAACTTCGTCGTGGAGGATGGCGAGTTCTTCGTCATGCTTGGGCCTTCGGGCTGCGGCAAGACGACGACCTTGCGCATGATCGCCGGGCTCGAACTGCCGACCGGCGGCGAGATCCTGCTCGGCGGCGACGACGTCACCATGCTGCGGGCCCGCGAGCGCGACATCGCCTTCGTGTTCCAGCTGTTCGCGCTCTACCCACACATGAATGTGCGCAAGAACATCGGTTTCCCGCTCCTGGCGCAAGGCATGCCGGCGGCCGAAATCCGAACCCGGGTCGAGGAGACGGCAAAACTCCTGCGCATTGATCATCTGCTCAACAAATCCGTCTCGGGCCTTGCCGGCGGCGACCGCCAGCGCGTGGCGCTCGGCCGCGCCATCGTGCGGCGGCCGAAATGCTTCCTGATGGACGAGCCGCTCGGCACGCTCGATACCGAATTCCGCGATTTGATGGTCCATGAGCTGCGCGAGCTGCACAACCGCATCCATGCCACCACGGTCTATGTCACGCATGACCAGATGGAAGCGATGTCGATGGCCGACAAGATCGCTGTCATGAACCATGGCGTCATCGAACAGTTCGGAACACCCCGCGAAATCTACGATCGCCCGGCGACGATGTTCGTCGCCGACTTCATAGGTTCGCCGCCGATGAATTTCCTCGGCTTCGGTGGCGGGCTCACCAAGGGCGCGAAGGAGATTGTCGTCCAGGGCGCGAAGGTCGCGGTGCCGGAGGTGCGCGAGGACATTGCGCCGGCCGACATGGCGCTTGGCATCCGACCTGAGCATATCCGCTTCGACGACGCCTCGAAGCTTCGCGGCGCCATCTACGGCACCGAATATCTCGGCACGACGCAGATCGTCGCGGTGGAAACGGCGGACGGCATCATCAAGGCGCGCGTGCCGGCCGAGATCCGGCTCAATGCGGGCGACCATGTCGGCCTGACATTGAACAGCGCACGGCTGTCGCTGTTTGACAAGGGATCGGGACGCGCGGTGAGAACCGCTGTTCACGATACCGCCTCTCAAGGGAGAGCGCAGCATGGCTGACGTTCATATCAAGAACGTGACCAAGAGCTTTGGCGAGCATGTCGCCGTCGACGGTCTGGACCTGCACATAGAAGACGGCGAATTCGTCGTGCTGCTCGGGCCGACGGGGGCCGGCAAGACGACGACGCTGCGCCTGATCGCCGGGCTGGAGCGGCCGGATAGCGGCACGATCGAGATCGGCGGCCACAATGCGACGACGCTGTCGCCGGCCGAGCGCGACACCGCCTTCGTGTTCCAGCAATACTCGCTCTATCCGCATTTGTCGGTGTTCGACAATCTCGCCTTTCCGCTGCGCTCGCCGGCCCGGAAAATACCGGAGGACCAGATCCGCCGGCGGGTCGAGGAGGTGGCGAAGATGGTGCGCATCCACCACAAGCTCGCCAACCGCTCGACCAAGCTGTCGGGCGGCGAAATGCAGCGCGTCGCCATCGGCCGCGCCCTGGTGCGCAAGCCCGCCATCTATCTGATGGACGAGCCGCTGTCGTCGCTCGACGCCAAACTGCGCGCGGATCTGCGGCTCGAGCTGAAGCGCATCCAGTCCGAACTTGGCGCCACCATGCTCTACGTCACGCATGACCAGATCGAGGCGATGACGATGGCCGACCGCATCGGCATCCTTGCGGACGGCGTGCTGGTGCAGATCGGGTCGCCGAGAACGATCTATTCCGAGCCGGCGAACCTGCATGTCGCGGCAAGGCTCGGCCAGCCGGCGATCAATCTGCTGCCGGCGGGGCTGCTGCCCGATGGCGGCGCGCCGGCGGGCACCAGGACGATCGGCGCGCGCACCGAACATTTGACGATCGAAAAAGCCATGAATGGCCATGCCGACGGCGTCGTCGACTGGGTCGAGCATCTCGGCGACCAGAACCACCTGCATGTGACGGTCGGCCCGAAGAAACTGGTGACGCTGACCGACCCGGACACGGACCTGTCGCAAGGCGACAGAGTGGTGATCCGCTACCGCTCGCCGCTCTATTTCGGCGCCGACGGACAACGACTGATGTGAACGGTTTTCGGTGTTTTCCCCCAAAGGATAATGCCGGCTTGTGATTGACGATTGCGAATACGGGACGAATTCGATGAAGCACTTTTTTAACCGCAGGGAAACGATCGTCACCGAGGCGCTGGATGGCCTGTTGCGGACCATCGGCTCAGGCGAACTGGCGCGCCTCGACGGCTATCCCGAGCTCAAGGTCGTGCTGCGCGCCGACTGGGACAAGTCGAAAGTCAGCGTCGTTTCCGGCGGCGGCGCCGGGCATGAGCCGTCGCATGCGGGCTTCGTCGGCAAGGGCATGCTGACGGCGGCGGTCTCCGGCGAGATCTTCGCCTCGCCGAGCGTCGAGGCGGTGCTGGCGGCCATCCGCACAGTCACCGGACCGGCCGGCTGCCTGCTGATCGTCAAGAACTACACCGGCGACCGTCTCAATTTCGGCCTGGCCGCCGAGAAGGCGCGCGCCGAAGGCTTTCGCGTCGAGACGGTGATCGTCGCCGACGACATCGCATTGCCCGACATCGCCCAGCCGCGCGGTGTTGCCGGCACCTTGTTCGTCCACAAGATCGCGGGACACCTGTCGGAAGCCGGTCACGATCTGGCCGATATCGCGACAGCGGCCCGGGCAGCGGCGAACGACATCGCCTCGCTCGGCATGTCGCTGTCGTCCTGCTCCATTCCCGGGCAGCCGCATGAGGACCGGTTTGGCGAAAACGACGGCGAGCTCGGCCTCGGCATTCATGGCGAGCCGGGCGTCGAGCGCATCGCGGTGCAAAGCGCCGACAGGCTGGTGGCGATCATGGCGGAGCGCCTGGCGGTGCGGCTCGATCCGAAGGCCGCCTATGCCTTGCTGATCAACAATCTCGGCTCCGTGCCGCCGCTCGAAATGTCTGTCATCGCCAATGCGGTGCTTGCCTCGCCGCTCGGCAAGGCGGTCAAACTGACCGTCGGGCCCGGCCCGCTGATGACGGCACTCAACATGAACGGCTTCTCGCTGTCGCTGATCCAGCTCGACGCCGCGCGTGAGACAGCCTTGCTGGCGCCGGTCGGTCCGCATGCCTGGATGCAGGCCAAGCCGGTCGCAGCGCCTGCCATCGTGCCAATGGCGAAAGCAGCTGGACAAAGTGCTGCATACAAGGCCAGCCAGGACGCCGGCACCAGGCGCGTGATCGTCACGGTCTGCGAAAGGCTGATTTCGCTTGAAGCCACGTTGAACGGGCTCGACGCCAAGGCGGGCGACGGCGACACCGGCTCGACGGTGGCGACCGGTGCGCGCAGCATCCTCGAACGTCTCGATACGCTGCCGCTTGCCGAACCCGCGGCAACCCTTGGGGCAATAGGTGACGTATTGAGCGCATCGATGGGCGGCTCCAGCGGGGTGCTGCTGTCGATCTTCTTCACCGCGGCGGCCCAGGCTCTGGATGGCGGCGCTGATTTGGCCAAGGCGCTGCTTGCCGGACTTGAGCGAATGACTTTTTATGGCGGCGCACAGCTTGGCGACCGCACGATGGTCGATGCCCTGGAGCCAGCCCTGAAAGCGCTCGACGCCAACGGGCTGGAAGAAGCGGCAGCGGCGGCCCGGCGCGGCGCCGAGGCGACTGCCGCCATGGAGAAGGCGAAGGCCGGGCGGTCGGCCTATGTCGGCAGCCAGTTGCAGGGCGTGGCCGATCCCGGCGCCCATGCCGTGGCCGAGGTGTTCGCGGCGGCCGCCACGCTGCTTGTCGCGGCCTGACCCATGCACCCGTTGCCGAATGACCGTTCTTTCGCTACTGCCGGCAAGGTGGAAACCGGGAGTCTGGGCGACATGGCGATGTTGAACCTTGCCAGTCTGGTCGCGGCCGCGGCGGATACGATCGCTGCCCACGCCGAGGAATTGACGGCGCTCGACCAGGCGATCGGCGATGGCGACCATGGGCTGAACATGAAGCGCGGCTTCGAGGCCGTGCGGGCCGAGGCGGATGCGTTCGCGGCAAAGCCGCTGCCCGAGGCCTTGAAGGCGATCGGGACCAAGCTGGTGATGACGGTGGGCGGCGCTTCCGGTCCGTTGTTCGGCACATTGTTCATGGCGCTCGGCAAGGAGATTTCGGCGGAGCCCGATCGCGCCAATCTGACGGCTGCCTTCGGCAAGGCGATCGAAGCGGTGGCGGCGCGCGGCAAGTCGCAGGTTGGCCAAAAAACCATGCTCGATGTGCTGCAGCCGGTGCATGACGCATTGGCCGGGGGAAAGACCGCGGCCGAGATAGCCGACATCGCCGACGCTGCGGCCGAGGCGACCGTGCCGATGAAGGCTCAGCGTGGCCGCGCCTCGTTCCTCGGCGACCGCTCGATCGGCCACATGGATCCCGGCGCGCGCTCGACGGCACTGCTGGTGCGCACGGTGGGACAAGCGATCGGGGAAAGCGCATGAGCAATGTCGGGATCGTGATCGTGTCGCATTCGCCGCTGGTCGCGGAAGGCACGGCCGACATGGTGCGCCAGATGGTGGGCAACGAAGTGCCGCTTGCATGGTGCGGCGGAAACGGCCATGGCGGGCTCGGCACCAATGTCGAGGCGATCATGGGCGCCATCGACAAGGCCTGGTCGGAAGCCGGCGTCGCCATACTGGTCGATCTCGGTGGCGCCGAGACCAACTCGGAAATGGCGGTGGAGATGATCGGCGAACCCCGCGCGCAGAAGATCATCGTCTGCAACGCGCCGATCGTCGAAGGCGCGGTGATGGCGGCGACCGAGGCATCCGGCGGCGCCTCTCTTCGGGAAGTGGTGGCGACGGCGCATGAATTGTCGCCGTCGTGAGTAAACGGGAATTTTGAAAGACATGTCCGCAGCCGCCGAAGCGACCGTCCTGATCACCCATGATGTGGGCCTGCATGCGCGTCCTTCGGTGAAATTCACCAAGCTCGCCAAGACCTTTGCCGCCGACGTGGAAATAGCGCTTGCCGCCAACGGGCCGTGGTTCGACGCCAAGAGCATCGTCAAGGTGATGGCGGCCAAGGCGCCGAAGGGCACGGTGCTGCACATCAGGGCCAGCGGCGACGGCGCCAATGATGCCGTCGACGCGCTGGTCGAACTGGTGCGGCGCGATTTCGACGAGGGTGCCGGTCATGTCCGGTCGGCGTGAGGCCGGCCCACGTCTGCATCGACCCGCGGGGGATGCGGGCCATGCGGATTGAGGGTGTACCGGCCTCGGCCGGCTATGCCGAGGGGCCGCTGTTCGAGCTCGACCGGCCGCCGGCAGTCTACACCAGCAAGGCCACTCCCGAGGAGGAGAAGGCATCACTGAGGGCGGCGATCGGCAAGGCGGTGAGCCGGCTCATGACCATGGTCGAAACCGCCGACAGCGACGCCGCCGGCATACTCGAATTCCACATCGCCATGCTGGAAGACGATGCGCTGAGCGGACCAGCCTTCGCGTCGATCGATTCCGGACGGACCGCCGACGCGGCCTGGCGGCAGGCACTCGACGGCGAGATCGCCGGCTATGAAGCCTCCGACCAGGATTATTTTCGCGCCCGTGCCGGAGACCTGCGCGATATCAGAGACCAGGTGCTGCATGCCCTGACCGATGACGGTGCCAGCACAGCCCCGGCCGGCGCCATTCTCTATGGCGAGGACATCGCGCCGACGCGTTTTCTCGAAACCGATTGGAGCAGCGGCGGCGGCATCGCGCTGAAGGCGGGCAGCACCGCCAGCCATGTCGCCATGCTGGCGCGCTCACGCGGCGTACCGATGGTCGTGAGCCTACGCGAACCACCCGCCGGTCTGGCCGGCATGGCGCTGCTCGACGCCGAGCACGGCAATATCGTGCTGGCGCCCTCGCCGGCCGAGATCGGCTCTTTCCGGCAGTCGTCCTCTTCCTTCGCGGCCCGCCAGGGCAAGGCGCAGACCTTTCTGGCAAGGCCGGCGCTGACCAAAGCCGGCACGGCGGTGCGCATCCAGGTCAACATCGCCGACCCATCTGATGTCGACGCCATCGACATCGCGACCTGCGACGGTGTCGGGCTGATGCGCACGGAATTCCTGTTCGGCAAGACATTGCCGGACGAGGAGACCCAGTATCGCGCCTATCGCAAGGTGCTGGAATGGGCCGGCGACAAGCCGGTGACGATCCGCACCGTCGATGCCGGCGGCGACAAGCCGGTGCCGGGCTTCACCGTCGAGGAAGGCAACCCATTCCTCGGCCTGCGCGGGATCAGGCTGTCGCTGGCGCGGCTCGATATCTTCCGTGTTCAGATCAGGGCATTGCTGCGCGCCGCGCCACACGGCAATCTCAGGGTCATGTTTCCAATGATCGCCACGGCCGAGGAGTATGAGCGCGCAGCCGGCTTGTTCGCTGACGAACAGGCAGCCCTTACCGCGCGCGGCACAGCGCAGCGGATGCCGCCGCTCGGCATCATGGTCGAAGTGCCGTCGGTGGCCATCGCGCCGGAGGTCTTGGCCGGCGCGGCCTTCTTCTCGATCGGCTCCAACGACCTGACGCAATATGTGATGGCGGCGGCGCGCGACAACGCCGCGGTCGCGCATCTCAATTCGGTCCGCCATCCCGCGGTGCTGCGGCTGATCGGCTCGGTCACCGCCTTCGGACGGGACAATGGTATTCCCGTCAGCCTGTGCGGCGATGCCGGCGGCGATCCCGCCTCGATCCCGGCGCTGCTCGAGGCCGGCTTGCGCGATCTCTCCGTGCCGCCGGCGCAACTCGCCATGGCCAAGGCGGCCATCGCGGACATTTCGGTGTAGGCGTGGCAGGCATGGTCGACAAGACGCCCGAACCCGGTTCCGAAGAAGCGATCCGAGCCTACAAGACGATCCTGTCGCATGTCATCGACCAGCGGCCGTCCGGCATGCGTCAGCGTCTCGCCGACGCGCTCGGCAAGCACCGCAGCTTCGTCACGCAAATCTCCAGTCCGACCTACTCGATCCCGATTCCGTCAAAACATTTGCCGGCAATTTTCTCCGTCTGCCATTTCAGCCCGGCCGAACGCGATCAGTTCCTCGCCGCCTACCACCAGGCGCATCCGGGAAAGATGTCGGTCGCGGCTGGCATGCGCAAGACGCGGCATGTTTCGCTTGTCGTGCCGGATTTCGGCGACGACAAGCAGAATGCCGCGCTCGACAGGGCGGTCAACGACTTCATCCAGAAGATCACCAGCATCACCGGCAAGGGTGGCGGCTGACCATTCTTGCCGGACTGTTTGGGAGGACGCCATGAAGAAATTTATGAATTCGGTGGACACGGTGCTGACCGAGAGCCTCGATGGTTTCGTCGCCGCCCATGCCGGTATCCTGGCGCTTGGCGAGGAGCATAAATTCATCCGTCGCAGAACCCTGCGGCCAGGCAAGGTGGCGCTGATCTCCGGCGGCGGCTCCGGCCACGAGCCGCTGCATGGCGGCTTTGTCGGCCATGGCATGCTGGATGCCGCCTGCCCCGGCCAGGTGTTCACCTCGCCAACGCCTGACCAGATGCTGGCGGCGGCGCAGGCAGTCGACACCGGTGCCGGTTGCCTGTTCATCGTCAAGAATTATGAGGGCGACGTGATGAACTTCGACATGGCGGCGGAAATGTCAGACGGCATCCTGCAGGTGGTGACCAATGACGACGTCGCCGTCGAGAATTCGTCCTACACGACCGGCCGGCGCGGCGTCGCCGGCACGCTGGTGGTGGAAAAGATCGTCGGCGCGGCGTCCGAACAAGGCATGGCGTTGCCGGCGTTGAAGGCGCTGGGCGACCGGGTCAATGCCGCCACTCGCTCGATGGGCGTGGCGCTGACCAGCGGCACGGTGCCGGCGGCCGGCAAGCCGACCTTCGACATCGGCGACGGCGAGATGGAGTTTGGCGTCGGCATCCATGGAGAACCCGGCCGCCGGCGCGATACGTTGAAGGGCGCTGACGCCATCGCCGAGGAAATCTGCGCCGCGATCCTGGGCGATCTCGGTGACAAGGCGGAAGGCCCGGCGCTGCTGTTCGTCAATGGCTTCGGCGGCACGCCGCTGATGGAGCTCTACTTGATGTACAACAGCGCGCGTCGTATCTTCGAGAGGCATGGCGTGACGATTGCCCGCTCGCTGGTCGGCACCTATGTCACCTCGCTCGACATGGCCGGCTGCTCTGTCACGCTGACCATGCTCGACGATGAAATGACCGGCTGGTGGGATGCGCCCGTCCACACGGCAGCACTGCGGTGGGGCATGTAGCGCTGGCTTCCACAGCGCTTTTCTGCAACCATCCTGGGCCGTCCACTTGGCGCCCGGGGCTGATGCTGCCATTCCTCAACTCCGCCGAAGAAAAACTGCTGCTGCGCTTCGCCGATCCGGAGGCCGCGGCAGTCGAGGACGATTTGTCGGCAGAGGCTTTGTCGGCACTGCTCGACAACGCGGAGTTTCATGGCGTTCTGCCGATCATGCTGCGCAAGCTCCATGAACGTGGCAACGCGCATCTGACATCGGATGCGAACGTGCAGAGCAAACTTCACGAACTGCGCCAGAAAGCGCCGATCGCCACCGGCCAATCGATGCTGCTGAATTACCATGGCGGCCGCATCATGAAGGAGCTCACCGCCGAGGGCATTCCGGCACGGATCGTCAAGGGCCCGGTCTTTGCGGGAAAGCTCTATCGCCACGTCACCGACAGGCCGTTCACCGACATCGACATCCTCGTCGAGCCGGCCAACCTTGCACGGGCAAACCGGGCGATCGCTTCATGCGGCTTCGAGCTTGGCAGCAATGAAGCCGAATCCTACCAGCTGCAGGAATTCAAATGGCTGGAAAAGGGGAATTCGAGCCTGCTGGTGGAACTGCATGGCGACCTCGTGCACGACACGGGCATGCGCCGACGCCTGTCGCTCGGCTTCCGCGAATTGCGCGCCATCGACGGCGATGCTACCAACACGCCGGCAGCCCTGCTGACGATCGCCATCGTGCATGCCGCCGGCGGCCACAAATTTCATCGGCTGCAGCTTTGCGTCGATGTGCTGCAAGGCGTGCGGGCACTGCAGTCCCCCGAAGCGGAAGCCAGACTGCTCGACGCGGCCCGCATGACCGGCATCGAACTCGAACTGGCGATCGTGCTCAATGTGACCGGCGAGCTGTTCGGCGAGCGCCGTGCGCTTGAACTCGCCGGCCGCATCAAGCCCGATCTTTCGATAAGGCTGGCCAAACGGCTGATCACCACGAACACCCTGCTCAGGGTCAATTCCAGGGAAAAGATCGGCTCACGCCTGCGGCGTGATGCCTTCCGCTGGATCCAGCGGCTGGCCAAGGCCAGGCCATACCCAGCCTGAAGCTCCGGCTCAGTCCTGCCTGGCCAATGTGGCATTTATCAGCGCCGCGGCGTCGGCCGGGTGGGCACCGACTTCCAGCGTGAAGGTCGGCACCGACGAGACCAGCTTGCCGATCGTCGCCAGCCGGCGTTTCTGCAGCGGCAGCAGGCCGGTCATGCCGGTGCGGACGTTGTCCATCGCCAGCGCCACCATCGCGTCGGTGCGGGCCATGGCGACGAGCCGCGTCTGACTGTCGGCGGAGCGCGCCAGGTGCAGGAGGGCGGCCACGGGTCGGGCCACCGGGCTTTCGATCCGCACGATCTCGCTCAACCGCTCCAGCGAGACGGCCTGTTCGCCATTGCGGTCCCAGGAGGGGCCAAGGCATGGCGCCACCTGCGGGATCATTTCGGCGGTTATCTGGTGGATCTTGACGTGCCGCGGCAGACCCCAAGCCACAGGCTTGCCCGAAGTCAGATCCAGGATCATGGCGTCGTCGGAACAGAGGCCAAAGCCTTGCGTCGCCAGCGCCAGCGACGTGGTGGTCTTGCCGGTGCCGCTCGGCGCATGGATCAGCACGAGGGCATCACGGCCCGGCAATGTCAGGCCAGCCGTATGCAGCATATGCTGGCCGCCGGCGTCGAGGGCGGCGTCCAGCACCAGCATCGATGGCGTCCAGGCGGCTTTCGTGCCGGGCCGAACCCGGAGTTTGGCCCAAGCCTCCTCGTCATTGATGGCTACGGTCTGGCGACCGGGAAAGACGAGGTGGATCGTGGCGCCATCGGCGATCATCCGGCAGTGGCCGTCCTCCGGTATCTCGCCGTCGAAGACGAGCGAACCGCCGGGGGTCTCGTGCAGAACGTCCGCCTCGGTGATATCCAGACGAAAGCCCGGCTCGACGGGATCCGTGATGCGCAGGACGCCCAGCATCCTGTCGAAATCCTCCCATAGGTCGGGGCGTTCGGCCGATATGCCGAGGATCTGGCCGTTGAGGCCATAGCAGGCAGAGCGCATGGTCAAGCGGGGCGCACCTTTGTGGGGTCGGCATGGTGACGATAGATCTCCACCATGCCCGGAAGGCGATCGCTGACCACCGGCCTGCCATCAAGACAAACCCAGCAATGCGCCGACAGATGCGGTGCCTGCAGCGACTTCGGATCAACGCCGAAGCGCAGCTCCGGATCGAAACCGGCGAGACGCAGGAAGCGATGGCCGAGCAGCCCCTCGCGCAGGCATCTGCGGTCGCGCATCAGCCAGGGATGGCGGACGGTGCGGTTGACTCTGGCGACGATGTAGGCAGCCGGCAGACCGCGATAGGGTGTCGACGAGGCCAGCGGCGCCCATTTCAGCACCTGCTCGAAGCTGCGGTTTGCGATGAGGACCGGCATCAGCCGCGCGCTTGCCCAGAGATGGCATCGAAACAGGGCACGCAGGAGCGGACCGTCGGCCATCACGCACCTAGCTCCATCACGCACCTACCTCCATCACGCACCGGAGGCGGCAAGGATGCCTTCCGAGATCAGTTCGGTGGCCAGCGCCGCCATGTCTTCATCCAGCGTGCCCTTGTCGACCTCGAACTCCTCGCAAAGCAGGCCGACGATCTGATCGAGACTGCGCGCGCCGTCCACCTTGTCGAGAAAGGCTTCGGTCGTGCCGTTGCATGTATAGAGCTGGCCGCTGCGCGCCAGAAGCACGACGGCACCGTCGCCGACATGCTGGACCGAAGCGTCGTCGGCCAGCCGCAGAACCGTTCCAGAGGCAATTTCCATAACCAACCCCACCAAGCCATAAGAACCCCGAAATGAGATAGCGCGGCGGTGGAGCGCTGTCTATCGGCCGGCGGGGGATGGGCTCGTGCGCCTTGCGTCCGCGACAGATCCCGTGCCGGCTGCAAAATGCCTCCACCACCTGTCCAGCCGAAATCATCCCAGAAATGGTCGTCGGCGCGACGCCGCAGACAAGGGAGTTGGCCGACGGGGCCGTTGCTTTTCTTCCCCAGAGTAAGGTAAGGACTCCCGGGGTTTTGGGGAGATAGCGTATGCGTTACAACTGGGAGCGGGCTCCGACGACTTTCGAACGTCATCGAAAAGCGATGGCAGCGGCCATTTTGATCTTCGGCGGCGTAGGCCTCATGCTTGTGGCCCTGCCGATCTAGCGCAATCGGCATTTGTCCAATGAATTCTGGTGTAAGGTGCTACCCACCGATCTTCAGCGAGGCTGCCCGGTCACGGCAATGAAACGGCGGTCGCGCCCTTCAAAGCCCTGACTGAAGCGCTGCACGAGCACAACGATCACCGCCGGTTTGCCGACAGGGGTGAATTCATAGGATTCCGACAGGCTGTAGGAGGTCGGGCAGTTCCTCGACCCGGGCACGGCCTTGTCTTCGTGCAGGGTCTTGAACGGCTTGCCGTCCTGGCCTTGCAAGGTCAGCCGGAAGCCGAGCGCCTTGCCTGGTTTGTCGCCTTGTAGCGCCTGGTCACCCTGCTGGATGTCATTGAAACTCGCTGAGCAATCGATCGCACTGTCGGCCAGGATCTCATCGAGCCGGATGGTTGAAACCTCGGTCTCGTCATAGAGCGGCGAAAGCCATTTCTGCGACGCCTGCTCAAGACGCGAAATGTCGTTGTAGCCGACGATCTCGCCGGGAAAGGTGAACCTGTCGGACGCTGTTTGCGTGCCCCGCGATGCAATGGCGTACTTCGCCAGGATCGGCGCCGCCTTGGCAGCCGCTTGCGCCCTGGCCTGTTTCAGGGTCAGTGTCGACTCCTCGGTTTCGTCGACGACGAGAATGGGCTTGCCGCCAACGAACTGATCGGTGCGGGTGTCGATGATGTCGATCTCCGAGTAGCCTGAATCCGACGCGCCGGCGTCGAGCGTTCCATACTGCTCGAAGGCGAAATAGGCGCCATCGGCCGAGAAGCCGATGATGCGCCGTGCCGCGGCATCCCCGGCGCGGGCGACACCGGCCGAGACAACGATCGCCGTACCGACCGCCAGCGTAACCAGCGGCCAGCCCGCGATCGACCACCAATGGCGCATTCGTTCGCATCCTCCCCGCCGATACGGCAGTTCACGACACCGCGCCTCCCTGGTCAAGCCAGGGAACGTCTCAGACGAAAATCAGGGAAGACAGCGCCGGAAAAAACAGCATAGGCTGTATGCAAAGACGGCAAATCGTTCCTGGGGAGGTACGGATGGCTTCACGCTATCACGAGGTCTATGAGGGTTGGAGACGCGATCCGGAAAAATTCTGGGCGGACGCGGCCGGCGCCATCGACTGGTATTCGCCTTGGGACAAGGTGTTCGATGCCAGCGCAGGCGTCTACGGCCGCTGGTTCACCGGCGCGACCTGCAACACGTGCTACAACGCCATCGACCGGCATGTCGCCGGCGGGCGCGCCGACCAGATCGCGCTGATCCACGACAGCGCCATCACCGGAACGGTGAAAAAATTCACCTATGCCGAGCTGAAGCGCGAAGTGGTTGCGCTGACCTCGGTGCTGAAGAACCGTGGCGTCGGCAAGGGCGACCGCGTCATCATCTACATGCCGATGGTGGCGGAGGCGGCCATCGCCATGCTCGCCTGCGCCCGGATCGGCGCGGTGCATTCGGTCGTGTTCGGCGGCTTTGCCTCGCATGAATTGGCGACCCGCATCGACGACGCCAGGCCCAAACTGATCATATCGGCCTCTTGCGGGCTGGAGCCGGGCCGCATCGTCGCCTACAAGCCGCTGCTCGACAAGGCGATCGAGATGTCCCGCCACAAGCCGGACGCCTGCCTGATCCTGCAGCGCGACCAGTTGCGTTGCGAACTGAAGGACCATTTCGATATCGACTATGCCGATGCCGTTGCCCGCGAGCGGGCGGCCGGCGCCAATGTCGACTGCGTGGCGGTGCTCGCCACCGACCCGCTCTACATCATCTACACGTCCGGCACGACCGGCCAACCCAAGGGCATCGTGCGCGACAATGGCGGCCACATGGTCGCACTGAAATGGACGATGGAAAACGAGTTCGGCGTCAAGCCGGGCGAAGTGTTCTGGGCGGCATCCGATGTCGGCTGGGTCGTCGGCCATTCCTACATCGTCTACGGACCGCTGCTGCATGGCTGCACCAGCATCCTGTTCGAAGGCAAGCCGATCGGCACGCCCGATGCCGGCACCTATTGGCGGGTGATCGCGGAACACGGCGTGGTGGCGCTGTTCACCGCGCCGACCGCCTTTCGGGCGATCAAGGGCCAGGATCCCAAGGGCGAGTTCGTTGCCAAATACGACCTCTCCAAATTCCGCACGCTGTTCCTCGCGGGCGAGCGCGCCGACCCCGAAACCATCAAATGGGCGGAGCAAAAGCTCAACGTGCCGGTGGTCGACCATTGGTGGCAGACCGAGACCGGCTCGCCAATGACGATGAACCCGGCAGGCCTCGGGCTGCTGCCGGTGAAATACGGCTCGCCCGGCGTGCCGATGCCCGGCTATGACATACGCGTGCTCGACGATGCCGGCCACGAGGTGGCGCGCGGCACGCTGGGCAATGTGGTGGTCAAGCTGCCGCTGCCGGCGGGCTGCCTGCCGACACTGTGGCACGCCGACCAGCGGTTCCGCCAAGCCTATCTCGACGAATTCCCCGGCTTCTACAAGACGGCCGATGCCGGCATGATCGACGAGGACGGCTATCTCTATGTCATGGCCCGCACCGACGACATCATCAATGTCGCCGGCCACAGGCTATCGACCGGCGCCATGGAAGAGGTGCTGGCCGCCCATCCCGATGTCGCCGAATGCGCTGTCGTCGGCATTGCCGACGCGATGAAGGGCCAAATTCCGCTCGGCTTCGTGGTGCTGAATGCCGGTGTCGCGCGGGATGGCGGCACCATCGAGAAGGAGGTCGTCGCGCTGGTGCGCGAGCGCATCGGCCCGGTCGCCGCCTTCAAGACCGTGGTAACGATCAAGCGCTTGCCCAAGACGCGGTCAGGCAAGATCCTGCGCGGCACAATGCAGAAGATCGCCGACAAGGAGGAATGGACCATGCCGGCGACCATCGACGACCCGGTCATCCTCGACGAGATCGCCGCCGCCATGAAGGAGCGCGGGATCGGGGTCTGAGGCCGCCGGCCGGGAGCGATCCCGCGCAGCCTTGCTTGCCAACAAGCCTATGCCGATCGGCAAGCAATACTTTTATTGTGCAATGCAGCAACCCTCCCTACAGTGGCAAATGGGGGGCCATCCGGCGGTTCGGTATGGCTCAGCAGAAAATTACATTTGGCGGCGTCGACATCCTGCGGTTTCTCGCCGCCGTGCTGGTCATGGTCTACCACTATGGCTTCTGGGTGTGGGCCTATCCCGACGGCATCTCGGCGCAGGCCACGGGCGGCGTTCCCCAGCAGCCGGCAATAGGCGCCTGGGTCGAGTCCGGCTGGGTCGGCGTCGAGATATTCTTCGTCATCAGCGGCTTCGTCATCGCCTTCAGCGCGGAGAATTCGACGCCGCTGCGGTTCTTCGAGGCAAGGGTCAAAAGGCTGGCGCCGGCGGTCTGGATCTGCGCGCCGATCACCGCCGTGCTGCTGCTCGCCATCGGCCTGAGCTGGCCAACCGATGCGGTGGTCAGGCTGGTCCGCACCGGCCTGTTCGCGCCTTATGGCCCGTGGGTGGACAGCGTCTACTGGACGCTCGGCATCGAGATCGCCTTCTACGCCATCGTCTGGGTGCTGCTGCGGCTCGGCCGCTTCCACCTTATGGAGGCGGTCGCCGTCGCCATCGGCCTTGTCAGCACGCTGTTCTGGTGCCTCTACTACCCGCTCGGCTGGTCCGACTTCGCCGAAACGCGCTGGCTGCAGCTCGTCCTGGTGCATCATGGCTGCTTCTTCGCGGTCGGCGTGCTGCTCTGGCTGATGCGGTTCAAGGCGCTGACGCCGTCGCGCCTTGGCTTCTGCCTGCTGTTCCTTGGCGGCGGCGTGCTGCAGATCGCCAGTTCGGTCGACGTTCACAGCATCAAGGTCGGGGCCGTGATGCCCTATGCGCCACCGATCCTGATCTTCCTTGTCGCCATCGCCCTGATGGCGCTGTCGCTGCGGCTTCAGCTCTCCTGGAGTGGCTGGCGCCGCATCGGCCTGATGACCTATCCGCTCTATCTGATCCACGATGTCATCGGCGCGGCGATGCTTGGCGCCATGGTGCGCGCCGGATTGCCCTATCTCCTGTCGATGGCGGCGGTCGCCGCGACCATGATCGCGGCAAGCTGGCTGGTGGCGACCGAGGCGGAGCCGCGTGTGAGGCTGCTGCTCGACCACACTGTTTTCCGCTACCGGATCAGGGCCGCGTAGGCACCGGCACAACGGCGGGGCATAATGCTCGGCCCTGCCGCCACTGCTTAAGAAATCAATGATGGCGTCGGGCAGCGTCACTGGCAAAGCTTCGAATCCAAACGCAGCTTTGCGCTCACGCTCGCCCGCGCCCAGCATCGCTTCCGTCACGGACCGACGCACCCGCCGACGGCAGAACGCTATAAATTGATCGTCAACCCAGAATGGGATGAGCGCGCGGCTCTCCAGAAAGCCTTTGAAACCGGCCAGCAATCCGTCCGCGAAGGATCGCACCGGTCAGGGTTTTGAGGTCGAGATGGAAACCATCTTCGATTGATTGAAGGCGACGAGCTACCGTCGCGCCTCCCGCACGCTCCATCAACTTGCCGCCGACGAGTTCCTTCGCTTGTCCACCAAAACGTTCCTGGCATACTCGATGCTCGGCGAACATGCTGGCTTCAAGCAATGGCCTACCTCAGACCCGCGCCTTGCTGCGCACTTCCGACTTGTCGAGATAGTAGGCCGAGTACTTGTCGAAGAATTTTTCCGACGCCCCGAACGATCCGTATTTGGCCAGCTTCTTCAGGTCGACCTTGTTCAGCACCGCGCCGACGATCTTGTTGGCGACATAGGGTTCGGATTCCAGCATCGATCGCACCATGGCGCGCGGCGTGCGGCCCCATTCGGTGACCAGCACGAAGCCATCGACAAGCGGCGCGAAGGCCTTGGCATCGACCACCGGCCCGAGCGGGGGCAGGTCGACGACGATGTATTCGAAGGTCTCCTTGGCGTTCTCGATGAAGCGCCGCATTCCCGCCGAGGAGAGCAGCTCGCTAGTGTGCGAGAAATGCCCGCGCGATACGGCCGGGATGATCGCCAGCTTGGTCTGCCGGTCGATCTTGCCGACGGACTGCCAGGTCTGGCCATTCACCACCGCTTCCATCAAGCCCTGCTCGGCCTCCATGCCGAGGCTGCGGCTGAGGCCCGGATTGCGCAGATCCCCGTCGACCAGCAATGTCTTGGCGCCATTGGCGGCAAGAAGCCCGGCGAGATTGGCCGCGACCGTCGACTTGCCTTCGCCGGGAAGCACCGAGATGACGCCGATGACGCGGCTGCCTTGCCCTTCCATCACGACATCGAACGCGATCTTGGCGCTGCGCAGCGTTTCGGAGAACATCGATGCCGGAGCATCGATGCTCACCCGCATGCGCGCGCGCCTTTCGATGGCGGCCGGCGATCTGGCGACCTTGGCATCCAATTGACCGTCGACCGCCTTGTCCTCCTTGGCGACGGCCTTGCTGCCGATGGTCGGCAGGTAGCCGAGGAACTTGAGGCCGACGCGGTCGCGCACTTCCTCGCCGGTCCGGAAGAACCGCTCGTTGAATTCGTTGAGACCGCCGAAACCGGCGCCCATCAGCATGCCGAGCACGAGCGAAAGTCCAAGCACGATGATGGTGCGTGGGCTCGAGGCGGAGAGCGGCGTCGACGCGTCCGAGATGATGCGGATCTTGCCGACCGGGAAGGATTGCTGCTGCGCGGCTTCCTCGTAACGGCCAAGAAAGGTCTGGTAGAGCGTCGAGAGCGCCGTCGCCTTCTGGTCGAGGTCGCGCAGTTTGACCTGCGACTGGTTGTCGATGGAACTCTTGCCCTGTGCTGCCGCGACGTTGGCCCTGAGCGCGGTCTCGCGCGCCTGCGCAACCTCATATTCGTTGCGATAGTTTTGGGTCAGCTGCTTCAGCTCGCCGAAGATCTGCGCCGAGATGTCGGCCTTTTCCTTGGCGAGCGCCACCGCTTGCGGGTGCTGGGCGCCGAAATTCGCCTCGACATCCTGCTGCCGCTTGGAGACCGCGAGATAGCGGGTCTTGAGTGCCGAGATGAGCGCACCGCTTGGCTGGTCGGACGATATGGCGGCATCCTTGAAGGCGTTTTCGGAGCCGCTGTCGACGATCGACTTGTACTGCTGGTAGCGGGCGCTGGCGCGCGCCGTGTCGGCCTGGGCCACGATGAGCTGGGCGTTGAGGTCGGCGAGTTGCTTGTCGCTCATCAACTGGCCATCGCTGTTGGCCGACAGGCCGTGCTCGGCCCTGAATTTTTCGACCGCGAGCGATGCCTGTTGCGAACTTTCGCGCAGTTCCGTCAGCCGGCCCTGCAGCCAAACCGCCGCGCGCTCGGTGGCGTCGAAGCTGGCATCGAGCTGATCGGCAAGATAGGCGTCGGCATAGGCCTTGGTGATCGCGGTCGCCAGCCCCGGATCCGTCGCCTGGTAGCCAAGCGCGATGACGTAGCTTCGCCCGACACGGTCCGCCTGGATTTCATTCTGCAGCTTGAGGATTGCATAGTCGCGCCGCGACGTGGCAATCAGCGCATCGCGAGCGGCGGGGGAGAGCTGGCTGACGTCGCCGACGCCCGGCATGACCGGGCTGGGGCGGACATACTGGATCAGCCCGCGGATGAGGCCGACGCCCTGGGCAAGCGCCGACTGGGGCGGGTTCATGAACGCATCGTTCTGGTCCAGCTTGAGCTTGTCGACGACCACCGCGGCAAGCCGTGTCGAGGTCAGGATCTCGATCTGGCTCAGAATGGCGCTATCGGTCTGCATGGTTGTGGACGCCGCCGAAATGTCGTCGACGATCTTGTTCAGACCCTCGTCGATCAGCACGCTGGCGACCGACACATATTTGGGCGGCGTGGTCTGGATATAGAGCAAGCCCAAAAAAAGGCCGATGACGGCACACACGGCGACCACCTTGGCCTGCCGTGCGGCCATGCCAAGCAGCCGCTCGATGTCGATGAAGTCTTCGCCGTCTCCTGCATCCGAATTCGGCAATGGCATCCTCTTGTCGAGAGGAAAGTTGGCATAATTCATCGTCGGTCCAATTCCAGAGCCTGTTCCATCCCGATCATTGGGCTGGGCTCTATCTCTCTGTTTGAGCATGATCTTTTCCGAAAACCGGAACCCACATTCCGGGATCATGCCTTGGCTGTCAGGCGCCTCGAAGATCGGAAGCATCGCCCACAGGCAACGCAAGCTTCATGCCAGACGGCGGGGGCCTGTCGGCCCTCGCCGCCGGACATCCGGCAATACTCCCGAAAGATGGGCATTATGCGGCTTCTTCCTGACGTTCATGCGACTGGACGAACTCCTGAAGCATCTCGAAGACCGGGCCCTTCATGTCGTCTCGCGCCAGAGCGAAGGCGATGTTGGCCTGGATGAAGCCTTCCTTGGAACCGCAATCGAACATGCGGCCGAGGAAAGGCTGGGCGAAGAACGGCTGATCCTTCGACAGCCGGACCATGGCGTCCGTCAGCTGGATCTCGTTGCCGGCGCCGCGCTGCTGATTGCCCAGAAGCGCGAAGATCTCGGGCTGCAGGATGTAGCGGCCGTTGATGTAGAAGTTCGACGGCGCGGTGGCCGGGGCCGGCTTCTCGACCATGGCCGAGACCTCGAAACCGCCGCCGATGTCGGCACCGCGGCCGACGATGCCATATTTGTTGGTCTCGCTCGGATCGCAGCGCTCGACGGCGATGACGTTGCCGCCGGTGCGCTCATAAAGGTCGACCGTTTCGGCGAGACATCCGCGGCGACCGAAGGAAACCATGTCGGGCAAAAGCAGGGCGAAGGGCTCGTTGCCGATGACCTCGCGGGCGCACCAGACGGCATGGCCGAGGCCCTGCGGCGACTGCTGGCGGATGAAGGAGGTGGCGCCGGCCACGGGAAGCATGCTTTCGAGCGCCTCCAGCTGGGTCTTCTTGCCGGTCTGCTCCAGAGTTCCGATCAATTCCGGATGCAGGTCGAAATAGTCCTCGATGACCGCCTTGTTGCGGCCGGTCACGAACACGATGTGCTCGATGCCGGCCTCGAAGGCCTCGTCCACCGCATATTGCACGACCGGCCTGTCGACCACCGGCAGCATTTCCTTCGGCATCGACTTGGTCGCCGGCAGGAACCGTGTTCCAAGCCCCGCCACCGGTATCACGGCCTTCCTGATTTTCTTCATCGCAAATTCCTTCTGAGGAGATCGACTTCAGTCCATTCACAGGCCACGAGAAATCCCTTCATGTGCCTGCATCTTCACCTCCCCACCCCCACGGCAAACTGTGCCGCTACTCTTCGCAACCGCACGGCGATCGGCATGCCCATATGCCTGACCGCCGCCGGGTCACTGAGCGCCGTCCGGATCGCCTTGAACGGGGACCGCGCCTTGATGTGCTGGACCATCGCCAGGAAGGAGGCCGCCTTGCGCAAGCTGCGGCCGCGCCGGGCGAAGGCGGCCAGGGCCGCCTCATCCATCCGATGGGTTTGAGCGAATTTGGCATCCGCCTCGCGCATCGCCTCGACATGGTGAAGCTCGAGCACACGCGAGATGGAGCCGCTGAGAATGTGGTAGGCATAGCCGATATCAGGCTCGACCACGCATCTGCCGCCCTTGGCCAGGGCGTCGGCAAACAGGATGTAATCCTCGCCGATCCTCAGTTTCTCGTCATAGCGAAGCCGGTTTTCATCCAGGAACCGGCGCTGGAAGATCGGCTTGAGGTAGCCGAGGTTGAACTTCGATTCGAAAACGACGTTGCCGGCGATGTAGGTGGCCAGCGAAATCTCGCCCAGGCGCTCCAGATACTGCCGCGGGAACATCGCGTCCTCGACGACACCGTCCTCGCGGACGACCTGGAGATTGTCGACGGCGATCTGGGCATCCGCCCTCTCGGCGCGGGCAATCATGGCTGCCATGCGGCCTGGAAAGACCGCGTCGTCGGAATCCAGCACCGCGACCCACCTGCCGCGGGCGACGTCGAGCCCGGCATTCCTGGCCCCGCCGGGACCCCTGTTTTGCGGGAGCGCAACGACGCGCACGATGTCCTGCGGATACGCCCTTGCCACATCGAGCGTCGCGTCGCGCGACCTGTCGTCGACGACGATGATTTCGACGCTGACACCCTTCTGGGCGATGGCGCTGGCGATCGCCCGGTCGAGCGTTGCCTCGGCATTGTAGGCGGCAATGATGAAGGAGACATCGGGGACGGAGGAAACGTCAGGCTGCACGCTTGCCTCCTTCCCGTGGCGAGGGCTGGCCGTAGAGGCGGATCTCTCGAATGCCGACGAGACCGCTGACGACCCCGACATGCATAATGCCGCGCAGCACGCTTCGGTTCCGGCGCACCGGGCTGGCGACGACGGGAAGCGCCGCGGCGAAGCAATAAAGCGCCTTTACCGAAGCCAGGCCGATCTGTTTGACCAGGCCGATGCCACCGGCGTTGTGGCCCAGGAGGTGGCCGTGCGTCTGGCCGACCCGGAAGCGCCGGCGGCCCAGCCAGTCGAACGCAGCCCTGGTTCGCGGCACCACCTCGTTTACCCAGGCGTCTGGGGAAAAAGCGATACGGCCTCCCGCCTTGTGCATCTGGTCGAAGTACTCGGTGTCCTCGCCGCCGGTCTGGCCGCGCGCCAGGCTGAAGCGACGGCCGCGCAGGCTGTCCGCTCCCACGCGCAGCAGCACGTTGCAGGTGTAGCCGGTGCGGATCTCGCCCTGCACCCAAACGGGCAAGGTGGAGTGAAAATCGCCGCGCCGCATCCAGTCCGGCGCATCCGGGCGGTAAAGCGCCCGCACCGGGCCGAGCACGGCGGCGGCACCGCTCGTTTCAGCCGTCGTGACCAGTTCCGCGAGCCAGCGGGCAGTCGCCGTCTCGTCATCGTCGATGAAGGCGAGAAAATCCGCCTCGCTGGCGTCGAGGCAAGCGTTGCGGGCGATCGAGATGTTGCGCGCCGGGCAATGACGATAGCGGACCGGCACCGCCAGTTCCCGCGACAGCGCCATCACCAATTCCCTGGCGCTCGGCGTGTCGTCATTGTCGGCGACGATGATGCCGACATCGAAACCCCCGGGCATATCCATGGCGGCAAGCGAGCGCAGCGTGTCGGCCAGTTCCGGCCGCCGGAACGTGCACACGCCAATGTCGATGCTGCGGTTCTTGGCCTGAACAGCCATCAAGCCACCCCGCGCCGCGAGCCGAGGCCGAGAAGCTGCAGCCAGAAACCGACGGACCAGCCGAGATGCATGACCATCGCCGAGACCCCGGCCAGCGCGACATCGGCCTTGCGTTGGCGAATGGCCGCCACCAGGCCATAACCCAGGCACACCGACGCCCAAACCAGCAGCGGCACCGCCGCGATCCAGTGCACGAACGAGAAGGCCGCGAGAAGAACCACCGGGAAGACCGCCAGCGGCACCATCTGCCGGACCTTCGGGATGACACGGTGCTTCAGCACGTTCTTGGCGCGGCCGCGGCCATAGCCGAGATACTGGAAATAGAGACCCTTCAGCGAGGTGCGCGGGTAGTAGACCATCTGCGTCCTGCCGCTCATCCAGATCTTGTAGCCGGCTTGCCGCAGCCGGTAGTCGAGTTCGGCGTCCTCATTGTGGCTGAATGTCTCGTCATAGCCGCCGACAGCGCCGAAGGCCGAAATCCGCATCAGCGCATGGTGGCCATGGTCGATCCACTCTCCGGCGGAGAGGTGGCGGTGCTTGGAACCGCCGGTGCCGAGTTTTGAATTTTGCGCCGCCGCCGCCGCCATCTGCACGGGGCCGCTGCCGCTGGTCAGCATGGAAACCACCACCGAATCAGCGCCCGTGGCCAGTGCCTCCTCGACCAGCCGGTCGCAATAATCGTCGGGATAGCCGCCATGAGCGTCGATCCGGATCAGATACTGGGCACCCTCGCCGTAAGTGCCGACGGCGAGATTGATCGCCGCGCTCTGTATGCGCCGCTGGTTGTGCAGCAGGATGACGCGCGCATCCCTGGCGGCGACATCCTCGACGATGGCCAGCGTGCCATCGGTGCTGCCGCCATCGGCAACGACAATCCTGGCGCCCAGCCTTTCGGCCGAGGGCCGCAACTGGTCGAGCAGCGCGCCGATATGGGCCGCCTCGTTCAGGCAGGGGATCACGATCAGGCTGGAAGGAAGCGCTTGCGTCATCGGGCGAGGTCCATCCTATGCCAGGGCTTCGGCCGCGAGGGGTTCGCGCACGATGGTCAGGCGGCGCAGTTTTTCGACCAGTGCCCTGCAGTCGCTGCGATCGTAGCTCCACATCCTCGGATTTTGGGACAGCACGCGGGCTTTCAGCCTGTCGAAGCGGTGCTCCTCCATCTTGCCGAGGGCGCTTTCGAGCGCATCGGGCGTGGCTTGCGGCAAAAGGATACCGATGTCTTGCTGGCTGAGGAATCGTCCCGTTTCGGTATGGCCCATCGAAATCGGCACCGCGCCGAAGCGGCAGCCTTCATAGAGGCGGTTGGGCAGCAGCCATTCCGAATTCTGCCCCTCTTCGAAGAAATCGATCGCCCAGGAGAAATGGACGTCCTGGTAGATCGACGCCATGTCCTCCGGATTGCGGTAAGGCCCGCGAAACGACAGATACGGTTCGGCTTCGACGAAGGCATGGAAATCCGGGAATTCGGACAGAGCCGGGCGGCCGCGCAGCACGACCTCGAAGCGTCCGTCCATACGGCGCGTGAAATCGGCCAGCAGTTCGAGCGAGCGGCGGCAGCGCAGCGCTCCGAACCAGCCGATTCGCCATGGCGGCGCGGCAGGCGTTTCCGCCACCTGGTGTGCGCCGGGCAAAATCGCCGCCGTCTCGAAATACTTGTTTTCGACCAGTTCGACAGGTGCGGCGACCTGGCGGAAGGGCTTGAAGTAATTGGCGATGAAGGCCGGCGAACTGGTCACCAGCAGCTTCACGTCCCGCGCCAGATGGCGCTCCGTGGCGCGCAACGCCTTGCCCAGGACATCGTTGCGAAGCACCAGGCGATGGATGTCGAGGCATTCATAGACGATCGGGACCGTGGCACCGAAGGCCGATCTGGCACGGCCGGCAAGCGCCAGCATTTCCAGGTTGCGCGCGATGATCAGATCGGGTCTCGGCGTGCCGCTCAGCTTCGCCCGAAGAGAAACCGCCGCTTTCGCCACCGCTGCCAGGCGCTGGGCGAATCGGCCGTCGCGCGTCGCGCCAAGGTCGATTGGCCGCAATCCTTCGATGTCGGCGATCGGGGTCGTGGTGCGGCGGAAACCCGCCAAAGTGACCCGGGCGCCGCCTGTCCGGAGCATCGTGATCCGTCGGCGGACCGCCGGATCGGAAACATCGTGCACCAGGTACAAGACATGCAGCATGAAAACTCGACCGCTGTTTGACCCACCCAAGGGAATGCTAGTACAGCTCTTGCTGCATCGCAACATTTTTGGCGCGGAGATGGACATTTTCTGTTGCACTGCAAAATTATTGCCGTAGTTTGGGGTCGGCGGCGGTTGTGGATTTCGGGCTCCGGAATCCGCGCAAAGATCAGGAATCCTGAATTTGGAAGCCAATCCATTCGACCCGCCAGAAGGCTCGTTGCGCAAATCGGTCGGCCGTGGCGCGGTCGTGACCGCCATGTCGCAATCGGTGCGGGTCGCGACACAGATCATATCCGTCATCGTGCTGTCGCGGCTCCTGTCGCCGCAGGATTTCGGCGTCGTGGCGATGTGCGCGCCGGTGCTGGCCTTCATCGCACTGTTCCAGGATTTCGGCCTGACCCAGGCGACGATCCAGAAGTCGGGCATCCGGCATGAGGAGGTGAACTACCTCTTCTGGATCAACGTCGCCGTCAGCGCCATCCTGGCCTGCGTGCTCGCGGGCGCCGCACCGCTGGTCGCCGCCTTCTACGGCGAGCCGCGCGTGACTGGCCTGGTTGCCGCCCTCGGCCTGCAGATCATGGCCTATGGGCTCGGCGCCCAGCATCTGGCGCTTCTGACGCGGCGCATGCAGTTCGGACGCCTGGCGATCATCGATGTCGCCAGCGCCGTCGCGGGTCTGGCGGTATCGATCGCCTGGACCTTCATCGACCGCTCCTACTGGGCGCTGTTTGCCGGCACGCTGACCGGCGCCGTGCTGCCGACGCTGTGCTATTGGGCAAGCTCACGCTGGCGGCCGGGCCTGCCGCGCAAGGTCGCCGGCATCGGCGAACTGATCAATTTCGGCGCCGGCATCACCGGCTTCAACTTCGCCAATTTCTTCGCCCGCAACCTCGACAACGTGCTGATCGGCAAATACTGGGGCGAGGCCCAGCTCGGCCTTTACGACCGCGCCTACAAGCTGCTTTTGTTCCCGCTCAGCCAGATCACCAATCCGCTGTCCAAGGTCATGGTGCCGGCGCTCTCCAGGCTGAAGGACGAACCCGACCGCTACCGCAGCGCCTATCTGCGCGTCATGCCGCTGATCCTTTTGGTGGCGCTGCCCGGCGTCGCCTTCGCCACCGCGATGTCTGACGTGCTGATCCCCTTCGTGCTCGGCGAGCAGTGGCGGGCGAGCGCCTCGATCTTCCTGGCGCTCGGCTTTGCCGGCCTGCTGCAGCCGCTCAACAACCCGGCGGGATGGCTTTTCGTCAGCCAGGGCCGCTCCGGCGACTTCATGCGCTGGGGCATCATCACGGCGGTGACGTCGGTGCTCGCCTTCGCGCTCGGCCTGCCCTACGGCGCGCTCGGCGTGGCTATCGCCTATGCGGCCAGCGAATATCTGCGCACGCCGTTCCTGTGGCTCTATGTCGGCAGGAGCGGGCCGTTGCGGGCCAGCCATGTGCTGCGCGCGGCAACGCCCTTCGTACTCGGCGCGCATCTGGCGCTGGCGGCGGTCTGGCTGGCCAAGCCGCTGCTGCCGCAGCAGCCTGTCGTTGCCCTGGCCGGCGGCGCCATCCTCGCCTACGCCATCACCATCGTCGTCGCCCTGGCGTTCGCAGCCGGTCGCGAGGCCTTGCGCGAAGCCGTGAAAATGCTGCCGGCAAGGCCGCCAGCGGCGGCGCCACGCCAAGCGCAATAATTTCGGCGCTTTCGACCGCTATCTCCATATCCACCCAAGCATCAGGTCCGATCCATGCACTACCGTTCGATCTCCGACATGAACGACGCCATCGTCAGCAACCTTCACCGGCTGCCGCGCGACATCGACCTGGTGGTCGGCGTTCCAAGAAGCGGCGTGCTGGCGGCGACGCTGGTCAGCCTTGCGGCGAACATTCCTATGACCGATCTGGATTCCTTTCTGGACGGCCGCGTCTACACGTCGGGCATCACCAAGCGCCGCGCCGCGCTCGACCGCAAGGTCTCGGACATGCGCAAGGTGCTGGTGATCGACGACAGCGTTTCCGGCGGCAATGCCATGCGCGACGCCCGCGCCCGTATTCAGGCCGCCGGCATCGAGGCGGACTACACCTTTGCCGCCGTGTTCGGCCTGCAACCACAGCATCAGGAGACGGATATCGTCTTGGAGGTGGTGCCGCATCCGCGCATGTTCCAGTGGAACTTCATGCACCACAAATTCCTGGCGCAATGCTGCGTCGACATAGACGGGGTTCTGTGCCTCGACCCGACGGAAGCGGAAAACGACGACGGGCCGGCCTACGAGAAATTCCTCAGCGAGGCACGGCCGCTTCATGCCCCGACCCACAGGATCGGCTGGCTGGTCACCAGCCGGCTGGAGAAATACCGCGCGCTGACCGAGGCATGGCTGGCGAAGAACGGTATTCAGTACGACCAGTTGATCATGCTCGATCTGCCGAGCAAGGCAGAGCGGCAACGGCTTGGCGCGCATGGCAGTTTCAAGGCCGATTTCTATCGCAAATCCGACGCCATGCTGTTCATCGAAAGCGAGCATGCGCAGGCGCTGAAGATCACGGAGCTGTCAGGCAAGCCGGTATTGTGCGTCGAAACGCACATTGTGAGCTTTCCCGATACGCTGTCGCTGCCGGCGCTCGGCCAGGCGGCGCGCAACCTGCCGGCGAGGCTGCGGCAGGTCAATTCGCAGGAAGGCCGCAAGGGCGTCGCCAAGGCCCTCGCCCGCGCCCTGCTTGGCGCCCGCGGCTACGAGACGCTGAAGAGCCGGGTCAAGCGTCCGGCCTGACCGGCATCGCCATCTGGTGCGCGGCGGAGTGCCTTTTCAGGCGGCCTAATTTAGTCAGGCGGCTTGGAGCGCGCGCTGCTGGATCGCCTTGTCCAATATCGAAAAGAAGGTGACGAACTGGCGATCGGGATCGAGTTCCGGGCGCGCCGCGAAACTGCGCGCGAGACTGGAGACCCGCTCATATTCCTGGTTGTCGTTCCACAACCGCCTGACGGCCGCGACCCAGTCGACGAGCGGAGAGTCGTAGTCGAGCACCACGCCGCCAGGTCCGATCGCCTCAGGCAGGCCGCCGCGCCGCGAGCCGACGACCGGGATGCCGCTGCAATGGGCCTCCGAGGCGACGCGACCCCAGGCCTCTTCCCATTTGCTGGGCGCCAGCAGGATTCGGGTGCGGCCATAGACCGTCTTCATGTCGCTGGTGCGGCTCTCCAGCGTGACGTTGCCGAGCGGCGCGATCGTCTCTTCGATGCGCACCCGATGGTCATCATCCAGCTTCCAGCTTTCGACGAACAGGAAAGGGATTTCGGGGCAAGCGCCGGCAAGACGCACCGCAAGCTCGAACCCCTTTTCCTCATAGGGGTTGATCAGGGTCACGAACTGGCCCGTCGTCGGCGTGCTGTAGTGCGTCGGGTTGATGGTTGGCGGGATCACCGTCGTCTCGATGCCGAACTCCCTGCGGTAGGTGCGCGCGGTGAATTCGGAATTGGCGATGTAGAGCGCGGAGCGCAATTCGCGCAGGTCGCCGCCCAGCTCGTGGAACTCGACATTGCGGAGATAGACGACCAGCGGCACCCCCTTGGCCTGCAGCGCCTTGCCGATCGGCACCGACTTGTGACACTGGACCACCGCCACATCCGGCTTCATCCGGTCGACGGCAAAGCTTGCCGCCTCCCAGGGGAACCAGGCCCGGACCACCGGGTAGCCGGGGAAGCTGTCGACGACGGCGGGCTGGCGCAAGAGCTTCATCTTGGCGCGCGCCTTGAAGCCAAAGACGCCGTCGCCGAACAGTGCGGCAAGCACCGAGGCCTCGTGCCCGTTCTCGATCAGCTGTTCAGCCAGATGATGCGTGCTCGACTGGACGCCACCGCTGAATTCGGGGGTGTAGCCATTGCCGCCTGCAAAAAGGACTTTCATGGGATCGGCTCCTTGTCGCATTTCGTATTTCGTTCCGAGGCAACCGACGGCGCCTCGCATTCGACGTCATGCAAGCTTCGGTGGCTCCAGGTTCGCGAACGGATTGGTGCAGGATTGCCAGCCGGTAAACCGGATCGGATCGTCAGGCGAACTGCGCCATGCGTAGTCTGTCAGCATATGGAATTCGGCGACGACCCAGCGGTCGAAATGTGTCAGATCTTCCCGCTTCTCCTGGGGCAGCAGGCGGCGGACGGCACCCAATTTGAGCTCCTCGACCAGCGTGACCGCGTCACTGAGCTTCGAACTCGGGAATATCCACGGGTTGCGGTTGCGAAACTCCAGCGCGAACTGCTGCAGATGTTCGATGCGCATGTTCAGCCGGCCGAGGTATTTCTCGAGCGTGACACGAACCAGGTCCTCGTCGGAGAACGAGGAGACGGCGGCATAGGCGACACCTGTCGACACCACGCCCCCGGCCATGATTGCCAGCGCCGAACGTCGTGATACTTCAATCATCTGATCGCTCCTCTCACGCGATCCGGCCCGCCGCCCGCAAGGACAGCGCCGCCGCGGTCAGGCTCGGGTTGGCGCAGGAACAGCTCGGATAGGTGCTGGTGCCGACGACAACCAGGTTCCGCAGCCGGTGATGGATCATGCCGCTATCGACAACCGAATCGGCCGGGCCGGTGCCCATCCTCAACGTGCCCTGGACATGCGATTCGGTCGGCCGGATGCCGCGGTCGAAGAGCCCTTCGACGGGCAGCGGGGCAAGCAGCCCCGGCAATTTCTCCAGCGCCCGCGCCATGCCCTTGACCGCATAATCCGACGGTGCCTTGAAGCTTACGAAGGCATTGTCGTCCTCGTCGAGCGTGACGAAATTCTCGTGATCGAGCAGGTTCTCGGTGACCACGACAAGTGGCAGCGCCTGCCGCAGCCGCCCCTTTTCGGCGCGCATCCCGTGCTGCCAGCGGTTCTCGAAATAGACCAGCGCCGCCGCGTGCTCGGATCGGTGCGGGCCATCATAGAGGCCGAAATTCAGGCCGGTGGTGATAGTGCTGCCGTCGAAATTGTCGACGCCGTCGAGATAGACCTCGAAGTTCCAGCCATAGGATTCGTGCAGGCCGCGCCCGACGAATTCGTCTCCGAGGCCGGATCGAAGCATGATCGCCGCACTCTGGATGGCATTGGCGCCGAGAATGAAAAGGTCGCCGCTGACCTGGTATTCCTTGCCGTCCTGAACGAAGGTCACCGAACGGACCGTGCCGCCGACATGGTCGAGCCGGCGCACCTCGGAGCCGAGGCAGACCGAAATGTCGGGATGCTCGAAGACATGCATCAGGCCGTTGTTGGCGGTGAACTTGGCGTCGACCGGGCACAGCCAGCAGCGCAAATTGGCGCAGCACGAGGTGCGTTGCGACGTCGGCACCCGGGCGCGGGCGGTGGGCATGACGAAGTGCTGGCCGGGCTGGGCCGCCTTCATCATCTTGTCCGGCGTCGACATGCGATGCGGCGGCTGCGGAAACGGCTTCGAACGCGGCAGCATCGCCGCCATGTCTGGATCACCCGAGATCGACATGATGTCTTCGGCGTCGCAATAGAACGGCTCGACGTCGTCATAGCTGATCGGCCAGTCGTTGCCGATGCCGTAGGTGCTTTTCAGCCTGAAGTCGTTGGGATGGAACCTTGGCGTCTGCGCGAACCAGCAGTTGGTGCCGCCACCCAGCCCGATGGTGTAGTTCCACGGCTTGTCCGAGTTGGTCTTGTAGGTCGTCTCGTCATCGATGTCGGTGTTGGCGTTCTGATTGAGCTGCCACTCATGAGTGTTGTGGCGGCCCCATTCCAGCACCAGGATGCGTGCCTTGCGGCGCTTGGCGAACTCATGCAGGAAGAAGGCCGAACCGAAGCCGGAACCGATCGCGACAAGATCGAAATGGTCCTTGGTGATTTGCTCCGGCTTTACGTCCAGCACCATCAGCTGTTCATCCTTTCCGCGTCCGTCGCGTTCGTCATGGCCATCCCATCCGTTTCGGGCTTGCCGGTGCCCGCTCTCACGCCGCCATTCTGCCGATCGAGTGATATTCGATGCCGTGGCGCGCGATGACCTTGGGGTCATAGAGGTTGCGGCCGTCGAAAATGACCGGCGTGGTCAGCGCATCCTTGACCGCGTCGAAGGACGGCGCGCGAAAACTCTTCCATTCGGTCGCGATCAAGAGCGCATCGGCGCCGCGCAGTGCCGCCTCCTTGGTACCGCACAAAAGCAAATCATCGCGCAGCCCGTAGATGGCCTGGCATTCCTGCATCGCTTCCGGGTCGTAGGCCTGCACGCTGGCGCCGGCCTGCCACAGCGCTTCCATCAACGTGCGGGCCGGCGCCTCGCGCATGTCGTCGGTGTTGGGCTTGAAGGCCAGGCCCCACAAGGCAAAGGTCTTGCCCTTGAGATTGCCCTTGAAGTAGCGGTTCACCTTGTCGAACAGCACGGACTTCTGATCGTTGTTGCGCTCCTCGACGGCGCGCAGCAGCTTGGCGTCGAACTTGACGCCTTCGGCGGTCTTGATCAGGGCGCGGACGTCCTTGGGGAAACACGAGCCGCCATAGCCGAGGCCCGGATAGATGAAGTGGTAGCCGATGCGCGGATCGCTGCCGATGCCCTTGCGCACCTCCTCGATGTCGGCGCCCAGCTGCTCGGCCAGATTGGCCATCTCGTTCATGAAGCTGATCTTGGTCGCCAGCATGCAGTTGGCGGCGTATTTCGTGAATTCGGCGCTGCGCACGTCCATCACGATCATCTTCTCGTGGTTGCGGTTGAACGGTGCGTAGAGCTCGCGCATCACCGCCTCGGTGGCCTCGCTATTGGTGCCGACGATGATGCGGTCGGGCTTCATGCAGTCGGCGACGGCGGAGCCCTCCTTGAGGAATTCCGGGTTGGAAGCGACGTCGAACGCCAGGTCCTCGCGGCCCCTTTTCTTCAGCGTCTCGGCGATCCTGGCCTTGACCTTTTCGCAGGTGCCGACCGGCACCGTCGATTTGCCGACGACGATCTTGGGCGTCTCCATTTCACGGCCGATGGTCTCGGCGACCGCCAGCACATATTTGAGGTCGGCCGAGCCATCCTCGCCGGGCGGCGTGCCGACCGCGATCATCTGGATTTCACCATGCCTGACGGCGGCGGCGGCATCGGTGGTGAATTTGATGCGGCCGGCTGCGTGGTTTTCCTTGACGATGCTTTCGAGGCCCGGCTCGAAGATCGGGACCAGGCCCTGGTTGAGCCGCTCGACCTTGTTTGCGTCGACGTCGACGCAAACCACCTGGTGCCCGACCTCGGCAAGCACCGCCGCCTGCACCAGGCCGACATAGCCAATTCCAAACACCGTCAAATTCATTCGGTTTCATTCCTGTCCATGGCGGCGGACTGTTTTCGATCCGGCCGGTTCAATTCGTCTTTCCCAACTCTTTTACGCTGCATACGAGCGATTCCGGAAACTGGCAGGGTTCGCCGAGCGCGGTGAAGGCAACCCGCTCGATCTGCAGCGAAAGTTTACGGCCAGGATCCGCGAACGCGCCCATCCAGCCCTTCATGGTATCGCTGCCCCAAAGGCTGAAGAAGATCTTCTGCGCGTGGGAGGGCAGCTTCGCCGGATCGGTGATGGTGTTCACCAGCTGGCCGTTGACGTACCAGCGCAAACTATCCTTCTCCCAGACGAAGGCGTAATCGTTGAAAGCCTTGTCGGTGCCGCCGGGCACCTCGACCAGCTTCTCGTTCTTGCCCTTGCCGGCGATATAGGCGTTGACCTGCACCTTGGAGGTGTCCTTGGTCAGGATCTCGAAATCGATCTCGTCCCAGGGCTGCTTGTCGGACGGGCCGATATAGGAAAAGAAAGCCGCGTTGAGGCCGGGACCGGCGTCGGTCTTCATGCGCGCCTCATAGGTGCCATAGCCGAAGCGCTGCTTGGTCTGGATCTCGCCGCAGGCGAATTCGCGATCCTTGGTCTTCTGCTTCTCGAAGCCCAGCGACAGCGTTCCCTCCGACAGGCTGACCTGCCCCTTCGACCAGGTGCAATTCTGATGGCTGCCGTTCGTCCAGCCGTCGGACACGTACCAGCGCGAGCGATCTAAACTCTTGAAATCGTCGACGAACGACGGCGAGGACTGGATGTCCTGCGCGTGGGAAGGAACTGTCGACAAGCTGCCAAGAGCAACCAGCAGCAAAGAAGCACCGAGCCAAGCCATTCGCCCCCAGCCGCCTTGCTCTGCCTGATGCGCACCAATTGCCGCCTTGGACGTAGTCTTCGGATCCGAATTCATACCAAACTCACCTTTGTGCTGTGCGTCCCCAACCCAAAGTCGACGTTCGAACCACTTCCAAACGGGCCAACCTCGGCCTTCTTGACCCTCTCCAACTCCTTTTGCCGTCTCGAATCACGTCTTCCGCAATAGTCCCGCACCTTCACCTTCACCCTCGGCCGGCGCCCGCCGGCTTGGTGAATTCGACCATGGCGGCCGGATCGGGCGCGCCATTTTCGTCGAAAACCATATCCAGCGCATGGCGGAGATCCTTCATCATGCCGTCCTGGCGCGACAGCGCCGCGATGCGGCGCTCGCAATTCAGGATCGACGTCGTCAGCGCGCTGACTTCGGAGGAGCGACGATCGGAAGCGGGATCGTTCTCCATGGCTTCAACAAGGAAGGTCGCATTGGTCGATGTCTTGCGATAGCGGATCTCCAGGCCGGTCCTCTCGGCCTCGATCTCGGCGGCGATCTGCTCGAACAGTTTCGCCAGGCGATCGAGGCGCGCGATGTCGGTCTGCCGGTCTCGGGCCGGATCCCTTGATCTGAAGCCGAATATCGAGGCCATGAACTAAATTCCTGTCATCGCCGGCTTTCGGGTCGGGCTCTTGGCCGATCCGCCGCGCCGGGGCTGAAAAAAACTCGTACCGTATCGTCCTGCTCCTCTGAGGAGAGAGACTTCAGACCAATCCGATCGGGGGCCAGTTCGGCTGGTCGTCCAATTTGCTGCAGCGCAACATAGACTGCCATTCCCGGAGCCGCGAGGCAACCACCCAATTCGTAAACTCATAAATCCGAAGGAAATGGTTCGCGTGACGAGACCGCTGTCCATGGATAATCCGGACATTCCCGCACCTTACCGCGCCTTGCCCGTGCTGGTTCCGGCCATCAGGAAACGCAGCGGCGGCATATGCCTTTGGCCGGACATGAGGCCGACGCGGCGAAACAGCGCCTCGAGCTTGTCGGACGCCACGCCCTGGACGATGGGAACGAGGTTGGATTGACTCGCGAAGGCATAGGCCGCGGCCGAAGCCAGCCCACGCTCGGCCTTCACGTCGAGGAAATTGCGCAGCCGGTATTTGTCGCGCACGTGCCGCTCATGCCGCCGCAGCACCGCTTTGGCGCCTTCCGGCAGGCTGTCGATAGCCAGCAACGCCAGATCGGCGTCGGCCAGCCGCTTCAGGTCCTGCGTCTTGTGGCGGCCGCTGAGCGAATCGGCGCGCACGATGGCGCCGTAGCCGCAGGAGCGGATGACCTTGAACCGTGCGCCGTGAGCGACCGCGCGCGCGTAGAGCTCGTAGTCCTCGCCCAGGCGCAGGGTTTCGTCATAGCGCAACCCGTGGCGGTCGAGGAAGGCACGGCTGATCACCGGCTTGAGGAAGCCCAGTTCACCTCTTTGAACGCGGCGCCTGGAGATGTTGCCCTCGACGAAGCGCTCGAAATCGAGGAATTCCGGCTCCGCCGCGAAATCCGGCGCGACAATTGTCGTCGCATCCTTCGTCGCGTCATCCCTGATCAGCATGATGTTGTCGGCCGCGAAATCCCAGTCGGCGCCGGCAAACAGGTTGCGGAACCGGCCCTCCAGGAAGAAGTCGTCGGCGTCCAGAACGGCGATGAACGGCGCTTTCGAGCCGGCGATCGCGGCGTTGCGGGCAAAGGAAGGGCCCCTATTGACGTCGAGGCGCATCACCATGAGCCGGCCGCTGCCGTCATCGGCGGACACGGCGACCTCGGCCGTGTTGTCGGTGGAGCCGTCGTCGACGACGACGACCTCCACCACTTCCGGTTCGCGCAACGCGGACGCGATGGCGACCGCGATCGTGCGTGCCGCATTTTTGGCCGCGATGATCACGCAGACCTCGGATTTCGTCATCGACATGGGTTTAGCCTCTTGCACAGGTTCCGATCTGCCCTCGCCCTGTACGCATTCGATTTCCGACAGCACCACCATCACGGACTGGCCGGCCGTTCGAAGATGCGGCGACTGATGTCCGCCGACGCCGCCCAGCCGGCCTCGGCCAGGTAGCGGACGGGAGCACGGCCGCATAATTCCCACAACACCGTTCGCCGTTGCGGCCATCGCAGCGACGACAGCCATGGCGCGATGACCATGCTGAGCAGAGCCTCATTGCCGATGCGCGACAGGATCGGCTTGGCGCGCTCCGACAAAAGCGTGCCGGTGCCGCCCAGCAGAACGTCGGCGGCGCGCAGGCCGAGCAGCAGCGTATCGTCCAGCCCCTGGCTCACCGCCGCGTCGAGCAGACGCTGCTGATCGGCCTCGTCGAGACGATTGGCGCTGGCCCTGATATCGCAGACATAGCCAGCGCAGGGTTCGCGGTTGAACAGGGCCTTGGCGACGCTGATGCAGGACAGCATCAGCGTGTCGGCGACCGATGTGAACGGCACCTCAGTGCCGCCAATCTCGACCAGCCGTTTGCGCCGCAGGAACCCGTCGGCGTCGCGTGGACTGGGCGAACCGGGCTGCTGCACGCGATAGTGAAGGTCGACCGTGGACGATTTTGGCCCGTTGCCGCGAATCATGTGCTGTTCGCCGAGGAAACGCACCCACCAGACCGAGCGGGACTTGCCCGACACCTCGTAGCCGATCGAGCGCAGTGCGTCGCGCGCCCTAAAAAAGCCGGCGGGAGAAACCAGGATGTCGACATCGCCCGAAGGCTTCATGAAATGGTCGTCGTAGAGCAGATGCTGCTGGAACGGCCCCTTCAGAAAGACGAAATCGATCTGCCTGTCGCGCAGCGCCTCATGGATCGTCATCGAGTCCATCAGGCAGGCGGCGTTCATCGAGACCGTGCGCCTGCGATAGGTGTCGAGCCACTGGAAGAGCTCAGCCGGCCTTTCGCCGGCCGGCGCACGCGACAGCGCCTTCAGGACAAAGATGGCAACCTTGTTCAGCCTAGCGATGTCGGCGACGACGGCATCTGAAAGACCGGGCGTCGAGACTTTGCCGGCGGCCGGCCTCGCGAAATACAACCGCAGGCAGGCCTGCACATAGGCGACCTCGTCGGCGCAATCGGCGGCGCGCAGTCGTTCATAAGAGCTTTCCGGCAAGGCCATTGAGCGCACAGTCTCCAAAAAGCGGTTCGCGCGATAGGTATGCTGCAGGTGCGAAGCAAAGCATCCTCAAAAACCTCGGCGCCGTAAAGTCTTTCCTTTCGCAGTGCGGAATTTTGCAACCAGAACGTTTACCGGCGTCCCGCGAAAATGGTGGAAATACCCGGTTGGAATTCCGCTCATGCCTAAGCATTCCAGCCGACATCAACCTGGATCGGCTAAATTAAATTCATCTTTTAGCGCCGCCTAAAAAAGCAGCGGCAGCGTAGATGTTTTATACAAGCAAAATCAATTGCTTAAAGAATCGTCAGCAACAAGACCAGACCGCACTTGATTTTACCCCGAATGCGGCGAGATTTTGAGCATCCCACACATACATGGTGACGTCCGCAACCCGTAATTGATTAATCAGAGGTAAATCAGGCTTGACTCATAAATGTTGCTATGCAGCTATTGCATCGCAGCATGCAAGTGCTGACGGCACTCGACAGGCCGTTTCCAGTCCTCATTGGAGAGTAAAATGGAACAGAATGTTGAAAAGCATGAGTATGAAACGCCAAGCTTGACGGTGCATGGTTCGATTGAAACCATCACTCAGGGCGGCGGGGGCAGCACGGCGATCGACGCATCGTTTCCCGCGCACACCCCGATCGGCGACCTGACGTTCTCGTGAGACTAGGCTGATCCTGGAGGAGTTACGTTGGGCCTCTGGGATTCGAGACCATAAATGGAGCCGGGGATGAAAATCCCCGACTTTCCGCTTTTGAAGCCTTTCGGCTTTTGAAGCGACGATGTGTAGACCGTGTGTTGCAAACGAGGTTTTAGGATGAACTGGAACCCATCAGACCACGATTGCATAAGTGCCGCCAAAGATGCCGTGGCTTGCGAATTCGGCGACGGCCTCGCGCTTCTCAATCTGAAATCCAATATTTATTACAGCCTCAACGGCGTCGGCGCGTTCATCTGGGAGTTGATCCAGGAGCCGAAGTCGATCGCCGATATCCGTAGCGCCGTGCTTGCGTCCTATAATGTCGACGCCGAGCGCTGCAAGGCCGACGTCGACGCATTGCTGAAGGGGCTGGCCGAAAACGGGCTTGCGAGGCTGCAGCATGAGGCACTTGTCTAGGCAGGTTTCGCAAAAGGCCATGGTTTCGCGGCAAAGACCTGCGACGGAAAAGAGCCCCAGGCAGGCGAAAAGTCGGCCAGGCCGGCGGAGCCTAGCCAGAATTCTCTCACTGAGCGGCTCGGAAGCGCTTTTCCTTTGCCAATGCCTGGTGGTGGTCGCGGTTGTCCGGCTGGGGCTGACATTGTTCTCGTACAACCGCGTTCGCGCCATGGTGACCCGGCTCAACGCGCACCAGTGCGCCAGCATGGGCGAGTTGCGGCTCGTCGCCTGGGGGGTTGCCGCGGCGGCACGGTTCGTGCCGCGCGCCACGTGCCTTACCCAGGCGCTTTCGGGCCAATACATTCTCGCGCGCCAAGGCAATGCCTCGAATATCCGCATCGGCGTCGAACGCGGCACGGGCGAGCAGTTGAAAGCGCATGCTTGGCTGATCAGCGACAACCATATCGTGCTCGGCGGATCCGTCGATGGTTTCGCCCATCTGGTCGATCACGGCAGCCGATGAGCGGCGTGGCCGGAATCCTGCTGCGACAGGAACACGCACTCGCGGCCCGCGGATCCGCGCCGGCGGACGCGGCGACCGACATCCAGCAGATGCTGGCACGCATGCGCCATCGCGGCCCCGACGGCAGCTCGTGGTGGCTGGACGCCGGCATTGCCCTTGGCCACGCCTGGCTCAACACATTGGATGAAGCCGGCCCCGGCCCGCTGACCATGGCTGGCGGCAAGCTGGCCATCACCGCCGATTGCCGGCTGGACAACCGCGACGAGTTGCTCGCCAGGCTCGGCATACGGGACAGCTTGGTCGCCGACGCTGTATTGCTGATGCGGGCCTACCTGCGCTGGGGCGAAGCCTGCCCCCAGCATCTGCAAGGCGACTTCGCCTTTGCCATCTGGGATGCCGAACGGCAGCTGTTGTTTTGCGCGCGTGACCATTTCGGGGTCAAGCCATTCTACTACCACGCGGCGGACCGGCGCTTTGCCTTTGCCTCCGAGATCGGGCCGATGCTTGGCCTGGACGAGGTCGGCGCGCGCATCAGCGAACACCGGATTTCGGGGTTCCTGGCCGGGCTTCCCGACGACCCACAGTCGACGCCCTACAGCGATATTTTCAGCCTGCCGGCCCGTCACAGCCTCACCGTCAGCGCTCGGCAGGTGGTGCTACGCCGATACTGGCAGATCGAGCCGTCTTCGCGGCCGCCGCGGTCGGATGCGGCGGAGGAATTCGCCCATCTGTTCTCGCAATCGGTGCGCAACCGCATGCGGGGGACATCGTCGATCGGCGCGATGCTGAGCGGCGGCCTCGATTCCTCGTCGATCGCCTGCGTGGCCGGCCTGCGGAACGCCGCCGAACGCAAGCCAAGGCTGCCGACCTTCTCGCTGCTCTTCGAGAAAGGGTCGTCGATGGACGAACGCCCCTTCATCGACGCCGTGCTCGACCAGCAAAAGGTCGACCCGACGCTGATCGCGGTCGGCGACTATGCGCCCTTCGCTGAATTCGAACGGGTGCTGGAGGAGCAGGAAGGCACCTTCCTGGCGCCGGGGCTGACGCTGACCCGCGGGATCTACAGGACGGCTGGCGCCAAGGGCATCAAGGTGCTGCTCGACGGCCATGGCGGCGACGAGGTCGTGTCGCAGGGCCATGGCCACCTGCACGAGCTGGCCAATGGCGGCAGATGGCTGGAGCTGTGGCGCGAGATCCGCAGCGCTTCCAACACCTATGGCGATAGCACGCTCGGCCTGTATTTCCAGTTCCTGACCCTCTATGGGCCGGCCTGGCGGATCGCCAAACTGAGACAGCTGGCAAACCGGACCCTGAACAATATACGCCGGCCGAGGCCAACGCGTGGCCGAAGCTGGCGCGACCTGGTCAATCCGGACTTGGCCCGGCGGACCGAACTCATCGACCGTTTTCACCGGGCCGGGTACATGCCGCGCGGCGTCCAGGCCAGCGACGCCTTGAGCCACCGCTGGATCCTGTCGAACGGCTACGTCCCGCATTCCTTCGAGGTTCTCGACAAAGCCGCCGCCAATTTCGGCGTCGAGCCGCGCTATCCGTTCTGGGACAAGCCGCTGGTCGAGTTCTGCCTGGGGCTGCCTGGCGAGGAGAAGCTCAGCCACGGCTTTGGCCGCTCCGTGCTGCGCCGCGCCATGGAAGGGATCCTGCCGCCGGCGGTCCAGTGGCGGCGCGACAAGATCGATTTCACCGCCAATCTGGTCAACGGCATGGTGCGCAACCACCGTGATCTCCTGGAGCAGTTGCTGGTTTCGGACACGGATCGCATCGCACCCTACGTCAACCTGCCCCAGGTGAGTGCCGCCTATGCGCGGCTGCTGCGCCAGCCGGATCAGGCGGCACCGCTCGACGTCCAGTATGTCTGGCGCTCGGCGTCGCTGTCGCTGTGGCTGCGGCAGGTGCAACAGGGCGGGAGTGCGGCATGATGCCTCGCAAAGGGCCACTTCCCCTCGCCCCATACTATCCCGCCGTAGCGGGCATGCCGGAGAGGCAACGCCACTTCTACCGAGCCTATGGGCTGACGGTCGCGTCCGACGTGGCGTTGCCCGAACTGGAGCCGGTGGAGCCGGCCGCGGCGGACATAATGATCGCCGTCGGCGCAATCGATATGCCAATGCCTTCGCCGCAGGCCGCGACCACCTTCCGCTTCGAGCCGGACCGGCAATATCTGGCATGGCATGCCGTCGGCGCGTTCCTGATCAGCGGCGGCCGCCGCATCGATGTCGAACCGGCGCCTGGCGTCGACGACGCGCTGCTTGCCTTCCCGCTGCTCGGGCCGGTGATGGCGCTGCTGCTGCATCGGCGCGGCCTGCTCGTCCTGCATGCCAGCGCCATCGCGGTGGCCGGCAAGGGCGCCATCTTCATGGGCGACAAGGGCGCCGGCAAATCGACGACGGCAAGCGCGCTGATCCGCGCGGGTCATGAACTGCTTACCGATGACGTCGTGGCGCTCGACCTCACCAACCCGGGGCAGCCGATGATCGTGCCGGGCTTTCCGCAGATCAAGCTGGCGGCCGACGCCGCGGCCGCGATCCCGCTTGGGCAAGCCGAGGTGCGGCCGCAAGTCCATCCGGCGATCGACAAGATGCAACATCGCCTGCACGGCGCCTTTTCCGGCAGCATGGTGCCGGCGGCCGGGATCTATGTCCTCGAGCGCGGCCAAAGGGCCGCGATGACGCCCTTGCCCGCCATCGCCGCCTTGCCGGCCATCATCAAATTCTCCTACGTCACCCGGTTTGGGCGCGCGGCCCTGTCCGGGGATTTCGCGGCGCTGCATCTTCGCCAATGTTCAGCAATCGCTAACCATGTTGGCGTGTGCCGGCTGGAAGTTCCGGCCGGTCTCGACAGGATCGGCGAGGCTGTGGCGCTGCTTGAGAGAGAACTGGCTGAAGATGTCTAGGTCATCGGTCTTTCGTCTGTCGCTGTTTCGCGACGTCGCCGCCTTCGGCGCCGTGATCGCGCAGATCGGCGGACGGCGGACCTGGACGGCGCTGCTGTTCCTGGTGCTCGGCAGCCTGACCGAAGGCATCTCCATCCTGCTGCTTGTGCCGCTGCTGCATCTGGTCGGGCGGGCCGACCAGGATTTCGCGGTGCGGTTGCCGAACATCGATTTCGTGCGCTGGCTGGTGCCAGGCGGGACGTTGCAGCTGACGACGGTGCTGGTTGCGCTGGTCGGGCTTGTTGCCGCGCAGGCGGTGTTCAACCGCTTCAAGTCGGTCTACATGGCCAGGCTTCTGTTCGATTTCATCAACCGCTTGCGCATGAACCTGTTCGAGAGCATCGGCAAGGCGCGCTGGGGCGTGTTTTCGCGCATGCGCGGCTCAGATCTCGACCACGCCCTGACCGGCGACATCGACCGTGTCCAGGGGGCCGCTTTCTCGCTGCTGATGCTGGTGCAGATCGCCGTGCTGCTGGTGGGCTACCTCGTGATCTCCATGTTCATCTCGCCGGTCATGACGGCGTTTGCGATCGCTATCGGTATCGTGATGTTCGTGGCGTTGCAGCCGTTTCGCTCGCGCGCCACCGCCTTTGGGCGCGTGCTGACAAGCAATCGCCAGGATCAGTACCGGACGGTCTCGGAATTCCTCGGCGGCATCAAGGTGGCCAAGAGCTTGAACGTCGAAGCCAGCTATTTTGCGCAGCTGCAGGCAACGCTCGAAAAGATGAAGGCCGACAACATCGACTATGTCCGCAACAGCTCGATCGGCACCGCCGTATTCCAAGTGGCGAGCGTCGTCGGCTTGAGCCTGTTCATCTACGTGGCGCTGGTCCGCTTCAACCTCTCGCTCGCCGAGATCGTCGTGCTGCTGCTGGTTTTCATGCGCATCGCGCCACGCTTCATGGACATGCAGACGCAGGCCCAGCAAGTGCTGATCAATCTGCCCGCCTACACGGCAATGCGCAGCCTGCAGGCACGTTTCGATGCCGAGCGCGAACCGGGCCATGCCGAGGTCGAAGATGCAAGCAAGCTGGCACTCGATACGGGGCTGAACATCCGTGGCGTTTCCTTCGCCTATGACGACGGCGCCTATGACGACGGCGCCGGCAAGGCGGTGGTAAGCGACATCACCTTCGGCCTTCCGGCCGGCAAGGTCACCGCCCTGATCGGCCCTTCCGGATCAGGCAAGAGCACGATCGCCGACATGCTGCTTGGCCTGCTCGAACCGACCGCCGGCAAGATCCTGGTCGACGGCGTCGAGATCGACGCCGCCAATCGACGCCGATGGCGCGATCAGGTGGCTTATGTGCCGCAGGACGTTTTCCTGCTGCACGATACGATCGCGGCGAACCTGCGTCTTGCCGCGCCGCAGGCCAGCGACGACGATCTGTGGACCGCGCTGCGCGCCGCGCATGCCGGCGAGTTCGTCGAGCGGCTCGACCATGGGCTTGATACGGTAGTCGGCGACCGGGGCGTGCGGCTTTCGGGCGGCGAGCGCCAGCGCATCGCACTGGCGCGGGCGCTGCTGCGCAAGCCGTCACTGCTCATCCTCGACGAGGCGACCAGCGCGCTCGACTGGCAGAACCAGTCGCTGATCGCCAGGTCGATCGACGGGTTGCGCGGCGCGATGACGATCCTGACCATCGCCCACCGGCCGTCGATGATCGCCTTCGCCGACTGGGTAGTGGCGCTGGAAGACGGCCGTGTCGTGGAAGTCGGGCAGTATCAGCGCCTGAAGGCGAACCCGGCGAGCCGTTTGTCCAGGATGCTCTCGGGAGAGCAGTCGGAGACCGAACCGGCCCATGTGGCTTGAGGCCGGGCGATGCCGCGCGTTGGAATTAATGCAGGCCTCGCCGGGCACTGCCCAGCTTCTCGCCTTCTACTTCGGGCGAGTTCAGCTTTCTTTCGGCTTCGCGTAGCCTGTCGGCCGGCGTCGGCGCGCTCCTGGCAACCATGACATAAATGATGGCGAAATACCCGGCCTGGATGACCACGGCGCAAATGATGACGCGCAGCAGGGTCGTGCCCAGCGAAACGCCGTCAATCCAGGACCAGCCGACGACGATCGCAAGTGCGAAAATCATCCCAACGATGAATTTTGGAAGCGACATACCCAACAGCCCATAAACCGGCTCGGGTTATATCCAACAATTGCCCCACCCGAGCGCCGTCCCTTGTTATGCGGGCTTGTTAAACCACCCGCCGTCGACCGGTTGCTTCCGGCCTTTCAACCTGTCGCTACTCTGACAGGTATAATTTGCAATTCTATTAAGGCGAGCAGAAGGCGGCAAGGGCAACCGCACATATTTTTCATTGAGCTTTCGCGTTCGACTCTGCCATGCTGCAACGCACACGATCGCACTTTACTCAACCAGAGGCGGTTGACGTTTTTTAGTACAATCCGTAATATTAAGTAGTATTTTATGTTAATAGTCGTGATCTTCGGGGCCTTCTAAAGCACTCATGTGCATCACTCTGGACCGCGGAGAACGTCCTGCCCAAAATTCGCCTCAAAAACGTCGGCATTTTTTCCACTTGCCCATTTATTGTCACAAATGTGCTATGCATCCTGAAAAATGTGCATTGCGAGCTTATTATTTGGTCAATTCATGACGTGACTATTTCAATGGGCTGGGAAATTGTGTGTTGCGCTGCAACATTTTTTTGGTATCGTGTGGTGAACCATTCGTTCAACGCATGGAGTTACGGCATGAGGGATATTGCCAAGTCGGCCACGGCGGACTTTTCGCAGGCTGACACCGATTTTCCGCCGCCGATCGGCGGCCTCATGAAGCGAAGTTTCGATATTATCGGTTCGCTGGCGGGACTAATCGCTCTCAGCCCGCTGTTCGTCATGATAGCGCTGCTCGTCAAATTATCCGACGGCGGATCGGTTTTCTACGGTCACCGGCGAATCGGCCGCGGCGGCCGGGTTTTCCCGTGCCTGAAGTTCCGCACCATGGTTCCGGATGGCGACAAGGTGCTGACCGCCTATCTGGCCACCAATCCGGAAGCCAACGCGGAATGGATTGCGACCCGTAAGCTGAAGAACGATCCGCGCGTCACCCGCGTCGGAGCGGTGTTGAGGAAACTCAGCCTCGATGAATTGCCGCAGATCATCAACATCCTGCAGGGCGACATGAGCCTTGTCGGACCCCGCCCCGTTGTGCGCGACGAGCTGGAAATCTACGGCAGCGCCGCCGTTTATTATCTGAAGTCGCGGCCCGGCCTGACCGGCCTGTGGCAGGTCAGCGGCCGCAACGACGTCTCCTATGACAGCCGCGTCGCGTTCGATCGTCACTATGTCGAGAATTGGTCGCTGTTCGAAGACGTTCGCATCATCATCAGGACCGTGCCGGCCGTTTGGATGTCACGCGGTTCTTACTGACCGGCCGGCCGATACCAAACATCCGGCGGCAAGCTCATCGGGCGATGGGGCTAAAACGGATCGGAACGTTCACTTGAAGACAGACATGTTCGAAGCCTTAAGCAGCGGCCCACTCTTCGGCCGCTCGCGGCTCATGGCCACATGCCTTGCGTTGTCGCTCGCTTTTCCCCAACTCGCAACCGCCGACGAATATCATCTCGGCTCCCAGGACAAGCTCACCATCCGCATCGCGGAGTGGCAGACCGTCGAAGGCACGTTCAGGGACTGGACGGCGGTCAATGGCCAATACACGGTCGGCCCGAGCGGCACGCTGTCGGTGCCTTTCGTCGGCGAATTGCCGGCGGCCGGCAAGACCACGGCGGAAGTCGCGACGGCTATCGGCGAGGCGCTGCAGCGTAAGCTCGCTCTGTCGGACAAGCCCGAAGCCTCGGTCGAAATGGCGCAGTTCCGGCCGTTCTACATTTCGGGCGAAGTGCAGAACCCCGGTCAGTTTCCCTACGTGCCCGATCTGACGGTGCTGAAAGCGATCAGCGTCGCCGGCGGCATCCGGCGCAACGCGGACTACGGCCCGCAGCTCGGCAAGGACCTGGTCACCGCCAAGGGCAACTTCGACATCTCCGACGACCAGCGTGTCCGGCTGCTCGTCCGGCGCGCCCGTATCGATGCCGACCTTGCGGGCAAGACGAGCTTCGAGGCACCGAAGGAGGTCGAGGGTGATCCACGGCTGCCGACCATCGTCGCCGACGAGATGACGATCCTGACGGCCGACCAGAAGGCGCTGAAGCTGAAGCTCGAGGCGCTCGACGATCTCAAGGGTGTCCTGCAGGCCGAAATCGAATCGCTGCAAAAGAAGATCGTCAACCAGCAGAAGCAGGTCGACCTTGCGCAGCAGCAGCTCGCCAGCATCGGTCCATTGGCCCAGAAGGGCTTGGTCGCCAATGCGAGACTTCTGGATTCGCAGCAGTCCGTCACCGACCTGCAGGGCAAGATCCTCGACTACGAGACAGCCATCCTCACCGCCAAGCAGGCAATCAGCAAGGCGACGCAGGACGCCATCGATGCCCAGAACACGTTGAGTTCGAGCCTCGCCGCCGACCGGCAGCAGACCGAAGCCGACCTGAACGAGGCCGCGCTGAAGGTGAATATGCAGAAAGGCCTGATAGCCCAGGCCACCGATCCAGCGATGACGGCGGCCATCACCAACGACCAGCAGCCCACCCTGCTCTATTCACTGGTGCGCAATGTCGAGGGCAAGACCAGCGAGATCGCGGCGAAGGAAGAAACGCAAGTGCTGCCCGGCGATGTGATCAAGGTCAAGCTGGCGCCGCTGGCCAGCCAATAGACACGCCGCCTTTGGCGCGTCCAGCGCCTTCGATCCCCAATCGCAAAGACATCCAACCTCCGTCAGGCCTGCCTGGCGGAGGTTTTTGTTGGTGCGATTTTCTTTGGTAGCGCGATTTCCAGGCCGTGAGATTTTCAAGACCTTCAGATTTTCGGGGCCGTGAGATCTTCAGGCGGCGAGACGATCAAGCCGAAGGAAATCACGCGACGCGCTTTTGTCTTTTTGTTCGATGCATCGTTGCCCAAAATCGCTACGCCCTTTTGGGCAAGGTGCGTTGGCTCACGAAGGGTCGGCAGTCGCCGGACGGCCGGCGTGCCGCGGCCATTCGGCCTCGCCCCTGTTCGCATCCGCCGGCTCGAAGGCCGGCGACCGCCGCGTGCCGGTAACGGGCAGCCGTGCCAGCTTGAAATAGCTGAAATACATCAGGAAGGAGCCCATGATGTAGGGGTTGAGGATCTCGACCTCGACGAAGGAGCGGATCAGCAGCAGCACCATCACGCCGAAGAGAACCACCGATTCGGCCTGCCATGCCTTGAAGATCACCATCGAGACGTGGCCGTAAAGCGTGCGCAGCAAGATCAGCGACACCATCGTCGCACCGGTGAAGCCGAGTTCGACAAGCGCCTCGATATAGGTGCTGTGGAAATGGAAGCCGGTACGGGTGGTGATGTAGAATTCGTTCCACAGCCGTTCGGCCTCGGCAAATCCCTGCACCCAATAGGCGGCATAACCGACGCCGAGGATCGGCGACCGCTGAGCGGCATCCCAGCCCTGTTCCCAGAGATAGGTCCGCCCGGTGAGCGTCGAATCCTTGCCGAAGATGCCAAGTACGAAGTCCATGAGCCCCAGATTGAGCGCCACCACAGCCACCACGACGATCATGCCGGCACCGACCAGGAAGATCACGCGGCGATAGCGCCGCGACAAGAGTTTGCTCATGGCAAGCAGTGCAATCAGCGCCAGGACCGCCGGTATCGAGGCCATCGAGGTGGCGGAATGCGAGACGACCAGCACATAGGCCGACAACAACACGACCGGCACCGTCAGGATGAAGCTGAGCCGGCCACGCCGCAGGAAGGCGAGGAACACAACGGAGAAATAGATGCCGAGCGAGCCGACAAAACCGATCTGGTTCTTGGACGCGAAGGCGCCGACGAAATTGTAGGTGCCGTCGAGGACGTCCTCGGAATAGCCCCCGACCTTGAGTGAATAGAGCAGGACGAAGAATATCCCGATCAGGGCGCCCAGCGTCAGGGTGCGCGCGCTGACGGCGCGCGCCGCGACATAGGCGCAGGCAATGTGGGAAAGGTACTGGATCGCCGTCCTTGCGGTGGTGCCGGGCGCCTGCGACCAGAAGACGGAGAAGCAGACATAGGCCGCGAACAGCAGCGGCAGCCAGGCGCTGGACAGCTGCCGCAGGAAGCGCCGGTAGTCGACCAGGATGAGCGGAAGCCAGACGGCGTAGTAGGCCAGGATCAGCACCTGGCCGAATATGACGGAATAGGAGAACGCCCAGATCGAGACGGCAACGGCAAAGGCGCCATAGGCGGAGTTCTTTTCGGGATCGACCAGCAAGGATTTGGGAATCTTCATCTCAGAGTCCCGTCGACGCGACCCAAGACCGGCAAGCCAGAGACGACCAAGGCCGGCAGGCCGAAAACCGGCCGGCATATCCGCAAACAGGGGCGTACAATAAACAGCGTCTCCATTGTGCAGTGCAATATAACCTATCGCACCCCTTGCTCAATGGCAAATCCGGGGCAAATCCGGTCACCTTGTCTTACAGCCGGGCGATTGCCGAGAGATCGACGGGTCGGCGCAGCTCCGGGATTGGCCTAGACGATCGCCCCACATGCCGGCTTGAACTTGCCTGCCGGCGACTTCACAGTCCACCTAGGGTGAGGCGGCCGGTTGCGTCGGTCACTGACAAAGGAAAATCAGATGCCTATCCATTTTGCGGGACGTTTCGCCGGCCGGTCGGCGGTCATCACCGGCGGGGCTTCGGGCATCGGCCTGGCGGTGGCGCAAAGGATCGTCGGCGAAGGCGGGCGCGTCAGCGTCTGGGATCGCGATCCGGCCCAGATCGATCAGGCCAAAGCCGTTGTTGCCGGCCTGCACGGCGTGACGTTGGACGTTGCCGATGCGCAGGGTGTTGAGGCCGCCACAGCGCGGACGATCGAAGCCCTTGGCGGCGTCGACATCCTGGTCACCAGCGCGGCCATCACCGGACCCAACATGACGACCTGGTCCTATTCGACGGAGGATTGGCAGAAGGTCATCGACATCAACATCAACGGTGTCTTCTACTGCAACAAGGCGCTCGTCGCGCACATGCTCGAACGCGACTATGGCCGCATCGTCAACATCGCCTCGATCGCCGGCAAGGAAGGCAATCCCAACGCCTCCGCCTACAGCACGTCGAAAGCAGCGGTGATCGGCTTGACCAAGTCGCTCGGCAAGGAATTGGCCAAGACCAAGATAACGGTCAATTGCGTGACGCCGGCGGCCGTGCGCACCGCGATCTTCAAGCAGATGAGCCAGGAGCACATCGATTTCATGCTGTCCAAGATACCGATGGCGCGCTTCGGCGAGGTCGAGGAAGTGGCGGCACTGATCTGCTGGATCGCCTCGGAGGAGTGCTCGTTCACGACGGCCGCGGTGTTCGACGTGTCCGGCGGCCGCGCTACCTATTGACCAGCCGGGGGCTCCTGCCTCTGCCAGGTCCAACTACAATTCCGCGTGACGGAGCAACGAACGGAGCTGGACAGGCGTATAGTGGCTGAGGTCCGGATGGACGGTGATGACATAACAGGGTTGCGGGAAGCCATGATGCGACGAGACAGCCCGACAGGGGCGATGACCCACGGCCGCCGTGCCGATGAAGCGCGATCGGTGGGAGTCACGACCATCTGGCCGGAGTTTGCATCGTTTGCCTGAAGCATATCCCGCCACGCTGTCCGATGACGAACTACTGGATCGCTATCAGCGCGCCGCCTTCGGCTATTTCCTGGAGAATGTGAACCCCGACAACGGGCTGGTTGCCGACACGTCACGGCCGAATTCGCCGGCCAGCATCGCGGTCGTCGGTTTCGCGCTGTCCTGCTATCCGATCGGCGTCGAGCGCGGCTGGATGACGCGCGAGGCGGCGGTGGAGCTTACCCTCGCCGCGCTGCGTTTCTTCTCGGCCAGCCCGCAGGGCGGCGGCGACGAGGTCACCGGCCACAAGGGCTTTTACTACCACTTCCTCGACATGCGGACCGGGCTGCGCGTGTGGCGCTGCGAGCTGTCGATGGTCGACACCGCCTTGCTGATCGCCGGCTTCCTGGTGGCGAGCGCCTATTTCGCCGGCAGGGATGAGAAGGAAACCGAAATCCGCCAGCTGGCCGAGGCGCTCTACCGGCGCGTCGACTGGCGCTGGGCGCAAGGCAGCAGTCCGACCTTGCGGCAAGGCTGGAAGCCCAGGAGCGGCTTTCTGCACTATGGCTGGGAAGGCTACAACGAGGCGACGATCCTCTATGTGCTGTCGATGGCCTCGCCGGACAGCCCGACGTCCGACGACTGCTACGAAGGCTGGACGGCGACCTACCAGTGGGAAAACATCTATGGCCATGACGTGCTCTATGGCGGACCGCTGTTCATGCATCAGTTCTCGCATGCCTGGATCGATTTCGCCGGCATCCGCGATGCCTTCATGCGCGAGAAGAATTCCGACTATTTCGAGAACAGCCGCCGTTCGACCTACCTTCACCGCGACTATGCCCGGCACAACCCCTATGGCTTCGACGGCTATGGCGAGAACCTGTGGGGACTGTCGGCCGGGGATGGACCGGGCGGCTTCCGCGCCAGCGTGGAGCGACGGCGTCATCGGTTTTCCGGATATGCCGCGCGTGGGGCGCCTTTCGGGCCGGATGACGGGACGATCGCGCCATGGTCCTATCCGGCGTCGCTGCCCTTCGCGCCTGACATTTGCCTGGCTGCCTTGCGCCATCTCGGCGACCGCTATCCGCAGGTGATCGACAATTTCCGGCTGCCGAGCGGCTTCAATCCGACATTGGCCAGCCGGCGAAAATTCGGCCGCGACGGTTGGATCTCGGAAGGCCATTATGGGCTGGACCAGGGCATCGTGGTCATGATGATCGAGAACCACCGCTCGCGCCTGATCTGGGAGTTGATGCGGTCCAATCCTCACATCCGTCGCGGCCTGGACAAGGCCGGTTTCACCGGCGGATGGCTGTCGCAGCTCGCAAGCCCCGAGCCTGGGGGCCGCGATGTCGCATGAACGGACCAAAGCCGCCGCTTTCCCGGTCGACCGCAACGATGTCGAGCTGATCCGGGGCGCGCATCCGCCGCGCTGGAAGAACCCGGAGCCGGACGGTCCGTACAATCTCGTCGTCATCGGCGCCGGGCCTGCCGGACTGACCGCCGCGCGCGACGCCGCGAGCCTTGGCGCCAAGGTTGCGCTGATCGAGCGCGGGCTGATCGGCGGTGCGTGCGTCAATGTCGGCGGGGTGCCGTCGAAGTCGATCATCCGCACGGCCAGGCTCTATGCCGACATGCGCGACGCCGAGAATTTCGGCGGCGACACGCCGGAGCGTCTGCACGTCGACTTCGAACGCGCCATGATGCGGATGCGGCAGATCCGGGAGCGGATCAGCCGCGCCGATGCGGCCGCTGCCATCGTTTCGCAAGGCATCGACCTCTATTTCGGTGAGGCACGCTTCGCCGGCACGGACACGGTGATGGTCGCCGGCAAGACGCTGCGGTTCAGAAAGGCTTTGATCGCGACAGGTGCGCATCCAAGCGGGCCGGCGATTCCGGGGCTTGCCGAGGCCGGCTATCTCAACAACGAAACCATGTTCGATCTCACGAAGTGCCCGCCACGGCTCCTGGTCATCGGCGGCGGGCCGCTCGGCTGCGAGACGGCGCAGGCCTTCTGCCTGCTCGGTGCCAAGGTCATCCTGGCGCAGAGCGATCCGATGTTCCTGCCGGGCGAGGAACGCGACGCCGCGCAAATCCTTTCGGATGCGCTGGCGCGCGAGGGGATCGAGGTCCGGCTGAACACCGAAGTGGTGGCGGTGCGGACAAAGGGCGGCCAGAAGCTCGCCGACCTGATGCGGGACGGCGACGTGACGACCATTTCCGTCGACGAGATCATCACCGGCGTCGGCCGTTCGCCCAATGTCGACGATCTCGACCTGGAAAATGCCGGCGTGGTGTATGACGTCAACGGCATCAAGGTGGACGATCACCTGAGAACGACAAATCCGCACATCTACGCGGCGGGCGATGTGTGCCTCGAATACAAGTTCACCCATACCGCCGAAGCGACCGCCCGCATTGTCGTGCGCAATGCGCTGTTTCGCGGCCGCGAAAGGCTCAGCGACCTTGTCGTTCCCTGGTGCACCTATACCGATCCGGAGATCGCCCATGTCGGTCTCTATCCGGTGGAGGCCCGCCGGAACGGCATTCCGGTCAAGACCTATACGGTGCTGATGCACGATGTCGCCCGTGCCGTGATGGACGGCGAGGAAGAGGGATTCGTCAAGATCCATGTCAGGGAGGGGTCCGACCGCATCCTCGGCGCGACGGTGGTCGCCGCCCACGCCGGCGAGATGATCAACGCGGTGACGCTCGCCATCCGGTCGGGCATGGGATTGCATGCACTGGCCGACGTGATCCACCCCTTCCCGACGCAGGCCCAAGGCATCAAGATGGCGGGCGACGCCTACCGGCGAACGCGGTTCACAACCTTGCGCAGGCGTCTGGCGGCGCGCTGGCTGGCCTGGTCGAGGCGATGACAGCGCATGAAGCATGCTTTTCTCTGAAATGTCCGCAAAAACACGACCAAGTATCCCGCCCGGCGCTTGACGGCACCCAGTACGACTAGGGAAGATTGGACGCACGGTGCGACCGCGGAACACTCGGGGATGCAGCCTGCAGCTGAAACGGAATATGCAGTCCGGCTCTTGGCCAAGGGCTACATCTGCGTGCCGTTGTGTGCCGGGGGCAAGCATCTCGATCTCCAGGCAATGGAGTATCATCCCCTACATTTGCAGTCCCGTCGAAGGGACCTGAAAGAGTTGGCATTCCAATCGGTTGCCTTTCATCTGTCGCAGAAGCCGCCAACCGGTGACGACATCCGGCGCTGGTTTCGTAAGTTTGCCGGAAATGTCGGAATTCTTGGAGGGTACTCCAACCTTCTTATCTTGGATTTCGATGATGCCGCGACCTATCTGAGCTGGTCGAGCAAGCACGAGGCCCTTTTAAGTCGCACGCCGATTGCAAGATCGCCGAACGGGTTTCATGTCTATCTCAGGACGCGCGACCCGACGGCTTCGTCCAGCCTCTATGCCGGCATGCGCCGGATCGGCCACGTGAAGGCGCTTGGGGGCTATGTCGTTGGCAGCCCGTCCATGCTCAAGGATGGTTCGTCCTACAGCTGGCTGAAGGACCATTCACCATTCGACGTCGATCCGTCGCCCATCGAGGGCCTCGCTAGTCTCTCGCTTCGCGCAGTCTCGCCGTTCAAATACCACTATGACCGCATGCTGAACCGTGGCTTCTTCGAGCCCCCATGAGTATCCCGGACGGCGCGCGACCGGACATCAGCATCGTCATCCCCGCAAGGAATGCGGCCGCGACGATCGACGCGACCCTGCGCAGCCTTGTGGCCGACAGAGACCTCATCGGTGAGATCTTTCTGGTCGACGATGGATCCAACGATCAGACCGCGGCTATCTCGATCCAAAGCGCCCGCGAATATGAATTGCCGCTGCAGGTCCTCAGCATGCGGCTTGGCAGCGCCGGCGCCGCCCGCAACGCCGGTATGGCGCGTGCCAAGGGCAAGTTCCTGTTCTTCCTCGATGCCGACGACGAGGTGATCGCGGGAGGCTTGGGGCTGTTGCGTGAGGCGCTTGTGAGCAATCCCGGAGCCGGCCTGTCGATCGGATCCAACATTCGACGCACCGCGGGCCGGCCGGATAAGCTCAAGGCTCCACATGGATATACAAGCGATCGGGCCCTGAACGCCCGACGCTACCTCCTCAACGAGGCGTGGCCGATCGCCGTGGGAAGCGCATTGGTCACAGCTGCGGCGACGGCCGCCATCAGCTTTCCCGAAACGGCTGGTCTCGATGAGGATACTTGCTATTGGGCGGCCCTGCTTGCACGCTCCGACGTGGCGACGACCCCCGCACCGGTGCTTCTCTATCACCATGACGAAGCGAGAATGGCGCGGCGATTCGTCCAGACCCCCCGAGCTACATTTCTCGCGATAGCACTGGAACTGGACAAGCTTGCCGGTTTAGGCATTGCTAAAGACGTTCTGCAATGGAGGAAAGCCTGGATCGCGCAGCGGATTTCCAGACAGCTCCTCAAGCACAAGCGATACGGGGCTGCGATGCGCATGATGCGTGCCGTTCGCGCCCACAAGACCCTTGGCGGGAGTTGGAAGACATTGCAATATCATACCCGAATTCATGCCGGGGCCATGGTGGAGCGGCCTGGCCATCGGTTGGATGCCAGGAGGGACAGGGAAAGACGCACGCTGATCGTGTCGTACGACCCGGCCTTTCCGCCAACTTCAGGTTCGGATCTGAGAAACTACCGCAATGCCGACGCAGCCGCCAGGTTCGGACCGGTGTGCCTGGTTTCGGTGAAGCCGAAGTTCGCGGGGAATGCGGCTGATCCATTGATCCGCGTCGAGGCCCTGTCGATCGAGGGTGAGCCCCGCACGGCCTCGGTCGGGTGGTGGCGCACCAGGGCGGAGAATCGCATACCGCGTTCCGCCCTGGCGCGGCTTGAGGCGCTCGCCCGTGAATTCCGCCCTGACACCATCATTGTCGAGGGCGTCGGCCTGTTCAAGCTGCTGCGGCCGCTGCGCCCGCTGGCGGCGCAGCTCATTCTCGACATGCACAATGTCGAGTCCGACCTTGCCGCACAGATCAGGCGTCTCAGTGCCAAGCGAACCGCGGCGGCATTCGGCGTCAGGTTCCTTGAAAGAAAAGCGCTGTCCCTTGTCGACAGGGTATGGGTCTGCTCGAACCTGGATCGCCAGAAGCTGATGAGGCTTTCCCGGCACAAGATTCCTATCCACGTGGTTCCGAACGGAATTCCGCAAGCCAGCGATGTTCCCACGCACCTGGCTGCCGAGCCGTCGACCGGCAACGGCTTTCCGGTGATCGTGTTCATCGGTCATCTCGCCTACCCGCCAAACGTCGATGCCGCGCAGCGATTGGCCGGTGTCATATTGCCCCGTATCCGACACGCCCTGCCGGATGCCAGGCTTGTCCTGGCTGGACGCACGCCGAGACCGGCCGTGCAGGCACTGGCCAGATTGCCTGGTGTGGAGCTCATCGAGGATCCCGCCGACGTGGCGCCACTCTTGTCCAGCGCGCATCTCACCGTCGTTCCGCTGACGGCGGGTGGCGGCACACGCATCAAGATCCTGGAAGCAATGGCCGCGGGCGTGCCGGTGATCGCCACGCCGATCGCGGCCGAGGGCCTGGACCTGGTCGAGAACGACGAGGTGCTGCTGGCTGACACCGACGAGACGCTTGCCGAGATGGCCATCGGACTCTGTCTCGACCCCGAACGCCGGGCGCGGCAACGCCTTCGCGCGCATCAGGCGGCATGGGCAAGGTTCGGCCTGCAAGCGATCCGCGACGCCGTCCGCGACGGGCTTGGACCAAACGGCCCCGCCGCATGATTCCAGCAATCCTGCACCAGACGTGGAAGACCGACCGTGTCCCCGCGCGCTTCCAGGCGTATGCCGACAGCTGGAAGCGGCACAATCCACACTGGACGGTGATGTTCTGGAGCGACCGGATGCTGCTCGACTTCATTGCCGAGCACTACCCGGATTTCCTGCCGGTGTTCTGCACGTACCCAAACGGCGTGGAGCGGTCGGATGCGGCCCGCTACATGCTTCTGCATCATTTTGGCGGGGTCTACGCCGACATCGATTGCGAATGCGTCGCGCCCTTCGATCCGGTCATGAACGAGACCCGGATCGTGCTGTGCAAGGAGCCGTCTTCGCATTCGGCCGTCCAGATGGAATTTCGTGGCCTGCCCTATCTCCTGTTCAACGGGACGATAGCGAGCCCGCCCGGTCATCCGTTCTGGCTGCATCTCTTGTCGATGATGCCCGGGCTCGCCGGCGCCAAGGACGTGCTCGACGCCACGGGTCCTTGCCTGCTGACCTCCGCCCAGCGCAATTACGGCGATCAGTCGGCCTTCGCCATTCATCCCTCCGGCCTGTTCACGCCGGTGACGTCGGCCGGCAGCGCCGAGCGCGAGGCCGACGACGACACGACAGCGCTTTCGATCCATCACTGGGCCGGCACTTGGTGGATCCCTGAGCCGCCGCCGAAATGGACCACCAAGCTTCGCAATCGAGCCTACCGGCTTTGGTATCAGCTGACGCGTGGCGCGTATCTCGATGAGGCCGTGGCGAAAGCAGGCGTCGACAAAGCGGTCCTGTCGGCGCCGCCGCCTTCAGGCAAAAATGTCGCCGTACTGGTGCCGCTTCGCGACGCCGCCGACCTCATCCAGCCATTTCTCGATGCGCTGGAGGGGCTCGACTACCCGAAGGAGAGGATCAAGCTGGTTTTCTGCGAGGGTGACAGCCTGGATGGGAGCTGGGAGCGGCTGCAGGCCGCGACGGCGGGATTAGCCGGCAAATATCGTGACATCGTCCTGCTGCAAAGGCGGGTCGGCACCAGCCTCGACCGGGCAAAACGGGCAAAGCCCAGAATGCAACGCGTGAGGCGGGGCGCGATCGCCAAGGTGCGAAATTACCTGATCGATCACGGGCTGAGCAAGGACGACGACTGGGCACTGTGGATCGACATCGACGTCTGGCGCTTTCCCGGCGATGCCCTCAACCGGCTGATCGCCACGGGACATCGCATCGCGGTGCCCAACTGCGTGAAGGTCGCCGGCGGCGGCAGTTTCGACCTCAACAGCTTCATCATAAGGCGGCAGACAAGGGATTATCGCTACTACCGCGACATCCGTGGCGGTCTCCACCAGCCTCCCGCGCAAACACCAAACCGGTATCATCTCAGCGATGTCAGGCATCTCGACATCATCGGCCTCGATGCGGTCGGCGGAACCATGCTCCTGGTCGATGCCGCCTTGCACCGCGGCGGCCTTCGTTTCCCCGAAAATCCCTACCGCGACCTGATCGAGACCGAAGCTTTTGGCGTGCTCGCCAACGATCTCGGCATCAGGCCGGTCGGCCTGCCTAAGCTGGAAATACTGCACGTGCCGTGGTGAGCCGGCAGCCGCCAAAGTTTCTTCCCTAAGGGTTCCAGATCGGCGATGGCCGCAGATGTCGCCAAGGCGTCAGTCATGCAACTCGCGCGATATCGGCGGACCGACAGAGTAGCCGGAGAATGTGACCTCGAAACCCTCGCGCTGCGGCGAACAGCACATCATGCCGACATCGACCGTCTTCGAGACCGGGAAATAGGCGAGCCGCACCGGCTTCCAGTGACCGTCCGAAGCATCGAGATACTGGACGCGGATCGCCTCGGCGTGGCGGGTCAGGCGGATCCTGACGCCGTCCGGGCCGGCATGAATGGCCACCAGCGACCAGTCCGACGTGTCGTTGGTGACGACGACGGAGACATAGGCGAGGCCGTCCGTGTATTCGATGCCGGCCTTGATCCAGTGCGTTTCGCTCAGCCGGAGCATCAGCCCCGCCTGGTCGTAGAGCACCTTGTAGTCGCCCTTGACGGTGACTTCGGCGGTGAAATCGCCCTCGACCGGCCGATGCAGGAAATGGCCGTTGTCGCGCCAGAAACCGTAGAAGGTCTCACGCCAGAAATCGGTCTCCTTGCCGGTGCGTGCATGGACGGTATCGCCGTCGATGGCGTGGTGCGGCGGCGGGTTGAGCCAGGTCAGGTCCTGCAATGCCATGGCGACGCGCCGATCCGTTTCTTGAGCTGCGTGACCGCTCGCGGCCCGACTGGCCGGCGCCGACCACCTTGCGCCCGATCAGCCTGCAAACGTGTAGGCGGTCTTCACCGTGGTGTAGAACTCCATGGCATAGCGGCCCTGTTCGCGCGGGCCGAAACTCGAGCCCTTGCGGCCGCCGAAGGGAACGTGGAAGTCGACGCCCGCCGTCGGCAGATTGACCATCACCATGCCGGCTTCGGAGTTGCGCTTGAAGTGGGTGGCGTGCTTCAGGCTCGACGTGCAGATGCCCGACGTCAGCCCGAAAGGCGTGTCGTTGGCGACGGCAAGCGCCTCGTCATAATCCTTGACGCGGATGACGCTGGCGACAGGGCCAAAGATCTCCTCGCGCGAAGAGCGCATGGCATTGGTGGCCTCGGTCAGCAGCGCCGGGCGCAGGAAGAAGCCCGGCGTCTTGCGGTCGAGCCGTTCGCCGCCGAAGGCGAGGGTCGCGCCTTCCCTGACACCGATGGCGATGTAATCCTCGTCCTGCTTCAGCTGAGTGGCGTCGACGACGGGGCCGATCTGGGTCTGCGCATCGAGCGCATCGCCGATGACCAGCTTGCCCATGCGGTCCTTGAGTGCGTCGACGAAACGATCGTGGATGGCGTCGGTCACGATCAGCCTGGACGAGGCCGTGCAGCGCTGGCCGGTCGAGAAGAAGGCGCCGTTGAGCGCGCAATCGACGGCGACCGCGAGATCGGCATCGTCGAGCACGACCAGCGGGTTCTTGCCGCCCATTTCAAGCTGGAACTTGCGCATGTGCTCGACGCTGGCGGCGGCGACGCGTTTTCCCGTGCCGACCGAGCCGGTGAAGGTGATGGCGTTGACATCGGGGCTGTCGAGCATGGCCTGGCCGACCACCGAGCCCTTGCCCATGACGAGGTTGAGCACGCCCTTGGGCAGGCCGGCGCGATGCAGGATGTCGACGATGGACCAGGCGCTTTCGGGAACGAGTTCCGCCGGCTTGAAGACGATGGTGTTGCCATGGGCCAAAGCGGGCGCGATCTTCCAGGCCGGAATGGCGATCGGGAAATTCCAAGGCGTGATGATGCCGACCACGCCGACCGCTTCGCGGGTGATCTCGACGCCGACGCCCGGGCGCACGCTTGGCACCATTTCTCCGGACAGGCGCAATGTCTCGCCGGCGAAGAAATCGAATATCTGGGCGGCGCGAATGGTCTCGCCGATGCCTTCGGCCAGCGTCTTGCCCTCCTCGCGCGCCAGATTGCGGCCGATCTCGTCCTTGCGGACCATGATCTCGTCCGCGGTCTTCTTCAGCACCGCATGGCGTGCCAGCGGACCGGAGCGGGACCATGCCGGAAACGCCGCCTTGGCCGCGGCGATTGCCTGGCCGGCCTGTTCGACGCCAGCCGAGGCATATTCGCCGACGACGTCGCCGGTATCCGAGGGGTTGATGTTGCGGGAACCGGCGTCGCCGACCCACTCGCCATCGATGAGGTTCTTGCGAAATACGTTCATGATCTTGCCTTCCTTGCCTTGGCTGCTGGCTTGGCTGCTGGCCGCGCGGCGGCATCCGTCTGAATTGGTATTTGCCAGACAATTGCCTTGCGGGAAAGCACGCACTGGCCGATGCGCCGCGACAAAAATCCTCAGGCTTGCCTGCGCCGATGGTGTGGCGCTTTTTCGACAACGAACGGCTAACATCCGCGGGGCGCCATCCGGGCCAAGACGAATCGGCTCTGTACAGAAGTGTCCACGATCTTGATTTGCCCGATGCGGCGTGTCATGCGTCGTGCCGATGGCAGCAATCGAGACGACGATCCAGCGCACCGGCGCCACCGGCAACGTCAAGGCCACTCGTGAAGACTGGCTGAAGCTTGCGCTAGAAACACTGATCTCGGATGGTGTCGAGCGCGTCCGCGTGCTGACGCTTGGCCAGCAGCTCGACGTCTCGCGCTCGAGCTTCTACTGGTATTTCAGGAGCCGGCAGGACCTCCTCGACCAGCTGCTGGACCACTGGCGGCAGACCAACACAAAATTCATCGTCGAGCGCGCCAGGCGGCCTTCCGACACTGTGGTCCGCGGCGTGATGAGCATCTTCGAATGCTGGGTCGACGAAAGGCTGTTCGATCCCCGGCTGGATTTCGCGATCCGGGCCTGGGCGCGCCGTTCGCCGGCAATCCGGCGCGCGCTCGACGAAGCCGACGAAGAACGCGTCAACGCCATCCGCGACATGTTCATGCGCCATGGTTATAACGAGGAGGACGCATTCGTTCGTGCCCGCATCCTCTACTTCATGCAGATCGGCTATTACTCGCTCGAACTCGACGAGCCGATGAGCAGCCGTTTGCCTCACGTCGCTTCGTACCTGCGCAGCTTTACCGGCCAGGAACCCACGACCAAGGACGTCGAGGATTTCTCGCGCTATGTGGTGGAGACGATGGCACGCAAAGGTTAGCACCAGCCGTCGCGCGCAAAGTGATACCGAACTAGACATATATGTACAATGCCAATACGCTTCCCTGAGACAACAGGCTTGTCCGCAGCACCATGACCAGACGCTATTCCGCATTATCGCTCTTCAAGGAAGGTCTGGCCGGCCAGACCGGTTGGAAGCAGGCCTGGCGCTCGCCCGAGCCCAAGCCGGCCTATGACGCAATCGTCATCGGCGGCGGCGGACACGGGCTGGCTACGGCCTATTACCAAGAACCACAACATCACCCGAGTGGCCGTGCTGGAAAAAGGCTGGATCGGCGGCGGCAACACCGGTCGAAGCAAGCTGCGTATCCATGTCGACCGCGGTCTTGCCGCCTACCTCTGGACGTGGATGGAGCAGGCCGCGGGCCACATCGCGGCCGGAAGCTAGCCAGCCATGATCACGCTCACAGCGTGAAGGACCAAAACAGACAGGCCAGCGTCGCGGCGGCGAAGACCACGAAGAACAGGCTGCGCAGCAGCACGTTGCGGCGCAGCTCGTTCATGACGAAGTGACAGCCGATGACGACCACGGCAAACAGGAACCGCCAGTTCAATAATGCCAGCGGGGCGCTGCCCTGCCCGAAGGCCCATCTTGCAAGAAGACCGCCGACAATGGTGGCAAGCAGCACGATCACTGTCCAGAAGATCGCGTCGGCGGCATGGGTCAGCACGATGCTGGCCGCACGGATCGGCAGGATCATCATCAGCAGCGCGCTGAAGAAGTAGACGGCGGCCAGCGGAATGAACGTCCCGGCATCGGCAATGCCGTCGAGGCGCCTGACGCCGATCGCCCCATAGGGATAGCCGTGCCTGGCCACCGCAAGGCTCAACGCCATGAGCAAGGCGGTCAGCACAGCGACCAGCGCGAAGGATATGAGGGCTTTGCTCATGATGTTCCTGTCCCAGAAGAATCAGACAGGAACGTTGTAGCCGGCGGTCGTAAACTGCGGGTAAGCGAGCTTACCCGGGACGCCGATTCGACCTCTGCGCAAGCCGATGACGAGAGGCTATTCGGCGGCGACCCTGCCCGCCGACCGGTTCGCCAGCACGAAGCCGATCTCGTCCACGGCCTGCGCGGCGCGCTTCAGGATCGCCTCGGAGCGCAGCACGCCGTCGGTGAAATCCTTGTCGGTGGCGTAGACGGCGGTCGGCAGGGTGAAGGCCTCGAAGAAGCCGAACAGCGGCCGCAGCTGGTGTTCGACGATCAAGGCGTGGCGCTCGCCGCCGCCGGTCGCGGTCAGAAGGATGGGCTTGCCGCGCAACGCGGCCGGATCGATGAGGTCGAAGAAGTGCTTGAACAGGCCAGTATAGCTGCCCTTGTAGGTCGGCGAACCGACCACCAGCACATCCGCGGAGAGGATCTGGGCCAGGATCGGTTGCGCCTGGCTGTCGAGGTCGCGTGCCCACCTTGCCGTGCCCAGCGATGGGCCGACATCCTCGATGTCATAGGTGCTGGCCGACAGGCCGTGGCGCGCGGCAATGTCCCTGGTGACGAAATCGACGAAGGCACGTGTCTTTGACGGCCGGGTGATGTTGCCGGAAAAGCCGACGACTGTTGGATTTGACATGGCGGTGGGCCTCTTGATGGTCGAAGTTTTTACTAAAGCGAGCTTTCGCCCGCCGATGGAAATCAGCTCCAGGCGTGCAGAGGCGGACTTTCGCCGTTGAGAAAATATTTGCCGAGGATCGAATATTTCCAGCGCACCGGATCGTGCAGCGTATGCGTGCGGGCGTTGCGCCAATGCCGGTCGAGATTGTGCTCGGCCAGCGTCGAACGCGTGCCGGCGAGTTCGAACAGCTTGTTCGTCGCGGCGATGGCGATCTCGGTCGACAGGATCTTGGCCTCGGCGGTGACGATCTGCGCATGCGCGACCGTCTCGGCGGTCGGCTCGATCACGGCCCGGTCGATTGCATGGCCGGCTTTTTCGAGCAACGCCTGTGCCGCGTGCAGACGCAGCGTCAGGTCGCCGATCGCCTGGATAGTGTAGGGATCGTCCCAGGCATTGTCGACGCCGCTGTCGATCCAGGCGCGGCTCCTGGTCCTGACGAAGTGAACCGTCTCGTCGATCGCCGCCTGGGCGATGCCGGTGTCCACCGCCACCTGGATGATCTGGAAGATGGCGCCGTCGGCGGTCGGCTTGTCGTAGCCCTTGTAGCCGGGCACCAGATGCGTTTTCGGCACCTTTACGTTGTCGATGATGACGGTGCCGGAGAGCGTCGTGCGCTGGCCGAAGCTCGACCAGTCATCGATGACCGTCAGGCCGGGCGCACCACGGTCGGCGATCGCATACCAGGCGCGGCCCTCGTCATCGAGCGCCACGATCGGCACCAGATGCGCAAGCAGCGCGCCGGAGGAATAGAATTTGCGGCCATTGACGACGACATGGTCGCCGGCAACGGTAAAGCGGGTCTCGAAATCGGCAGCACGCTTGGAACCGAACTCCGAGAAGGCGTTGCCGAACCGTGTGCCTTTCAACGCCTCACCGAAGAGCAGTTTCTGCTGTTCGGCGTCCGACACGGTGCGGATGGCGGCAATGACACCGAGATGGTTCTGCGCTACCTGGCCGATGGAAGAATCCGCCGCCGAGATGATCTCGATCACCTTGGCCAGCGTCGCGTAGGACAGTTCCGGTCCACCGAATGCCCTGGGCACGTTGATCGACCAAAGGCCGCTTTGCGAGAAGGCGTCGAGTTCGGCAACCGGCCAGATCCGCTCGCGGTCGCGCCTGGAAGAGTCCTTGGCGAATTCGGCGGCGAGCGCGTGGGCGATGGCGATCGCTTCGGCGTCATCCTTGATGATGTGGGCCGGCGCCGACGGCCTTGCGACGGGCGGCACGGCGGCGGAGGCATGGTCTGTCTTGACGGTCGGGACGGTCATTTCAGTGCTCCTTCGAATTTCGTTTCAGGCGACGGCATGGAGATGGGCTGTTTTGGTAGCCGGTGACGGCTGTTGCCCGGGGGTCGATTGACCGAGATAGAAGGCGCGCACATCCTCGCGCTGGCGAAGCTCTGCAGCCGGGCCAGAGAGGACGGAGACACCGTTTTCGAGCACCGTGGCGTGGTCGGCATATCTCAGCGCGACCGCGGAATTCTGCTCGGCCACCAGGATCGACAGGCCGGTCTCGCGATTGAGTTTTCTCAGGGTCTGGAAAATATCCTGGACGATGAGCGGGGCGAGCCCCATCGACGGTTCGTCGAGGACCAGCAGGCGCGGCCGCGACATCAGCGCCCGGCCAATCGCGGTCATCTGCTGCTCGCCGCCGGAGGTCAGTCCGGACAGTGTCCGGCGCTTTTCCCTGAGGCGGGGGAAATAGCCGTAGATGCGTTCGAGATCGACGTTGATTTCGGCGCGACGGCCGCTGCGGCCGATGCCGCCGGCGACCAGGTTTTCCTCGACGGTGAGGCTCTTGAAGCAGTGGCGGCCTTCGAGCACCGGCACCAGGCCGGCGCGCACCAGATCGCCCGGCTTGCGGCGCGAGACATCCGAGCCGTCATAGCGGATGGTGCCGGCGTTGACCTGGCCGCGCTCGGCCGGCAGCAGGTTCGAGACCGCCTTCAGCGTGGTGGTCTTGCCAGCACCATTGGCGCCGAGCAGCGCCAGGATCTCGCCGCGCTTGATCTCGAAGCTGACGCCGTGCAGCGCCGTGATGGCGTGGTTGTAGGTCGCGTGGACCGCATTCACGGCAAGAATGACGTCATTGTCCGGCATGGGCTCTTCTTCCCTGGTCCGCGGAGCGAAAGTGGCCGGCGCCGCGGAAACCTGTCCGCGGCGCCCGGCACTGGCTGATCAGTTGGTGGTCACGGCGTTGGCATCATCGGCGGTGCGCAGCTTGATGCCCTTCTCGGCGGCATAGGCCTCGGCCGATTTCTCGATGATGGGCCGCAGCAGCGCCCAGTCCGGCGCGATCCAGTCGGAGACCACGTTCCACTTCTTGCCGTCCCACTGTTGGAAGGTCACGTAGCCCTCGCCTTCATGATTGTCCCAGCTGACATTGATCGAATGGAACAGATCCTTGGCGCCGAGCGCCTCGACCTTGGCCGGATCGAGCTTGAGATGTTCGAAGCCCCAGCGGACCTCGTCGCCGGTCAGCGTGCGGTGGCCGAACTTCTCCTGCGCGACGCGGATCGCCTCGACATTCAGTATGCCGTTGACGATGCCGAGATTGTGGTAGACCGAGCCGATGCGCGACTTGTCTTCCAGATTGCCCTTGCCGGCGTCGTAGACCGTCTTCACGATCTCCTGCACCACCGGATAGCTGTTGCCCGACGCCTGGGTGGTGATGGCGGTGTAGCCCTTGGCGGCGTCGCCGGCGGGGATGACATCCTCTTCCGAATTCGACCAGACATTGCCGACGATGTGGTCGACGGGATAGCCGACCTTGACCGCCGTCTTCAGCGCCACCGGGTTCATCACGCCCCAGCCGCGCAGGACGACGAAGTCCGGCTTGGCGCGGCGGATCGTCAGCCATTGCGACTGCTGCTCGTTGCCGGGATGCGGCACCTCAATCTGCTGGACGGTGAAGCCGTATTTCTGCGCCAGCAATTCATAGATCGGGATGGTTTCCTTGCCGTAGGGCGAGCCGTGGTAGAGCACGACGATCTTCTTGCCCTTCAGCTTGTCGATGCCGCCTTCCTTGGAGGCGATATAGTTCACGATGCCCGACGTCTCGCTGTAGGGGTTGAGGAGCAGCGGGAAGACGTAAGGGAAAACGCGACCGTCGGTGGAATCGGTGCGGCCGTGGTTGACCGTGATCAGCGGCACCTTGTCGGCGGTGATGCGATCGATCATGGCATAGGCGATGCCGACCGAGAGCGGGTTCCAGGCGGCGGCACCGGCATGGCTCTTCTGTCGCTCGTAGCATTCGACGCCGCGCTCGACCTCGTACTGGGTTTCGCATTCGTCCCAGGTCAGCTTGACGCCGTTGACGCCGCCGTCGCGGATGTTGATGAGGTTGAGATAGTCGATGAAGCCGCCGAAGAAACCGGTGCCGCCAGCCGCGTAAGGCCCGACGCGATAGCTCTGCAGCGGGAAATATTGTTCGTCGGCGTGAGCTGATGGCAAGGCCACCGACACGATCATCGCAGCGGACAGTGCCGCCGCCTTGATTGTGCTGAGAAAATTCATGGGTTGGGTACTCCCGGTATGGGCCGTCCTTGGTTCGGCCTCTGGTTCATTTCCAAATGCGATTGATGTCGATGATGGAGCTCAGCTCGTCTGCCAGGCGAACAGGAGCCGTCTTCGGAGCCTGTCCCACAGGGCCACCAGCCCGTCGGGTTCAAGGATCAGAAACAGGATGATGAGCGCGCCCAGCACGATGCGCTGGCTCATGTCGAGCACGCCGGAATCGAAGACATCGCCGAGCAGGAAGCCGCCGATGCGGGACAGCGCGAGCGGGAAGACCACGATGAGGGCGGCGCCGAAGAACGCGCCACGGATCGACGCCAGCCCGCCGATGATGATGATGAACAGGATCTGGAAGGACCGATCGAGATCGAAGCCGTCCGGCTCGACGGTTCTGAGATAGGCGAAGGCCCAGATGACCCCGGCGACGCCGATGATGAAGGACGAGATGGCGAAGGCCAGAAGCTTGGTCTTCAGCACCGGAATGCCGATGATGCGGGCAGCGGTTTCATTGTCGCGAATGGCGATGAAGTTGCGCCCGGTCTGCGACGAGACCAGCCGGTGGGCAAAGAAGGTCAGCATGGCGACGATGGTCAGCGCAAACAGATAGCGGCCGACGGCGCCGTCGAGCGCGAAGCCTGAAATCGAAAGCCTTGGCGCGTCGATGACGCCCGATGCCGAATTGTTGGAGAACCAGCTGAACTTGGTCAGCGCCCATTGCACGAAGAACTGCGCGGCAAGCGTCGAGACGGCGAGATAGAAGCCCCTCAGCCGCAGGCTCGGCAGGCCGAAGACGATGCCGATCGCCGCGGCGGCGAGGCCGGCCAGAACAATGCTGCCGATCAACGGCAGGCCTTCGACGCGCAAGTTGAAATTATAGGCGGCGAAGGCGCCGGCCGCCATGAAGGCAGCACTGCCAAGCGACACCTGGCCGGCATAGCCGGTAAGAATGTTCAAGCCGACGCCGGCGAGGCTGAGCGCCAGGAACGGCAGCAGGATCGCTTCGAACAGATAGCTCGAGCCGATCAGCGGCACGACGCCATAGGCGAAGGCGAGCAGCAGGACAGGCGCGAGCCATTTCGGCAGCACCGGCGTGGACGGAAAATCGCTCGCTATCGCGGTCATCGCTCAGACCCTTTCGACGAGCTTCTGGCCGAACAGGCCGGAAGGGCGGATCAAGAGGAAGACGAGCGCGACGACATAGGCGAACCAGCTCTCGATGCCGCCGCCGAAATAGTCGCCGATATAGACCTCGGCGAGCTTTTCGCTGGCACCGATCAACAGCCCGCCGACGATGGCGCCGAGGATGGAATCGAAACCGCCGAGCACCAGCACAGGTAGCGCCTTGAGCACCACGAGCGACAGCGAGAACTGCACGCCGAGGCGGGCGCCCCAGAGCAGTCCCGCGACCAATGCGACCAGGCCGGCGGCCGCCCAAACGGTCGCCCAGATCAGCGGCAGCCGCAGACCAACCGCAAGCGCGGCGAACTGGTCGTCGGCGACGGCGCGGAACGAGAGGCCGATGCGGGTGTAGCGGAAGAACAGCGACAACAGCAGAACCATGCCGGCGGCAACCACTGCGGCGAAGATATCGAACTGGCTGATCAGCACGCCGCCGACTTCCAGCGGCACGTCCTCGATGCCGAGATCAAGGCCGTGGACTTGCGTGCCCCAGATCAATTGGGCGGCACCCTCGATGATGTAGGACAGGCCGAGCGTGGCCATGAACAAAGTGATCGGCGGCTTGTTGGTGAGCGGCCTGAGCACCGTGCGTTCGATGGCGATGCCGATCGCCACCATGATGGCGAAGGTGGCGACCAGGGCCAACGCGAACGGGACGCCGCGTTCGACGAGGCTAACGAAGGTGAGTGCCGCGAACAAGAGCAGCGCGCCCTGCGCGAAATTGAGCACGCCCGAGGTCTTGTAGATCAGCACGAAGCCGATCGCGACCAGCGAATACATGACGCCGGAGAGCAGGCCGCCGACGAGCACTTCGATGAAGAACTGATAATCGAAGTCGGCGATCATATGCCTGCCCCGTCCTCATTGTCGGAGGCGACGCCGAGATAGGCATCGATGACACGCTGGTCCTTCCTGACTTCGTCAGGCGTGCCGTCGGCGATCTTGCGGCCGTAGTCGAGAACGGCGATCCGATCGGACAGGCCCATGACGACGCCGACATCGTGTTCGATCAGAACGACGGTGGTGGCGAAACGATCGCGCGCGGCGCGGACGAAACCCGCCATCTCGCTTTTCTCGCCTGATGTCATGCCGGCCATCGGTTCGTCGAGCAGAAGCAGGCGCGGTTGCGCGACCAGTGCGCGGGCCAATTCGACGCGCTTCTGCAGCCCGTATGGCAGCGTGCCGACAAGGCGATCGCGAACGGCGGTGAGGTCGAGGAATTCGAGAACCTGGTCGGCGCGGCCGCGTGTTTCACGCTGCTCGCCGCGCGAGCGGCCAATGCCGAGCACCTGGCCGGCAAAATTGGAGCGGACCTTGTAGGCAAGGCCGGACGCGACATTGTCGAGGACGCTGAGGCCTTTGAACAAGGCCAGGTTCTGGAAGGTCCTGGCGACGCCGATACGCGCCAGCCGCTGCGTCGGCACATGGGCATGGCTGACGCCGTCGAGCAGGACATGGCCGCGATCCGGCCGGTAGACGCCGCTGATGACGTTGATCAGCGAGCTCTTGCCGGCGCCGTTCGGCCCGATGATGGCGCGGATCTCGCCGGGTTGCACCGACAGGTCGATATCGGCCAATGCCACGACGCCGCCGAACGACAGGCCGATAGCTTTCAGTGAAAGCAGCGGAGAGTCGGCACCCGAAACGGACCCCGCCGGCTCGACGCGACCCGCGGACGGCAGCGCCGGCTGGAGCGCTGACGGCAAGCCGCGCGCGAAAATTTCCGGCGCGTAGACCGAAGCCTCCATCATTCCAAGGGCATAGCTGGCCAATGGCATTTCCAAGGTCCTCGATTGCGCCCTAGGCGCGCGAATTCTCGATGCCGCCCGAAGAGATCGAGCGCGCCTGAAAAACCTTCATCGTGCGTTGGCCGGAGCTTGTCCGGCCAGCTTGCGGGATGACTATTCCGCCGCCAGTGACGCTGCCTGTTCGGCGTCTTCCAGCTCGCGGACGAGCGGGATGACATGCTTGCCGAAATACTCGACCTCCTCCTGGAAATGCAGGAAGCCGAGCAGGATGAGATCGGCGCCGGCGCGCTTCAGGTCGACGATGCGCTCCGCGACCTGCCTCGGCGTGCCGATCAGGTTCGAGCGGAAGCCGTCATTGTACTGGACCAGATCGTCGAAGGAGGATTTCGCCCAATTGCCCTCGCCTTCCGGCGAGGCCTTGCCGGCATTCTTGACCTCGTGGCCAAAGGCATTGACCGCTTCGGGGTTGGCCTTGGCAATGATTTCGGCAAGCACCGCCTTGGCTTCGTCCTCGGTTTCGCGGACGACGGCGAAGGCGTTGACGCCGACCTTGACCGAATGGTTGTTGGCCTTCGCCTTGGTCCTGAGGTCATCGACCTGCTTGGCAATCTCGGCCGGCGTGTTGCCGTTGGTGAAGTACCAGTCCGAGACACGCGATGCCATGTCGCGCGCGGCACGCGATGAACCGCCTTGGAAGATTTCCGGCAGCGGCTGCGGTGGTTTCGGCTTCAGCGAATATTCGTTGAAGCGATAGAAATCGCCGCGGAAGGTGAAACTGTCTTCGGTCCATATTCCGCGCAGCGCGCGGATGAACTCCTCCGAGCGGCGATAGCGCTCGTCATGGTCAAGCCAGTGCTCGCCGATGGCGTGAAACTCGCCACGGAACCAGCCGGAGACGAGGTTGATGGCAACACGGCCATTGGTCAGATAGCTGATGGTGGCGATCTGCTTGGCTGCCAGCGCCGGATTCCACGGGCCGGGCAGGATCGCGGCGATGACCTTCAGCGTCGTGGTGGCTGCGAGCAGGTCATGGCTGAACGCTACCGATTCATGCTGTTCGTCGGCGCCGTAGCCGGCGGTGAAACGAATCTGGCTGAGCGCATAGTCGAACCCGGCCTTCTCGGCGATCTGCGCCAGCTTGCGGTTGTATTCGGCCGAATGATTGGTGCGCTGCTCGATGTTGGAGATCACCAGGCCGCCCGAAACATTGGGCACCCAATAGGCGAATTTGATTGCGTCGGTGTCTGCGTGTGCCATGAACTGTCTCCCATTCAGGCGGTGTCGTTGATCGATCCGGTCGGCGCCGAGGCCTTGCCTAATATTTATTATGTTTATGGAATTTATATACAAAGAAGGATTTTCCGTTTTTGGAGCCCTCCTGGGACAGAAATACCAATTTGCCCGATCAAACCGGCTTCCGGCCGTCAGGGGGCCTCGGCAACGCTGTGCGCATCGACGCCGATCGTCTCGGCTGACGGGACCGTGTCCAGCAGCCTTGCGATCTCCCTGGCGACCGTCTGGGCATGACGGGCCACCTCAGGCAGGCCCATGAGCTCGCCAAACGTGCCCCTGGCCAGCGGGCCGGCAACGAAAAGCGTGGCGATCGCCCTGTCATCCCGGCCGATGGCGCGGCTATCGAGGCTGGTCTCGATACCCAGCCCGTATGCGTCAGCCCTGATCAGCCCGGCTTCGGCCAAGGAGCGCAGCGCCGGGTTGAGCCGAAGGGCTTGCCCATGCGCCGGGCCAGTCGTGTTGATGACCGCATCGAAGCGCACCGTTTCGATCCGCGTCCGTCCGCGCCGCTGGAAGCTGACCGCCGGGCCGTCATCCTCATGGTTCGAGGCGACAAGCCTGGCGGCAACAGTTTCGTAGGTGCCGGCGGCCTGACGGCGATCCAGCACCGCCGCCACTTGCGGTGCGATCCTGAAGCGATGCACGTCCCAGAACACGCGCAACTGGCGGACCAGCCTTGCCCGCTCGCGCGGTGCAAGCGCTGCCCACAGCACCGGTCCCTGCAGCCGCAATTGGTCGAAGACCGACTGCCAGTTGACATTGGCGGCTCGCGCCGCCGCCAGCGTGGCGCGAATAGTCTTCAGCAGGCCAAGCGCCGTTGCGGCCGGCGATGACGCAAAGTCGCCGAAGGGCTCGCCCCTGACGTCAGGATGGCCGCGCGAGCGCAACCCGCGGCGCGACAACGCCAGGATGCGGCCGCGATGGCCGCGGCGATCGAGTTCGGCCACCATGTCGGCCGAGCTCAATCCGGAACCGACAATCAGCACCGATGCTTCCTGTCCGATATGGGCAAGAGCGGAAGCGGCGTATGGGTCGGCAACGAAACCCGGCGCTTCGGCCAAGGAGGCCAGCGCGGCCGGAATTCCAGGCGGCAGATGCGTCGCCGCCAGAACGACAATGTCGGCTGCGACCGGGCCGCCGGAAGTGTGCACGGACCAGCCAGCGCCATCCGCGTCACGGGTCACGCGCGTGGCAAGACCTTGGACATGACGGACCACGCCCGAACCGAGCCAGGGCGCCAGATGCTCGGCGACGTAGCGGCCGAACACGCGCCGGCGCGGATAGGCGTCGCCATTCTTCCAGATGGCGTCGGTATCGCGCTCGAGTTCGCCACTGCCGGTCAACCAGCGTGCGAAGTGCTGCGGATCGTCGGGAGCCATGCTCATCCTGATCGCCGGAACATTGACCCGATGCGCCGGCTCCGCGCTGGAATAGGCAAGGCCGCCGCCAAGCGCCGGTCGCGGCTCGATCACGGAAATCGACAGACGTTCGAACCAGGGCAATTGCGCCAGATGCCAGGCGACCGCAGCGCCGGAAAAGCCGCCGCCGATGATGGCGACGCGCAGCCAGCGGGATTGGGGCAGCGCGTTCACGAGGCGCTGGCGAGCGACTTCGGGCGGTGGTCGCCGGCAATGGTTTCGCCGAATGGCCCGGTGTTGACGGATGAGCCGGCCGATTTGACCGGGTGATCGGTCGGCAGTTTCGGCAGCACCAGTTCGCCGAAACGATAGGCTTCTTCAAGATGCGGGTAGCCGGACAGGATGAAGGTGTCGATGCCGAGGCGCCGATATTCGTCGATCCGCTCGGCAATCGTGTCCGGGTCGCCGACAAGGGCGGTTCCGGCGCCGCCGCGCACCAGGCCGACGCCGGCCCAGAGATTGGGGGCGATCTCGAGCTTGTCGCGGCTGCCGCCATGCAGCGCGCTCATGCGCGCCTGGCCGACCGAATCCATGCGGGCAAACACCTTCTGCGCCGAAGCGATCGTCGCATCGTCGAGCCGGCTGATCAGGCTGTCCGCCGCGGCCCAGGCTTGCTCGGTCGTCTCGCGGGCAATGACATGCAGGCGAATGCCGAAGGAGAGCTTGCGGCCGGCCTTTTCGGCCAGTTCGCGCACGGCGTACAGCTTTCGCTGGACATCGGCCGGCGGTTCGCCCCAGGTCAGATATTTGTCGATCTCCTGCGCCGCCACCACGGAGCCGGCATCGGACGAGCCGCCGAAATAGAGCGGCGGATATGGCGTTTGCACCGGCGGGAACAACAGGCGGCCATCCTCGATGCGGAAATGCTTGCCCTGATGCTCGACCGTCTCGCCGCTCAGCACGCGCTTGTAGATGCGCAGGAATTCCTGCGTCACCTCGTAACGTTCGGCATGCGAGAGAAAGATGCCGTCGCCCTTGTTCTCCAGCGGATCGCCGCCGGTGACGACGTTGATCAGCAGGCGGCCGTTGGAGATGCGGTCGAGCGTGGCGGTCATACGCGCGGCGAGCGTCGGCGACTGCAGGCCGGGCCGCACGGCAACGAGAAAACGCAGCCGCTCGGTGAGCGGCGCCAGCGCCGAGGCGATCACCCAGGAATCCTCGCAGGCCCGGCCGGTCGGCAACAGCACGCCGTAATAGCCCAGCGTGTCGGCGGCCTTGGCCACTTGCGTCAGATAGGGCAGGTCGACGGCCCTGCCGCCTTCCGTCGTGCCGAGGTAGCGGCTGTCGCCATGCGTCGGCAGAAACCAGAGCACCTTGATGCGGTCGGGGACATCGGCGGTCATGGCCTGCTTCCCACGCGCGGGCGACGGCGGCAGGCTGAGAGCGGGCGCAAGAAAGTGGGCATGGCGTGGTCCTGTCCGGGAAAGCCAGATCGCCAGTGCATTTTGCTTATTCTATAAATTCTGTAGAGTTAGTTTATTCCAATTCCGACGGGATTGTTAGAAATTCTCTCCGCCAGCTCGCACCCAGGCTGATGTACCCCGGTTCTTCGCCTATTCGCAGCATCACGGCAGCGATCCGCTGCCGATGGCTGCCGTTCTAGCCCGGCAATCGGCCAAGCCCTGCCGCGAAGCGCTCGACCATCGCAAGACCGGTCCCGCTGGGCCGCATCGCCGGTGCGCGATCATGGATCGGGATGTCGGTGCGGGCGCCGAACAGCCGCTTGCCGTAGCAGATTAAGTTCTCGATGCCCTGCATGACGAAAACCGCCGCCGGCCGGCATTTTGGCATACTCGACCTCGGCTGCCGCTTCGTTTCCGGCGTGGAACGCCTCCCAGGTACGCACGGCATAGTCGACACAATCAGGCGCCAGGATCATGCCACGGCAGCCGATGCGAAAATTGTCGATCAGTTCCAGCCCGCCACGCCCGTTGAAAACGGGAAGCCGGTCCTCGGTGCGCTCGATCAAGCCGGCAATGTCGGTGACTGGCCCCTCGCCCTTGATCAGCCTGATGATGGCACGCATCCTGGTCAAGGAGCTCGAGCCCTACCGGTTGATGTTCATCGAGGAGCCGGTGCTCAGCGAAAACCGCGAAGCGCTGGAGGAGATCGCCGCGCTTGGCTCGACCCCGATCGCGCTCAGCGAACGGCTCTACAGCCGCTGGGACTTCAAGTCGGTATTCGAGCAAGGCGTCGTCGACATCATCCAGCCTGACCTGTCGGACGCCGGCGGTATCACCGAATGCCGCAAGATCGCGGCGATGGCCGAGCCCTACGACGTGGCGGTGGCGGCGCGCTGCCCGCTGGGGCCGATAGCGCTCGCCGCCTGCCTGCAGCTCGACGCGGTCAGCTACAATTGCCCAGGAGCAGAGCCTCGGCATCCATTACAATGCCGGCGACGACCTGCTCGACTATGCCGCCAACAAAGACGTCTTTCGCTACGAGGACGGCTATGTCGCCATTCCCGACGGTCCGGGCCTGGGCGTCGAGATCGACGAAGAGCATGTCAAGGAGCGCGCCAAGGAAGGCCATCGCTGGCGCAATCCGATCTGGCGCCACAAGGACGGCTCCTTCGCCGAGTGGTGAAGAGATAGATCGCCCGTCTCGGCAGGTCAGCTATTTCTTTGCAATCGCTAATTTAAGGCCTATGCTTCGGCATCGGCCGCCAGTTCTTCGGATGCGTCCGACAGTGAGAGGTGCGTGCTCTTGCCCGTATGGGAGAGAGCCTTGCCCCAATCCCTCTTTCGCAACCAGGTGCTGAAGGCCCTCTCCTCGCAGGACTTCGCGCTTTTGCGGCCATCGCTGCATCACGTAGAACTGGAGATCAAGGACCAGTTGGAGGTCGCGCATCAGCCGATCAAGAACGTATATTTCCCCGAGAGGGGCATCGCGTCGGTGGTCGCCACCATGACCGGCGGGCGGCAAAGTGAAGTCGGCATTATCGGCTATGACGGGATGACAGGAATTGCCGTCATTCTCGGACAGGAAAGCACTGCCAACGAGACCTATATCCAGGTCGCGGGCAATGGGTGGCGCCTGCCGGTTGAAAACCTTCGCCCTGCGATTGCGGAAAGCCCGTCGCTTCGCACGTCAGTGCTGGACTATGCCCACGCATTCCTTGTGCAATCGTCGCGGACGGCACTGGTCAATGGTCATTCGAAAATCGAGGAACGCCTGGCCCGCTGGCTGCTGATGATCCATGACCGCGCCGAAGGAGACAAGATCTACCTGACGCATGAATTTCTGGCGACCATGCTCGGCGCCCACCGCCCCGGGGTCACCACGGCCCTGCAAATGCTTGAATATCGAGGACTGGTGCACGCCAAGCGCGGCGAGATCACGATCGTCGACCGCGCCGGATTGATAAAGCTCACACATGGCGCTTACGGCGAGGAGGAGCAGCGCTATTTCGGCCTGGCCGCAGCCTGAAGCATGCCCAAAAGCATATGCAGTTTTGGGCGGTTCGCAGTGACTGTCCGCTATCGGACATAGGCTTGAAGGCGGTTGAATTCGTGCCATAAAGTCGGGTTGGTCAGGGTTTTCAGGGAGGAATTCTTCATGACCAATTCGTTTCGCACCATCACTGTTGAAAAAGCCGCCGAAGCCTATGTCCTTTCCAGGGGAAGGACCCGGTTTCTCTCCATCGCACAGGCGATCCTTGCCATCCGAACACTGATGCCGGCATGCAAGGCCACCGACCGCGAGTTGGAGGAATTGGTGGCGGCCGCATCCTTCGTTCATGGCGTGCCCGTCGCCTTCGACGCAAGAAGGGCCAAAGCACCACGGCTCCATTCGTAGGCCCGTTGATGTCCGCGCCCGTGGAGACGCCAACCTTGTCGGACGTCCGACTGGCGATCGTCCGGCACCTGATCGACAATGTCGAGAGCACGAGCATTTCGATATCCGAGGTGAACCGCGCCGTGAGGCGCGTGTTTCCGCTTTGCGAACTTACCGATTGGGAACTTGACGATCTCATTGCGCGAAGCGCGATCGGCGCTGGATTTGCGATCGATTTCGATGCGGGAGGATCCTGGCCGGATCGGAAACCGATCGGAAAATCAGCGGCCTAGCAGGTGACTGGTGGAGCCAATCGGAATCGAACCGACGACCTCTTGAATGCCATTCAAGCGCTCTCCCAACTGAGCTATGGCCCCACTTCCGGAGTCAACCGGCGCCGTTGCCGGCGAAGAGATCCGGCGCGGGTTGGAACACCGCGCCGTTAGTGCAGGCGGCTTCTAACCCCGCCTTTCCCAGATATCAAGCCTTGAGTACCGGCTTTTTGTTCACAGGCCGAGAAAGCCAGCAAACACTTGCATTCCAAGGCCGATCAGACCTCGTCGTCGTCGTCGCCGACGCCGATCATGTCGGCGACGTCGTCGTCTTCTTCCTCTTCGTCGGCAAGGAAGGTGTCATCCTCGTCGTCGCCCAGCTCGACATCCTCGTCGTCGCCGAGATCGGGCAGATCGTCGCCCTTGGCGTCCTCGTCAGCCTCTTCGAGCGAGACGACTTCAACGCCCTCTTCGTCCTCGGCGTCCACTTCCTTCTCGGCCACTTCCTCTTCCTCCTCGAGGGCGGCGATCTTGCCTTCCTCGAAATAGGAACGCGGATAGGTCTTGCCCGTATAGGGCGAGACGATCGGGTCCTTGTTCAGGTCGTAGAATTTTCGACCCGTCTCAGGGTCGATACGCTTTGTGCCAAGTTCGTTTTTTGCCACGGCAAGCCTCGTCAATAAAAGAGTGGTCCCCTTAACCACAGTTTGGGGCGCTGTCAAAGCGAAAAGCCGGCGTCACAAAACCAAGTCCTGAAAGGCCTCGCGCCAAGTGACGGCCATGGGGATGACCATTTCGCCCCGCCGTGATACGAGACCGCCGCAACAAATGAAAAGCGCCGGCCCGCCGGCACTGCGTCCAGGGAAATTCCATGTCTCACGCCGCCGCTGCCAAGCCGGCCACCGCCCGCAAATCGTCAGCCCTTTCCGGCACCGCACGGGTGCCGGGAGACAAATCGATTTCGCACCGCTCCTTCATGTTCGGCGGCCTCGCCTCCGGCGAGACCCGCATCACCGGCCTGCTCGAAGGCGAAGACGTGATGCGCACCGGTGCGGCCATGAAGGCAATGGGCGCGCATATCGAAAAGCGCGGCACCGAGTGGGTGATCCGCGGCACCGGCAACGGCGCGCTGCTGCAGCCGGAAGGCCCGCTCGATTTCGGCAATGCGGGGACCGGCTCGCGACTGACCATGGGCCTCGTCGGCACCTATGACATGGAAACCACCTTCATCGGCGATGCCTCGCTGTCCGGCCGGCCGATGGGCCGCGTGCTTGAGCCGCTGCGCCAGATGGGCGTGCAGGTGTTGAAGGCGACGCCAGGCGACCGCATGCCGATCACGCTGCATGGACCCAAGCACGCCGCCCCGATCACCTACCGCGTGCCGATGGCCTCGGCGCAGGTGAAGTCGGCGGTGCTGCTCGCCGGCCTCAACACGCCCGGCATCACCACGGTGATCGAGCCGGTGATGACACGCGATCACACCGAAAAGATGCTGAAGGGGTTTGGCGCCAATCTGTCGGTCGAAACCGACGAGCGCGGCGTGCGCCACATCTTCATCGAAGGCCAAGGCAAGCTTAACGGCCAGACGATCGCGGTGCCGGGCGACCCGTCCTCGGCCGGCTTCCCGCTGGTGGCGGCACTGATCGTGCCGGGTTCCGACATCACAATCGAAAACGTACTGATGAACCCGACCCGCACCGGCCTTCTGCTGACGCTGCAGGAGATGGGCGGCAACATCGAAATCCTCAACCCGCGCAATGCCGGCGGCGAGGATGTCGCCGACCTGCGTGTGCGTTATTCCGAGCTCAAGGGCGTCACCGTGCCGCCCGAGCGGGCGCCGTCGATGATCGACGAGTATCCGGTGCTGGCGGTGGCGGCGAGCTTTGCCGAGGGCGAGACGCTGATGCAGGGGCTGGAGGAACTGCGGGTGAAGGAATCCGATCGGCTGTCGGCGGTGGCCAACGGGCTGAAGCTCAACGGCGTCGACTGCACCGAGGGCGAGGCTTCGCTCGCGGTACGCGGCAAGCCGGGCGGAAGGGGGCTGGGCGGCCATCCCAACGGGTTGGATACGAAGGTGCGGACCCATCTCGATCACCGCATCGCCATGAGCTTTCTGGTGATGGGCCTGGCGACGGAAAAGCCGGTGACGATCGACGACCAAGCGATGATCGCGACGAGTTTCCCGGAATTCATGGGGCTGATGAAGGGACTGGGCGCGGAAATAGGGTAAAGGTTGATGGCAAGCGCGAAGCAAGCAGAGATGTCGGCGGGACAGCGCCCCCCTCTGTCCTGCCGGACATCTCCCCCACAAGGGGGGCGTGAAGGATCGCGGCGCTCAACCCTTTTGTTGGCCCGCCAATGACACATGTCTTCACCATCGCCATCGATGGACCCGCCGGCGCCGGCAAGGGCACGCTCGCCCGGCGACTGGCCGACCATTACCGGCTGAACCTGCTCGACACTGGTCTCACCTACCGCGCGGTGGCCCATGCGCTGCTGCGGCTCGGGCTGCCGCTCGACAATGTATCGGCAGCCGAAACCGCCGCGCGCCAGGTCGATCTGGCGACGCTCGACCGCGCGGTCTTGGCGGCGCATGCGGTCGGCGAGGCCGCTTCGAAGGTCGCAGTTTACCCGACCGTGCGGCGCATCCTGGTGGAAAAGCAGCGCGCGTTCGCCAAGACGCCGCCGGGCGCGGTGCTCGACGGGCGTGACATCGGCACCGTCGTCTGTCCCGACGCCGACATCAAACTCTATGTGACGGCAAGCGCCGAAGTACGCGCAAGGCGCCGGCTGGCGGAGATCGAGAGCATCGGCGGCACCGCCAATTTCACCGAAATCCTCGCCGACATCGAGCGCCGCGACGAGCGCGACATGGGCCGTGCCGACTCGCCCTTGAAGCCGGCCACCGACGCGCACTTGCTTGATACCAGCGAAATGGCTATAGAAGCCGCGTTTCTCGCGGCCATGACTGTCATCGACGACGTGCTGGCCAAGAGAAATAAAGCCTGATCCGGGTTTTCCCTCGTTTTCCGTTGCCGGAAGCGCAGAAAATACCCATATCGGGCGCGAACCAGCCTGCCAGCATTCTTCATGCGCCGGAATTGCCGCTTGAAAAGCGGCCCAGGGCTTTTTTAGCCCGGAACGCCGGCAGGCCAACGCAACGCTAACCCACGGCGCCCGTCCCGCTTCAGATGCGGGACACTCCAGGAGAAAATATGTCAGCTGCAAATCCCACTCGCGATGATTTCGCGAGCCTGCTCGAAGAATCATTTACCGCCGGCCATTCCGGCGAAGGCCAGGTCGTCAAGGGCACGATCACCGCGATCGAAAAGGACATGGCCATCATCGACGTCGGCCTCAAGGTCGAAGGCCGCGTGCCGCTGAAGGAATTCGGCGTCAAGGGCAAGGACACCACCCTCAAGGTCGGTGACACCGTCGAAGTCTATGTCGAGCGCATCGAGAACGCGCTTGGCGAAGCGATGCTTTCGCGTGAGAAGGCCCGCCGCGAAGAGAGCTGGGTCCGTCTCGAAGAGAAGTTCACCAAGGGTGAGCGCGTCGAAGGCGTCATCTTCAACCAGGTCAAGGGCGGCTTCACCGTCGACCTCGACGGCGCCGTGGCCTTCCTGCCGCGCAGCCAGGTCGATATCCGCCCGATCCGCGACGTCTCCCCGCTGATGCACAACCCGCAGCCCTTCGAGATCCTCAAGATGGATCGCCGCCGCGGCAACATCGTGGTCTCGCGCCGCACCGTGCTCGAGGAAAGCCGCGCCGAACAGCGTTCGGAAATCGTGCAGAACCTCGAAGAGGGCCAGGTTGTCGAAGGCGTCGTCAAGAACATCACCGATTACGGTGCGTTCGTCGACCTCGGCGGCATCGATGGCCTGCTGCATGTCACCGACATGGCATGGCGCCGCGTCAACCATCCGACCGAAATCCTCAACATCGGTCAGACGGTCAAAGTGCAGATCATCCGCATCAACCAGGAAACCCACCGCATCTCGCTCGGCATGAAGCAGCTCGAGAGCGATCCGTGGTCCGAGATCGGCACCAAGTTCCCGATCGGCAAGAAGATCAAGGGTACTGTCACCAACATCACCGACTACGGCGCGTTCGTCGAGCTGGAGCCGGGCATCGAAGGCCTCATCCACGTTTCGGAAATGTCGTGGACCAAGAAGAACGTGCACCCCGGCAAGATCCTGTCGACAACGCAGGAAGTCGACGTCGTGGTGCTCGAGGTCGATCCGGCCAAGCGCCGCATCTCGCTCGGCCTCAAGCAGACGCTTGAGAATCCGTGGCAGGCGTTCGCCTCTAGCCATCCGGTCGGCAGCCAGGTCGAGGGCGAGGTCAAGAACAAGACCGAGTTCGGCCTGTTCATCGGCCTCGAAGGCGACGTGGACGGCATGGTGCACCTGTCCGATCTCGACTGGACCCGTCCAGGCGAGCAGATCATCGAAGAGTACAATCGCGGCGACATGGTCAAGGCGCAGGTGCTCGACGTCGACATCGACAAGGAGCGCATCTCGCTCGGCATCAAGCAGCTGGCCAAGGATACGGTCGGCGAAGCGGCCAACAGCGGCGAACTGCGCAAGAACGCGGTCGTCACCTGCGAGGTGATCGGCGTCAAGGATGGCGGTCTGGAAGTGCGGCTCGTCGAAAGCGGCATCGAGACCTTCATCAAGCGTTCCGACCTCAGCCGCGACCGCGACGAGCAGCGCCCCGAGCGCTTCACCGTCGGCCAGAAGGTCGATGCCCGCGTCATCGCCTTCGACAAGAAGACCCGCAAGCTGCAGGTCTCGATCAAGGCGCTGGAAATCGCCGAAGAGAAGGAAGCCGTCGCTCAGTACGGCTCGACCGACTCCGGCGCTTCGCTGGGCGACATCCTGGGTGCCGCGCTGAAGAAGCAGGGCAACTAAGGCGTCAGCCATCGACGACACGCCTCGCGTGCGACCTCACAAAAAGACCCGCCGGAGCGATCCGGCGGGTCTTTTCTTTACGAGAACATAAACTTCGTCGCGTATTTGCCAGTGGTCCAAGGGAATACCTTCCATGAGCAATGGCGCCAACAATGCCGCCGCGCGACCTTCCTGGTTGCTGCGTCTTTACACCAACGCGCCTGTCCTGTTCTGCTTTTGCGCAATGGCGATCCTGATGACCGCCCTTTGGTGCCTGGGCTTCAGGCTCAACAATGACGCGGACGATCTGCTCAAGCTCCACGAAATCCGTACTTTGCTTGAGACGGGCAATATCTTCGACCGGACGCTGCCCGGTATCGTCCAGCCCGAGCCCTATGTCTCGCACTGGCCATGGATCGTGGACTTGCCCTATGCCGCCTTCGCGCGGCTGGTCACCCCGTTCGCCGGCTTCGAGCCGGCTCTGATGCTGGCAAGCTTCGCCGTCCCGCTGCTGCTGCTTGCGCCGGCGCTCTATTTCTACAACCGGCTGGTGATCGCCACCGGCTTTGCCTATCCGGCCGTTGCATTCCCGTTGGCGCTGATCTTTGCCGCGCGCACCTTTTTCGAATTCGCCCCGGGACGGATCGACTATCACAATCTGCAAATCCTGCTGCTTCTGGCAGCGCTGGCGTTGATGATGTCGCGAAACCGATTTTCCGCCTTCGTCAACGGGCTGCTGACAGCCCTGTCGATCGCTGTCAGCGCCGAGTTCGCGCCGTTCTATGCGCTGGTGATCGCGGTCTATGCCTTCGACTGGATCTTTGACCGCGAGGGCGGTGAAAGCCGGATCGCCGGTTTCGGCCTCGCCTTGGCTGCCGGGGCGATCGGCCTGTTCGCGGCGATCGTGCCGCCCTCCGCCTATACCGCGGTCAGATGCGACAGCTATTCAACGCCGCACGTGACGGCGCTGGTCGCGGCCGGGCTTTCATTTGCCGTCGTACCCTGGCTTGCCGGCCGGCGTGGAGGATGGGCCATGCGCACGGCAATCCTGCTGGTGTTCGCGGCGGCCAGTGCCGCGGCGCTGGCCATGTTGTTTCCGCAATGCCTAGCCAGTCCCTATGCCTCGCTCGACGCCTATGTCCGCGACAACATGATCAACAGAATTCTTCAGGAACTGAGTCTGTTCCGGCGCCCTGATGTCGTCCTGTCGACGGGCTTTCCCAGCATGGCGCTGCTGTTTATCGGTGCGCTTGCGCCAGCCGTCATCTGCGCCGGGCGGCACGGTCGAAGCCGGCCTCTCGTGATATTGGCGCTGTTCTCGCTGCTCGCGCTGGTGCTTGCGGTCGGTTATGTCCGCTACTACCGCTACCTTCCGATCTTTGCCGGCATAGGCCTCGTTTTCGTGCTGGCGAGTCTGCTGCCGCCGGATGCGAGGTTGGGACGCTATTTGAAATCTCCGGTCCCGGCGGCATCGCGCAGATATACGTTGATCCTGCCGGGTCTCGTTTTGTCCGTCGCAATGGCGCTGTACAACCTGTCGGTAAAACCGTCCGAAGCGGCGGTTCCCGCGGGCGAGCTTGCCGATAACTGCTATTCCAGCCCTTTTGAGCCTGAACAGGGTTGGCCGGCGGGCGCCATTGTGCTTTCCCCACCGTTGGTCGGCTCGCGTTTCGTTGCCCTTGCCGACGGTCCCAAGGTGGTGACGATCGCCAATCACCCGTCGGCCAAGGGAATCGAACGAAGCTACCGTTTTCTTGATCCGGCGACCGCCGACCCACGCGCGATACTCGATGCCACGAAGGCAACGCATGTCGCGATTTGCGCCTGGCGAGGCCCGCCATTGCCGGCGCTGGAAGCCGCCTATCCTTTCGCGGCGGGGCTGATTGAAGGCCGGCCGCCGGCATGGTTGCGCGAGTGCCCCACGGCCGCTTCATCGCCGCTTCGGATTTACAGCTATCGCAATGCCGATGGATCGGATGCCGTGTGCCCGGCTTCGACGCTCGCGGGTCAGGCCCGGCCGTAGAGCGGCACCAGCGTTCCGCTCATCGCCTGATTGGCGGGTGAGGCCAGGTAGGCGATGGCCTCGGCCGCGGCTTCGAGGCTGACCCATCTGGTGAAATCGGCGTCCGGCATATCGGCACGGTTCGCCGGCGTGTCGAGCGTCGACGGCGCCACGGCATTGACCAGGATACCCTCGGCCTTGAGTTCCTCCGCCATCGCCACCGTCATCGCCGCGACGGCTGCCTTGCTGGCCGCGTAGGCAACCATGCCGGCACCGCGCCTGAGGTCGAGCCCGGCGCGCGCGGTGACATTGACGATGCGGCCGGCAGTGCCTGACTCCAGCATCGAGCGGATGGCCGCGCGGCTGCACAGGAAGGTGGTGCGGGCATTGGTGTCCATCATCTCGGCAAAGGACGCCGATTCGATCTTTTCCACCGGCGCCGCGGCAAAGCCGCCGGCCAGATGGACGGACCCCCACAAGGCGGGAACCTGAGCATAGAAGGCCTCGACCTTGGCGGAGTCCGACAGGTCGACATTGTGTGCCAGCATGACGTTCTCGTGCGCGGCGAAAGGAAAATGCTGGGGTGCCGCGGCGTGCGCGTTCGGCACGTGGCAGATCGCACCTTGCTCCAGCAGCCTGCCGACCACCGCGCCACCGAGCGCACCGGTTCCGCCGGTCACAACGATATGCCTGCCCTTAAGTGTTTCCGTCATCCTGGACCGCTCCTGTCGTTTTTTATGATTTTGTCGCTTGTTGCCGCCCGACGCGAAGCGTCGCGCCTTTCGGGCGATCACTCAATTGATATCTCGACATGGCAGCCGTCACGTCTTTGCATGCGTCAGGCAGCCATGCGACAGGCAGAGCCGCGGGCCGCGGCTCATGCCCGCGCAAAAGCCAAGCCGGCGAAGGATACGATGCTGGATGGAAAATCAACGCTGTCCTGAAGGCTTCAATCGATCGTGATTTCGATGACGCACGGCAACCCCGTCGCCCGGGCGCGCTTCAAGGCACTAGGCAAGGTGCCGATGTCGGCCAGCCGTTCGGCGCCGATGCCATAGGCCTCGGCCAGCTTGCAGAAATCCGGCGGCGCCGGCGATACACCGACAGGTTCCACGCCGACATCGAGCATCGAGGTTTCGATCTCGCGATAGCCGCGATTGTTCCAGACGACGAAGATGACGGGGGCCGCGGCATCGAGCGCCGCGCCGAGCTCCGGCAACGTGAACTGGAACCCGCCGTCGCCGGTCAGGCAGACGACCGGCGCATCGGGCATGGCAAGTGCCGCGCCGATCGCCGCCGGCGGTCCGTAGCCGAGCGCGCCGAAGCCGGTGGAGGCGTTGAACCAGCCGCCTGGCCGGTCGTGGTCATAGTAGAGGTTGGCGGCGTAGATCGGCTGTGTCGAATCACCGACGATAATCGCGCCCGGCAAGGTGTCGCGTATCATTTCCACCGCATGCACCTGCGCCACATAGGCCGGGCTCAGCTCGGCAAAGCCGGCCTCGCGTGCAGCCGCGGCGCGCCCCTGGCCGTCCGGCGCGGCCGGGTGAGCGGCGCCGATCGCGGCAAGCAGGGCCTCGATCGCCTCGGTGCAATCGGCCTGGATGGCGACCGTCACCGGACGTCGCGCAAGCTGGTCGGCGCCGATGTCGATGCGGATCAGATTGGAAGGCAGGACGAAGCCGCCGTCGCCATAGCCATCATAGTCGGTCGGCCCGAATTCCGTGCCGGCGGCAATCACCAGATCGGCGTCCGCCATCAGGGCGCGAACCGCCTTCAGGCTCGGGCTTGCCGGAACGCAGAGCGGATGGCGGTGCAGCAGGCCGCGCGCATTGGTGGTCTCGACGACCGGTGCGCCCATCGTCTCGGCCAGGCGACGCAGCGCCATGTCGGCACGCTTGGCGCCGCCGCCGGCAAGGATCAGCGGACGGCGCGCGGCGGCGATGAGTTTGGCCGCATCCGCAATTGCCGCGCCGTCGGGCGCCGGCGGTGCGACGTTGCTCAACAGGGCGGCGATGCCGTCCGCCGGCTTGACCATGACATCGGTCGGGATCTCGATGTGCACCGGGCCGGGGCGGGAAGACGAAAACAGCGCGAAGGCCCGTGCCAGCGCGCTGGGCAATTCATCGGCTTCGGTTATGCGTTGCGAAAACAGGGCCACCGTTTCCATCATGCCGCGCTGATCCGGCAGCTCATGCAGGAAGCCCAGCCCCTTGCCCAGCGTCGGCATGGCGTTGACGCCCGAGATGACCAGCATCGGCACCGAATCGGCGCGCGCCTGGCCCATGGCGGTGATGGTGTTGGTCAGCCCCGGTCCGGTGATGACGAAGGCGACGCCGGGCCTGCCGCTGGCGCGGGCATAGCCGTCGGCCATGAAGCCGGCGCCCTGCTCATGGCGCGGCGTGACGTGACGGATCTTCGAGCGCGCCAGGCCCCGGTAAAGCTCGACCGTGTGGACGCCTGGAATGCCGAAGACGGTATCGACGCCATGCGCTTCAAGCAGCGTGATGAGGGCTTCGCCGAGTGTCGTCATTGGTTTTCCTCCCCTTCCGGCGCGAGGCCCAGTTCGGCCTCGACGGTCTTGATGCCAATCGCCGCCAGTTCGCCGGGCGAAAACATCTCGCCGGCCAGGCAGCCTTCGATCCAGAGTCCGTCGATGATCGCATTGATCGCGATGGCATGGTGGCGCAATTGGCTTGTATCCGGATTGCGCTGCTCGGCGGCGAGCACCTCGGCCACAACCGCTTCCACCTCATTGCGAAAACCAAGGTAGCCTTCACGGTGGGCATGGGCCAGGGTCGGATCCGCGCTGGCGCGGCCGATGAAGGTTGCCCAGAGCGAAAACACCCGCGTATCGATGATCGGCGCATCGAGGTTGGCGGTGATGAAAGCCGCAAGACGCTGACGAGGCGAGGCGTCTTCCATGACCAACGCCGCTTTCGCCTGCTCGGTCATGCGGCCCATCAGCGCCGCATAGGCTTCCTGCAGCAATTCTTCCTTGCTGGGAAAATAGTGCCGGATCAGCCCGGCGGTGACGCCGGCCCGCAATGCGATGGTGCGCAAGGTGGCGCCCTGCAGGCCATGTTCCGCCACGCTGTCCAGGGTGGCCTCGATCAGATCCTGCCGCCGCCGCTCCTCGCCCTCGCGACGGAAGCTGCGGCGGGATGGCGTATTCATTGGCGCAGGATCGGCCGCGTCAGGCATGTCGGCCCGCCCTCGCAGGCGATGCAGAGCGCATCCGCCTCGAAGATTTCGACCGTGCAGCCGGCGGCTTCCATCGCGGCTTTGGTCTTTGGAAAGCCTGCAACGGCAATGACCTTGAGCGGGCTGGTCGGCAACACGTTCAGGCTGAGGCCATTGGAAGCCGCGAACTCTTCCGCGTCGCCTTCGACCAGGCGGATGTTGCGCGCCTTCAGCATCTGATAGAACGGGGCCGGCAAAAGCGGTGAATAGACCAGTGCGAGGTCGTCGGCCAGCGGGCTGATCACCGACATCAGATGCAGGCACGCCTCCTCGCCCTGCCACAGCGGCAGGTCAAAGCCGTAGACGGAAACGCCGAGCGGCGTCAGCAGGTTGGAAACCTGCTGGATGCCTTCCTGGTTGGAGCGGACACCGCGCCCGATCACCAGCGTGCGGGCATCAAGCCATACACAATCACCGCCTTCGACCTGGCCGGGAGCCTCGACCCGGCCGAGGATTGGAATGCCCAGCCTTCGGTAGGTTTCCTCATGCAGCGAGGGCTCCCCGGCGCGCAAGGGCTTGCCCATGGACAGGATCAACGCGCCGCGGTCGGTCATCAGCGACGGGTCGTGCGTGAACACCGAGTCCGAAAGTCCATCCGCAGTGTCCTCGATCCATTCGATCTCGGCACCGGAAGCCGTCACCAGTTCAGCAAGGAGCGCGTGCTGCGATGCCGCTTTCGCCGGGTCGAAACCCGGGCCATAGTGCCAGGCATCCCTGTCGGCATTGCGCATGGCGTTGGCCGCCGACCGCATCAGCACGCGTCGCAGCGGTGCCGCCATGGACTGTGATCCGAAAGCGCTCATAGAGGCCCTTTTTCTGCTGAAAAAAATCGAAAAAATTTCATGGAAGGCTATTTATACACTTGCACAACAAGCTCGCAAGTGCCGTAATGAGCAGGATTGACGGGCTCTCGCCGTAGGGTCCATGCTGAAGTCTGGAGTGGGCAGTACAGCGTATATGTTGATTAGCCGGATAGACGTTCGACGAACCGCCGACCCTACAGAGGTCACCCAGTGACCGTGGTGGAAGCTGCCACAGTCCAATCCGGCAAGGTGCAGGACGGCGCCGCCGAAGCCATCCACGTCGAGAACCTGCACAAGAAATTCGGCGAACTGCACGTGCTGAAGGGCGTGTCGCTCTCGGCGCGCGACGGCGAGGTGATCGCCATCATCGGCGGCTCGGGCTCGGGCAAATCGACACTGCTGCGCTGCATCAACTGCCTGGAAAATCCAACCAGCGGCATCATCCGCGTCAATGGCGAGGAGATCAAGCTCAGGGCCGACAGCTATGGCCACACCGTTCCGGCGGACCGCAAGCAGATCGAGCGCATCCGCTCCAAGCTCGGCATGGTGTTCCAGAATTTCAATCTCTGGAGCCACATGACGCTGATCGAGAACGTCATCGAGGTTCCGGTGCATGTGCTCGGCGTCAAGCGCGACGAGGCTATCGCCCAGGCCGAGAAATTGCTGGCGCGCGTCGGGCTTGCCGAAAAGCGCGATGTCTATCCGGCCTATCTTTCAGGCGGCCAGCAGCAGCGCGCCGCGATCGCTCGCGCGCTTGCCATCAATCCGCGCGTCATGCTGTTCGACGAGCCGACCTCGGCGCTCGACCCCGAACTGGTCGGCGAGGTGCTGAAGGTGATCGGCGACCTGGCGCGCGAAGGCCGCACCATGGTGCTGGTCACCCACGAGATGAAGTTCGCCCGCGAGGTCGCGACCCACGTCGTCTATCTCTACAACGGGCTGGTCGAGGAAGAAGGCCCGCCGGAGCAGATCTTCGGCGCACCGAAATCCGAAAGGCTCAAGCAGTTCATCCGCAACATCGGCTAGGGACAGGCCGGGACGGAAGAAAACCGGGAACCAACAACAAACTGGGAGTTTGAAATGAAGACTGTTCTAAAGACATTCGCCGCGGCGCTGCTGCTCGGCGTCGCGGCCATGGGCGTGGCCAAGGCCGATCCGGTGAAGGTCGGCGTCGCCGCCGAACCCTATCCGCCCTTCGCCTCGCCGGATGCCTCGGGCAAGTGGGTCGGCTGGGAGATCGAATTCATCGACGCCGTTTGCGCCGAGGAGAAACTCGACTGTGTCATCACCCCGGTCGCCTGGGACGGTATCATCCCGGCGCTGACGACCAAGAAGATCGATCTGATCGCCGCTTCGATGTCGATCACCGCCGAGCGCGAGAAGACGATCGCCTTCTCGGACAAGTACTACAACACGCCGACCGCCATCATCGGACCGAAGGACCAGAAGTTCGGCGCCACGCCTGAAGACCTCAAGGGCAAGGTGGTCGGCGTCCAGGTGTCGACCGTGCATGCCGTTTACGCCAAGAAGCACTTCGGCGCCACGGCTTCCGAGATCAAGGAATACCAGACCCAGGACGAAGCCAACCAGGATCTCGCCGCCGGCCGCGTCGACGCGGTGCAAGCCGATGCCATCGCGCTTGGCGAGTTTCTGAAATCTGATCAGGGCAAGGCGTGCTGCGACATGAAGGGCAACGTGGCTCCTGATCTCGAGGTCCTTGGACCTGGCGTCGGCGCCGGCCTCCGCAAGGAAGACACCGAGCTGAAGGACAAGATCAACGCCGGCATCAAAGCCATCCGCGCGAACGGCAAATATGCCGAGATCACCAAGAAATACTTCGACTTCGATGTCTATGGTGACGACCCGCAGTCGAACTGACATCGCCAAGGCATGAGCAACAGCCGCACGGCATCACGCCGTGCGGTTTCGCCGAAACCTGTCCAGGCACGCTTGCCGCTGACGAGAATTGACAGCGGCTGACGCCAGCAATTCGGGGGCGACGCTGATCGACGCATTTTTTTCGGCCTCCGCGGCCGGCATCATCGAACTGCTCTCGCCCTATCCGCCAGGCTGGGGCGGAACGCTTCTGTTCGGACTCCTGCATTCGATCGAGATCGCGCTCGGGGCCACCTGCCTCGGCCTTTTGATCGGCACTGGCGGCGCCTTCGGCAAGCTTTATGGCGGCCCGGTGGTACGCGATCTCCTGGCGGTTTACACCACCATCGTGCGTGCGGTGCCCGAACTGGTGCTGATCCTGCTGCTCTATTATGCCGGAACCGATCTGATCAACCAGGCGCTGACGGCAATCGGCTATCAGCGCATCGACATCAGTGGCCTTGCCGCCGGCATCGCCGTGCTCGGCTTCGTCCAGGGCGCCTATTCGACCGAGGTGATACGCGGAGCGATCCTGGCTATTCCGCAGGGCCAGATCGAAGCCGCCCGTGCCTACGGAATGTCTCCCGGGCTGATGCTGCGGCGCATAACGCTGCCGGCCATGCTGCCGTTTGCCATACCGGGCCTCGCCAATCTCTGGCTGATCGCCACCAAGGACACCGCCCTGCTGGCGGTCGTCGGGTTCTACGAACTGGCGTTGGCGACGCGGCAGGCCGCAGGTGTCACCAAAGCCTATTTCACCTTCTTTTTCGCCGCAGCCGTTCTCTACCTGCTGCTGTCGCTGATTTCCAATTTCCTCATCGGCCGCGTCGAGGCATGGTCGCGGCGCGGCATGCCTTCCCTCAAGGAAACACGCTGATGGGGAACGAAGCGGCCATCATCAACGTTGTCGCGCGAACATCGCTGTGGCTGCAGCCGCACCGCATCGTGCTGATCCTGATCGCTCTGGCGCTGGTGCTGTCGGCGGTGTTTTTCATGCGCTGGGATTGGCTGCCGCAATATTGGGAAATGGGATTGATCGGCATCTGGCGCTCGCTGTGGATCCTGGCCGTCACTTGCGTGCTGGGCTTCCTGTTCGCCGTGCCGCTCGGGCTGGCGCAGGCCACCGGCTCGTTCTGGTTCGCGGCACCAGCCAAGGCCTTCTGTACGGTGATCCGGGGAACACCGCTGCTGATCCAGCTGTGGCTGCTCTATTACGGTCTGGGTTCGCTGTTTCCCCAATATCCGTGGATCCGTGAATCGTGGATGTGGCCATATCTGCGGCAAGCCTGGCCTTATGGCGTGCTGGCGCTGACCCTGTCGTTCGCCGGTTACGAGGGCGAGGTGATGCGCGGTGCCTTTGCCGGCGTGCCCAAGGGACAATTGGAGGCGGCTCGCGCCTTTGGCATGAGCCGCTGGAAAATCTTTCGGCGCATCTGGCTGCCGCAGGCCTTCTACAGGGCGCTGCCGACACTGACGGGCGAGACCGTGCTGCAATTGAAATCGACGCCGCTGGTGGCGACGATCAGCGTCATCGATATCTTCGCCGTTTCGTCCAAGGTGCGGCAGGACACCTACCTCACCTACGAACCCTTGCTGCTGCTGGCGCTGATCTACATGACGATCACCGGTATCCTGGTGTTCGCCTTCGGCAGGATAGAGGCGCGCATCCCGAACAAGATCGGCTAGAGCATTTCACCGTTTCACGGAAACGGCGAACCGCTCTATCTCTTGTTTTTACGCAATTCCGGACGGAAAACCGTGTCACACTTTTCCTGGAATTGCTCTCGTGAGGAGTGAGTAGCGAATAGTGAGTGGAAGCGGCTCGCCGCATCCTCTATTCACTACCCACCACTCCCTATCCACTTAAAGGCAGCTACGATGCAACTCAGTCTCGACCAGGCAAGAGGACTGTGCCGGATGGCGGCACTCGGCGCCGGGGCCAATGAGGAAGCGGCGCAATCGCTCACCGCCTCGATCATATCGGCCGAGGCGGAAGGGCTTTCGAGCGTCGGGCTCACGCATTTCATCGACTATCTCGAAGCGCTCGAGGCCGGCCGCATCGACGGAAATGCCGATCCGGTGATCACGAGGCCGGCGCTGGCGGTCTATCTCTCCGACGCGCGCGGCGGGCTGGCGCATACCGGTTTCGACCGCACCATCGACGACCTCGCCAAGGCGGCAAGGCTGTTCGGCGTCGCCATCTTCTCGCAGAAGAACGCCTATACATGCGGCGCGCTCGGCTACTTCACCGGCCGGCTGGCGGCGCAAGGGCTGGTGTCGTTCGCCGCCACCAATGGCCCGGCCGTTCTGGCCGGCTCCGGCTCGGTCAAGCCGGTCTATTGCACCAACCCGATGTCGTTCGCCGCCCCTGCCGCCGACGGCGCGCCGTTGGTCATCGACCAGTCGTCGAGCGCCACCGCTTTCGTCAACATCCGCAAGGCGGCCGAGGACGGCAAGAAGATTCCCGAAGGCTGGGCGCTGGACGAGAGCGGCAACCCGACCACCGATCCGGCGGCCGCCATGAAGGGCGCCATGCTTGCCTTCGGCGGCCAGCGCGGCGCCAACATCGCGCTGATGGTCGAAGTGCTGGCAGCCGGCCTGTCGGGTGCCAACTGGTCGCTCGACGCGCCATGGTTCAGCGGCGGCCCGGACAGTCCCGGAACCGGCCTGTTCGTGCTTGCCGTCGAACCCAAGCTGCTCGATCCGGATTTCGAGCAGCGCATGAAGGACCAGCTCGACCGGCTGCGCCGCCGCTATGGTGTGCATGTGCCTGGCCGCGCCCGGGCAGAGGCGGCCGAGAAGGCGCAGGCACGCGGCATCACCGCGCCGAAGGCGGTCGTGCAGCGCATTTCCGAATTCGCCGAACGCTATTCGGCCTGAATAGCTAACCGTTTCCGTGACTTAACTGAAGGCCGCTGGCGCACGGCGCGGCACGGTGCGTTTTTTCCTGCGCGCTGCTGAACCTTTTTGCGCGTTGCAAACACCCAGCTTTGTCCAGGGCAAGGCGAGCTTGCCCGATCCAAACCGGGGGAAACAGCAAACCGAAAGCGAAAGCCTGCTTCACGCGGAGGATGTCCCTTCGCGCCTCGGAAAACCCAACCGAAATCAAAAGGAAAATTGCCATGACCAACACCAAGATCACCATGCTCACCGCGGTCCTTCTTCTCGGCTCGTTCATGGGCGCCACCCAGGCAGCTACATTGAAGGCCGCTCCGGTGAAACCGTCCACGCCCGGCGTCATCACCGCCCCGAGCGGCGGCGCCACCGAGGACCACTACTGCAAGAACGGCCACGCCAAATTCGCCAATTGCAGCGCCGATTTCGTCGCGGCCTGCAAGAAGGTTGGTGGCACCATGTCGGATGTTCAGGGCTGGGGTGGGCGTACTTGCTTCACGCCCTCCTGATACCGTCTCAGGTCAGGCCGCTCCGTCGGCCCCTGGCTTCGCATGGATGTCATCCGGAAAACCCCGCTTCGGCGGGGTTTTCTGCGTCGACACCCGCATCGGCAAGGCGTTCTGAGGTGTTTTTGTCCTGACGCAATTCCCAAGGAAGAACCGCCTTGCACTTTTCCTGGAATTGCTCGGAGACAAGGGTGACAGCGACGTAGCGTCACCCTTTGCCTTTGGCGCAAAACGGACTATGAAACGGCTTCAGCCAAGCCATCTGGAACGTGCGCCGGAGCCCGCCATGACCGAAATCCTGCAGACCCCGAAGCTCGTCGTCGTGTTTGGCGGGTCCGGCTTTGTCGGCCGCCATGTCGTGCGCGCGCTGGCCAAGCGCGGCTATCGCATCCGGGTCGCCTGCAGGCGGCCTGACCTTGCAGGCCATTTGCAGCCACTCGGCAATGTCGGCCAGATCCAGCCGGTACAGGCCAATGTGCGGGTGCGCTGGTCGGTGGACCGCGCCGTCCAAGGCGCCGATCACGTCATCAACCTGGTCGCCGTCCTGCATGAGAGCGGCCGGCAGAAATTCTCCGCCGTGCACGAGTTCGGCGCCCGCGCGGTGGCCGAAGCGGCGCGCTCCGTCGGCGCCGGCCTCACCCATATTTCGGCGATTGGCGCCGATCCGAACTCCCAATCGGATTACGCGCGCACCAAGGCGCTTGGCGAAAAGGCCGTGCTGGAGACGATCGCGGATGCCGTGATCTTCCGGCCATCAATCAATTTCGGGCCTGAGGACTCCTTCTTCAACCGCTTCGCCAATATGGCGCGCTATTCACCGGTGCTGCCGCTGATCGGCGGCGGCAACAACAAGCTCCAGCCGGTCTATGTCGGCGATGTCGCCGAAGCGGTGGCGCGCTCGGTCGACGGCAAGATCGATGGCGGCCAGATCTACGAGCTTGGCGGCCCCCAGGTGCTCACCTTCAAGGAATGCATGGAAGAGCTGCTCGAGGTGATCGAGCGCAAACGCCTGCTGGTGCCGGTGCCGTGGTGGGTGGCCAACATCCAGGCCTCTATCCTCGGACTGTTGCCCAATCCGCTGCTGACCAAGGACCAGGTGAGGCAGCTGCGCGAGCACAACATCGTTTCCGACGCGGCGGCCAAGGCCAACCGGACACTCACCGGGCTGGGCATCCAGCCGCAATCGATCGCGACGGTCCTGCCCAGCTATCTCTGGCGCTTCCGCGCCGCCGGCCAGTTCCAGCAGCGCAAGCCCGCGGCATAAACTGCCGCAACCGATCCAAAGGTCAGGCCGGCACCACCTGACTATTGGCACGCCTAGCGGGGCGTGACCTGCATGGGCAAGCCACCTTGCGGCTGCGTGGTGAGTTTCTGCACCGGCCAGGGCTTCGTTTCAGCGGTCACGTCGAAGCGGAAGCGCGATAGCAGGATGGCGAGCGCGATGATCGCCTCCTGCATGGCGAAGCTGGCGCCGATGCAGACGCGCGGCCCCGCGCCGAACGGCAGATACTGGAAGCGGTCGATCTTTTCGCGGTTTCCCGGGCGAAAGCGCTCCGGCAGGAAGGCATCGGGCCTGTCCCAAAGCTTGCGGTGGCGGTGAACGACCCATGGCATGACCAGCACGGCCGCGTGCTTGGGGATGTAAAGATCCTTCCACATCTCCGGCACGATCGGCTCACGGTTGATGGATGGCGCCGGCGGATAGAGCCGGAGCGCCTCCTCGAAGGCGGCGCGCGTCAACGGCATGGCGTCCAGCCACTTCGTCGGATCGGCTTCGCGCGCCAGCACGTGATCGATCTCCTGTTCGACCCTGTTGCGCTCCCATGGCGATTCCGCCAGGCAATAAAGCGTCCAGCCGAGTGCGCGCGCCGTGGTCTCATGGCCGGCGCCAATGAAGGTGATGATGTTGTCCTCGACCTCGGCCCGCGTCAGCCCCTCTGGCCCCTCGGCCTTGAGCAGGAGCGTCAGGAAATCCTGCGGCACGGCATCGGGAACGCGCCTGACCTTCTCTTCGCGCATATTGACCGTGTCGGTGACGATCTTGCGGAAGTAGGCCATGGTCTTGCGGCCACGGATGCGGGTGAGCCGCGGCAGCCAGTCGGGCGCGCGCAACAGGTCGAGCGGATCGACACGGCCCATGGTCTCGAACAGACGATCGATCTCATTGGCGAAACTGCCCTGCTCGCCAGCGATCTCGCCGGAAAACAGCGTCTCGGCCAGGATGTCGTAGGTGAGCAGCGTCATGTCATGGGCGATATCGGACGTGCCGCCCGCCTCGTAGCGGGTGGCGAACTCGCGCGTGCGCTTCAGCATCGGCTGGGCGAAGCCGAAAATGTGGCGCGGGGTGAACACCGGCGCCATCGCCTTGCGCGACCGCTTCCAGACCTCGCCCTCGGCGGTCAGCAGGCCATCGCGCAGGATCGGGCGCAGGATCTTCTGGCGCACCGTCGCCATCTTGTAGTTCCTGGCATTGTCGACCAGCACATGGCGGATAAGACCGGGGTCGTTGGCGATGACCAGCGGCCCGCCCGCGCCGTTGGCCGAAATCCAGGGTTCGTTGTAGGTCTGCTCGCCCCACAGTTCGAGCGGGTTGCGGTAGACGATGCGGATCATCTCCAGCGTCGAAGGCGGCGACGTGCGCGGCTTCGGCGCGGGCGGAACGAATGGGGCGGGCTGCGTGTCCATGAAGTGCTCCGCTGTTGCCCTCAATGTAGTGACTGGCGATGCGGGCGTCCATGTGGCCGAACGGCAGGACGAACCAGGCCAGCACGAGAAGCGAAAGCAGACGGTTTGTTCATCCGATCGTGACCGCCGGGCGCAGGCTCCCGCCTTGTCCGTCGCTGCGCTCTGCCGTAGGGACCGTCACCAACGGATACCGCCAATCGAAGGAGCCCGCCTTGAAACATCACCTGAACATCATCATCGGCAGCACGCGGCCCGGGCGCGCCGGCCTGGTTTTTGCCGAGTGGCTGGAGGCGTTCGCGCGCGAGCATGGAAAGTTCGAGCCGGTGCTGACCGATATCGCTGCGTTCCACCTGCCGATGCTGGACGAGCCGCATCATCCGAGACTTGGCAACTACCAGAACGACCACACCAAGGCCTGGTCGAAGGCGACCGACGCCGCCGACGCGTTTGTGTTCGTGGCGCCGGAGTACAATTATTTCGTCGCGCCGGCGATCGTCAACGCGATCGATTACCTCGCGCGGGAATGGAAATACAAACCCGCCGCCATTTTCAGCTATGGCGGCGTCTCCGGTGGTCTGCGCGCGGCGCAGGCGCTGAAGCCGTTGCTGACATCGGTCGGAATCATGCCTATCCCCGAAGGCGTCGCGCTGCCGATGTACCAGAAGCTGCTCGACGAAAACCGCGCTTTCAACGCCAGCGAGCAGGTGGCTGGCGGAGCCAAGACCATGCTGGACGAGCTGTCGCGCTGGAGCGAGGCACTGAAGCCGATGCGCGCGGCCTGAACGAGCCGGTTCGAGCCGGCTTGCCCGCGCGATAAAGAGGTGGAATGGTCGGCAAACGACCGAGCCGGGGGGCGGTTCCACTTGCGTTTGCTGTTTGCCTTGCTGCTGATGCTCGCGACCACCGCCACGGCGGTGGCCGAGCGGCGCGTGGCGCTGGTCATGGCCGACGACGACTACCGGCTGGTCCGGCCGCTCGCCAATCCCGTTCATGATGGCGAGGCGATGGAAGCGGCGCTGAAGAAGCTCGGTTTCGAGGTCGTGCTCGAAACCAACCGGGATCTGCGGCGCATGCGGCGCGCACTCGATGATTTTCGCGAAGACGCCAAGGGTGCCGACGTGGCGCTGGTCTATTTCTCCGGCCATGGCGTCGAGATTTCAGGCGACAACCGGCTGCTGCCGGTCGATGCCGACGCGTCCTCGCTCGACGCGCTGGACAAGACCAGCCTGCCGCTGGAAGAGGTGCGCGACGCGGTCGCCGCCACGGCCAAGGTCGGGCTGATCGTGCTCGATGCCTGCCGCAGCGATCCGTTCTCGGGGAGCAGTGGCGAAGGACGCGGCGCCACCGCCCTGGCAAAGGATGTCGCGGACAAGGTCAAGCCGGGCCTCGGGCGCGTTGGCCGGGCGGAAAACGTCCTGTTTGCTTTTTCGGCCGCGCCCGGCGAGACGGCCGCCGACGGAACCGGCCAGAACTCGCCCTTCACCACGGCGCTGACCAAATATCTTGGCACCGATGGGCTCGAAATCCGCTCCGTGCTGACACTGGTGCAGCAGGAAGTCTACGACCTGTCGCGCGGCAAGCAGCTGCCCTATGTCGAGAGCGGCCTGCCGAAGCTGTTCTTCGCCGCCACCGCCAAGGAACAGTTGCCGGAGCGCGAACGCCTGCTGCTGGCCATGGCCGACGTGACGCCGGAAATGCGCGGCCAGGTCGAGCAGATCGCCAGCGATGCCGACATGCCGCTGGCGCCGCTTTATGGCGCGCTGATCAGCGCCGACACCAGCCACCTGTCGGCGGACAGCCTGAACGCCCGGCTGCGCGAGGCGGCCGATGCCTTCGTCAAGGTGCGCGCCGAGATGAAGACGCTGGCTGCCGACGATCCGCGGGTGACCGAACTGCGCCGCCAGGCCGAGGAGCAGCTGGCCCTGGGCGCCTTCGGCGCGGCCCAGGCGAAGCTCGCCGAAGCGGTCGCTGTCGACGAGGTGTCGCGCAAGGCGCTGAAGGCGAATTTCGTCGACCGCACGCTGTCGCAGGCCGCAACACTGTTCTTGTCGGCGGGTGCCGCGCGCGCCGATCTCAACTATACGGCGGCCATCAAGGGCTATGAAACGGTGCTGTCGCTGTATGGCGAAGCTGGGCAGACCGCTCTCAACCTGGAACAGGCCGACCGTCAGAGCCGCACGCTGGAGGAACTCGGTCAGCTCTATACGACGGTCGGCAATGTCGAGGCGGCCGGCCGCGCCTTCACCGCCCTGTTGGGCGATCTCGAGCAGCGGTCGCGTCAGGAAGCCGATCCCAGCGTCAAGCGGGATCTCGCCATCAGCCACATCAAGCTCGCCAACACAAAAATGGCGCAAGGCGACCTGCCGACCTCGCTGGAAAACTATGAGGCGGCCAGGGGCATGCTGCAGGCGCTGACCGCAAGCATGCCGGACAAGAAGGACTGGCTCGGTGATCTTGCCATGGCCAATGACAAGATCGGCAATGTGCTGGCGACGCAAGGCGATGTGGGCGCGGCGGCCCAAGCCTATCGAGAGAGCCTGTCGATTAAGCAGAAATTGGCCGATGCCGAGCCGGACAGCGCCTATCGGCTGCGCGACCTGACCATAAGCTATGACGAGATCGGCGACCTTGCCCGCACCGCCGGCCAGTTGGACGATGCCCAGACGGCCTTTGAAGAGAGCCTGAGAATTCGGCTGGTGCTGGCGGGGAACAAACCCGATGACCCAGAGCGCCAGCGCACTGTCGCAGTCAGCCAGGAGCGGATCGGTGACGTGCTGCGCCAACGCGGCGACGCCGCCGGTGCGCTCCTGGCCTACAGCAAGAGCCAGGCAATCGCCGAGGACCTGGTGCGCCGCGACCCCAACGATACCGACTTGAAGCGCGACCTGTCGATCAGTTACGCCAAAATCGGCAACGCGCTCAACGACCAGGAGAACTGGCCGGCGGCACTGGCTTCCTACCGGCAAGCACTGGCCGTGGCGCGTGACCTTGCCGCTGGTGACCCCGCCAACACCGAGTGGCAGCGCGACCTGTCGGTCTGCCTGGAGAAGGTTGCCGGCGTGCTCGACGCCCAAGGCAATACCAGCGAGGCACTGCAAAACTACCAGGACAGCCTTGCCATTGCCGACCGGCTGGCGAAGCTCGACCCAGGCAATTCCGACTGGCAACGCGATCTGTCGATCACCCTGTCGGAAATCGGTATGCTGGAGACCAAGCAGCGCCACTTCGAGGCCTCCAAGAAAGCCTTCGAAGCCAGCCTTGGCATTCGCCAGCAATTGGCCCGGTCCGACCCGAACAATGCGATCTGGCAATTTGACCTGGTGCAGGCCTACATCAACTATGCGTATGTGGCCAAGGATCCGAAGGCGGTGCTGACCAAGGCGCTGAACCTGACGCTGGAGCTCGATCGCACGGGCCGGCTGGCGCCCAGGGACAAACCCACGATCAAATATCTGCGCGGGCTTCTCGCTAAATTCGGCGCCCGAAAAAAATAGCTGGCTGCCGGCTGGGCATTTGGGCCGGAAATGCCTGCAAACCTTGGAAAAACCGCCTTTAGCGCCTATATCTTGTGCATAGCAGAGGCGCGATTCGGGGCCGATTTTTCGCGCTGTACAAGCGGCATCTAGACAACAGGTTTTCATGAGCGACCAGATCGAGAACACCAACGGCGCTGAAGCCGAATACGGCGCCGATTCCATCAAGGTTTTGAAGGGGTTGGACGCCGTCCGCAAACGCCCCGGCATGTATATCGGCGACACCGACGACGGTTCAGGCCTGCATCACATGGTCTATGAGGTGGTCGACAACGCCATCGACGAGGCCCTGGCCGGTCACGCCGACCTGGTCACGGTGACGCTCAACCCCGATGGTTCGGTGACGGTTATCGACAATGGCCGCGGCATTCCGACCGATATCCACACCGGCGAAGGCATTTCGGCCGCCGAAGTGATCATGACGCAGCTGCATGCGGGCGGCAAGTTCGACCAGAATTCCTACAAGGTGTCGGGCGGCCTGCATGGTGTGGGCGTGTCCGTGGTGAACGCCCTTTCGGCATGGCTGAAGCTCAAAATCCGCCGCAATGGCCAGATCTTCGAGATGAGCTTCACGCATGGCAATGCGGACGCGCCGCTGAAAGTGACCGGCGCTTATGAACAGGACAAGCAGCCGGGCACCTATGAGGGGCGCAGCGGCTCGGAGATCACCTTTTTTCCGTCGGCCGAGACTTTCACCATGGTCGAATTCGACTTCGGCACGCTGGAACACCGGCTGCGCGAACTCGCCTTCCTCAATTCCGGCGTGCGCATCGTCTTGACCGATGCCCGCCATGCCGACGTGTTGCGGCATGAACTGCATTACGATGGCGGCCTCGAAGAGTTCGTCAAATATCTCGACCGGGTCAAGAAACCGCTGATCGACAAACCGATCGCCATCAAGGCCGAGCGCGACGGCATTACCGTCGAAGTAGCGATGTGGTGGAACGACAGCTACCACGAGAACGTCCTGGCCTTCACCAACAACATCCCGCAGCGCGATGGCGGCACCCACCTGGCCGGCTTCCGTGGCGCGCTGACGCGCCAGATCACCGGCTACGGCGACTCCTCGGGCCTGACCAAGAAGGAAAAGGTCTCGCTGATCGGCGACGATTGCCGCGAAGGCCTGACGGCGGTGCTGTCGGTCAAGGTTCCCGACCCGAAATTCTCGTCGCAGACCAAGGACAAGCTGGTCTCGTCGGAAGTCCGTCCGGTGGTCGAAGGGCTGGTCAACGAGGCGCTCGGCACCTGGCTGGAAGAGCACCCGACCGAGGGCAAGGTGGTCATCGACAAGGTGATCCAGGCCGCGGCGGCGCGCGAAGCCGCGCGCAAGGCGCGCGACATCACCCGCAAGAGCTCGCTCGGCGTCACGTCCCTGCCCGGCAAGCTGGCCGACTGCCAGGAACGCGACCCGGCGAAGTCCGAAATCTTCATCGTCGAGGGTGATTCCGCCGGCGGCTCGGCCAAGGGCGGCCGTTCGCGGCAGAACCAGGCGATCCTTCCCTTGCGCGGCAAGATCCTCAATGTCGAGCGGGCACGCTTCGACCGCATGCTCGGCTCCGACATGATCGGCACGCTGATCACCGCGCTCGGCACCTCGATCGGCAAGGACGAGTTCAATGCCGACAAATTGCGCTACCACAAGATCATCCTGATGACCGACGCCGACGTCGACGGTGCCCATATCAGGACCTTGCTGTTGACCTTCTTCTTCCGGCAGATGCCGGAACTGATCGAGCGCGGCCACCTCTACATAGCCCAGCCGCCGCTCTACAAGGTGACGCGCGGCAAGAGCTCGCAATACATCAAGAACGAGAGCGCCTTCGAGGAATTCCTGATCGGCTCCGGGATCGAGGAAGCCTCGCTTGCGCTGGGCTCCGGCGAGGTTCGGGCCGGGCAGGACCTGCGCAGCGCCATCGACGATGCGCTGGCCGTGCGCCAGCTCATCAACGGCTTGCACACGCGCTACAACAGGGGCGTGGTGGAACAGGCCGCGATCGCCGGCGGGCTCAACCCCGACGTCTTTGCCGACCTCGGTCGTGCCAACGCAATGGCGGAGCGGGTCGCACAACGTCTCGACATCATAGCCGAGGATACCGAGCGCGGCTGGACGGGGCGGATGTCGACGTCGAACGAAGGGATCGGCGGCTATGTGTTCGAGCGCACCGTGCGCAGCGTCAAGGAATACGCCCATCTCGACATGGCACTGATCAATTCGGCCGACGCCCGCCAGCTCGACCGCTACGCACAGCGCCTCAGCGAGGTCTATGGGACGCCGCCGGTGCTGCGCCGCAAGGATGTGTCCGAAACCGTGTCGGGGCCGCTGGCGCTGCTCAACGCCGTCTTTGCGACCGGCCGCAAGGGGCTGACCATGCAGCGCTACAAGGGTCTCGGCGAGATGAACGCCGAGCAGCTCTGGGAAACCACGCTCGACCCGAATGTGCGCTCGCTGCTGCAGGTCAAGGTCAATGATGCCACCGACGCGGACTCGCTGTTCTCGCGGCTGATGGGCGACGAGGTCGAGCCGCGGCGCGAGTTCATCCAGGACAATGCGCTGTCGGTCGCCAATCTCGATATTTGAGGTCTCGGCAAGCTTTTTTGAGACATTGGCGTGCCCCAGGGCCCGCCAATGTCGGCTTGCACAATCAAAATCATTGAGGAGCTGCCGGAACAGAAGGCCTTCAAAGACATTGTGACAGTGTCGATCACAATTTCTTACAGGAGGCTTTCATGGGACGCGGCATTCTACTGTGGCTGCTCGGAGTTCCGATTCCGATCATCATTCTCCTCATGCTTTTCATGCGATAGGAGGCCTCCATGCAGTCCTCCACCCTATCGGCTGTCGGCGTATCGACTGCAACGGAATCATCCTCCACGGCTGTCAGCTGGGGACCGATCATCGCCGGTGCCTTCGCGGCCTCGACGCTGACCTTCATCCTCATGCTGCTCGGCTCCGGGCTTGGGCTAACGATGGTTTCACCCTGGTCGGGCTCTGGCCTCTCGGCGACCAGTTTCGCCGTATCGACTGCGATCTGGCTGGTCGTCGTGCAGTGGTTATCGTCGGGTGTCGGCGGCTATCTGGCGGGCCGGCTGCGCACCAAATGGGTCGGCATCCACACCGACGAAGTCTATTTCCGTGACACCGCTCACGGCTTCCTCGCTTGGGCATTGGCCACCTTGCTCGTCATAGGCGTGCTTGGCTCGGCACTTTCGGCAGCGATTGGAACGGGCGTGCAGGCAGCATCCAATGTGGCTTCGGGCGCCGCCATGGGAGCGTCGGCGGGCGCCTCCGCCAATGCCAGCAACGCATCGGCATCGGCCGACAATGCGACCTCCTATCTGGTGGATTCGCTGTTCCGGCCGGCCGATCCGGCCAAGCTCGCCACCGGCAACCCCGGCGATCAGGCCGCCGCGGCGGGGCAGGCCTCGCGCATCCTGATCGCCGGTGCCGTCGCGGGTGAAGTATCCGCGGAGGACAAGACATACCTGTCGCAACTGGTGGCCGCGCGCACCGGCCTCTCCGAGGCGGACGCCAAAACGCGTGTCGATGCTGTCCTGGCCAAGGCGCAGGCTGCCAAGGTCAAGGCACAGCAGGCGGCCGACACAGCCCGAAAAGCAAGCGCGACTTTCGCCCTGCTCGGCGCCCTGTCACTCGTCATCGGCGCCTTCATCGCCAGTGCCGCCGCGGCGCTTGGTGGCAGGCAGCGCGACGATGACGAAGCGGTATTTCTCGCGAACCCCTGAACGCAATCGTCCATGGAAACGAGAAGAGCCCGGCTTTGAAACCGGGCTCTTTGCGTCGAGATTTCTGCCGGCCGGATCAGTGATCCATGGCCTTGACGATTTCCTCGGTCATCTTCTTGGCGTCGCCGAGCAGCATCATGGTGCCGTCCTTGTAGAACAGCGTGTTGTCGATGCCTGCATAGCCCGAGCCGAGCGAGCGCTTGACGAACAGGCAGGTGCGCGCCTTGTCGACGTCGAGGATCGGCATGCCGTAAATCGGCGAGGACTTGTCGTCGCGCGCGGACGGGTTGGTGACATCGTTGGCGCCGATGACATAGGCGACGTCGGCCTGCGCGAATTCGGAGTTGATGTCCTCGAGTTCGAACACCTCGTCATAGGGCACGTTGGCTTCGGCGAGCAGCACGTTCATGTGGCCAGGCATGCGGCCCGCGACCGGATGGATGGCGTACTTGACGTCGACGCCATTGGCCTTGAGCTTGTCGGCCATTTCGCGCAGCGCGTGCTGCGCCTGGGCGACCGCCATGCCGTAGCCCGGCACGATGATGACCTTCTGTGCATTCATCATCAGATAGGCCGCATCGTCGGCTGAGCCCTGCTTGACCGTGCGCTCGATGCCGTCATCGGCGGCAGCAGTCGTCTCGCCGCCGAAGCCGCCGAGAATGACCGAGATGAAGCTGCGGTTCATGCCCTTGCACATGATGTAGGACAGGATCGCACCGGACGAGCCGACCAGCGCGCCGGTGATGATCAGCGCCAGATTGCCGAGCGTGAAGCCGAGTGCGGCCGCCGCCCAGCCTGAATAGGAATTCAGCATCGAGACGACCACCGGCATGTCGGCGCCGCCGATCGGGATGATCAACAGGATGCCGAGCACCAGCGAGGCAGCGACGATCAGCCAGAACACCAGTTTTGACTCGGTGGTGACGAGCAGGACGATCAGCACGATCAGCGCCACGCCGAGCGCGGCGTTGATGAAGTGGCGACCGCCGATCATTATCGGCTTGCCCGACATGCGACCGTCGAGCTTGAGGAAGGCGATGACGGAGCCGGTGAAGGTGATGGCGCCGATGGCGACGCCAAGGCTCATCTCGATCAGCGCCTGGGCATGGATGTCGCCCGCCGTGCCGATGCCGAAGCTTTCCGGCGCGTAGATGGCGGCTGCCGCCACCATGACGGCGGCGAGGCCGACCAGCGAGTGAAAGGCGGCGACCAGCTGCGGCATCGAGGTCATGGCGATGCGGCGCGCGGTGACGGCGCCGACGCCGCCGCCAATGGCGAGGCCAAGCACGATCAGGCCAAAGCGCGGGGCGGATGGGGTTGCCAGCGCCAGCGTGGTGGCGATGGCGATGCCCATGCCGATCATGCCGTAGAGATTGCCCTGGCGGCTGGTGGTCGGATGCGACAGGCCGCGCAGCGCCATGATGAACAGGACGCCGGAAACGAGGTAGAGGAAGGACGCGAAGTTGGCGTTCATGGCGCTCTACTTGTCCTTCTTCTTGTACATGGCCAGCATGCGCTGGGTGACCAGGAAGCCGCCGAAGATGTTGACCGAAACCAGCATCAGCGCAACGAAGCCGAAGCCGGCGGCAACACCGGAGGCGGCGATGCCGACGGCAAGCAGCGCGCCGACGACGATGACCGAGGAGATGGCGTTGGTGACGGCCATCAGCGGCGTGTGCAGCGCGGGGGTCACCGACCAGACGACGTAATAGCCGACGAAGATCGCCAGCACGAAGATGGCGAAACGGAAGACGAAGGGGTCGATGGCGCCGCCCGACAGCGCGTGCGCGGCATCACCCGCCGCATCGGCGCCACCAGGAGCATTGGCCAGGTTCTGCACCGCAAGCCGGACGGCGGCACTTGCCTGGTCGAGCTGGTCGAGGGCTTTCTGCAGGGTCTGGTCCATCACGCGATCCCTTTCGGCTTCGACGAGGGCGACTTGGGTGCGGCTGCCTTCCTGGGCGCGGCTTTCTTGGACGAAGCGTCGGCGACCATGGTCTTGGCCGGGATCGCGGCCGGCTCGACATATTGGCCCTTTGGAGGCTGCTGATCGGCCTTGGCGAAGGCCGGATGAACGACCTTGCCGCCATCGGTCAGCATCGTTGCTTTTACCAGATCGTCATCGCGGTTGATGGCGAGCGTCTTCGTCGTCTTGTCGACCAGCGTCTCGAGGAAGGCGAACAGGTTCCTGGCGTAAAGCAGCGAGGCGGATGCGGCGACGCGGCCGGGCACGTTGAGGTGGCCGACGATTTTTACGCCATTGGCCGTGTTCACCACCTGACCTGGAACCGCGCCTTCGACATTGCCGCCACGCTCGACCGCGAGGTCGACGAGCACCGAGCCCGGCTTCATCGAAGCGACCATGGCCTCCGACACCAGCTTGGGCGCCGGCCGGCCGGGGATCAGTGCCGTGGTGATGACGATGTCCTGCTTGGCGATGTGCTCGGCGGTGAGCGCCGCCTGCTTGGCCTGGTATTCCCTGGACATTTCCTTGGCGTAGCCGCCGGCCGTCTCGGCGGCCTTGAATTCCTCGTCCTCGACGGCGAGGAACTTTGCGCCGAGCGAAGCGACCTGTTCCTTGGCGGCGGGGCGCACGTCGGTGGCGGTGACGACCGCACCGAGGCGGCGCGCCGTGGCGATCGCCTGCAGGCCGGCGACGCCGACACCCATGATGAACACCTTGGCGGCAGGAACAGTGCCGGCCGCCGTCATCATCATCGGCAGCGCGCGATCATATTCCGAGGCGCCGTCGATCACCGCCTGGTAGCCGGCAAGGTTGGCCTGGCTGGACAGGACGTCCATCGATTGCGCGCGGGTGATGCGCGGCATGAATTCCATCGAGAAGGCGGTGACACCGGCCTTGGCCAGGGCCGCGACGGCGGCATCGTTGCCGTAGGGGTCCATGATGGCGATGACGGCCGTGCCGGATTTGTAGCCCTTCAGCTCGGCTTCCGACGGCCGGCGGACCTTGAGCACGACATCGGCCTTGGCGACATCCGCAGCCTTGCCGATGGCAGCCCCTGCCTTGGCGAATTCTTCGTCGGGAATGCGCGACCTGGTGCCGGCACCGGTCTCTACGACGACATCGAAGCCAAGTCCGGCCAGCCGCTTCACCGTATCTGGCGAGGCCGCGACACGCGGTTCGTTCGCGTCAAGCTCACGAGGGATGAAAACCGTCTGTCCCACCGCATGATCCTTTCGGCTGGAACCTGTCTGCGCAAAGTGTCGGCCGGGGTGTCCGGCGACCAAGGCGAGAGGGTTTTGGAAAGTCTACCGCAGAATGAAAGCGCCAACGGCCATGATCAGGATGAACAGGATGGTCGCCGAGAAGAAGCCGCCCGCGAAGAAGCCGAAAGCCATCGCCAAGAGTATGGCGCCGCAGAAAAGCGATCCGTATTTGGCCAGCATGAGAAAGCCCGCATAGGTGCGGTCATGCTCGGCGTAGTCCATCTTCGCGCCCAGTTCTACAGGACCGCTCGGCGTGTGATCAGCCATAGGAATACCCCTTCGAAGACATCTTTGAGGCACATAGCGAAAAGCCGGGCCAAGAGCAATGGCGCTATTGCCGCATCGCAGCCGACAACTGCCTCAAGGGAAAATTGAAACTGCCGGCATCATGTGTCAGCTCCGTTGAAGCTGCTGTGAGAATTTGGCGGTTCTGGACGTTGTCGCGGGGGAGTATCGTCGCCGGATGAACAGCCGGTGGTGAAGTGCCATGATCACGCCCACACAGACATTTGACTGGAACGACACTGCCATTGCGTGGGGGACCGCCGGCTCAGGCCCTCCGATTGTGCTCGTGCATGGCACGCCGTTCTCCTCGCATGTCTGGCATCGCGTCGCACCGGAACTGGCGCGCGAGCATACGCTGTATTTCTACGATCTCCCCGGATATGGGCGATCAACCAAACGGGATGGCCAGGATGTTTCGCTGGGCATCCAGAACGAGGCGCTGGCAGCGATGCTGGCCTTTTGGAAGCTCGATCGACCCAAGGTCATCGCCCATGATTTCGGCGGCGCCACGGCGCTGCGCGCGCACCTGATCGACGGCCGTGACTATGACAGATTGCTTTTGATCGACCCGGTGGCGGTGCGGCCATGGGGCTCGCCCTTCGTTCAGCATGTCCGACGACATGAGGCCGCCTTCGCCGGCGTGCCTGACTACATACAGGTGGCGATCCTGAAGGCGTATGTTTCGGGCGCTGCGGCCAGGCCTCTGTCGGACAGCGAACTGGAACCCTATGTCGCGCCTTGGACCGGGCCTGTTGGCCAGCCAGCCTTCTATCGGCAGATCGCCCAGATGGATCAGCGTTTCACCGACGAGGTCGAACCGCTCTACGGCGAACTCCGCTGCCCCGTCGCTTTGCTGTGGGGAGAGGACGACCGCTGGATATCACCGCAAAGCGGCCAAAGGCTCGCGGCCATGTTGCCGGATTGCGCCTTGACCCTCGTCCCCGGTTCCGGCCATCTCATGCAGGAGGACAGGCCGGAGGCCATCGTTGCCGCATCGCTACGCTTCTTCGCCGGCTGAGAGTTGATGCTGACGCAACTCCCAAGGGAAAGCGCCTTACATTTTCCTGAAATTGCGCCGGCTTCAGCCGGCGAGGTGCGGGAACAATCCAAGCAGGCCGGCGATGATCAAGTAGATCGCGACAATGTAGTTCAACAATCGTGGCATCACGAGGATCAGCACGCCGGCTATCAAGGAGATCAGCGGCGTCAGCGCGAGCGTTGAAACGGTCATATGGGAACTCCTTTTGACCCCTGTCGGGTCGATGATTGTCTGGCCCGCGCGATAACGCGAATGTCGCCGACGCACATTCCCGGCGCGCCCGCCATCACCCAGAACGCGGAAACCGCCTGGAAGCTCCACGGGGTCGGGAAAGTCGCGCGGCGTTGGTCGCGAGGCCTCAGGCGGCTTCGCGAAAATACTTTGCCGTCGGCAGGATGGTCAGCGGTGCCAGTTCGCCCGCACCAGGCGTCTCGAACAGCATGCGCTGCTCCAGCGGCGTCGAGCGGAAGAAGGGGAATCGGGAGAAGGAGCGCTCGCGGATTGCGTTGACGTTGGCGCGGTAGAGCACGACCTTGTAGTTCAGGCCCGGATAGTCGCGCAATTCGCCGATCTGCTCGGAGCAATAGATGCGGCGATAGAAGCCCGCATGCTCAGGCCGGATGGTGGAAAGGCAGTAAGGCGCATCGAAGTAGAAGCAGGCCATGCCGGCAAGGCGCAGCGTGAGATAAGGGATCTGCGGATAAACCCTCGACCAATCCGGGTCGGCGGCAAAGCGGCTCGGATCGGCGAAATGGGCGCCGGCGGCAAGCATTGGCCGTAGGATATCACCGTAAACCGTGGTGGAAGGCGACTGTGGCGTCTCGTGGCAGGCATGGTGGATGCGCAGCGTGCTGACCAGGTCGCCGTCAATGTAGATGCCGAACTTCGAACAGTTCTCGGCTTCATCGAGCTCGTCGTGGATAATATGATCCGGATTCTCCGGGACCATGTCGCTCAACCGATAGGATTTGTAGCGCAACCTGTAGATGTCTTCGAGGTCTTCGCCCTTGTCGCAGCGGCGATATTCAGTGCGCTCCAACATCGCTGAGATGTTTCGGGCAAAGCTCGACATGTTGTCGGGCGAATTTTCTTCGCTCACGCCCGCCACCTGGCGAAGCGCTGTCAAATGCGCGTCCATGGACTTTCCCCGTAAATGCCGCCGCGTTTCAACCCTACGACGAGACCACGGGATGTAAAGATGAAAATGATCCGGGCACTGTTTACCGAACGTTAAGGTTAACAATCGGTAAATTTTACTAAAATTAAAAGCATCCGTCCCGCAAACTAGCCGCGGGATGCCCTCTTGGCGCTTTTGATTTCCTTGGCAAAGGGCCAGACCGTGGTCGACATGGTCTCGATACCGGACGCGCTGAGCGCGGAGCCGAACAGGAAGCCCTGCACGAGATCCGGCTTGACCTCGAGCGCCAGGATCTTGAGCTGTTCGAAGGTCTCGACGCCTTCGACCGTTACCGAAAGCCCCAGCGGCCGCGAAAGATTGACGATGCCCTTGAGCAGCTCCAGGGAACGAGAGTTCTGGGTGACGTCCATGAGGAACGATCGATCGATCTTGATCTTGTCGAGCGGCAGCTTGTGCAGATAGCTCAGGCTCGAATAGCCGGTGCCGAAGTCGTCGAGCGCGATGCGCACGCCAATCTGCTTCAGCTCCTCGATGTACTGGCGCGTCAGCGACTTATCGTCGAGCAGCGCCGTTTCGGTGACCTCGATCTCCAGCCGGCCGGCAGCGAGGCCGGAGCTCGCCAAGGCATCACGAACCTTCTGGATGACGTCGCGGCTGCGGAAATCCTTGGCGGAGAGGTTGACCGAGACGCTGGTCTGGTCAGGCCATTTGGCACATTCGGTGCAGGCCGCATGCAGCACGAAAGTGCTGATTTCCGAAATGATGCCCATTTCCTCGGCCAGCGGAATAAAGATGCCTGGTGAGACCGGTCCGAGATCGGGATGGTCCCAGCGGCACAGCGCCTCGCAACTGGCGATGCGCATGGTGCTCATCGCCACGATCGGCTGGTAGACCACCCGCAGGCCCTTGCTTTCCACCGCGCTGCGCAGGTCAGCTTTCATCAGCTGGCGATTGCGGAAGGCGGCGTCCATCGCCGCCTCGAACAGGCGCCACCCGTTCTTGCCGAGTTCCTTGGCCTTGTAGAGCGCCAGATCCGCCTTGACGATCATGGCATCGACATCGCTGTCGCTGACACGCGACAGCACCGCGCCGCCGCTGGCCTGGATGCGCAGCCCGTGGCCAGCGACGTCCACTTCGCCCTGCAACGCGGCAAAGATCTCGTCGATCTCGATGGTCAGGTGACTCTCATCCTCGATGCGGTCGAAGAAGACCATGAACTCGTCGCCGCCGAAACGGCTGACGGTGATGCCTTGCCCGGCGACGGCGGCAAGACGTTCGGCGACCGCATAGATCAACCCGTCGCCGATCGGATGCCCAAGCGTATCGTTGACGCTCTTGAAGTCGTCGAGGTCGAGCACGGCGAGGCCGCAGAGACGGTCGCGATCGCCCGAAGCCATCGCCTCGCCGATCAGTTCGTGGAAATAGGCTCGATTGGGCAGGCCGGTGAGATTGTCGTAGCGCGCCATGAAGCGGATCTTGTCTTCCGCCTCGACGCGAGCCGTCACGTCCTCGAAGGTGATGACCCCCAGTTCCTGGCTGCCTTCGCGGGCCGAGAATTCATAATGCTGGCCATTGGCAAGGGAAACCAGAACCTTGCGGTCGCGGCCTTCGCGCAACGCGCGCGTCAGCTGGGCCTCGATGTAGCGGCAGTCCTTCGGCGCCAGCATGCCGCCGGCGACGCCGCGCATCAAGAGACCGTGGATCGATCGTCCGAGCAGCGCGTCGGCCGATTTGAGCGACATCAAATGCGCGGCCTCGGCATTGGCGACCGCCACCCGGCCATCCGGGCCAAGCATGACGAGGCCGTGCGACATGGTGTTGAGCGCCCGGTTGAAACGCTGGGCGAGGCGGTTTGCCTTCTTTTCCTCCGAAAGCGCCGCGAAAAGCACCTCGCGGACCAGATCGGCGAAGCGCTTGATGGCGAACAGGAAGGGCGCCGAAAGCAGGCCAAGAATGAAATGGTAGGGATCGCCGCGCAGGATGAAGCCGAGAGAGATCGGCCAGGTCATGGTCATGATGAAGATCATCACCATCCTGGGCGAACCATAGTTGCGGCCGGCGATCGATGTTGCCGACGCCAGCGTCACGCAGACCGCGGCGATCTCGGCAAATCCGTCATAGGCAAGATAGATGCCGACGAAACAGAAGGCTCCCAGCATGAAACCATGCATGGAGCCGTACAAAATATAGTCGTTCTCGCGCCGGCGGGCCTCCTCCCAGCTCTTGGGCGTCGGCGCATGCCGGTACTTGCGGATGTTGCGCAAGCGCAGGAAGGCGACGGTCAGGAAACCAAACGTCACCGCAAGGTAAGCCGGGTCCCTGGTCTTCCAGTAGACGAGCACCACCAGCAGGGTCTGGGCAAAGAATCCGATCGAAAGCGTCAATCCGTCGCGAAACAGGGTTTCCACGAACGGAATGTAGACGTCGACCGGGATCTCGTTCTTTTTTCTCAGATTCACGCCTGAATCCCAACCCTTGGGAGCCAAGCAGTGCCATATTCGCCTTAAGAAACATTTAGAGGGGCGGCCGCGCGCTCACGGTCAAGGGAGTTGACGCTAGGGAAAGTGGAGAAAATGCGGTTCAGGTAAACAAGCCGTATCCGTCATTCGGCGGCCTGGAGTTCCGGCCGCTTCGAGGCGGCTGACAGGCGTTCGAGGAGCCTTTGGCGCTCTCCAGCGGCCTTTTCGGCGCTGGCCTGCCGGACATGGCCATAGCCACGGATGAGTGCAGGAACCGACATGAGGGCGGTCGCTGCCTCGACCTTGCCCGGCGCCAGCGACTTCGAGACAAGCTCGAGATCGCTCTCATACCGTGCCAAAAGCTGCCGTTCCATGCGCCGCTCGCCGGTGTATCCGAACAGGTCGAAAGCGGTGCCGCGCAGGCCCTTGAGCGCCGCAAGCAGGCGAAACCCCTTCATCATCCAAGGGCCGAAGCTCGATTTCCTCGGTTTGCCGTCATTGCCGCGCCGTCCCATGATCGGCGGCGCGAGATGGAATTCGAGCTTTTCGTAGCTCTGGAACTGCTTGCCAAGCTCGGCGGCGAAGGAACCGTCGGTGTAAAGCCGCGCCACCTCGTACTCGTCCTTGATCGCCATCAGCTTGAACAGGTTCCTGGCCGCAGCCTCGGTCACGACGGTCGAACCGGGCACGGCCTTCGTTTCGGCAGCACGCAGGCGGGCCAGCGTGTCGGCATAACGCTTGCCGTAGGCGGCGTTCTGGTAGGCGGTCAGGAAGGCGACACGGCGGGCAATGATCTCGTCCAGCGTCTGCGCGATCGGGGCGGCCTGCCCGGCCTTGCCCGGCTGGGCGACGAGGCCCCGCACGAAATCCGGCTCGTGTGCCGCGCGGCGGCCCCAGCGGAAGGCGGCGATGTTCATCGCCACGGCTTCGCCGTTGAGTTCGATCGCCCTTTCGACCGCCTCGGCCGACAGCGGCAGGCCGCCATGCTGGAAGGCGAAGCCGAGCATGAACATGTTGGCGCCGAGCGAATTGCCGAACAGCGCGGTGGCGGTGCGGGTGGCATCGAAGAAATGCGCCTTGTCGTCGCCGGCCGCGCTCCGGATCGCCTTCTTCAGGCGCTCGATGGGCAGCGAGAAATCGGCCGAGCGCGCAAACTCGCCGGGCATGATCTCGGCGGTGTTGGCGAGAAAGATCGTATGGCCCTCGCGCACCGCCGTCAGCACCTTCTTGGCGCCCGACACGACGAGGTCGCAGCCAAGCACAAGGTCGGCCTTGCCCGCCGAAACGCGGATGGCATGGATGTCGTCCGGTGTGCGGGCGATGCGCACATGGGTAAACACCGAACCGCCCTTCTGGGCGAGGCCGGCCATGTCGATCATGCCGCAGCCCTTGTCCTCGAGATGGGCCGCCATGCCGAGCACCGCACCTACGGTGACCACGCCGGTTCCGCCGACGCCGTCGATGATCGCCGCCCAGCCCTCGGAGCCCAGCGGGAATTCGGCAGGGGTCGGCACGCCGTCGAGCGGATCGGCCTTGCCGGCCAGGCCTTCGGCCTTCCTGATCTTGGCACCGTGCACGGTGACGAAGGAGGGGCAGAAGCCGTTGACGCAGGAGAAGTCCTTGTTGCAACTCGACTGGTCGATCTTGCGCTTGCGGCCGAATTCGGTTTCGACCGGCTGGATCGAGACGCAGTTCGACTGCACGCCGCAGTCGCCGCACCCTTCGCAGACCAGCTCGTTGATGAAGACGCGCTTGTCAGGATCGGGAAAGGTGCCGCGCTTGCGGCGGCGGCGCTTTTCGGCCGCGCAGGTCTGGTCATAGATCAGGATCGAGACACCCTTGACGTCGCGCAGCTCGCGCTGGACGAGATCTAGGTCGTCGCGGTGATGGATTGATGCGCCGGCGGGGAATTCGACCTTGCCCGCATATTTGTCGGGCTCGTCGGTGACGATGGCGATGCGGTCGACACCCTCCGCCCGCACCTGCCTGGCGATCATGTCGACGGTCAGGCCACCCTCATGCGGCTGGCCGCCGGTCATGGCGACGGCGTCGTTGTAGAGGATCTTGTAGGTGATGTTGGCCTCGCTCGACAGGGCGAAGCGGATCGCCAGCGTGCCGGAATGGTTGTAGGTGCCGTCGCCGAGATTCTGGAAGATGTGGTCGCGCTTGGAGAACGGCGCCTGGCCGACCCATTGCGCGCCCTCGCCGCCCATGGCCGTGAAGCCGAGTGTGTTGCGGTCCATCCACAGCGCCATGAAATGGCAGCCGATGCCGGCGGCGGCGATCGAGCCGTCCGGCACCTTGGTCGAGGAATTGTGCGGACAACCCGAACAGAAGAAAGGCGTGCGCGAGCCGATGTCGGTGGCGTCCGCCAGCATCGCCTGGAACTGGCGCAGCTTGCCCACCCGCGCCGAAATCTCTTCCGACGGACCAATGGTCTTCACGATCCTCTCGCCGAGCGCAATCGCGATCTCGTTGGGATCGAGCGCGCCCTTGGCGGGAAACAGCCAGTCGCCGCGCTCATCCTTCTTACCAACGATGACCGGCTGCGAGGCGGTTCCGTAGAGGCTTTCGCGCAGTTGCACCTCGATGAGCGAGCGCTTTTCCTCGACCACGACGATGGTATCGAGGCCGCGGGCAAAGTCGGCGATGTGATGCAGATCGAGCGGCCAGGGGCAGCCGACCTTGAACAGCCGCACGCCGATGCGATTGGCGGCCGCCTCGTCGATGCCAATGTCCTCCAGCGCCTGGCGCACATCCAGATAGCTCTTGCCCAGGGTGATGATGCCGATCTTCGGGCTGCGGCCGCCCGAATAGACGATGCGGTTCAATCCGTTGGCATGGATGAAGGCGGAAGCCGCGGCGCGCTTGTGTTCATGCAGGCGCTCCTCCTGGCCCAGCATGTCGATCTCGTGACGGATGTTGAGGCCGCCGGGCGGCATGTCGAACTCCGGCACCACGATGTTCAGCCGCTCGAGCGAGGCATCGACCGAGGCCGTCGATTCGATATTGTCCTTGACGCATTTGATCGCCGCCCAGGTGCCGGCAAAGCGCGACATGGCAAAGCCGTAGAGGCCGTAATCGATGATCTCCTGGACACCAGCCGGGTTGAGGATCGGCACCATGGTGTCGACGAACAGGAATTCGGTGGCATGCGCATTGGTCGAGGATTCGGCCATATGGTCGTCGCCCATCAGAGCGAGCACCCCGCCATGCTTCGACGAGCCGGCGAGATTGGCGTGGCGGAACACGTCGCCCGAACGATCGACGCCAGGCCCCTTGCCGTACCAGACGGAAAACACGCCGTCATGGGTGCCCTCGCCCAGCAATTCCGTCTGCTGCGATCCCCAGCAGGCGGTCGCGGCAAGCTCCTCGTTGAGGCCTGGCTGGAAGACGATGTCGGCTCCCGCGAGCTGCTTCTTGGCCTTCCACAGCTGCATGTCGAGGCCGCCGAGCGGCGAACCGCGATAGCCGGAGACGAAACCGGCCGTGTTCAAGCCGGCGCGACGGTCGCGCTCGCGCTGCATCAGAAGCATGCGGATGACCGCCTGCGCGCCGGACAGGAAGATGCGCTCCTTCCCGAGATCGAACTTGTCGTCGAGCGCGACATCATGCAGCGTCATCAGGCATTTCCTCTGCGAAGGCCGCATGGGGCAGCAGCCAACGTCGGGATCGGATGGCGCATCCTTTCTCCCCTTGCAAGGCAGGTCAAACAAAATCGAAGGGACCAGGCGACGCGCAACAAACAGTCCGGCAGGTGCCGGATCGCGCACGAAACCGCGCGCCGATCGTGCGACGACGCACGAAAATTCCAGCCAAATCGATGCCGGTCGGAAAGTGTCAGCCGGCTTTCGAACAATCGGGCCTCGGCTCGCCGGGCAGCTTGCCGCCGGGATGGCCGGCGAGGTCGGGATTGGCCGTATAGAGCTGGTCGATGACCAGCGGTCGGTCGGGCAGGATCGACTGGTCTTCCGTCGACATCAGCGTGGTGTCGATCTTCTGCAGGACCGCACCGTCGGCGCCCTTGATGCTGATGGCGATGGCATAGGGCTTGTTCTTGACGATGCAGGTCAGCGCCGGGCTTTCAAGACTCACCTTGTCGAGCTTCGGCCAGACCTTCTGCTCGACCACGATAGGCGCACCGCCGGCCGGATTCTGGAAACTGGCAACCGCCACCTGGCCCTCACCCATCGGCCGCAAGGGCCGCAGCGTCACGACATAGGTCGCCCGGGCGAGACGGTAGTTGAAGACGAATATCTTGCCCGAAACCTCGAAAAGCTTGCCTTCGCCGTCCTTGCCAGTATCCCGGCAGGCGCCGAGCGCAACGGCGGCGATCAGTATGGCGCCGACAACGACCGAACGGGAAATCCTTCTAAGCATCCTTGACCTCATGGGCCGCCATGCGGCGGCGGCGATAGTGACGGCTTGCCTTCTGCCGGTTGCCGCACACCGCCATGTCGCACCAAAGGCGGCTGGAATTGCGGCTCCTGTCGACGAACAGCCAGGTGCAGTTGGGACAGATCCTCAATCTCGCGGCTGTATCGTCCCGCAGCAGCGACAGCGCCGAAACCGCCAGCGCCGCCTCGAAGGCGATCGGCGTCACGGGGTCGCCGAACGGCCTTCCCGGTGCGCCGATCTCGGTCCGGCTGCCAGCCAGGCCCTCGGCACAGGCCGTCAGGAAACCGGGCAGATCCGCGGTCGCGAGCACCCCTTTCGACACCGCACCGCGAAACAGCCGGTCGGTTGCCTCGCGAATCGACAGCACGACAGGCGCGATCGCCGCCGGCGAGGAAACCGCAAGCCGCCTGTCGCCAAGCTCGTCGGCGCGAAAACCGCTGGCCGCGTCGGCAAAGCGGGCGATTTCGGCGGGATCGTCGAAGCGGTCGAAGGTGCGCTGCGGATCGCCGCGCAGCACGACGGTGTTCGCCGTATCGAGCGCGAGCAGGCCGCCGGTGAAGCGATGCGGGGTCCAGGCAACTGTCATGCGCAAAATCTAACCGATAAATCGCATTTGACAAGTTAGATTCGCCGATGCAAACCTCCTGTGGGTACGCTATCGTCGCCTTTGTCTTGAGCATTCCGTCTGCCCAAACCGCTGCGCTTTGGGCGACATGCTTTGCAGGTTTTGCATGCTCTATTTCTTCCAGCAGGTGCTGAACGGGCTGCATTCGGGTGCGCTCTATGCGCTGCTTGCCTTCGGCTACGTGCTGACCAACGGCATCCTGCACCGCACCAACCTTGCCTATGGCGCGCTGTTCGCCTTCTGCGGCCAGGCGATGATCCTGACCGTCGCCTTCGGCTACCAGGTGCTGTGGCTGACGCTGCTGGCTTCGGTGCTGCTCGGCGTCGTAGCGGCCTTGCTCTATGCCGCGCTCATCAGCCATGTTCTGTCGCGCAGCGTCTTCGAGCCGCTGGCCGACCGCACGCCCAATGCCATCGTGGTGACGACGCTCGGCATCCTGCTGGTGCTATCGGAAGCGAGCCGCATCGCGGCCGACACGCATGATCTGTGGCTGCCGCCAATGCTGGCCCAGCCCATCGTTTTCGCCGAGGGCGCCGGCTTCAAGGCGACGTTGACCCTGATCCAGGTGCTCGACTGCGCGGCTGTCCTGGCAGCGGTTCTGCTCGCCACCTGGGTGTTTGCTCGCTCGAGCTTCGGCCGGTCCTGGCGCGCGGTCTCCGACGACCCGGGCGCGGCCGCGCTGTGCGGCGTCGACGTGCGCGCTGTGTTCCGACGCGCCGTGCTGTTCGGTGGCTTGTGCGCGGCGCTGGCCGGCGTCATGGCCAGCCTCTATTACGGCAATGTCAGCTTCGGGTCCGGCCTCGTCTACGGATTGAAGATCCTGTTCGTGACGGCGGTCGGCGGATATCTCTCGCCGCCACGGGCAGCGCTGGGCGCAGCCGCCTTCGGCATGGCCGAATCGCTGTGGGCCGGCTATTTCCCGATCGAATGGCGCGATGCGTGGATGTATCTGTTCCTGGTGGCCATGCTGGTGCTGATCGGCGTTGGCCGCGACACCAGCAAAATCGTCTGAACCGATCAGACTTTGGTTGCATGACGCGGCGGCAGACAGCCAGTCTTTGGCCCTCGCTTTGATCGATGCTGTTTTGTTGCCTCCATCCTTGTTGACCCGTCCGGCCACGCGCGGCATACCGTTGGGCCACGCGGCGTGACGACAAAAAGGGGGAGTCGGCACGCCTCCGATAAAAGGGAGGAATGCATGGCAGGGCTTCTCGCTCTCTCCAGGGCGGTCGACCGCCTCAACGAATTCATCGGCAAGTCGGTGTCCTGGCTGATCCTGCTGGCGATCCTCGTGAGCGCGGTCAACGCCGTCATCCGCAAGGTTTTCGACATTTCGTCGAATGCGTGGCTGGAGCTGCAATGGTATCTGTTCGGCGCCGCCTTCATGCTGGCTGCCGCCTATACGCTGAAGCAGAACGAGCATATCCGCATCGACATCGTCTACGGCCTGTTCTCACGCCGCGTACAACACTGGATCGACCTTCTCGGCCATCTCCTGTTCCTGATGCCGTTCGTGACGCTGATGGTGTTCTATTTCGTGCCCTACGTCCGGCTGTCGTTTCACAGCGGCGAAATGTCCAACAATTCCGGAGGCCTGATCGTTTGGCCGGCCAAGGCCATCCTGCTGGTCGGCTTTTTCCTGCTGGCGCTGCAGGGCATTTCCGAGATCATCAAGAAGATCGCCATCATACGCGGCGAGATGGACGATCCCAACCCCTTCATTTCCGTGCACGAACAGGCTGAGCTCGAAGCCAAGGCGCTCGCCGACGAGGTGCGCTCGTGATGGAGTTCATTGCCCAGAACATGGCGCCGATCATGTTCGCCTCGCTGATCCTGTTCATGCTGATCGGCTATCCCGTCGCCTTTTCGCTCGCCGCCAACGGATTGATGTTCTTCTTTATCGGCGTGCTCCTGACGCCCTATTCGGGCGGTGCGATCAACCTCGCCTGGCCGCTGCTCTATGCGCTCCCGGACAATTTCTACGGCAGCCGGGTGATGTCGAACGACACGCTGCTGGCGATCCCGTTTTTCACCTTCATGGGCATCGTGCTCGAGCGATCGGGCATGGCCGAGGACCTGCTCGACACTATCGGCCAGCTGTTCGGACCGATCCGCGGCGGTCTCGCCTACGCGGTGATCTTCGTCGGCGCTCTGCTGGCGGCGACCACCGGCGTGGTCGCGGCATCGGTCATCGCCATGGGACTGATCTCGCTGCCGATCATGCTGCGCTACGGCTATGACCGCCGGCTGGCGTCCGGCGTCATCGCCGCCTCCGGCACGCTCGCGCAGATCATCCCACCGTCGCTGGTGCTGATCGTGCTCGCCGACCAGCTCGGCCGCTCGGTCGGCGACATGTATGCCGGCGCGCTGATCCCCGGCCTGGTGCTGACCGGACTCTACGCGCTTTACATTCTCATCGTATCGATCTTCCGGCCGAAGATGATGCCGGCGCTGCCACTCGAAGCACGCACGCTTGGACATGGCGTGATGTCGCTGCTGGTGGCGCTGGTGGCAGCGGTGGCCATATCCTATGCGGCGTACCGCTATCTGGCGCCGGCGCATGGCGACAATGCCGATATTCTGGGCGCCACGGCCGGCGTGATCGTGATCTATATCGTCGCGATTGCCGACCGGCGGCTGAATATCCACATGATGTCCAGGCTGGCGCAGCAGGTGGTCATCGTGCTGATCCCGCCGCTGGCGCTGATCTTCCTGGTGCTGGGCACCATCTTCCTCGGCATTGCCACGCCGACGGAAGGCGGCGCCATGGGCGCGGTCGGCGCATTGGCGATGGCCGCGGCAAAGGGCCGGCTGTCGCTGGATGTGATCAAGCAAGCACTCGCCTCGACGACGCGACTGTCGTCCTTCGTGCTGTTCATCCTGATCGGCGCGCGCGTGTTCTCGCTGACCTTCTACGGCGTCAACGGCCAGATATGGGTCGAGCACCTTTTGACTTCGCTGCCGGGCGGCGAAGTCGGCTTCCTGATCGGCGTCAACATCCTCGTCTTCTTCCTGGCCTTCTTCCTCGATTTCTTCGAGCTGGCCTTCATCATCGTGCCGCTGCTGGCGCCGGCTGCCGACAAGCTCGGCATCGACCTGATCTGGTTCGGCGTGCTGCTCGGCGTCAACATGCAGACCAGCTTCATGCACCCGCCCTTCGGCTTCGCGCTGTTCTACCTGCGCTCGGTCGCCGCGCGGGTACCCTATCTCGACCGCCTCACCGGCAAGCAGGTCGCGCCGGTGACGACAGGCCAGATCTATTGGGGCGCGGTGCCGTTCGTCCTGATCCAGGTGATCATGATCGGGCTGACCATCTCCTTCCCGCAAATGGTGATGCGCTACAAGGGCACGGCGACCGATGCAGGCACGATCGACTACAAGGTACCGGAAATGCCCTCTCTATCGCCGCTCGGCGCCCCGCAGGGCGGCAGCGCGCCTGCCAATGGCGGCAATGCACCGGCTGCCCCCGGCACGCCGGACCTGTCGCAACCGCCGAGTTTCGGCGATACGCCGCCGGCCAAGCCGGCGACGCCGACGCCGGACCTTTCGCAGCCGCCGAGCTTCAACTGATGGGGACAACGCCATGAGAGCGGTGCGGCTGGAAGCGGTAGGCAGCATTTCGCTGCGCGAGGTCGACAAACCCGTCCCCGGACCGGACGATCTTCTGGTGCGGATCGAAGCCTGTGGCGTCTGCGGCACCGACCGGCATCTTTTCCATGGCGAGTTTCCCTGCAGGCCACCAGTGACGCCCGGCCACGAATTCTCGGGCATCATCGAGGCTGTTGGAGCTGAAGTCTCCGGCTTTGCCGTCGGAGACCGCGTCACCGGCGACCCCAATATCGCCTGCGGGCGGTGTCCGCATTGCCATGCCGGCCGGGTCAATCTCTGCCGCAATCTCAACGCCATCGGCATCCACCGCGACGGCGGCTTTGCCGACTATGTCGTGCTGCCGCAGAAACAGGCTTTCATCCTGCCCGCCGGTTTGAAGCCGACGCACGGCGCGTTCTGCGAGCCGCTCGGCTGCTGCCTGCATGGCGTGGACCTGGCCGAGATCAAGCTTGGCAGCTCGGTGGTCGTGCTCGGCGGCGGCGTGATCGGCCTGCTCACCGTGCAACTGGCGCGGCTGGCTGGCGCCACGACCATCATCCTGTCGACCAGGCAGGCTTCACGGCGCGCACTCGCCGAGGAGTTAGGCGCGACAGCGACGGTCGACCCGATCGCCGGCGACATCATCGATGCCATCGCCGGGCCAACCGGTCTTGTGCCCGGCGGCGCCGACGTGGTGTTCGAATGCGCCGGGGTGCGCGAGACCGTCGAGCAGTCAATGCGGCTGGCACGGGCCGGCGGCACGGTCGTCATCGTCGGCGTGACGCCGCAAGGCATGAAAGTGGAATTCGAACCCTTCGACCTGTTGTTTCGCGAACTCAAGGTGCTGGGCTCTTTTCTCAATCCCTACGCGCACCGCCGCGCCGCCGAGCTGATCGCGTCGGGCGCGATCGAGATCGACCGGTTGATCTCCAGGCAAGTGCCGCTCGAAGAGGCGGCTGACGTCATCGCCAACCCGCCGGCACCTGGCGAGGTCAAGGTGCTGGTGGTGCCGGGTTTGGGCTGAAGGGCGAGCTTTCGGGAGTTGGCGCCGCCCCCAATCGCCCTGCCGGGCGGATAAGGGGCGGCGCAGACTTGTCCTACAGTTTGCCGTTGCGCTGCTGGACCATCATGAAGGTGTCGTAATTGTATTCGGCCACCTGCGCCCAGAGATAGTGCTCCTTGCGGAAGCCCTTGATCGAATCCCAGATCTTCTTGAACGGCGCGTTGGAGGCTTCCATTTCGGCGTAGACTTCGTTGGCCTTCTCGAAGCAGGCGGCCATGATGTCCTGGCTGAACGGACGCAGCTTGGCGCCCCCGGCCACCAGCCGTTTCACCGCCGGAGGGTTCAGATAGTCGTATTTCTGCAGCATGTTCGCATCGGCGGCCTGGGCCGCGGTGCGCAGCAGCGACTTGTAGGTCGGCGAAAGCTCTTCGTATTTCGCCTTGTTGAACATCAGGTGGACGGTCGGTCCGCCCTCCCACCAGCCGGGATAGTAGTAATAGGGCGCGACCTTGTAGAAGCCGAGCTTCTCGTCGTCATAGGGGCCGACCCATTCGGCGGCGTCGATGGTGCCTTTTTCCAGCGCCGGATAGATGTCGCCGCCGGCGATCTGCTGCGGCACGACGCCGAGCTTCTGCACCACCTTGCCGGCGAAGCCGCCGATGCGCATCTTGAGGCCGGAGAGGTCGGCGACCGTGTTGATCTCCTTGCGGAACCAGCCGCCCATCTGCACGCCGGTGTTGCCGCCGGGCAGGCCGAACAACCCTTGCGTGGCGAGAAACTCGTTGAACAGGTCGATGCCCCCGCCATGGTAGTGCCAGGCGTTCATGCCGCGCGCGTTGAGCGAGAAGGGAACGGCCGCACCCAGCGCCCAGGTCGGATCCTTGCCCCAGTAATAATATGCCACCGTGTGGCAGGCTTCGACAGTGCCGGCCGTGGTGGCGTCGGCGGCCTGCAGGCCTGGCACGAGTTCACCGGCGGCAAACACCTGGATCTGGAAATTGCCGTCGGTGGCTTCCGACAGCATCTTGGAGAATACCTCGGCGCCGCCATAGATGGTGTCGAGCGACTTCGGGAAAGACGACGCAAGCCGCCATGTCACCTTGGGATTTGACTGGGCTATTGCCGGTGCCGCAAGCGTGGCCGCCGCGGCGGCGGCGCCGACGCCGGTCACGCCGGCCCTGCGGATGAATGAACGACGATCCATGAAGTTCCTCCCTATTGGATCAACAGACCGAGTTCGGGAAATCCTCAACTCCCGCATCGGTTGGCCGAAACAATACACAGGCGAGAAGCCTAGTCCAGCATGGCGGCCGGATTTGGTGACCAAGCCGTGCAGCCTTGCAACTATAGTCTAACAGGCGGTTTCGTGGCCCATGCGAGATGCTGAAACTTGGCATGGAAAAATTTCGGGAGATCGCCTATTTTGGAGGCAGGACATCCTTGCCTAGATGGAAACCAGAGCCAAAATGCACCAGCCGCTCGTCGCCATATCGACCGACGTCCGTCAGTTCGACAACTACACCTGGCATGCCGCCCCACAGCAGTACCTGGAAGCGGCGATTACCGGCGCCGGCGTGTTCCCGCTGCTGGTGCCGTCATTCGGCGACAGGCTCGACTTCGACGAACTCCTGTCCTCAGTCGACGGCGTCATGGTCACCGGCTCGAAGTCCAACGTACATCCCTCGCTTTACGGCGGCGACGCCAGCGAGGCCAACGGCCCTTATGATCCGGCGCGTGACGCCACCACGCTGCCACTGATCCGCAAGGCGATCGAGCGCGGCGTGCCGCTGCTTGCCATCTGCCGCGGCATCCAGGAGCTGAATGTCGCGCTCGGCGGCACGCTCGGCACCGAGATCCAGGAGCGCGAAGGTTCGCTCGACCACCGCGCGCCGGTGAGCGACAAGCAGGACGAACGCTTCGCCATCCACCAGACCATTTCGATCAAGCCAGGCAGCTGCCTGGCCGGCGTGTTCGGTGCCGGCGACATGAAGGTCAATTCGTTGCACCGCCAGGCGATCGACCGGCTGGGATCGAAGCTCAAGGTCGAGGCTGTCGCCACTGACGGCACGGTCGAAGCGGTTTCGGTCAAGGGGGCCCGCGCCTTTGCCGTCGGGGTCCAATGGCATCCGGAATACTGGGTCAAATCGGACAGCAACTCGGTCAAGATTTTCCGCGCCTTCGGCGATGCGGTACGCCTGCATGCGGCTGCGAAAGCCGGTGCGCGGGCCGCTGCGGAATAATCAGTCTTCCGACTTCAAATCACCGGTTGCGGCCAGCGACAGCAAGGGCGTGGCTGGGGCATAGGATTCGTAACCGTTGCCGTCGGCAACGCCGAAAGTGACGATCGGATCGATGCCGTTGGCGCTGAAGGCGACCGAGCAGTCGGTTTGTTCACGCCAGAATTTTGCTTGCTCGACACCTGGCAGGAGCCGGCGGCAGGTCGGCGCGACGGTAACCAGCGACAAGTCGTCGGAAATTTCGGCGCCGCGGCTGACCGCGCAAGCACGCCTCGTCGCCATTGGCGACAAGCCTGTAGGTGTTGGACGGGGCGAGCTCGTTGGCCGCGCTTTCCCAAGTGCCGCCATGAAACAGCTGGATACCGCCAAAAAGCGCAGCGGCGGCGATCAATGCGGAGAGCGTCTTCATCCTGGTCTTCATCCCTGTACACGGACAGGATAAACAATGATTTCCAAGGGTTAAGCCGACGTTAATAATTGTGGCAGACTGCCACTCAGCCGCGAGCCCTCACATTCGCAGTCTCCGGCACTGGCGTCAGCGGGCGGCGCTCGCCGAACCAGGACACAAGATTGTCGACGCACAGATCCGCCATGGCGCGGCGCGTGTGCTGCGAGGCCGAACCGACATGCGGCAACAAGGAGGCGTTCGGTGCGTCGAGCAACGCCTTCGGCACATTCGGCTCGGCGGCGAAGACATCGAGGCCGGCGGCCGCGATGGTGCCGTTGGCCAGGGCTGCCGCAAGGGCGGCCTCATCGACCGTACTGCCGCGGCCGATGTTGACGAAGACGCCGTTGGCGCCGAGTGCCGACAGGATCTCGGCGTTGACCGCCTTCTGTGTCGAAGCGCCGCCGGGCGCCACCGAAATCAGCGTGTCGACCGCTTCGGCGAGGCTCTTGAGCGTCGGGTGATACTGGTAGGCAAGACCTTCGACGCGACGCCGGTTGTGGTAGGCGACCGGTAGGCCGAACGCTTCCAGCCGCCGGGCGATGGCTCGTCCGATGCGGCCCATGCCGAAAATGCCGACGCGGCGTGCACGCAAGGTCAGCCGGCTCAGCGGATAGTCGCCCTTCTTCGCCCAGCTGCCGTCGCGCAGCCAGGTTTCGGCGCGCGGCAGGTCGCGGATGGTGTTGATAAGCAGCCCGATCGCGGTGTCGGCGACCTCCTCGGTCAAGACGTCGGGCGTGTTGGTGACCATGATGTTGTTCGCCGCCGCATGGCCAACATCGACCGAATCATAACCGACGCCGAAGGAGGCGATCAGTTCGAGATTGGGCAGCGCATCCATCATCGCCGCGTTGATGCCGGCAAACGAAGCAATGCCCCGCACCGTGCTGCTCATCTCGTCGGTGACCAGCGCCGGATCGGCGCGCTCGATGGCGATGCGCCTGAAGGTCCGCTCGATGCGCCCAACCGCGTGGTCGCTGAAACCCGCCGGCACCAGAATGGCGACGGCTTGCAACTCTTCGGCCTTCATCATGCACGCTCCACCGGTTTGCCGGTCGACTGGCGCACATGCAGTTCCGGCTTGATCAATTCCTGCGAGGGCCGCACCGTCTGCCCGTTGAGCTTGTCGAGCAGTGCGCTGGCGGCGCGGCGGCCAACCTCGCGCTGCCCGTTCCAGACGGTGGTCAGCGCCGGCGTGGCGATCGCCGCCTCTTCGAGATCGTCATAGCCGGTGACGGAGATGTCGACGCCGGGCACCAGGCCGGCACGCGCGATACCGTTCATCAATCCGATGGCGACAAGGTCGTTCCAGCAGCAGGCCGCGGTCGGCTTGTCCTTCAGTGCCAGGAACTGCCCGGCGGCCTCGAAGCCGGCCTGCTTGGTGCGCGGGCCGGCAATGCGCCAGGACGGCCTGACTTCCATTCCTGCCGCTTCCATGGCGTTGACATAGCCCTGATAGCGGTCGCGTCCGGTCGAGGTCTGGTCGGTGCCGCCGATCATGGCGATGCGCTTGTGGCCGAGCGAGATCAGGTGATTGGTGGCGAGCCCCGTTCCATAGGCATCGTCGCCGCGGAACACCGGCACGTCGGCGCCCTCGACAGTGCGCGCGATCAGCACCGCCGGCAGGCCGTTCTCCTCGGCCATCACGATGTCGGAAGCCGGGGTGCCGATGGCCGGTGACATGATGACGCCATCGGCGCCGAGCTGCAGCAGCGTGTCGATGAAGGTGCGCTGCTTCTCGAGCTGGTCGTAGTGGTTGGACAGGATGAAGGTCTGCCGGCTGCGGTCGAGCTCGCTTTCGATCGAGCGCAGGATCTCGGCGAAGAACGGGTTCATGATGTCGTGCACGACGACGCCGACAATGCCCGAGCGCGAGGTGCGCAGGCTGGCGGCGCGGCGGTTGTAGATATAGCCGATGGCGCGGGCATGCTCCTTGATGCGGTCGCGCGTCGAGCCGGCGACCAATGGGCTGTCGCGCAGCGCCAGCGAAACCGTGGCCGTGGACACGCCGAGCGCATCCGCGATCGTCGAAAGCTTGATTTTTTGTGCCAGCGCCTTGCGCTCCCCGAACGACCTGAATTCTGACCTAAACTGTTTAAAGGCGGCGTTATGCCACCGATCGGGGGCAAATCAAAGTTTTTTTGCCAGCGCTTCCGCCTCGACATCGGAAGCCGCGCGGCTCTGCAGCCGAAGCCGGTGTTCGCGGTGCACGATGTAGAGGCCGCTGGCGACGATGATGGCCGCGCCGAGCAGCGTCCAGCGGTCGGGGAACTGCTTGAAGACGATCCAGCCGGAAATGATCATCCACACCATCTGCGAATAGGGATAGGGAGCGAGCGCCGTTGTCGTCGCCAGCCGGTAGGCCTGGACCAGCAGCCAGTGCCCGACGCCGCCGAACACGCCAAGCATGAGCAGGATGAACCAGTGCCAGCCATCATGCGGCAGCGAGAACGAGAACGGCAGCAGGGGCAACAGCAGCACCGTCGGCGCGAGCGCCGAAAACAAGATGAGGCTTTCCGGAGTTTCGGTCGCCGACATGCGGCGGGTCATGATGACGTAGAAGCAGTTCGACAGCATCGAGCCGAGCGCGAAGAGATGTCCTATGCCGAAAACGCCGACACCCGGCCTGGTGATGATCAGAACACCGGTGAAGGCAGCCACGATAGCCAGCCAACGCCGCCAGCCGGCCCATTCGCCGAGCAGCGGGCCGGCAAGTGCGGTGATCACCATCGGTCCAAAGAAATAGATCGATGTCGTCTCGGCCAATTGCAGGGACCGCAGCGCCAGGACGTTGAAAATGGTGGAGCCGAACAGGAACAGTCCGCGCAGCACATGCGCCGGCAGGTTAACCGGGCGAAACCGCACCGGCTGGCGCCAGCCGCGCAGGAGAGCGCCGACCAATACGACATGCACGGCAAAGCGTACCCAGGCGACGATCAGCACCGAGACCCCGGCCAGGACGAGATATTTGCTTGAGGTGTCGAGGAAGGTGAAGAAGACATAGGTGGAAAGCATGCACAGGATCGCCACCGGCGGCGTCGCGCTTTCTAAGTGTCTTTGGGGAGCATTCACTTGCAGGCCGGGAAAAGCTGGGCTGAAGCCCTTCTTTGCGGGAATTGCCGCTTGCCGGCAAGCCAATTGTCGCCCGCTGCCGCGCCTGAGCGTGCTGGCCTAACAACAGGTGCCGCCAGGCTTAGTCCATGCCTATGTCGCTAGGCGTGCATGCGGGCGCCCTTGGTGATCTTGTCGACCACCTTCTTCTCGGCGCGCAGCGCGATGCCGACCACCTTGGCGTCGTCGGGCGCGAACTCGGCAAAGACGGCGCGATTGGCGGCGTCGAAGCCGGTCGAAAACATCTCCTCGACATAGAGCGAGGTCGTCACGCCACGCTCGAGCGTGCGCCGCTGGATCGCGGCGAGCGTCGCCTGATCCGCCGACAGCACGATGACCGGCTGGATCGACAGCGGATTGTAAAGATTGCCTGACCGGTCGCGGTAGGGTTCGCCAATGATGCCAGGGAACTGGGCGACCACGCCGCTGGTCAGGAAGGCCGTGACGTTGAGTTTCTGCCAGACCGGCAGGTCCTCCCTGAGCACGATTGCAAATTTCGTATCGAACATGAGACATTACCCATTCGAACAGGCCCCTTTCGAGGCTGAAGGAGACGATGTCGCACGATCTAGGCAGCCAGGCCTTCGAGGGTCTTGGACGTTTGTGCGCCGATGCGGCGCAAAACTGCATCATTTCCGCTCCCGACCCTGCGGGCATGGAGCGGATCGAGGCGCGGTTCCACGGCAGCGCCTTCGACCTGCACCGCCATGACACCTATGCGATCGGGGTGACGCTGCAGGGCGTGCAGACCTTTCGCTATCGTGGTGCGACGCGGGTAAGCCTGCCCGGCCAGATCATCGTGCTGCATCCCGACGAATTGCATGACGGCGGCGCCGGCACCGAGGACGGGTTGCGCTACAGGATGCTCTATCTCGAACCGTCGCTGATGCTCGACTGCTTTGGCGGCGCATCGTTGCCCTTCGTCAGGGACGCCGTGGTGACGGACGATGCCTTTTGCGCAACGCTGCTTTCGGCACTGGGGCCGCTGGAGCAGGAACTCGACGAATTGTTCGTCGACGACTTCCTGGCGCAGCTGATGCAGAGGCTCTCGCGGCATGCCGGGCAGCCGGGCAAGCCGATGGCCAGGACGGCGTGGCAAGCGGCCGCGGCGGCGCGTGACTATCTCACGGAAAACCTGAACCGTCCGGTGGGGTCGGGCGAATTGGAGGCGATCACCGGGCTCGACCGCTATGCATTGTCACGGCATTTCCGCGCCGCCTTCTCAACCAGCCCGCATCGTTTCCTGGTGATGCGCCGGCTTCAGCACGCGCGGCGGATGATCATGGCCGGCGAACCATTGGCGCAGATTGCCGTCGAGGCCGGCTTCAGCGACCAGAGCCATTTCAACAGGCAATTCAAGAAGGCGTTCGGCATGACGCCTGGACGCTGGTCTTCGCTGATCCGTGGACCGGCCGCGATGGCGGCGGCCTGATCGTCGTACCGGACGATCAGTCGTCCGACTCGGCGTCGTCGTCCATCAACACCAGCTCCTCGTTGGAGAGGTTGGCCTCGATGCGGGCAAGCAGCTTGAACAGCGCCTTCTGGTCCTTCTTGTCGAGGCCTTTCAGCGCCTGCTTTTCGGTCTTCTTCACCGACTTTTCGATGGCGCGGATGGTTTCGCGGCCGGTGTCGGTCAAGAAGATGTGCGCCTGGCGGGCATCGGCCTCGGAGGCGCGCTTTTCCAGGAAACCCTGCGCCTGCAGCCTGTTGATGGTCTTGGTGATAGTGGGCGGGCGCACGCCGAGGCGACCGGCAAGATTGCCCGGCGTCTGGCCGTCCTCGCGGTCGAGCGCCAGCATGATCTGGTCCTGGCCGGCATAGAAGCCGTGCGCCAGAAGCCGAGCCGCCAGTGCGGTCCTTGCCAGCCTTGCCGCGGAATGCAGCCGGCTCATCGTTGCAGTCTTGTCCGCCTTGGCCATGGTCATCCCTCTTCGGCCGTACCGGTGCGTGCAGCATAGACGCAGCCGGCCGGTTGGCAATCGACGATCGAAAAGATTCCGGCGCTTCAAACAGCTTTGCCGGCAAGCATTGCGGTGTCCGCCGTGGCTAATGCCAGATGTTTATTTCAGTTAGATGACAAACGAGTTTCGGCAGTTGCGGATTCACAGCCACCGCGACGCGGGCGCGATGTGACGGTCGGCAGACCTGGACGGACGCCCCGTTTGTCGTCACGTCGCGTAGGCAGCGAAGCTTTTCGCAGCCAGGATCGTGGGACAATCCCGGGGGGCCGCCTTGGCCCATTGGTTTGCCCCGTGCAAAAGCCCGGCACACATCCTATATGGAACCGACAATCCCTTTCGCGGCCCCAGATTTTGGCCCAGTCAGTTCGAGGCAAGCCATGAGCGACGCACAGACGCAGATCCCCGTAACCGTTCTCACCGGCTATCTCGGTGCCGGCAAGACGACGCTGCTCAACCGCATCCTGTCGGAGAGCCACGGCAAGCGTTACGCCGTCATCGTCAATGAATTCGGCGAAATCGGCATCGACAACGACCTGATCGTGGAATCCGACGAGGAAATCTACGAGATGAACAATGGCTGCGTCTGCTGCACGGTGCGCGGCGACCTGATCCGCGTCGTCGAAGGCCTGATGCGCCGCCCCGGCCGCTTCGACGCCATCGTGGTCGAGACCACCGGTCTCGCCGATCCGGTGCCAGTGGCGCAGACCTTCTTCATGGACGACGACGTGCGCTCCAAGACCAAGCTCGACGCGGTGGTAGCGCTGGTCGACGCCAAGCATCTGCCGTTGCGCCTCAAGGATTCCAGGGAAGCCGAGGACCAGATCGCGTTCGCCGACGTCGTCGTGCTCAACAAGACCGATTTGGTCACACCGGAAGAACTCGCAAAAGTCGAGGCGACGATCCGCGCCATCAATCCGGCGGCGAGGATACATCGCACGACGCGCGCCGGTGTCGCCCTGTCCGAGGTGCTCGATCGTGGCGCCTTCGACCTCTCCAAGGCGCTGGAAAACGATCCGCACTTCCTCGAGGCGCATGACGATCACCATGACCACGATCACCACGACCATGATGGCCACGATCACCACCACGATCATCACGGGCATGATCATGAGGGGCATGATCATCATGCGCATCCCTCCGACATCCATGACGTGACGGTTCAGTCGGTATCGCTGCGCGGCGGCGAAATGGACCCGAAGAAGTTCTTCCCCTGGATCGAGAAGATCACCCAGATGGAAGGCCCGAACATCCTGCGGTTGAAAGGCATCATCGCGCTCAAGGGCGACGATGAGCGCTACGTCATCCAGGGTGTGCACATGATCATCGAGGGTGACCACCAGCGCGCCTGGAAAGACGGCGAGAAACACGAGAGCCGGCTGGTCTTCATCGGCCGTGAACTCGACGCCGAGCGGCTGAAGAAGAGCTTTGACGCCTGCCAGGCATAATGGATTGACCTTGATCTCGCGTACACATAATATGTGTACGCGAGATCAAGGAGGCACCCATGCCGCGGCCCGCCGACAATAAGACCGAGCGTTATCAAATCCGCATTGCGCCGGCGCAAAAGGCGATGATCGCGCGGGCGGCTGCCCTGTCGCATCAGGACGTGGCTGACTTCATCCTCAACAAGGTGGTGCCCGAAGCTCAGGCCGTGATCGAAGCGGCCGAGGTCACGAAAGTATCAGACCGCGATTTCACACGCATACTCGACCTTTTGGAGCACCCGCCCAAACCCAACGCCAAGTTGCGAGCAGCGATTGCAGCCTTGCCAGATACGCTGTGACGCTTCCGTCCTGGCACGAAGAGGCGATTGCGAAACGGCACAATCGGAATTCCTTCGATTGCGGCGATACGCACATGAATGATTTTCTGCGGCGTTTCGCACGGCAAAGTCACGAGCAGAATGCCGCGAAGACCTTCTGTGCTGTTGATGACGCGGCGCCAGAACGAATTCTAGGATTCTACACAATCGCACCCTCTGCCGTCGCTCACGAAAACGTGCCGGCAGCCATGACGAAGGGCTTGGCGCGGCACGAGGTTTCCGGCTTCAAGCTCGCCCGCCTCGCAACCGACCTTACCGCCGCAGGGAATGGGTTCGGAGGACAATTGCTTGCAGCCGCGGCGTTGCGCTGCCTGCGGCTTGCCAGCGAGGGCGGGGGCATCCTGCTCATCATTGACGCCAAAAGCGAGCGTGCTGCGACATGGTACGCCAGCTACGGTGCCGAGCGCCTTCAAGGATCGGATTTGACCCTGGCGATGCCCCTGGCGACATTCGCAACCGATCTGCGCACCAAGGGACTGCTTTGACAATGGCCTCTTGCGTCGAGTAAGCCGCGTTTGCAATCCGTCCAACTGAACGAAGACAATCATGCCCACCGTCGCCCCGCTTGATCTCGAAGGCCACTGCCTTGCCGCCGTCTTCCTCGGCGATGTGCCGCATTTCGCGCTGGCCGATGGCGCCGTCCACCGGCTCGACAATGGCCACAAGACGGTGCAGGCCAATGACGGGCTGCTCGCGGCCTTCCACGACCCAGCCAACGACCGGCTGATCACCGGCGGTGAGGACGGCAAGGTGTTTGCCGTGAAGGCAGGTGGCGAGGCACAGGAATTGGCGACAGCCGGCAAGAAGTGGATCACCAGCGTTGCCGCGGGACCGCAGGGGGCCATTGCCTATGCGACGGGGAAGACCGCCTCCGTTCGTTTCGCCGACGGCAAGACCCGGGAATTCGTCCATCCGCGCTCGGTCGAGGGACTGGCGTTTTCGCCCAAGGGCATGCGCTTCGGTGTTGCCCGCTACAATGGCGCGACGCTGCATTTCCCGGCCGCCGAGGGCAAGCCGGTGGAACTCGAATGGGCTGGCGCCCACACCGGCATCACCTTTTCCCCCGACGGCGCCTTCCTCGTCACCACCATGCAGGAAAACGCCCTGCATGGCTGGAAGCTGGCGGACGGCAAGCACATGCGCATGACCGGCTATCCCGGCAAGGTCAAAAGCCTGTCATGGAGCGTCAAAGGCAAATGGCTGGCGAGTTCCGGCGCGCCGGCGGCGATCGTCTGGCCGTTTTCAGGCAAGGACGGCCCGATGGGCAAGGCGCCGCTGGAACTCGGCACGCGCGGCAACGCCATGGTGACGGCAGTCGCTTGCCACCCGAGCCAGGATGTCGTCGCCGTCGGCTATGATGACGGCATGGTGATGGCGGTGCGCTTCTCGGATGCCAAGGAAGTGCTGTTGCGGCGGCCAGGCAAGGGCACGATCACCTCGATGATGTGGGACAAGGAAGAACGCCGCATCGCCTTCGGCAGTGCCGCCGGCGACTGCGGCGTCATCGACATCACGGCGTAGTTTCAAAATAGCGGATCACTCGGCGCCGCACGACACCTTGCCCGTCAACTCCGTCGGCTTGCCGTCCTTGTCCGTGTCGGCGGCATTGTCATAGACGGCAAGCGTGTACTGCCCGTCATAGACGCCTTCGTCGCTGGTTTTGGTCAGGATCGTCAGTTCAACTGAATTGAAGGTGCTTGCCACCTCGTACTCGCGGTAGATGTTCAGCCGCAGCTCCTTGTCGTCCAGCCAGTACTGGGTCAGGTTGGAATCCTCGAACACCGTCTTGCGCAATCCGTCGCCGGCCGGCCGCGCCTTGATTTCGAGATCGCCGCGAAAGTTGAAGGTCGGGCCGCCCATTCCTCTGGTGACGCCGGCGCCGACGTCGAATGTGACAGCCGTATCGTCGGCGTTGCACCAGATGCCGCCCGAGGCGAGGGCCGCGCCGGCCGACGACAGAAACATTGCCACACAGACAATCGTCCGCATTTTTGCCTCCCCACCTCAATCCTACACTCATATTGGCGCTGACTTCAGCGGCACGGTCAAGCGCCGCTGCCGAACGCTGCGCCAATACAGGACGGGCGCCCGGCCAATTGCGGATGCCGACACGGATTGGCTAAGAGGAACGATCAGAGGGGTTTCCATGCACAGCAGCGACATGTCAAATACGGCCATCGGCGGCATCAGCCGCGATCGCATCGCCAATCTGCGCGAGACCGAAGGAGAAGCGTTCCGCAAGGCACGGCCGAAATCGCAAGCGAAGGTCGGCAACGGCCTGCCCGGCTTCTTCGGCGGCGTGCCGATGCATTGGATGAATGACTGGCCAACGCCATTTCCGATCCTGGTCGACAGCGCCAGGGGCGCCACGATCACCGACATCGACGGCAACAGGCTCGACGATTTCTGCCTTGGCGACACCGGCTCGATGTTCGGTCATTCGCCGCCAGCGGTGGCGCGCGCCATTCGCCGCCAGGCCGGGCGCGGGCTGACCTATATGCTGCCTTCGGAAGATGCGCTCGCCATCGGGCCGCTGCTGCAGCAGCGGTTCGGCCTGCCGTTCTGGCAGATCGCGACGACGGCGACCGATGCCAACCGCTTTGCGCTGCGCGTCGCCCGCGCCGTCACCGGCCGGGAAAAGATCCTGGTCTTCAACGGCTGCTATCACGGCTCGGTGGACGAGACGATGGTGCGGCTGATCGACGGAAAGCCCGTCAACCGGCCGGGACTGGCTGGCGAGTTCCGCGACCTGACCCGTACGGCCAAGGTCATCGAGTTCAACAACATTCCGGCGCTCGAGGCAGCGCTCAAGGACAAGGATGTCGCCTGCGTCATCGCGGAACCGGTGCTGACCAATTCCTGCATGGTTCTGGCCGATCCCGGCTTCCACGATGCGTTGCGGCGTCTCACCCGCGCGACCGGCACGCTGCTTCTGATCGACGAAACGCACACGATTTCGACCGGTCCGGGCGGCTACACCCGGAAATACGGGCTCGATCCGGACTTGTTCGTGCTGGGCAAGCCGATCGCCGGCGGTGTGCCGGCAAGCGTCTGGGGCATGAGCGACGAGGTCGCCTCGCGTTACGCCGACTACAACAAGACGAAGGAACCGGGCTATTCCGGCATGGGCACGACGCTCTCGGCCAATCCGCTGCAGTTCGCCACCATGCGCGCGACGCTCGAAGAGGTGATGACCGAGGACAATTACGCTCGCATGGACCATCTGGCACGGCGGCTCGATGCCGGCCTTACCGGCGCGATCGACCGCTATCGCCTTCCCTGGCATGTCGCCCGTGTCGGCGCCCGCGTCGAGTTCATCTGCGCGCCCGGCCCGCTGCGCAATGGCGCCGAGGCCGAAGGTGCGCATGCGCCGGAGCTGGAAGCCGCCATCCATGTCGCGCTGGTCAATCGCGGCGTGTTGATCGCGCCCTTCCACAACATGATGCTGATCTCGCCGGCGACCTCAGGCGCCCAGGTCAACCGGCTGATCGCCGCCTTCGGCGCGGTTGCGGCAAAGCTTGCGGCATGAGACAAGCGGCCATGGACAATGCCATCGTGACCTCACCTTCGGGCTCCTCGCCCACCGAGGCGCAAGCCTTTCTCGACGCCCATCCCGAGATCGAAGCTTTCGATATCGTGCTGACCGACGCCAATGGCGTCGGCCGCGGCAAGATCGTGCGCCGGCATGAGCTGAAAAGCATCTTCGAGGGCGGCCGCCACATGCCGATCTCGATCCTCGGCCTCGACATCACCGGCGAGGATGTGCACGAAACCGGACTGATCTGGACGACCGGTGACGGCGATCTCCGGGCATGGCCGATCCCCGGCACGCTTGTGCCGCTCCATGGCACCAACCCGCCGCGCGGCCAGGTGCTGATGGCGATGTACCATCTCGAAGGCCAGCCCATGTCTTCGGACCCGCGGCTGGCACTGGCCCGGCAAGTCGACATACTGGCGGCAAAGGGCCTCTATCCGGCCGGTGCCTTCGAACTCGAATTTTTCCTGCTGGCCAACGAACGCGATGCCGACGGCAAGGTGCAGCCGGCGCGCGCGGTGCTTGACGGCCGGGTCTCGGGCAAGACGGAAGTTTATTCCGTCGACCATCTGCACGGCATGGAGCCGCTGTTCTCCGACATCTATGCGGCCGCCAAGGTGCAGGGAATTCCGGCCGAGACGGTGATTTCCGAATATGCGCCAGGCCAGTACGAATTGACGCTGAACTACCGCAAGGACGTGATGCGGGCGGCCGACGACCTCGTGATGCTGAAGCGGCTGGTGCGGGCACAGGCGCGCCGTCACGGCGTCACCGCCTGTTTCATGGCCAAGCCGATCGAGAAATACGCCGGTTCGGGCATGCATTTCCACGTCTCGCTGCAGGACAAGGCGGGCCGAAACGTATTTTCGGAAGCCGGCGGCGAAAGCTGGTCGCTGCCGCTGCTGCGCGGTCTCGGCGGCTTGATCCAGACGATGGCGGAATCGATGCTGGTGTTTGCGCCGCACGCCAATTCCTGGCGGCGTTTCGTCTCGCAATCCTACGCCCCGGTGGCACCGACCTGGGGCGTCAACAACCGTTCCGTGGCGTTGCGCGTGCCGGCGGGCGACTCCAAGAACCGGCGCATCGAGCACCGGCCGTCCGGTGTCGACGCCAACCCCTACCTGATTGCCGCGACAGTGCTCGCCGGTATCATCAAGGGCCTCGACGAGGGGCTCGATCCCGGCCCCGAAACGACGGGCAATGGCTATGAGGCTGCCGTCACCCGCACGACGATGCCGGCCGATTGGCGCGCCGCCATCGAGGCGGCGAGGACATCCAGCTTCCTGAAGGGTGCGCTCGGCGAGGATTTGCACCGCACCTTCGTGGCGATCAAGCAGTCCGAATATCTGCGCGTCGCGCGCACGGTGAGCGAGCTGGATTATCATCTCTACCTGCACGAAGTCTGAGCAGGGAACCATCGTCGGCTTGGACCATTTCAATATTGGAATGGACGAGGCAGGATGATGGCGACCACAGGCCTTCCGCGCGATGCGAAGATGCCAGCCCGGCGTATTTCCGGGCCACGCGCCGAACTGATATCGGACGAGACTGATGCCAACTCGATCCCGGAACTGCGCGAGACGGCGGAAGGTTGCCGTCGCTGTCCGCTGTGGCGCAATGCGACACAGACCGTCTTCGGTGAAGGCCCTGACAACGCCAAGGTGATTTTCGTCGGCGAACAGCCGGGTGATCAGGAGGATCTCGTCGGCAAACCATTTGTCGGCCCGGCGGGCAGGGTGTTCGATGCTATCCTCGATGACGCGGACGTTGACCGCCAAAAAGTCTATGTTACCAACGCGGTCAAGCACTTCAAGTTCGAGCCGCGCGGCAAGCGCCGCATCCACTCCAAACCGAATGCCGGCGAGGTTCAGGCTTGCCGCTGGTGGCTCGATCAGGAGTTCGATCTCATCAAGCCGAACCTCGCCGTGGCGCTCGGAGCAACGGCGGCATTGTCGCTGCTGGGCAAGGCGACGCCGGTGATGAAGATGCGTGGCCAGGTGATCGAGCGCGAGGACGGCCTGCGTGTGTTCATCACCATCCACCCCTCCTTCATCCTGCGCATCCGCGAGGCCGCGGACAAGGCGGCCGAACGCGAGCGCTTCCTGCAGGACATGAAGCAGGTGAAGCGGTTAATGGCTGCTTGAGTTGTTACCCTAACGTATAAGGATCGCCCGGAGATCATTAACATTCGTGCCCGTCGGGCCGGGCACGAAAAGGTCGCCGACGGCGTCGAACGCCGCCCAGGCGTTGTTGCCCGCCAGCATGGCCTTGGCATCCACACCCGCCGCCCGCATGCGCGAAACGGTCGAACCATCGGCGAAGGCGCCGGCATTGTCTTCCGACCCGTCGATGCCGTCCGTGTCGGCGGCCAAGGCGTGGATACCCTCAACGCCGTTGGTGCCGATGGCGAAGGCGAGCAGGAATTCCGAGTTGCGGCCACCCTTGCCCTTGGCGCGCAAAGTCACGGTTGTTTCGCCACCGGACAGGATCAGCACCGGCTTTTGGAATGGACGGTTGCGCGTCGCGACCTCACGCGCAATCGCCGCATGCACGCCGCCGACCTCACGCGCTTCGCCCTCGATGGCATCCGACAGGATGACCGCCTCGATGCCCCGGCGCCTCGCTTCCGCCGCGGCCGCTTCCAGCGAGACGCCGGCCGAGGCGATCAGATGCACCTCGTTGCGCGAAAAGCGCTGATCGTCGGGATTTGGCGCATCGGCAGCCGGTGAATTGATGTGCGCCATCACCGCAGCCGGCAGCTTCATGCCATAGGCCGATATCGATGCCAGCGCATCTTCACGGCTGCCGACGTCCGGCACGGTTGGCCCGGAGGCGACAAGTGCAGAATTGTCGCCGGGAATGTCGGAGACAACCAGCGACACCACCTTGGCCGGCCAGGCGGCGGCCGCCAGCCGGCCACCCTTGATGGTGGAAAGGTGCTTGCGGATGGTGTTCATCGCCGCGATCGGTGCGCCGGAAGCAAGCAGCGCCTCGTTGACGGCGATCTCGTCGGCGAGCGTCAGGCCGGCGGCCGGCGACGGCAGCAGCGCCGAGCCGCCGCCGGAAATCAGCGCCACGACAAGGTCGTCCGCGGTCAGCCCCCTGACCTTTTCCAGCAATCGCCGCGAGGCTTCCAGGCCAGCGGCGTCCGGCACCGGATGCGCCGCCTCGATGATCTCGATCCGCTCGCATTTGGCACTATAGCCGTAGCGGGTGACGACCAGACCTTCGATCGGCCCGTCCCATACCTTCTCGAATGCCGCCGCCATCTGCGCCGAGCCTTTGCCCGCGCCAATGACGATGGTGCGGCCCTTGGGCATCGCCGGCAGATGATCCCTGATGGTGCGCTCCGGATCGGCGGCGGCGACGGCGGCGTCGAAGATCGAGATGAGGAAGCCCTTGGGGTCGAGCTCTGTCATTTGGCTTCCGGCGGCAAGGCAAGCTCTTGGCGGTCGATGCCCAGGTGGGCGCACAGCGCATCGACGACCACGCCGTGATCCTCGCGCTCCGGCAGGCCGGACACTGCGATCACGCCAATGACGCCGGAGCCCTTGACCGTGACCGGAAAACCGCCGCCGGCCAACACATAGTCCGAGATGTCGAGGCCTTCGCCGACCTTGAAGGTGCGGTCCGGGCGTTGCTGCTCTAGCACCAGCCGATAGGTGCTCCTGAGATACCGCCTGACGACGTTGATCTTGCGCCGCGCCCAGTCCGGGTTGGAGGCGTTCGAGCCCGGCATCGCCGCATAGAACAGCGGCCGGTCGAAAGTCCTGATGTCGACGATAACTGGCATGTTCTCGGCAAGCGCCCGGTCACGGATGGCCGAACCGATCTTGAAAGCGACAGCCTCGTCGAAGGCGGGAAAGACAAGAACCTCTTCCTGTCTCTTGATCAGAGCGATGTCGTCCGCGGCGGCCATTTTCTTCCTCCGAAAATCGTCACACGTCGTTTGTACGACAAGCTCCGCCCGGTCAAGCTCCGTCGCAGCGGTCGTCTTGCCCCGCCAGCGTCGACCCCCACTCCGTCGAGCTTCGCTCGACGGAGTGGGGGAACCACTTAGCAATCAGGCGCAATCATCATCTTGTCCCTCGCGAAGATCGCCCCCCCACTCCACCGAGTTGCGGTCCTCTCCCTCGGCGGTCGGTCTTAAACCGCGATCATGTCTGTCTTCGCTGCCCGCCCGGCGACATAGACCTCGCGCACGGCGCGGTCATCGCCCAGCGTCTGCAGGAGAAACAGTTCCTGGGCCAGGGTCTCGACCGTTTCCATCCTGAGCCGCATCGCCGGCGTGGCGTTCGCATCCAGCACCACGATGTCGGCATCGGTGCCTTCGGTCAGCGTGCCGATCCTTTCCACCGCCGACAGCGCCTCGGCATTGCCGCGCGTGATCTGCCAGAAAGACTGGAACGGGTTCAGCTTCTCGCCATTCAACGCGATCACCTTGTAGCCCTCGTCCATGGTGCGCAGCATCGAATAGTTGGTGCCGCCGCCGACATCGGTGGCGGCGGCGATGCGCAGCGCTTTGTGACGGTTGCGGTAGCGCTGATAGTCGAACAAGCCGGAGCCAAGGAAGAGGTTGGAGGTCGGACAGAATACCGCAACCGAGCCGCTATTCGACAGCGCGTCCGCCTCGCGCTCCGACAGATGGATGCAGTGGCCGAACAGGCTCTTTTTCCCAAGCAGCCCGTAATGCTCGTAGACGTCGGTGTAGTCGCGCGACCACGGGTAAAGCTGTTGCGTGAAGGCGATCTCGGCGTGGTTTTCCGACAGATGCGTCTGCATGTGCAGGTCGGGATGCTCGCGGCAGAGCGCTCCGGCCATCTCCATTTGCTCCGGTGAGGAGGTGATGGCGAAGCGCGGGGTGATGGCATAAAGCTGGCGCCCCTTGCCGTGCCATTCCTTGATCAGCGCCTTGGTGTCGTCATAGCCGGATTGCGGCGTGTCGAGCACACCTTCGGGCGCATTGCGGTCCATCATCACCTTGCCGGCGATGTTGAGCATGTTGCGATCGTGCGATTCGGCGAAGAAGGCCTCCGCCGAGGCCCTGTGCGCCGAGCAGTAGGCGACCACGGTCGTGGTGCCGTGACGCACCATCTCGTCGAGGAAAAGCCTGGAAATGCGGCGGCCATGCTGCGCGTTGGCGAATTTTTTCTCCTCCGGGAAGGTGTAGGTATTCAGCCAGTCGAGCAGTTCGGCGCCATAGGAAGCGATGACCTGCATCTGCGGAAAATGCGCATGCGCGTCGATGAAGCCGGGCAGCAACAGATGCGGCCGGTGGTCGATTTTTTTCACCGCCTCGCCAGCCTGCTTTTCGACGTCGGCATAGGAGCCGGCAACGACGATCCTGCCATCGCTGATCAGCACGCCGCCATCTTCCTCGTAGCGCCAGGCCGAATGGTCGTCGATGGTTTGCGGCCAGCGCTCGAAGGACAGCGTGCGGCCGCGCAGAAGTATCGAGGTCATGCCTATTTCCCTGCGCCTTCGAACCAGGCCACCAGCAGCGCCCGCTCCTTGTCTGATATCTGCGAGACATTGGCAGGCGGCATGGCGTGGCTGCGTCCGGCCTGCAGATAAATCTCGCGGGCATGCTCGGCGATACCTGCGTCGGTGTCGAGCATCACGCCCTTGGGTGCATGATAGATGCCCTCATAGACCGGCTCCGCCGCATGGCACATCGAGCAGCGGCCGAGCACGGTGTCGCGCACGGCCGGGAAATGCGCGGAGGCGATATAGAGTTCCGCCGATGCGGATGGCTTGGGTTCGCCGGTCAGCACCCTCGGCACGGTCGACAGCCAGATGATGATGATGAACAGGACAAGGGCGCCCAGCCAGGTCCAGTGCGGGTTGCCCTTGCGCGCATGGACGCTGTTGAAATAGTGCCGGATCAGCACGCCGATGATGAACACCAGCGAGGCGATGACCCAGTTGAACTCGGTCCCGAACGCCAGCGGATAATGGTTCGACAGCATCAGGAACAGCACCGGCAGCGTCAGATAGTTGTTGTGGAGCGAGCGCTGCTTGGCGATCTTGCCGTATTTCGGATCGGGCTTGCGGCCGGCGATGAGGTCGGCAACGACGATCTTCTGGTTGGGGATGATGATCATGAAGACATTGGCCGACATGATGGTGGCGGTGATGGCGCCCAGATGCAGGAAGGCGGCGCGGCCGGTGAACAGGTGCGTCAGCCCCCAGGCGATGAACACCAGCACGCAGTAGAGCACCAGCATCAGGCCGGTATCGCTTTTGCCCAGCGGCGAGCGGCACAGGAGATCATAAACCACCCAGCCGACGCCGATTGTCGCCATGGACAGCAAGATGCCCACGGGTACAGACATCGGCAGCACGTTGGGATCGATCAGGAACAGATCGGCTCCGGCATAATAGACCACGCACAGCATGGCGAAGCCTGACAGCCAGGTGGCGTAGGATTCCCATTTGAACCAGGTCAGGTGTTCGGGCATCTCGGCCGGCGCCACCAGATATTTCTGGATGTGGTAGAACCCGCCGCCATGCACCTGCCATTCTTCGCCGAAGGCGCCGACCGGCATGCCCGGTCGCTGGCGCAAGCCAAGATCGAGCGCGACGAAATAGAAAGACGAGCCGATCCAGGCGATGCCGGTGATGACATGCAGCCAGCGCACGGCGAAGCTCAGCCAGTCCCAGAAAATCGCGAAATCCATCATTGACGTCGTCCCTGCCGATGAGGCGACTTTACGGTGTCGCGCGCAAACGAAAAGAGGCGAGGTGTACGATGACTTTCAAAAAAAAATGGAAAATACTACAACGCCGCGCGTCCTCTTGGACGCGCGAAGGACGCTGTAGCACTTTGATCTGGCGCATGATCCTTTCCGAAAATCGATTCCGATTTTTCGGGGTCATGCGCTAGGCTAATCGCTGCAAACCGGCGAAGGTGCTCCCCATGGCCTATCTCGACAACATCGCCGTTTTCGTCCGCGTCGTCGAACTCGGCAATCTGTCGGCGGCGGGCCGCGACATGCGCATTTCGCCGGCGGTCGCCTCCAACCGCATCAAGGAGTTGGAAAAGCATCTTGGTGTGCGGCTGTTCAACCGCACCACGCGGCAATTGATGCCGACCGAGCACGGCACGGTTTTTTATGCGGGCGCCAAGCAGGTGCTGGAAGCGATCACCGAAGCGGAGGCCGCCGTCTCGGCGCTGTCCGGCCAGCCGCGCGGCACCATCCGCGTAACCGCACCGCTCGGCCTCGGCCGCCGGCTGGTGGCCTCGGGCATCCCCGATTTCCACGACAAATACCCCGACATCGAGGTGCGGCTGAGGCTCTCGGACCACAATGTCGATATCATGAAGGAAGGCATCGACGTCGCTTTCCGGCTCGGCATCATCGAGGATTCCAGCCTCAGGATGCGCGGCATCATGGAATGCGAACGCGTGCTGGTGGCGGCGCCGAAATATCTGGAGGCGCGCGGCGAACCGGTGGAGCCGCAGGAACTGATCGGCCGCAAGCACGATTGCCTGATGCTGCGCTATTCCGGTGCGCGCGAATATGTGTGGACACTGCAGACACCCACCGGGCCGCAGAAATTCGAAGTGCATGGCCCCTACGACACCGATGACGGCGATGTGCTGACCGGCTGGGCGCTGTCCGGGCGCGGCATCATCAACAAGCCGCGCTTCGAGGTCGAACCCTTTATACGCGACCGGCGGCTGAAGGTGATCCTGAACAGCACCCCGCCGACGCCGGTGCAGTTCGCCGCCGTCTATCCGCACAAGAAGCTGCAGGACCCCAAGGTGCGCCTGCTGCTCGACTTCATGGCCGAGCGCTGCCAGCGGCTGATCAACGACATACTGGCGGGCAAATAGGGACTGGCTGGAAAGTGAACGGCTCCTGGCCCAGTCTAAGGGGTTGCCTTGCGCGAAGGCGAACTTAGGTTCGCATGCACCGCCTGATGGTCGATGGCTGCGCGACGAGCAAATCACAATGCATCTTACCGTTTCGCTCAACATTGCTTCCATGGCCGGCCAGACCAGCGCGCTCACTTTCAGGGATGTGGCCGGCTTTGTCCGGCAGGCGGAAGCGGCCGGGCTGGACATGATTATCCTTGAAGACTCCGCGCCAGATGCCCCCGCGTCCAGCAGCCCTTTCGAAGCGACCACCTTGCTGGCCGCATTGGCGACCGTGACAACCAGGATTGGCCTCGTCGCCGCGGCCTCGACCGTCGCCCACCAGCCCTACAATCTGGCGCGCCGTTTCGCCTCGCTCGACAGCATCAGCCATGGCCGCGCCGGCTGGCACGCGACGATGGCGCAGGCGCCACGCGAGGCGGCCAATTTCAGCCGGCCGGATGGATTTTCCAACGATGATTTCCGCCGCCGCACCGAGGAATATATCGGGATCGTACGAGGCTTGTGGCAGGGCTGGGACGCGGATGCGCTGCTGTTCGACAAGGGCGGCGGCCGCTTCCATGATCCCGACAAAATGCACCTGCTCGACCACAAGGGCGAATTTTTCTCCGTGCGCGGCCCGCTCAACGTGGCGCGCTCGCCGCAGGATCAGCCGGTGCTGGTGCTGTCCGTTCTGTCCGAAGCCGACATGGATATCGCCGCCCGGACCGCCGACGTCATCCTCCTGGACGGATCCGCTCAGGACGCCAAGGCGCGTCATGACGATCTGAAGCGGCACGTGGCCGCCTGCGGACGCGAACCGGGCTCGGTCAAGGTGCTGCTGAATGTCGGCGTCGACGTCGATCGTCTCGATGCGTCGTTCCGCTCGCAAGACTGCGATGGGTTCAACATCGCGATGCCGCCCCCGGCACTGGACGATTTCGTCGGCCGCGTGTTGCCGGAGTTGCGGCGGCGCGGCCTTTTGCGGGACGGTTATCGCGGCACGACGTTGCGCTCGCATCTTGGCCTTGCCGGCGGAGGTGACCAATGACCGCGCAGATGAAGCTCGGCGCCTTCCTGTGGGCGACGGGCCACCACATCGCCGCCTGGCGCCACCCCAAGGCGCATGTGACCGCCGGCATCGACATCGATCACTACATCCAGCTGGCGCGCACGGCGGAAGCGGCGAAGTTCGACATGATCTTCTGCGAAGACGCCGCCGGCCTGCGCGAGGCCAATATCGGCATTGCCAGCCAGACGTCGCGCTCGATCGGCTTCGAGCCGATCAGCCTGCTTTCGGCGCTCGCCGTGCAGACCAGCCGCATCGGCCTCGTCTCCACCGCCTCGACGAGCTACAACGAGCCCTACGGGCTGGCGCGGACGTTTCTTTCACTCGACCATCTGAGCGGCGGGCGGGCCGGCTGGAACCTGGTGACATCGGCCAGCCCGATCGAGGCTGCCAATTTCGGCTCGACCGGCCTCAAGCCGCATGCCGACCGCTATGAGCGGGCGCGCGAATTCGCCGAGGTGGTCACTCGCCTTTGGCACGGCAAGGTTCCCGGCCATGACGGTCAGAGCTTTTCGGTTCGCGACCCGCTCGATCTGCCGCGTTCGCCGCAGGGCGCGCCGGTCATGGTCCAGGCCGGCGCCTCGGATGTCGGCCGCGATCTGGCCGCCCGAACCGCCGACGTGGTGTTCACGGCAGCGCAGACCTTCGAGGAGGCGAAGGCCTTCTACGACGACCTCAAGGGGCGCATGGCAAGCTATGGACGCGACGCGGACGACATCAAGATCATGCCCGGCGTTTCCCCCGTGGTGGCGGAAACGGAAGCCGAGGCCCAGGAAAAATTCGAGGAATTGCAGGAGCTGATCCCCGACGACGTCGGCGTGGCGCTGCTGTCCAGCTATCTCAGCATCTCCGATCTGCGGCGCTATCCGATCGACGGGCCGCTGCCCGAATTGCCGGAGAGCGAAGGGATGAAGAGCCGGCAGGCGCTGGTCATCGAACAATCGCGCCGCGACGGCCTTTCCATCCGCCAGCTTGCCCGTCATTTCGCCGGCGCCAGGGGTCATTGGCGTATCGTCGGCACGGCGGCCCAGATCGCCGACGAACTGCAGGCACGGTTCGAAGGCGGTGCGGCCGATGGCTTCAACGTCATGTCGTCCTATTTCCCCGGTGAACTCGATGCCTTTTGCGAACTCGTGGTGCCGGAGCTGCAGCGGCGTGGGCTGTTTCGCAGGGATTATGAAGGCCGAACGCTGCGCGACCATCTGGGCTTGAAGCGGCCAGCCTAGGCGCGGCAAAGCTCAGCTGACCATTACCTTGCCATGCGGCACGGGATTGTCGGCATTTGACGCGGCGGCGTGAGCAACCAGCGCCGTCATGATCTCAGCCGCCGCCAGCGCCGCAATAACTTGCGGCCGCTTGTCCTTGACGGCATCACCGCCGATCGGCGAGACGAGGCGGGCAAACTCCGCTTCCGTGCCATCAGCCGATTTCAGGAACCAGTTCCTGAAGGTCGCCTTCTTGGTCTTCGAGCCGATCATGCCGACATAGGCGGTGTCGCCGCGCCTCAGCGCTTCGGCGACGATCAGGAAGTCCAGTGCATGGTCATGGGTGAGGATGGCGAAAACGGTTCCGGCAGGAGCGTTGCGCACCTCGGCCTCCGGCATCGGCGTCAGCCGCGTCTCGACGGTTTCGGGCATGCCTTCCAGCGCTTCGGCCCGCGTTTCGATGACGACGCCGTGGACGGGAAGAAGCGCTATCGTCGACGCCAGCGCCTGGCCGACATGGCCGCCGCCGAAGATATAGACATGCGGCAGGTGCGCCTGTTCGGCTTCCGCGGCCGCAATCAGATCGGCGGCAAGCGCGGCATCGACCAGCCGGATCAGAACCTCAACGCGCCCGCCGCAGCATTGGCCGATTTCGGGCCCCAGCGGGACGTCGAGGGTAGCGCGGACTTCGTCGACCTCGATGCGGGTTCCCCTCCCCCTTGAGGGGAGGGTGGCGGCAAAGCCGCCGGGTGGGGTCGGATCGACCGGTCTCGACGTCCTTGCGGTGCCTTTTGAGAGGACCCCCTCTGGCCGCTTCGCGGCCTGCCCTTCGCTATCGCTCCGGGCGCTCGTCGCTGAAAAAGCCAAATCGTTGGCTTTTTCTCGGCCTACGGCCGATCGCTCCTCTCCCCCCTCGAGGGGGGAGAAAAGCATCTGCCTGGCCTTGTCGATGGCCATGTATTCGAGCTGGCCGCCGCCGATCGTGCCAAAGGTGGCCGATGCCGAGACGAGCATGAAGGCGCCCTTCTCGCGCGGCGTCGAGCCTTTGGTGCCCGCCACTTCGACCAGGGCGACCCGGTGGGCGCTGGCGAGAAAGGCTTTCAGGCTTTGCACTTTCGAGTTCATTTTTGCATTCCCAATTGGGAAATATAGGCTTTTCACGCTGATTTTGCACGTTTTGGCGACTTAGGCGCCAGCCCTGGCCTCTTTCTTCAGCCGCTCGATCGTCATCAGCACGCGTTCCGGCGTCGCAGGAGCATCGAGACGCGGGCAGATCTTGTGGTCGGCGACACTGGCGACCGCATCCGACAATGCATGCAGCACGGACATGCCGAGCGGGAAGGGCGGCTCGCCAACCGCCTTGGAGCGGTGGATCGTCGGCTCGCTCGCCTCGGGCCAGTCGGCAAGGGTCACGTTGAATATCTTCGGCCGGTCTGACGCCAGCGGGATCTTGTAGGTCGACGGCGCATGGGTGCGCAGCCGTCCCTTGTCGTCCCACCACAGTTCTTCCGTCGTCAGCCAGCCCATGCCCTGGATGAAGCCGCCCTCGATCTGGCCGAGATCGATGGCACGGTTCAGCGAGCGGCCGGTTTCGTGCAGGATGTCGGTGCGCTCGACCACATATTCGCCGGTCAGCGTGTCGACCGAGACTTCCGAGCAGGAGGCCCCGTAGGCGAAATAGTAGAAGGGGCGACCCTGTCCCTTGTCGCGGTTCCAGTGGATTTTCGGCGTCTTGTAGAATCCCGCCGCCGAGAGCTGAATGCGCGCCATGTAGGCTTGCTTGACGAGGTCGGCGAAGGCGATCTCCTGGTTGCCGACGCGCACCCGGTTGGGCAGGAAAACCACCTGGTCGTGCGGCACCTGGTACTTTTCGGCGGCGAAATCGATGAGCCGGGCCTTGATCTGACGCGCACCGTTCTGCGCGGCCATGCCGTTGAGATCGGAGCCGGAAGACGCCGCAGTGGCCGAGGTGTTGGGCACCTTGCCGGTTGTGGTCGCCGTGATCTTCACCTGGTCGAGGTCGATCTGGAATTCTTCGGCCACCACCTGCGCGACCTTGAGGTAGAGGCCCTGCCCCATCTCGGTGCCGCCATGGTTCAGATGCACCGAACCGTCGGTGTAGACATGCACCAACGCACCGGCCTGGTTGTAGTGCGTGGCGGTGAAGGAAATGCCGAACTTGACCGGCGTCAGCGCCAGGCCGCGCTTGATGAAACGGCTGTTGGCGTTGAAGGCCGAAATTTCCCGCCGTCGCCGCGCATAGCTGGCGCTTTCCTCCAGTTCGCCGACGATGCGCTGGATGATGTTGTCCTCGACCGTCTGGTGATAGGGCGTGAGGTTGCGGCCCCCTTCGCTATCATCACTGGTGCCGTAGAAATTCTTCTTGCGGATTTCCAGCGGGTCCTTGCCGACCGCGAAGGCGACCTCGTCGATGACGCGTTCGGCACCGACCATGCCTTGCGGGCCGCCAAAGCCGCGGAAAGCGGTGTTCGACACGGTGTTGGTGTAGAGCGGCGCCGACTGTGCATGCACCGTCGGCCAGAAATAGGTGTTGTCGCAGTGGAACAGCGCGCGGTCGGTGACCGGGCCTGACAGGTCCGACGAAAAGCCGCAGCGCGCCGCGAACATGAAGTCGACGCCGAGGATGTTGCCTTCGTCATCGAAGCCGACTTCGTAGTCGACGAGGAAGTCGTGACGCTTGCCGGTGGCGATCATGTCGTCGTCGCGGTCGGGCCGGATTTTCACCGCGCGATGGTGCTTCTTGGCGGCGATCGCGGCCAATGCCGCGAACTGGTTGCCTTGTGTTTCCTTGCCGCCGAAGCCGCCGCCCATGCGGCGGATTTCCACCGTGATGGCGTTGCTCGGCACCCCGAGCGCATGGCTCACCATGTGCTGGACTTCACTCGGATGCTGGGTCGAGGAGTAGATGGTGACGTCCTGGTCCTCGCCGGGGACGGCCATGGCGATATGGCCCTCGAGATAGAAATGCTCCTGGCCGCCGACGCGCATCTTTCCCTTCAGCCGGCGCGGCGCCTGACGGATCGCGGCCGCCGCGTCGCCGCGTCTCAGCGTGAGAGGCGGCGTGACCAACTTGTCCTTTCTTGGGTCGAGGTCGCCGATATCGGTGACGAAGGGCAATGCCTTGTATTCGACCTTGGCCAGCCTGGTGGCGCGGCGCGCTTGTTCGCGAGTCTCGGCAATAACGCAGAAGATCGGCTGACCATGGAACTCGACCTTGCCGTCGGCGAGCACCGGCTCGTCATGGCGGCCAGTCGGCGAGATGTCGTTCTCGCCCGGCACATCCTTTGCCGTCAGCACATCGACGACGCCCGGCGCGGCGCGCACCGCCGAGAGGTCCATCTCGACGATCGTGGCATGGGTCACAGCCGAAAGGCCGAGGCAGCCATGCAGCGTGCCGGCCGGTTCCGGCATGTCGTCGATATAGACCGCCGTGCCGCTGACATGCTTGTGGGCGGAATCGTGCCGCTGATCGGTGGCGACGCCGCCGACGATTTTCTCAGCCTTGAGACTAGCGGTGGCGTGCTTGTTCATCATGCCGCCTCGTTGCGTGACACCTGGAATGGTGCCCTGGTGCCGGTGGTTTCGACAAAGAAGCGCAACAACAGGTTTTTCGCCGCCAGCGCCCGGTATTCGGCTGACGCGCGCATGTCGGTGAGCGGCGTGAAATCCCTGGCGTACTCAGTCATCGCCGCCTCGACCGTCGCTTCGGTCCAGGGCTTGCCGCGCAAGGCACTTTCGACCGCCGACGCCCGCTTCGGGGTCGCGGCCATGCCGCCATAGGCAATGCGGATATCGGCAACCGTGCCATCCCCGGCCAGAGTCAGGGAAAAGGCGCCAAGGGCGGCGGTGATGTCCTCGTCGCGGCGCTTGGTGATCTTGTAGACGACGAATTTCGCCCCCTTGGCGGGGACAGGAACGTGCACGGCTTCGACGAACTCGCCCGGCTGCCGATCCTGCTTCCCGTAAGCAATGAAGAAATCCTGCAACGGGATCGTGCGCCGCTTCTTGCCCCTGCGCAGCGTCAGCCGCGCGCCGAGCGCGATCAATGGCGGCGGCGTGTCGCCGATCGGCGAGCCGTTGGCGATGTTGCCGCCGATGGTGCCCATATTGCGCACCTGTTCGCCACCGATGCGGTCGAACAATGGTCCGAGCGCGGGGATGCGCTTCGACAGCGTCGAGAAGGCTTCGGTGTAGGTGACGCCGGCGCCGATCGATATGACGCCCTTGTCTTCGGAGATCGTGCAAAGCCCATCGAGACCGCCGATGAAGATCACCGGCGAGATATCGCGCATGTGCTTGGTGACCCACAGGCCGACATCGGTCGCCCCGGCAACGATGGTGGCCGTGGGTTCCTTGTCCAGTATGGCGGCGAAATCATCGACATTGGCCGGCACCACAAGTCTTGCCTTGCCGGCGCCGATCTCGACCCGCGCGCCGTCATGCATGGCGTCGAGCCTTGCCGTGATCGCCTCGCGCTCCGCCGCCAGCGGGTCTTTCGCCGCCTTGCCGTAGCTGGAGATGGCGTGGGCTGCGCGCATGATCGCCTCGTAGCCGGTGCAGCGGCAAAGGTTGCCTTGCAGGGCTTTTTCGATCGTCGCGTTCGATGGGGCCGATGATCTCATCCACAGGCCGTAGAGCGACATGATGAAGCCCGGCGTGCAGAAGCCGCATTGCGAGCCGTGGAAATCGACCATTGCCTGCTGCACAGGGTGCAGTTGGCCGGGCAGGCCGCGCAAATGCTCCACGGTCACGACATGGGTGCCGTCCAGCGAGCCGAGGAAGCGGATGCAGGCGTTGACACTTTCATAGACCAGTCCGCCGGCCGAGAGCTTGCCGACGAGCACGGTGCAGGCGCCGCAATCGCCCTCGGCGCAGCCTTCCTTGGTGCCGCGCAGCGAGCGGTCGAGCCGCAGCCAGTCGAGCAAGGTCGTGTCGGGTGCCACCGAAGACAGCGCGACATCCCTGCCATTGAGGATGAAACGGATTTCGTTGCGGATGTTGACCTTGGCCATGCCTCAACTCCCCCTGTAGGTCGAATAGCCGTAGGGCGAGATCAGAAGGGGCACATGATAGTGCACCGCCTCCGCCATGCCGAAGCGGATCGGCACCCTGTCGAGGAAAGCCGGCTCGGGCAGCTTTGTTCCCTGGCCACGCAGATAGTCGCCCGCCGCAAAGATCAGCTCGTATTCGCCGATGCGGAAGTCGCCGCCGACAAGCAACGGCGCATCGCAGCGGCCGTCGGCATTGGTCGCGACCGTCTTGAGAAGCGTGCGGGCGGGACCGTCGAGACGGTAAAGAGCGATCGACAGGCCCGCCGCCGGCTTGCCGGTCGCCGTGTCGAGAACATGGGTCGTCAGGCGTCCGCCATCGGCTTTCGACGTCTCTGCCATTGGCCGCCTCCCTTTCCCAGTTGAACGAACTGGCTGGTACAATCGAACACAAGTGATGAATTGTGCGCCAATTAAAGGCGATGCATAAGTCCCGGTCGAGCGGAGTGCGACAAAAACACTTTCAAAAATTTTCGGGGGAATGCGAGAAGCGCCCTTTCGATATCCTGATGATACTTCGGGCGGTGCCCCGCGGGAGGGACGATGCGTTACGAAAGAGACATGCGCGGCTACGGAGCCAATCCGCCGGATCCGAAATGGCCTGGCGGAGCGCATGTCGCGGTGCAGTTCGTCGTCAACTACGAAGAGGGCGGCGAGAACTGCGTGCTGCACGGCGACAAGGCTTCGGAAGCCTTCCTGTCGGAAATCGTCGGCGCCGCGGCCTGGGTGGGCCAGCGCCACTGGAACATGGAATCGATCTATGAATACGGGGCGCGGGCCGGTTTCTGGCGGCTGCTGCGCCTGTTCAGCGAGAGCCAGGTGCCGGTGACCTGCTACGGCGTCGCCACCGCGTTGGCACGCTCGCCCGACCAGGTGACGGCCATGCAGGAGGCCGGCTGGGAGATCGCCTCGCACGGGCTGAGATGGATCGACTACCGCGACCACAGCGCCGAGGACGAACGCCGCGACCTCGAAGCCGCGATCAAGCTGCATTACGAGGTCACAGGCCAGCGCCCGACCGGCTGGTATACGGGCCGCACCTCGATCAACACGGTGCGGCTGGTCGCCGAAGAGGGCGGCTTCGACTACGTCTCCGACACCTATGACGACGAGCTACCCTACTGGTACGAGCATGCGGGCGGCACGCAGCTCATCATCCCCTATACGCTCGACGCCAACGATATGCGCTTCGCCACGCCGCAAGGCTTCAACTCGGGTGACCAGTTCTTCGCGTACCTCAAAGACAGTTTCGACACGCTCTATGCCGAGGGCAAGGCGGGCGGGCCGCGCATGATGAACATCGGCCTGCATTGCCGGCTCGTCGGGCGGCCGGGCCGAGTGGCGGCGCTGAAGCGCTTCGTCGACTATGTGAAGTCGCACGACAAGGTCTGGCTGGCGCGGCGCATCGACATAGCCAGGCACTGGCAGGAAAATCATCCCTACAAGCCGGCGGCGCTGCGCCCATCGAAAATGGAATTCGAAACCTTCGTTCACAGCTTCGGCGGCGTGTTCGAGCATTCGCCCTGGATCGCGGAGCGGGCCTACGAACTCGAACTAGGCCCGGCGCACGACACGGCCGGCGGCCTGCACAATGCGCTCTGCCGCGTCTTCCGCTCGGCCAGCGAGACCGAGCGGCTCGGCGTGCTCAACGCCCATCCTGACCTTGCCGGCAAGCTTGCCAAGGCCAGGCGGCTGACGGCGGAATCGACCCGGGAACAGGCCTCCGCTGGACTCGACGCGCTGACCGACAAGGAGCGCGAATTGTTCTCCAAGCTCAACGCCGCCTACGTCACCACTTTCGGCTTCCCCTTCATCATAGCGGTGAAGGGAAAGACCAAGGAGGAAATCCTGGCGGAATTCGAAGCCCGCATCGGCAACGGCCGCGGCGTCGAATTCGAGACCGCCTGCAAACAGGTCGAGCGCATCGCGCTGCTCCGCCTCAGGGATATGCTACCGCAATAGGTTTGAACCCATGGATACGATCAGGATGCCCGACCGAACTTACTACGCGCCGCATGGCGGCCATTCCGGTCAAACCGAACTGCTGACGGGCCGCGCCGTCTTCACCGAGGCCTATGCCGTCATCCCCAAGGGGGTGATGCAGGACATCGTCACCAGCGCCTTGCCGTTCTGGGACGAGACCCGCGTCTGGATCCTGTCGCGGCCGCTGTCCGGCTTTGCCGAGACGTTTTCGCAATACATTATCGAGGTCGCACCCGGCGGCGGCAGCGAGCGGCCGGAACCCGATGCCGGCGCCGAGGGCGCCCTGTTCGTGGTCGAGGGCGAGTTGACGGTCCTGCTTGCCGGCAAGAAGCATGTGTTGCGGCCCGGCGGCTTTGCCTTCCTGCCGCCGGCCAGCGGCTGGACGGTTCGCAATGAAGGCAAGGCGGCTGTTCGCTTCCACTGGATCCGCAAGGCCTATGAGGCCGTCGACGGCATCGAAGCACCGGAAGCCTTCTTCACCAACGAACAGGAGATCGCGCCGACGCCGATGCCCGGCACCGAGGGCCGCTGGGCGACGACGCGGTTCGTCGATCCGGCCGATTTGCGCCACGACATGCATATGACCATCGTGACGCTCGAGCCTGGCGCCGTCATTCCGTTCGCCGAGACGCATGTGATGGAGCACGGGCTCTACGTGCTCGAAGGCAAGGCGGTCTACCGCCTGAACCAGGACTGGGTCGAGGTCGAGGCCGGCGACTATATGTGGCTGCGCGCATTCTGCCCGCAGGCCTGCTATGCCGGCGGCCCGGGGAAATTCCGCTATCTGCTCTACAAGGACGTCAACCGGCACGCCAAGCTCGGCGGTGCCGATATCGGTGGTCGCACGCGGTGACCCGCCCCATCTTGGCTCACATCGTCGCGCGGCCGCTGACGCGTGAGGCGTTTGCCGAATTCGGCGACGTCATCGACATGGGCGGCAACAACCACTACCCGATCAATGGCGGCAAGGCCGAGCGTTACCACGATCTTGCCACCGCTGAGGCAACGGGACCGAACGCCCGCGTGCTGATCTCGATGGTGCACAGCACGCCTTACGAACTGCCGCTAAAGCTGACCATGGTCGAGCGGCATCCGTTCGGCAGCCAGGCCTTCATTCCGCTGTCGCCGCGCCCGTTCCTGGTCGTCGTCTGCAGTGACGGCAAGCAGGGGCCGGGCGAACCGCACGCCTTCATCACCGCGCCCGGACAAGGCATCAACTATTCTCGCAATCTCTGGCATGGCGTGCTGACGCCGCTTGGCGAAGCCCAGGACTTCCTGATCGTCGACCGTGGCGGCGACGGTTCCAATCTCGAGGAATTCCATTTCTCGCACGCCTACGAGATCCATCTTCCCTAATTTTTCGCGCATGTCGTTGCCCCAGAACCGGGGCACTTTTGGGCGACATGCAGCAGGAGAGCCGTCATGACCGACATTTCGCTGATCGACCGCCTGCTCGACGTCATCGAGCATGACATCGTGCCGAAGACGGAGGAAGGCGTTGCCCACGGCAACAAGCTGTTCGGCGCGGCGATCCTGAGGAAGGACGATCGTTCGCTGGTGCTGGCCGAGACCAACAACGAGAGAGAAAACCCGCTCTGGCACGGCGAGGTGCATTGCCTGAAGCGTTTTTACGAGATGCCCAGGGCGGAGCGTGTCGACACTGGCGACGCCATCTTCCTCGCCACGCACGAACCATGCTCGCTCTGCCTGTCGGCAATCACGTGGACCGGCTTCGACAATTTCTACTACCTGTTCAGCCATGAGGATTCGCGCGACAGCTTTGCCATCCCGCACGACCTGAAAATCCTGAAAGAGATCTTCACCCTCGATCCCGGCGGCTACAATGCCGAGAACGCCTACTGGAAGAGTTTCTCCATACGCAGGCTGGTGTGGGCGCTGCCGGAGGCCGAGCGCCAGAGGCTGGAAACGCGCATCGGCAAGATTTCGGCGCGTTACGATGAACTCTCCGGCGCCTACCAGGCGAACAAGGACGAGAACGACATTCCGCTGAATTGAGAGGGATCGCCTAGCTTACCTTCGCGTTTTTCAATACCTCATTTATCTTGGCCTGCCAGCCCTTGCCAGTCGCCTTGAATTTTCTGACGACGTCCTGATCCAGACGGATGGACACAACTTGCTTGGGCTTTTCCACAGGAGGCCGGCCACGAGCGCGCCTTATGCTTTCGAAAAGTTCCGGAAACGCTTCCGCGAAAGGCTTGGCTCGCGCCAATTGCTCGTCAGTCGCCTCCGCGTCGTCGGAATCAGCAGCGATTTGCCTTTGGATTTCCGCTTCCTCCTCATCGGTAAGCGGCCGAATACGTGACTTAGGGTTGTTCATATACTGACCTTTCCTTTCGGCTAGCACGTCGCATCGAGATCACCGAAATCGCTTCGGAACCAAGCGGCTTAAAAATAACGGCGAGAATGATCTCTCCGAATTCGCCAATCGCCTTGAGCCGGCCGGCCTTGGCCGGGAGGACGGTTGAAGTCGCAAAAAACTCGATATCGAGTTTGGCAAAATCGAGACCCCGGTTTTTGAGGTTCGTTACGCGCTTCGGCTCATCCCAAACGATTTTCAGGCGTAATTATCCTCAGTATGTCGAACTGGAGTGAATAAAAGTAATACATAAATTCTCGGGATAACGCAAGATAGAAGTTGAATGTTCGCGCCAACCGTCGTCCCGGCGACACAGGCCGTCGTCCGTTCGACTTCGTAATGTGCGCGCTTCATGCGTCACTGATATCCTGGAGAGCAGCCATGAAAACCGTCACCGAATTTCCCCGCAAGGTCGTCGAATTCCCGGACATGGGCATCGTCATGCCGGATGGCTGCCGGCTGTCGGCGCGGGTGTGGATGCCGGAGGACGCCGGCGACGATCCGGTGCCTGCCATTCTCGAGCACCTGCCCTACCGCAAGCGCGACGGCACCATCTTTCGCGACCAGCTGACGCATCCCTATTTTGCCGGCCACGGCTACGCCTCGATCCGCGTCGACATGCGAGGCAATGGCGATTCCGAAGGGCTGATGGACGACGAATATTCCGAGCAGGAATTGCAGGACGCCTGCGACGTCATCGCCTGGGCGGCAGCTCAACCTTGGTGCAACGGCAATGTCGGCATGATGGGCATTTCCTGGGGCGGCTTCAACTGCCTGCAGGTGGCGGCCAAACAGCCGCCGGCGCTCAAGGCGGTGATCAGCCTGTGCTCGACCGTCGACCGCTACGCCGACGACATCCACTACAAGGGCGGCTGCCTGCTGATCGAGAATTTCGGCTGGGCTTCGACGATGCTCTCCTATTCGTCACGGCCACCGGACCCGCTGATTGCAGGCGACAACCGGTGGCGCGATCTGTGGCTGACCCGGCTGAAGAACCAGTCCTTCCTTTTGCCGCTCTGGCTCAGCCACCAGCACCGCGATGCCTATTGGAAACGCGGCTCCATCTGCGAGAATTTTTCGGCGGTCAAGGCAGCGGTGCTGTCGATCGGCGGCTGGCATGACGGTTACCGCAACACGATCTCCAATCTCGTCAGCAACATCGAGGCACCGGTCAAGGGCATCGTCGGCCCATGGATCCACAAATATCCACATTATGCCGGACCTCAGCCGGCCATCGGCTTCCTGCAGGAAGCACTGCGCTGGTGGGACCACTGGCTGAAGGGCACCGACACTGGTGCCGAGGCCGACCCGGCCTATCGCGCCTATGTGATGGACAGCGTGCGCCCGGCGCGCTGGCATCCCGAGCGGCCGGGCCGCTGGGTGGCGGAGCAGCAATGGCCGTCGCCCGCCATCAAGACGCAAGCGATCGAGCTGATCTCCAAGGGCAAAAAACCTGCCATCGTCGCCTCGCCGCAAAGCTGCGGTCTCGCTGGCGGCGAGTACTTCCCGTTCACCTTCGGCCCGGAACTGCCAGGTGACCAGCGTCCCGACGATGCTCTGTCGGTGTGTTTCGACCAACCGGAACTCGCCGAGGCGTTCGACATTGTCGGCGCACCGGAAGTCCAAGTCACGCTCTCGTCCGATCGCCCGCAAGCCAACATCACGGTTCGCCTGTGCGACGTGCATCCGGACGGCGCGTCGGAACTGATCTCCTATGGCGTGCTCAACCTGACGCACCGCGACTCGCACGAATTCCCGCAAGCGCTGGTGCCGGGCGAGGCCATCTCGGCGCGCGTCGTGCTCGATCAGTGCGCCTACCGCGTTCCGGCCGGCCACCGCCTGCGCGTTGCCGTTTCGAACGCCTATTGGCCAATGATCTGGCCCTCGCCGGAGCCGGTTCAACTCACCTTGTCGGCAGCGACACTGGCCCTTCCCTTGCGCCCGCTGGCCACGGGCAGCGAGGTGACATTCGCCGAGCCGGAAGGCGCCGCGCCCTGGGCCACCCAGACGGTTCGCCCCGCCAATTCCGAACGTCATGTCGATCGCGACGAAAAGACCGGAATCGTCACGCTATCCATAGCGGACGACTTCGGCGAGGTGCGCGATCTTGCCCATGGCCTGGCCAATGGCAGCATCGCCCGCGAGACCTGGGCGATCCATCCTGACGATCCCTTGTCAGCGTCGGGCAAGACCCACTGGACGCAGACCCTGTCGCGAAATGAATGGTCGGTGCGCACCGAGACATGGGCGGAGATGCGATCGGACGCGCAAAACTTCGTCGTCAGCGCCAGAATCGAAGCTTACGAAGGCGGTATCCTCGTCTTCGAACGCAATTTCGAGGAAAAAATTCCGCGCGCGCTGGTCTGAGGACTGAACCCGTTGGTCCAAATGCGACATACGATTTACGCCACGGCATGTCGCATTCGGTCTTGCTTACCGCTTTGCCTTGCCGTCATTATTCCCCTCACAAGAAACAAGAAAATCGACCACAGAGTCGAACCAACAGAGTGAGGAACTCAAAATGTCAAATGAACTCGAATTCCTTAGCCGGCGTGTTGCAGCAGGCAAGCTGAGCCGTCGTGATTTTCTCGGCCGGGCGGCAGCGCTCGGCATCGCAGCACCCTTCGCCAACTCGCTGCTTTCAAGCGCGGCGCGGGCGGCCGGTCCGGTCAAGGGCGGCACGTTGAAGGCCGGTCTGGTCGGCGGTGAATCCACCAACAGTCTCGATCCGGCCCTGTTCATGACCCAGGTGCCGTTCGCCTTCGGCAAGTGCTGGGGCGAAATGATCGTCGAGTTGTCCCCCGACGGCAAGCTCGAGAACCGCATCGCCGAGGAGATCGGCTCGTCCAAGGACGCCAAGGTGTGGACGCTGAAGATCCGCGACGGCGTCGAATTCCACAACGGCAAGAAGGTGACCGCCGAGGACGTGGCCGCGACGCTCGAGCGCCATTCCGACGAGAAATCGAAATCCGGTGCGCTCGGCTACATGAAGGGCATCGAGACCATCAAGGCCAATGGCAAGGAAGTGGTGCTGACGCTGAAGGAAGCCAATGCCGACCTTCCCTACCTGCTCAGCGACTATCACCTGATCGTCCAGCCCAATGGCGGCAAGGACAAGGCCGACGCCGGGATCTCGGCCGGACCCTATAAGGTCACCACCAACGAGCCCGGCGTGCGCCATGGCGGCGAGCGCTTCGCCAATTACTGGCAGAGCGACAAGATGGGCCATGCCGACCAGATCGAGATCATCGTCATCAACGATGCCACTGCGCGCACGGCGGCCCTGCAGGGCGGCCAGGTCAACATGATCAACCGCGTCGAGCCGAAGATCGTCGACCTGATCAAGCGCGTGCCGGGCGTGACCATCCGCAACCACGCCGGCCCGGGCCATTACGTCTTCATCATGCATTGCAACACGGCGCCGTTCGACAACAACGACCTGCGCATGGCGCTGAAGCTCGCTATTGACCGCGAAGAGATGCTGACCAAGGTGCTGCGCGGCTACGGTTCGCTCGGCAACGACTTCCCGATCAACTCCGCCTACCCGCTGTTCACCGAGATCGAACAGCGCAAGTACGATCCGGACAAGGCGAAATTCCACTACAAGAAGTCGGGCCATGACGGCGCCGTGCTTTTGAGGACCTCGGACGTCGCCTTCCCGGGCGCGGTCGATGCCTCGCAGCTCTTCCAGCAGAGCGCCGCCAAGGCCGGCATCAAGATCGAGCTCAAGCGCGAGCCCGGCGACGGCTATTGGAACGAGGTCTGGAACAAGCAGCCCTTCTGCGCTTCCTACTGGGGCGGGCGCTCGACGCAGGACCAGATGTATTCGACCGCCTATCTGTCGACCGCCGACTGGAACGACACGCGTTTCAAGCGCCCGGATTTCGACAAGATGGTGCTGGCGGCTCGCGCCGAACTCGACGAGGCCAAGCGCAAGCAGATGTACCACGACATGGCTGTCCTGGTACGCGACGAAGGCGGCCTGATCCTGCCGATGTTCAACCAGTTCATCGACGCGACCGGTGCCAAGGTCGATGGCTGGGTCGACGATCCGCATCAGGAACTGATGAACGGCTACGCCTTGGCGAAGTGCTGGCTGCAGGCCTGAGTCCGGCTTTGCGGATATGTCTTCACCCATCCTGAAACTGATTGCCCAGCGCATTGCGCTGGGCATCCTCCTTTTGTTGGCCATTTCGGTCCTGATCTTCGCCGGCACCCAGATTCTGCCCGGCGACGTCGCGCAAGCCATTCTCGGACAATCGGCGACACCGGAGTCGCTCGCCAATTTGCGTGAGCAGCTCGGGCTGAACGACCCGGCCTATGTCAGGTATTTCCACTGGCTCGGCGGCGTGCTGACCGGCGATCTGGGCACCGCCATGTCGAGCGGCCAGGATATTGCGACCTCGATCAAGGGCCGGCTGTGGAACACGCTGTTCCTCGCCTTCTGGGCGGCGGTCGTCGCGGTGCCGCTGGCGATCATCCTCGGCCTGATCGCGGTGCGCTACCGCAATGGCTGGGTCGACAAGCTGATCTCCGGACTGGCGCTGGCGTCGACCTCCTTCCCCGAGTTCTTCATCGGCTATCTCCTGGTCTATTTCTTCGCCGTGAAATGGCAGATCTTCCCCGCCATCTCGACCGTCTATGACGGCATGCCCTTTGGCGAACGCATGCAGGCCATCGCGCTGCCGGCAACGGCACTGACGCTGGTCGTGCTCGCCCACATGATGCGCATGACGCGCGCGGCGATCCTCAACGTCATGCAGTCCGCCTATGTCGAGACCGCGGAGCTCAAGGGGCTTTCAGCCTTCGCGGTCATCCGCAGACACGCCTTTCCGAACGCCATCGCGCCGATCATCAACGTCGTCATGCTCAACCTCGCCTATCTCATCGTCGGCGTCGTCGTGGTCGAGGTGATCTTCGTCTATCCCGGCATGGGGCAGTATCTGGTCGACCATGTCACCAAGCGCGACGTGCCTGTCGTGCAGGCGGTCGGCTTGATCTTCGCGGCCGTCTACATCAGCCTCAACATCATCGCGGACATTGCGGCGATCGTCGCCAATCCGCGTCTCAGGCATCCAAAGTGAGGGGGCGGGCATGCTCGACATAAGACGCATCCCCATTCCCGCCCTGATCGGCCTGGTGCTGACCGCGCTGTTCGTGCTGGCGGCGATCTTCGCACCGTGGATCTCGCCGCACGACAATGCCGAGATCGTCGGCGACGTCTGGGAACCGATGTCGGCGGCGCACTTTCTGGGCACCGACAATCTCGGCCGCGATCTGTTGTCACGCATGATCTACGGCGCTCGCATCACGCTGTTCATCGCCGTGCTTGCCACCGCGCTGTCCTTCTCGCTCGGCGCCATTCTCGGTTTCTCGGCGGCGGTATTCGGCGGCTGGTTCGACACCATCCTGTCGCGCCTCGTCGATCTCCTGATGTCGATCCCGACGCTGATCATGGGCCTGGTCGTGCTTTCGGTGCTGCCGACGAACCTGGTGACGCTGATCCTGGTCATGGGTATCCTCGACTCGACCCGCGTCTACCGCCTGTCGCGTGCGGTCGCCGTAGACATCAACGTCATGGACTATGTCGAAGCCGCCAAGCTGCGCGGCGAAGGCAGTGGCTGGATCATCTTCCGCGAGATCCTGCCCAACGCGCTGTCGCCGCTGGTCTCGGAACTCGGCCTGCGCTTCATCTATGCCGTGCTGTTCCTGTCGACCTTGTCCTTCCTCGGCCTTGGCGTGCAGCCGCCGGACGCCGATTGGGGCGGCATGGTCAAGGAGAACAAGGACGGCATCGTCTTCGGTATCGCCGCGGCGCTCATCCCGGCAGGCGCGATCGCGGCGCTTGCCATCTCGGTCAACCTTGTCGCCGACTGGATCCTCAACCGCACGACAAGCCTGAAGGGAGGACGCGGGTGATGGCCGATACCAAAGCGAAGCCCGGACAGGGAAAGCCAGGCGTGCTGCTCGATATCCGCAATTTGCGCATCGAGGCGACGGTGTACCCGCCGGGGGAAGCGCCAAAGAATATCGTGCTGGTGCACGATGTCTCGCTGACCCTGGAAAAGGGCAAGGTGCTTGGCCTTATCGGCGAATCCGGCGCCGGCAAGTCGACCATCGGCCTGTCGTCCATGGGCTACGGCCGTGGCGGCGTGCGCATCACCGGCGGCGAGGTTTTGCTCAACGGCCGCGATATCCTGAAGGGCGGCAAGGAAGGGTTCCGCAAATTGCGCGGCCGCGAGGTCTGCTATGTCGCGCAGTCGGCGGCGGCAGCCTTCAACCCGGCGCACCGGCTGATGGACCAGGTGGTGGAAGCCACCTTGCTGCATGGCACCGCGACACGGGCCGAGGCCGAGAAGCGGGCCATAGCACTCTTCAAGAAGCTCAGCCTGCCCAACCCCGAAACCATCGGCGAGCGCTTCCCGCACCAGGTCTCGGGCGGCCAGCTGCAGCGTGTGATGACGGCGATGGCGCTCTGTTCCGAGCCCGACCTGATCGTCTTCGACGAGCCGACGACGGCGCTCGACGTGACGACGCAGATCGACGTTCTGGCGGCAATCAAGGACGCCATCCGCGACACCCATGTGGCGGCGCTCTACATCACCCACGACCTTGCCGTCGTCGCCCAGGTCTCCGACGAGATCATGGTGCTGCGCCATGGAAGGCTGGTCGAATGGGGCGGCACGCGCCAGATCATCAAGGAGCCGCGCCAGGAATACACCAACGCGCTGGTCTCGGTGCATGAGATCGAGCACGCCGAGCAGAAGCCCGGCACGACACCGTTCCTGTCGGTCAAGAACGTCACCGCCGCCTATGCGGGCGGCCACGTCAAGGTGTTGAAGAACGTCTCGGTCGATATCTACCCGGGTCAGACGCTGGCCGTCGTCGGCGAGTCCGGCTCCGGCAAGTCGACCCTGGCGCGGGCCATCACCGGCCTCTTGCCGCCGGAACAGGGAACGGTGACCTTCGACGGGCGGCCGCTGGCCAACCGGCTCGCCGACCGGCCGAAGGAGGATCTGCGCCAGTTGCAGATGATCTACCAGATGGCCGACGTGGCGATGAACCCGCGCCAGACCGTCGGCACCATCATCGGCCGGCCGCTGGAGTTCTACTTCGGCATGCGCGGCAGGCAGCGCGACGCCCGCGTGACCGAACTGCTCGACAAGATCGAGATGGGCAAGGGTTTTGCCGACCGCTACCCGGCCGAGCTTTCCGGCGGCCAGAAGCAGCGCGTCTGCATCGCCCGCTCGCTCGCAGCCAAGCCCAAGCTGATCATCTGCGACGAGGTGACCTCGGCGCTCGACCCGCTGGTGGCCAACGGCATCCTCAAGCTTTTGCTCGAACTGCAAAAGGAGGAGAACGTCGCCTACCTGTTCATTACCCACGATCTCGCGACGGTGAAGTCGATCGCCGATTCGATCGCGGTGATGTATCGCGGCGAAGTGGTGCGCTACGGCTCGAAGAGCACGGTGCTGACGCCACCCTTCGATGCCTATACCGATCTTTTGCTGTCATCGGTTCCCGAAATGGAGATCGGCTGGCTGGAAAAGGCGATCAAGGGACGGCGCATGGCCAGCGCGGGGAACTAGCGGCCTACGACTGCCGTCATCCTCTTGCGACAAGACTGCATGGAGCCGCCCATGGCGCTCAAATCCAAGCTTCTGCTGATCGTCCTCGATGGCGTTCCCTACCGCAACTGGCGCCGGCTGATGGGCAATCTCGAGGGTTGGGTGCAATCGGGCGAGGCACGCGTCTGGAAGATGCGTTCCGTGCTGCCGTCGACCTCGGCCTGCTGCTATGCCTCGATCCACACCGGCGTGTCGCCGCAGGTGCATGGCATCCTCTCCAACGAGAACCGGTTCCGCGTCGGCCAGCCCGATATCTTCTCCGAGGTCAGCAAGGCCGGCGGCAAGACCGGCGCGGTCACCCACTCCTACTGGTCGGAGTTCTTCCGGTCCTATCCGTTCGATCTGGTCGAGGACATGGAGTTCGACGAGCCGGGCGGGCCGATCACGCATGGCCGCTTCCACACCATGACCGGCTACAATCTGCGCAACCAGATGACGCCGAGCGATGTCGATCTGTTCGCGACGCTGACCATGCTGACCAAGCGCCACGGCATCGACTACGGCATCCTGCACACCTGCACGCTGGACTCGATGGGCCACCGCTTCGGCCATGACTGCCATGAGATGGACCATGCCGTCTATGCCATGGACGCCATGCTGGCGGGGTTCCTGCCGGGCTGGATCGCGGCCGGCTATGAGGTGATGGTGACCGCCGACCACGGCCAGACGGATCGCGGCCATCACGGCGGCCACGACGACGAGATGCAGGATTTCGCGCTGTATTATTTCGGGTTGGGGAAAGGGCCGGATGCGAACACGCTGCTCGACCAACTGCAGCTGGCGCCGACGGTGCTGAGCCGTCTGGGCGTGCCGGTGCCGGCGACGATGAAGGCGAAGGCGTTTTTGGGGTGATGTAGCGCAACGCCTTCCCCCTTCCCCCCTTGTGGGGAAGGAAGAGAGCGCACCACTGGCAACCTCCCCTTTCTTCGGTTAGCCTCCGCAAATTCCTTGGCGGAGGATGAACCTTTTTGGACCGATCAGCGACAGAGCAGACAGGAGCCAGGCGGCTCGACCGGCCATGACGGCAGCGACGGACACCGATCGCGCGCTTGTCGACCGGGTCGCGAAGGGCGACCGTGCCGCCGTGCGGCTGCTGTTCATGCGTCATCACGCGCGGGTCTACCGCTTCGTGGTGCGCCAGACGGGATCGGAACTGATGGCTGACGATATCGCGAACGAGGTGTTCCTCGAATTGTGGCGCCAGGCGCCGGGCTTCGAGGGGCGCTCCGAAGTCTCGACATGGCTGCTCGGCATCGCCCGGTTCAAGGCGCTGTCCTTGCTGCGCAAGAAGAAGGAAGACTGGATCGACGACGAGGCCGCCGCCGCGGTGCCCGACGGCGCCGACACGCCCGAGGTCGTCACCATGAAGGAGGACAAGGCCGCTGCCTTGCGCCGCCTCATCGACGCCTTGCCCGAAGAGCACCGCACGGTGATCGACCTTGCCTATTACCACGGACAGTCGGTGACCGAGATCGGCGAGGTGCTCGGCATCCCGGTTGCGACCGTCAAAACCCGGATGTTCTACGCCCGCAAGAAACTCGGCGAGGCCCTCAAGGCCGCCGGTTACGACAGGGGGTGGCCATGAGCGCCGCTGAAAAGATGTCGCGCCGCGACGAAATGGAAACGCTGCTGCCGTTCTACCTGAACGGCTCGCTGGAAGGCTCGGACCTTGAAGCCGTCGAGGAATGGCTGGCCAACGATCCCTCGGCACTGGTCGCCCTTGGCGAGGCCGAGGCCGAATTTTCCGGCGCATCGGCGGCCAACGAGGCGATCCGCCCGCCGGCCGATGCGCTCAGCCGTTTCGCCAGGGCGTTCGACGCCGAGGCAGGACCGGTGCGGGCGCCGGCAGGCTCGTCCTGGCTGGCGCAGGCCTGGGGCCGCTTCGTGGCGCTGCCCGCCGGAGTCGCCTGGGCGGCGGCCGCGGTTCTGTTGGCGCTGATCATGGTGCAGTCGTTCGTGCAGCCCGGCGGCAAGGGCGGCAATTTCGAAATTGCCGGCGCGGAAGACGATCTCGCCAAGATGCCGTTCGCGCTGGTCAAGTTCAAGCCGGACGCCAAGGTGTCCGATATTTCGGGCTTCCTCGGCGGCAATGGGCTGAAGGTGATCGGCGGGCCGACCGCCGACGGCGTGTTCCGGCTCGGCATTCCCGCCGCCAACGCAGCCGACTACACCAGGCAAATCGGCCTTATTGCCGCCCAGCCCTTCATCGACACCGTGATCGAGGGGAGGAAACCGGCAGATGGCGGCTGAGGCGGTCATTCGATTTGCGGCGATCCTTGCGGCGGCGATGACAATCGCCGCCGTGCCCGCGTCGGCGCAGACCAACGCTGCCAGTCCCGGACGGACGAAAATCGATTGCAGCAACGCGGCCAATACCACGGCAGCCGACTGTGCCAAGGACAATGGCGGTGAAAAGGGCGGTTCGGGTGCCGGACAACCCGGCGCGGTCTTTCTGCCTGCTTTGATCGTCGACCTCTTCCCCAATCCTGCCGAAAGCCCGGCTCCCGTGCCGACACCCGCTCCGCGCCAGGACCCGGACACCTCACCGGCCGTGCCCGCCGATACACAGGCTGGAACCCCGCCGGGCGGGCCGATCGTCTCGCCGACCGATCTCATCGCCGTTCAGCCGCCGCGCGCCGTGGCCGGCGACTTCGTGCCCGACGAGGTGCTGGTGACCGTCGACGGCGATGCCGGCGCCGTGCAGCAGATCGCCGCCTCCTTCGGCCTCGAAGTGCGTTCTCAGCGTCAGTCCAGGCTGCTCGGCACCACTTTGGTGCGCTTCGGCATTCCGGACGGCCGTCCGGTCGGCATCGTGCTGGCGCAGCTAGCCGCCGACGGCCGCACGCAGCGGCGCGAGCCTAACCACATCTATTCGCTGCAGCAGGCGGCCGGCATCGTCAACTATGCCTTCGAGCGCATCGCGCTCGATTCCAAACAGGCCAGCGGCGAGAATGTCCGCGTCGCGGTGATCGATACCGGCATCGACGACACCAATCCGGCGCTGGCCGGGGTGATCGCCGGGCAGTTCGACGCCATGCCCGACGTGCCGATCGAAAAGCGCGATCACGGCACCTCGGTCGATGGGCTGATCGCCGGTGTCGGTGCGCTGGAAGGCATGGCACCGGGCGCCAGGATCTACCACGCGCGCGCCTTCGAAGGCGGCAGGTCGACCATGGACGTCATTCTCTCCGCACTCGACTGGGCAGCCGAACAGGACGTGCGCATCATCAACATGAGCTTCGTCGGGCCGAAGAACGACCTGCTCGGCGTCGCCTGCAGAAATGCTCGCGCGCTCGGCATCGTGCTGGTCGCCGCCGCCGGCAACAACGGGCCGAAGGCGCCCTATGGCTACCCGGCCGCCTTCGACGGCGTCATCGCGGTGACCGCAACCGACGCCAAGGACGGGCTGATGCCGCAGGCCAATCGCGGCGCCTATGTCTTCATCTCGGCGCCCGGCGTCGAGATGGTGGCGCCGAGCGGCGCCGGTTCGGATGTCGTCACCGGCACTTCGTTCGCCGCGGCGATCGTCAGCGGCGCCATCGCCAATCTGATCCACGCCGCGCCCGACCGCTCGGCCGACGACATCGAGAAGGCCTTGGCGGCAACGGCCAGGGATCTCGGCCCCAAGGGGCGCGACAACGATTTTGGTTACGGGCTGCTGGATATCAAGGCGGCTGGGGCGGGGAAGGAATAGGTTCCCTCAGACCTGTGACGTCGGCAGGACAGCACCCCCCTCTGTCCTGCCGGACATCTCCCCCGCAAGTGGGGAGATTACTCGCTTCGCCGCCTTCGCCAATCTCCGGCACGACCTACGCGGGCGCTCCGGCGACCGATCCCCTGATCACCAGGTCCACCGGCCAGATCTCGCCTCGCGCCCCCTCTTCCAGTCCCGATATCCGCGCCGCCAGACGCTCGGCGACGCGGGCGCCGGCGAGACGGATGGACGAGCGCGTCGTCGACAGCGGCACCGAAAAATTCTCCGGCCGCAGCCAGGGAAAGACATCGTCATGGGCGATCAGGGAGACGTCGCCCGGAATGCTCAGACCGAGGTCGCGCACCGCGCGCACGACGCCCAGCGCCATGATCAGGCTGGAGCAGACGATTGCCGTCGGCGCGTCGCTTGCTTCCAGCAGGCGCCTCGTGGCGCGATAGCCGTTCTCCTCTGTCATGACCAGAGAGCAGACATGGCGTTCGCTCAAGGCCAGCCCGCTCGCGGCGAGCGCACGACGCACGCCGCGCTCGCGATGGATGGCGAAGGTCTCGCCGTCGTCGCCATTGATCAGCGCCAGCCGCCGGTGGCCGAGCTGGACCAGCAGCCGCGCCGCCTCGTGGAAGGCGCCCTCATTGTCGATGTCGAGATAGGGATAGTCGAAATCGAAGCCTTCGCTGCGGCCATGGACGATGAAGGGAATGCCCAGCGTGTTGACCAGCGCTACCCGATTGTCCTGCGGCTTGGGAGAGGAGATATAGACGGCATCGACCTGGCGGTTGGCGACAATGCGCCGATAGGTCGTCTCCTGGTCGTCGGCGTCGGCCGGCGACAGCACGAGGTCGAGTTCGTGCGAACGCGCATAGTCGCCAAGGCCGGACAGGAATTCGACGAAATGCGGGTCGATGTCGACGGCGGCACCTGTCGGCAGGACATAGCCGATCATGCCGGACTTGCCGGTCGCCAGCCGCCGCGCGCTCGGATTGGGGCGGTAGCCGTGGCGCTTGGCGGCGTCCATGACGCGCCTTCGCGTTTCCTCGTTGACCTCCGGATAGCCGTTCAGCGCCCGGCTTACCGTGGTCTGAGAAAGCGCCAGCATATGCGCGAGCTGCTTGAGGTTCACGAGAGGTCTCCATCCCCAAAGCGCTTTAGATTGAACCGACCCAAGCACCATAAAGGTGCAGCCATGTTTGCGACGACCATAAGCGTGCCCGAGGCCGGTTTGAAACAAAAATTGCTGCTGCACCGCCAAAAAAGCATGCTGCAGCGCACTTTCTGGCCGTGAATGCTTCGTATTAAATCGATTAGTGCATGACCCTCTTGACTTCTGATCGATTCAATGGCGAGATCACCAAAGCCAAAGCGCTTTGGAAGACTCTTCGAAAGGTTGCGGTTCCCTTGCGACTGAGTCACAGTCCTGCGGCGTCGGCGGACGGAATGGAGGTTCCGTCCGGTGTGTTTGACCCACTGGGAGGGAATACCGATGAAGAAAATGCTTTTGCTGGGTGCCGCGTTCGCCACGCTCGCCCTGAACGTGCCCGCGCATGCCGAACTGAAGTTCAAGCCAGGCGAGGACGCGCGGTTTCACTGGGCCAACTTCGACGAACTCAAGAAGGTTGACCTCAAGGGCGAGACGCTGACGATCTTTGGCCCGTGGCGCGGTGAGGACGAGACGCTTGCCCGTTCGGTACTCGATTATTTCGCGGAAGCCACTGGCGCCGAGATCAAATATTCCTCGTCCGAAAACTACGAGCAGCAGATCGTCATCGACACGCAGGCGGGCAGCCCGCCGAACATCGCGATCCTGCCGCAGCCGGGCCTGATTCAGGACCTTGCCTCCAAGGGCGTGCTGACCCCGTTGGGCGACGACGTCGCCGCATGGGTCAAGGAGAACTACGCGGCTGGCGATTCCTGGGCCAAGCTCGGCACTTTCGCAGGAAAGGACGGCAAGCCAGGATTCTATGCGCTTCCCTACAAGATCGACGTGAAGGGTCTGGTCTGGTACTCGCCCGATAATTTCGAGGAAGCCGGCTACAAGGTGCCGAAGACCCAGGAGGAACTGGCCGAGCTCGAAAAGAAGATCATTGCCGATGGCGGCAAGCCCTGGTGCATCGGGCTTGGCTCCGGCGGTGCCACCGGATGGCCGGCGACCGACTGGGTCGAGGACATCATGCTGAGGACGCAGCCGCCGGAAGTCTACGACAAGTGGGTGAAGAACGAGATCCCGTTCACCGATCCGGCCGTGGTAAACGCCATCGACATTTTCGGCAAGATCGCCACCGACGACAAGATGGTCGACGGCGGCGCCAAGGCGGTCGCCGCGACGGACTTCCGCGATAGCCCGAAGGGCCTCTTCAGCGTGCCGCCGAAATGCTACATGCACCACCAGGCATCGTTCATCCCCTCCTTCTTTCCGGAGGGCGTAAAGCTCGGCCAGGATGCGGACTTCTTCAACTATCCGCCATACGCTTCCAAACCGGAATTGGGCACGCCGCTGGAAGTGGCCGGAACATTGGTGATGATCACCAAGGATTCCAAGGCATCCCACGAGTTCATCAAGTTCCTGGAGATGCCGCTCGCGCATGAATTGTGGATGGCGCAAAAGAGCTTCGTGACCCCGTTCAAGGGAGCCAACAAGGACGCCTATGGCAGCGAAGCGCTGAAGAAGCAGGGCGAGATCCTGGTCGGCGCGACGACAGTGCGCTTCGACGGATCCGACCTGATGCCCGGCAAGATCGGCGCCGGCTCATTCTGGACCGGCATGATCGACCTGGTCGGCGGCAAGTCCGCCCAGGATGTCGCCACCGACATCCAGAAGAGCTGGGACGGGATCAAGTAGGCAACCGGCGGTGACCGCAGCCTAAAACGCGTCGTGTCGAGACGGATTCACGCGACGCGCTTTAGGTCTTCGTTTCATGCATGTCGTCCTCCCGATGCTGGACCCGGGCTTCGGCCCGGTCCGACCGGCGGCTTCCGCCGGAAACCTTCGCGTTTCAATTGTTCCGAATGACTGAAAGTCGGTGCATCCGATCGCCAGCATTGCCTGGTCGATCATGCGCAGGGAGAGGGACCCATGGCGGCTCAGATTTTCTCGGCTATTTTCGTCATCATCATCGGCGTCGGAGGCTGCGTCGCCTATTTTTGGGGCGCCAACAGACTGGTCGACCTGATATTCCCGTCGCGCGGCGTCTCTGGCGCGGCGGCCATCGACAATCTGCGCCGACAGGGACTGGTGCGGCCGTGGCTGTTCGTCGGTCCGGCGATGATCATCCTGACCATCTATCTGATCTATCCCGTCATCGAGACGCTACGGCTGTCGTTCCTCGATCGCGGCGGCGTCAATTTTGTCGGCCTGGCCAACTATCAGTGGGCGTTCGGCGACCGCGACTTCCGCAACTCGATCCTCAACAACGTGTTGTGGCTGGCCGTGGTGCCCGCCGCCTGCACTTTCCTCGGCCTGATCATTGCCGTGCTCACCGACAAGATCTGGTGGGGCACGATCGCCAAGAGCCTGATCTTCCTGCCGCTGGCGATCTCCTTCGTCGGCGCCAGCGTGATCTGGAAATTCATCTACGAGTATCGCGGCGAGGGCCAGGTACAGATCGGCATCCTCAATGCCATCATCCAGCATTTCGGCGGCCAACCGCAGGTCTGGATATCGCTGCCGTTCTGGAACAATTTCTTCCTGATGGTGATCCTGATCTGGATCCAGACCGGCTTTGCCATGGTCATCCTGTCGTCGGCGCTGCGCGGCATACCCGAGGAAACGCTGGAAGCCGCCGTCATCGACGGCGCCAACCCGTTCCAGATCTTCTGGAAGATCATGGTGCCGCAGATCTGGGGCACCATCGCCGTCGTCTGGACCACGATCACCATTCTGGTGCTCAAGGTGTTCGACATCGTGCTGACCATGACCAACGGCCAGTGGAACAGTCAGGTGCTAGCCAATCTTATGTTCGACTGGATGTTCCGCGGCGGCGGCGATTTCGGCCGCGGCGCAACGATAGCCATCATCATCATGATCGCGGTCATCCCGATCATGGTCTGGAATATCCGCCAGGCCAACAAAGAGACGGGAGGGCACTGAGATGGCCGTCGCGACCGGAAATTCCTTCGCCAGCCGCTTCGGCGTTCACATCGCGGTGCTGGTCTTCGTGACGATCTGGACCATTCCAACGCTCGGCATCCTGGTCTCCTCGCTGCGTGACAAGGACCAGATCATCGCCTCGGGCTGGTGGAATTCGTTCGCCAGTTCCACCCAGACCGAGGCCGGCCGCCTGCCGCCCGCCTCGGCGCAAGTCCAGAAGGACGGCAAGTTCGTTCTGGACGGCAACATCTTCGGCGACGGCGCCAAGCGCGACATCAGCGCCTTCGGCGTCAAGTCGGCGGCGCCGACGCAATATGCGGCCGGCACATCGGCCGATCTCGGCGACGGCGTGACCCTGCAGGTCAATGCCGACGGCAGCTTCGTCATGACCTCGCCCAAGGCTTTCGAGGGTGACCGCGGCCAGCGCCTCTATTACGCCTCGTCGGCGCCGCCGAAATTCACCACCGACAACTACCGGTCCGTGCTGTTTTCGGAAGGCATCGGCCGCTCGTTCATGAACTCGCTGACCGTCACCATCCCGGCGACGGTGATCCCGATCCTGATCGCGGCTTTCGCGGCCTATGCGCTGGCCTGGATGCGCTTTCCCGGCCGGGCGCTGCTGATCGCGGTGATCATCGGCCTCTTGGTGGTGCCGCTGCAGATGTCGCTGATCCCGCTGCTGAAACTCTACAACGGTGTCGGCTCGTTCTTCGGCGTACCGTCGAAAACCTATCTCGGCATCTGGCTGGCGCATACCGGCTTCGGCCTGCCCTTCGCCATCTACCTCCTGCGCAGCTACATAGCCGGCCTGCCGCGCGAAATCATGGAATCGGCGCGCATCGACGGCGCCAGCGATTTCGAGATCTTCGTCAAGATCGTGTTGCCGCTGTCGTTCCCGGTGCTGGCCTCGTTTGCCATCTTCCAGTTCCTGTGGGTATGGAACGATCTTCTGGTGGCAATGGTTTTCCTCGGTACGGAAGCAGACCAGATCGTGCTGACTGCCAAGCTCAACGCGCTGCTTGGTTCACGCGGCGGCGATTGGGAGATCCTGACGACATCGGCATTCGTGACCATCATCGTGCCGCTGATCGTGTTCTTCTCGCTGCAGCGCTATTTCGTCCGCGGGCTGCTTGCCGGCTCGGTGAAAGGAGGCTGAGACCATGCAATCCGCTTTGAAAGCCAGTTCGAAACCTGACCTCGCCATCGATCGCGACTGGTGGCGCGGTGCGGTGATCTACCAGATCTATCCGCGCAGCTACCAGGATTCGAACGGCGACGGCATTGGCGACCTCAAGGGCATCATCCAGCGGCTGCCCTATATTGCCGCACTCGGTGCGGACGCCATCTGGATTTCGCCTTTCTTCACGTCGCCGATGAAGGATTTCGGCTACGACGTCTCGGACTATTGCGATGTCGACCCGATGTTCGGCACGCTGGCCGATTTCGATGCGCTGACGGCGGAAGCCCACCGGCTGGGTCTCAAGGTGATGATCGACGAGGTGCTGTCGCACACCGCAGACATCCATCCCTGGTTCAAGGAAAGCCGGTCGAGCCGCACCAATCCCAAGGCGGACTGGTATGTCTGGGCGGACGCCAAGCCCGACGGCACGCCGCCCAACAACTGGCTGTCGATCTTCGGCGGATCGGCCTGGCAATGGGACACCAGCCGCCAGCAATATTACCTGCATAATTTCCTGGCCGAGCAGCCCGATCTCAACTTCCACAGCCGCGAGGTCCAGGACGCCCTGCTCGACGTCACCCGTTTCTGGCTGGAGCGCGGCGTCGACGGCTTCAGGCTCGACACCATCAATTTCTACTTCCACAGCCAAGGCCTGGAAAACAATCCGCCGCTGGCGCCCGAGGAGCGCAACGACCAGACGGCACCGGCGGTCAACCCCTACAACTACCAGGACCATATCTACGACAAGAGCCGGCCGGAGAACCTCGGTTTCCTCGAGCGTTTCCGCGCCCTGCTCGACGAGTATCCGGCAACCGCCGCTGTCGGCGAAGTCGGCGATTCGCAGCGTGGGCTGGACGTGGTGGCAGCCTATACGGCCGGCGGCAAACGGGTGCACATGTGCTATTCCTTCGACTTCCTGGCGCCGGAAAAGATCAGCGCCGCCAAGGTCCGTTCGGTGCTGGAAACCTTCGGCAAGGTCGCAACCGACGGCTGGTCGTGCTGGGCGTTCTCCAACCACGACGTGATGCGCCCGGCCTCGCGCTGGGCGGCTGGCGAAGCCGATCCGACCGCCTATCTCAAGGTGATCTCGGCATTGCTGATGTCGCTGCGCGGCTCGGTCTGCATCTACCAGGGAGAAGAGCTGGGCCTCGGCGAGGCCGAACTGCGCTTCGAGGATCTGCAGGATCCCTACGGCATCCGCTTCTGGCCGGAGTTCAAGGGCCGCGACGGCTGCCGCACGCCCATGGTGTGGGATGGCAACGCCAAGAACGGCGGCTTTTCCCAGGCAAAACCCTGGTTGCCAGTGCCGGCCAAGCACCTGTCGCAGGCCGTCAATGTGCAGCAGGGCGACGAGACTTCCCTGCTCGAGCACTACCGGCGCTTTCTCACCTTCCGGCGCGCCCACCCCGCGCTGGCCAAGGGCGATATCACCTTCATCGAAAGCCAGGGCGACACCGTCGCCTTCACCCGCCGGGCCGGCAACGAGCAGATCGTCTGTGTCTTCAACCTTGGCGCCAAGCCGGCCAAGGTTGACCTTGGCGGCCGATCACTGCACCCTTTGCCGGGACACGGGTTTTCCGGGCAGGCGAGCACCGGTTCGATCGAACTCGGCGGTTACGGCGCCTGGTTCGGACGCATCGACTGAATTTTAGGAATTACTGGGAGGAACCAATGGCCGATGTCAATTTGAGGCAAGTGAAGAAGTCCTACGGCAATCTCAACATTCTCCACGGCATCGACCTCGATATCAGATCGGGCGAGTTCATCGTCTTCGTGGGTCCGTCGGGCTGCGGCAAGTCGACCCTGCTGCGCTCCATAGCCGGGCTCGAGGAAATCACCTCAGGTGAGCTCAAGATCGATGGCGAGGTGGTCAACGACGTGCCGCCGTCGAAGCGGGGCATCGCCATGGTGTTCCAGTCCTACGCGCTCTATCCGCACATGACCGTCTACGACAACATGGCGTTCTCGATGAAGATCGGCAAAGAGAACAAGGCCGAGATCGACCGTCGCGTGCGCCAGGCAGCGGAGATCCTGCAGCTGACCAAATATCTCGACCGGCTGCCCAAGGCGATGTCGGGCGGCCAGCGCCAGCGCGTCGCCATCGGCCGCGCCATCGTGCGCAATCCGAAAGTGTTCCTGTTCGACGAGCCGCTGTCGAACCTTGACGCGGCGCTCCGCGTCGCCACCCGCATCGAGATCGCCAAGCTCAAGGAATCGATGCCCAACACGACCATGATCTACGTCACCCATGACCAGGTCGAGGCCATGACGCTGGCCGATCGCATCGTCGTGCTCAAGGAAGGCCATATCGAACAGGTCGGCACGCCGATGGAGCTCTACAAGAAGCCCGGCAATCTGTTCGTCGCCCAGTTCATCGGCTCGCCGGCCATGAACATCCTGCCGGCGACCATCGACAAGACCGGAAACCCGACCGTCGTCAGCCACGTCGGTGGCCGCAAGGCGACGGTGCCGATCGCGACACCGGCTTCGGCGAAGGGCGCGGCGGTAAGCTTCGGCGTGCGGCCAGAGGATCTGATCATCGCCAGCGGCACGGACTATCTGTTCGAAGGCACGGTGGATTATGTCGAACAGCTCGGCGAGGTCCAGCTGGTCTATGTCGACATCGGCCGCGCCGACCTGCCGCTGGTGACCAAGCTGCCCGGCAATGTCGAGGTCAAGCGCGGCTCGACATTGCGGCTGAGCGCCAATGCCGAGGACCTGCATATCTTCGACGCGGATGGCCGGTCCTTCGCGCTGCACGAGGCGGAAGCAAAGGCGGCTTGAGCTAAAAGCCGACCTCAACGACAAAAAACGGCGGGCCATGCCCGCCGCTCATTCTTAAAACCGACTTCGACTGTTAGTGATTGCCGACGTGGTCCCGGTCGTTGCTCTGAGGGGCCGGCTTCTGCACGTTGCCCGACGAATTGAGCAGCTTGTAGACAGGCGAGCCGCTGTCGCGGATCGAACCGGTATGCGAAGCGTCCACATCGGTCGAAGTCACGGCAGGCTGGTTGGCGCCATTGGAGCCATAATTGTCGCTGCCGGCGAAAGCGCTGCCGGAAATCGCCAGAACGGCGGCGGCAGCAAGGATGATCTTCTTCATTTCAAGTCTCCTGAAGGCAGCGGCGGGCAAACCCGCCGCTGCCGGGTCGGCTGTTAGTTGTTGCCGAAGAGGTTGCGGTCGGCGCCGACGACAGGCTTCTGGTCAGCCGGTTCCGACTTCTTGGTCGAAGCCGTGTACGAATTGTCGGTCGAAGTCACGGCAGGCTGGTTGGCGCCATTGGAGTCATAGTTGTCACTGCCGGCAAAAGCGCTGCCGGAAACGGCCAGGACGGCAGCGGCAGCAAGGATGATCTTCTTCATTTCAAGTCTCCTGAAGTCTCGAATTCCACGGCATGGCAGGCAAACCCGCCATTGTCGGGTCGGCTTTAATTGTTGCCGAAGAGGTTGTGGTCGGCGCCGACGACAGGCTTCTGGTCAGCCGGTTCCGACTTCTTGGTCGAAGCCGTGTACGAATTGTCGGTCGAAGTCACGGCAGGCTGGTTGGCGCCATAGTTGTCGCTGCCGGCGAGAGCGCTGCCCGAAATGGCCAGGACGGCGGCGGCAGCAAGGATGATCTTCTTCATTTCAAGTCTCCTGAATTTTGATGAATTTTTGAGTTCGCCAGGACGGCGGGCAAGCAGCCGTCAACCGGCGGTTAGTGGTTACCGAAGAGGTTGTGGTCGGCACCCTGGACAGGCGTCTGAGCAGCCGGTTCCGACTTCTTGACCGAAGCGGTGTACGAGCTGTCGACGGCAGTGGCTGCAGGGGTCGCATTTGAACCGTAATGGTCCGAACTATAATGGTCGCTACCAGCGAAGGCGCTGCCGGAAATGGCCAGAAGGGCGGCGGCAGTGAGAACAATCTTTTTCATTTTGGGTACTCCAGTATTTTTCCGTCCGTCTAGCGGCGTGTCTTGGGATGAAATCGCGTCGTTCGGACAGGGCGGATGTGGGAAAGCCAGATGGCCGTTTCCAATCACGAAGTTGTTCCGCGTGGACCATGAATCCACCACTTGAAATTGTACCAACGGCTTCCACATCAATGTTTTTCTTTTTGATATCAATTGGTTAGATAAGATCAAGGGAGCTATCACCAACTGTGTCGGAGGCCCAGCGTTCACAACGTCCTGCACGCACCGTCAACAGAAACGAACCGTTCGGTTCGATTTTAGACTCCGCTAATAGTCACTTTTCGAAACTGTTAACCTTTTTTGGCTCCGGCCAAGGCTCGAAAAACAACGTTTGGGGTGCTGGCAACGAGCCGGCTGCAACGGTCGCGATCATTGTAGGGACGATCTTGCATGCGTGTCGCGCCGCATGGATGCGATGTCGTTTTCATGCCGACGCCGCGATGCATGCCGTGATTAGATCACGCCATCTCAGGTGCCGCTTCGTGACGACGGAGTGGAGAATTGGGAAGCCGGTCAGAATCCGGCGCTGCCCCCGCAACGGTGGTGGAGTTCAAGTCGCAACGGGAGACCACTGGGCGAAAGCCTGGGAAGGTGTCGCGATGGTCCGCAAGGACGACTCCAGAGCCCGGAAACCAGCCCGAGATTGCTAGAACTCGACTGATCGCGGTGGGCGGTCAAGGGGCGGATGATGCATGCCCGGCTGGCGCCGGCCTGCGTCCGATCCTTCCTCCATCACCACCAGTTCAGTCCTTGGATATGAGGACAGGACATGGATGCTCGCAACGACATGCTGAGGCTCTTGAACAGCCGCAGACAGGGCTTTTCGCTGGAACAGCCCTTTTACACCGATCCGGACTACTTCAAGCTCGACATGGAGCTGATCTGGTATCGCGATTGGCTGTTCATCGGCCATGATTGCGAGCTGCCCAAGCCAGGCAGCTTCATCACCGTGCAGATCGGCGACTATCCGGTCGTGCTGGTGCGCGATCAGCAGGGCAAGATCAACGCCTTCCACAATTCCTGCCGCCACCGCGGCAGCCGCGTCTGCAACACCGAGAAGGGCGTGGCCGCCAAACTGGTCTGTCCCTATCACCAGTGGACCTATGAGCTGGACGGCCGCCTGCTGTTCGCCCGCCAGATGGCCGAGGGTTTCGACAAGAGCCAGTTCGGGCTGAAGCCGGTCGCCTGCGAAAGCGTCGCCGGCTATATCTTCATCTGCCTGGGCAAGGAGCCGGCCGACTTCGCGCCGATGTGGGCGATAATCGAACCCTACCTCAAGCCGCACCGGCTCGGCGAGGCGAAGATCGCCTTCGAGAGCACGATCATCGAGAAGGGCAATTGGAAGCTCGTCTGGGAAAACAACCGCGAGTGCTATCATTGCGCGGGCAATCACCCGGAATTGTGCAAGACGTTCCCGGAAGCACCGACCGTGACCGGCGTGCAGGGCGCCGACAGCGATCCGGAGATGCTGGCGCACTGGGCAAAATGCGAGGCGGCCGGCCTGCCGAGCAAGTTCCGCATCGATCCGGCCGGACAGTATCGCGCCACCCGCGCGCCGCTGCTGCGCGATGCCGTCAGCTACACGATGAGTGGCAAGCGGGCGGTGAGGAAGAACCTCTCCGACAACGTCTCGGCCGACCGCATCGGCACCTTGATGCACTATCACTACCCGACGACATGGAACCATATCCTCATCGACCATGCCGTGACCTTCCGCGTGCTGCCGATCAGCGCCACGGAAACCGCCGTGACGACCAAATGGCTGGTCCACAAGGATGCGGTCGAGGGCGTCGACTACGATCTCGCCGAACTCACCCATGTGTGGACCGAGACCAACGACCAGGACCGCCGCATCGTCGAGGAGAACGCCTTCGGCATCCTGTCGCCGGCCTATGAGCCCGGCCCCTATTCGGAGTTGCACGAGGGCGGCGTCATCCAGTTCGTCGACTGGTACGCCCGCTTCATCGGTCCGCGCCTTGCCGAAGACGGCAAGCCGGCGCTGCGCAGCGTTGCGTGAGCTCATGTCGCCCAAACACGACATGAGCCGGGCAAGAAGGACCAGAGGATGAATGCGATGACGGATCTCGGCCTCTATCGCCATCTCGACCAGATGGCGCCGTGGAACGACCGGCTCCAGGTGCTGGAAGTGATCGGCGTCAGCGATGAGGCGCCCGACGTGAAGACCTTCACCTTCCGGTCCGACAACCAGACCTGGTTCCGCTACAAACCGGGCCAGTTCGTGACGCTGGAGCTGCCGACTTCGGACGGGCCGCTGATGCGCACCTACACGCTGTCATCGTCACCGTCGCGGCCATTCTCGATCGCGGTGACGGTAAAGGCGCAGGCCGGCAGCATCGGCACGCGCTGGATGTTCGACCATCTGGTGCCCGGCTCGCACGTCAAGGCCTACGGGCCGGCAGGCGACTTCTCGCTGCACAGCCATCCGGCGGCCAAATATCTGTTCATCTCGGCCGGTTCGGGCGTGACACCGATGATGTCGATGCTGCGCTGGCTGAACGACTGCGCGCCGTGGACCGATGTCGGCTTCGTCAATTGCGCGCGGCGCGCGGAAGAGATCATCTTCCGCAAGGAGCTCGAACTGCTCGGCGGCCATATGCCCGGCCTGTCGCTCGGCTTCATGATCGAGGAGCGGTCGAGCCGCGAGGGCTGGTACGGCCATATGGGCCGCATCGACGCGATCCGGCTGCCATTGCTGGCGCCGGATTTCCGCGAGCGCGAAATCTTCTGCTGCGGCCCCGATCCCTTCATGCGCGCCGTGCGCGGCATGCTTGAAGCCGCGGGCTTCGACATGACGCAATATCATCAGGAGAGCTTTGCGGCCCCTGCCGTGGAAGAGGTCCCGGCGCCGTTCGCGGCGCCCGCGGAAGGCGGCACGGTCGTTCCGGTCGAAGCGGCAACGCCAATCCGCTTCTCGCTTTCGGAGGTCGACGCCGAATGCGTCGCCGGCCAGACGGTGCTGCAGACGGCGCGCGCTTCGGGCGTGCGGATCCCCGCCGCCTGCGAATTCGGCCTGTGCGGAACCTGCAAGGTGAAGAAGGTCTCCGGCGATGTCGAGATGAGCCACAATGGCGGCATCCTCGATCATGAGATCGACGACGGCTTCATCCTGGCCTGTTGCTCCAAGCCGCTGTCGGCACTGGAAATCGAGGCGTAACCGGCAGGCAGGGCCTGCGGTCGCGCTCGCCGGGCCTGCGGGCCATCTTGCCAAAAACCCTGCAAATGGTTAGACGCCTCTACAACGGTAGGGTTGACCGTGAGGGCCGGCGATCATCCGCGCGGCCTGCTTCGGCGGGGAGCAAACATGCGACAATCCGGCATCTATGCCATAGCGAGCAAGGACATCGTCTTTGAATCCTTCGACGGCGAAGCCGTCGTTCTCGACCTGACGACGGGCAAATATTTCGGCTTCTCGGATTCAGGCAGCAGGCTTTGGGATGCGCTGTCGTCCGGCGTGCCTGCCTCCGAACTGGTCGGCGCCGCAACGGCGACCGGCGCGCTGGGTGCCGCCGAGATTGACGGCTTTGTTTCACAATTGCTCGAATTCGGCTTGCTGGCGGCCGTGACCGATGCCGCGGCAAGACCGGTTCCCAGCGAATTGCTGGCTCAGCTTGCGGGTGCCAGCGAGCCCCTCAAGGTCGATATCCACGACGACCTTGCCGATCTCATCGTCGTTGACCCCATCCACGAGGTCGAGGAACCCCTCGGTTGGCCCGCGGTGAAGCAGGCCAACTGAGGCACGCGCGTCAGGCACTCTCGTCGCTGGGCGGCGTCGGAACAGGCAAACCATGCCGAAAGTCACTCTCGAGAACCTAGCGGACTACGCACGTCATGTGCTGGCGCAGGCCGAAAGCAGCGCCGCGCATTACCCGCTGACGCGCACGGTGGGCCTGCCGCATCTGGAGCTGACCGCACATCTGAGTGCCGGCGCGTTGGCGAATGCCGTCGTTCACGGCTTTGTCGCTGCTCCGGGCAATGGGGCGGCTGCCAACACCTGCCGCATCTTCGTCGCCCATCCCGGCGTGGATGGCATCGCGGCGCCAGCCAGTTGGGGCCAAGGACCCTTCACGGAGCATGCCTTCGCCAGCCGGCTGGCGGAAGCCGGACTGCGCGGCAACCATTTCCACGACCTGGATTTCTGGCAGTTCTACGACCCCGGTCGCCGTCTGGGCGTTCAACTGATGACCGCCGATGACAGGTTCCCGCCTTGGGAGCCGGGGGCGCCGCTCCGCCCCTTCCTGCATTGGGAATATGCGGCGCGCGGCATGCGGCTGGCCCATGCGGGCACGCTGGGTGTCGGCGGCAAGGGAATTCTGCTCGCCGGAGCAGGCGGCGCCGGCAAATCGGGAACGGTCGTCGCCGGCCTGCTCAACGGGCTCGACAGTGTCGGCGACGACTATGTGCTGATCGACCTTGCCAACGGGCCGACCGCGCATCCGTTGTTTGCCACGCTCAAGCAGGATCCCGAGGGCTTCGAGCGGCTGGGCTTGAAACATCGGCTGAAATCCTATGGTCCGCTCAACTGGCAAGGCAAGCACCAGTTCAGCATCGATGACATCGCGGCACGGCCGATACCGGCGCGGCTGGACATCATCGCGTTGATGGTGCCTCATATCAGCGGGGACGAGGCAAGTTCGATCATGCCCGTGTCGCGCAAGGAGGCAATGATTGCACTGGCGCCGTCCGGCATCTCGCAAATGCCTGGCGAGCGCGAGAGCGGGTTTCGCTTTTTCAGCGACCTCACCCGGCAGCTGCCATGCTACCAGCTCTCGCTGGGGACGCGCCCACAGGAGATCGCCGGCACGATTTCGGACATCATGCGGAGCAACGCGTGAGATTGAGCGTCATCATGCCTGTCTACAACCGCGAGCACTATGTTGTTGCGGCCTTGCGATCGCTGCTCAGGCAGCGGGACGATGCCGAGCTCGATGTCATCGTCGTCGATGACGGGTCGACGGATGGCACCGTGGACATCGTCCGCGCCGTCATGCGGGAGGCATCGTGCATCCGGCTTTTCCACCAGGCCCACCAGGGTGTGGCAAGTGCGCGCAACACCGGTCTTGGCCAATTGCAGCCACAGACGCAATTCGTATCGTTCCTGGACTCCGATGACATCTCGCCATCCGGACGCTTCAAGGCCGACCTCGTCCATTTCAAAGCCGATCCGAGCCTCGACCTGACCTATTCCCTGATGATGATGGTTGAAGATCTCGACGACGAGATGCTGGAGCCGACTCCTGGCAGCCGCCGCAAGATCGCCCGAGGGCTTTCCTTGGCGGCAGGAACATTCAGCAGGAGGCTTATCGACCGGATCGGCAGCTTCGACGAGGCATTCCGTCAGGCCGAAGATACAGACTACCTGCTGCGCGTCTTTGAGAGCGGCCCCAGATTCGTGATGCCGGACACCATTGCGCTCTACTACAGACGTCACCCCGGCAACATGACCAGGGAGCCCGGCGTACCGCTTCGCGAGTACATGCGTGCGATCCACAAGTCGATGAAGCGGCGCAAGGCGGATCCCTCGCTGCATACGGTCGACGGCATTTTCGACCTGAAAGACTCCGCCGACTGGCGGTTCATGTGATATGTCGGGCGGCGAATTCATGATCCGGGGCGACATATGAAGCTGAGCGTGATCATGCCGGTCCACAATCGCGAACAATTCGTTGGCCTCGCGCTGCGCTCGCTGCTCAGGCAACGCGAAAACGTCGATCTCGACATCATCGTCATCGACGATGGTTCGACCGACGGCTCGGCGGCCGTCGTGCGGTCATTGGTCGACAAGGCCCCATGCATTCGTCTTTTCCAGCAGGCCAATGGCGGGGTCACCAAGGCACGCAATGCCGGGCTGAAACAATTGCTGCCGCAGACGCGGCTGGTATCGTTTCTCGATTCCGACGACATCTCGCCGATAGGGCGCTTCGCGGCGGATATCGCCTGCTTCGAAGAGGATCCTGGCCTCGACCTGACCTATTCGCGCATGACGCTGGTCGACAAGATCGATGGCGAGACGCTGGAGCCGGCCGCCGACAGCCACGCCATCACCGTGCGGGGAATCCACCTGTCAGCCGGGATTTTTGCACGGGAACTCATCGAGCGCACCGGCGGCTTCGACGAGGACTTCAGGCAGGCGGAGGACACCGACTATCTGTTGCGCATCTTCGAGAGCCAGGCAAAATACATTATGCCCGATACGGTGGCTCTCTATTACAGGCGTCATCCCGGCAACATGACCAAGGAAGCCGACGTGCCCTTTCGCGAGTTCATGCGCGCCATCCATAAGTCGATGAAGCGCCGCAAGGCAGACCCCGGCTTGCGGCGGGTCGAGGGCATATTCGACTTCAAGGATCTCGCGCAGTGGCGGTTCCTGTAATGGCGGGCTATGGCGTCGTCATTCCGGCTTTCAACGCGGCCGCAACCATCGGCGCGGCGCTGAACTCGGTTCTGGCCCAGACGGTCAAGGCGGAAGCCATCGTCGTGGTCGATGACGGATCGACCGACGATACGGTTGCCGTGATCGAGGCGATGAACCTGCCGGTGACGGTGCTGCGGCAAGAGAATGCAGGCCCCGGAAGCGCCACCACCAGGGGTTTTGCCGCACTCTCGACCCCGTTCGTCGCGACGCTCGACGCCGACGACCTGTGGCTGCCGGACAAGATCGAAAAACAGCTAGCCTGCCTCGACCGTGATCCCCGAACAGCGGGCGTCTTCGCGCACTGGCGGACGTTTCGCGGCGACAGGCCCGATTTGCCCGAGACGACCAGCGTGGCAGGCTGGTCGCGCACGACGATGATGATCCGCCAGGAGGTGGTGACGGCCGTCGGCCCCATCGTCGACCCACAAGGCGGCCGCGGCGAGATGATCGACTGGATCGCCCGGGTTCGCGAGGCAGGCTTTGTCCTTGCCATGCTCGACGACGTGCTGGCCTTGCGCCGCATCAGGCCCGGCAGCCTCTCTTATGGACGCGACCCGGCGCGCGATCGCGGCTATCTCGAAGTCGCAAGGCTGGCCATGAAAAGGCGCGCGCAAGGCAGAGCGGGTGGTGGCTGATGGCCAAGGCTGTCCGCCGCATCACCCGCCGGTTTCCCGACTATGGCTGGTCCTGGCCGACCGGGGGTCTCGACCAGTTGCTCAAGGCGGCACTCCTCGATGACGAGGAGGCGGCCAGCCAATGCGCGATGCACTGGTTGGCCGTGAACGACATCGATCTCGTCTCCTTCCGCGAACACCGGCTGCTGGCCGCCATTTCGGACCGATTCGGCAGGAAATTGGCTGGCCATACTGCCTTCCCACGGCTTGTCGGCCTGCAGAAGATGCTGTGGACCAAGTCGCGGATGGCGATGCGCGAAGCCGAACCGGCACTGAAGGCGATGGCGGATGCCGGATGCATCGTGATGCTCATCAAGGGCGCCAGCCGAATTGCCCTCGACGCGGCGGCACAGCGTGGCCGGGTGGCGCACGACATCGACATACTGGTGCGGCCGCAGGACATGCAAACAGCCTTCGACGTGCTGCGCGACCGCGAGTGGCAGATCGCCACCGGCGTCAGCCCGCAATATCTGAGGACAAGACTGGCCTCGCTGCGCTCGATGAACTTCTTCAAGGGCAATTTTGGCGACATCGACCTGCACCAGCTTGCCTATGACGGTTCGCAGCAAAGCGATGAAGATGACATCGCCATCTGGCGGCGGGCGGACCCCGCCATTTTCAGCGGCGTCGACGTGCTGGTGCCGTCGCCCGCCGACCGCATCGCGCTTGCCATCGCGCATGGCGGGCTCGACGCCCACACGCACAGCGACTGGCTGGTCGATTGTGCGGTGGCCATTCGCGGCGGCGATGTCGACTGGGACGTGTTCCTCGATGTCTTGGCCAGGCGCGGCCTTGCCGTTGCCGCGGCGGTGGCGCTCTCCTACCTCGCGCTTGAAATTGGCGTGACCGCGCCGGACAGGGTGCTGGCCCGTGTGCTAGAGATGGCCGACAGCGCCGGCCCCTCGCGCTGGTCCGGCGTGCTGCAGGCCAAGCCACGAACCGATTTCGGCAGGCTGGTCTGGCTGTCACGCGGCCTTGCCAAGCAATTGCGGCTTCGCCGCAAGAGCGGCCGCCTGCGGCAGGAACCGCCCGCCAAAGCCTGGCGGAGCAAGCCGGGCCGCCCCGAACCGCTGAATGCATCGTCGCCACCGGCGTTCTCCCAGGCCATACCCTGTCCGCGAATGGTGGGGGACATGATGCTGGACATCACCGTCAGGATCAGTGTGCCACCGGTCCGGCGCCGCATCGAAATGGAGATCAATGCCGATGACGACCATGTCGCACGCCTGCGCGCCATGGCCATCAGCCGATCCGGTGGAGAAAGGGTTCTGCATTTTCGCGGCAAGGTGACGCTTGACGGCGAACGGCAGGCCATGACGCTGGAGGCGCGACCCTCCCGGCAATTTCGCCGGTGGGACGATGCGGAGACTGTCGCCACCTATGGCGCGCTGCCGTTCCAGCTGATCTCGGCGACATTTTCGCCGCTGCGCTGACAGAACGCCGTGCCGTCACATGGCTCCATGGTAACGAGGATGTCCGGCGGCAGAAGCCCCTCCAGTATGGCTCATGCGGCACCCCCGTCCGGCTTGGTCACCCGCCGCAATGTCAAATTGATCCGCCCGCCGTTTTTCAGCAATGCCGAGGTCGACGGGTAGATGCGGTCGACGCCGTGGAAGGCGAGACGGCCCTCGCCGCCGAGCACGACGACGTCGCCGCTCTTCAACCTGAAGGATTTGGTGCCGCCGTCACGCGTCGTCTGGCCGACCCTGAACAAGCAATCGTCGCCCAGCGAGACGGAGACGACAGGCGCCGAAAAATCGGCCTCGTCGCGGTCCTGGTGCAGGCCCATCTTCGCTTCGGCCGTGTAGAAATTGACCAGGCAGGCTTCCGGCGGATGCCGATAACCGGAGACCTGTCGCCACAGGTCGAGCAGACGGTCCGGAATAGGTGGCCACGGCATCCCGGTCACCGGATGCGTCGGCTGGTAGCGATAACCTCGTTCCTTGTCGGTGACCCAGCCGAGCGGCCCGCAATTGGTCATCCGCACGCTCATCTCCTTGCCAGTGCGCGGCATGGCCGGCACGAACAGAGGAGCCTGCTGGACGATGCTTCTCACATCCTCGACCAGCGCTTCCTGGGCGGCGCGCGGCAGATAGGCCGGCATATGGCGGACGCCCTTGGGCAGGACGAGCATGGATTGCCTCGCATGGCGATGGTTCGTCGCCCCAGCATGCCACTGTCGAACGTAAACGGCGACCCGAAAGCCTGCGGCAGCGGCTATTGCTACATGGGCCAGGGCCGCAACATCACGGCTTCGCTGAAGCGCCGCTGGTAGAAACGAAAACGCCGCGCATGCTTTGCGATGCGCGGCGCCCGATTTCGCTGCCTCGCATCAGCTTTTCGCGGTGCTTAATCGTTCTCTACCCGGCCGCGCAGCTTCTTGATCGTGCCGCGTCCGGCCTTGCTCTTCAGCCGCCGTTCCACCGCGCCTTTCGAGGGCCGCGTCTTCTTGCGTGGCGGTGGTGGCGGCTCGGCGGCCTTGGCGACCAGTGCGGTCAGCCTTGCGCGCGCATCGGCGCGGTTCTGTTCCTGGGTGCGGAAGCGTCCGGCCTCGATGACGATGACGCCGTCCTTGGTGGCGCGCTGGCCGGCAAGCTTGATGGTGCGGGCCCGCACGCGTTCCGACAGGCCCGCGGCGTTTTGCGCATCGAAGCGCAGCTGCACCGCCGTGGCCACCTTGTTGACGTTCTGGCCGCCAGGACCCGACGAGCGGATGAAATCCTCGTGCAGGTCGCCCGGGTGGATCACGGCTTCGCCGGATATGATGATGTCGTCGTCGATCGGCATGCCGCAGTCATGGCGCGGCGGGCCGAAAAAGAAAAGGCCCGATCGAAACCGGGCCTACATGACACTGAACGCAACGATGTCGAGCGGGTTGGCGATTACTCCGCCGCTTCCTGCATACGGGGTGCCGCACCCAGCACGACGGCATCGACATGGCTTTCGAATTTCTCGAAGTTGACGGCGAACATCCCGACCAGCCTTGCCGCCTGCCGGTCATAGCCAGCCTTGTCGGCCCAGGTCGAGCGCGGATCGAGAATGACGCTATCAACGCCAGGCACGGCCACCGGCACCTCGAAGCCGAAATTGGCGTCGGTGCGGAATTCGGTTGCCTTCAACGAGCCATCGAGAGCGGCGGCAAGCAGCGCGCGCGTCGCCTTGATCGGCATGCGCTTGCCGGTGCCGTAGGCGCCGCCGGTCCAGCCGGTGTTGACCAGCCAGCAATCGGCGCCATGGCGGGCAATGAGCTCGCGTAGCAGATTGCCGTATTCCGAGGGATGGCGCGGCATGAACGGCGCACCGAAGCAGGTCGAGAACGTCGCCTCGGGCTCGGTGACGCCCTTTTCGGTTCCGGCCACCTTGGCGGTATAGCCGGACAGGAAGTGATACATCGCCTGCGCCGGCGTCAGCCGTGCGATCGGCGGCATCACGCCGAAAGCGTCGGCGGTCAGCATGATGATGTTCTTGGGATGGCTGGCGCGCCCGGTCTTCGAGGCGTTGGGTATGAAGTCGAGGGGGTAGGCGCAGCGCGTGTTCTCGGTAAGCCGGCCGTCGTTGAAATCCGGCGCGCCATCGGCGTCGAGGATGACATTTTCCAGCACGGTGCCGAAGCGCTGCGTGGTGGCGAAGATCTCCGGCTCGGCTTCGGCCGACAGCTTGATCGTCTTGGCGTAGCAGCCGCCTTCGAAATTGAAGATGCCGTGCGGCCCCCAGCCATGCTCGTCGTCGCCGATCAGCGTGCGCGACGGATCGGCCGACAACGTGGTCTTGCCGGTGCCCGACAGGCCGAAGAAGATGGCGGCGTCGCCGCCGGCACCTTCATTGGCCGAGCAGTGCATCGGCATCACGCCTTTTTCCGGCAACAGATAGTTGAGCATTGTGAACACCGACTTCTTCATCTCGCCGGCATAGGAGGTGCCGCCGATCAGCACGATCTTGCGGGTCAGATCGACGGCGATCACCGTTTCGGTGCGGCTGCCGTGGCGGGCGGGATCGGCGCGGAAGGACGGCAGGTCGATGATCGTCATCTCGGGCACGAACTGCTCGAGTTCCGTCTTGCCCGGTCGGATCAGCAGATTGCGGATGAACAGCGAGTGCCAGGCGAATTCGGTGATTACCCTGGTGGGCAGCTTCAGCTCGGCATCGGCGCCGCCGACCAGGTCCTGTACATAAAGATCCTTGTCCGCGGCGTGGGCGCGGAAATCGGCAAGCAGCGTTTCGAACTGCGCCGGCGAGATCGCCTTGTTGTTGTCCCACCAGACATGCGGCTCCGTGGCAGCGTCGCGGACCACGAACTTGTCCTTGGGAGAACGGCCTGTGTGCTGGCCGGTCTCGGCGACCAGGGCGCCATGCGCGGTCAGCCGGGCCTCATTGCGCCGGATCGATTCCTCGTAAAGCGCCGCCGCACCGAAATTGTAGCGCACCACGCCAGAGGTTTTCAGGCCGATACGATCGATCGCGCAAGCAGGATTGCGTATGCCGACTTCCGACATGGGTGTCCCTTCTTAGATTTTCCGCATCTTTGCCGGCCATTTCCGGCATGCCCACCACGCAGGCTAATATGGTCAGAACCAGAAAAGCCAAATGATATCAAATCATTAATCGATTTAAAAATTTTGAAAGTTGTTTAAATCGTTTATATATGCGAAAAGTTTCACGGTTGCCAAAGGATTGGCGATGTTCGTTCGTCCAATCCATGTCGAGGTTGGATTGTGGCCGGCGGCACCCCGCGCGTGACAGCGGACAAGGCCTATGCCACATTTTGTACCTAATTTGTCCTGCAAAAGCCCCTTCTCTACTAAAGAAGGGACAGCTCATGAGGGAGCCGCTTGAAATGGCAACAATCGCGCTTGTCGATGACGACCGCAACATTCTGACGTCGGTGTCGATCGCCCTCGAATCCGAGGGATATCGCGTCGAGACCTATACGGATGGTGCGTCCGCGCTGGAAGGCCTGGCGGCGCGCCCGCCGAATCTTGCCATCCTCGACATCAAGATGCCGCGCATGGACGGCATGGAACTTCTGCGCCGGATGCGCCAGAAGTCCGACCTGCCGGTGATCTTCCTGACCTCCAAGGACGACGAGATCGATGAATTGTTCGGCCTCAAGATGGGCGCCGACGACTTCATCCGCAAACCGTTCTCGCAGCGCCTGCTGGTCGAGCGGGTACGGGCCGTCCTGCGCCGAGCCAGCGCCCGCGAGGCCGCGGCAAAAGCGCCCAGCCAGCAGGCCCGTTCGCTCGAGCGCGGCCAACTGGTCATGGACCAGGAACGCCACACCTGCACCTGGAAGGGCGAGCCGGTGACGCTCACCGTCACCGAATTCCTGATCCTGCATTCGCTGGCGCAGCGCCCTGGTGTCGTAAAAAGCCGTGATGCGCTGATGGATTCAGCCTATGATGAACAGGTCTATGTCGATGACCGTACGATCGACAGCCATATCAAGCGGCTGCGCAAGAAGTTCAAGGCTGTCGACGACGACTTCGAGATGATCGAAACCCTTTACGGAGTCGGATACCGGTTCCGCGAAGCGTGAATAGGCAGTAGGCAGTAGGGAATAGTCAGTAGTCCGTTTTTGAATGGTGCGAGCGGCCACTCACACATGGCCACGATCTCAGCCACTTCTCTATTCCCTACTGCCTACGCACTACTCACTAATTAGGCGGGAGCTGCTATTCGATGGCAGTGGAAGCACAGCGAAGCAGGCCGACGGGCGCCGCCAGGCGGCCGTCGCGCATCATGCCGTCCTTCGTTTCGAAGATCACGGTGCCGATGCGCCGCTTCCTCGGCCATCACATCTTTTCCAGCCTGACGCGGCGCATCCTGTTCCTCAACCTTGCCGGACTGGCTGTCCTGGTCACCGGCATCCTCTACCTCAACACATTTCGCGACGGGCTGATCGACGCCCGCGTCGAAAGCCTGATGACGCAGGGCGAGATCATCGCCGGCGCGATCGCGGCGTCAGCGACGGTCGAGACCGATTCGATCAGCATCGACCCGGAAAAGCTGCTTGAGCTGCAGGCCGGCGAAAGCCTCGGGCCCGGTTCGGACCAGCTCGACAATCTCGACTTCCCGATCAATCCGGAGCGCGTCGCGCCGGTGCTGCGGCGGCTGATCTCGCCGACGCGGACACGGGCCCGCATCTATGACCGCGACGCCAATTTGCTGCTCGATTCGCGCCATCTCTATTCGCGCGGCCAGATCCTGCGCTACGACCTGCCGCCGGTCGAGGAGGAGGAGCCCGACCTTGTCGAGCGCATCCAGAAGTTCATCTTCGACTTCTTCCGCAACACCGACCTGCCGGTCTATCGCGAGCAGCCGGGTGGCAATGGCGCTGCCTTCCCGGAAGTGGTCAAGGCGCTGACCGGCAGCCCGTCGACGATCGTGCGCGTCTCGGAACAGGGCGAGCAGATCGTTTCGGTGGCGGTGCCGATCCAGCGCTTCCGCGCCGTCCTCGGCGTGCTGATGCTGTCGACTGAAGGCGGCGACATCGACAAGATCGTCGCCGCCGAACGCAAGGCGATCCTGCGCGTGTTCGGCATCGCGGCTCTGGTCACCGCCATCCTGTCGATGCTTTTGGCTTCCACCATCGCCAACCCGCTACGCCGGCTGTCTGCCGCGGCGGTGCGGGTCCGGCGCGGCGTCAAGAGCCGCGAGGAAATCCCGGATTTTTCCGACCGCCAGGACGAGATCGGCAATCTGTCGATCGCCGTACGCGACATGACCAACGCGCTCTATGCGCGCATCGAGGCGATCGAGAGCTTCGCCGCCGATGTTTCACATGAATTGAAGAACCCGCTGACCTCGCTGCGCAGCGCGGTGGAAACCTTGCCGCTGGCCAAGAACGACAATTCGCGCAGCCGGCTGATGGAGATCATCCAGCATGACGTCAGGCGGCTGGACCGGCTCATCACCGACATTTCCGACGCCTCGCGTCTCGACGCCGAGCTCGCGCGCGAAGACGCCGGGACGGTGGACCTGAAGAAATTCATCACCGACCTCGTCGCCGTGTCGCGCGAAGCAACGCGCAACAAGAAGGCCGTCGAGATCGAGTTCAAGGTCGCCAAGCTGCCGCAGGGCGTCAAAGGCTATTTCGTCGTCGGCCACGATCTGCGCATCGGCCAGGTCATCACCAATCTGATCGAAAACGCCCGCTCCTTCGTTCCCGAGGACCATGGCCACATCAGCCTGTCGCTGGCGCGTGCCGGCAAGTTCAACATCCTCACCATCGACGACAACGGTCCCGGCATCCGCGCCGACAACATCGACCGCATCTTCGAACGCTTCTACACCGACCGGCCGGCCGGAGAGGCGTTTGGCCAGAATTCGGGGCTTGGCCTGTCGATATCCAGACAGATCGTCGAGGCCCATGGCGGCACGCTGACCGCCGAAAACATCCCCGGCACCAAGCCCGGCGAGATCAAGGGCGCGCGCTTCGTCGTGACGCTGCCGGCCGAAGCGTGAATGCTGGTCCAGTCGTGCGGCCTGAAAACATCCACGCTACGGGCTTGCTGATCGGCGAACGCGGCATTCTCGTCAGCGGGGCGTCCGGTTCGGGCAAGACGACGCTGGCGCTGGCGCTGATCGACCATTGCCGCCAGCGCGGCCTGTTCTCACGGCTCGTCGGCGACGATCAGCTTTTCGTCGAGGCGCATGCGGGGCGGCTGGTGTGCCGCGCGCCCGCCACCATAGAAGGTCTCGCCGAGGTGCCGGGACTAGGGCCGCGCGCGCTGGCGTTCGAACCTGCCTGCGTCGTCGACCTGCATGTGCGCCTGCTGCCGGCTGGTGAAATCGCCCGCTTCCAGGAGGACGCCAGCGACGACATCGCCGGCTGCGCGGTACCGCGGATCGATCTTGCCGAGCGCAATGTCCAGGCTGCCCTGCCCGCCGTGATGGCGCGGCTGTCGATCATGCCTTTTCTATGATCTGCCCCGGGTTTTTTGCTGCAATGCGTCAAAATGGCATGGGCCGGCGCAATTTTGGGCTTGTCAACCGGCCTCGCGTCGACAAGATAGCGCTCCCGCCGCCTGGAATGGCTGGCGAGCATAAAATGCGCCTGTGAAGCGGCGATGACGGGAGCCACCAAAGAATGATCGGACTCGTGCTTGTAACGCACGGTCAACTGGCCACCGAGTTCAGACATGCCGTCGAACATGTCGTCGGGCCACAAGACAATTTCGAAACCGTGGCGATCGGTGCCGACGACGATATGGAGCAGCGTCGCCGCGACATCATCGACGCCGTGGCCCGCGTCGACACCGGGGCGGGCGTGATCGTGCTGACCGACATGTTCGGCGGCACGCCGTCGAACCTTGCCATCTCGGTGATGGAGTCCGGCCGCACCGAAGTGATCGCCGGCATGAACCTGCCGATGCTGATCAAGCTGTCATCGATCCGCAAGGGCGACAACATGGCCGCAGCGCTCGACGAGGCGCAGGCCGCCGGCCGCAAATACATCAACGTCGCCAGCCAGCTTCTGAGCAGCAAATGAACGCACTATCCCCGGAAAAAGACCAGATCGTCCGGGAGTTTCCGATCGTCAACCAGCGCGGCCTGCATGCGCGCGCCTCGGCGAAGTTCGTCCAGCTCGCCAGCGGTTTCGACGCCTCGGTCCATGTCGAGAAGGACGGCGTCAAGGTCGGCGGCACGTCGATCATGGGCCTGATGATGCTTGCGGCCAGTCCTGGATACTCGATCCGCGTCACCGCCAGCGGCCCGGAAGCGCTTGAGGTCATGGACGCGCTGGAGCAGCTCGTCGCCTCCCGCTTCGGCGAGGAAAGCTGACCCGAAGGCCCAGCCTAATCGGCATCTAGGGACATGCAGGGATAAAGATTTCTTTATATCCCATTGTCGTCTCGGCGCCGATCTGCTAGTCAGGCCGGCAATTCGCGCCCTTCCACGCGCCAACCAACGCGGGCGCATCCGCAACCAATTCGCACGCACAACACTTCGCACGGAGCACTGCCATGACGGGTAGCAAGGACTATGTGGTCGCCGACATCTCGCTTGCCGGCTGGGGCCGCAAGGAACTGGATATCGCCGAAACCGAAATGCCGGGCCTGATGGCCTGCCGCGAGGAATTCGGCGCCAAGAAGCCGCTCACGGGCGCGCGCATCACCGGCTCGCTGCACATGACCATCCAGACCGCGGTCCTGATCGAGACGCTGAAGGCGCTCGGCGCCGATATCCGCTGGGCGTCCTGCAACATCTTCTCGACCCAGGACCACGCGGCCGCGGCCATCGCCGAAACCGGCATTCCGGTGTTCGCCGTCAAGGGCGAGAGCCTGGAGCAGTACTGGGACTACACCGACCGGATCTTCCAGTGGACCGATGGCGGCCTCTCCAACATGATCCTCGATGATGGCGGCGACGCCACCATGTACATCCTGATCGGCGCCCGCGCCGAGGCCGGCGAGGACGTGCTGTCCAACCCGCAGAGCGAGGAAGAGGAATATTTCTATGCCCAGGTCAAGAAGCGCCTGAAGGCTTCGCCCGGCTTCTTCACCAAGCAGAAGGCGGCGATCCGCGGCGTCACCGAAGAGACGACCACCGGCGTCAACCGGCTCTACCAGTTGCAGAAGAAGGGCCTGCTGCCCTTCCCGGCCATCAACGTCAACGACTCGGTCACCAAGTCGAAGTTCGACAACAAGTATGGCTGCAAGGAATCGCTGGTCGACGGTATCCGCCGCGGCACCGACACGATGATGGCCGGCAAGGTCGCGGTCGTCTGCGGCTATGGCGACGTGGGCAAGGGCTCGTCGGCCTCGCTCAAGGGCGCCGGCGCCCGCGTCAAGGTCACCGAGGTCGATCCGATCTGCGCCCTGCAGGCGGCGATGGACGGCTTTGAAGTCGTCACGCTCGAAGACGCGGCTCCAACCGCCGACATCGTCATCACCACCACCGGCAACAAGGATGTCGTTACCCTCGACCACATGCGCTCGATGAAGGACATGGTGATCGTCGGCAACATCGGCCATTTCGACAACGAGATCCAGGTGGCGTCGCTGCGCAACCTGAAGTGGACCAACGTCAAGCCGCAGGTCGACATGATCACCTTCCCGGACGGCAAGCGTATGATCCTTTTGTCGGAAGGCCGCCTGCTCAATCTCGGCAACGCGACCGGCCATCCGAGCTTCGTCATGTCGGCGTCCTTCACCAACCAGGTGCTGGCGCAGATCGAGTTGTTCACCAAGGGCGAGCAGTACCAGAACCAGGTCTATGTCCTGCCCAAGCACCTCGACGAGAAGGTCGCGCGCTTGCACCTCGACAAGCTCGGCGCCCGCCTGACCGAACTGTCGGGCGAACAGGCCGCCTATATCGGCGTCACGCCGCAGGGTCCTTTCAAGCCGGAACACTACCGCTATTAACCAAAGCTAAATTTACTACCAGATATTGACGCCGGGCGATTGACTTTCGCCCGGCTTTATTTTTGCGCGTGATCAGCCTTCACGGCGATTCGGCGAGGGTTTATTGTCAGGTGATTCGCGACGCTTCCGGCCCGAGAGGGGATCAAGAGAGGCGCGTATCAGGGCGGTCTTGCATTCAGTCGGCGGAGAGGACCAAGACATGCCGGGGCAATACCCGCACGGAGCGGGACAGGCCGTTTCCGGCGGCCATGACGATTCGGGGACTACTGGCTCCGCAACCCGGCGCGAGCGTCTTTCATGGCGTGGCCGCGCGGGACTGCTGCTTGCCGGCTCCATGCTTGCCAGCCCGCTGTTTGGCGCGGCGGCGCGTGCCCAGGCTGCCGGTGTATCGACGGCCGGTCTTTCGATCAGCACGATCGAGGTCATGCAGCTTGCCGTGTTCGTCGGCGTGACAGGCACGGCATTTCTGTCGGCTATCGTGCTGATCCGCGAACGCGCCCGCACCTCGGCGGAGAATGTCGAATTGAGAAGCCGCGTCGCCGACGTCAACGCGGCGCTGCGCCGTTCGGAGGCGCTGCTCAATCTGCGCGACCAGCGCGTGATCGTCTGGGCCTCGGAAAACAAGAAACCCGAGCTTGTCGGCGTATTGCCGGTCGAAAGCGGCGCTCCGGAGGAACGGGCGGCGTTCCTCGCCTTCGGCCGCTGGCTGATGCCGCGCTCGGCGGCGGCGCTCGAACATGCCATCGCGGCGTTGCGCGAAAAGGCCAGACCCTTCGACCTCGTCATCGAATCGCAGGCCGGCGCCCCGCTCGAAGTGCATGGCCGCAAGAGCGCGGCGCATGTACTGGTGCGGTTTGTGTCGCTTTCCGAAACACAGCGCAGCCAGGCGCGGCTGAAGATCGAGAACCACCGGCTGGCCGCCGACCACGACACCATGATCGGCCTGCTCGAAGCGCTGAAAATGCCGGCGTGGCTGCGCGACGAGCATGGGCGCCTGAAATGGGTCAACCGCGCCTATGCCGACGCGGTCGAAGCCGAGAGCGCGGAAGCCGCCGTGCGCGACGCCAAGGAATTCCTCGGCGGCCAGGCGCGCGAGGCGATCGACGCCCAGCACAAACTGCATCCGGTTTTCGAGCAGTCGCTCTCCACGGTGATCGAAGGCGATCGCCGGGTGTTCGCGGTGACCGACTTCGCCAGCGCCGACGGCTCGGCCGGCCTTGCCTGCGACACCAGCGCCATCGAGTCCATTCGCGGCGAGTATGAACGCACCGTGCGAAGCCACGCCGACACGCTCGACCAGCTCAACACCGCGGTCGCCATCTTCGACACCAACGAGAAACTGCGCTTCTTCAACCAGGCCTTCCAGAAATTGTGGGGGCTGGACAGCGGGTTCCTGCACAGCGCGCCCGACAACGCCCTTTTGCTCGACCGCTTGCGCAGCGAAGGCAAGATCGCCGAGCAGCCCGAATGGCGCCGCTGGAAGGAAGGCCTGCTCGGCGCCTACCGCGCGGTCGAATCGCAGGAGCACTGGTGGCACCTGCCGGATGGCAAGACCATCCGCGTCGTCGCCAACCCGCAACCCAAGGGCGGCGTCACCTGGGTGTTCGAGAACCTGACCGAGAAAATGGATCTCGAAAGCCGCTACCGGACAGCCGTGCGTGTCCAGGGCGAAACGCTCGACAATCTCGCCGAGGGCGTGGCCGTGTTCGGCCCCGATGGCAAGCTTCGGCTGTCGAACCCGGCCTTCGCCACGCTGTGGAGGCTGGATGCCGAAGCGACCAAGCCGAATGTGCACGTCTCCACCATACGTGACCTTTGCGACCGGCAAGCGGTGGACAGCCCCTGGCCCAGCTTCGTCGCCGCCATCACCGGCTTCGACGACGAACGCCGCGACCGCCACGGCCAGACCGAACTCAACAACGGCACCGTGCTGCGCTACGCCATGATCCCGTTGCCCAACGGGCAGGTGATGATGACCTTCGTCGACGTCACCGACGGCGTCCGTGTCGAACGCGCGCTGAAGGACAAGAACGAGGCGCTGGAAAAGTCCGACCAGCTCAAGAACGACTTCGTCCAGCACGTATCCTACGAGCTGCGTTCGCCGCTGACCAATATCATCGGCTTCACCGAATTGCTCTCGCTGCCGACGACCGGCCCCCTGACGCAGAAGCAGCGCGAATATGTCGAACATGTCGGTTCTTCATCCTCGGTGCTGCTGACCATCGTCAACGACATACTGGACCTCGCGACGGTGGATGCCGGCATCATGCAGCTCGACATTTCCGAGGTGCATGTCGACCGCACCATCGCGGCGGCCGCCGAACTGGTTGCCGACCGGTTGCAGGAACATTCGATCCGGCTCGAGGTCGATGCCAAGGCTGCGCCCAAGACGTTCCACGGTGACGAAACCCGCATCCGCCAGATCCTCTACAATCTGCTCAGCAACGCCGCCAACTACGCGCCGGAAGCCAGCACCATCCGGCTCGCCTGCCGCCATCTGGCGGACGGCGTGGAATTCTCGGTTCACGACGATGGGCCCGGCATGCCGCCCGATGTGCTCGATTCGGTGTTCCGCCGCTTCGAGCCTCGCGCCAATGGCGGCCGCCGGCGGGGCGCCGGCCTCGGCCTGTCGATCGTCAAGAGCTTCGTCGAACTGCATGGCGGCGGCGTCCGCATCGAAACCGGCAAGGACAAGGGCACGACCGTCATCTGCACCTTCCCCGACATGCCCGGCATCCGCGCCGCGGCCGAGTAGCGCGCTTCGATGACGGCCCTGGTGCTGGAGCGTTTGCTCGCTGACGAGACAGAGACGGCGCGGCTGGGCGAGGACCTGGCGCTGGCTCTGCGCGCGGGCGACGTGCTGGCGCTCAAGGGAGACCTCGGCGCCGGCAAATCGACGCTGGCGCGGGCCCTGATCCGGACGTTAGCGGACGATGCCGGTCTCGACGTGCCGAGCCCGACCTTCACCCTGGTGCAAAGCTACGACACGCGCATTCCAGTCCATCATTTCGATCTCTACCGCCTGTCCTCGGCGGCCGAACTCGATGAACTCGGTTTCGACGAAGCGCTGACGCAAGGGGCAGCCCTGGTCGAATGGCCCGAACGGGCCGAGGGTTATCTGCCGAAGGCATCGCTGTTGATCGAGCTTGTCCAGCATGGCGAAGGCCGGCTGGCAAGATTGTCGGGGCAAGGGGCGGCCTTCGACCGCGCGGCACGGTCGCTGGCCATGCGCGGTTTTCTGGAAAGCGCCGGCTGGGGCGAGGCACAACGTCGCCATTTCATCGGCGATGCCTCTGCCCGCTCCTATGAGATCGTGTCGCTTGCCGGCCGGGAGCCGCGGGTGCTGATGAACTCGCCGCGGCTGGTGCTCGGCCCGCCGGTGCGCGACGGCAAGCCCTATGCGGTGATTGCCCACACCGCCCAGTCGGTGTCGGCCTTCGTCGCCATCGACCATGCCTTGAAGGCCGGCGGCGTCAGCGTTCCCGATATCCATGCCGAGGACCAGGACCAGGGATTCCTGCTCATCGAACATCTCGGCTCGGAAGGGTTTCTCGGCGGGGATGGCGAGCCGCTGGCGGAGCGCTACGCGGCGGCCGCCGAACTGCTGGCCATGATGCATGGCAAGACCTGGCCGCGTCGCCTCGGAGCCGGGCCGGGCAGGTTCCATACCGTACCGCCATTCGACCGCGCCGCGATGATGATCGAGGCCGACCTGCTGGTCGACTGGTACGTGCCGGCGATATCGGGCAATCCGCCAAGCGACGATTTGCGCGCTGGCTATACCAGGGAGTGGAACGCGCTTTTCGACCGGCTGCGGACCAGTGAATACACGCTGATGCTGCGCGACTTCCATTCGCCAAACATCATCTGGCGCGGCGACCGCTCCGGCCATGACCGGCTGGGCATCGTCGATTTCCAGGATGCGCTGATCGGGCCTTCAGCCTATGATCTGGCGTCGCTTGCCATGGATGCCCGCGTCACCATATCGCCCGGGATCGAGAGAAAGACGCTCGATGCCTATGTCGCGGCGCGCCATGCGGTGGGCGCCTTCGACGAGGCGAGCTTCCTGGAATCCTATGTGATCATGGCCGCGCAGCGCAATTCCAAGATCCTCGGCATTTTCGTGCGCCTCGAAAAGCGCGACGGCAAACCCTATTATCTGAAGCACCTGCCGCGCATCCGCGACTATCTGCGCCGGGCACTGTCCCACCCCGCGCTCGGCAGCCTGCGGGAGTTCTACGATGCGCACGGGCTGCTGGAGGAACGTGCGCTGTGACAGCGAGACCAGACACTGCCATCGTACCCCAAACCGCGATCGTACTCGCCGCCGGACTCGGCAAGCGCATGCGGCCGATCACCGACGCCATCCCCAAGCCGCTGGTCCGGATCGCCGGCAAGACCTTGCTCGACTGGGGCCTCGACAGCCTGGCCGCCGCCGGTGTCGGCAAGGCCGTGGTCAACGTCCACTATCTCCCCGAACAGATCGTCGCCCATGTCGCTCAACGCCATGTGCCGCGCATCATCATCTCCGATGAAAGCGACCGGCTGCTCGATTCCGCCGGCGGCATCGTCAAGGCGCTACCGCAACTGGGCACGCAACCCTTCTACATCCTCAACGCCGACACGTTCTGGATCGATCATGGTCCGCTCAATCTCGGCCGCCTCGCCCTTGCATGGGACGCGGCGAAAATGGATATTCTGCTGATGCTGGCGGATCTCCATCAGGCGACCGGACATTGCGGCTCCACCGACTTCCTGGTGGCGCCAGACGGCGCCTTGCGGCGTTCGAAAGGAGACCCGGCCGGCCTGATCTATGCCGGCGCGGCGATCATCCATCCGCGTCTGTTCAAGAATGCGTCGACCGAACCGCATTCGCTCAACGCCTATTTCGACAAAGCCATTGCAGCCGGCCGCCTGTTCGGCATGCCGATGCACGGTCATTGGATCACCGTCGGCACGCCCGATGCCATCCCGCTCGCCGAAGCAGCAGTCGCCGGCGCGCTATACGAGTCGCAATGAGCGGCCCAAGCCGCGTTTTCTCCATTCCCTCCGGTGCGCCGTTCCTGCCGACGCTGGCCGAGGCGCTGCTTGCCGGCCGACTGGTTCCAGGGTTTCGCTTCGATGGCGATCCGCTCGCTTTGGCCGACGTCACCATCTATGTGCCGACGCGCCGCGCGGCGCGGGCCTTGCGCGGCGTCTTCGTCGACAGCCTGAAGGCGCGCGGCGGCGGCGGTTCGGCGATCCTGCCGGTCATCCGGCCGCTCGGCGAATTCGACGAGGACGAAGCCGCTTTCGAAGCAGAGCCGTCGGCGGCGATCGACCTCGCGCCACCGATCGGGGCGACCGAACGGCTGTTGCTGCTGACGCCGCTGGTGCGCGCCTGGAAACGCCGGCTGCCGGCCCATGTGGCCAAACTTTTCTCCGAGGAGATCGTCATCCCGGCCTCGACCGCCGACGCGATCTGGCTGGCGCGCGATCTCGCGGGGCTGATGGACGAGATCGAGACGGAAGGCACGGACTGGGGGAAGCTTGAAGGCCTGGTGACCGGCAATCTTGCCGGATGGTGGCAGGTGACGCTTGAGTTCCTCGGCATCGTCACCGATGCCTGGCCGAAATTCCTCGAAGAGCAAGACCGCTCCAATCCGGCCGCGCATCGCAGCGCGCTGATCCGGGCGGAAGCCGCGCGGCTGCGGCGCAATCCGCCCGCCGGGCCGGTGATCGCCGCGGGGTCGACCGGTTCGATACCCGCGACGGCTGAACTGCTTGCCGTGATTGCCCGCTTGCCCGGCGGCGCCATCGTGCTGCCCGGGCTCGACCGGACGCTGGACGAGGCGTCCTTCCAGGCGCTTGTCGCACCCGGCGCGCGGCCGGCCGTGCTCGGCCATCCGCAATATGGCTTGGCCAGGCTGATCGGCAAGATCGGCGTGCTGCGCGGCGATGTCGACGAGATCGGCGTGGCCGAACCCCGGCTTGCGCTTCGCGCGGCCCTTGTCGGCGAGGCGCTGCGGCCGACCGAAACCACCGAATTGTGGGCCGAGACGCGTAGCGCATTTTCGGCACCCGACGTTGCCGCCGCCTTCGCCGACGTGACGCTGCTCGAAGCCGCCAGCGAGCGCGACGAGGCCGTAGCGATCGCCGTGGCGCTCAAGCAGGCGGTCGAAGAACCAGGCCAAAGGGCGGCTCTCGTCACCGGCGACCGTGCACTGGCGCGACGCGTCTCGGTCGAACTCAAGCGCTTTGGCGTCGTCGCCGATGATTCCGGCGGCACGCCGCTCGCCAACAGCCCGGCGGCAAGCCTGCTCAGGCTGGCGCTCGAAGCGGTGTTCCGGCCAGGCGATCCGGTCGGCCTCTTGTCCCTGCTCAAGCATCCCCTGCTCTGCCTGGGTCTGCCGAGAGCCGACGTGCGCCATGCGGCGGAACTGGTCGAACTGGTGGCGCTGCGCGGCGGCACCGGCCGCCCCGACATCGCTTCGCTGCCGGACTTGTTCGAGACCCGCCTCACCAATCTCGGCGAAGGCAGCCGGCCGCCCTTCTGGGTTGCGCGGCTGACCGTGCGCGCCATTGAAAGCGCGCGGGATTTGCTCGAACGTCTCAACCGAGCGCTGGCGCCGCTTGCAGCGTTTCGCGGCCAGGCGACCGCCGACCTTGCCGCGCTGGTCGAAGCCAGCGTGGTGGCGCTGGAGGATCTCGGCCGTACCGCCGATGGCGGGCTTGGCGAACTCTACGCCGGCGATGCCGGCGAAAAACTCGCCGAATTGCTGCGCGGGCTGGTCGCGGCTCCGGCAACGCTGTCGTTCGCGGCGAACGAGTGGCCCGACGTGATGGACGCGCTGATCGCACCCGAAACGGTCAAGCCGGCACAAGGCACCGACCGGAACATCGCCATCTGGGGCGCGCTGGAAGCACGCCTGCAGGATGTCGACACGCTGGTCATCGGGGGGCTCAACGAAGGCGTGTGGCCGCGCAAGCCCGAGAGCGACCGCTTCATGTCGCGGCTGATGAAGACCGGCATCGATCTCGAGCCGCCCGAACGACGCATCGGCCTTGCCGCTCATGATTTCCAGATGGCGATGGGCGCGGGGAAGGTGCTGTTGGCGCGCTCGGCGCGTTCCGGCGACGCACCGGCGGTCCCGTCACGCTGGCTGCAGCGGCTGCTGACCTTCATCGGCAACGACCGGACGGCAACACTGCGCCGGCGAGGCGACGAGCTGCTCGCCTGGGCGCGTGCGCTGGATACCGGGCCTAAGCAAGATTTCGCACCACGGCCGCGGCCCAAGCCGCCGCTGTCGGTGCGCCCGACGCACTTTTCCGTCACCGAGATCGAGACCCTGCGCCGCGACCCCTACGCCGTCTATGCCAGGCGGATCCTCGGCCTGATGCCGCTCGAGCCGCTCATCCGCGATCCCGGTGCGGCCGAGCGCGGCACGCTGTTCCACGCCATTCTCCACCTCTTCTCCTCCAGCGTGGCCGACCCGCGCGCGCCAGACGCGCTTGCCGGCCTTATCGCTGCCGGGCGCGCCTGTTTTGCCGAGGCCGCCCTGCCGCCCGATGTCGAGGCGGTGTGGTGGCCGCGCTTCGAAAAACTCGCCGCCAACATCGTCGAATGGGAACGCACCCGCGCCGACGCGGTGATACGGCGGCATGCCGAGGAGCGCGCCGGAAAAACCGTCGTCGGCCAGTCCGGCGTGACGCTGTCCGGCTATGCCGACCGCGTCGACCTGCTGGCCGGCGGCATGGCCGACATACTGGACTACAAGACCGGCTCCTCGCCCTCCAAGGCACAGGCACACACGCTGCTGGCGCCGCAGCTGGCGCTCGAAGGCGCACTGCTCAGGCGCGGGGCCTTCAAGGATCTGGGCGCATGCGAGCCCTCGCAACTGGCCTTCATCAGGCTGAAGCCGAACGGCGAGGTGTTCGAAGAGTCCATTCTTGAGCACAATCGCCAGCCGCGAACCGCTTCCGATCTGGCCGAAGAAGCCTGGGCACGGCTGGAAAAGCTGCTGATCCATTATGCCGACCCGAAGACCGGCTATCTGTCGCGGGCGCTGCCGTTTCGCGAAGGCGAGACCGATGGCGACTACGACCACCTCGCCCGCGTGCTCGAATGGTCGGCCGGCGGCGATGCCGGTGACGAGGGAGGGGAGGCATGAAGAAGGCCTATCCCATCCCGAGCGACACCGCGACCAGCCAGGCCCGTGCAGCCGATCCCCAGAACTCCGCCTGGGTGTCGGCCAATGCCGGCTCCGGCAAGACCCATGTGCTTGCCCAGCGCGTCATCCGGCTGCTGCTCAACGGCACCGATCCGTCGAAGATCCTGTGCCTGACCTACACGCGCGCCGCGGCCGCCAACATGTCGAACCGGGTGTTCTCGACGCTGTCGGAATGGACATCCCTCGGCGACCCGGACCTCGCCGCCAGGATCGAAGCGCTGGAAGGCCGCCGGCCCGACCGCGACACCATGCGCCGCGCGCGTCGGCTGTTCGCCGAGGCGCTGGAGACGCCGGGCGGGCTGAAGATCCAGACCATCCACGCCTTCTGCGAATCCGTGCTCCACCAGTTCCCGCTGGAAGCCAACATCCCGGCCCATTTCGAGATGCTGGACAGCCAGATGGAAGCGTCGCTCTTTGCCGCCGCGCGCCGGGAGATGATTTCGGCCGCCGGTGACGCGGATTTGACCGAGGCCTTCGCAACCGTACTGGAGCGCGGCGGCGAAGCCGGGCTTGACGCCTTGCTGGGCGAGATCGTGCGCAAGCGCGACGGCTTGCGCCACTTCCTCGAAGCGGTCGGGCGCGACGGCTTCCAGCCCTTGTTCGATGAATTCCATTTCCGCCCTGGCCAGAGCGCCGAGGGCATAGCGGCCTCGGCCTGGCCGCTGCCCGGCTTCCTGCCGGACTATTTCACCGGCTTTGCCCAGGCCGCCGAATCCACCGACGCCAGGTCGGTGCTGAACAACATCCTGCCCTATGCGCGCCAGGCCTTCGCCCAGACCGATCCGGTTCGCCGCCTGCAGCAGCTTGCAAGGGCCTTCCTCAAGACCGATGGCCATCCCTACGATCCGGCAAAGGCCTTCAAGAAAGCGCTGACCGACCGGCTGCCGGATCTGGCCGAGCGTTACCTGTCGGCATCCAACGCCATCATCGAGACCGTCGACCGGCTGGCGCTGTTCCGGATGCTGGAAGGCACGGCTGCCGCGCTGACCATCGCCGACTGGCTGATCGCCCGCTACGAGGTGCTGAAGCGCGGCCGCGGCTTTCTCGACTTCAACGATTTGATCACCCGCACGGTCAACCTCCTGGCGCGGCCCGATGCCGGCCCGTGGGTGCAATACAAGCTCGACCAAGGCATCGACCACATCCTGCTCGACGAGGCGCAGGACACCAGCCCGGATCAATGGGAAGTGGTGAAGCGGCTGGCGGAAGAATTTTTCGCCGGCTTCGGCGCCCGCGACCGTGTCCACCGCACGGTGTTCGCGGTCGGCGACGAGAAGCAGTCGATTTATTCCTTCCAAGGGGCCGCGCCAGATTCCTTCGCCGACAGCCGGCTGCTGTTCGCCGGGCGGGTGCGCGATGCCGAGGCTTCCTTCGCCGACCTCAAGCTGACCTGGTCGTTCCGCTCGACCGACGATGTGCTTTCCGCCGTCGACCGCGTCTTTGCCGATCCTGTCGTGCGGCGCGGCATCAGCCACGATCCCGACCCGCTGAGCCACAAGGCGATCCGCACCGACGCGCCGGGCTATGTCGAGGTGTGGCCGTCGATCGGTGCCGATATCGTCGACGAGCCCGACGACTGGACGCAGGCAATCGACCACGCCCACGCGCCGGCGGTGCGGGTTGCCGAGAATGTCGCGGCCACGATTGCCGGGTGGATCGGCAGCGGAGAGATCATCGAGGGCCGCGGCAAGCGGCTGCGGCCGGGCGACGTGCTGGTGCTGGTGCGCAAGCGCGACAGCTTCGTCCACGCGCTGACGCGGGCGCTCAAGCGCCGTGATATCCCGGTCGCCGGCGCCGACCGGCTGAGCTTGCCCGGCCACATCGCGGTCAAGGACCTGATCGCGCTCGGCCGCCTCCTCATCCAGCCGCAGGACGATCTGTCGCTTGCAGCCGTGCTGCGCAGCCCGATCTTCGACCTGCCGGAGGAGACGCTTTTTGCGCTGGCAGCGCAACGAGCGCCCGGCCTGTCGCTGGCCGCGTCGCTGCGCCAGCATGCCGGCGAAAGCGAAGCGCTGGCGCTAGTCGTCGCCCAACTCGACATCTGGACCGATGAGGCCGCCTTCAAGCCGGTGTTCGAATTTTATGCCGGCCTCCTGGCACGTGATGGCGTGCGCCGCAAGATGATCGCGCGGCTCGGCCCGGAAGCGGGCGACATTCTCGATGAGTTCCTGAGTTTCTGCCTTGCCGAGGAACGAACCGGCCTGCCCGGGCTGGAAGCCTTCCTGTCGACGCTGGAGAACGCCGGGCCCGAGATCAAGCGTGAGATGGACCAGACCCGCGACGAGGTCCGCGTCATGACCGTGCATGCCGCCAAGGGCCTGGAAGCGCCTGTCGTGTTCCTGGTCGATGGCGGCTCCGCCCCGTTCAGCGACCAGCATCTGCCGCGCCTGATGCCATTCGACGGCTCGGGCTGGGTCGGCAAAGGTTATCTCTGGCGTTCGGCCAGCGATGTCGCGAACGGCTTCTCCAACGCGGCGGCGGCGCGGGCACGCGAACTCGCCGACGACGAATACCGCCGGCTGCTCTATGTCGGCATGACTCGCGCCGAGGACCGGCTGATCGTCTGCGGCTATCACGGCAAGCGGGCGCCGAACACCGGCACCTGGCATTCGATCGTCAGCCGTGCGCTGATCGGGGCGCCGGAGAGCGAACAGCGTGCGCATCCTGCCGGCGGCGAGCCGGTGTACCGTTTCCATGTCACCGAGCTGCCGCCAGTGGCGCTCGCCACGGCAGAGCAAGCGAGGCAAACGGGCGCTTTCGGCCCATTGCCGGCGAACCTGTTTCGACCCTTGCCGCCCTTTGAGGATCTGCCGCGGCCGCTGTCGCCATCCGGCGCCTCGGCGCTGATCGAAGAAGGCAAGGAAGCGGTGGTCGACAAAGCTTCGCCGGTCCTCGACGCCGATGCCGAGCCAGGATTTGCCGTGCTGCGCGGGCTCGCGCTGCATAAATTGCTGCAAATGCTGCCCGGCATTGCCGAGGACCAACGGGAGGGCGCGGCGGCACGCTACCTCGCGCGAACGGGTGCGGAATGGCCGCCGGCAGAGCGCGAAAAAGCCCTGGCCTCGGTCACCGCCATCCTTTCCGACCCCTATCTCGGCCAGCTGTTTGCGCCATCCTCGCGCGCCGAGGTCGCGATCATGGGCAGCCTGGAGGTAAGGGGTAAAACGCGCTCGATTTCGGGCAAGATCGACCGGCTGGCGGTGACAGCGGACGCGGTGTCGATCGTCGACTACAAGACCAACCGGCCTGCGCCTGCCTCCCTGGCGGAGGTCCCGCCGGCCTATCTGCTGCAGTTGGCGCTCTATCGCGCCCTCTTGCAGCCGCTTTATCCAGGGCGCGAGGTCAAGGCGGCCTTGCTGTTTACCGAAGCGCCACGGCTGATCGAACTGCCGGCCAGGGCCATGGATGACGCCCTTGCCCGACTCACGGGAGCGTGACACAAGACCTGCTTGAAGAAGGGCGCGATAACCACCACATTTGGTGCGACGAAAACTTTCGAAAGGATTTTCCGCATGACTACGGTCAAGGTCGACAAGAGCAATTTCCAGGCCGATGTGCTTAACGCCAACGTACCGGTCGTCGTCGATTTCTGGGCGGAATGGTGCGGTCCCTGCAAGATGATCGCTCCGGCGCTCGAAGACATCGCCACCGAACTTGGCGCTAAAGTGAAGATCGCCAAGCTCAACATCGATGAGAACCCCGAACTCGCCGCGCAGTTCGGCGTGCGCTCGATCCCGACGCTGATGATCTTCAAGGGCGGCGAAGTGGCCGACATGAAGGTTGGTGCCGCGCCCAAGACCGCGCTCTCGCACTGGATCAACGGCAGCCTCGCCTGACCTCCGGAAAAATTCGGATTGAAAAGCCCGGCCTCGCGCCGGGCTTTTTGTTGGCGTCATCGCTGGGCTTCTCTGGCCCTCACGTCCGGGCACTCCATGTCTTCTGTTGGCAACAGATAGAGGGAGAACGTCATGACCGGATCCGCCAAGGCTACCGTCTTCATCGATAATGAGCGCGTCATCGTCACCGAATACCGCTTCCAGCCGGGCGACAACACCGGCTGGCACCGCCATGGCCACGACTATGTCGTGGTGCCGTTGATGGACGGCAAGGTGAAACTGGTGACCAAGGATGGCGAAACCTTCGCCGAAATGAAGAAGGGCTCACCCTATTTCCGCAAGGAGGGCGTCGAACACGATGTCATCAACGCCAATGACGGCGAGTACGCGTTTATCGAGGTCGAGCTGAAATAAGCCGGTCGCAACGCTGAGCGATCACCAGTCGGCGATGCGGTCGCCACCGACGAATTGCGCGCTTTCGTCGGTGTATTCAAACAGCTCGATCTTCACCCCGTTGGGATCGCGGATCCAGGCCTGGTAGGTGCTGTCGCAGGCGTGTTTCTTGGCCGTGACCTCGATGCCCTTTGACTTGATATGGGCAATCGCCGCGTCGATGTTTTCCACCTCAAGGCAGAAGTGGTTGATCTGGTTCTGCTCGCTGTATGCAGTGCCATCCTTCTGGAACACCTCGACATGGCTGCGGCCGCCGCAATTGAGATAGAAGCCGAACACCTTGCCGTCGCGCAGGAAGTTGAACTGCGTGTCGAGGCCGAGCACGTCGCGATAGAAGCTCCGCGTCGCTTCGAGGTCATGCGCGAAGATGCAGACATGGGCGAGCTGCTTGACCTTGATCATGACTGGCTCCTCGCAGTGAATGGCCTCAGGTCGGTGGCGTGCCGTTCTCGTCCAACACCGCGCCGGCCAAATAGAGCGAGCCGCCGATCAGGATACGCGGCGGCGGACCGTCCCAGGTGTCGCGCAGCAGCATCAGCGCGTTGGCAACGGAACTCATCGGCTCGGCCGTCAACCCGGCTTCCGTGGCGCGGATCGCCAGTTCGTCATTCGGCACGCCGGCATCGCTCGTATTCACCGGCACGGTGTAGACATGCCGGACGAGGCCCTTGAAGGCACGGAAATAGCCACTCTGGTCCTTGGTGTTGATCATACCCGAGATGAGAAACAGCGGACGCGGGTTCTTTTCTTCCTGTTCGGCCAGTGCCTCGGCAACGACCACGCCGGCGCCCGGATTGTGACCGCCGTCGAGCCAGATGTCGGCGCCCCTTGGCGCCAGCTCCGCCAGCCGGCCCTGCGCCAGTTTCTGCATACGGCCGGGCCAGGCGACGGTGGCCATCGCCTTTTCGGCGGCGCGGTGGCTGATCTCGAAGCCGGCTGCCTTGACCGCGGCGATCGCCGCCGCCGCGTTGGCGACCTGGTGGCGCCCGGGCAGGCGCGGCAGCGGCAGGTCCATCAGCCCGTCCTCGTCCTGATAGACCATGCGGCCGTTTTCCTCGAAGGCGAGGAAATCCTGGCCGTAGACGAAGGTCGGGCATTCCAGCCGCTCGGCGGTTTCGATCAGCACCTGCAGCGCCGTCTCGCTTTCCTGCGCGCCGATCACCACCGGGCAACCGCGCTTCATGATGCCGGCCTTTTCGGCGGCGATCAGCTCGACCCGGTCGCCGAGATAGGCCTCATGGTCCATCGACACCGGCATGATCACCGACACGGCGGGCCTCTCCACGACATTGGTGGCGTCGAAGCGGCCGCCGAGGCCGACCTCGATGATGGCGGCTTCGGCCGGGTGTTCGGAAAACAGGATGAAGGTGACGGCGGTGAGGATCTCGAAGACGGTGATCTTCTGGCCGTCATTGGCCTTGGCGACGCGGGCGATGGCCTCGGCGAAGACATCGTCGTCGACCAGCCTGCCGCCACCCTCGGCGGCAAGCCGGTAGCGCTCGTGCCAGCTGACCAGATGCGGCGAGGTGTGGACGTGGACGAGACGGCCGGAAGCCTCAAGCAGCGCCCGCGAGAAGGCGGCGCAGGAGCCCTTGCCGTTGGTACCGGCGATATGGATGGCCGGCGGCAGCAGATCCTGCGGGTTGCCAAGCCGCTCCAAGAGCCGCGTGATGCGGTCGAGCGAAAGGTCGAAGCCTTTCGGGTGAAGCGCCATCAGGGCTTCGATTTCGCGATCGGCGGCGAGCGTCGTCATGACAGATTCCCCGAGCATGGCCCGAGAACCAGAATCGATTCCGGAATGGCCATGGCAATCAGAAGGCTACAGCGCGCAACTGCCCTCGTGCAATCACGGTCGCGGCGTGTCGTGTCGCGTCAGGCCTGAGGCCGAGCTTCCGCGGAGACCACCGCCGGTGGCAGGATTTCCGGCTCCAGCGGCTTTTGCTCTTCCGGCATCTTGAGCAGCATCTTCAACAGCCGTGAGATGGTCTGGCGCAGTTCCAGCCGCGACACCACCATATCGACCATGCCGTGCTCCATCAGATATTCGGAGCGCTGGAAGCCGTCCGGCAGTTTCTCGCGGATGGTCTGTTCGATGACGCGCGGCCCGGCAAAGCCGATCAGCGCGCCGGGTTCGGCGATGTGCACGTCGCCCAGCATGGCATAGGAAGCGGTGACGCCGCCGGTGGTCGGGTTGGTCAAGACGACGATGTAGGGAAGGCCGGCTTCCTTCAGCCGGTCGACACCGACCGTGGTGCGCGGCAATTGCATGAGGGACAAAATGCCTTCCTGCATGCGGGCGCCGCCGGAGGCGGCGAACAGGATCAGCGGCCGCTTGCGCTGCAAGGCGACCTCGAAAGCGTGCACGATGGCGTCGCCCGCCGCCATGCCGAGCGAGCCGCCCATGAAGGCGAAGTCCTGCACCGTCACCACCACCGGCAGCCCTCCGACGGTGCCCAGCGCGTTGACGATCGCATCTTCCAGGCCGGTCTTGGCCTTGGCGTCCTTCAACCGGTCGGTGTAGCGCTTCTCGTCGCGGAACTTCAGCGGGTCCTGCACCACCTTGGGGTTTTCGAGCTGCTCGTACTTGCCGTCATCGAGGAAGTATTTCAGCCGCTCCTTGGCCGAGATCTTCATGTGGTGGCCGGAGGACGGGATGACGAACTGGTTGGACTCCAGGTCCTTGTGGAACACCATCTCACCGGTCTCGGGATCCTTGATCCAGAGATTCTCGGGCATGTCGGTGCGCCGGCCGAGCATCGAATTGATCTTCGGGCGAACGTAATTGGTGATCCAGTTCATCGCTTCGGCTCCTGTCCTGACGAAGAGTTGGGTAAAGACGTAGGGAAACTATTCGGCGGCAGCAAGGCGGGCCGAGCGCACGCCTTGCGCCAGCCCGCTGACCAGCGTGGCGACGGCCTCGGCCGGGTCGGCGGTCTTCTCGCCCTTCGGCCCCAGCACATTGGCGACAGCGTTGACGATCGCCGTGCCGACGACGACGCCATCGGCATTGGCGCCGATGACACGCGCTTGCTCGGCGGTCTTGACGCCGAAGCCGACGCAGACCGGCAGGTCTGTATGGCCCTTGATGCGCTGGACAGCCGCCGCCACCTTGCCGGTATCGGCGAGCGCCGAGCCGGTGATCCCGGTCATCGACACGTAGTAGACGAAACCCGACGTGTTCTGCAGCACCTTGGGCAGGCGCTTGTCGTCGGTGGTCGGCGTCGCCAGGCGGATGAAGTTGATGCCGGCTTTCAGCGCCGGAATGCAGAGTTCCTCATCCATCTCCGGCGGCAGGTCGACGACGATCAACCCATCGATGCCGCTGGCGATGGCGTCCTTGAGGAAGCGATCGACGCCGTAGATGTAGATCGGGTTGTAATAGCCCATCAGCACGATCGGCGTTTCATTGTCACCGGAGCGGAAGTCCGACGCCATCTTCAGCGTCTTGACCAGCGTCTGGCCGCCTTTCAGCGCACGCAGGCCTGCCGCCTGGATCGCCGGGCCATCGGCCATCGGATCGGAAAACGGCATGCCGAGCTCGATGATGTCGGCGCCGGCCTTGGGCAGCGCCTTCATGATCGACAGGGAGGTGTCGTAGTCGGGGTCGCCGCCCATGAAATAGGTGACGAGCGCCGGGCGGCCTTCGGCTTTCAGTTTTGCCATGCGGCGGTCGATGCGGGTCACCATGATCAGATCTCCATACCCAGCATCGAGGCAACCGTGTGCACGTCCTTGTCGCCACGGCCGGACAGGTTGACGATGACGATCTGGTCCTTGTCCATGGCGGGCACGATCTTCACCGCATGCGCAATGGCGTGCGCGGATTCCAGCGCCGGGATGATGCCTTCGACCCGCGTCGTCAGCTTGAAGGCCTCCAGCGCCTCGTCGTCGAGGATCGGCACATAGTCGACGCGGCCGGAGTCGCGCAGCCAGGAATGCTCGGGGCCGACGCCGGGATAGTCGAGACCGGCCGAGATCGAATGGCCGTCCATGATCTGGCCGTCGGCATTCTGCAGGAGGTAGGTGCGGTTGCCGTGCAGCACGCCCGGCGCGCCGGCGTTCATCGAGGCGCAATGCTCGATGCCGTCGAGACCGCGTCCGCCGGCTTCGATGCCGATGATGCGGACCTCCTTGTCGTCGAGGAAGGGATGGAACAGGCCGATGGCATTGGAGCCGCCGCCGACAGCCGCGATGATGGTATCCGGCAGCCGGCCTTCCTGTTCGAGGATCTGCGCGCGCGCCTCGGTGCCGATGACCGACTGGAAGTCGCGCACCAGCTCCGGATAGGGATGCGGGCCGGCGGCGGTGCCGATCAGGTAATAGGTATCCTCGACATTGGTCACCCAATCGCGAAGGGCCTCGTTCATGGCGTCCTTCAGCGTGCCGTGGCCGGCTGTCACCGGCCGCACTTCGGCCCCGAGCAGCTTCATGCGGAAGACGTTGGGGCTTTGGCGGGCGACGTCGGTGGCGCCCATGTAGACGACGCAGGGAAAGCCGAAGCGGGCGGCGACGGTGGCGGACGCGACGCCGTGCTGGCCGGCGCCGGTCTCGGCGATGATGCGCTTCTTGCCCATGCGCTTGGCGAGCAGGATCTGGCCGAGGCAGTTGTTGATCTTGTGCGAACCGGTGTGGTTCAGGTCCTCGCGCTTGAAATAGACCTTTGCGCCGCCGCCGAGGCCCTTCGCCGCGGAAACCTCGCGAAGATGCCTGGTCAGGCCTTCGGCGAAATAGAGTTTCGACGGCCGCCCGGCATAGTGGGTCGAAAGATCCGTCAGTTCAGCCCTGAACTCCGGATCGTTCTTGACCTCGTTCCAATGCCGTTCGAGGTCGAGGATCAATGGCATCAACGTTTCGGCAACGAAACGACCGCCGAAGATGCCGAACATGCCCTGTTCGTCGGGACCGGTGCGGAAGGAATTGGGTGTCGCCGGCTTGTTCATCGCCGATCTCCTGGTTTGAAAGAGTTGTTCAGGCGGCGCGATCGTCGCGTGCTGCCCTGACGGCCCGGAAAAACTGTTCGATCAGCGCCGGATCCTTGACGCCCGGCGCGCTTTCCACGCCCGAGGAAATGTCTATTGCGGGCGGATTGGCAAGGCGAAGGGCATCACCGATATTGGCGGCGTTGAGCCCACCGGAAAGCATGTAATCGACGCCGGCGTCAAGGCCGGCGAGAATGCGCCAGTCGAAGGTGACGCCGTTGCCGCCCGGCAGCTCGGAACCTTTTGGCGGCTTGGCGTCGAACAGGAACCGGTCGGCGACGCCGATGAACGGCATTATCCGGTCGAGATCGGCGGCCTCGCTGAGCGGCAGCGCCTTTATCACCGGCAGGCCATGGCGGGCCTTGACCTCGGCCACCCTCTCGGGCGTTTCCGAACCGTGCAGCTGCAGCATGTCGGGCTGCATTTTGGCGACGATCTCGTCCAGGAAGCCGTCGCCGGCGTCAACCGTCACGGCGACGGCCAAGGCCTTGCCGCGCGCGGCTTCGCGCAGACGACCGGCCTCGGCCGGTTCGAGATAGCGCGGGCTCTTGGCAAAGAAAATAAAGCCGACATGACTGGCACCGCCGGCAAGGGCCGCGGCCATTGCCTGGTCGGTCTTCAAGCCGCAGATCTTGATGTCGAGCGCCATGACGCGGGAATTGGCATGAAACGCGCCAAGAGTCGAGAAAAAGCATGCTGTTTGCCGGGAACGCCAAAGGCGCTACCTATGGATGGAGTGAATGCCAGGCGGGAGCACAATCATGGCCGACAGAACCGTTGCCGAATTGAGGCAGAAGATCGTGCAGGCGCGCGAGGTCATCGCCCACCTGATAGACAAGGCCGCCTTCAACGGCGCCGAGGCGCACCGGGCGCTGGATTATTTCGGCAGCGACGCCTTCGACCGCGACTTCCTGCCCTGGCCGCATCATGGCGACGAGGGGCTGCGGCCGGATGAGCTCAATGCGGCGAACGACGATTGAGGCAGCCTACTCGAACATGATCGCCTGCAGCGCCCCGCCATTGCGCTTCAGCCAATCCTTGCAGCGGTCGGTGTCGGGGCAGAGTTTCTCGCACAATTTCCAGAATTTCGGACCGTGGTTCATCTCCTTGAGATGCGCCACCTCATGGGCGACGAGATAGTTTATGACGGGCTGCGGCGCCATCATGATGCGCCACGAGAAGGACAGGTTGCCCTCCGAGGTGCATGAACCCCAGCGGCTGGAGGTATCCTTGTAGCGGATCGCCTTGGCACGCTTGCCGAGCGCCCCGGTGTGCTTGACCACCAGCTTCTCGATCTCCTTCTTGGCCTCGCGCTTCAAGAAATCGGCGATGCGGCGCGGCAGGTGGATCCGGTCGCCATGCACGATGAGCAGCGGGCCGCGCTCGTCGCGCGACACCGTGATGGTGCCGCGCTTCGACGGCTCATGGACGATGCGGTGCGGCACGCCGCGTATCGGGATCCTGATGCCGGGCCGCACCTGCGGCCGGGTCGGCACCTTGGCCAGCCGCTGCTCCAGCCAGTCCTGATGGCGCTCGAGGAACCGGTCCACCTCGCCGCGGCGCAGGCCCGGCGGAACGGTGATGCGCAGGCCCTGGCCGCCGGAATCGATGCGCAGCGTCAGGCGCCGCGCCCTGGCGCTCTCGACGATCTTGAGCGGCAGCGTGCGGCCGGCGACACAATATTCCCGCTCCACGGCGGGCGTGGGCTTGGGCTTCGTCAGATTGCGAAAGAATCCGATGGTCATGGCGGGACGATACGCGATTCGAGAAAAACGAATAGAACAAAAAAGAAACGGCGCCGCTCACGCGACGCCGTCATCATACCTTGGCCCTGTCGCTAGGCTTCAGTCGTCGAGCAGGTTCGAACCTTTGCCACGCTTGGTGGGGGTCGTTCCGGTGCTCGGATCGGTCTTCGTCGGGGCAGTCGACTTGTTGCGGTTCGCCATGAAGCGATCGAACTCGTCCTGGTCCTTGGCGCGGCGCAATTCGCGGGCATACTCGTCGAACTGCGTCAGCATCTCGTCGAGCTTGCGGCGCTCTTCGTTCAAGCGCTCAAGTTCCTTTTCGCGCCAGTCGTCGAAAGCGACGTTGCCGGTGCGGGCGGAGCCGTTGCCCCAGCGCGCGGCCTTGTCGGAACCACGGCGGCAGCCGGCGAAGATGCCGTCGGTCGCGCGGTTGACGTCACGCTTGAAGCCGTCGAGCCGGTCGCCCCAGATGATGTAGGCGAGCATGGCGAAGCCGAGCGGCCAGAACACCATGAAGCCGATCACCATCAAGGCGATGGTCGCCGGCGTCCAGGCCGGGCGGATCAATGCAGATGTGTTCATTTTCTCCCATTCCTTCGGTTGGAGACAGCCAGGACCGGCTGCGTGGAATCGAAATGGGAAGGCAAAAACGGCGATTCAAGACAATGTCCGCCAAAACCGGACAAGGGACTGAAATTATTATCGCTTATTGAGCGTATCGAGGAAAAGCACGACCAGGCCGGCAATCAGCCCCCAGAATGCGGCGCCGACGCCGAACAGTGTCAGCCCCGAGGCGGTGACGACGAAAGTGACCGTGGCGGCCATGCGCTGCCCCTCGTCCTTCAATGCGATCGCCAGCGCGTTGGCGAGCGACGCCATCAGCGCGAGCCCTGCCACCAGCACGATCAGGCTCTGCGGCAGGACGGCGAAGATCGCCACCAGCGAGGCGCCGAAAATCGCGAAGATGAGATAGGCGAGCGCATAGAACGGCCCGGTCTTCCAGCGCTCGGCTGGGTCGGGGTGAACGTCCGGCCCGGTGCAGATCGCCGCCGAAATCGCCGCCAGATTGGTGGTCGAGCCGCCAAACGGCGCCGACAGCAGCGAAAACAAGCCGGTGACGCCGATCAGCGGGCCGGGCTCGGGGTGGTAGCCGGCGGCGCGCAGCACGGCGAGGCCCGACAGGTTCTGCGAGGCCATGGTGACGAGATAGAGCGGCAGCGCCAGGCCGATCATCGCCTTGGCGGTGAAATCGGGCGCGATCAGCGTCAGCGTCGACAATTCGGGTGTCGGCAGGCCGCCGACACGGCCGGTCAAGAAGGCGGCGAGACCGCCACCGATCAGCACCGCCAGCACCGACAGCGCCGGGTTGAACAGGCGGATGACGAAGAAGGCCGCGATCAGCGGCAGGATCAGCCAGGGGTCGACGGGAACGGTCTTGACCGCGTTGAGGGCGAAGGTGACGACGATGCCGGCCAGCATGCCGGAGGCAACCGAGGGGGGTATCCTGGAGATCAGCTGCGTCAACGGCTTGAACAGGCCGGTGGCGATCAACAGGATGGCGGTGACGATGAAGGCGGCGACGGCCTCGCCGATCGAAAAACCGCTCGACGCCGCCATCAGCGCCAGGCCCGGCGTCGACCATGCGGTGATGACGGGCATTTTCGTGCGCCAGGACAGCCACAGGCTCTCGATTGCCATGGCAAGGCAGATGGTCGTCACCCAGCTCGCCGTCTGGATTTGCGTCGCGCCGACCGCATGGGCGGCGGCAATGACGATAGCCAGTGTGCCGCCAAAGCCGACGATGGCCGCGACAAAGGCTGAGATCGGGATGGAAAGGCGCATGCTCATCAGCCCCGCTTGGCCATGTCACTGACCGACCGCACCAGCATGTCGAGATCCTGCGGCCGCGACAGGCGGTGGTCACCATCGGGGATCAGCGACAATGTGACATCATCGGCCGGCAGCAGACTGACCAGCTTCAGCGCGTGGCTCGACGGCACGTCCGCATCGGCCAGGCCTTGCAGGATGTGAACCGGGCAATGGGTGTCGATCGGGCCGGTCATCACCCGGTTGTCGCGCCCGTCCTCGATCAAGGCGCGCGTGTAGATGTAGGGTTCCTGGGAATAGTCCGACGGCTCGGCAAAGAACCCCTTTTTTGCGAGGTCGCGTTTCTGCGCCTTGGTCAGCACCGGTTCGACCAATTCGGCGGTAAAATCCGGCGCCGGCGCCAGCAGCACCAGACCGACGACGCTTGCGTCGCCCGCCTTGCGCAATTCCTGCACCATGCGCAACGCGATCCAGGCGCCCATCGAGGAACCGACCAGTATCTGGTTACCCCTTGTGAAATGGCGGAACACGGCAAGGCTCTGCGACAGCCATGTCGAAATCGTGCCGTCGGCAAAGGCGCCGCCGGATTCGCCATGGCCCGAATAGTCATGACGCAGGAAAGCCCGGCCTTCGCTCGCGGCCCACGCCGACAGCGTCTCAGCCTTCGTGCCCAGCATGTCCGACTTGTAGCCGCCGAGCCAGACAATGCCGGGCGTGGAACCCGTCGAATGGCGCACTGCTATGCGCGATCCATCGACATCCAGAAAGGCTGGGGGCGTGGCGGTCATGGCTTTTTCCTCGGGCCCTGTTCGGCGCGGGGTTCTTGTGACACAGCCACAGGCGTGGCGAAAAGTGCTCACGATGCTCTTTGTTTGGTGCAGGCCCGCGATCAGGGTGATTTTCTGTCAATGCTGTGCTATTGACTCCGCCCGCGCGCTCACCACATTGACGCGTCCACACATCAGACCGACAAAACCCGGAACGAAACGGCCAAGGAGACCACGACCATTCGCAGACCTTTCAAAGCAGCGGCGCCGACCAAGGATGGGCCGCGCTCCAACCGTGATATCCGGGTTCCCCGGGTCCAGCTTATCGACGCAGAAGGCCAGAACCGCGGTGATGTTTCCATCAACGACGCATTGCTGCTCGCCGAAGAGGCAGGGCTCGATCTCGTCGAAATATCGCCCAATGCGGTGCCGCCCGTCGTAAAAATCCTCGATCTCGGCAAGTTGAAATACGCCAACCAGAAGAAGGCGGCCGAGGCGCGCAAGAATCAGAAGGTCATCGAGATCAAGGAGATCAAGATGCGCCCGAACATCGACAGCCACGACTACGAGACCAAGATGAAGGCGGTTCGCCGCTTCTTCGAGGAAGGCGACAAGGTCAAGCTGACGCTGCGCTTCCGTGGCCGCGAGATGGCGCATATGGAGCTCGGCATGCAGCTTCTGAACAAGGTGCGCGAAGAAGTGGCGACCATCGCTAAGGTCGAGGCCGAGCCGAAGCTCGAAGGCCGCCAGATGATGATGGTGCTGGCGCCGCGCTAGGTGTGCTGAACATCTGAGATCACGATAAAGTCAGGCGTGGCCAGCGCTCCAAATCCGCCTGAATTGTCTTGCAGAGCGTCCCGGCGATCGGCGGGACGCCTGTTTCTCGGCTAAAGCCGCGATCGCCGGCTAAGCTCCTCGACGATCGGACACCCCTTGGACAACGAACTCAAATACGGGCTGGGCAATTACCAGCAGATACGCCGGCTCGTGCTTGCCGTGCTCGTGGTGGTGCTGTTTCTGGCGCTGCTTTTCGGCCAGTCGACCTTCCCACCCGACACGCCGGTGCATGAAACAATCGAGATGTTCGGCGTGCTGCTGATCTTCCTCGGCATCGTCGGCCGCCTCTGGGCGACGCTCTATATCGGCGGGCGCAAATCGTCCGAGGTGGTGACGGGCGGACCCTACTCGATCACCCGCAATCCGCTCTATGTGTTCTCGACACTGGCCGCGGCTGGCGTCGGCGCGCAGATCGGCTCGTTCTCCGGCATCATCCTGTTCGGGCTGCTGTGCGCCGGCGCCTTCCACATCGTCATCCTGCGCGAGGAGAAATTCCTCAAGGAAGCGCTCGGTGCGCCCTATGCCGCCTATCTGGCGCGGGTACCGCGCTTCTTCCCGAACCTTTCCCTCTACCAGGAAGGCGATACCGGTAGCTTCAAGCCGCGTCTGCTGTTGACCACGCTGCTCGATGGCCTGGTGTTCCTCATTGCGCTGCCGGCGTTCGAACTGATCGACGGCGCCCAGCAGTCGGGCATGCTGCCGGTGTGGTTCACGCTGCCCTGACCGAGGCTGCAAAGGCGCGGCGCGGTGGGTGTTGCACACAGGCCAGCTTTGACGTATAGGACCGCCGTTCAAGAAAACCGCCCGGCAGGGCATGCCGTGGCGGTTTCATTTGCTTTTCGGGCTTTGGTCGGCCCGAAGCGAACAAGAAGCGCGATAGTGCGCCAACGAGACGGAGTAGCAAAATGCCCAAGATGAAGACCAAGTCGGCCGCCAAGAAGCGGTTCAAGATCACAGGTACGGGTAAAGTCCTGTCGGCTGCGGCCGGCAAGCGTCACGGCATGATCAAGCGTTCCAACAAGTTCATTCGAAATGCCCGCGGCACGATGGTTCTGGCTGAACCGGATGGCAAGAAGGTCATCAAGAATTTTCTGCCGAACGGCCTCTGAGGCATTCGGTCTGGACAGCGTTTGTTTTTACGCAATTCCGAACGGAAAACCGCAACACACTTTCCTGGAATTGCTTTTAAGGAGATCATGACATGGCACGCGTAAAGAGAGGCGTCACCTCGCACGCCAAGCACAAGAAGGTCCTGAAAGCCGCCAAAGGCTTCTACGGCCGCCGCAAGAACACCATCCGCATCGCCAAGCAGGCGGTGGAAAAGTCGCTGCAGTACGCTTACCGCGACCGCAAGAACCGCAAGCGCTCGTTCCGTGCGCTGTGGATCCAGCGCATCAACGCCGCGACCCACGAGCACGGCCTGACCTATGGCCGCTTCATCGACGGCCTCAACAAGGCCGGCATCGAGATCGATCGCAAGATCCTGTCCGACATGGCCATCCATGAGCCGCAGGCTTTCGCCGCGCTGGTCGCCAAGGCCAAGGTCGCGCTCGAATATCTGAAGAACACCACGCCGAACGCTTTTGAAAGCGCTGTCGCCTAAGACCAGCGCTTCCCAAGCATTCGCAATTCTGATTTGGGGAACCCGCGCTGGCTCGGCTGGCGCGGGTTCTTCTTATGCCTGACCTTTCAACTTAGAAGTGACTTTCACTTTAAAGCTGACTTCCAACGTAGCGAGTTTGACCGTGAACGACGTAACTACCGGCTTGGATACGCTCGAAAATTCCCTGATGGCCGACATCGCGTCGGCCGCCGATGAGCCGGCCATCGAAGCCGTGCGCATTGCCGCCTTCGGCAAGAAGGGCACCGTGTCCGAAATGCTGAAGACGCTTGGCGCCATGACCGCCGAGGAGCGCCAGGTCAAAGGCCCTGTCATCAATGGCCTCAAGAACCGCGTCACGGAGGCGCTGACAGCCCGCAAGGCGGAATTGAAGGACGTGGCGATCGCCGCGCGGCTGGCTTCCGAGAAGGTCGATGTGACGCTGCCGGTGCGGCAATCGCCGGCCGAGCGCGGCCGCATCCATCCGATCAGCCAGGTCATCGACGAGATCGCGGCGATCTTCGGCGATCTCGGCTTCGCCATCGCGGAAGGTCCAGATATCGAGACCGATTATTACAATTTCACCGCGCTGAATTTCCCGGAGGGCCATCCGGCGCGCGAGATGCACGACACCTTCTTCTTCCAGCCGGACGAGAAGGGCGAGCGCAAGCTTTTGCGCACCCACACCTCCCCGGTGCAGATCCGAACCATGGAGAAGCAGAAGCCGCCGATCCGCATCGTCATTCCAGGCAAGACCTACCGCCAGGATTCCGACGCCACCCACTCGCCGATGTTCCATCAGGTCGAGGGGCTGGTGATCGACAAGTCGGCGAACGTCGCCAACATGAAATGGGTGCTGGAAGAGTTCTGCAAGGCATTCTTCGAGGTGCCCTCGGTCAAGATGCGCTTCCGGCCGTCCTTCTTCCCGTTCACCGAGCCAAGCCTCGAGGTCGACATCCAATGCGACCGCTCGCGGCCCGGCGAAGTGCGCTTCGGCGAAGGCTCCGACTGGATGGAGATCCTCGGCTGCGGCATGGTGCACCCCAACGTGCTGCGCGCCGGCGGGCTCGATCCGGACGAGTACCAGGGCTTTGCCTGGGGCATGGGCATCGACCGCATTGCCATGCTGAAATATGGCATGCCGGACCTGCGCGCCTTCTTCGATGCCGACGTGCGCTGGCTGTCGCATTACGGTTTCAGGCCGCTCGACATGCCGACACTGTTCGGAGGCCTGAGCGCGTGACAGCCCTGAACATTCCTGCTGCCAGCTATTACGGAACAGCATCATGAAATTCACCCTCTCCTGGCTCAAGGATCATCTCGAGACCGACGCCACGCTCGCCGAGATCGTCGAGCGGCTGACCTCGATCGGCCTCGAAGTCGAGCATGTCGACGACAAATCGAGCCTGAAACCCTTCGTCATCGCCAAGGTGCTGACGGCGGTGCAGCACCCCGATGCCGACCGCCTGCGGGTGCTGACCGTCGATACCGGCGACGGCAAGCCACCCGTGCAGGTGGTGTGCGGAGCGCCGAACGCCCGCGCGGGCCTGATCGGCGCCTTTGCCGCGCCCGGCACCTATGTGCCCGGCATCGACGTGACGCTGACGATCGGCAAGATCCGGGGCGTCGAAAGCCACGGCATGATGTGTTCCGAGCGCGAGCTGGAGCTTTCCGACGAGCATAACGGCATCATCGACCTGCCCGCCGATGCGCCGGTCGGCACCAGCTTCGCGACCTATGCGCATCTCGACGATCCGGTCATCGAGATCAATCTGACGCCGAACCGGCCTGATGCGACCAGCGTCTACGGCATCGCCAGGGATCTGGCGGCAAGCGGGCTCGGCCGTCTCGTCGGCGGCGCCATCATGCCCCACGCCGGCAGCGGCATGTGTCCGGTCAAGGTGACGATCGAGGCCCCGGAACTCTGTCCCGGCTTCGCGCTCAGGCTGGTCAAGGGCGTGAAGAACGGCCCGTCGCCGAAATGGCTGCAGCAGCGGCTGATCGCCATTGGCCTTCGGCCGATCAGCGCGCTGGTGGACATCACCAATTACGTCACCTTCGATCGTGGCCGGCCGCTGCATGTGTTCGATGCCAGGAAGGTCGCCGGCAATCTCGTCGTGCGCCGCGCAAAGGATGGCGAAAAAGTGCTGGCGCTCGACGGCCGCGAATACACGCTGACGCCGGAGATGTGCGTGATCGCGGATGACGATGGCGTCGAATCGATCGCCGGCATCATGGGCGGCGAGCATTCCGGCTGCGACGAGAACACCACCGACGTGCTGATCGAGTCCGCGCTTTGGGATCCGATCACCACCGCCCGCACCGGCCGCACGCTCGGCATCATCACCGATGCGCGCTATCGCTTCGAACGCGGCGTCGATCCCGAATTCATGGTGCCAGGCGTGGAACTGGCGACGAAACTGGTGCTCGATTTCTGCGGCGGCACGCCGACGGAGATCGAAGTGGCCGGTTATGCCGGCCACCAGCCCAAGATGGTCTCCTTCCCGCTGTCGGACATCAAGCGCCTGACCGGGATCGAGGTCCCCAGGGCGGAAAGCCTGGGCATCCTCTCGCGCCTCGGTTTCACGGCGGACGGATCGGGCGATGTCGTCAACGTCACCGTGCCCTCCTGGCGTCCCGATGTCGACGGCAAGGCCGACCTGGTCGAGGAGGTGATGCGCATCCACGGCGTCGACAACATCGCGCCGCAGCCGCTCGGCGCGCATGACGCGGTCAATGCAAAAATCCTCACCACGCTGCAGGTGCGCACCCGCACGGCCAAGCGCGCATTGGCAGTGCGCGGCATGATGGAGGCCGTCACCTGGTCGTTCATCCCGGCAAGGCATGCCGAGCTGTTCGGCGGCGGCCAGACGGCGCTCAAGCTCGCCAACCCGATCGCCGCCGATATGTCCGACATGCGGCCCTCGCTGCTGCCGGGGCTGATCGCCGCTGCCCAGCGCAATGCCGACAAGGGCATCGGCGACGTGGCGCTGTTCGAAGTCTCGGGCACCTATGAGGGCGACGGCGCCGACCAGCAGCGCCGCGTCTCTGCCGGCGTGCGCCGCGGCACCGCCAAGCTCGACGGCTCTGGCCGCAACTGGGCCGGCAATTCGGGGCCGGTCGGCGTGTTCGACGCCAAGGCCGATGCGATCGCGGCGCTCGAAGCCTGCGGCGCGCCGGTCGACCGGCTGCAGATCGAGGCGGGCGGTCCGGCCTGGTATCATCCCGGCCGCTCCGGCACGATCAAGCTCGGGCCGAAAACGGTGCTGGGCACCTTCGGCGAGTTCCATCCGAAGACGCTGGAAGGGCTCGATGCCTCCGGACCGCTGTGCGGCTTCGAAGTGTTCGTCGACGCCGTGCCCGAGCCGAAGGCCAAGCCGACGAAGACCAAGCCGAGACTGGAGCTTTCCGCCTTCCAGGCGGTGAAGCGCGACTTCGCCTTCGTCGTCGATAGATCCGTCGAGGCCGGCACGCTGGTGCGCGCCGCCCTTGCCGCCGACAAGAAGCTGATCACTGGTGTCTCGGTCTTCGACATCTTCGAGGGTGCATCGCTCGGCGCCGACAAGAAATCGATCGCCATCGAAGTGTCGATCCAGCCGGTCGAAAAGACGCTGACCGACGAGGATTTCGAGGCGCTCGCCAAGCGCATCGTCGAGAATGTCGGCAAGCAGACCGGTGGTGTTCTGCGCGGCTGAAGCAATTCCAGGAAAAGTGTTTAGCGGTTTTCCGTCCGGAATTGCGCAGGAATTATGGATTGCGGGCAGATGGCGAATCGTCCTCCAAAAGACGATGGACCATCTGCGCCATTCCGGGTTGCCGTTCGAAACACAACGCGAAGCGTTTCTCGACATCGTGTCGGCCGATCCGCTCGTCCGCGAAGCGCTGGTGCCTGCCCGAGCGCTCAACCTTCCGGACTGGCTGGTGGTTTCCGGCGCGCTCTACAACAGCGTCTGGAACCATCTGACCGGCAGGCCATCGGGCTACGGCATCAAGGATGTCGATTTGTTCTATTTCGATGATGCGGATTTATCCTACGAGGCCGAGGACGCCGTCATTCGCCGGGCGGCACGGCATTTCGAAGGGCTGGCACTGCCGGTCGAGGTGCGCAATCAGGCTCGGGTGCATCTGTGGTATCCGCAGAAGTTCGGGCAGCCCTGCCCGCGCTATACGAGTTCCAGCGACTCGGTTGGGCATTTTGCCTCGAAAACCCATGCGGTCGGGGTGCGATACGATGCCGACGGGCAATTGGAGCTTGTGGCGCCGTTCGGGCTCGACGATATCTTTTCGTTCCGCATCACGCCCAACCGGGTGATGGATAACCAGCGAACGCATGATGCGAAGGGCCGCCGCGCGAAGGAATATTGGCCGGAGATTTCGGTGGTGCCTTGGTAGGGAATGTCGACGCGAGGCGCCCCCCTCTGGCCTGCCGGCCATCTCCCCCTCAAGGGGGGAGATTGACAGCTTGGCCGCCGCGCACATCTCTCAACGTTGACGATTAGCGAAAGCCGAAAGGAAAGCCGATCTCCCCCATGAGGGGGAGATGTCCGGCAGGACAGAGGGGGGCGCCTCGCGCCGGCCTCACAACAAGAGCGCCGAAGCGCTCCTCACCCATTCACCAGCGCCAGCAACTCCTCCGTGTAGCGCTTGCCAACCACCTTATCGGGCGACAGCGCATCACCGATCGTCGCCACCTCGGCCACGCTCAGCTCGATCGCGGCCGCCGCCGTGTTCTGCTCCAGATGACGTATCTTGCGGGCGCCGGGGATCGGCACGATGAAATCGCCCTGGTGCAGCACCCAGGCGAGCGCCAGCTGCGCGGAGGTGACGCCTTTTTCAGCCGCCATCTTCTCCAGCGTGGCGACAATTTTGGCGTTGGCTTCCATCGCCTCGGCCTGGAAGCGTGGCAAGGTGCGGCGCCAGTCGTCGGAGCTCAAGGTCTCCGGCTTGGCGATCGTGCCGGTCAGGAGGCCACGGCCCAGCGGGCTGTAGGGAACGAAGCCGATGCCGAGTTCGCGGCAGACGGCGAACACCTCGTCTTCCGGATCGCGGCTCCACAGCGAATATTCGCTCTGCACGGCCGCGATCGGATGCACGGCGTGCGCCCGGCGGATGGTCGCGGCACTCGCTTCCGAAAGGCCGAGCGCCCGCACCTTGCCCTCGCGCACCAGTTCGGCCATGGCGCCGAGCGTGTCTTCGATCGGCACGCTGGGGTCGACGCGATGCTGGTAGTAGAGGTCGATCACATCGGTGCCGAGCCGCTTCAGCGATGCCTCGGCGACAGCCTTGACGTGCTCGGGGCGGCTGTCGACGCCGGCCATGCGGTCCATACCGGCACCTTCCTCCAGGATCTTGAAGCCGAATTTGGTGGCGATGGTCACCTTGTCGCGCACCGGCTTCAGCGCCTTGCCGACCAGAATCTCGTTCTCATAGGGGCCGTAGACCTCCGCCGTGTCGAAGAAATTGACGCCGATGTCGACGGCGCGGCGCAATGTGGCGATCGCTTCAGCCTCCGGCTGGCCGCCATAGGCGAAGCTCATGCCCATGCAGCCGAGGCCGACGGGGTGGACGTTCAATTCAGTTCCTAGCTTGCGGGTTTGCATAACGCGTCTCCTTGTTGCGATGCGGGACAAATAGCGTCTTGCCTTGTGTTCGGTAATCGGCTCTCATTTGCACGGGCTGTTCTAGAATATAGATCAATGAACCGAGCGAACCTTTCCCAACTGGCCGTGCTGGCAACCGTCGCCCAATGCGGCAGCTTCCGCGGCGCCGCTAGGGAGTTGGCCATCGCGCCGTCGGCAGTCAGCCACGCAGTGTCCAGCCTGGAAGCCCGGCTTGGTGTTCGCCTCCTGTCGCGCAGCACACGCAGTGTCGCGCCCACCGAAGAAGGCGCGCAATTGCTGGAACGGCTGCGGCCGGCGCTGTCCGAGATCGACCTGGCTCTGGAGACGGCGGTCGAGGCGCGCGACCGGCCCGCCGGCAATCTGCGGCTCAGCGTGCCGCGCACGGCAGCACATCTGGTGCTGACGCCACGGCTCGGCGCCTTTGCAGCGGCCTATCCCGACATCGTGCTTGAGATCGTCGTCGAGGACCGCTTCACCGACGTGGTGGAAGGTGGCTTCGATGCCGGCGTGCGACTGGGTGAGAGCCTGCAGCGCGACATGATCGCGGTGCGCATCGGGCCGGATATTCGCGGTGCGGTGGTCGGCGCGCCGGCCTATTTCGAAGCGATGCCCAGACCGCACCACCCGCGCGAGCTTGCCGGCCATCGCTGCATCCGCTTCCGCTTCTCCAGCGGCGTCCTCTACCGCTGGGAGTTCGAAAAGGGCAGCGAGGAGATCGAGATGGCGGTGGAAGGGCCACTGATCCTCGACGAGGACCATCTGATCGCGCAAGCCGCGGTCGACGGCGCCGGGCTGGCCTTCGTCTTCGAGCCCTATGTCCGCACGCCGCTCGCCGACGGCAGGTTGATCCGCGTGCTGGAGGACTGGTGCCCGTCCTTCGACGGGTTCTTCGTCTACTATCCGAGCCGCCGGCAGATGCGTCCGGCGCTGAGGGCTTTCGTGGATTTCTTCAAGGTGAGCGCATGAGGCGCGCCTTACCTTCCCTCTTGTGGGGAGGGTCGGCTCGCAGTCGGAGCGAAGCGGAGATTGCGAGCCGGGGTGGGGGTGCCCCACGAAGACCCCCACCCCGATCCGCGGAGCGGATCGACCCTCCCCACAAGGGGAGGGTGAAGAGCGCCCGGAAGAAACCTGCCCTGCCGTTCGTTCGCCTCCCATGCAGGCGTCAATCACCAACACCGCAACCCGCTACGGCTGGGCAACCATTCTTATTCACTGGCTGATCGGGATCATCTTCATCGGTCAGTTCGGGCTCGGCTTCGTCATGGTGCGGCTCACCAGCCAGCGCGCTGCCTTCGAGCTGATCCAACTGCACAAATCCCTGGGTTTCCTGCTGCTTGGCCTGATCATCCTGCGCATCGCATGGCGGCTGGGCAATTCGGCGCCGGCTTTGCCGTCCTCGGTCGGCACCCGTGAGCGGCGCGCCGGGCCGATGGCGCATCTGGCGCTCTATGCCTTCCAGATCGCCTTGCCCTTGTCGGGCTGGGCATTGGTGTCGGTCTCGACGCTGGAAATCCCAACCATGCCGTTCAATCTGTTCGTGATGCCCAACCTGCCGCTCGCCGAGTCCGACTTTGCCGAAAGCTTCTGGGCATCTGTGCATTGGTATCTCGCCTATGCCGGCATCGCGCTGGTCGCGCTGCATGTCGCTGCCGCGTTGCGCCATCACTTCCTGCTGCGCGACAGCGTGCTCACGCGCATGATCACGCCTTCGTCAGGCCGGGAATAGAACTGGCAGTTGGTTCGTTGGTGGGGCGAGGACGCGAACAGCGTTGCCTCCAAAAAGGATTACTCCCCATGTATGCACGCATCTTCGGATTTGCGGCGGTTGCCGCTTGTCTTGCCATGCCTGTTTCAGCGGCCATTTCGCTTGGTGACGCCGCCGGCAGCTATACGATCAATCCGGCAGCCTCCAGCATCCGTTTCACCATCGGCAAGGCCGGTGGCGGGGGCTTCGATGGCGCCTTCGGCCGCTTCAAGGGCACTATCCGCATCGACAATTCCGATGTCGGGCGCTCCAAGGTCGACTTTACCATCTATCCGGAAAGCGTCGGCACCGGCCAGGGCCGCATCGATGCCTTCCTGCGCTCCGACGCTGTGTTCGATGCGGCCAACAGCCCGGAGATCCAGTTCCGCTCGACCAGCGTGACCCGCACCGGCGACACATCGGCCCTTGTCACCGGCCGGCTGACGGCACGCGGCAAGACGTTCGCGGAAAAGTTCACCGCCGAGTTCGATGGGTCGAAGGGCGGCACGATCAAATTCCATGTCACCGGCAAGGTGCTGAGGTCGCGTTACGGCATGGATGTCGGCACGCCGCTCTATTCCAACATCGTCAACTTCGACATGTCGCTGACGGGTAAGCGGAGCTGACCCGGGGGTAAGCGGAGCTGACCCTGGGTAAGCGGGGCTGACCTTGGGGTAAGCGGTTAGTTGCCACGGCACATCGCATTGGCTTTTCCGGCGATTTCAGGCAAACCTCGTCGCCTGTAAAAATCGACATGGAGAAGCGTGATGTTCCGATGGGGTGTGTTGTCGACGGCCAAGATCGGCCGCGAGCAGTTGTTGCCGGCAATTGTCGAGGCGGAGAACGGCGTGCTGTCGGCGATCGCCAGCCGCGACCTGTCGAAGGCCAAGGCACTGGCCGAGCGCTTCGGTGCGCACCATGCCTTCGGCTCCTATGAGGAACTGCTTGCCTCCAAGGACATTGACGGCATCTACATCCCGCTGCCGACCTCGCAGCATGTCGAATGGACGGCGAAGGCCATCGAAGCCGGCAAGCATGTGCTGGTGGAAAAGCCTCTGGCACTCGACGCCAAGGACATCCCGCCGCTGATCAAGCTGCGCGACCAGAAGAAGGTGCTGGTCTGCGAGGCGTTCATGGTCATCTATCATCCGCAGTGGATCAAGGTGCGCGACCTCATCGCCAGCGGCGCCATCGGCCGGCTGCGCCACGTGCAGGGGGCGTTTTCCTATTACAATGTCGATCCCAACAACATGCGCAACCAGCTCGATCTCGGCGGTGGCGCGCTGCCCGACGTCGGTGTCTATCCGACCGTGTCGACGCGCTTTTCGACCGGCAAGGAGCCGTTGCGCGTGCAGGCGACGGTCGAGCGCGACAAGAAATTCGGCACCGATATATACTCCTCGATCCGCGCCGATTTCGGCGACTTCGAACTGTCCTTCTATTTGTCGACGCAAATGGCGGCGCGGCAGGTGATGGTGTTCCACGGCGAGAAGGGTTTCATCGAGGTTTTTTCTCCGTTCAACGCCGGCCTCTACGACCATCACCGCGTCGAACTGCACAACCAGAACCACACCGAGGCGCAGGTGTTCCGCTTTCCGGGCACGCAGCAATACCGGCTGGAGGTCGAGACCTTCGCGCGGGCGGCGCAAGGCGGCAAGGAGCGCGTCTTCACACTGGAGGAGTCCGTGCTCAACCAGAAGGTCATCGACGCCATCTTCCGCGCCGGCGGCAAAGACGGCTGGGAGGCTGTCTAGCTGCTTGCATTAAAATAGCCGGCTAACTCTCGGAGGGGCAATGGCTGACGATGCGGATGTGATCATTGTGGGCGCCGGCCTGGCTGGGCTGGTTGCGGCCGCCGAACTTGCCGAGGCCGGCAAGAAGATCATCATCGTCGACCAGGAGCCGGAGCAGTCGCTGGGCGGTCAGGCGTTCTGGTCGTTCGGCGGGCTTTTCCTCGTCGATTCACCCGAGCAGCGGCGCATGCGCATCCGCGATTCGCACGATCTGGCGCTCGAGGACTGGCTGGGCACCGCCGCTTTCGACCGGCCGGAAGATGACTGGCCACGCAAATGGGCGGAAGCCTATGTCGGCTTCGCCGCCGGCGAGAAGCGCTCCTGGCTGATGGAGCGCGGTCTGAAGTTCTTTCCGGTCGTCGGCTGGGCCGAGCGCGGCGGCGGCAATGCCATCGGTCACGGCAATTCCGTGCCGCGCTTCCACATCACCTGGGGTACCGGCCCGGGTGTGCTCGAACCTTTCGTCCTGCGCGTACGCGAGGCGCAAAAGCGCGGATCGATCAGCTTCAGATTTCGTCACCGCGTCAATGAACTGACGCGGACGGGCGCTGCCGTCACCGGTGTGCGCGGCGATATCCTTGAGCCGAGCACGGTCGAGCGCGGCCACAGGAGCTCGCGCGAAATATCAGGCGATTTCGAACTTCATGCACAAGCGGTGATCGTCGCTTCCGGCGGCATCGGCGCCAACCATCAGCTTGTCCGGGAAAATTGGCCCAAGCGGCTTGGCGCGGCGCCGAAGCGCATGATCACCGGCGTGCCCGACCATGTTGACGGCCGCATGCTGGCGATCACGGAACAGGCCGGCGGCTCGATCATCAATCGCGACCGCATGTGGCACTATGTCGAGGGCATCAAGAACTGGGCGCCGATCTGGACCGATCACGCCATCCGCATCCTGCCTGGCCCGTCGTCGCTGTGGCTCGATGCCCGTGGGAAACGCCTGCCGGTACCGCTCTATCCCGGTTTCGACACGCTGGGCACGCTCAGCCATATCATGAGCACCGGCTTCGACTATTCCTGGTTCATCCTGACCAGGAAAATCATCCAGAAGGAGTTCGCCCTGTCGGGCTCGGAGCAGAACCCGGACCTGACCGGCAAGAGCTGGCGCCAGGTTCTCGGACGCGCCACCTCGGGCATACCGGGACCGGTGAAAGCCTTCATGGAGAAGGGCGAGGACTTCATCGTCGAGGCCGATCTTTCGAAGCTGGTCGCCCGCATGAACGCGCTGGCCGGCGGCGAGCCATTGCTCGCAGTCGCTGAGGTCGAGCGCGAAATCCGCGCCCGCGACCGACAGCTGGACAACCCGTTCTCCAAGGACATGCAGATCACCGCGCTGCGCGGCGCGCGGGCCTATCTCGGCGACAAGTTGATCCGCACGGCCAAGCCGCACAAGATGCTCGACCCGGCGAACGGCCCGCTGATCGCGGTGCGTCTCAACATCCTGACCCGCAAGACGCTGGGCGGCCTGCAGACCGATCTCGACAGCCGCGTGCTGGGTGAGGATGGCCAGCCGGTCGCCGGGCTCTATGCCGTTGGCGAGGCCGCCGGTTTCGGCGGCGGCGGCGTGCATGGCTATGCCGCGCTGGAAGGCACCTTCCTCGGCGGCTGCATCTTCTCCGGCCGCGGCGCAGGCCGGGCAGCGGCCGCGGCTATACTGTAAACTTGGGTGGCCAGCCTGCGCTCACCAGAGCCAGGCGCCCTGGCCGAGGGCGGCCACCGCGTCGACGATCCGGGTGAAGCTGGCGCGGGCGCGGCTGACCGTGTGCCTGGCCCGGAGATAGCCATGCACCAGTCCCGGCTCCTCGAACCAATATGCCCGTCCGCCCGCCGCGACGATGCGGTCGCGGTAGGCCTCGCCGTCTGATGACAGCGGGTCGCACTGCGCGGTGATCAGCACCGTCGGCGGCAGGTTGGCGAAATCGGCGTCGGCGAGCGGCGACAGCGTTATGTCGCCGGTCCGGTCCACTCCGCCGGTGCGGATATGCTTGTAGAATTCTATATCGCGCGCCGTCAGCATCGGCGCCTCGGCATGCGTCACATAAGAGCCGCGCGAGCGGTCGCCACCGAGGCCGGGATAGATCAGCACCTGGCCAAACGGGCGTTTTGCTTGGCCGCGCGTGGCATGGCTGACGGCGGCGCAGAGATTGCCGCCAGCGCTGTCGCCGCTAAGCACTATGGGGCAATCGCGGGTAGACGCAGCCCATTCGAAGGCACTCATGGCATCGTCGAAGGCGGCCGGATGCAGGTGCTCCGGCGCCAGCCGGTAGTCGACCGAGACCACCTCATATCCGGTGCGGGCGCAGAGTTCGGCGCAGACATCGTCATGGCTGTCCAGCCCGCCAAGGATGAAGCCGCCGCCATGGACATAGAGCACCGTCGCCGCAGCTTGGCGCGCGCTTCGGTAAATGCGGATCGGAATCTCGTGCGTCGATGTCGCTATGGCCGAGGTTTCGACCAAAACGCCCTCGGGATAGCCGGCAAAGAATTCCCGGCACATGCGGTCATAGATCGCGCGCTGTTCGGCGATCGTATAATCGATCGTATCTGGCGGGTAATAGGAATTGGTGCGCTCGATGAAGGCCCAGGTCTCGGCGTCGACGAGGGTGCTGTAGTCGGTCATGGAAGAAGGCCAATCTGTGATGCAAGCGCCCGAGCGCCCCCCTCTGACCTGCCGGCCATCTCCCCCTCTAGGGGGGAGATTGGATGTCGCGAAAGCTTTCGCCAATCTTTTGCGTCGCAAGAAGAGCGCCGAGACCGAAACAGCCAATCTCCCCCCTTGAGGGGGAGATGTCCGGCAGGACAGAGGGGGGCGCCACGCGCCGTCATCTCCGCGGGCTCACTTCCCCTTCCACACAGGCTCGCGCTTCTCGGCGAAGGCGCGAAACCCCTCCATGTTGTCCTCGGAGCCATAGAGCGCATCGACGGTCGCCAACTGGCGGCGCGTGACCTTGTTCATGGCATCCTGGAAGGTCAGCGCCTCGGCCACGCGCGCTGTCTCCTTGATCGCGGCGAAGACCAGCGGCGGGCCGCCGGCGAGCAGCCTTGCGATCTCCCAGACGCGGTCCTCGAGCTTGTCCTTGGGCAGCACTTCGTTGACCAGGCCCCAGCGATGCGCCTCGGCGACGTCCATCCAGCGGCCGGTGAGCAGAAGGTCCATGGCGACATGGTAGGGAATGCGCTTCGGCAGCTTGATCGTCGCGGCGTCGGCAAGCGTACCGGCGCGGATTTCGGGCAGTGCGAAGGAGGAATGGTCGGAGGCGTAGATGAGGTCGCAGGACAGCGCCAGCTCGAAGCCGCCGCCGACCGCCATGCCGTTGACGCAAGCAATGACCGGCTTGTTGAGGTCGCGCAACTCCTGCAGGCCGGCAAAGCCGCCGACGCCATAATCCCCGTCGACCGCGTCGCCGCCAGCAGCCGCCTTCAGGTCCCAGCCGGCGCAGAAGAACTTGTCGCCGGCGGTCTTGACGATGGCGACGCGAAGCTCCGGATCGTCGCGGAACGCCTTGAAGGTCTCGCCCATCAGCCGTGACGTCTTCAGGTCGATGGCGTTGGCCTTGGGCCGGTCGAGCGTGATCTCGAGGATGGTGCCCTCGCGGCGGGTCGAAATGACGTCAGACATTCTTGTTCTCTCCCAGCACCAGCAGCGCGTCGGCGATCCAGGCAGCCTTGCCTTCCGCGCAGACGATCAGCGGGTTGATGTCCAGTTCCTCGATCTCGCCGGCATTCATCTGCACGAAGGCGGCGATGCCCGCGATGGCATCGATGGCGGCCTGGACATCGGCCTTCGGCCGGCCGCGATAGCCTTCGAGCAGCGGGAACAGCTTGAGGCCGCGCAGTGCGGCCTCAATGTCGTCGCGCGTTGCCGGCAGCATCAGCGTGACGCTGTCGCGCAGCAGTTCGACCAGCACGCCGCCGGTGCCAAGCGTCATCACCGCGCCGAACATCGGATCGCGGGTGAAGCCGACGATCAGTTCGGCGACGCCGTCGCGCACCATGCGCTCGACATAGAGCCCCGTGCCGAGCGGCAGCAGGTCATGCGCCGCCGAGCTGACCGATTCCGCGTCCTTGAGGTTCAGCCTGACAGCGCCGACCTCGGATTTATGGGTGACGCCCAGCGCCTTCAGGGCGACGGGAAAGCCGAGTGCCATCGACGAGATCACCGCCTCGACGGCATTGCCGGCGCGTTCGCCCTTCGGCACCGGCAAGCCGGCCATGATCAGCCGCGCCTTGGCTTGCGCCTCGTCAGGCGTGACGTGCTCGCCACCAGCGGCACCCGAGGCGGAGGTGTCGACCGGCTGCGCCTGCGGCTCGCGCCAGGCCCAGCCGATGAAGGCGGCGGCCTGGGCGGCGTCGATCGCCTCGGAAATGCCGAACAGCGGCACCATCCCCCGCGCCATGAGCTCGGCGGTGTATTCCTCGGGCAGATTCTCCGGCAGCGAGGAGACGATCGCGCCATGCGCCTTGTTGGTCTTCAGCGCCGATTCAAAGGCGCGCAGTGTCGCCCACCAGTCGGTGACCGAGCAACGATCCGGGCGCGGAAAGTCGAGCACCAGCATGTTGAGGTCGAAGCCGCCCGACACCATAGCGGTGAAGGTGGCCGTCATCGCCGGCTCGTTGTTCCAGATGAAGGTGTGGTAGTCGAGCGGGTTGGCGACCGCGACCAGCGGCCCGAGCGTCGATTTGACATGGGCGCGATGTTTTTCCGTCAGAACCGGGAAGTTGACCCAGCGGCCTTCGGCGCTGTCGGCCATGACAGAGGCCTCGCCGCCCGAACAGCTCATCGACGACAGCCTGTAGCCGGGGAGCGGGCCGGTGATGTGCAACAGCTTCAGGGCTTCGATGAAGGCTGGAATGGAATCGACGCGAGCAATGCCGAGCCGCCTGAGGAAGGCGCCCGAGGCCGCGTCCGAGCCGGCGAGCGACGCGGTGTGCGAGACTGTCGCTTGCCGCGCCTGCTCGGAACGGCCGACCTTCATGGCGATGATCGGCTTTTTCAGCTCGCGGGCACGCGCGGCCAGCCTTTCAAAGCCGGCTACCGAATCGAAGGCCTCGATGTGCAGGCCGAGCGATGTCACCCGCTCGTCCTCGATCAGGCCCAGCGCCATTTCGGAGAGGCCGGTCTGCGCCTGGTTGCCGGCGGTCATCAGGAAGGCGATCGGCAGGCCGCGCTTCTGCATCGTCATGTTGATGGCGATGTTGGAGGACTGGGTGATGATGGCGACGCCTTTGCCGCCTTGTTCCAGCCGGATGCCGCCATGCTGGTCGGGCCACAGCAGCGCGCCGTCGGCATAATTGATCAGGCCGTAGCAGTTGGGCCCGATGATCGGCATCTCGCCCGCCGCCGCCACCAGCTCGGCCTGCAGCCGCTCGCCATCATCGTCATAGGCCTCGGTTTCGAGGAAGCCGGCGGCAAAGCAGACGGCGCCGCCGGCACCCCGCTCGGCCAGCGCCTTGACGACCTCGATGGTCAAATGCCGGTTGACGCCGACAAAGGCGGCATCCGGCGCGCCGGGCAGGTCCGCCACGGACCGGTAGGCCTTGCGTCCGGCAACCTCGTCCTTGGTCGGGTGCACCGGCCAGATTTCGCCGGCAAAGCCCATCTTGATCGATTGCGCGACCACGGCGGCGGCCTGCACGCCACCGAACACGGCGATCGATTTCGGGCGCAGGAGACGCTCAAGCTTATGCATATGTCATGCCCCGAACGGGCGCAGCAGCGCCCGCGAAATGATGTGGCGCTGGATTTCCGACGTGCCTTCCCAGATGCGTTCGACGCGAGCGTCGCGCCAGATGCGCTCCAGCGGCAGGTCGTCCATCAGCCCCATGCCACCATGGATCTGGATCGCCTCGTCGGCGACGAAAGCGAGCATTTCGGTGGCCTTCAGCTTGGCCATGGCCATGTCCTGGTCGGTGACTGTGCCCTGATCGTACTTCCAGCCGGCTTCGAACACCATCAGGTCGGCGGCCTTGAGCTCCGTCGCCATGTCGGCGAGCTTGAACGACACGCCCTGGAACTTGCCGATCTGCTGGCCGAACTGCTGGCGCTGCGCGGAATATTCGATAGCGTGGCCGAGCGCCCGCTCGGCGCGGCCGAGACAGGTGGCGCCGACCTGCAGGCGCGTGGCGCCGAGCCAGGAATTGGCGACGTCAAAGCCCTTGTGCACCTCGCCGAGAACCTGGCTTGCCGGCAAACGGCAATCGTCGAATTCAAGAATGGCGTTGGTGTAGCCGCGATGCGAGACGTTGCGGTAGCCGTCGCGCACCGTGAAACCCTTGGTGCCCTTGTCGACGAAGAAGGCGGTGATCTTCTTGCGCTTGCCGCGCGCCGTTTCTTCCTCTCCCGAGGCCATGAAACAAATGGCGAAATCGGCAAGATCGGCGTGGGAGATAAAATGCTTGGTGCCGTTCAGCACCCAGTCGTCGCCGTCCTGCACGGCGGTCGCCTTCATGCCGCGCAGGTCCGAGCCGGCGCCCGGCTCGGTCATCGCCAGGCAGTCCCATTTCTCGCCACGGATGCAAGGGAACAGGTATTTCTCGCGCTGCTCCGGCGTGCCGGCGAGCAGGATGTTGGAGGGGCGCGCCACGCAGGTCCAATGCAGCGCGTAGTTGGCGCGGCCGAGTTCCTTTTCGTAGAGCAGCCAGGTCACCGTATCGAGGCCCGCGCCGCCGACATCGGCGGGCATGTTGGCGGCATAGAGACCGGCTTCGATCGCCTTGGCCTTGATCTCCTCGATCAGTTCGCGGCGCAGCACGCCGGTGCGTTCGACCTCGCGCTCATGCGGGTAAAGCTCATGCTCGACGAAGGCGCGCGTCGTCTCGACAATGAGCTTCTGTTCCTCCGACAGACCGAAATCCATGGTCTTCAGCCTTTCTTCTTTTTCTTCGGCTTTTCGGCTTTCTTCACCGGCTTGCCGGCCTTGGCCTTCTCGGCCGCCTTGGAGGCCGCCGGCTTCTTCGCCGCCAGTTTGGCCAACTGCCGGGTATAATCCTTGTGCAGGGCGCCGGCGCCCCAGCCCTTGCCCTTGTTCTGCTTCGACAGCGCATCCATGATCGCGACCAGATTGTCGTCGCGGATCTTTTCCAGCTCGCGGATCGACAGGCCGTGGGCCTGGTCGTCCGACTGGGTGGCGATCAGGTCGACCAGTTCGTCGTTGAACTCGGGCACGTCCATCAGCTTGGTCCACGGCCATTTCAGGCACGGCCCGAACTGCGCCATGAAGTGACGCATGCCGGCCTCGCCGCCGGCGACGCGATAGACCTGGAACATACCCATCTGCGCCCAGCGCAGGCCGAAGCCATAGCGCATGATGTCGTCCAGCTCCTCGACGGTGCAGATGCCGTCCTTGATCAGCCACAGCGCCTCGCGCCATGCCGCTTCGAGCAGGCGGTCGCCGACGAAGGCCTCTATCTCCTTGCGGATGACGACAGGCTTCATGCCGATCGAGGCATAGATCTCCCTGGCGACCTCGATCGCCTCGGGAAAGGTCTGCTCGCCGCCGACGATCTCGACCAGCGGCAGCAGATAGACCGGGTTGAACGGATGGCCGACGACCAGCCGCTCCGGATGCTTCTTCATCGCCACCTGCATGTCGGTCGGCTTGATGCCGGAGGTGGAAGAGCCGACGATGGCGTTGGCCGGTGCGTGGGTGTCGATCTCGGCCAGCACGCGGTGCTTGAGGTCGAGCCGTTCCGGCACGCTCTCCTGGATGAAATCGGCATCGGCGACCGCTTCGGCGATGGTCTTGGCGAAAGTCAGCTTGCCCTCCTTGGGCAGGCCGCCGGGAACCATCTGCTTGTAGGCGCGCCGCGCGCCTTTCATCACTTCCGAAACCTTGCGCGAGGCCTCGGGATCGGGATCGAAGATCGACACGTCGATGCCGTTCAAGAGCAGGCGCGCCACCCAGCCGGCGCCGATGACACCGCCGCCGATGGCGGCTGCCTTGTTGACGATGCTCATGCGGATGCTCCGGTTCTTGTCTTGGCTGTTGTGGGATCGACGAGGGGCACGCGCTCGCCGGCGCGAATGACCGAGGGGTCGTAGGCCCTGCGGGCAAAGACCTCGAGCACGAAGGGCCGGAAAAACTCGATCGGCAGCGTGTCGTAGCCGGGGTCGAAGCTCGACTGGTCCCAGCGTTCGCAAAACTGGTCGCAATCGTCGAAATAGGCGTGGCCAGCGAAGCGGTCGCGGGCATGGCGATTGCCGCCCAGATGATGGGCGTAATAGAGGCGCTGGAAATCGCCGTGCTTTTCCACCACCCAGGTGCATTGCTCGCGCACGAAGGGCTTCAGGATCGAAGCGGCGTATTCATCGTGATTATAGGGCGCGTAGATGTCGCCGATGTCGTGCAGCACCGCGCAGGCGATCCAGTCGGTGTCGGCGCCGTCGCGCCAGGCGCGCGTCGCCGCCTGCAGCGAATGGCCGAGCCGCGTGATCTTGTAGCCGGACAGGCCCTCGTCGAGTTGCACCAGCGCGTCGAGCAAACGCTCGCCGGTCTTGGCTGCGTAGTCGATTTCATGCGCGGTCAGGAACTCGTAGTCGTCCCTGTCGCCATCCTTCATCGCGGTGAATTTGACGGTTGTCATCGTCGACCCCCTCAAATCACGCGGCGATCGGCGCCCGCTTGGTCAGGTTCAGCTTCTTGCGCACTTCTTCCGGTCCGATGATCCTGGCGCCGAGATTGGTGACAATGCTGGCGGCGCGCTCGACTAGCTGCGCGTTGGTCGCAAGAACCCCTTTGTCGAGCCAGAGATTGTCTTCCAGCCCGACGCGGACATTGCCGCCGGCCAGCACCGCCGCGGCGGCATAGGCCATCTGGTTGCGGCCGATGGCGAAGGCCGACCAGTTCCAGGTCGACGGCACATTGTTGACCATGGCCATGAAGGTGTTGAGGTCGTCAGGCGCGCCCCACGGCACGCCCATGCAGAGCTGCACCAGCGCATCGGGATTGAGCACCTTCTCCTCGACCAGTTGCTTGGCGAACCAGAGATGGCCGGTGTCGAAGGCCTCGATCTCCGGCTTGACGCCGAGCGCCGTCATCATGCCGCCCATGGCGCGCAGCATTCCGGGCGTGTTGGTCATGACGTAGTCTGCCTCGGCGAAGTTCATGGTGCCGCAATCCAGCGTGCAGATCTCCGGCAGGCACTGGCGCACATGCTCCATGCGGTTGGTGGCGCCGCCCATGTCGGTGCCCTTTTCGTTGAGCGGCAGCGGGGCTTCGGGCGAGCCGAAGACCATGTCGCCACCCATGCCGGCTGTGAGATTGAGCACGACATCGACATTGGCTTCGCGGATGCGCTCGGTGACTTCGCGGTAGAGACGCACGTCGCGCCTAGGCTTGCCGGTTTCGGGGTCGCGGACATGGCAGTGGACGATCGCGGCACCGGCCTTGGCCGCATCGATGGCCGAATCGGCGATCTGCTTGGGCGAGCGCGGCACATGGGGAGAGCGGTCCTGCGACCCGCCGGATCCGGTCACGGCACAGGTAATGAAGACCTCACGGTTCATCGCGAGCGGCATGGAACTCTCCTCCCATAGAAACAGATTTCAACAATGACTGACTTGCCGGAAACTGTTTTGCGTTTTACGAAGCTTCCATGATCAAAAGCGAAAAACCGACTATCTTTCGCGCCGAGCGCTCGCCGCTCAAGGTGACGCTGCTGGTGTTTTCCGGCTCGTCGATCATGTGCGTGGCCTCGGCCGTCGACCCGCTGCGCGCCGCCAACCGCATCTCCGGCGAGACCCTGTTCGATTTCAAGCTGGTCTCGGTGACTGGCGAGGCGCCGGTCACCACATGCGGGCTGCCGGTGGCGGTCAGCGGGCGCTTCGACGCGGCCGAGCCAACCGACGTTCTCGTCGTCGTCGCCGGTTTCGGCACCCAGAATTATGCCACGACAGCGCTGCTGTCAGGGCTGCGGCGAGCGGCTCGCGCGGCCCGCGCATGCGGCGGCGTCGAGGCCGGCACCTGGCTAGTGGCCCGCGCCGGCCTGCTGGAGGGGCGCAGCGCCACCACCCACTGGGAAGACATGGAGGATTTCTCGTCGGCCTTTCCCGGCATCGATGTCCGCCCGGACCGCTATGTCATCGACGGGCCGGTGTTCACCTCGGGCGGCGCCTCGCCGACCTTCGACCTGATGCTGCATTTGATTCGCACGCGGCTCGGCATGGCGGTAGCGCTCGATGTCGCCAGCGTCTTCATCTACGACCAGGCCCGTGCCGCGACCGACGCACAGCCATTGGTCTCGCTCGGCCGGCTCGACGGCTACGATCCGCGCCTGGCGCAGGCCATTCGGCTGATGGAATCACATGTCGACCAGCCGCTAACCATAGAGGCCATAGCCAAGCGTGCCGGGGTGACGGCGCGCACCTTGGAAAGCATTTTTCGGAGATCGATCGGGGAGACCCCGGGCGCCTACTATCTCAGGCTGCGGCTGGGCGCGGCGCGCCGGCTGGTGGTCGACACGCGGGTGGCCATGGCGGATATTGCCGGGCGGACAGGGTTCTCGTCCGCCGCGGCATTTTCCAGAGCGTTTTCAAGAGCTTTCGGCGAAGCACCGGTCAGGCTGCGCCGAGGATAGTTTTAGTTAGGGGAGATTATGCGGCGTTCTGACGATCGCCGCCAGCGTCGATCTGCGAGCGCATCTGTCTCGCCAGCCGGACTTCAAAACGGTTGCTGATGGCGCGATCCCATTGGTTTTTCATGTCGTCGGTCGGCCTCGGCAACGCCATCAGCCGGTCGATGATCGATCCGGTCTCGCCGGATGCCAGTAGGGCGTCGATTTCGCGTTCGTGCTGCATATCGGTTCGCCTCCTTCCTTTTCACCCGCCACAGGTCCCTCTTATACGAGATACGTGACGGCTGTTTGAAGGCAAGAGCGAGGCCATTGAGGGGCGTCTGGGGGCAAAAGCTTGTCGCCGGACGGGCGCTTTGGCGCAGGCTGTTCCAGGGCGGCGGGAGTGTTATCCAGCCGCCCTCGAGCAATACGAATCGGCCTTCCGACCTCAGACGTAGCGGTTGACGATGTTCTCCAGCAGTTCCTGGCGGCCGGAGCGCGGCTGCGGCTCGATCTTCTTCTTCACCACGCGCTCGGCGATCTCCTCCAGCGTGCGCTTGCCCGACAGCATTGCCTTGGCCTCGGCGCTGTTCCAGCCGGCATAGCGCTCGGCAAGGGGCGCGGACAGTGCCTTATCCTCGACCATGCGGGCGGCGGCCTTCAGGCCGCGTGCGCAGGCGTCCATGCCGCCGATATGGCCGATCAGCAGATCCTGCGGATCGAGCGACTGGCGGCGCAGCTTGGCGTCGAAGTTGGTGCCGCCGGTCTTGAAGCCGCCAGCCTGCAGGACCTGATAATAAGCCAGCGCCATTTCCGGCACGTTGTTGGGGAACTGGTCGGTGTCCCAGCCCGACTGGTAGTCGTTGCGGTTCATGTCGATCGAGCCGAAGACGCCGAGCGCATTGGCCAGCGCCAGCTCGTGCTCGAAGGAATGGCCGGCCAAGATGGCATGGCCCTGCTCGATGTTGAGTTTTACTTCCTTCTCCAGGCCGAAGCGCTTGAGGAAGCCGTAAACGGTGGCGACGTCGTAATCGTACTGGTGCTTGGTCGGCTCCTGCGGCTTCGGCTCGATCAGGATGGTGCCCTTGAAGCCGATCTTGTGCTTGTAGTCGACGACGAGGCTGAGGAAACGGCCGGCCTGTTCCTGCTCGCGGCCAAGATCGGTGTTGAGCAGCGTCTCATAGCCTTCGCGGCCGCCCCACAGCACGTAGTTCTCGCCCTTCAGCCGCTTGGTGACGTCGATGCAGCTCTTCACCGTCGCCGCCGCATAGGCAAAGACATCCGGATCGGGATTGGTGGCGGCGCCCGACATGAAGCGGCGGTTGGAGAACAGGTTCGCCGTGCCCCACAAGAGCTTGACGCCGGTCTGCTTCATCTTGCCCGCGAAATAATCGGCGATTTCGTCCAGGCGGGCGGCGCTCTCGGAGAAATCCTTGCCCTCGGGCCGCACATCGGCGTCGTGGAAGCAGAAATAGGGGGCGCCGAGCAGCGAGAACATCTCGAAGGCGACATCCGCCTTCAGCTTGGCCAACTCCATCGTGTCGACGCCGCCGGCCTTGGGAAACCACGGGCGGTCGAAGGTCTGGCCGCCGAACGGATCGCCGCCCGGCCAGGCGAAGGAATGCCAGTAAGCGACGGCGAAGCGCAAATGGTCTTCCAGCCGCTTGCCCGCCACCACCTCATCGGGGTTGTAGAACCGGTAGGCCAGCGGATTGGTCGAATCCGGTCCCTCGTATTTGATCTTCTGGATGTCGCCGAAAAATCCGCTGCTCATGATTTCTGTCCTCTCTCGAATAGGGCTCGGGTAATTCGCCTTGATTACCTCAGGCGTAATTGGTTTCGGGTCCGCGGTGGTCGAAAACGCTCATGTCAAAGCCGTCAAGCAAAGGAGACTGACCATGACCGACCTCAACACAATCGCCGAGGGCTACATCACCGCCTGGAACGAAAGCGATGCCAGCCGCCGCGCCGAACTGCTGAAGGCCACCTTCACCGAAGACGTCAGCTATCGCGATCCGATCATGCAGGGCGACGGACACGAAGGCGTCGCGATCCTGATCGACGGCGTGCAGCAGCGCTTTGCCGGCTTCCGTTTCTCGCTGAAGGGCACGCCGGACGGGTTTGCCGACAAGATCCGCTTCTCCTGGAACCTCGGCCCGGAGGGCACGCCGTCCGTTATCGAAGGCACGGATATCGGCATCATCGAGAACGGTCGCCTGAAGAGCGTCACCGGCTTCCTCGACAAGGTGCCGACGCAGTGAGGGTTTCTGGGTAAGGCAGGTGCGAGGCGCCCCCCTCTGCCCTGCCGGGCATCTCCCCCTCAGGGGGGGAGATTGGCTGTCTTTCCCGCCTTCGCTAATTATCAACCTTGCAAGACGAGCAAAGCCGTCAACGCTGCCGATCTCCCCCCTAGAGGGGGAGATGCCCGGCAGGGCAGAGGGGGGCGCCTCGCACTGACTCACGCGGTCACGCCCCTAATCGCCGGATACAGCGCCCGGTAGCGCTGATAGGCATCGGCATACGCTCCACCAAGCGCCGCATCCGGTTCGATCGTGGCGTCCGTGTTCGGCGCCGTGCACACCGCCAGCGGATCCGCGCCGGTCGCCGCGATCAGGCCGAGCCTGGCGGCGCCGAAGGCGGCGCCGAAATCGCCGTCGGCTGGAATATCCACCGGCAGCTGCAGCGCGGTGGCGATCGCCTTCAGCCAGTAACGCGAGCGCGAGCCGCCGCCGATCGCGGTCACGCGCGTCAGCACGGTGCCGGCGGTCTTCAACGCTTCGAGGCTGTCGCGGAAGGCAAAGGCGACGCCTTCGAGCACCGCCTGGGTCAGCACCACACGGCTCGATTCATGCGCCAGCCCGGTGAAGGAGCCGCGAATGGCGGAATCATTATGCGGTGTGCGCTCGCCCGAAAGGTAGGGCAGGAAGGACACGCCGCTCGGTGCCTTCAACGCATCGCCGAGTTCCGTTGTCAGCTCGCCCGCGCCCTTGCCCGTGATCTCCGACAGCCAGTTGAGCGAATCGGTCGCCGACAGGATGACCCCCATCTGGTGCCAGGTGTTGGGCAGCGCATGGCAGAAGGTGTGGACCGCGCTTGCCGGGTTGGGCAGATAGGCCGCGTTGGCGGCAAACAGCACACCCGACGTGCCCAGCGAAACAAAGGCATGGCCGGCACCGACCGTGCCCATGCCGCAGGCCGAAGCCGCATTGTCGCCGGCGCCGCCGGCAATCGGGATGCCGGCCTCGACGCCCCATTTCGACGCTAATTCGGCGCGCAATCCGCCGGCCTTCTCGGTGCCCTCGACAAGGGCCGGCATCTGTTTCTCGTCGAGCGAGGTGGCGGCGAGCAGGTCCGCTGACCAGCGGCGCTTGCCGACATCGAGCCAGGCCATGCCGGCCGCGTCGGACATTTCCGAAATGTGTTCGCCGGTCAGCCAAAGCCGCAGGAAATCCTTCGGCAGCAGCACCTTGGCCACTTTGGCGAAGACCGCGGGCTCGTTGTTCTTCACCCAGGCGAGCTTGGGCGCGGTGAAGCCAGGAAAGACGATGTTGCCGGTGAGTGCGCGGAAACGCGGATCGGCGTCCAGCGCTGCCGCCTCGACATGACTGCGCGTGTCGTTCCACAGGATACAGGGCCGCAGCACATGATCGGCCGCATCGAGCAAGGTCGCGCCATGCATCTGGCCCGACAGGCCGATGCCTTTCACCGCCGCGAACTGCCGGGGATGCGAAGCTTTCAGTTCGGCAATCGCCTCTTCGCAAGCGCGTATCCAGTGCGAAGGATCCTGTTCGGACCAGCCGGGATGCGGCCGCGAGACGTCAAGCGAACCATGGCCGGAGCCGATGACGGATTGTCCGGCATCGATCAGCAGCGCCTTGACGCCCGACGTGCCCAGGTCGAGGCCGAGATACATGTTATCCTCCCATGCCATTATTTTTTTCGGATCTCGAAAAAATCTGGCCGAAGCCAGTTTTTAAGGCAAGATCCGCTTCGGGTCAATTCTCCGACAAATCGGCGGCGCGTCGCGAAAACAGCACCGACAGCGGACTGTCCGGGCGTACCGCCGAACGCTCGGCCGTGAGCGCCCTGGCAAGCGCGCCGTCACCGGCTCGCAAGGCGGCTTCGATCAGCGTCAGGTCGATGACGTCGCGCTGGGCGTGGCTGCCGCCGAAACGGTGGGCGATCGCCCGGATCGGCCTGATCAGACGTATGGCTTCGGTGTATTTGCCCTCGCCGAATGCCTTGATCGCCCGCGTCAGCGGATGGCCGACATCGCGGGTGAAAGCCGCATTGTCGTCGCTGCCATGCATGGCCTCGCGCTGCGCCTCGAGCAAGCCAAGGGCTGCCGCGTCGAGACCGGCTCCGACAAAGGCCATCATCGCGTGCGCGTCGTTGAAGGCATAGTTGCCGGCGCCGACCTTGGGCCAGTTGGCGGCGAGCGCGGCCCAACGATCGCCGACATCGGCACCGCCGAGATAAAGCCGCCACAGGATCGCCGACGCATCGACCATGTTCAGCGCCATTGCCGACGGCGTGCCGTAGATCGGCCCGTCATAGAGCGCCAGCACCTCGTCGGTCTCGCCGAGATCGTAGTGAAACAGCGCCAGGTGCCACCAATTGTGCACCTGCAGGAAGCTCTCTTTCGTCCACGCCTCGGGATCGGCGCGCATCCAGGCAATGCCATCCCTTTGCCGGCTTTGCATTTCCATGACATGAGCAACCGCGTGCTGCGCCCAGCCGTCGCGCGGCTCGATCTCGACCGCCGCGCGGCCAAGCCTCTCGGCCCTGCCATAGTCGCCCATCTCTTCCAGCCCGAACGCCTGCATGCCGAGGATGGCATGGTAGCCGGGCATGCCGCTTTGCCAGGACGGCAAGGCGCGGGCGATGCGGTCGCGCAGCATGCGGGCATTGCCGGTGAAGAAGTCGACCTGGTGACCGACCTGCAATGCCACGGCGTCGAGCGGGAAATCGATGGCGATGTCCTCGAGAATGCCGGCTGCATCATGCCAGCGCCCGTTGGCGAGGTGACCGAGGGCCAGGACATGGGCTTGCTCGCGCGTTGTCGCGGCAAACGGCAGGGCCGCCTCGTGGCAGGCCCTGGCCACCGCCGTCGCCTCCTGCTCGGTGGCAAGGCCAAACAGATAGCCCTTGAAGACATGGGCCATGACGAAACCGGGATTTTCCGCGATAGCGCGGTCGACCGAGGCTACGGGATCGCCGATGAAGCACTGCAATTCGCGCACCGCCTGGCTGTAGGGCGCGAGCCCCGCTTCCGTAGCGCCCGAAAATACCACGCCGAATCCGTCCTTGATCGCCATGCCAAATCCCTCGATCGAGCCATCATGGGCACGCTGCCCCCTCGGTCCAAAGCGATCTTAACGCATGGGCCACGGGCGCGCCAACCGCATGTCGCGCAGGTCCGTTCCAGTAGTTTTTGCAGTTCATCAACCATGGAGTGCAGATTAGGCTTTGTAAAAGCGAACGAATTGTGTCTTCATTGCGGCGCGGCGGCAGGCTTGAAATCGCGATCTGAGAGGGGACGCGATGCGGCATAGTGAAATACAGCTTCCGAACTGTCGTTCGGAGTACCCCAGCGAATCGGTTGCTTTGCTGCGGCAAAGGCCGCGACGAATCAATCCACGGCTTATTAGCTTTCTTGCAACTACAGCACTGACGTTGCTGCCCAATTCCGCGGCCTTCGCGGCATGCGTGCTGGGCCCAACCGCGGGGAATACCGTCTACACCTGCGATAGCGGCAATTCGGGCGGAAGCCTCACCGATACCGACGGCGACAACACGCTGAACTTTCCCGCAGGTGGTACCGGGCAGATCAGCGGGAACGTCACCTTCGGCGTCGGAACGGACCGCATCGACATGCAGTCCGGCACCATCACCGGCACGGTCGATCAGGGTGGCGGCACGGATTTCTTCACTATCGGCGCCGGCACTGTGGCCGGCAATGTGCAGCAGGGCGCCGGCATCGACGACTTCAACATGAGCGGCGGCCAGATCGGTTCGCTCAACCAGGGCGACGGGCTGGACACGTTCACCATGACCGGTGGGCGTATCGTCGATTTCTTCGACGACGGCGATCATGCCGTGATGACCGGCGGGCGCATCGGCCGTGTCAACATGAAGCTCGACCAGAACTATTTCAACATGTCCGGCGGCATCATCGACCGCAACCTCGTCACCGGTTTCGACAAGGACACCATCATCCTGTCGGGCGGCATAATCGGCGGCAACATCAGCGTCAGCGGCGGCGACGACAGCGTGACGGTGACCGGCGGCACGGTCGGCGGCGACGTGCTGATGAGCTTTGGTTCCGACAATTTCGTATGGAACGGCGGCGGCATCATCTATGGTTCCGTCGATCTGGGCGGCGACAACGACACCGCCAAGCTCAGCAACCTCACCAATGGCAATCTCGGCGACACCAAGGCGATCACGGGCGGTGCAGGCACAGACACGCTGACCTTCGACAACTTCAAGCTGGAGGGGATCGCCAGGGTCCAGAACTGGGAGACGATCAACGCCACCAACGACACCCAGTTGATGTTGGACGGCAATCTCGTGCTCGGCGACAGCGGCACGGGCACCGGGTCGCTCAATGTCGATCAGGCAAGCACGCTCTATGGCGGCGGCTTCAACTCGGCGATCCAAGCCTTCACGTCCGGCCAGTTGGCCAATGTCGTCAATGCCGGCCGTATCGACCTGACCAACGGCACAACCGGCGCTACGGACCGACTGACCATATCAGGCAACTATACCGGACTCGGCGGCCTGCTGCTCATCCAGACCGAACTTGGCGATGACACGTCCGCTTCCGACAGGCTGGTCCTGTCTGGTGGAACGGCGTCCGGCTCGACCGGCATCGGAGTGATCAATGTCGGCGGCGCGGGTGCCGAGACCACCGCGGACGGCATCATGGTCGTCCAGGCGATCAACGGTGCCACATCCAGCGCCAGTGCCTTTGCCCTCGACGCGCCGGTCGCGGCAGGCGCCTTCGAATATTATCTGTTCAAGGGTGGCGTCAGCGCCGGCAGCGGGGAGAACTGGTATCTGCGCTCGACGCTGATAACGCCGACATCGCCGGCGGCGGCGCCGTCGGCGCTGGAACCCGCGCCAAATCTCCAACCCGAACCGCCCGCGGCCGAGCCGCCACCGCCACCGCCGTCGGACCTGCCACCGGTGCCTGTGCCGACCGAGGGCGACATCAACAACCCGCCGGTCGATCCAACGCCGCCGGTGCAGGCCGCTGACCCGGAACCCGAGCCGCCGCCGCCGCCACCGCCGGCACCGCCCGCGGATCCACCGCCGCCCCCACCGGTTGTGCCTACCGCCGTGCCTGACCTGCCAATCCCGGCACTGGGCGAGCAGATCCTGCTCTATCGCATCGAGGTTCCCGTCTATTCGGCGTTGCCGCCGGTGGCCGAACATCTGGCGATGACGACACTCGGCACCTTCCACGAGCGGCGCGGCGAACAGAGCCTGCTGTCGAACACCGAGATGTCGCCGGCCTGGGGCCGCATTTTCGGCCAGGACGCCAAGATGGGCTGGTCAGGAACGGTGTCGCCCTCCTTCGACGGCACGCTGTTCGGCCTTCAGGCAGGCTTCGACGTGTTCGGACGCGAGACCGCTTCAGGTGGAATCGATCGCGCCGGCCTGTTCGTCGCCTATGGCAGCATGAAGGGCGACGTGAGCGGCCAGGCGCTGGGACAAAACGATCTGTCGGTCGGCAAGCTCGACCTCAACGGCACCAGTGTCGGTGGTTACTGGACCCGCATCGGCCAGGGCGGCTGGTACCTCGACGGCGTCCTGATGGCCACGTTCTTCGGTGGCGACGCGACGTCGTCGCGCGGCGTCGGCATCGATGTCGACGGCACCGGTGTCACGGCCTCGCTGGAAGGCGGCTATCCCATCGCGCTGGGACAGGGCTGGACGCTCGAGCCGCAAGCGCAACTGGTCTGGCAGCATTTGTCACTGGACGATACCGAGGACCGCTTCTCGTCGGTTTCGTTCGGCACCGACAGCAGCGTCACCGGCCGGCTGGGCGCGCGGCTGCAAGGCGAGACAACGATCAACGGCTTGGCCGTGCAGCCCTACCTCAAAGCCAATTTCTGGCACGATTTCGGCGGCACCGACACCGTCAGCTTCGACACCACCGATATAGCGACCGAGGGCCGATCGACCTCGTTTGAATTCGGCGGCGGCGTCGTGGCCAAGGTGAGCGACAAGGTCAGCATCTTCGCCACCGGCGACTACACCACCAATCTCGGCGGCGACAAGCGCCGCATCCTCGAGGGCAATCTGGGCTTCAGCGTCAAATGGTGACAAAGGTGTGCTGATATTCAGGTGATGCCGGCCTGACCTGAATCTCACCACACTTTGGACTTTGAACCGAGCCGAAAGATCGCGCCGCTTCAATTACCCGAGCGCATCGCCACCGTGGCGATGCCGGCGCCAACCAGCAGCGTGCCGCCGGTGCGGTTGAAGATGCGGATCGCCTTGGGATTGCGCACGACGTTGCGGGCGCGCGCGGCGACCAGCGCATAACCGAAGGCATTGGCGAAGGCGAGTGCCAGGAAGGTCGTCTCGAAGATCAGCATCTGCGTCCAGAAACTGGCATGCCGGTCGAGGAACTGCGGCAGGAAGGCGACGAAGAAGGTGATGCTTTTCGGGTTGAGAGCGGTGACCAGCCAGGCATGCGCCATCATCTTGGCGGAAGACACTGCATCGGTGCGCGGCTCGGCCCTTAGCGTGCCGCCGGCGCGGAACAGCTTTACGCCGAGATAGATCAGATAACCGGCGCCGATCAGCTTCAGGACGGTGAAGATGGTCGCCGAGGCCGCAAGCAGGGCGCCAATGCCCAGCATCGACAGTGTCATGGCGGTGAAATCGCCGAGCGCCACGCCGACCGCCATCGGCAAGGCGGTGCGCCAGCCCTGGCCCAGCGCATAGGACACGACCAGCAGGATCGTCGGACCCGGAATGATGAGGAGGATGCTCGACGCGGCGGCGAAAGCGGCCCAGTTTTCGAAGGACATGCTTGTCTCCCTAGGGTTAAAGAGAAGGATAAATCCTGAGCCCTGGGAGAATGTAAAGGGGGCCTGTTTTTTGTTTTTGCGCCATTCCCGACTGAAAGCCGCCGCTCGGCTGACGTCGTCGGAAGCGGACGAACACCGCCAAGCCATGCTCGAACGCAGGCGACACAGATATTCACGCTTTATCAACCATGAATGACGAAAATACCCGCTATCCGGCCGGACCGTGCTTCCCGCCGACAGCGTAGGGTTTGGGTACATGCGTGAGTTGCCGCAAGGTCCGACGCCGCCACGAAACGGCGGCGCAATCGATACCGATCTTCATCTTTCCCGCCGCGCCGTCCTGTCCGGCGCAGGCGCGCTGGCGCTGCTCAGCGCCGCAGGCTGCTCGACCTCCGGGGACGGCGGTATGCCGGTGCTGGATCTCGACAATACGGTAACCGGTTCGGTGCCGCAGATGCGGCCCGCGATCAGCGTCGACAAGAACATCACCGGCGCCGATGTCATGTACGCCGCTTTGACCGACAACGGCTTCAACGTGCCTGAAGTGCCGTACCTGAAGATCAAGCCGGAATTCCGCCGCCAGATCGTCGTCGACACCACAGGCGAGGCGCCCGGCACCATCGTCGTCCATCTCAAGGAACGCATGCTCTATCTGGTCCAGCCGGGAGGCGATGCCATCCGCTACGGCGTCGGCATCGGCAAGGACGGCTTCCGCTGGTCCGGCCGCGCCAACATCCAGTACGGCAGGGAATGGCCGACCTGGACGCCGCCGCCCGAGATGATCCAGCGCAAGCCGGAACTGGTGAAATGGCAGGGCGGCCAGCCCGGCGGCCTGACCAACCCGCTCGGGGCGCGCGCGCTCTACATCTACCAGGACAGCAAGGACACCGGCTATCGCATCCACGGCTCGCCCGAATGGTGGAGCATCGGCCAGGCGATGTCGTCGGGCTGCGTGCGCCTGATCAACCAGGACATCATCGACCTCTACAGCCGCGTTTCGAAGAAAAACCCGGTCGTCGTCATGTGATCGTGGCCGCCGCTTGCGGCCGTCCTATTTTTGAGCGGGACCTTCTCCGAAACCGGTGCCGCTTTTCGCTTACGCGGTCCTTCGGTTCGGGGCCCTGCCCGGACTCTCCCGTTGCGCGATGCGGCAAGACAGGCCAAGGTGCCTTGAAAATCATCGCCTCGGGAGACGCCAGGAATGACCGGAACTTTTGTCATCGCGCAGGGTGGCGGCCCGACCGCCGTGATCAACCAAACGGTGGTCGGTGCGACGCTGGAGATCCGCAAGCGGCATCCGGGCGCCAGGGTGCTGGGCTCCATCCACGGCGTGCGCGGCATTCGTGACGGCAATTATGTCGACCTCTCGGCCATTCCCGAAGACCGCCTGCGGCTGATCGCCGGAACGCCAAGCGCTGCACTGGGCTCGACGCGCGACAAGCCGGATGACGCCTATTGCGAAATCATCCTCAACGGCCTCAAAAAGGCCGGCGCCGACGCCTTCATCTATATTGGCGGCAACGACACCTCGGGCACGCAGCAAATCCTGACCGATGCGGCCGGCGGCAGCATCGCTTTCGTCCATGCGCCGAAAACCATCGACAATGACCTCGAGGAAAACGACCACACGCCGGGATTCATCTCGGCGGCCGAGTTCGTGGCCGGCGCCTTCCTGTCCGTCGATCTCGATTTCCGCGCCCTGCCCGGCATCTATGTCGGCATCGTCATGGGCCGGCATGCCGGCTTCCTGACCGCGGCCGCCGCCGCCTGGCAGCTCGACCCCGACAGCGGCCCGCATTTGGTCTACGTGCCCGAACGGCCGTTCTCGGCCGCCGGCTTCATCGACGACGTGCGCGCCACGCTCGACCGCCACAAGCGCTGCATCGTCGCCGTGTCGGAAGGGGTCAGCACCGCCGACGGCAAGGCGCTGGTCGAAAGCCTGGTGCCGCCGGACAAGCTTGAGCGCGATGCCCATGGCAACGTCAAGCTGTCGGGCAGCGACCTGCCGGCGGCGCTCGAGCGTGCGCTGGCCGAGGGCCTGCCGGGCAAGCGCGCCCGCGTCGACGCGCTCGGCTACATGCCGCGCGGCTATGTCGGCGCCATCAGCGCCGTCGACGCGCAAGAGGCCTTCGATGCCGGCGCCTTCGCCGTCTCCGTCGCCGAACAAGGCGGCGGCTCGGTGGCGCTGCAGTATGACGGCGCTAAAACGGTGCTGAAGAAGGTGCCGCTGAAGAACGTCGCCGGCAAGACCCGCCACATGCCCGACAATTTCATGAAGCCCGACATCAACCAGCTGTCCGAGGCCGGCATGGCCTATCTCAAGCGGCTGGTGCCGGAAAAATACAAGGTCGGGAAGCCGTTCGTCTGATGGAATGGTTCAGCCGGAGCATCGTCGACGACAGGACGACGATGCTGACCGAGCCGTTCGTGCATGACTATGTGCGCGCCAACATCTGGCACCTGCGTGGGCGCGATGCCGACCTGTTGGTCGACACCGGCATGGGTATCCGTCCGCTGGCGCCGGAGATCGAAACGTCCCGTGGAAAGCCGCTGCTGGTCGTCGCCACCCATATCCATCTCGATCATGTCGGCTCGCTGCATGAATTTCCATGGCGGGCGGGACCCAGGATGAGTGCGGCGCAATTCGAAAGCATGGATGAGGCGGCGACCTACGCCTACATGTTCCACGATCTCGAAGGCGCCGTTTCGAAACTGCCTGAGCCGGGCTGGAAAGCCGCCGACTACAAGATCCCTTCGGCGCCCCTGACGCGGACCCTCGACGAAGGCGACGTGATCGATCTCGGCGACCGGCAATTCCGCGTGCTGCACCTGCCGGGGCATTCGCCGGATTCGATCGCGCTGTTCGACGAGGCCGACGGCCTGTTCTTCAGCGGCGACGCCATCTACGACGACACGCTGATCGACAGCCTGCCGGATTCCGACCGCGCCGCCTATATCGGCACCATGCGGCGCCTGCTCGACCTGCCGATCCGCATCGGCCATGGCGGCCACGGCCCAAGCTTCGACGGCGAGCGCATGCGTGCGATTGCAAAGGCCTATCTGCGCTTGCATGCCGGTCCGTGAGCGCTCGCTGAATTAAATCTTCGTAAAGTTCGTTCCAAAACCCTAAATCGGGCCGATCCGCACCCTAGATAGCTGGTTGTCGATCCGGCCGGCCGCCATGTACGGCGAGACAGGCGATCCCGGTCGTCGACACGCCGATGGGTGCTCCTCCAAGAACGCTCACGGCGCCGGATCAACTCTCGCCCGGACAGAACGACCATGTCACCTCTAGGCATTCTTCGCAGACATCGCGTCGCCGCCCTGCTGGGCGCCGCGCTGATTATCTCCCCTGTTGTCGTTTCATTCGCCCAGAACACGAACGGCATTGCCAAGATCGTTGCGACCACCCAGACCCCGGTACCCGGAATATCGGCGCCGAACGGTTCGTTCGCGCCGGTCGTGGCCGCGACCAAACCGGCCGTCGTGACGGTAACGACCGTCATGAAGGCACAACCGGAAGCCATGAACGAAGCGTCGCCCTTCCAGGACAATTCCCCGTTCGACGACTATTTCCGGCAGTTCTTCGGCGACCAGGGCATGCCCATGCCCAGGACGCCGCCACAACAGCAGGCGCCGAGAACAGAGGCCCTGGGCTCCGGCTTCATTGTCGGTGCCGACGGCACCATCGTCACCAACAACCATGTCGTCGACGGCGCCTCTTCGATCAAGGTGACGCTCGACGACGGCACGGAACTGCCGGCCAAGGTCGTCGGCAGCGACGCCAAGAACGATCTCGCGGTGCTCAAGATCAAGGCCAGCAAGCCTTTGCCGACGGTCAAATGGGGCGATTCCGACAGGCTGATGACCGGCGACCAGGTGCTGGCGATCGGCAATCCGTTCGGCATCGGCACCACGGTTAGCGCGGGCATCGTCTCGGCGCGCGGCCGCGACCTGCACAGCGGGCCGTTCGACGACTTCATCCAGATCGACGCGCCGATCAACCATGGCAATTCCGGCGGTCCGCTGGTGGATGTGAACGGCAATGTCATAGGCATCAACACGGCGATCTATTCGCCCAATGGCGGCAGCGTCGGCGTCGGCTTCGCCATTCCCTCCGACCAGGCCCAGAAGGTGGTCGCCAAGCTGGAGAAAGGCGGCTCCATCCAGTACGGCTATCTCGGCGTCGATATCCAGCCGGTGACGCCGGACGTTGCCAGCGCCATGGGGCTCGATCATCCCGGCGGCGCGCTGGTTTCCCAGGTCAATGACGGCTCCCCGGCGGCCCTTGCCGGCGTCGAAACCGGCGACGTCATCACCGGCTTCGCCGGACAGGACGTGAAGGATCCCAAGGATCTGTCGCGGGCCGTCGCCGACGTCGCCCCTGGCACCAGGGAATCGCTCGATGTCTGGCGCAAGGGCAAGGCCATGAAGATCTCCGTCGATGTCGGACGCAACAGCGACGATGCGAAGACGGCATCGACCGGCGGCTCCGGCGCGCCTGGCGCCGAGCAGGGCTCCGGTGCGCCAGCGCTCGGCCTCGGCCTGATGGACATCACGCCCGACATTCGCCAGCAAATGAACCTCGCCGATAACGAGCGTGGCGCGGTTGTTGCCCGCGTCAATCCCGACAAGGCAGCGGCCGCTGCCGGCATCCAGCCGGGCGACATCATCGTCGCCGTCAACCAGGTTCCGGTGAAGAGCGCCAAACAGGTGACCCAGGCGGTTGCCCAGGCAGGCAAATCAGGGCGCAAGTCGGTGCTGTTGCTGGTCGAACGCGGCGGCAGCCAGATCTATGTCGCCGTGCCGATCGCCAATGGCTGAGACGTGACGCTGGCTTGAACAACGGCGTGGCGGCTTGTCGACGACGAGCCGCCATGCGTTCCAGCCTTGCGGCCACCGCCAGCTACAGTTTGCGCAGCGCCACTTCCTCGACCAGGTGGTCGGCGCCCTTGCGCAGGATGAGGTCGGCGCGGGCACGGGTCGGCAGGATGTTCTCGCGCAAATTCTTCAAGTTGATGTTGGTCCACAGGCCTTCGGCGATGGCCCGCGCCGAATCCTCCGAGAGCTGGGAATAGCGGTGGAAGAAGGAGTCCGGATTGCGGAAAGCGGTCTCGCGCAGCCGCATGAAGCGGGAAATATACCACTCGTGGATCAGCTTCTCGTCGGCGTCGATGTAGATGGCGAAGTCGAAGAAGTCCGACAGGAAAGGCACGATCTTGCCGTCCTGCGGCAGCTTGCCCGGCTGCAGCACGTTGATGCCTTCGAAGATCAGGATATCAGGCCGGTCGATGGTGACGAACTCGCCGGGAATGACGTCATAGGTCAGGTGCGAATAGACAGGGGCGCGGACATCGGGCAGCGCCGACTTGATGCCGGAGAGGAAGCGCAGCAGCGCGCCGACATCGTAGCTGTCGGGGAAGCCCTTGCGTTCCATCAGGTTTTCGCGGCGCAGCACCTCGTTGGGCAGCAGAAAACCGTCGGTGGTGATGAGATCGACCTTGGGGCTCGACGGCCAGCGCGCCAGAAGCTCCTTCAGCACGCGTGCCGTGGTCGATTTGCCGACCGCGACGGAGCCGGCAATGCCGATGATGAACGGCGTCTTGACGATATCGACGGCGTTGAAGAAGGCCTGGCGCTGCCGGAACAGAAGCTGGCTCGCCTCGACATGGGCGGACAGCAGCCGCGACAGCGACAGATAGATGCGCGAGACCTCCGCGAGGTCGACCGGGTCGTTCAGCGAACGCAAGCGGCGGAACTCGTCCTCGCTCAGCGTCAGCGGCGTGTCGGCGCGGAATCGCGACCATTGCTCGGCGGAGAAGAAACGAAACGGGGAATATTTCTCGGTCGGCGCGAGCTGATCCATCGAGATACCTGCCCTTCCTCGCGGTCAGCCCTTGGGCCGTGACGCCTTCTCGGCGATGCCCGAACGCCCCGTGCGGCCTTCAAGCTCCTTGAGCACGTCGCTCAACGGGACACCCGAGAGGCCGAGAACGACGAGCCAATGATATATAAGATCGGCACTTTCGGAAACGAGGCCCTGCTTGTCGCCCTTGACGGCGGCGATCACCGTCTCGACCGCCTCTTCGCCGAGCTTCTGCGCCGCCTTGTCGATGCCACGGGCGAACAGTTTCGCCGTCCACGAGTCGGGGTCACCGGAATGGGCGCGCTCGTGGAGGACTTTTTCCAGATCGGACAGCGAAAATTCAGCCATGGCGCCTGAGGCCCCTTTTCTTAGCCGGAAAGCCTCTAGAGCATTTCACCGTTTTACGGAAACGGCGAACCGCTCTATCTCTTTGTTTTTACGCAATTCCGAATTGCTCTAGGACCGATCGCCCGAGGAGTCTAGCCGCATCGGCAGCCCGGCCGCGGCCATATGTGCCTTGGCCTGGGCTATGGTGTAGGTGCCGAAATGGAAGATCGAGGCCGCCAGCACCGCGCCGGCATGGCCGTCGCGGATGCCTTCGACCATGTGATCGAGCGTGCCGACGCCGCCCGAAGCGATAACCGGGGCGCGCACCGCGTCGGCAACCGCGCGGGTGAGCGCGATGTCGTAGCCGGCCTTGGTGCCGTCGCGGTCCATCGAGGTCAAAAGGATCTCGCCGGCGCCGCGATCGACCATTTTGCGAGCGAATTCGACCGCATCGATGCCGGTCTTCTCGCGTCCGCCATGGGTGAAGATCTCCCATCGGTCGGCTTCGCCGGCACCGGACACTTTCTTGGCGTCGATGGCGACGACAATGCATTGATTGCCGAACTTGTCGGCGGCTTCGGCTACGAAATCCGGATTCGTCACCGCTGCCGTGTTGATCGACACCTTGTCGGCGCCGGCCAGCAGCAATTTCCGGATGTCGGCGACCTGGCGCACGCCGCCGCCGACGGTCAACGGCATGAAGCATTGCTCGGCGGTGCGGGCGACGACGTCGAAAATGGTCTCGCGATTGTCCGACGAAGCGGTGATGTCGAGAAAACAAAGCTCGTCGGCGCCGGCCGCGTCATAGGCCTTGGCCGCCTCGACCGGATCGCCGGCATCGATGAGATCGACGAAGTTGACGCCCTTGACGACACGGCCGTTCTTGACGTCGAGGCAAGGGATGACGCGGGCTTTCAGCATCAGCGGCCCTCTATCGTGGCGATGAGATCGTTGAGCAGCTGGCCGACCAGCGGCGGCACGTCGGCCTTGGCGTCGAAAGCCGGATCGTAAGCGGAAATGGTGATGCCGATAATCGGCACGGCAAGCGCGATGGCGCAAGCCGCGTCGCGCAATTGTTCCGGGTCCGGCCCGCCGGGGGTAACGTAGCGGTTGGCCTGCAGCTCCTCGGGATCGTGCACGTCGAGATCGAGGTGCATATGCACGCGTTCGGCGCCTGCGGCCTTCAGCTTTGCCGTCGCTTGCGCCACGCCTGGGCATTCCGTGCGGATGACCGGCAGCGTCTCGACAAGTTTTTCCTCGGCCGGGTCGAGATCGCGCGCGTTGACGAGCACGCAGCGTGAGGGATCGATCGGCTTGAAGCCCGGGATGGCTCCCGCCATCGGACGCCAGCACAGGCCGAGCACCGTCGCCAGCGCCATGCCGTCGAGAAAGCCGTATGTGGATGTCTCGGGCGTGTTGAGGTCGCCATGCTGGTCGGCCCAGATGATCGCATCGGCACCCTCACCTGCGACCGCGCCGGCTGACGTCAGGCAATTTCCGGCCAGCACTATGGGGAACCGGCCCCTGTCGATGGCAATGCGAACCTCGCCTGAGACGGCATTGCAGACGGCAAAGCCGGTGGCGATCTCGCGTTCCTGGGCATCGCCAACCCTGCCGATATCCTCCACGGTCACGTCGTGGCCGGCCATGGTCAGGGCGTCGACGAGGCCGCCCGCGATCAGCGCATCGGGACCCTGGCCCATGCCGCCATGATAATGGCCGCTGTCATAGGAGGCCAGGATGATGGTGAGCTTCACGACCGCGCCTCCATTGCCGGTTTGCCCCGCAGGATCGCCAGCGCCTCGGCCGGATCGATGCGGCCGTCATAGAGTGCGCGGCCCGAAATGGCGCCTTCGAGCTTTTGCGCGTCCGGCATGGTCATACGCACGATATCGGCGATCGAGGCGAGGCCACCCGAAGCGATGACAGGGATCGACACCGCCTCGGCGAGATCGATGGTGGCGTCCCAGTTGATGCCGGTCAGCACGCCGTCGCGGTCGATGTCGGTGTAGATGATAGCGGCGACGCCGGCGCCTTCGAATTTCCTGGCCAGCTCGATGACGCCGAGGCTCGACGCCTCGGCCCAGCCCTCGACCGCGACCTTGCCGCCCTTGGCGTCGATGCCAACGGCGACCTTGCCCGGGAAGGCCTTGCAGGCCTGCCTGACCAGGTCGGGATCGCGCACCGCCACGGTGCCGAGGATGACGCGGGCGAGGCCACGGGCGAGCCAGTCCTCGATCTGCTCCAGCGTGCGGATGCCGCCGCCGAGCTGCACCGGGTTCTTCGTCGCCTTGAGGATGGCGCCGACGGCCGCGCTGTTGACGCTCTGGCCCTTGAAGGCGCCGTTGAGGTCGACGACATGCAGCCACTCGAAGCCTTGCTCCTCGAAGGCTTTTGCCTGCGCGGCCGGATCATCGTTGTAGATGGTCGCGGTGGCCATGTCGCCGTGCTTCAGGCGCACGCACTTGCCGTCCTTGAGGTCGATGGCGGGAAAAAGGATCATCTAGGCGCCCTCGACGATGACGAAATGACCTGATGAGGCGGCAAGTTTGCTCATGCTCGTCAGGGCCTCCACTTCAGGAAATTGGTGATCAGCGCCAGGCCGAGCGCCTGGCTCTTTTCGGGATGGAACTGGGTGCCGGCGAGATTGTCGCGGGCAACAGCGGCCGTCACCGGGCCGCCATAGTCGGCGACCGCAAGGACCTCGTTCGGCTGGCGCGCATCGAGATGGTAGGAATGGACGAAATAGGCGTGCAGCCCCGTCGGTCCAGTGGGAATGCCTGAAAACAGCGGATGCTCACGCCTGAGTTCGATCGTGTTCCAGCCGATCTGCGGGATCTTCAGCGCCGGATCGGCTGGCGCGATCTCCTTGACGTCACCGGCAATCCAGCCAAAGCCGTTGGTGACGGTCTTTTCGAGGCCGCGCTGCGACATCAGCTGCATGCCGACGCAGATGCCGAGGAAAGGCCGGCCCTTGGCGATGGCGACGTCCTCGACCGCTTCCCACATGCCTTCGACGGCGCGCAAGCCGGCCGCGCAGTCGGCATAGGCGCCGACGCCCGGCAGGACGATGCGGTCGGCGGTGCGCACCCGCTCGGCATCCGCCGTCAGGTCGATCTCAGCCTCGATGCCGGCTTCGCGCGCGGCGCGCTCGAATGCCTTGGTGGCCGAGCGCAGATTGCCCGAGCCATAATCGATGATTGCCACCCGCATGTCAGCGCCGTCCCGGAATGTGGGTCAGTCCCAGCGCCATGCCCGGCTGCGCCGGACGCGCCAAGGCGGCATCCGGAACCATCCGCGGCGCAGGTGCGGCTTCGTCCGCATGCGCCTCGGCCTCCAGCGCATAGCGGATGTCGGCATCATCCAGCCAGCCGGCCTGGACCACGCCCCATTCATGCCAGCCGCGGCGGCGGAGCGCAGCGATGCGCAGCCCCTGCCCTTCCAGGCCGACATAGAGCGAGACGAGCAGGGACAGCAGCGAGCCGGCAAGGCCAAGGCCGAGCTTCTCACCAAGCATCGAAAGCAGGCCCATGACGACGAAGGTCAGCGCCGCCTCGATCCACAGCCTATGCCAGGCGAACCATAGTGGCGGCACCAGCAGGCCGAACCAGGCAAAGCCGTCACGGACAAGGACCGTTGCGCCGGCTCTCTCGCTGCGGCCGGGTGGTTCCATCACGACATAGCTGGCCATGACGCTATCCCTTCAAAGATCCCTTGGTGGAGGGAACCGCGTCCGGCTGACGCGGATCGCGTTCCAGTGCGGCACGCAGCGCGCGCGCCACCGCCTTGAAGCAGGTCTCGGCGATATGATGGTTGTTGGCGCCGTAGTGGTTGGTGACATGCAGCGTGATGCCGGCATTCTGCGCCAGCGCCTGGAAGAATTCACGCACCAGTTCGGTGTCGAAGGTGCCGATCTTCGGCGACGAGAACGAAACGTTCCAGACCAGGAAGGGACGGCCGGAGACGTCGATCGCCGCGCGCGTCAGCGTCTCGTCCATGGCAAGGTCGATCGAGGCATAGCGCATGATGCCGCGCCGCTCACCCAGCGCCTTGGTCAAGGCCTGGCCAAGCGCGATGCCGGTATCCTCGACGGTGTGGTGGTCGTCGATGTGCAGATCGCCCTTGGCCTTGACCGTCATGTCGATCAGCGAATGGCGAGAAAGCTGGTCCAGCATATGGTCGAAGAAGCCGACGCCGGTGGCGATATCGGATTTTCCCGAACCGTCGACATGGACCGACACCGAGATGTCGGTTTCCCTGGTCTTGCGGCTGGCTTCGGCGGAACGGGGCGCCATCACTTTATCCTTGTCCCATTGGTTCACATGGTGACCGGTTCACGGGCCTCAAGCGCTCGCGGGCTTGAAAACGAAAGCCTTCTATCAGCATGATCCGGCGATTGCCAGTTGCCATCCCCGCCGCTATCCAGCCGTTTGCAATCATTGGTCCCATGCATACATATGGCCGATAAAATCACTCGTACCGCGCCAATCGCCTTTTGGGATCGCGCGAATCGGAGCTAAAAATGTCTGATAATCTGACCATGCACGCCACGACCATCGTGACGGTGCGCAAGGGCAACAAGGTGGTGATCGCCGGCGACGGCCAGGTCAGCCTTGGCCAGACCATCATGAAGGGCAATGCCCGCAAGGTCCGCCGTATCGGCAAGGGCGGCAATGTGATTGCCGGTTTCGCCGGCGCCACCGCCGACGCCTTCACGCTGCTGGAGCGGCTGGAAGCCAAGCTCGAACAATATCCCGACCAGCTGACGCGCGCCTGCGTCGAGCTTGCCAAGGACTGGCGCACCGACCGCTATCTGCGCCGGCTGGAAGCCATGATGCTGGTTGCCGACAAGTCGGTCTCGCTGGCGCTGACCGGCACCGGCGACGTGCTCGAACCCGAATTTGGCGTCATGGCCATCGGTTCCGGCGGCAATTACGCGCTGGCCGCCGCACGCGCCCTGATGGACACCGACAAGGATGCCGAGGAGATCGCTCGCAAGGCGATGCAGATCGCATCCGACATCTGCGTCTACACCAACAACAATTTCGCCGTCGAAACGCTCGATGCCGCCTGAATCAGGCGTGCTCTATGATTTTCGGCCTGTGACGGAGAAAGACCTGCCGATGATCGCCGGCTGGCTCGCCGAGCCGCATGTCGCGCAATGGTGGGACGATCCGGAGGCCGAAATCGCCGAGATTCGCGGTCACATCGACAGTATTTCCGTGGAACCGCTGATCATCGAACTCGACGGCATTCCGATCGGCTATCTGCAGAGCTACGACCCGCATCTGGAAGACGATCATCCCTATGCCGACCAGCCGTTCGGCACGCTCGGTATCGACGTGTCGATCGGCCGGCCGGAGCTGGTCGGGCGTGGCCATGGCTCGGCGATCGTGCGCCAATTTGTCGAACAGCTTTTCGAGGAAGGTGTTCCGCGCGTCATCATCGACCCGGATCCCGCCAATGTCAGGGCGATCCGCGCCTACGAAAAGGCCGGCTTTGTTGCCTTTGACACCAGAACATCGGAGTACGGGCCAGCCCTGATGATGGCGCGCGACGCGACGCCGGAGCCCAATTGATCAGCGCCGAAACCCTCGACAAGGCAGTCGCGAAAGGTTTGATCTCGCAGACCTTGCGCGATCAGTTGGAGGCCATGGAACGCGCGGTCGCTCTCGCCCCCGAGGCCAGGCGCGCCGATGACGAGGGTGACGAGGAAAACCTGCGGCTGGTCGGCGGCGGCAACGATCTGTTCGTCACCGTGGGAACCGTTCTGCTCAGCGCCGGCTTCTTCTTTGTCCTCACCACCTTGCTTCCAGGCCAGACATTCTGGATCGCCGGCATCCTCGCGGTTTTCGCCTGGGGGCTCGCCGAAATCGTCACGCGTCAGCACCGGATGAAACTATCGTCGTCCGTGCTTGCCCTGATTTTCATGGCCGCCATTCTGGCCGCTCTGGCGCTGCAAGTGGAGGCCAGCTTCGGCATACGCAAGCCGGAAACCATCTGGCAGCTATTGGCGTTGCGCCAGACGGCGTCCCGGGCCGGATATCTGTTCCTGGGCGGAGGAATAATCGCGGCGGCGATCTATTTCTGGCGCTTTCGCGTCCCCATCATTGCCGGGACTATCGCCATCGCCTTCACACTGCTTGCCTTCCTGCAAACGGCGATAATCCTGTATGACAGCGTGACAACCGGCGCGATTGCGCCGCCGCGCCTCGAGGACGTTCCCGAATTGCTTCGCGCGGCCCTTTACATGCCGCTGATCTGCGGCCTGATCGTGTTCGCAACGGGTGTCGCTTTTGACATTTACGACAGGGATCGACGCAAGATCTGGTCCGATTGCGCTTTCTGGCTGCATGTCGTCTCGGCGCCGATGCTGGTGCATCCGCTCTTTATCATGGCAACCGGCCAAAACGTCGTATTCGGACATATCGCGCCGGATGCCAATGCAACCATCATGCTGACGATTCTGATCCTTGGCTTCCTCTATGTCGCGCTGGCCATAGACCGCCGTTCGCTTCTGGTTCCTACATTGGCTTACTTCGGCTCGCTGGGCATCTATTATCTGGTGAATTCCGCCTCCGATTCGACGGGCATCCCGCCTTTTGCCTTGATCCTGGTCGTTGTTGGCGCGCTGATTATTCTGTTCGGGGCCGGCTGGCAGCGTATCAGGCGGATTGTGGTCAATCCCACCTTGCCGGCGGCCGTGATCCGCCGGCTACCGCCGCTGAAGGCGTGACAGGGCTTTGTGATGGTCGAGACGGCGACGCGAAACCAGGGGGAATGAACCGATGACGACACCGGCCACGGAAAACAGCTATTCGGCCTATGAAGACAGCTGGCGCATGGGACTTCTGCTCGTCCTTGGGCTGCTCATCTTCCAGGCCGGCGCCCTCTACGGAATGGGCCATCCGCCGATATGCACGTGTGGCTACGTCAAGCTCTGGCATGGCGTGGTGAACAGTTCCGAGAACTCCCAGCATATTTCGGACTGGTACACCTTCTCGCACATCATCCACGGCTTCCTGTTCTATGCGCTAGCGCAGTTCCTGTTCCCGCGTTCGCCGATCGGCTTGCGGCTGGCCTTCGCCGTCTTCGTCGAGGGCGGCTGGGAGCTGCTCGAGAACAGCCCGTTCATCATCGAACGGTATCGCGCGGGCACCATCTCGCTCGACTATTATGGCGACAGCATCATCAATTCGGTGTCCGACACGCTGGCCATGGTGCTGGGATTTGTGATGGCGCGAAAGCTACCTATATGGGTGATCGTCAGCCTCGCCGTCCTCTTCGAACTGGGTACCGGCTATCTCATCCGGGACAATCTGACACTCAACGTGATCATGCTGCTGCATCCGTTCGAGGCCATCAAGCAGTGGCAAAGTGGAATTTAGCTATGACGACATTTTCTCCCCGCGAAATCGTTTCGGAACTCGACCGCTTCATCATCGGCCAGAAGGACGCCAAGCGCGCCGTGGCCATCGCCCTGCGCAACCGCTGGCGCCGTCAGCAGCTTGAAGGCCAGATGCGCGAAGAGGTGATGCCGAAGAACATCCTGATGATCGGGCCGACCGGCGTCGGCAAGACCGAGATCTCGCGCCGCCTGGCGCGGCTGGCCGGGGCGCCCTTCGTCAAGGTCGAAGCCACCAAGTTCACCGAAGTCGGCTATGTCGGCCGCGATGTCGAGCAGATCATCCGCGACCTGGTCGAGATCGCCATCGGCCTGGTGCGCGAGAAGATGCGCGAGGACGTCAAGGCGCGCGCCCACGTCAACGCCGAGGAACGCGTGCTGGAAGCGCTGGTCGGCAAGACGGCGAGCCCGGCCACGCGCGACAGTTTCCGCAAGAAGCTGCGCGACGGCGAACTCGACGACAAGGAAATCGAGATCGAGGTGGCGGACACCGGCAATGGCGGCATGCCCGGCTTCGAGATCCCCGGCATGCCGGGCGCCAATATCGGCGTGCTCAACATCAACGACATGCTGTCGAAGGCGATGGGCGGCAAGAAGACCAAATTGCGCAAGACGACGGTGAAGGAATCCTACGACCTCTTGGTCAACGACGAGTCCGACAAGCTGCTCGACCAGGACGAGGTTGTGCGCCGGGCGCTCGATGCGGCGGAAAATGACGGTATCGTCTTCCTCGACGAGATCGACAAGATCGCGGCGAGATCCGACATTTCCGGCGGGCCTTCGCGCGAAGGCGTGCAGCGCGACCTGCTGCCGCTGGTCGAAGGCACCACGGTGGCGACCAAATACGGGCCGTTGAAGACGGATCACATCCTGTTCATCGCTTCCGGCGCGTTCCACGTCTCGAAGCCGTCCGACCTTTTGCCGGAGCTGCAGGGCCGCCTGCCGATCCGCGTCGAGCTGCGTGCGCTGGAGAAGGAGGATTTCGTCCGCATCCTGACCGAGACGGAAGCGAGCCTGATCAAGCAGTATATCGCGCTGATGAAGACCGAGGGCGTCGAGCTGACCTTCACCGACGATGCCATCGATTCGCTTGCCGGCATCGCCGTCGATCTCAATGCCAGCGTCGAGAATATCGGCGCCCGGCGGCTGCAGACGGTGATGGAGCGGGTGCTGGACGAGATTTCCTACGATGCGCCGGACCGCAACGGCACATCGGTCACCATCGACGCCGCCTATGTCGAAAAGCATGTCGGCGATCTCTCGCGAAACACAGATTTGTCGCGATTCATCCTTTAAAAGCCGGCGCCGGTTCATCCGGCGCCGGTTCAGGCAGCAACTTCCGGCAAAAGCATCATGTGTGGCCAGATGGTACCATCTGGCCACCTTTCGTCTTGCCTTGTGCGGGGGCGCTCTCGACTCGACCAAGAGCTTTACCTAGTTTGCGCGGCAATTCTCGATCTCTTGGGCAATTCTCGATCTCTTGGGCAATTCTCGATCTCTTGGTTTGACGCAATTCCGGACGGAAAACCGTTTCACACTTTCCTTGGAATTGCTTGGGCAGCGGCGGCGCATGAAAAAACTGATCCTGGTCCTTCTCGGCCTGACGTTGGCGGCGACGCTGTTCGGCGCACAAGCGGCAACATTGGTGCCGCCGGGAAACCGCAATGCCGAGCAGCCGGACATTCCGGGCGCCTCGAGCCGGCGCACGCAGGCGACCAACACCACCTTCCAGGCGAAATACCGCAAGGTCTACGCTTTGCTGCAGAATGACGCCGACCTGCGCGCCAAGATCAAGAAGGCGGCTTCCGCCTACGGCATCGATCCGATGCACATCGTCGGCGCCATCGTCGGCGAGCACACCTACAATGTCGATGCCTATGACCGGCTGCAGACCTACTACGTCAAGGCGATCTCCTATCTCTCCAGCAAACTGTCCTTCGCCTATGACGGCGAGGACATCACGGATTTCGTGCAGCGGCCGGAATTCAGGAAATGCGCAGGAATGTCGGACAGCTACGATTTGTGGGAATGCCGCGAGCAGGTGTGGAACCGCGCGTTTCGCGGCAAGACCGTTGGCGGGACAAGCTTTCCCGACGACCGTTTCGGCGCCACCTTCTTCCAGCCCTACTATGCCGGCCAGACTTTCGGGCTCGGCCAGCTGAACCCGCTGACCGCCCTGCAGATGAGCGATCTCGTGCACAAGGTGTCCGGACTGCCGGAGCTCGACGTCGCCGACCCCAATGCGGTCTACAAGACCATCATGGATCCGGACCTGACACTGCCTTACGTGGCGGCGACGATCCGGAAATCGATCGACGCCTACAAGAGCATTGCCGGCTTCGACATTTCGGGCAATCCGGGACTGACCGCCACGCTCTACAATGTCGGCAATCCGGAGCAGCGCGCCTATGCGCTGAAGGCCGAAAACGACAAGCGCCGCGCCGCCGGCGAACCGGCGAAACTGCCGGAAGAGAATTATTACGGCTGGCTGGTCAACGACAAATTGTCGGAGCTGAAGGCGCTGTTTTAGGGCGCGGCCCTCTACCTTCCCTTTGTGGGGGGTCGGACCGAAGGTCCGGGTGGGGGTCGGTGCCGCCCCCCGCTGCTTCGCAGCGACCCTCCCCACAAGGGGTAGGGTGGCCAGTCTCTCTACGCCGCCAGCAACGACTTCAGCTTGACGTCCTGCGATCCCAGCGCTTCCGGCGCGGGCTTTGCGCGCTTGCCGATCAGCATCTCGGCCAGCCTGATGTCGCGGGCGACCGCATTGCCGGGGCCGATGCCGCTCGCCGCCACCAGCCTGCCGTCCTCAGCCAAATGGAACAGGATGAAGGCACCTTCGCCGAGATCGCGGCGCACCGTGCTCCGGCCTTCGTCCGAGAGCCCGGCGATCTGCAGCGACAGGCCATACTGATCCGACCAGAACCACGGCACCGCCGCATGCGCCTCGCCGGCGCCCAGCATGTTTCTGGCCGCCAGCGCGCCCTGTTCCTGGGCGTTGCGCCAGGCTTCCAGCCGCACGCGACGGCCATCATAGACGGCGAGCGGGAACGAACAGCAGTCGCCGGCGGCAAAGATGTCGGGATCGCTGCTGCGCAGTTGCTCGTCCACGGCAATGCCGTTTTCGATCGCCAGGAAAGCTTCGGCGGCCAGCGCGGTCACCGGCATGGCACCGATGCCAATGATGGCGAGATCGGCGGATACCTCTCGGCCGCCGGCAAGGGCGATGCGAACCTGCCTGCCGTCGTCGGCGATCGACGCGATGCCGTCGCCGCACAATATGTCGACGCCTTCGGCAATGTGCGCCTGATGGATGATTTCGGCGATCTCGGCGGGCACGCCGCGCATCAGGATGCGCGGCTGCGCCTCGATGACGGTGACCGAGGCACCGAGCTTGCGGGCCGCGGCGGCGAGTTCCAGGCCGATGAAGCCGCCGCCGATGATGGCAATGCGGTTGCCGGCGCTGAGATGGGCGCGGATGGCCAGCGCATCGGCGAAGGTGCGGAGATAAACACAGCGCGCGCCAAGGCCGGGCATCGGCAGCTTGCGCGGGGTCGAGCCGGTGGCCAGCAGGAGCTTGTCGTAGGGCACCACCGAGCCATCCGACAGGCGCACCGCATGCGCCGCGCGATCGATCGCCACGGCCTGAACGGAATGGATATGGCGGATCGACTTTTCAGCCAGCATCTCGTCGCTGGCGATCGCCTTGATTTCCGGCGCGTCGCTGGCCATCGCGTCCTTGGACAAAGGCGGCCTTTCATAGGGCAGGTGCGGTTCGTCGCCGACCAGCGTCACCGGCTCGTCATAGCCGAGATCGCGCAGCGCGAGCGCTGCCCGCCCGCCGCATTCGCCGGCGCCGATGATGACCATTCCGCGCGCCATATCCATCACCCGATCTGGACCAGGACTTTGCCGGCGTCGACCTTGACCGGATAGGTTTTCAAGTTGACGCAGACCGGCGCGCCCCTGGCCGCACCCGTCTTGTAGTTGAAGCGGCCATTGTGCTTGGGGCATTCGATAATGTCGTCCATCACCAGCCCGTCGGCGAGATGCACCTTCTCATGCGAGCAAAGCCCGTCGGTGGCGAAGTACTCGTCGTCAGGGCTGCGGTAGATGGCGAAGGTGCGGCCGCCATGATCGAAGCGCATCACGTCCTCTTCGTCGATGTCATCGGCAGCACAGGCCTCGACCCAGTCGCTCATTTGTTCCTCCGCAAAAATCGCATTGTCATTCCGCTGCGGCGGCGACGGCATCGCTGTGGAATTCCTCGCGATAGGGCCTGGCGGTCGGCGGCAGTTCGCGCTTGAGGAAATAATCCTCGTTGCGCAGCTGGCGCAGGAAGACCGGTATCATCTCGCGGTAGCCGGCCAGGATCGACGGGGTCGGCGCCGGCAAATCGTGCTTGATCAGCGCATGCAGCTTCGGCAGCGCATGGTAGGGCACCATCGGGAACATGTGATGTTCCACGTGATAGTTCATGTTCCAGTAGATGAAGCGGCTGATCGGGTTCATGTACACGGTGCGACTGTTCAGCCTGTGGTCGGTGACGTTGTCGGCCAGGCCGCCATGCTGCAGCAGGCCGACCATGACATGGTGCCAGGCGCCATAGAGCCTGGGCAGGCCGACCAGCATCAAGGGCAGGAACGAGCCGGAATAGAGCGCCAGCGCGATGGTCGCGGCATAGATGGCGGTCCAGATGCGGGCAATGCGGATCGCCTTGCCCTGTTCCTGCTCCGGAATAAAGGTCTTTTCGGCGGCGCTGATGTTGCCGGCGGCGTTGCGCAGCATGTCTGACATCGCATGCCAGGCGTCGAGCACGCCGACAAATCCGAGGATGGCGCGCACCAGGTCCGGCGGCCGCATGACGGAGATTTCCGGGTCGCGGCCGACGATGATGGTGTCGGTGTGGTGGCGCGTGTGGCTCCAGCGCCAGGTCACCGGATTGCGCATGATCATGAAGCAGGCGATCTGGTAGACGACGTCGTTCATCCACTGCGTGCGGAAGGCCGTGCCGTGGCCGCATTCGTGCCAGCGTGAATCGGTCGAGGAGCCGTAGAGCACGCCATAGACGAAGAAGAACGGCACGCACCACCAACTGCCCCAGAACCAGGCGCCGCCGGCGCCGCTGACGACGAGCGCGGCAATCCAGATCGCGGTATCGCGGATCGCCGGACCGTCGGAGCGCTGCATCAGCTCCTTCATCTGCTTGCGCGGAATGTCGGTGTGATACCACTCGGCCGCCGACAGGCCGTTCTCCACGGCGAGCTTGGCGTCGCGGCCGATCAGGCTGTAGTCACGCCGGGACGGCGCTATGGTCATGGTTGCCTCCCTCGGCAGGGCATTGGCGAATGCCTGATATTGCCAGCTTCCGCCGTCAAAATAGCGCCGAGCCATGATAGACTCAACATCATAAAGATAGTTTCTATCATTTCCTATCAGAATGATGTATTGATACCCTGCAATTCGAATGAGGGCGATCATGGCGAAACGGCCGACCATCACCGACCTGGCGCGCATCTCCGGTGTCAGCGTCGCCACGGTGGACCGCGTGCTCAACAATCGCCTGCCGGTGCGCGAGGAAACCGCGCGCCGCGTCTATGAGACCGCGACCGAGATCGGCTATCACGCGGCCGGCCTGATCAAGCAACGCATGCGCCATGAACTGCCCGAGTACCGGCTCGGCTTCTTGCTTTTGAGAGGCAATGACGTTTTCTACGGCGACTTCGCGGCGGAGCTCGAACTGGCGGTCTCGCAATCGCAGCGGTTCCGTGGTGCCGCAACCATCGACTTCGCCAGTTCCCTGGTCCCAGACGAGATCGCCGCCCAGATGCGCAGGCTGGCGGCAAAATCGAGGGCCATCGCCGTTGTTGGCCCGGACCATCCGACCCTGACCGCGGCGGTCGAGGCGTTGAAGGCGAGAGGGCAACCGGTGTTCTCGCTGCTGTCAGATTTCGCAGCCGGCATCCGCGAGGGCTATGTCGGCCTTGATAACCGCAAGGTCGGCCGTACCGCGGCCTGGATGATCGCCAGGGCGGCGCGGCAGCCCGGCAAAGTCGCCCTCTTCGTCGGCAGCCATCGCTTCCATGGTCATGAGTTGCGCGAGATCGGCTTCCGCTCGTTCTTTCGCGAGCATGCACCCGACTTCAGTGTGCTCGAAACGCTGGTCAATCTGGAGGCAAACCAGGTGACCCATGATGCGATGATCGATCTCCTGGCGCGCTATCCGGACCTTGCCGGCTGCTATGTCGCCGGTGGCGGTATGGAAGGCGCGGTCTCGGCGCTGCGGGCAGCAAGGCCCGTAAACATGCCGGTGGTCGTCTGCAACGAGATCAATGCCGCGTCGCGCGCGGCACTCGCCGACAACATCCTCACCATGGTGATCTCGACGCCGCTGGCCGCGCTCTGCAGGGAACTGGTTGATCGAATGGTGCATGCCATCGAGGCCGGCGCCGCCAACGCACCTGGCCAGACCTTCCTGCCCTTCGACATCTATCTGCCGGAAAATATCTAGCCTTTCCCGCCCGAGAGTAGCGGCCGGAAATGATAGAAACCATCAGAACGATCCGAAATTCCGGCGGCAGGCCGCGGAATCGCCCTTGACGTTCCGCTGGAATGGAATAAATATTTCACCAGCTGTGTATTTTGGTTCTTTCGTTCCGGAATATCTGTTTCAAACAGAGGGTTTGGCATTCCTGCCGATGCGGGAGCCACACGGAACGAAGACATCAGGGAGAGATTCCCCGGGGAGATCGGGGATTCCGGATAGATCGGTGCAACCGGACACCAAAAGTGGAGGAGAGATTACAATGAAGAAACTGCTTTTGGGCGTCGCCTTCGCGGCGCTGATGAGTTCATCGGCCATGGCCGCCAAGATCGGCGTGTCGATGGCCAAGTTCGACGACAACTTCCTGACCGTGCTACGCAACGGCATGATCGAGCAGGCCAAGGGCATGAGCGGCGTCGAACTGCAGGTCGAAGACGCGCAGAACGACGTTGCCAAGCAGCTCGACCAGATCAAGAACTTCGCGGCTTCGGGCGTCGACGCCATCATCGTCAATCCGGTCGACACTTCGGCCACGCAGGCGATGTCGGACGCCGCCGCGGCCGCCAAGATCCCGCTGGTCTACGTCAACCGCGAGCCGGTCAATGTGAACACGCTGCCCGACAACCAGGCTTTCGTCGCCTCGAACGAGGCCGATTCCGGCACGCTCGAAACCAAGGAAGTCTGCCGCCTGTTCAAGGAAGCCGGCAAGAAGGAAGCCAATGTCTATGTCATCATGGGCGAGCTTTCCAACCAGGCCGCCGTGCAGCGCACCAAGGACATCGAAGAGGTCATCGCCACGCCGGATTGCAGCTTCATCAAGATCATCGACAAGCAGACGTCGAACTGGAACCGCGACGAAGCGCAGAATCTGATGACCAACTGGCTGTCGACCGGCAAGCCGTTCGACGGCGTCATCGCCAACAATGACGAAAGCGCCATCGGCGCCATCCAGGCGATGAAAGCCGCCAATATCGACATGAAGTCGGTCGTTGTCGGAGGCGTCGACGCCACCCAGGACGCGCTGGCGGCCATGCAGGCCGGCGACCTCGATGCAACCGTGTTCCAGGACGCGGCCGGCCAGGGCGCCGGTGCGCTGGATGCGGCACTGAAGCTCGCCAAGGGCGAGAAGGTCGAGCACAAGGTCTACGTGCCCTTCCAGCTGGTGACGCCGGCCAACATCGACAAGTTCCTGAAGAAGAACTGAGCAACGGATCCACGGAGCGGCGCTCTCGCGCAAAGACAGCGCCGCTCCTCTTCCCCCGGGCGCCTTCGGGTGCCGAGGACGACCGTGGCTGATGGAGGATAGAAGATTGGCACAGACATCTCACGGCGTCGGCGGGGTCAGCTATGACGCGAAGAAGCGCAACTGGCCGGCCGAATTCAACGTCTTCCTGGCGCTCGTCATCCTGGTCGTCATCTTCGAACTGATCGGCCGTATCTTTCTCGGCGACAGTTTCCTGTTCAACACCCGCAGCGACGTCGGCGGTCTCTTCAACGAGGCACGCCTGCAGATCATCATCCTGCAGGTGTCGATCGTCGGCATCATCGCCATCGGCGTGACGCAAGTGATCATCACCGGCGGCATCGACCTGTCCTCGGGCTCGATCGTCGGCGCGACCGCCATGATCGCCATGAGCTTCGCCCAGGTGGCGACCGTCAACGGCAACCCCAATCCCAAGGCGATGTTCCTGGCGCAAGGCTGGACCGACCTGCCGGTCATCGTGCCGGTGCTGGTGGCGATCGGCTGTGGCCTGTTCGCCGGCCTGGTCAACGGCGCGCTGATCGCCTACACGCGCATTCCGCCATTCATCGCCACGCTCGGCATGATGGTCACCGCGCGCGGCATCGCCAAATGGTGGTCCAAGGGCCAGCCGATCTCGTTTCCCACCGAAAGTTTCGCGGCGATCGGCAAGGGGTTGATGCCGGTCATCATCTTTCTGTCGCTGGCTATCCTGTTCCAGCTGATCATGACCTACACCAGGTATGGCAAGCACTGTTACGCGATCGGTTCCAACGAGGACGCCGCGCGCATGTCCGGCATCAAGATCGCCAACCACAAGATCCTGGTCTACGTCATCGCCGGCATTCTCGCCGCGCTCGCGGCCGTGGTGCTTTCTTCCAAGAACCTCACCGCGCAGTCCGGCATGGGCGTGATGTACGAGCTCGACGCCATCGCCATGGCGGTCATCGGCGGCGTCTCGCTGTCGGGCGGCCGCGGCTCGATCATCGGCACGGTTATCGGCTCGCTGATCTTCGGCGTCATCATCTCCGGCTTCACCTTCCTGCGCCTCGACGCCTATTACCAGGAGATGGTCAAGGGCGTGATCATCGTCGGCGCCGTCGTTCTCGACCAATGGCGCCAGCGTATGCGGGCATTGAGGGCTTGACCATGCCAGATATCTCCACGACAGACATCGTCCTGAAGACCGAAAACCTGACCAAGCGTTATGGCGGCGTGCATGCGCTGGAAGGCGCCAATTTCGAGTTGCGCAAAGGCGAGCATGTCGCCATCATGGGTGACAACGGCGCCGGCAAGTCGACCTTCGTGCGCCAGATCACCGCCGTCGAACAGCGCACCAGCGGCCAGGTCTGGTTCGACGGCAAGGAAGTGAATTTTGCCGGGCCGATCGAGGCTCGCACGGCGGGCATCGAGACCGTGTTCCAGAACCTAGCGCTGGCCGACGACCTCGACGTGCCGTCGAACCTGTTCCTCGGCCGCGAAAAAGTGCTGTTCAACCTCGGGCCGTTCTCGATCCTGGACCGCAAATACATGCGCAAGGCGACCGAAGCTGCACTGATCCGCACCGCGGTGAAGATCCCCAATCTGTCCAACACCATCCGCCATATGTCGGGCGGCCAGCGGCAATGCGTGGCGATCGCCCGGACCGCGACCTTCGCCTCCAAGCTGATCATCATGGACGAGCCGACGGCGGCGCTCGGCGTGCAGGAGACCGCACAGGTCGAAAACATCATCCGCACATTGAAGGACAATGGCGAGCCGCTGATCCTGATCAGCCACAACATGCGCCAGGTGTTCGACCTCTGCGACCGCATCGTCGTCTTCCGGCGCGGCCGCATCGTCGCCAATCTGCGCAAGGAGAACACGGACGGCCAGGACATCGTCTCCTACATCACCGGTGCCAAGACGGGAGAGGCGGAACTCGCGGCCTAAACAGGGCGATCACCCGGTTCCGGGACGATCCGCGGCGCTCGCAAACAACTTGCCACCTTCCCGACGGGAAGGTGGAGACACAATTCTCTCGAACCCCATCCCCCTAGAGGAAATATCCATGACTGTTCGTTTCGCCCTCCTCGGTGCCGGCCGCATCGGCAAGGTCCATGCCCGCGCCGTCGGCTCCAACCCGCAGGCCAAACTGGTGGCCGTCGCCGATGCCTTCGAGAAGGCGGCGACCGAACTGGCGAGCGCTTACGGCGCCGAGGTGCGCAGCATCGACGCGATCGAGAAAGCCGGGGATATCGACGCCGTCGTCATCTGCACGCCGACCGACACCCATGCCGATCTGATCGAGCGTTTCGCCAAGGCCGGCAAGGCGATCTTCTGCGAGAAGCCGATCGACCTCGACGTCAAGCGCGTCGAGAAATGCCTGGCCGTGGTCGACAAGGCCAAGGCGACGCTGATGGTCGGCTTCAACCGGCGTTTTGACCCGCATTTCGCCGCGGTGCGCAAGGCGATCGACGATGGCGCCATCGGCACCGTCGAGATGGTCACCATCACCTCGCGCGATCCGGGCGCGCCGCCGATTGATTACATCAAGCGCTCGGGCGGCATTTTTCGCGACATGACCATCCATGATTTCGACATGGCGCGCTTCCTGCTCGGCGAGGAACCGGTGGCGGTCAGCGCGCATGCCTCGGTGCTTGTGGACAAGAAGATCGGCGAGGCCGGCGATTTCGACTCGGTCAGCGTCATCCTCGAGACCGCGTCCGGCAAGCAGGCCGTCATCTCCAACTCGCGCCGCGCCACCTATGGCTACGACCAGCGCATCGAGGTGCATGGCTCGAAAGGCATGGTGGCCGCCGAGAACCAGCGGCCGGTGTCGATCGAAGTCGCCAACGACAAGGGCTATACCCGCCCGCCGCTGCACGATTTCTTCATGACCCGCTATCTCGACGCCTATGCCATCGAGATAGCCGCGTTCATTGCCGCCGCGACCTCGGGCAAGAAGGCGTCGCCGAGCGGCGCGGACGGACTGGTGGCGCTGAAGCTGGCGGATGCGGCGCTGAAGTCGGCGACATCAGGCAAGACCGTTCGCCTCGACAAGTAAGAACCCGGACCCAAGCCACAGGAGCAAAGCGATGAGCGCATCAGCCGATCGCAATTCGAACACACGCGCCATCGTCACCGGCGGGGCGCAAGGCATTGGCTTTGCCGTCGCCGAAGCATTGGCCGACGAAGGCTGCAAGGCGCTGGCGCTCATCGGCCGCTCGCAGGAGAAGGGCGACAAGGCGGTCGCCCATTTCAAGAAAGCGGGCGTCGACGCGATCTTCATCAGTGCCGACGTTTCTGATGTGGCCGACTGCAAGCGCGCGGTCGCCACCGCGCTCTTGCATTTCGGCACCATCAACGCACTGGTCAACGCCGCCGCCACTTCCGCACGCGGCTCGCTGGTCGAAACCTCGGAAGAGCTGTTCGACACGATCTTCGACACCAATGTGCGCGGCCCGTTTTTCCTGATGCAAGGCGTGGTGGCGCATCTCCTGGAAAAGAAAGCACCCGGCTCGATCGTCAACGTGCTGTCGATGTCGGCGCATACCGGCCAATCGTTCCTGACGCCCTATTCGACCAGCAAGGGCGCGCTGATGACGCTGACCAAGAACGTCGCCAACGCCTATCGCTTCAACCGCATCCGCTGCAACGCCGTGCTGCCCGGCTGGATGGACACCGAGGGCGAGGATATCGTGCAGAAGAAATGGCACGACGCGCCGGATGATTGGCTGGCGAAGGCCGAAGCCGCGCAACCGATGGGCCAGCTGGTGAAGCCGGACCAGCTTGCCCGGCTGATCAGCTACATGGTCAGCCCGCAGTCCGGTGTCATGACCGGATCGCTGGTCGACTATGACCAGAGTGTCGCGGGAGCGTCACCGGAGTAGTTTCAACCCTGTTGCGGCAGCACCGCCGTTCCCATATAGTCATGATAGTCAAGCTAGTCATGAGGGATGCGATGCTACCGTCGCCCAAAGACACCAATTGGACGGTCGCCGGGGCAAAAGCCCGGCTCTCGGAGGTTATCGAGCGCGCGCAATCTTCGCCGCAGACGATCACCAGAAACGGCAAACCGAGCGTGGTTGTCGTCTCGGCCGAGGAATGGCAGCGCAAGACCGTGCGCAAGGGTACGCTTGCGGAATTCCTGCTGGAGTCGCCACTGCGCGGCGCCGATCTCAACCTCGAGCGTCAGCGTGACGAGCCGCGTGACCTGCCGCTGTGAGAGTGCTGCTCGATACGAATGTCCTGTCCGAGGTGACAAGGCCGGAGCCGGACGCACGCGTTCTGGACTGGCTGGACGGGCTTGATGAGGACCGCTCATTCATCAGCGTCGTATCGATCGCCGAGATCAGGCGCGGCGTCGCCCTGATGGATGAGGGCCGGAAACGCGAAGCCCTTGCCGAATGGCTCGCCCGGGACCTGCCGCAGCGCTTCGAACAGAGGGTTTTGCCGGTGGACGAACCGGTTGCCTTGGCCTGGGGCGACCTGATGGGCCTTGCGAAGCGCCGCGGTCGCGGCCTGTCGTCGATGGACGGGCTGATCGCAGCCACGGCGATCGCGCAGCAGCTCACCTTGGCAACGCGCAACACGAAGGATTTCGAAGGTTTTGGGATAGAACTCTTCGATCCCTGGACGGCATGAAGTTTGGCGGGAACGCCTATCACTTCGTCATCCTCGGGTCTGCGCCGCGTCGCTGCGCTCCTTGCTCCGCCCGTGAATGACGAAATCGCGAGGGTTCGGCCTACCGGAATTGACAGCCATCACCCACGTGACAAACGCCTCGGCTTCGACTATATGAGCCGCATGATCCACCTGACCGCCACCTATTGGTACTTTAGCAGCTCGCTGGCGGCGGGAGGATTGCGCTCGATCTGAAGATTGCAGCAACAATATCCGAACAGCCGCCAGACCTGGCGGCTTTTTTGTTTCAGCCGGCAGGTTCCCAAAAAAGGAGCAGAAAGCCGTGTTGACCACCACAGACGACCTTCGGGTCAAGGAAATCCGCGAACTGAGCACACCCGACCAGGTGATGCGGGAGATCCCGCGCACGCTGACGGCGACGCGCACCGTCAGCGCGTCACGAAACGCCATCCATGCCATCCTGAACGGGACCGACGACCGGCTGCTCGTCGTCGTCGGCCCCTGTTCGATCCACGATCCGGTCGCTGCGGTCGACTATGCCAGCCGTCTGGCGGCGCTGCGCGAGGCCCTGTCCGACCGGGTGGAGATCGTCATGCGGGTCTATTTCGAAAAGCCACGCACGACGGTCGGCTGGAAGGGCCTGATCAACGATCCGGACCTCGACGGCAGCTTCAACATCGACAAGGGTTTGCGGATGGCGCGCAACGTCCTTTCCGCCGTCAACAATCTCGGCCTGCCGGCGGCGACCGAATTCCTCGACATGACGACCCCGCAATATATTGCCGACCTCGTCGCCTGGGGTGCGATCGGCGCGCGCACGACCGAGAGCCAGATCCACCGCGAGCTGGCATCGGGCCTCTCCTGCCCGGTCGGCTTCAAAAACGGCACCGACGGCAATCTCAGGATCGCCGCCGAGGCGGTGAAATCCGCCGCGCAGCCGCATCATTTCATGGCGGTGACCAAGGGCGGCCGCAGCGGCATCGCGACCACCACGGGCAATGAGGACTGCCATGTCATCCTGCGCGGCGGCGTTCAGCCCAACTATGACGCGGCGAGCGTCGAGGCGGCTAGCTTGGAACTCGGCCGCATCGGCGTCGCACCCAGGCTGATGATCGATGTCAGCCACGCCAACAGCTCGAAGAAGCCGGAGAACCAGCCCAAGGTGGCGGCGGATGTCGCGGGGCAGGTGGCGGCTGGCGACGAGCGCATCGTCGGCGTCATGATCGAGAGCAATCTCGTCGCCGGCCGGCAGGACGTGGTGGCAGGCAAGCCGCTCGTCTACGGCCAGAGCATCACCGATGGCTGCATCGACTGGGCAACCACCGAGACCGTGCTGCACGGCCTTGCCGGCGCCGTCGAATGGCGCCGCTCGACACGCCGCGCCATGATGGAGAGCCGACCGGGCGCCGCTTGATCTGGCCGGGCACAAGGCAGGGCGGCGGTTCCCGATTCAGCTGGGGATCACGCCGTCCTCAGCCCTTCCCACGCGGTGAACACCGAGACCGCAAACAACAGCAAGCCGGCCGCCCGGCCGGCGAGAACGGTCGCCCGCGGATTGGCGATCAGAAGCTTGCGGCTGCGGCCGGCTGATATTGCGAGCCCGCCATAGATCGCGGCCTGGGTCAGGACCGTCATCAGGCCCATGATGGTCGCCTGCATCCAGATCGGACCATAATCCGGCTTCAGGAATTGCGGGTAGACGGCCAGCACGAAGAGGTAGGCCTTCGGGTTGATCAGGCAGGTCACGAAACCCTGGCGAAACGCCTTCCATGCGGAGCGGCTGCCGGCGGGCCCGTCATCACCGACGGTGATCGAACTGCGCATCAGCGTGATGCCGATGAAGGCCATGTAGGCGGCGCCGGCAATCAGCAGCGGCGTGAACAGGATCGGCACGAAATGCATGAGCAGGCCGACGCCGATCGCGCCGTTCAGCGTGTGCACCATGCCGCCGACCATGATGCCGCCGGTTGCTGCAAGACCCCGGTCGCGTCCGCCGGTCAGCGCATTGGCCAGCACGAACAGCATGTCCATGCCCGGAACGGCGATGATGCCGAACAGGAGGATGAAGAAGAGCCAAAGATTTTCCGCATAATTCATGGATTTTCCGCATAATTCATGTCAGTTGCTCGTCGCCTCCTGACGGCGCGCCGCAGAGGAATTTGTTGATTTTCAACTCGATAGGCAGTCCTATAGACCAACCCAACTGACGATGATGTGTCAGTTGCGATCGGAGCCGGGTGAGAAAATGCGCAAGGCGTCGCGCCTGTTCGAGATCATCCAGATCCTGCGGCTGGCGCGACAGCCGGTGACGGCGGCGACGATCGCCGCGCAGCTGGAGGTGACCATCCGTTCCATCTACCGCGACATCGCGGCCCTGCAGGCGATGCGCGTGCCGATCGAGGGCGGACGCGGCATCGGTTACATACTGCGTCCCGGCTTCGATCTGCCGCCGCTGATGTTTTCGATCGAGGAGATGGAGGCGATCGTCTTGTCACTGGCGCTGCTGGAGCGCACGGGAGACGACGAGCTCAAGCAGGCAGCCAAGCGTGTCGGCGCCAAGATCGCCGGTGCGGTGCCGCCGCCTTTGCGGCAGACGCTCGACGCCAATGCGCTGCATGCGTGGGGGTTCGCCGCGCCCTCGGCCGGCACCATCGACCTGGCGCTGGTGCGCCGCGCCATCCGCGATGAGGAAAAGCTCGACCTCTCCTATCGCGACGAGATGGGCCGCGCCTCCGAGCGCCTCGTCCGGCCGATCGCGCTCATCTACTACGCCGAAACCGCCAACATCGTCGCCTGGTGCGAGCTGCGCCAGGCGATCCGCAATTTCCGCAGCGACCGGATCGCGGATTGCCAGCCGACCGGGCTACGCTTCAAGGGCGAAGGCGACCGCTTGCGGCAGGTCTGGGTCAACGGCTGGGAGGCGAACGCTCCGGTTGGCGGCTGACGCGATTTCCCTTCTCCCCTTGAGGGCTAGCGTGGGCACACATTTGCTTCGGGCTCATTTTTGTGAGGCGAGAACGAAGCCGTCTACGATGGCGTTGAAGCGTCTGAGGCCGTTGGTGAAGGTGATAGGCCCTGGCGGGCGTTCCTTTTCGTAGCCGTTCCAGCCTCCGAGCCTGGCGATACACCAGGCGGCCCAGGCGAGCGTGTGCGTGGGGTGAGGGTTCTTCTGCTTTTGGGTCTTGCCTTCGAGCTTGGCGATGAGCACGTCCAGGACGGTGATCTCGGTGGGATCAAAGAGGCGCGCGGCCTGGAAGCCCTGGCCCGGCGAACCACGCCCGTGCACGAGTTGCATGACCCTGGTGGCGACGACCAGAGCGGCGGCGGCCAGGCGTTCGAGTGCATCGCCATCGGCGATGAGACTTTCCTCCAGATCGATGGCCTGCGACTTCACGGTCCGGAACAACTGCTCGACGATCCAACGCGAGCGATACATCTCGACGATGCGGCAGGCATCGGCGAGTGTTTCGACGCTGTGGGTGGTCAACAGCCGCCAGATCACCGCGTCCTTGGCCGAAGGTGGATCGATCTCGCGCACTTCCACCATGTTGAGCGTGAGTTCGCTCGGATCGCGGCTGTCGGCGCCAAGGCGGGGCTGGCGCAAGCTCACCGCGGTGAAGCGAACGGCCAGTTCGACGGTGCGACCCGGCCGGCCAGGGCGTGCCTGCAGCTCGAAGGCAATGCGGCCGGCTTCCGCCGTCTTGGCGATCGCGCTGAACAGGCGCTCGCCCCGCGTGCCCAAAGCCCGATCCCGTACAGCGCGGATGAGCACATGGGTGCGCTCGCCGGGAAGCCTTGCAAACACTTCGTAGATGTCGGCTTCGCGGTCGCCGACCACCGTCATCTGCGGCGTGTCGGTCAGCGCCTGGCATGCCGCCTTGGCGGTGCCGATCCATTTGTGGCTTTCCTTGGCTTCGATCGGCAGCGCCTGGTAGTCATGCGCCTTCTTTGCCTCGCGCCGCCAGATCGTGGCGCCTGCAAGGCCCAGGACCGAGCCGTCCCCGGCATCCACGGCCAGCGCCGGATGCACGAACAGCCCGATATCCTTGCCATTGCCGACACGACCGAGGCCACGCTTGCGTGAAGCCTTGGCTTCATAGTTGATCTCGCTGCTGTCCTCGATGATCAGCACGTGGCGGCCGGCGGCCATTTCGGCGGTTCGCGCCGCCGCCGTGCGGATGATCTCTTGCTTGCTCACGTGGCGATTGCGAAACAGGCGCGTGAACGCGACCTTCTCCGCGCGCGTGTCGGCCAGCCGGCGCATGCCCGCGCTGACACGCGCAAACATGCGCTCCAGAACCATGCTCCCCTTTTTTGCAAGCGCAGGTCGCCGAAGTATCCAAGCAGCAAAGCCATCGTCGAAGCCTCCAGAATCAACAATGGCAGCTACAGAATCACATACGATTCAAACGCTTCAAGCCATTTTCCGGCGTCGCTTCTTCACGCTTGATCAAAGCACGAAGCAAATGTGTGCGCACACTAGCCCCTTGAGGGAGAAGGTGGATCGGCGCGATAGCGCCGAGACGGTTGAGGGTGTTCCAGCGGAATGAGACGCTGGCGTTCCCTGGAACACCCCTCATCCGTCGCCTTCGGCGACACCTTCTCCCACGAGGGACCCACGAGGGGGAGAAGGGAAGCAGCCGCTCTACCTCACGTCGACCCAGCGCTTTTCCTCGAAGGAGCGTGCCATTGCATGCACGGTGCGCTCGATCTCCAGGCCTTCGCCGAACTCGATGAGCCGCGCCGGTTTGCCGGCAAGCCGCGTCAGCAGTTCGTGGCACTCGATGATCTTGAGATCGTTGAAACCGAGGCTGTGGCCGGGCGCCGGCACGAAAAGATCGTAGGGTTTGTGGTGCGGCGCCACTAGGATGGTGCGATAGCCCTGTTCGGTCGGGCGATCGGACGTGAGATAGAGCTGGAACTCGTTCATCCGCTCCTGGTCGAACAGGATCGACCCTTTCGAGCCGAAGATCTGGATGGCGATGCGGCCCTTGCGGCCCCAGGCCGAGCGATTGACCAGCAGCGTGCCGGCAATGCCGTTTTCCAGATGCATCAAGACGCTGGCGATATCATAGGTCTCGACCGCGCGGCGTCCGCCCGCCGCCAGCTTGCGGTCGGCATAGGGCTTGGCCATGTCGCAGATGACGCTGGCGACGCGGCCGAACAGCGCGGTGACCAGCGAGAGCGGATGCACGGCGAAATCGTCGAGCGCGCCATAGCCGGAAGCGGCCTCGTGCTTCCAGAAGAACAGCGCTTCCGGATCGGCCATGAAATCCTCGTCCATCTCGATGCGCAGATGGTTGACCTCGCCGATGATCTTCTCGTCGAGCAGCGCGCCGATGTGACGGATGGCCGGGCTCTGGATGTAGTTGTAGCCAAGCGCGGCGACCTTGCCCGACTTCTTCGCCGCTGCCGCCATCGCCTCGGCCTCGGCGAAGCTCGGCGCCATCGGCTTTTCGCACCACAGATGCTTGCCGGCCTGAAGAACCGCGATGGCCATTTCCGGATGGAACTGGTTGGGCGTGGTCAGCGAGACGACATCGACCTCCGGGTCATTGACGACCGCGTGCCAGTCGCCGGACGCTTTCTCGAAGCCGAACTCGCCGGCCTTGCGCCGGGCCAAGTCCTCATTGACCTCGCCGAGATGGACGAGCCGTGGCTTGGCCACGTCCGGAAAGACGGCACCGACGGCGCTCCACGCGATGGCGTGGCATTTGCCCATGAACCCGGTGCCGATAAGACCTACGCCGACCATCTTCCCTCGTTCCTCCACTGACAGAAAGGTTGCGTGGATGAATTAGTCCATTTTTATCTGGAATGGAATGTCTGCCTCATTTTTTATGGTGTTCTTGCGCAGGCTCGCTATGATGGGGCAGAGAGGACGTTTCACGGATGAGCTTGGACGGGCCGACGATGGACGAACGGGTACCTCGCGATTTCGAGACGCTGCGCGCCACGATCCTCGATCGGCGCGAAAGCCTGCCCAAGCGCATCGCCCAGATCGCCGCCTATGCGCTCGACAATCCCGATGATATCGCCTTCGGCACCGCGGCCAGCATCGCCGCCTCGGCCGGCGTGCAGCCCTCCACCCTCATCCGCTTTGCCCAGCAGCTTGGCTTCGATGGCTTCACCAGCCTGCAGCAGGTGTTTCGCGAGCGGCTGCGCGAGCGCAATTCGTCCTATGACGAACGGCTGCAGGCGCTGCGCGCCAAGGCCGATGCCGGCGCGGGCCACCGGGCGATCTTCGATGGCTTCGTCGCCGCCGCCAGCACCTCGCTCAACGACATTTCGCGCACGCTTGATGACGCGCACTTCGAAGACGCGATTTCACTGCTGGCGAAGGCGCAGACCATCTATGTGCTGGCCAAGCGGCGCTCCTACCCGGTGGCGAGCTACATCGCCTATGCTTTGGGCAAGTTGAAGATCCGCAACCAGCTGATCGAATCGGCAGCCGGCCTGAACGCCGAGATGGTCTCCTTCGCCACGCCGGCGGACGCCGTCATCGCCATCAGCTTCTCGCCCTACGCGCCGGCCACCATCGAGGAAGCCCGCGCCATTTCCGAGCAGGGCGTGCCGATCGTGGCCATCACCGACAGTTCGTTTTCGCCGCTTGCCCAGTTTGCCAGCGTGTGGTTCGAGGTTGCCGAGGCGGATTTCGCCGGCTTCCGTTCGCTGTCGGCGACGATGGCGCTGGCCATGGCGCTGACCGTCGGCGTCGGCGAGAAACGGCGCGACGTCGGCCGCAAGCGCAAGGCCTGAGCAGGTCCTGACGCGACGCGGCCGAGGCTGGGAGCCGGGCCCAGCCGGTCGCTTGCCGCGGCTTCGGTCGGGGATCATGCTCCCGCACTTTTCGGCCGGGAATGCTCATTCCATATTGACTATGGATTGGAATTATTATTTCATATTGCCGGCGCCACGCTGCCGCTCGCGCGTGTTACCCAAACAATGTTGTTCATGACAACAAGACCGACGGGAGGTTCCAATGAGCGAAGCCGTGGACGCAAGACAGGCGCCGCTCGACGTCATCACCATCGGTCGTGCCTCGGTCGACCTCTATGGCCAGCAGATCGGCTCGCGGCTGGAGGACATCACCTCCTTCGCCAAGTCGGTCGGCGGCTGCCCGGCCAACATATCGGTCGGTACGGCCAGGCTCGGCCTGCGCTCGGCGCTGCTGACGCGCGTCGGCGACGAGCAGATGGGCCGTTTCATCCGCGAGCAGCTGAAGCGGGAAGGCGTCAACACCGACGGACTGAAGACCGACAAGGAGCGGCTGACCGCGCTGGTGCTGCTTTCGGTCGAGGATGAAGGCGTTTCGCCGATGATCTTCTACCGCTCGGATTGCGCCGACATGGCGCTGGCCGAAGAGGACATCGACGAAGCGTTCATCTCCTCGGCCCGTGCGGTCGTCGTTACCGGCACGCATTTTTCGCGCCCCAACAGCGACGCCGCCCAGCGCAAGGCGATCCGCATCATGAAAGCCAAGGGCGGCAAGGTGGTCTTCGACATCGACTACCGGCCGAACCTGTGGGGCCTCGCCGGCCATGCCGAGGGCTTCGAGCGCTATGTGAAGTCCGACCGGGTCTCGGCCCAGTTGAAGACGGTGCTGCCCGATTGCGATCTCATCGTCGGCACCGAGGAAGAGATCATGATCGCGTCGGGCGCCGACGACTGCCTGAGCGCGCTGAAGACGATCCGCGCGCTGTCTTCGGCCACCATCGTGTTGAAGCGCGGCGCCATGGGCTGCATCGTCTATGACGGGCCGATCAGCGACGATCTGGAAGACGGCATCGTCGGCAAGGGGTTTCCGATCGAGATCTACAATGTGCTGGGCGCCGGCGACGCGTTCATGTCCGGCTTCCTGCGCGGTTGGCTCGGCGGCGAAGACCATGCGACGGCGGCGACCTGGGCCAATGCCTGCGGCGCCTTCGCCGTCTCGCGGCTGCTGTGCGCGCCGGAATATCCGACCTTCGAGGAGCTGCAGTTCTTCCTCAAGAACGGCAGCAAGCATCGGGCGCTGCGCAAGGACGAGGCGATCAACCACATTCATTGGGCGACAACCCGCCGGCGCGACGTTCCCTCGCTGATGGCGCTCGCCTGCGACCATCGCATCCAGCTCGAGGATGTCGCCGCGAAGGCCGGCGCCGATCCGGCACGCATTCGCGATTTCAAGGTGCTGGCGGTCAAGGCGGCGGCCAAGGTCGCCGCCGGGCGCGACGGCTACGGCATGCTGATCGATGAGAAACATGGCCGCGAGGCGATGTTCGAATTCGCCCGCCATCCCTTCGCCTGGCTCGGCCGGCCGGTCGAATTGCCGGGTTCGCGGCCGTTGCGCTTCGAATTCTCGCAGGACATCGGCTCGCAATTGGTGGAATGGCCTGTCGATCACTGCATCAAGTGCCTGTGCTTCTACCACCCGGACGACCCGGCCGCGCTGAAGGAAGAACAGCAGCAGAAGCTGCGCGCGCTGTTCGAGGCGGCGCGGAAAGTCGGCCGGGAGCTTCTCATCGAGATCATCGCCGGCAAGCACGGCAAGCTCGACGACACGACGATCCCGCGCGCGCTGGAGGAACTCTATGCACTCGGCATCAAGCCGGACTGGTGGAAGCTCGAACCGCAGGCATCGAGCGGTGCCTGGGCCAGGATCGAAGCCGTCATCCTGAAACACGATCCCTGGTGCCGCGGCATCGTGCTGCTTGGGCTGGAAGCACCGCAGGACGAGCTGGAAGCGGCCTTCGCCGCTACCGCCAAGGCGCCGATCGTGAAAGGCTTTGCCGTCGGCCGGACCATCTTCGTCCACGCGGCCGAACAATGGTTGGCCGGCAAGATGTCGGATGACGAGGCCGTCGCCGACATGGCGTCGCGCTTCGAGCGGTTGACCAAAGCGTGGCTTGCCGCGCGCGGCCGCAAGGCAGCATAAGAAGAGCGCAGCATAACAAGACGCGACGCAGGACCGCGGAGGAAAACACCATGAGCAAGACAATCCGCCTGACGATGGCGCAGGCGCTGACCCGCTTCCTCAGCCGCCAGATGACCGAGATCGACGGCAAGACGGTTCCGATTTTCGGCGGCGTCTGGGCGATCTTCGGCCATGGCAATGTCGCCGGCATCGGCGAGGCGCTCTACCAGGTTCGGCAGGAATTGCCGACCTTTCGCGCCCATAACGAACAGTCGATGGCGCATGCGGCGATCGCCTATGGCAAGGCCAATTTCCGCCGCCGCTTCATGGCCGCGACCTCTTCGATCGGCCCGGGCGCGCTCAACATGGTGACGGCGGCGGCACTGGCGCACGTGAACAGGTTGCCCGTCCTGTTTTTGCCGGGCGATGTCTTCGCCAACCGCATTCCGGATCCGGTGCTGCAGCAGGCCGAGGACTTTTCCGACGGCACGGCGACGGTCAATGACTGTTTCCGCCCGGTGTCACGCTATTTCGACCGCATCACCCGGCCGGAGCAGATCATCCCGGCGCTGAGCCGCGCGATGCAGGTGTTGACCGATCCGGCCGAATGTGGCCCGGTAACGCTGTCGCTCTGCCAGGACGTGCAGGCCGAGGCCTACGACTATCCCGAGAGCTTCTTCGCCGAGCGGGTCTGGCACCAGCGCCGGCCGCGTCCGGATCGCGGCGAACTGGCAGCGGCGGCGGCGGCGCTCAAGGGCGCGAAGAAGCCGCTGATCATCGCCGGCGGTGGCGTGCTTTATTCGCAGGCTTCCTATGAACTGGCGAAATTCGTGGAAGGCGCCGGCATTCCTGTGTGCGAGACGCAAGGCGGCAAATCCTCGCTGCCGGACAATCATCCGCTCAACATGGCGGCGGTCGGCGTCACCGGCACGTCTGCCGCCAACCGGCTGGCCGAAGAGGCCGATGTGGTGCTCGCCATCGGCACGCGCCTGCAGGATTTCACCACCGGCTCGTGGGCGCTGTTCAAGAACTCCGGCAAGACCATCGTCGGGCTCAACGTGCAGCCTTTCGATGCCGGCAAGCATCGCGCGCTGCCGCTGGTCGCCGACGCGGCCGAGGGGCTGGCCGAACTGGGTGCGGCGCTGGGCGGCTGGAAAGCGCCTTCCGCGTGGACCGACAATTCCGCTGCCGGCAAGAAGGCCTGGCAGGTTGACGCCTCCAAGGTGACGGCGTCGACCAACGCCGCCTTCCCCTCGGATGCGCAGGTGATCGGCGCCGTACAGCGTTCAATGGGGTCAGGCGTGATTTTGCTGAACGCGTCGGGCGGCCTGCCGGGTGAACTGCATAAACTCTGGCAGGCGGGAGCGCCCGGCTCGTACCATGGCGAATATGGCTTCTCGACCATGGGCTACGAGATTGCCGGCGGGCTCGGCGCCAAGATGGCCAAGCCCGACCGGGAGGTCGTCGTCATGGTCGGCGACGGCTCCTACCTCATGATGAATTCCGAAATCGCCACATCGGTTATGCTCGGTTTGAAGCTCACCATCGTGGTGCTCGACAACAGGGGTTATGGCTGCATCAACCGGCTGCAGATGGCGACCGGCGGCGCCAACTTCAACAACCTGCTGAAGGACTCGCGCCACGAGATCCTGCCCGACATCGACTTCGCCGCTCACGCGACGAGCCTGGGCGCGATCGCCGAGAAAGTGCCGTCGATCGCCGGGCTGGAAAACGCGCTGCAAAAGGCCAAGACAAACGACCGCACCACGGTGCTGGTCATCGACACCGACCCGCTTGTCTCCACCGATGCCGGCGGCCATTGGTGGGATGTGGCGGTGCCGGAAGTGTCCGCGCGTCCCCAGGTCAACGCGGCACGCAAGGCCTATGACGAAAAGCGGCAGATGCAGAGCGTTGGCGATTGATATCGGCGCCGCCCCCCCACCCCGCTGCTGCGCAGCGACCCTCCCCACAGGGGGGAGGGTGAAGAAGAACCGGAGCTAGAACTTGAAAGCCAAACTGGGCATGTCCCCCATTGCGTGGTGGAATGACGATCTTGCCGAACTCAGCGATGACGTGTCGCTGGAAGAATGCCTGCGCCAGTCGCGTTCGGCCGGCTTCACCGGCATGGAGATGGGCCGGCGTTTTCCCAACGACCCCGCTGTCATGCTGCCGATCCTCAAGGCGGCCGATGTGACGCTGTGCGGCGGCTGGTTTTCGGGCACGCTGGTCGACGAAGAGATGGCGAAGAACCAGGATCGCATCCAGCCGATGATCGATCTGTTCAAGGCGGTCAACGCGCCTTGCATCGTCTATGGCGAGGTCGGCCGCTCGATCCAGGGCGACCGTTCCAAGCCGCTGGCCACCAAGCCGAAACTCTCGGACGATGAGATGAAGGCCTATGCCAAGCGCCTGACCGCTTTCGGCGAATGGTGCGCCGGGCAAGGCATGCCGCTGTCCTATCACCACCACATGGCGGCCGTGGTCGAGACCGAGCCGGAGCTCGATGCCTTCATGCGCCATTCCGGCGAAGGCATTCCGCTGCTGCTCGATGCCGGACATCTGGCCTTTGCCGGCGGCGACGTGCTGCGCGCCATCGACAACCACCACAAGCGCATCAGCCACGTGCATGTGAAGGATGTGCGCATGGGGGTGATCGAAAAGCTCGATCGCACCAAGCGATCCTTCCTCGACGCGGTGGCGCTCGGCGCCTTCACCGTGCCGGGCGACGGTTCGCTGGACTTCGGCGCCATCGTGCAGCGCTTCGCCGACCATGGCTATGAGGGCTGGTTCGTGGTCGAGGCCGAGCAGGACCCGAAGAAGAACCCGCCGCTCAAGATGGCTGAGGTTGGCCACAAGGAATTGATGCGCGTGATGACATCAGCCGGCTACACGGTCGAAACCCAGGGTTTCCCGAATGCCTGATGCGAGGGTTCACGGCGAGGCAGGTTGCTGTAGATTGGCGCGATGAAAGATTCCGAGCACCCCTTTTTCCGGCCCTTGTGGCGTCGTGTCGCCGTCGTCGCGGTCTGCGTCATCTGGTCGATCATCGAGTTCGCCACCGGCACCCCGTTCTGGGGCATCATCGCGCTGGGTTTCGCCGGCTACGGCGTCTGGCAGTTTTTCTACCTCTACAAGCCGGTCGATGAGAGCAATGCGCCGGCCGAGGCCGAACCGAAGGAGTAACTGATCGCATGCGTTGGCGATTGGCTTGCAGTGCTTCTAACTTCGTCATCCTAGGGCGGAGCAAGGAGCGCAGCGACGCAGCGCAGACCCTAGGATCCATGCCATGACTTTGAGGCTGGTGTGACGGTGCAGAATTCCGCTCCGCTGTGCCCTTCGGCCGAGGTAACGGCATGGATCCTAGGGTCTCCGCGACGGAGCTTCGCTCCTGCTACGCTCTAGGATGACGAAGTCGGACGGGCGCCGCTGAAGATTTGCGATGGCCCTTTCAAACAGACGGCTTGGCTTCCCGGAGCCTTCAAGCCAACGGAATAGGAGACAAAAAATGTCGAAGCTGCTCGTCAAAGCCGACAAGGGCCATGGCCGCGTCGCTCATGTGACGCCGGAAAGCGCCGGCTGGACCTATGTCGGTTTCGACCTGCATCGGCTGAAGCCGGGCGAAACGGCTTCCGGAAAGACTGACGACCGCGAAATCTGCCTGGTGTTCGTCACCGGCAAGGGCAAGGCGAAAGCCGGCGGCAAGGATCTCGGCCTGCTCGGCGAACGCATGTCGCCCTTCGAAGGCAAGCCATGGTCGGTCTATGTGCCGCAGGGATCGGACTGGTCGGTGACCGCGGGAACCGAGCTGGAACTCGCCGTCTGCTCGGCACCGGGCCTTGGCGGCGGTTTGCCGGTCCGGGTTATCGGACCCGACGATCTCGGTCAGGAGGTGCGCGGCAAGGGCACCAACACGCGCTACGTCACCAACATCCTGCCGGAAGGCCAGCCAGCGGACTCGCTGCTGGTGGTCGAGGTGATCACGCCGGGCGGCCACACGTCGAGCTATCCGCCGCACAAGCATGACCAGGACAATCTGCCTGCCGAATCCTATCTCGAGGAAACCTATTACCATCGCCTCAACCCGCCGCAGGGCTTTGCCTTCCAGCGCGTCTATACCGACGCCGACAAGAGCGGCCATCGCGCGCTCGACGAGGCGATGGCGATCGAGGACGGCGATGTCGTGCTGGTGCCCGAGGGCTATCATCCCTGCGCCGCCTGCCATGGCTATGACCTCTACTATCTCAACGTCATGGCCGGGCCGAAGCGGACGTGGAAATTCCACAATGCGCCCGAGCACGAATGGTTGATGAAGGCCTGAGCCTTCCGGGTTTTCGGCCGAAGCCACTGGTCCAGCTCGGAAAAATCGTCGGCTAAGGACCGACAGGGGTCGATTTGCCATCGAAAACCCTTCAAAGCTTCGTCAATCCGTCATGGAAATCACCTATGGCAGCGAGACTGACGAGGATTTTTCATGCGTTATGCCATTTATTTCACCCCCCGGCAGGACGAACCGCTGGCGCGGATCGCAGCCAACTGGCTGGGCCGCGACCCGTTCGGCGCCGCGACGAAGCCGGTCGAGGCGGTGGCCGACCTGTCGGCGGCGGAAGTCGCCTTTCACACCGCTTCGGCGCGCCGCTACGGCTTCCACGCGACGCTGAAGGCGCCCTTCCGCCTGGCGGCCAACGAGACCGAGGCCTCGCTGCGCGCGGCACTCGACCATTTTGCCGAAGCAACGCCGGTGGTGACGATCCCGCGTCTCGTCGTCAGCCAGATCGACAGTTTTTTCGCGCTCGTGCCGGAAGGGCCGCTGCCGCCGCTCAACCGTTTCGCCGATGACGTGGTGCGCGATTTCGACCGGTTCCGCGCGCCGCTGACCGAGGCCGAGATCGAGCGGCGCAGCCCGGATTCGCTGAAGCCGGCCGAGTTTCGCAACCTGTGCCAGTGGGGTTACCCTTATGTCTTCGAGACCTTCCGCTTCCACATGACGCTGTCCGGCCGGGCCGGGCCACAGGAAAGCCCACGTCTGCGTGCAGCAATCGACAGCCTGTTCGCGGAGGTGCTTTCGCAGCCGGTGCTGGTGGATGCGCTGACGCTGTTCGTCGAACTCGAGCCGGGAGCACCGTTCATGGTGCTTTCCCATCACGCGCTTGGGCGCCGCCCGGCCAGAAAGACCGCCTGAACCGAAACAATTCCGACAGGAAGAACCAAGGATTGCCTGAAATGACCGCCGAGACCGTTCTTTCCAATGCCCGCATCGTGCTTGCCGACGAGATCGTCGAGGGCTCGCTGGTGCTGCGCGACGGGTTTATCGCCGACGTCGATGCAGGTAGCAGCCGGACCGGCGAGGACATGGGCGGCGACTATGTCATTCCTGGGCTGGTCGAACTGCATACCGATCATCTCGAGGGCCATTACGCACCAAGGCCGAAGGTGCGCTGGAATCCGATCGCGGCTGTGCTTGCCCATGACGCGCAGGTGGCGACGGCCGGCATCACCACCGTGCTCGACGCCTTGCGCGTCGGCATGGACGAGGACGCCGATCTTACCTTGGCCGATATCCGCAAGCTGGCCGATGCAATCGAGGACAGCGTCGCGCAGGATCGTCTGCGCGCCGATCATTTCCTGCATCTGCGCTGTGAGGTTTCGGCGCCAGACTGCTTGCAGGCCTTCGCCAATTTCGACGGCGACGAGCGGGTCAAGCTGGCATCGCTGATGGACCATGCGCCGGGACAGCGCCAGTTCGTCAATCTGGAAACCTACGCCTATTATTACCAGCGCAAGCTGAAGCTGACCGACCGCGACTTCCAGAAGTTCTGCGAGAAGCGAATGGGCGAGTCGGCGCTCAATTCGAGGCCGAACCGGGTGCACATCGCCGCCGCCTGCCAGGAGCGCGGCATCGTGCTGGCCAGCCATGACGATGCCACCATTGGCCACGTCGGCGAGGCGATCGAACAGGGCGTGCGCGTCGCCGAGTTCCCGACCACCGAGGAAGCGGCACGCGCTTCGAAGGCCGCAGGCCTGGGCGTGCTGATGGGTGCGCCCAACGTCATGCGCGGCGCCTCGCATTCGGGCAATGTCTCGGCGCGAACGCTGGCCAGCGACGGCCTGCTCGACATCTTGTCATCCGACTATATTCCCTTCAGCCTGATCCAGTCCGCCTTCTTCCTCGGCGACATGGTCGAAGGCATTTCGCTGCCGCAGGCGGTCGCCATGGTTTCGAAGAACCCGGCCGAAGCGGTTGGCCTCAATGACCGCGGCATCATCGAGCAGGGCCGACGCGCCGACCTGGTGCGCGTGCGCGTCGACGACCATGTCCCGGTGGTGCGCACCGTCTGGCGGCAGGGACTGCGTGTTGCATGATGGTGTCGGCCTTGATCGAGCGTGAACTGTCCGCGGAAACGTTTCCGATCCGCCATGGCGTTTTCGTCGCTATCGTCGGCCCAAGCGGCGCCGGCAAGGACACGGTGATCGGCTACGCCCGCGCGCTGTTCACCGACGAGACCCGGCTGGAGTTCGTCCGCCGCGTCATCACCAGGCCGAGCGATGCGGCGAGCGAGGATCACGACACGCTGGCCGACGCCGCCTTCGTCGAAGCCGAGGCCGATGGCGCCTTCGCCATCTCCTGGGAGGCGCATGGCCTGCGCTACGGCCTGCCGGCCGATGTCGACTGGTCGGTGGCCAACGGCCACGTCGCAGTGGCCAACGTGTCGCGCGCGGTCATTCCGGTGTTGCGCGAACGCTACGCCAACCTGGCCATCGTCGAAATCACCGCATCGCCGGATGTGCTGGCCGAGCGGCTGGCGATGCGCGGCCGCGAGTCGCGCGGGGAAGTGCTGGCGCGGCTGGCACGCAGCGCCAATGTCACCCTGTCCGGTCCTGGCGTCACCTCGATCGACAACAGCGGCGCGCGCGAAGTCGCCGGCGAACGCTTCGCCGAATTGTTGCGCAAGGCCATGGCCTTTTCCGACATGTCGGGCCTGATCTGATCAAGAGCAGATCCAGGAAAGTGTGAAACGGTTTCCAATCAGAATTGCGCCGAACAAGGAGGTAGGACCTGCCCTCCTGCAGCCGCGGCGTGTGCGGCTCGACTGGACGAAGCTCCGCCGGCTAGCGCCTCGCTTGCTTTTGCTGCCATCGAAGCATTGCGTGGTGCTGACCGCATAGTGATCTGAACTGCCCTTCCGAAGGTGGAAACGAACGGCAAAAAAGATCATGCTCGACCGAGACGATACAGGAAGCCTCTCATGCAAACACTGACGCCCATCCTCTCGACGGTCACCGCGGCGTTTCTCGCGTCCGTCGTCGAGGTCGTCGAGGCTTTCACCATCGTGCTTGCGGTCGGAGTGGCGCGCGGTTGGCGCCCGTCGCTGACGGGTGCCGCGCTGGCCCTGGCGGTGCTGGCGGCGCTGGTACTGGCGTTTGGCCCGTTGCTGGCGCTGGTGCCGACCACCGCGCTGCAATTCGCCGTTGGGGTACTCTTGATCCTGTTCGGCATGCGCTGGCTGCGGAAGGCCATCCTGCGCAGTGTCGGCGTCATCGCCCTGCATGACGAGGAAGCAGCCTTCGCCAAGGAAACCGCCGCTTTGCACCAACAGGCCAAAGACCGCCGCGCCGACTACCTCGCCGGGTTGGCCTCGTTCAAGGCGGTGCTGCTGGAAGGCGTCGAAGTGGTGTTCATCGTCATTGCCGTCGGCGGGGCCCACGGGCAGACGCTTTACGCCGGCCTGGGCGCGCTGGTGGCATTCATCCTGGTGATGCTTGTCGGATCGGCCGTCCACCGGCCGCTGGCGCGCGTTCCCGAGAATGCGCTCAAATTCGTGGTCGGGCTGATGCTGACCAGCTTCGGCATCTTCTGGACCGGCGAGGGCATTGGTGCCGACTGGCCGGGCGCCGATCTCGCTCTGCTCGCCATCTTCGCAATGGTCGCGCTGGCGTCCTTCGCCATGGTGCGCTGGCTGCGCAGCACCTATCCCGCCGCCGCTGGAGGGCTCGCCCGATGAACGCTGTTCGTCTCATTGCCAGGGAGTTCTTCGGCATGTTCGTCGATGACGGCAACCTGGCGCTGCTGGCGCTGGTCCTGGTGGCCGCCGTCGTGGCGGCGGTGAAGCTGCTGGCGCTGCCGCCGCTCATCGGCGGCGTGCTGCTGCTGGTCGGCTGCCTCGCCGTCCTGCTGCATAGCGTTCGCCGCGCGGCCCGCCGGACCGATCGATAGCGACCGCCCCGCACGGGATGTTCCTTGCCGCTGAATTGGCGGCGCGGCTATTCCGCCGGCGCCCCGGCGACGTTCTTGCGGGCGGCCTCGACCATCAGCCGCCGTGCCCTGAACACGCCCCATTGCTGATCGACCAGCACGCCGATGAGGATGACGCCGCCCATCACCGCGAAGTTGAGGGAGGACGGAATGCCGAGCAGATTGACGAGGTTCTGCAGCTCCTGCAGCAGCACGGTGCCGAGAACGACGCCGATCAGCGAGCCTTCGCCGCCGCGCAGCGAGAAGCCGCCCAGCACTGCCGCCGCGATCGCATAGAGCTCGTAGAACTGGCCGTGACTGGCCGGCGAGATCGAGCGCGTGTACATGGCGAAATAGATCGCCGACAAGGCCGTCAGCACGCCGCAGATGACATAGGCCGCCATGACGATGCGGCCGGTGCGGATGCCCGAATATTTCGCCGCCTCCTCGTTCTTGCCGATGGCGTAGAGATAACGGCCGAACACCGATCGGTGCAGCACCACCCACATGACGATGGCGATGACGATCAGCGCGATGAAGGAGTTCGGCACGCCCCAGGAGCGGCCGGCGGTGAGGAATTCCAGCTCTGGGAAATTCTGGCCGAAGGCAAAGCCGGCGGTGCCGTCGGCGGTGTAGAAGCGGGCGACGCCGCGATAGATCAGAAGGCCGCACAAGGTCACCACGAAGGGCTGCAGCTTGAGCCGCGTGATCAGCCAGCCATGCACAAGGCCGATGATGGCGCCGAGCGCGATGATCAGCACGAAGGCCAGCGGCCAGTCCAGATCGCGCACGGCGATGAAGTCGATGAACAGCGTTCCCAGCAAGGCGACCACCGAGCCGACCGACAATTCGATGCCGCCGGTGATGATGACGAAGGCCTGGCCGATCGACAGGATGCCGAACAGGCCGATCAGGTTCGAGGTGTTGGCAAGGTTGATTGGCAACAGGAAGCGCGGATTGATGATGGCGACAATCGCGCCGACCACCAGGATCAGGATCAGCAGCCCAAGATCTTTCTTGCTCATCGTCTTCTCCCCAATGCCTGCCCGAGCAGGTTCGCGGGTCTCACGAGACCCGCGCTACAAAACTATTTCGGCTGCTTGCCCACCGCCAGCAGCAGCACGTTTTCCTGGCTGAACTGGTCCTTGTCGAGAATGCCGGATATCTGGCCCTCATGCATGACGGCGATGCGATCGGACACGCCGATCACCTCCTCCATGTCGCTGGAGATCATCAGCACGGCGACGCCGGCATCGGCGAGCGCCCGCATCAGCCCGTAGATTTCGGCCTTGGCGCCGATGTCGATGCCGCGCGTCGGCTCGTCGAGGATCATCACTTTCGGGTTCATGGCCAGCCACTTGCCGAGCACGACCTTCTGCTGGTTGCCGCCCGACAGCGTGCCGGTGCGCGTCTGCACCGAAGGCGCCTTGATGCCGAGGTCTTTCTTCTGCTTCTCGGCGGTGGCGCTTTCCGCACTTGCCGAGACCAGGGAACGCTTGGCATGCGCCGGCAGATTGGGCAGCGAAATGTTCTGTGCGATCGACAGGTCGAGCAGGATGCCGGTCAGCTTGCGGTCTTCCGGGACCAGGAAGATGCCGCGCGCGACGGCGTCGGCGGCCGAGCCCAGCACAAGCGGTTTGCCGTCGAGTTCGAGCGTGCCGCCAAGGCTGCCTTCGATGCCGAAGAACACCCGCGCCAGTTCGGTGCGGCCGGAGCCGACAAGGCCGGCAAGGCCAAGGATTTCGCCGCGCCTGACGTCGAGGTCGACAGGCCGGCCGGGATAGGTGGGGGTGCGCACCGCCTTGGCCGCAAGAGCGACGGCGCCGGGCGCCCGGGCTGCTTCGGAGGCCTTCTCGCGTTCCTTCAGCATGCGGCCGATCATCAGCTTGACCATCTGGTCGTGGTTGATGTCGCGTTTCTGAAGCGTGCCGGCCAGCATGCCGTCGCGCAGCACGACGACACGGTCGGCGACGCGCTCGATCTCGTGCAGGCGGTGCGAAATGAAGATGACGCTGATGCCGTCGGCCTTCAGCGCCTTGATGACGTCGAGCAATTTGTCGGTCTCGGCGATCGGCAGGCTCGATGTCGGCTCGTCGAGAATGACCAGGCGCGCCTTGATCGACAGCGCCTTGGCGATCTCGACCATCTGCTGCTGGGCGAGCGACAGGTCGGCGACCTGCATGTCGGCGGAGAAATTGGCGCCAACGCGCTTGAGCAGCGGCGCCACCATGGCGCGCAGCCGGGCGCGGTCGACGAGCCTGAGCGGCCCGGCGCGCAGCGGCTCGCGGCCGAAGAAGATGTTGGCGGCAACATCGAGATTGTCGAACAGGTTGAGTTCCTGGTGGACGAAGGCGATGCCCGAACCCAGGCTGCCTTCGACCGTCAGGCTGTTGTGGGCGGTGCCGTCGACGGTGATGGTGCCGGTGTCCGGCTTGGTGACGCCGCCGAGGATCTTCATCAAGGTGGATTTGCCGGCGCCGTTCTCGCCGACGAGGCCGATGACCTCGCCCGGCCTCACCTCCATGGAAAAACCATCGAGCGCGACGACGCCCGGATAGGTCTTGCGCACGTTCTCAAGGCTGAGAAACGGGTTGGTCGCGGCGATGGATGTGTCGGAATAATTCATCATGCCTGACAGCAGTTGACGGGCCGGCCTCCCGGCAGACTGACGGTCCTCGAAGGGTTCGTCAATGCGAACAGCCGGCTCAAGCGACTTGAGCCGGCTGAACTGCCTTGGGCTTAGTTTCCAGCCATCGCCTTCAGATTGGCGGCGTATGCGTCGACGTCATCCTTGCCGATGATCTTGGTCGGGATGATGATCAAATTGCCCGCCGGGATGCCCGACTTGTCGCCCTTGAGATAGGCGGCCATCAGCTTCATGCCCTGATAGGCCCATTCGAACGGCTGCTGCACGACGGTGGCGGCGATGGTGCCTTCCTTGACGCCGCCCAGCGTGATCGGATCGTCATCGAAACCGACGACGGTGATCGAGCCGAGCTTGCCGGCGTCGCGCAGCGCTTCATAGATGCGCGGCGTGTTGTAGGAGTAGAAGCCGACCATGCAGGTGACGTCGGGGCTCGCGACCAGCGCGTCCTCGACATTCTTCTTGGCGCGGGCCTGATCGATGTCGTCGCCGCGCACGTCGACGAGTTCGATCTTGGTACCGGCAAGACCGTCCTTCATGCCCTGGATACGCTCCTTGGCATTGTCGGCGCCGAGCAGGCCGACGAAGCCCAGGCACTTGCCGCCATCGGGCATCGCCTTCTTGGCGATTTCGGCCGCCTGCTTGCCGGCATCGACGTTGGACGAGCCGATATAGGCGACGCGTTTGGTCTGCGGAGCATCCGAGTCGGTGGTGAACAGCGCCGTTTGCGAGGCGATCTTGTTCAGGCCGTCGGTCGAGGTCTTGGGATCGACGGCCGAGACCATGATGCCCTTGACGCCGGCCGTCACCAGATCGTCCATCAGCCGCTGCTGGATGGCGACCGAGGACTGTTCCGGATATTTGAGCTCGAGCGTGTAGTCGGGCAGTTCGCCCTGCGCCTTCTTGACGCCGGCTTCGGCCGCCTTCCAAAAATCGGAAGCGCCGTTGACGACGAAGGCCAGCGTCGGCTTGTCGTCGGCGCGCGCGATGGCTGTCGCCGTGAGGCCAAGCAGCAGCGCTGCGGTGGCGACGGATGCATTGCGTATCAAGGATTTCATGTTCAACCTCCCGTTTTGGTGCAGCCATTCGGCTGACCGGTCTTAGTCACTAGAATTGCTTGCTCACCTGAATATGCCGCTTGCGGCTTGGACGCCCCTCCTCCTCAAGGGTACCCGGCACTGAAAGAATGGCGTCGTTCCAGCCACGAGCACGGACTTTAGAGACTCATCCCTCATTCGTAAATAGTCCGATTTGTCTGACATATCACATGTCCGAGACAAAGCTTCGCGGGGGCACTATCCGCTCGCCATCGGGCCGTTCACATGCACCTCCCGCCGCTCCGGATCCAACCGGACCTGGACGCGACCGATCGACGTTACAGCGCATTTTTGTATTAGTAAACAGTATTAGTTAGACCCTGCCGGGGCACCCATCGTTGTGGCTTGGCGGCTGCTTTGCCGACAAACCGCTGAGTTGGCACGCGGGCGTTCACGCCTTTCTGTCCCTGCCGTTCCGGGATGGACATCGTCACATGGCCGATGGACGGACAGTCTACTAATAGATATAAACGCAGCGACGGTTTCTATAAGCTGGCGACGCCGCGCCATCTTGCCGGGCGGACAGGCCGCCGCTAGGACAGGCCGGGGATCTGGGGACACTTGTGCAATGAGCGAGACGACGGACGGCCCGATCGAAACGGCGCGGCGCCGCAAGGCAGCGGCGAAGCCCAAGGGCCGGGTGACCATGACCGACATCGCCAGGGCCGCCGGCTGTTCGCAGGCGACGGTTTCCTTCGTGCTCAACAATTCGCCGGGGATAAAACTGTCGCAGCAAACCCGCGAACGGGTGATCGAGGCCGCCCGCGCGCTCGGCTACAGCGCGCCCGCCTTCTCGGCGCTGAAGATGCCAATTGCCGCCTTCGAGGGGCCAGTCTTCGAAGGACCGGCCTTCGATGGACTTGACGGGGTGATCGGCTTCGCCGTCGACCAGTTGGCGACCAGCCCGGAAGCGGTGGTCGCCATCGAGGGCGCCCGCCAGGCCTCGTGGAATGCCGGCAACGTGCTTCTGGTGGCGCAGACCATGGGCGACGCCGTGATGGAACCGCGCGCCATCCAGGCGCTGACCCGGCGGGGCATTTCGGCGCTGATCTACATGACCATCTTCACCCGCGAGATCACCGCGCCCGACTACCTCTACGGCCTCGACATCCCGGTGATCCTGCTCAACTGCTACACGGCGGACTATGCCTTCCCGGCCGTGGTGCCCTCCGAGATCGCCGGCGGCCAGAGTTCCACCCGGCACCTGATCAGCCACGGCCACCGCCGCATCGCCACCATCACCGGCGAACCCTGGATGCAGGCCGCGCAGGACCGGCTGAAAGGTTATCGCCGCGCGCTCGCCACCGCCGACATCCCGTTCGATCCCGAACTGGTGGTCGAGGGCGACTGGTCGGCGAGCGCCGGCTATGCCGCGACCGTCAAGTTGCTCGCGCTAAAAGACCGCCCGACCGCCATCTTCTGCCAGAACGACCGCACCGCGATCGGCTGCTACGAAGCGCTGAAGGAGGCCGGCCTGCACATTCCGCAGGACATCTCCGTGGTCGGCTACGACGACGAGGAAATCGCCCGTCACCTGTTCCCGCCGCTGACCACCTCGATCCTGCCGCACATGGCGATGGGGCAGTGGGCGATCGAACAGCTGGAAGCGCCGCCGGCGCCTGGGCGAGGACGCTATCCGATCACCAAGCTGGAGTGCCCGCTGGTGGAACGGGAGAGCGTGCGGGCGGTGAAGGGCGGCTAGACGGGAGGGTTCTCCCCGCAAGGCTCTGGCTGCGGGGCCAGGATTTGGCCGTCCAGGCCTCAGAAAGGGATTTCAGCGCCCGCCTGTTCGTCGAACAGAACCGAGCACCCTCGCGCAAGCGCCACCTTCGAAAGCGCATTTGCCACCGCGTGGTCCGATGACACGAAATCGCCGGTCAGCACCCGCAACTCTTCCACCCCTTCGGCCATCGAGACGAAATTCCCAACCGCGGGATCGCGCTTGCACGCCTCGACCACGCAAAGCAGATCGATCATTTCGAAGCTGTGCATCGTCAGCCTCCAGAAAAAATCCGTCCCTTGCAGGATCATGAACGCATCCGCGCAAGATAATGTTCCCGGCTCGCCTTCAAGCTGGAGTCCCCGTCGGTGGAGCGGGGACGCGCGAGGGCGGTGAATGCCGGCTGACGGCGACTGATTGGCGAACGGGCACCGATCCGAGCGCCATGGACTGGATAAAAGGCGGGTTTGGAATATTTCATTCCTCGACAGGCTACTCAAATATGATTGACCAGCCGCTCTTCGCAAAGGTCTCCCGAATGGCACTCAACGGTCCCCGCCCGACCTGGCTTACCTTCGACTGCTACGGAACGTTGATCCAGTGGGATGAAGGGCTGATGGCGGCGATGGAGACGATCCTGTCGCGCAAGGGCCGCAAGATCGAGGCGGAAGAATTCATTCCCGTCTACGACCGGCACGAACACCAGCTGGAGCATACCAAGCCGCATCTCTCCTTCGCCGACGTCACGGCAAAAGCCTTGCAGCTGGCGATGCGCGATTTTTCCCTGGAAGCGGATGCCGGCGACGCGGAGCTGCTGACGTCCTCGATCGGACGGATGCCGCCTTTCCCCGAAGTTGTCGCAACGTTGCGCCGGCTGAAGCAAGCCGGCTTCAAGCTGGCGATCATCTCGAACACCGACGATGCGATCATCGCCGGCAATGTCGCGCAACTGGGCGGCTCAATAGACCGGGTCATCACGGCGCAGCAGGCGCAAGCCTACAAGCCATCGCGGCAGATTTTCGAACATGCATGGCGAACCCTTGGCGTGACCAGGGAAGAACTGGTGCACATATGCGCCAGCCCGCATCTCGACCTGACCGCCGCGCGCGACCTCGGCTTTCGCGCCGTGTGGGTCGATCGCGGCACAGGGCGCCGCCCGCCGGCGGACTATGAGCCAGACGCGATTGCGCATGGGCTGGATGACGTGCCGGGGTTTTTCCAGAAGGCTGGGTGGATCTAACTGCTCATTTCTCCGCAGACGTCCACACATGGGCGAACGAGACACCGCGAAGACCGGCGTTTCGGACCTTCTCAACGAAACTGCCGGTGACATAGACGGCCGAGGCCCGCATCGGCAGTCTGAAGAGCTCCGCGGCGCCAATTCTCTCTGTCCTGAAGACATGACGCTCGATGTCAAGGATGTCTCCATTGTCGAAATAGGCGATGCGCGACCGCTCATGATCGAGGGCGTCGAGGACGGTCGTGGTGTTGAAAAGCCAGACTGCTTCCCCCTCTAGGGGCAGAAGCTGCCCGTGCCCACCAAGAGTCGGCGCCAGTGCTTGGACGGCGGGCTTTTTCAAGATCGGCGCGTGTTCGCCCAGCCACGGGAAATCGGAGTAGGTCCGGCCTGCCGTATCCAGTTTCATGACAGGGGCGACCCAATCCTGAATGACGCGGCCGTCCAGCGCAAAGAAGGTCTCATAATCGTCGTCGTCAGCCGGGAATATCCATTCCTGATCTTCGACGACTTGGAACTTGTGTACGGTCAGTGGCATCGCGCGTTTTTCTCCCCGGCGATCATCGTCAGAATTCCGCATGCATTTCGCGAAACAGGCGCGGCGAGACGCCGAAGCGGCGCTCGAAGGCTTCGGAGAAGCGCGTCGCCGGGGACAAGCCGACTTCGGCCGCGACCGACTTCAGCGAAAGCCCGCGGCACAGCAGCATGCGGGCGGCATCGAGGCGCGCTGTCTCGACAAACCGGGCCGGCGTTTCGCCGGTGGCCGCGACGAACTTGCGATGAAACGTCCGCTCGCTGAGGCCGGCGCGATCGGCCAGCACAGGAACTTCCAGCGATGCGCCGAGGTTCGCCAGTATCCAGGCGATCAGCTCGGCGAAAGGACTATCGGCCTTCACCTGCGCCTGAAGCAACGGGCTGAACTGGGACTGGTAGCCGGGGCGTCGCGCATAAAGCACGAGCCGTTTGGCGACCTCGCCGGCAATCTCGGCGGACAGATCGTGCGCGACCATGGCGAGCGCCATGTCGATGCCGGTGGTAACCCCGGCTGAGGTCCACAGCCGCCCATCGACCACGTAGAGCGAATCCGGGTCGACAGTGACGGATGGAAAGGCGGCGCCGAGCGGCGCGCAGGCATCCCAGTGGGTGGCGACACGATGCCCGTCGAGCAGTCCGAGCCTTGCGAGGATGATCGCGCCTGAACAGACGGAGCCAAACCGCTGCGCCTTGCCCGCCAGCTTCCGGAGCGACGCTGCCCAGGCGGAATGCGCAAGGACCGGCAGCAGGTGCTCGCGCTCCGCGCCGGCGACAAGGAGCGTGTCGACTGCCTTGCGGGCGCGTTCTTCCAGGCTTTGCGTCTCGACGGCGATGCCGCTGCTGCTCGCCACCGGCCCGCCCGCGGCCGAGACGAGGTCGATAGCGTAAAACGGCGGTTTCTCACGCAACCCCAGCGATCGATTGGCGCTGGTGAAGACCGAGATCGGCCCCGACGTGTCGAGAAGCTCGAAGCCGGGATAGACGGCGAAGGTGACATTGTGCATTGGCAGAAAATGCCATGTTTATGTCATTCCCGCCAGAGGGTGCGCTCGATACCGTGACGAGGGGAGCTACGCTCGATCGGGGATGCCCATGCGTAATCTCATCCGGGCTGGATTGGCCCTCATCGCCCTGCCGGCGGCAGGCCTCGGCCTTTGGCCGAGGACGCAGCTCGAACACCCGCAATACGGAGCGGGACCATGAAGGCGCTGATCGCCGGCGCCGGCATCGGTGGGCTAACGACCGCGCTCTTCCTGCACCGGGCCGGCATCGAGGTGGAGATCTTCGAGCACGCCGAGACGGTGCGCGAACTCGGCGTCGGCATCAACATGCTGCCGCACGCTGTCGGCCTGCTGGCCGAACTCGGGCTGATGGCGGCACTCGACGCGGCCGCAATCCGCACGCGCGAACTGATCTATGCGAACCGGTTCGGCCAGATCGTCTGGCGGGAGCTGCGCGGCATCGAGGCAGGCCATGCCGTGCCGCAGTTCAGCATCCATCGCGGCACGCTGCTGGGCTTGATTCATCGGGCTGTGATCGACCGGTTGGGGCCGGGCGCCATCCGCACGGGTTGCGGCGTGACCGGCTTCGAACAGGAGGGGCGCCGGGCCACGGTTTACCTCTCGGAAGCCGGGAAGTCCTTGCAGGCGAGCGGCGATCTGCTGGTCGGCGCCGACGGGATTCACTCCACCGTGCGCGCAAAACTCTATCCCGACGAGGGGCCGCCGATCTGGAACGGCGTCATGCTCTGGCGCGGAGCCACGTGGTGGCCGACATGGCGGGACGGCTGCACCATGGCGATCGCTGGCGGCAACCATGCCAAGTTCGTCTTCTATCCGATCGGAAAGGATCCCGACAATCCAGGCATGCGCCTGACCAACTGGGCCGTGATGGCCAGAAGCCGCGAATCGACCTCCCGAAAGCTCACCCTCGGCGACTGGAGCCGGCCCGGCAAGCTCGACGAGGTCTTGCCGTTCGTGCGCGACCGCTTCCACCTGGATTATGTCGACCCGGCGGAGATCATCCGCGCCACCGGTGCGTTTCATGAATATCCCAACTGCGACCGCGAGCCGCTGCCGCGCTGGTCGTTCGGACGCGTCGCCCTGTTGGGCGACGCCGCCCACCCCATGTATCCCGTCGGCTCGAACGGAGCGAGCCAGGCCATCCTCGATGCCAGCTCCCTGGCGGAACATCTGCGGACCCAGGAATCGGTGGAGGCCGCGCTCGCGGCATACGACGCGGAACGCCGTCCCAACACGGCGCAAATCGTCCACTCCAACCGCAAGGGCGGGCCGGAAGGCGTGATCGATCTCGTGGAAAGCCGAGCACCCGACGGCTTCGACGACATCGAGACCGTCGCATCCTACGAGGAACGCCAGCGGGTCGTGCGTGGCTATGCAAGCCTGGCCGGATTTGCCGCGGACAATCCGCAAAAGCGGGTCAAGCATGCCAGAGGCAGGTTCAAGCCATAAGCCTCCCGAAACCTCGGCCGCTTGAAGGGCGTTCGCGGCAAGATCGCGGATGACGTTCAAGGCGCGTACGGGGCGTTCTTCCGGTATAAACCGTAACCCATGTCTCCAGAATGGACCTGTCCCGTTCAACCATCTATCGCAAGATCGCCGAAGGCAGTTTCCCGGCTCAGATCAAGATCAGTGTCAACGACGCAGGCTGGCGAGAATCCGATGTTAATCGATGGGTCGATGACCCTGTTTTGTGGTGCGGCAGGGCGGGGCGGAGCAATCTCGAGTAGCGGCAATCGGTCGGCCGGCACAATGCCGCCACCGGCATAGGTTCACCTCTTGCGGCGAGTTGTCGGAAGAGCGATACAGGCGATTCTGTGCGTGCTAGTGGTTCATCAGCAACCTGATCGAAACCTTCGCGTGTGATACATGGCGCGTCGACGAACCAGCCGGGCATGAGATGCTGACATTGTACAAGTCTGAGAGAGAGGTGGAGGTAAAGCTCCTCCACCCGCTGTTCACAGACATCCTCGGCTATCCCGAGGACGAGCTGGACTGGGCCGTGCCGGTCCCTATGCATCTCGGGCGCGAGAAGAAGGTCAAGGAAGCGGACCTCGTCGCTAAGTACAAAGGCCGGAACGTGATTGCGGTCGAAGCAAAGAAGCCAACCGAACCGGTCCAGGCGCATATGGGGCAACTCGACTCGTACGCCTTTCACCTCCAGACGCCGTACAGCATCATCACGAACGGCCGGCAGTTCATCCTGCGGGGCTACTATTCGTTCAACAGCCGCATCAACGTAATCGATGAGAGCGTCGACGGACTCGCCAGCGACAAGTGGCGCAAGCTCGACAGCCTGATTTCGTTCAAAAACATCCAGTCGACCTTGGCCGAGCCAGCAATGCCAATCGTCGCACCGGACGAGGGCAAGATTCGTGATTACCGGCGGTTCTTCCGCCGCATCCACAGCACGATCCGCGACCGCGACAAGCTCGATCCCGGTGCCGCCTTCGATGAGCTGAGCAAGCTCCTGTTCCTGAAGGCAGCTGAGGACGACTGGGTATCCCGAAAGAAGGCGAAGCCTGTCCTGACGCCAGAGAAGATCCTCGAGTGGGCTTCTCTCGGTAAGGATACCGCTCAAAGCCTCGTCAACCGCTGGTTCTCTGCGGCGACGGACGAACTGTTCCCCGGCATCTTTGACGACCACCCCCAGATCAACCTGTCGCCCGCGACACTCGCGATCGTCCTTCAGGACATGGCATCGTTCCATGTCCGTGGCGGAGACGTCGATGTGAAGGGGCGCGCCTTCGAAGAGTTCCTTCCGTCGCAGCTCCGCGGCGAGGGCCTCGGGCAGTTCTTCACGCCGCGTCCGATCGTCAACTTTATGGCGGATCTGGCGGCCATCTCGATCCATGACGTCGTGGCGGATTTCGCATGCGGGTCCGGCGGCTTCCTAATCAAAGCCTTTGAGCAGATGGAGCGTGGGGTCGAGCAATTGCCGGCAGGCACCCTCCACCGAATGGGGACGACGCGCGAGGAACTTCTCGAGGACATCAAGGCAAACCAGATCTTCGGTATTGACGCAGAGCCCCGTGCAGCGCGGACGGCGAAGATGAACATGCTGATGTGGGGTGACGGCAAGAAGGTCGTCCGCGGCAACGCGCTCGACGACAAAGATCACGCCGGTCGGCCTTACGAACTGACCGAATACGATCCGCGGAATCAGGGATCGGGTTGCACGGTCATTCTCGCGAACCCGCCGTTCGGCAGCCGGGAGAAGGAGGCCGACATCCTTCGCCGCTACGCGCTGGGCGGCGAAACCCAGGAAACCAAGTCCGCGAAGACCGAAATCCTCTTCATCGAGAAGGGGCTGAAGCTTCTCCGCCCAGAGGGGAAGATGCTGATCGTGCTCCCGCAGGGCTTGATGAGCGGCGTCAACAACGCCCGGGTCCGCGACTACATCCACAGCAAGGCCGAGGTGCGCGCCGTGGTAAGCCTGCCGACACACACCTTTGTCCAGTCCGGTGTGCCGACGGTGAATACGTGCGTCTTGTTCGTCCAGAAATTCACGGACGAAAAGCAGGCCCTTTACGACGAGAAGACGGCTGGCCTGACACAACCCGAGATACGCGCACTCCTGCGGAAGGATCCAGACTTCGACTACTCGATCTTCATGGCGACCGCCGAGTTCGTTGGGTTCGAACCGAGCGGCCGGTCAATCTTGGAGCCGGGCGAGAAGACCGACCTCGACTTCCTCTTAGAGGACTTCGCCGCCAAAGAGATGATCGTCAGTCCCGACGTCGACCTGTTCGAGTTTGCGTCTCGGTTCTACGGTGAGAAGTCTTTTCGCCGGAAGGAGCAGACGGTCCGCGGCACCGTGAAGGGGCTAAAGACCGCATTCACCGTCGAACTGAGCGAGACGGTCGATCGTCTCGACCCCCCTTTCTACTTTTGGCGGTCGCAATCCACAGCGACACTGAAGGCGCTCCGCCCAATCGGCGACAGAGTGGTTGAGGTGAAGGACCGCTTGAGGCTCCTGACGGAAGACGACAAGGATCGCGAGTTCACTTACGCGTCCGTCTCCAGCGACGGCAGCGTGACACTGGACAGCATTGTGCGGGGGGAGGATTTTGCGAGCACCTACAAGCCCAAGAAGGTCTCGCCGCAGGACTTCATCTACAACCCGATGCGGATCAACATCGGCAGCATCGGCCTGGTGCCGGATGCAGAGGACGTGATCACCAGCCCGGACTACGTCGTGTTCAGGGCCAAGGGCATTAATCCGAACTATCTCCTGACCCTCCTCCGCTCGCCCTTTTATCGCATGTACATCGACGTCATCACGACAGGCTCGATCCGCGACCGGCTGTACTTCGATGACCTGCGGACGATCCGAATCCCCGACGCAACGAAGGGCGAGCAGACCCTCCTGGCCGAGTTCGGACGGCGTGTGGACGAGGAGAGCCGACAGCTCCTCAACGAAATTAGGACCCACCGAACCCGTGTTACGGACCGCCTGCACGACCTCATCCGCGAGGCCCGTGTTACCAACGACGAGGTGCCGGTCAAGGAAGCCTTCGGGCTGCTAGCCGAGAAATGGAAGCGCGACACGGCTATTGTCTCCTCAGTCACGAAGAAGCTGCGTCATCCGGCCTACCGAAAGATCGTGGCGCTGGGGGAGGAAGCTGTGCCAATGATTCTCGCCGAGTTGGCGAGGCGGCCAGACCACTGGTTCGCCGCGTTGGAGGAGATCACCGGGGAAAACCCAGTCCCGGTTGCCGACCGCAAGGTCCTCGCCAAGGCCGTCGACGCATGGGTGGAATGGGGAGCCTCGAAGGGATTTGGGCTGAATGACTGAGCAGTATCTGCCGCCTGAGATCGAAGCCGCGTTCCCAAACCTGCGAAGGGGCGAATATCGGAAGACCAGCGAGAACACCGTCTCCTACAATTGTATTGCCCATGCCGCCGAGGTGAGCGACTGGTGGTGGTGGCCCGCCGAAGGGCCGGGGATCTTCTGGCCGCCTGAGGCGCCGCAGGAAGAGACGGTCGACAGCTTCATCCAGGCCTACGCCGTGATGGGATACCAAGTCTGTTCGAGCCAGTGTAGGGAGCCGGAGCCCGGCTTCCAGAAGATCGCCCTCTACATCGACGAGGATGGTATCCCGACGCACGCGGCGAGGCAACTCGCGACGGGCGAGTGGACCAGCAAGCTCGGACGGGCCGAAGACATTGCCCACCGGACTTTGGAGGCACTGGAAAGCGGCGAGGACAAGACACTTGGATACGGGTTAGCGTCGCTGATCCTGAAGCGGCCAAAAAGTTAGCGGTCGTCAGGCCGATCGGCAAACCGTTCTATCGTGTCCAATCTTGCAAGGTTCTGCGCATGACCGCTATCGGCTTTGGCGGCCAAGGTCCGCTTTAGAGAGGTTGTATCCCTAAACTCTAAGGCCAATGGGCACGCGAAAGCGGCCCTTTTTGATCCTAGCCGGCGGCGAATCTTGTCCCGGTGCAGATGTATGCGCCGTAATTTGCCATCAACGTCAACGGTTTTGGCAATTCAGACAGAATGCTGCCAGATCGCGGACCATTTTGATGGTGCCAGAAAGCGAACAGGCCCGATAGGTTCAGCGGGTTGCAAGAGCAAATTCTTGACACCAAGTCATGGACATAGCGCAAGCCAATGCCCACCTACATTGCGCCGTCCCGCCGGGACGGTTACTTACGTTTTGTTGTAGGGGAAGGAGAGATCATGGGTGGCGTTAAGGCGGCAATGATGGAACACGAAGAAAACTTGGCTATGGCTGCTTCCTACCTAGTGGACATCGGAAGAATGGAACGCTGCGAGGCCCACGGTACCATCTACGGCGGAGCCGCTTGGGATTTGGAAGACGATTTCTACAAGCAGGTGATGAACGACCGGAACCGTGGTGCTAATGGGCCAGTTCCTTGGGCCGCCGCCATGAAAGCTCGCGAATACACTGACCTCCTAAAAGAGGCATACGAAAATCACCCGGGCGAAGCATGCTTCGCATGCGAGAAGAACATGGCTGACTAATCGGCATTGAGGCGCATGGGGCGCTGCTAAAGGTTGTCTCAGGCGCCCCTGGGCAGCTTTGGGAATGAGCGCCACGACGAGCCGACTAGAGGAAATCGGCGGGGAGGTTCCCATTGCCAAAAAAGAAAACTTGGAACTGGCGCAAGACGGTGATTGCCGTCGGTTCAAGTTGGTGGACTGTGGCCGTCACTGTTCTTCTGCTTTCCGCCGGCATCGCAGTTTTCTTCTGGTACGTTTACAACCAGTTGGACGAGTATTGGAAAGGCGTAGCCACAAACACCACGGCGGGATTTTTCGACGTGGTTGTCGTGGTGTTCACATTCGGAGCCTATGAGCAATTTCGTCGCCGGAGCGATGACATTGCCCGTTTGCGTGAGCGTATCGAAGACGTGAAAAGGTTCGATGATCCGCGTGCGCATAGTATCATAGGTTCCGCGATACGGGGACTTGCCAGATTCGGCCTTACAGACATTGACCTACGTGGCGCTCGGCTGACTAATTTCTCCTTTCCCAGTAACGGGATCCGCTCTATCTCTGGCGCTGTAATCTCTGATGGCCTCTACTTTGATGACGAGATGAAAAACTTCGCCAAGCTCAATTTGGTGGCTTTCACCGGAGTGGATTGTAGCGACGTTTGTTTCAGCAGCGGCGATTTTTCTTTGGCTACGTTTAATGACTGCGCTTTTCAGGGCGCATCCCTTGTTGGTGCTAAATTCAACGGAACCTCTTTGAATTGGACGGTCGAAAGAGTCATAGCCGATGAAGCCGACTGGCAAGAACTTGTCGATGAAGCCGAAGACGGTTCACCGATCTATGCCCAGATCTACAACCCGGCCTTTTATGGCGCAGACCTAACGAATTGCAGCTTCAAAAAAGTGCGATTTCAGAATGCCGATTTTCGCGGCGCCCAGAATATCGAGAAGGCAATTTTCGATGGTGCAACGGGGCTAGAAACCTGCCACTTCGATGGTGGCCAGACGCCGGCATCTTCCGAATCCTAGCTCATTGGGGAAGGTGGCGTCATATGACACTCTCTGCGAATCTGGCGGGTGGGAGTTCGGTCTCATCGGCCACGATATGACTATTGCGGAGGACTTACCCTATCGGCCCACTGCATCTTGACTTACGCGGATGCAGCCCGCCATTGGCACGATGCCTTCAGGTTTGCTGGAGCGTTTGCGGACGAGGATACTCGACCGAACGGATCTGCCCTGTGAACCTCGCTGGACTGTCCAAGTCTTAGCGTGGCACGGGGTTCACATTGCCTTTGGCATGTTCTCACTGCCATTTTCGCGGAGAATCGTCATAGCACTCCGTCCGGCAATTGCCGCGACCAGTGATCCGCTTAGTAGGGACACGGGCGGTCTGACACGATCGCGATCGATGTGCGGCTGCCCTAAACACACTGCCGATAGCTTCCGTGGCGCTTCCGCCACGTATTTCCCGACCTCTTCTTACCGAAGCAAGCCCTTGCTAACCGTATGTTTTCACGTTTGCCCTTCCCGAGAGATGGGTGACAGTTCATTCCGGATAGATGGGTTACACTTTGGGCCCTTTGCAAGGAGAGCAAGGTGCCTTGGAAGGAGTGTAACGTCATGGAAGAGCGGCTGAAGTTCGTCGCCCGGTTGCTGGACGGCGAGAAGATGGCGGTGCTTTGCCGGGAGTTCGATATCTCGCGCAAGACCGGCTACAAGATCCTCACGCGCTACAATGACAGCGGCCTTGAAGGGCTGACGGATCGATCGCGCCGGCCCTATCGCCACGCCAATCAGCTTCCGTTTCAAATCGAGAAGCTGATTGTGCGCCTGAAGCAAGATAAGCCGACATGGGGGGCGCCGAAGATACGCGAGCGGCTGGCCCGGCTGTATCCCGATGTGCACCGGCCCGCGATCTCGACAGTGCATGCGGTGCTCGACCGGCACGGCATGGTCGAGCACCGCAAGCGAAGGCGCAACAGGGCGACGGGGACACCGCTTTCAAACGGCTATCGACCCAACGATCTTTGGTGTGCCGACTACAAGGGCGAGTTCATGCTCGCCGACCGACGTTATTGCTATCCCCTGACCATCACCGACTTCGCCAGCCGCTATCTCATCGCCTGCGAGGCGCTGTCGACCACCAAGGAAGCCTTTGCCTTCACCGTGTTCGAAAGCGTTTTCAAAGAGTTCGGCCTGCCCAGCGCGATCAGGACCGACAATGGCGTTCCCTTCGCCAGCTCCAACGCGCTGTTCAACCTCAGCAAGCTGTCGGTCTGGTGGCTGCGCCTGGGCATCGACATCGAGCGCATCAAGCCGGGCTGCCCGCAGCAGAACGGGCGCCATGAACGCATGCACCTCACCCTGAAGAGGGAAGCCACCAAACCGGCAGGCGCCAATTTCCTTCAGCAGCAGGCCAGGTTCGATGACTTCATCGACGAGTTCAACTCAGAACGCCCGCATCAGGCACTCGGCATGGACTGTCCGGCAGAGCGCTACACGCCCTCAACGCGCCCCTACACCGGCCTGCCGGACCTCGACTATCCGTTTCACGACAAGGCTGTCACCGTCACCACCTGCGGCCGCATCTGCTACAATCGCAAGAAGATCAATCTCAGTCTCGTCTTCGCCGGCCAGACCGTCGGCATCAAACAGGTCGAGGACCATATCTGGCTGGCTACCTTCATGGACTATGATTTGGGATATTTCGACGATGAGACATGCAGGCTCGAACCACTCCAAAACCCTTTCGGGCCAAAAGTGTTACCCATGTCTCCGGTATAAACCGTAACCTATGTGTCCGGAACGGACCCTGATTCTGTTGGCGCACCCGACAGGATTCGAACCTGTGACCTCTGCCTTCGGAGGGCAGCGCTCTATCCAGCTGAGCTACGGGTGCTTCCCGGGGGGCCGGAAAACGAACCAGCCGGTGAACCGGCAAGTCACGGCTTCTTAGCGGAAGCCGGGGCGGGCTTCAACGGGCAATCGGCGATTGGCTGTGCGGACCCCTACTGCCCAGCCTCACTCTTCACCGTTGGCCGCCGCACCCCGCGCACGGCTCGCTTCGCCTTCTTCGCACCCGTCAGCTCGTGCATCGCGTCGAGCTGCATCTGCTGCATTTCGGCGAGCCGCGTCCATTGGCGGGAGATGAGGTAGTCCAGCTTTTCGTGCAGGTGGCGCACTTCGAGCTCGGCTTTGAGGTTGACGCGGTAGTCGTTGAAGGAGCGCAGGCGGTCCTTGGTCTCCTGGCGCTTCTGGCTCATCATGATGATCGGCGCCTGGATAGCGGCGATGCAGGAGAGCAGGAGGTTGAGCAGGATGAAGGGATAGGGGTCGAAGGCGCTGCTCATGCCCGCGATCAGGTTGATGCCGATCCAGATCAGAAGCACGCTGCCAAACGAGATCAGGAACCACCAACTGCCGCCGAAGGCCGCCATGTTGTCGGAGACGCGGTCGGCGAAGGAGCGGTGCTCCTCGAATTCTTCTTCCGAGTTTTCGGAAATCGTGTCCTGCCGGGCGATCGATTCCACCACCTGGCGGTCGAGCTCGGAGAATTCGCCGTGCTCCTGCTGCAGCAGCTCCTCCATGTAGCGCATGCGGTAGCGGCCGAGCTCCTCGCGGCTGATGCGGGCGCCCTTGGGCAGGTCCGGATGATCCGCGTGGATGCGGTCGGCGAGGCTCGGGCGCAGCGTGTCGATGCGCACGAGGTCGCGCTTGCGGAATTTGCGGCCCGAGATAGCCGACGGTTTTTTCTTCGGCTTGAACCGCGACGCGCCAGGGCCTGAAGGTTCGGAGTCCGGAACCTCGGGCGTGTCGAAATGCTCGTCGGAAACCCCGTGCAGGTCTTCCTGCGTGGTCGACGCCTCGAAATATTCGCCGCCGCTGTCGTTCTCATTGTCCGCCGCCTTCTGCTCGGATGCCTTGGGAACGGTGCTCATGGTGCTGGCTCCTGCTGTGGCGCTAAGGTGTGATGATATTCAGGTGAGGCCGGCCTGCAAACGACGGCCTTCTGCGCTTCCGGTGCTCACGTACGAAAAGTACGCTCCGCTCCGGTTCTCGAAAGCCATCGTTTTCAGCTCGGCCTGACCTGAATCTCAACACATCTTGGGCCTTCTGCCTGTCGCAGGCAGACGATACGCCAACGGGGCGGCGCATAGCCACCGTCGGTCTTCGCAGCCTATGCCATGGCTTCCGCACGATTGTGTGACATTCGTGAAACGATAGCCGGCTGTGGGTGTTTTTGTGGTTGAGGGGTCGGATGGCCATAAGAGGCGAGGCCTCCCCAACGTCGTCATCCTAGGGCGAAGCAGGAGCGAAGCTCCGTCGCGGAGACCCTAGGATCCATGCCGTGACGTTGGTTGAGGGTGCGGCGGAACGGAATTCTGCACCGCAGCGGCATTTTGGAAGTCGCGGCATGGATCCTCGGGTCTGCGCCGCGTCGCTGCGCTCCTTGCTCCGCCCGTGGATGACGAAGGTAGGCTCGGCTCTTAATTACTGCTGTATTACTGCTGTTCGGCGAACATCAGCCTGGTCTTGGTGTCGGCCACCATGGGCGAGAGGCTGCGCTGGATCAGCGCCTCGACATGGTCGTTGCGCTGGCGGGCCGAGTCGGCGCCCATCACCACCACGATCAGGCGGCGGCCGTCGGCATTGTAGGAGGTGACGATGTTGAAGCCGGAGGCCCTGATGTAGCCGGTCTTGATGCCGTCGACGCCGCGCACGCGGCCGAGCATGTCGTTGTGGCCGCGCACCAGCCGGCCACGGAACATGAAATCGCTTTCGGAGAAATAGTGGAAATGCTGGGGAAAGCGGGAATGCAGCGCCATACCGAGCACCGCCATGTCGCGCGCCGTCGTCATCTGGCTGTCGTCGGGCAGGCCGGATGCGTTGCGGAAGGTGGTGCTGGTCATGCCGAGCTGGCGCGCCTTGGAGGTCATCATGGCGGCGAACTGATCCTCCGAGCCGCCGAGATATTCGCCGACCGCCACCGCCACGTCATTGGCCGACTTGACGACGATGGCGCGGATGGCGGAATCGACGTCGATCGTTTCGCCGCGCCGGAAGCGCATCTTGGTCGGCGGCTGCGAGGCGGCGTGGTCGGAGACCGGGATCTGCGTTTCCTTGGTGACGCGGCCGGAGTCCATCGCCTCGAACAGCAGATAGAGCGTCATCATCTTGGTCAGCGAGGCCGGGTAGCGCTGCGCGGTCGAGTTGACCTCGAACAGCTGCTTTCCAGTCTGTGCGTCGACGACAATGGCGGCATATTTCTCCGGCGGCGCGGGCACGGCCAGAACCGAATCCGGCGGCGTCGTGGTCGAGCAGCCGGCCAGCAGCACCAGCAAGGCAAATGCCGCGAGAACTTTGTGGACGAACGAAAGGGGATGCAGGTGGGACAAGGGGCAGGTCTGTTCTTGGTAGGCCGTTGCTCGAGATGCGGCGAAGCTAACGTAACGCGATTGGTGCGTCCATTTGGTTAATGATGGTTAGTCCCAGGAATATGGTGGCCATCGGAGACCTGGGTTCCTCTCCCTAACCGAGGGGTCGGTGATATGCGATCGCCCTGCGGAGTGGGGAGAGGAAGAGGTTGCGAAGGCCGCCCCGAAATAGCCCCGTTCCTATCTTTCTGTGCCAGAATCGCGTTTCCTGTGGGAAGGGGCGCGGCATCTGGCGGCTTGGGGGGTGGCATGACGAATATCGGGGCCGGGGGCGCAGCGCCCTCGCTTATCAGGGCATCTCTCAGCCGCACCGGCAAATGGGCCGGCAGCATCGCATTTATCGGCGGCGCGGTTTCCGACATCCTCAATCCGCTGGCGCCGTTCGCCGCCTATATCGCGCTGGTCGCATCGATCGCGGCGGTCATCATCGCCATTGCCATCGTCCTGCGGCTCGTGCTGGCGGCCAAGGCGCTGCCGGCGCTGGTGTTCGCCACCAGTGCGGCGGCGGTCGCCGGCGGCGTCTATGCCGTGCAGAAGGAGACCAGCTCGCAGAACGGCATCATCGCCAGCCTTGTGCCGGCGGTCGCGAAACTGCAGCAATCGATCGGCATCGTCTCCGAAAGGGTGGCGAAGATCGAGCAGACCGTCACGCAAACGCAGAAGACCGTCGAAGAGGTCAAGAAATCGACCGACACGGTGGTGCAGAAGGCCGATCAGATCGCCTCCGCCCAGCAGCAGCAGACGCAGCAGGGCGCCGAGACGCAAAAGACCGTGGAGGCGGTCAAGCAGACCACCGACACGCTTGCCGCCGGCCAGCAACAGCAGCAGGCCCAGGCGGAGAAACTGCAGGCGACGACAGAACAGATCGCCGTCTCGATCGACACTATCGCCAAGGGGTTTGCCCAATTGGCAGCACAGGGCGGGGCGATCGCCGAGCCAAAACGGCCGGACGAGTTCTACCACAATGCCCGCGTCTACGAACTGTCGGGCGACATGCTCAACGCGCGGCGCGCCTACCTTGCCTTTGCCGGCTTCGATGTCGACGCCATCGACCCCTATACGCGCTTCGCCACGCTGCTTCGGGTGCAGGACGGCAAGGCCGGCGCGCGCGAAGTGTTCGGCCAGCTTGCGGAGAAGGCCAAGTCGCCGTCGATCAAGCTCGTCCACCTGCTGCAGTTCGACGACGCCCAGCGGGTCGACAAGGTCAATGCGTTCATCGCCGCCAATCCCGGCTACGCGCCGGCCTATTACCTCCTGGCGCAGGAATTTTCGGAAGACCGCCTCGGTAGCCAGACGCTGGCCGACAAGCGCGGCGAAGCCCAGGCGCTGACGAAATTCGTCGCTTACGAGAACGATGGCGGGCTGCTCAAATATTTCGTCGACCAGACCCAGCTGGCCGATTGGCTGGACCGCAGCCGCAGCCGGCTGACAGCGCTTGGCGACGTGCTCGACCCCGCCCGCTTCGCGCCGTCGCTGACGCCGATGCGCTCCAACCAGGGCTGGTCGATGACCATCTCGCTGCCGGAGCCGGCGACCGCGATTTCCTGGCGTCTCGGCGACAGCGGCGCCTTTACCGATACTGGCGTGCTGGCACTCAACGACCAGCGCACCGGCAAGCCGATGCCCAATCCGAGCTTCGAGTTGCCGGACAGCACGGCCGCGACCACCATCGCGATAAAATATCTCGACATCCGGGGCCGAGAGACCGGTCCGTTCGACATCCGCTTCGATCCCGATGCGGCGCTTCAGCAAGGCGACAAGCAGATCCTCGACCAGTTCTGGACGTCATGGATCGCCTTCGATGCCGGCGGCAATCATGGGCTGGTCTATTTCACGCAGATGTTGTCCTACCGCTGCGCCATCAAGGAAGTCCGCTACAGCCTGAACGGCGCGGCACTCGACAAGCAGATCAAGATGCCGCCCTGCGACAAGAAAGATCCTTATGCCATCCCCTACGACTACCAGCCCTATTTCAAGGTCGCCGACAGCGTGAAATCGATGTCGGTGCAGGTCACCTACACCGACAGCACAAAATCACCGGTGCGGGAATACAAGCGGCAGTAGGTCTGCTTACCCTGCCCCTTGTGTTCCCTGTGGGGAGGGTGAAAGCGGCGCTGATGCGAAATGCCCGACATCACGCTTGCGCAAGCCGCGCCGAACGGGTTCTGGTTGCTGCTTCAGAATCGGGTGAGAGCGCAATGGACATCAGCACGATCAAGGCCAGGGGCATTTCGGTTTCGCTCGATCTCACCGTCGGCCACATCGCCGACATGACCGTCGACGGCGACGGACGCCGGTTGAAGCCTCTGCATCGCGCGCCTTGGGTCGACGCGGGCGAGACCTTGCCGAAAGATCTGCCGCAAGGCACCGTTAGGCTCTCCGGCGATTTCCTCTGCGCGCCGTTTTCGCGCAGCGATGTCGAGGACGCGCCGCTGCATGGCTGGCCGGCCAACAGCGCCTGGGACATCAGCGAAAGCAGCGCCACGGACGGTGGCTGGCGCGCCGTTTTCCGGCTGCGGCACAAGGTCATGGGCGCCAGCGTCGACAAGATCTTCACCCTCATCGACGGCCATCCCTTCCTCTACCAGGAGCACGTGTTTTCCGGCGGCCAAGGCGCGATTTCCGTCGCCCATCACCCGATGACGGCGATGAAGGGCGGCGGCAGGCTGGCCTTTTCGCCGAAGCGCTTTGCCGCGACGCCGGCCGACCCCCTGGAGCCTGATCCCGCACGCGGCCGCTTCATGCTGGCCTATCCGGCGCGGTCGGCCGACCTCGGCCATTTTCCTGCCGCCGCCGGACGCACGTGCGACCTGACGGACTACCGCATGGACGATCGGCGCGAGGATTTCGTCACCCTGATCGAGGCCGACCATGGCGGGCCGGGCTGGACGGCGCTGGCCCGCAAGGCCGAGGGCGACCTGGTGCTGGTGTTGAAGAACCCGGCCGAACTGCCTGTTACCATGCTGTGGCTCAGCAATGGCGGCCGCGACTACGCGCCGTGGAGCGGCCGCCATCTGGGCGTGCTCGGCATCGAGGATGGGCGCGCCGCCGTCGGCCACGCCGCCTCGATCGGCGACAACTGGCTGAAGCGCGAGGGCGTGGCGACCGCCTTTGCGCTCGGCGACAGCTTCTCGTTTCGCCATGTCATCGGCGCCATGCCGCTGCCGGGTGGCGAACCGCCGCAGGAGGTTGTCACGACGGATGGCCGCATGCGGCTGTCGGCCGGCGGCTCGACATGGGACGTGCCGTTCGACAGCGATTTCCTGCGCATCGGCCAGCCTGCCGCGGCATAGGCACGAGATTGCGCAATGGCGGATTTGAAATTTCCGCCGACTGCCGCCAAGATGGGGGCGAAATTGTCCTGCATCATCAGGGCCGACCATCTGGGCCGACCATCTGGGCAAGTGAGGCTCCCATGTCCGAAATCGCTCACCTCGCCGCCACCATCTTCAAGCGCGCCGGCAAGGCAAAGCGCTTCATCGTCGCCATTGCGGGACCGCCGGGAGCAGGCAAGTCGACATTGTCGGCGAGCCTGCATGACCTTTTGCCCGAAGGAGCCGTGGAAGTCGTGCCGATGGACGGCTTCCATTATGACGACATCGTGCTCAACGCGCGCGGCCTGCGCGCGCGCAAGGGCGCGCCGGAAACCTTCGACTTCGCCGGTTTCGAAACCCTGCTTAAGCGCATCCGGGCCGGCGAGGCCGAGATCGCGATTCCCGTCTTCGACCGCGGCTTGGAGCTGTCGCGCGCCGCCGCGGCGATCGTCGGCACCGAGACCAAGTTCATCCTGGTCGAAGGCAATTACCTGCTGCTCGACGAGGAGCCGTGGTCGCGGCTGGCGCCGCTGTTCGATTATTCGATTTTCGTCGACGTGCCGCGCAACGAGCTCGAGCGCCGCCTGATGGAGCGCTGGCACGAGCATGGCCGTTCCGACGCCGATGCGCGCGCCTGGATCGCCTCCAACGACATGCCGAACATCGAACGCGTGCTGGCACGGCGCCGGGCGGCCGACCTGGTCATTGGTTAACCTGCTTAATTTTCGGTATTCTTGGACGGGAACCTTAAGAGTTTCGCGCCGTTATGCCTCAGAACCAGTTTGTGTGGCGTGAGGGATTTTGCATGGCAACCAAGGCTAGAAAACCCGCAAAGACGAAACCCGCGAAGGCAACGCAAGCGAAAGCCGGTGCTGGCCCCGCGGTAGCCGAACGCTCAAAAGACGCCAAAGGCGCTTTCGGCAAGGCGGCACCTAGAAAAGTGGTCCCGGCCGCCAAGACGGCCAGCCCGCGCAAAGCGGCGCCGAACAAAGCCGGTGCCGTTCGAACCGCAGCGAACGTCGCCGCAGGTGCGGTGGTTGCAACCGCCCGGGGCGCCGCTTCGCTTGCCGCCGCCGTGATCGGCAAGGGCAGTTCGAAGGCCAAAGCGGAGTAGCAGGCAGCAGGGCGGCAGTCCGCCTCAGGCCTTTGCCGGAATGGTCAGGCCCTTTTGAACCGCCGGTCGTGCCAGGCCGCGCTCCAGCCATGCCGCCACATTGGCGAAATCATCGAAACCGACGAGGTCGCGGGCTTCATAGAAGCCGATCAGGTTGCGCACCCAGCCGAGCAGCGAGATGTCGGCGATGGTGTAGTCATTGGCCATGATCCATTTGCGGCCTTTCAGCCTGGCGTCGAGCACACCGAGCAGCCGCCGCGATTCGTCGCGATAGCGCTCCAGCGGGCGCTTGTCGGCGATCTCGCGGCCGGCGAATTTGTGGAAGAAACCGACCTGGCCGAACATCGGACCGACCGAAGCCATCTGGAAGAACACCCACTGGATCGTCTCATAGCGGCGCGCGGCGTCCACGGGCATAAGCAGGCCGGTCTTGTCGGCGAGATAGAGCAGGATGGCGCCGGATTCGAACAGGCCGATCGGCTTGCCGTCCGGGCCGTTGGGATCGATGATCGCCGGTATCTTGCCGTTGGGATTGAGCGCCAGGAATTCCGGCGTCCAGCTTTCGTTCTGGCCGATATTGATCCAATGCGGCTCGTAAGGCAGGCCGATTTCTTCCAGGGCGATCGATATCTTCACCCCGTTCGGCGTCGTTGCCGAGTAGAGCTGGATCTGGTCCGGGTGCTTGGCCGGCCAGCGCGCGGTAATTGGAAAGGCGGACAGGTCGGCCATGGTGAACTCCTGAAAGGGGATGCGCAAAAGCGCGGTGCTGGCGGGTCCGCAAAGAATTAGGCGCGCGGCCGGGTGTGATCAATATGGCGGCGACGGTTTCGCCATGAGCGACCGCCAACCAATCAGACGGGCGCAACCGCCGATGGCACGCGGGATCGCCCGGCAGTTGTAACTGCCGGTGGTAACCGCAGGGGTGCGGTGGTAACCGCAGTGGTCAAACAGCCTTGAAGGCCAGCACCGCGTTGGTGCCGCCGAAGGCAAAGCCATTGCTGATCGCGACGCGCACCTTGCGTTCGCGGGCCACATTCGGCGTCACGTCGAGGTCGCAATCGGGGTCGGCCTCGCGGAAATTCGCCGTCGGCGGCACGACGCCTTCGCGGATCGCCATGACGCAGGCGATCATCTCCAGTCCGCCCGAAGCGCCGAGGCAATGGGCGTGCATCGACTTGGTCGAGGAGACCGACAGCCTGTAGGCGTGCTCGCCGAAGACGCGCTTGATGGCGGTGGTCTCGATCTGGTCGTTGGCCTTGGTGCCCGTGCCATGGGCGTTGAGATAGTCGATGTCCTCGGGATTGAGCCCGGCATCGGCAAGGCAGAAGCGCATCGCGGCTTCCGGGCCCTCGATGGTCGGCGCGACGATGTCGGACGCGTCGGCCGACAGGCCGGCGCCGGCGATTTCGGCGAGGATGGTGGCGCCGCGCGCCGTCGCATGTTCATAGCTTTCCAGGACAGCCATGCCGGCGCCTTCGCCCAGCACCAGCCCCTGGCGATCGGCCGAGAACGGCCGGCACGTGTCGGGCGACAGCACGCGCAATGCCTCCCAGCCCTTCAGCACGCCCCAGACCAGCGGCGCATCGGTACCGCCGGCCACCATGACGTCGGCGCGGCCGAGCCTGATCTGGTCGACCGCCGAGGCGATGGCGTGGTTGGCCGACGAGCAGGCCGAAGTGACGCCGAACACAGGCCCACGCAGGCCAAGGTGCATACTGACCTGGCCGGCGGCGGCACCCGGCATGACCCGGGGCACGGTGAAGATGCCGGCGCGATTCTTGCCCTCGACCAGGATGGCGCGATAGTTCTCCTCGACGGTCTCGAACCCGCAGACTCCGACGCCGACAATGGTTCCCATGCGATAGGTATTGTCGGCGTGGGGGGCCAATCCGGACTGTTGCAGGGCTTCGCGCGCCGCGATCACCGCCAGCAGGCTGAAACGGTCCATCGACACCAGTTGCTTGCGCTCGATGCCGTGATCGGGCAGCGCCTTGACCTCGCAGCCCGTCCTGACCTTCAGGTCGTGCAGGGAATGATTTTCGATCGGGCCTATCGCCGAGCGGCCGGCGCGCATCTCGCCCCAGATTGCCGGCGCATTGGTGCCGAGCCCGCATATGCCGCCAAGGCCGGTGATGACGACGCGTTTCAGCATTCGGTCAGGCTTTTTTCGCGATCAGCGCGCGAACGGCCTCGACCATGTCGCCAACGTTCTTCAGATTGCTCCAGGCGTCGACCGTGTTCATCTCGATCTCGATGCCATATTGCTCCTCGAGATCGAAGATGATCTCCGTCAGCTCCAGCGAATGGATGCCGAGCGCCGTCAATTCGGTGGCGGTGGTGATTTCCTCACCGCCCGGCTCGGCATGGGCCTTGATCTTTTCGATGATTTCCGTTGCCAGTTGGTCGGCCATTCGGTTTCTTCCCCACTTTTTCGTTTCCCGACGCCAACTGAACAGCGCCTTTTTGTCCTCGATATCAGGCCGCGATTGTCGCCTTCTACCCCCGCCAGGCATCGCATGACCGCACCAAGGTGGCTCCCTCTATAGAAACGGAAACGCTATCAAGCAACAAGCTATATATCGACAAAACCGCCGCAGTGCTTAACCTGGCGGCGTGGACACGATCGAATATACGAAGTTTTCAGGCCAACCGGCCCAGCGCGCCGCTGGCCTGGCCCAGCTTGGCTGCGCCAGCATCGATGGCCGCACGCGGCTGCGCCGCCTCTATCAGGACGGCTCCGCCAAGATAAGGCTGCCGGCGGTTTCGGCCGGACCGCTGGAAGCGGTGCTGATCAATACCGCCGGCGGGCTGACCGGCGGCGACCGCCTCGGATGGGACGTGGATGTCGGCGCAAATGCCAGCGCTGCGATAACCACCCAGGCCTGCGAGAAGGTCTATCGCGCCGCGTCCGACCGCGCCGAGGTGTCGATCAAGCTGACCGTCGGCGAAAACGGCCGTATTGCGTGGCTGCCCCAGGAAACCATCGTCTTCGACCGGGCGGCCTTTGCCAGGACATTGGATGTCGAACTTGCCGCCGGCGCCGAGGCGCTGCTGGTGGAGGCGACCGTCTTTGGCCGCCTGGCAATGGGCGAACGTGCCGCGCAGGGCAATTTCCATGACCGCTGGCGTGTCCGTGGCAATGGGTCCCTCATCCATGCCGAGGATTTCCGCATCGGACCCGACATCGCCGCGATCCTTGGCCGTCCGGCTGTCGCCGGCGGCGCGATCGCGGTGGCGACGCTGCTGCTGGTGTCGCCTCGGGCAGAGGTGCTGCTCGATCCGGTCCGGGAGATCATCGGCGACCAGGGTGGCGCCAGCGTCTGGAGCGTAGGGACATCTGGCAAGCTTCTTGCGAGGCTTTACGCCGAGGACGGCTACCAGTTGCGCCTGCGGCTGGTTCCGCTCGTCGGATTGCTCAATGGAGAGGCGGGACTGCCCAAATTATGGTCACTGTGATTCTGTTCGCATCATTTCAGGCAAACGCATGAACCTGACGCCAAGGGAAAAGGACAAGCTGCTGATCGCCATGGCGGCAATCGTGGCCCGCAAGCGACTGGAGCGCGGCGTCAGGCTCAACCATCCGGAAGCGATCGCGCTGATCACCGACTTCGTCGTCGAAGGCGCCCGCGACGGCCGCCCGGTCGCCGAGCTGATGGAGGCGGGCGCCCATGTCGTCAGCCGCGCCCAGGTCATGGAAGGCATCGCCGAGATGATCCATGACGTGCAGGTGGAGGCGACCTTCCCCGACGGCACGAAACTGGTGACCGTGCACGAACCCATCAGGTGAGGAGATCGGAATGCTGGATCTGCGTCCAAACTGCGAATGCTGCGACAAGGACCTGCCGCCGGAGGCGACGGACGCGTTGATCTGCACCTTCGAGTGCACCTTCTGCGCCGACTGCGCGGAAGGCGTGCTGGGTGGCGTCTGCCCGAACTGCGGCGGCAATTTTTCGGCCCGGCCGATCCGTCCCGCCGCGATGCTGAAGAAATACCCGGCTTCGACCAGGCGCGTCCTCAAGGCCGAGGGCTGCGGCCCGCGCAAGGCCGCGTGACCCCTGCGAACACCGCAAACGAAAGGCAAGTGAATGATCCCCGCCAAACGCCTGTGCCTCTCGGCGATCCTGTTGATGGCCGCCGCCATGCCGGCCTATGCCCATGTCGGCATCGGCACGACATCCTCCTTCACGGCCGGCTTCATGCATCCGCTCTCCGGCCTTGATCACATGACGGTTATGATCGCGGTCGGACTATGGGCGGCACTCAAGGGCGGCAAGGCGATCTGGGCCTGGCCGGCGGCTTTTGCCGGCGTCATGCTGGTGGGCGGCGCACTCGGCATGCTGCACATGCCGCTGCCGTTCGTCGAGCCGGGCATATTGGCGTCGGTCGTGGCGCTTGGGCTGCTGGTGGCGCTGGCGACCGATCTCCCGGTGTCCACTGGCGCCGCCATCATCGCCCTGTTCGCGCTGTTTCACGGCCATGCCCATGGCACCGAGGTGCCGGAGAATGCCGGCGGGCTCGAATACATGGCAGGCTTTGCCGTCGCCACCGTGCTGCTCCATGCCACCGGCATTGCCGCCGGCCTCAGCCTCGGCCAGAGGTTGCGCGGCCTGGCCCGCATCGCGGGCGCGGCCTGCGCGGCGATCGGCGTCGGCCTTGCCTTCGGTGTGGTGTGACATCCAATGATCCCCGGCGAAATCATCCCCGCACAAGGCGACATCGAACTCAACAAGGGCCTGCCGACCGTCACCCTGAAAGTCGCCAACAGCGGCGACCGGCCAGTCCAGGTCGGCAGCCACTATCATTTCTTCGAAACCAATGAAGGGCTGAAGTTCGACCGCGAACGGGCACGCGGCATGCGCCTCGACATCGCCGCCGGCACCGCCATGCGCTTCGAACCGGGCCAGGAACGCGACGTCACGCTGGTGCCGCTCGGCGGCAAGCGCGAGGTCTATGGATTCCAGCAGAAGGTGATGGGCAAGCTGTGAGATCGGTGGGATCTCACGCGTGGTGCGCCAAGATGGCGACAGGCTTCGGGGCAAGCGTGAGAGCATACGGTGCTTTCAGCTCAGCCGGGCGGTTTGGCGGCCGCGTAGATGACGATCTTTCCGGGATCGTCGAACTCGACGGCAAGGACGTCCTCGGCCAGCACGCGCCGCGAATCGATGGCATTGAAGAGCAAGGCGTTGGCCTCGATCTCCTTGCGCAGCTCCGCCACATCGTCCTGATGCTGCCGAACCTTGTTCTCGATGACCGGCGGCGGGCCGCCTTCGCTGCGCGCCGCATCGGTGAGGAAGACGATGTCGACCTTGTCGAGCTTGGACGTCTTGCGCACGGTGCTGATGTTTTCACGCGTGCGGTCGATCGCCGAACTGACTTTTCCAATTTCCGCGGTGGCCTTGGCTTCTTCCTGATTGACCTGCGATCCGACGATCCTGTCGACGGTCTCCGGGCTTTCGAGGCCCTGTGCGTTCAACACGGCCTGGGGGATGCTTGCCGCGAGAAAAGCCGCCGCCGCAAAGGCATGCGGCCATCTGGCATCGGGCAGTATCGTGACGGTCATCGCTCGCTTTCGTGGTTCGTTCCAACCTCTGGGAAACGAAACGCTTCCAGCCTTGCCACGGTTCCCTTCACGATGCGCCTGGCGGGCCGGATGCCGGCCCGCCAGGCCGGATCGTCAGCTGGCTTTCTTGGTGATCAGGGTCAGCGCGCCATTGGGCTCCATGCTGGCCGCGACCACTTGCGCCGAGGTCATTCCCTTGGCCTCCAGCGCGGATTTGACCTTGGGCGTGGCATCGATCGAGCTGCGCAGTTTCTTCAGGCCGTCATCGCCGCGCTGGGCGATCACTTGGTTGACCTGCGTCTGGGTGTCCTTCGGCAGTTCGGTGATGTCGACGATGTTGACGCTCTGGATCGCCGGCGCGGCCTGCTGACCGCCAGGAGCGGGCGCGGCCGGCGCCTGTGTGGGCTGTTGCGCGGGTTGCTGCTGGGCACTGGCGGCGCCAGCCAGCATGAGGGTGGCGGCGGCTGCAAGAACTATCGCTTTGCGCATGGATCTTCCTTCCATCGATTTGGCAAACGGTCGTTTTGGGGTGACCCCCCAACCTCAACCGCCAAATGGGATCAGAAGGTGTCGCCCAGCGGGTCATTGCATGACCATTGGATGGCGACAATGTGCAAGCCGGCTTCAACCGCACCGCAATTCGGGAGCAATCGCTGATGGCCAGAGTAACCCGTGCCGCCTATGCGCAGATGTATGGCCCGACGGTCGGCGACCGGGTGCGGCTCGCCGACACCGAGCTCTTCATCGAGGTCGAGAAGGATTTCACCATCCATGGCGAGGAGGTGAAATTCGGCGGCGGCAAGGTCATCCGCGACGGTATGGGCCAGAGCCAGGTTTCCCGCGCCCAGGGCGCGGTCGACACGGTCATCACCAATGCGCTGGTGATCGACGCCAGCGCCGGCATCTTCAAGGCCGATATCGGCCTCCGGGACGGCCGCATTGCCGCGATCGGCAAGGCCGGCAATCCGGACACGCAAGATGGGGTCACCATCATCATTGGCCCCGGCACCGAAATCATCGCCGGCGAGGGCAAGATCCTGACCGCCGGCGGCTTCGACGCGCATATCCATTTCATCTGCCCGCAGCAGATCGAGGAAGCGCTGATGTCAGGCATCACCACGATGCTCGGCGGCGGCACCGGCCCCGCGCACGGCACGCTGGCGACAACCTGCACGCCGGGACCCTGGCACATGGCCCGCATGATCCAGTCCTTCGACGCCTTTCCGATGAATATCGGCCTGTCGGGCAAGGGCAACGCCTCGCTGCCGGCGGCATTGGAAGAAATGGTGCTGGGCGGCGCCTGCTCGCTGAAGCTGCACGAGGACTGGGGCACCACGCCCGCGGCGATCGACTGCTGCCTGTCGGTGGCCGACGATCATGACGTGCAGGTGATGATCCACACCGACACGCTGAACGAATCCGGCTTTGTCGAAAACACCGTGGCTGCGATCAAGGGCCGCACCATCCACGCCTTCCACACCGAAGGTGCGGGCGGCGGCCACGCACCCGACATCATCAAGGTCTGCGGCCTGCCCAACGTCATCCCGTCCTCGACCAATCCGACGCGACCCTACACGGTCAACACGCTGGCCGAGCATCTCGACATGCTGATGGTCTGCCATCACCTGTCGCCGTCGATCCCCGAGGACATCGCCTTTGCCGAAAGCCGCATCCGCAAGGAGACGATCGCCGCCGAGGACATCTTGCACGACATCGGCGCCTTCTCGATCATCTCGTCCGACAGCCAGGCCATGGGCCGGGTCGGCGAGGTGGCGATCCGCACCTGGCAGACCGCCGACAAGATGAAGCGCCAGCGTGGTTCACTGCCGCAGGAGACAGGCAACAACGACAATTTCCGCGTCCGCCGCTACATCGCCAAATACACGATCAACCCGGCCATCGCGCATGGGCTGTCGAAAGAGATCGGCTCGATCACGGTCGGCAAACGCGCCGACCTGGTGCTGTGGAACCCGGCCTTCTTCGGGGTGAAGCCGGATATGGTGCTGATCGGCGGCATGATTGCCGCCGCCCCGATGGGCGACCCCAACGCCTCGATCCCGACGCCGCAGCCGATGCATTACCGGCCGATGTTCGGCGCCTATGGTAAGGCCAGGACCAACTCGTCGGTGACCTTCGTTTCCAAGGCAGCGCTCGAGTCGGGCCTGCATGGCCGGCTTGGCGTCGACAAGCAGATGGTCGCAGTCGAAAACACCCGTGGCGGCATCGGCAAGCATTCGATGGTGCTCAACGACGCCACGCCGCATGTCGAGGTCGATCCGGAAACCTACGAGGTCCGCGCCGATGGTGAATTGCTCACCTGCGAGCCGGCAACGGTGCTGCCGATGGCGCAGCGGTATTTTCTTTTTTGATGCCTCCCCAGGTCATGACTGGTTCATGAATTCGGTTATGCGTCTGACTGAAGATGCGCGCATTGCGTCAATCGCTAGCGCAAAAACCGTACGCGGTTGGTCAACCTCGACGCCGACAAAGTTTTCGCTGGATCGCCTTATCGCCCTATCCTTTGCGTCCAACTTGGAAATTCGGGGCCATTGGAGCAATATAGGCTGCATGAACAAGATTTTTCGCAAACAGCAATTGACGCCCTACGAGGCGGACTATGCTCAGTGGTGCGCCGAGCAAGGCGCGCTGTTGCGCGAAGGTCGTCTGTCCGATCTTGATCGCGAGAATCTTGCCGAGGAGATCGAGAGCTTGGGGCGGGGCGACAAAAGGGAAATTGCGAGCAGGCTTGGCACCTTGATCCTGCATTTGCTCAAATGGGAGTTTCAGCCCGAGCAGCGCAAAACCGGATGGCTGCTCACAATCCGTGAACAGCGATATCGGATTGAAAATCTGCTCGATGAAAGTCCGAGCCTGAAAGCCTATCCGGCGCAGATGCTCGGACGAGAGTTCAAGATAGCAAGGTTAAAGGCGCTGGACGAAACCGGCTTGAGCGATCGCGATTTTCCTGTTGATTGCCCATTTACAATCAGGGAAATTCTGGACCATGGCTATTTTCCAGGCACGCCGTGGTCTTCGGATAAACTTATTCGCGAGTAGCCGCGAAGTGGCCCGTCGCAAATATTTCATCCCGTCGTGAGCATTGTTATTATCCGCCCATGGCCACCGAAATAGCCTCTCCCCACGACATCTTCCCGCATATCCGCATCGTCATGGGCATGGTGATCGGGCTTGGCGTCGCCCGCCTGCTGTCGGGCGTGGCGCGCATCGTCCAGCATCCGGGCCAGTACCGGCTTTATCCCGTGCATCTGGCCTGGGTCGCTTCGGTGCTGCTGATGCTGGTGCATTTCTGGTGGTGGGAGTTCGGCCTCTACGCCATCGAAACGTGGACCTTCGGCAAATACCTGTTCATCATCTTCTACGCGATCACGCTGTTCCTGCTGTGCGCGCTGCTGTTTCCGGATTCGATGCTGGACTACACCAGCTACGAGGATTTCTTCTATTCGCGCCGCGCCTGGTTCTTCGGCCTGCTGGCGGCGACCTATCTGCTCGATGTGATCGATACGCTGCTGAAAGGACCGGAGCATTTCGCCCGCTTCGGCAACGAGTATCTGTTCCGCACGCCGGTCTTCGTCGCGCTTTGCATCGCCGCGATCCTGGTGCGCGACCGCCGCTTTCACATCGCCTTTGTCACGGCAGCACTGATCTATCAGATATCGTTCATCCTGCGGCTCTTCGACACGATCGTATGACCAGGGCGCATGGTCTAGAGTCCAGAGGAAAGGCAGGGTCCAACCATGTACAAGGCCGTCGGATCGCGAGGCTGGGCCCGCGCCGGAAAATTTCCGATCGAGTCCGGGCGCGTCAACGCGTATTTCGACCGTGTTCTGGCGCGCCCCGCTCGCGCGCGGGCACAGGCTAACGGAGGCTCCATGAAATGAAGCTCAATCTCAACACCGACTTCACGAAATTCCCGCGCGCCGTCTCGGTGCTGACCGCCGGCAATACCGGAACCGGCGCGCCATCGGGCCGTGCGGTTCTGGCTCATGACGAGCGGCATCTGCGCCGCCGCGCCATCGAACTTGCCGACGGCAGCAAGGTGCTGGTCGACTTGCCCGAGCCTGTCGCTCTCAACGACGGCGACCGGCTGGTGCTGGAGGATGGCAGCCATATCGAGATCATCGCTGCGCCGGAGGACGTCTATGACATCCGCGCCCGTGACGCCGTGCATCTGACCGAGCTTGCCTGGCATATCGGCAACCGTCACCTCGCGGCGGGCATCGAGGCGGACCGCATCGTCATCCTTCGCGATCATGTCATCAAGGCGATGCTGGAGGGGCTCGGCGCCACGGTGCGCGAGGTCTCCGAGCCGTTCAAGCCGGTGCGCGGCGCCTATTCAGCCCATGGTGGTGCCCATGGTCATGATCACGGCCATCATCACGCGGAGGCGCATGCTCACAGCCACTCGGAAGCGCATTCGCACGCACACGGCGAACAGCATTCCCATTCGCACAGCCATTCTCACGACCATCACCACCACGACCATGACTGACCAGCCCTCCAACATCACCCTGCTGCGGCTGATGGCGTGGCTGTCGCCGGCCTTTCCGGTCGGTGGCTTTGCCTACAGCCACGGTCTGGAGCGCGCGGTGCATGACGGGCTGGTGGCCGATGCCGGCAGCCTCGCCGGATGGCTGGAAACGCTGGTCGAGATGGGTTCGGGCTGGAACGATGCCGTGCTGTTCGCCGAGAGTTGGCGCCGCGCCCGCAATGCCGGCGATCTGGTCGAAGTGGCCGCGCTCGCCGAGGCGCTCGCCGGTTCGCGCGAACGCCACACCGAGACCATGCTGCAAGGTGCCGCCTTCATCAAGGCCGCATCGGCCTGGCCCAATCCCGTGCTGGAGCGCTTGCCGGCCGAATGCGCCTATTGCGTCGCTGTCGGGACCCTCGCCGGCGGCAATGGCATTGCGCTGCGGGACGCGCTGTCCGCCTTCCTGCAAGCCTTCTTCTCCAACCTTGTCCAGGCGGCGATCAGGCTGGGTGTCGTCGGCCAGTCGGAAGCAACAGTGCTACTTGCCGGCTTCGAGCCGCTAGCCTTGGCAACCGCTGCCCGCGCCGCCAGTTCCTCGCTCGACGATCTCGGCGGCTGCGCCTTCGTCTCCGATGTCATGGCGATGAAACACGAAACCCAATATTCGCGGCTGTTCCGCTCATGATCGCCCTCGCCTTCATCCTCTCATTCGTCCTGCTGCTGATCACGGCGCTGCATGTCTATTGGGGCATTGGCGGCATCTGGCCGGGCAGGGATGCCACGTCATGCGCCCATGCCGTCGTCGGTTTTCGCGGCGTCGATGAAATGCCGACGCCATCCGCCAGTTTCGCCGTTGCCGCCTGTCTCGCCCTGGCAACGTTGTGGCCACTGGCGCTGATCGGCTTTTTCGCATCGCCCTTCCCCAAGGAAGGGCTCGCCGCCACCGCGCTGCTCATCGGGCTGGTGTTTGTCGGGCGCGGCATTGCCGGCTTCACGCCCTGGTGGCGCCGGCTGACCCCAGAGCAGCCCTTCGCGCGGCTCGATACCAGCTATTATTCGCCGCTGTGCCTGTTGATCGGGCTCGGCTTCGCAGTCCTTGCCATCACGGAGTTCCCGACATGACCCAAGCTAATGGTCCCCTTCGCATCGGCATTGGCGGCCCTGTCGGCTCCGGCAAGACGACGCTCACCGAAAAACTCTGCAAGGCGCTGCGCGATGAATTCTCCATCGCCGTCGTCACCAACGACATCTACACCAGGGAAGACGCCATGATGCTGGCGCGGCTGCAGGCGCTGCCGGAGGACCGCATCGTCGGTGTGGAAACTGGCGGCTGCCCGCACACCGCCATCCGCGAGGATGCCTCGATCAATCTGCAGGCGATCGCCGAGCTCAACCGGAAGTTCCCCGATCTCGATATCATCTTCATCGAATCCGGTGGCGACAACCTTGCCGCGACCTTCTCGCCGGACCTGGCCGACCTGACGCTCTACGTCATCTCGGTCTGCCAGGGCGAAGAAATCCCGCGGAAAGGCGGCCCGGCGATCACCCGCTCGGACTTCCTGATCATCAACAAGAGCGACCTGGCGCCCTATGTGAACGTCAACCTCGACGTGATGGAGAGGGACGCCGGCCGCATGCGCGGCAAGCGCCCGTTCGGCTTCACCGACCTGTCGCGCGGCAACGGGCTGCAGGAGGTCATCGATTTCATCGTCGAGCATGGCGGGCTGAGGGCCGGCATTGCCGCCAGCACGGCGGCCTGACCAGCAGCCGCCTCTTCCTGCACCAACCGAAACCCGTTGCGGGCGGACGTAGGTCGCGGCATTCTTGGCAAAACCGGAGGATTTTCGATGAGCATCGCCCGCCTGCAGAAGGAAACGCTGACCAACCTGCCCTTCTACGAAGAGCGCGTCGATCTCGCCTGCGCCTTCCGCTGGACGGCACGGCTCAACATGCATGAGGCGGTGGCCAACCATTTCTCGCTAGCGGTCAACGAGGACGGCACGCAATTCCTGATGAACCCCAACCAGGTGCATTTCTCGCGCATCAAGGCGAGCGACCTGTTGATGATCGACGCCAACGATCCCGACACGCTTACGGGGCCGAACGCGCCCGACCCGACCGCCTGGGGACTGCACGGCGCCATCCATCGCAATGTCCGCCATGCGCGCTGCGTCATGCATGTCCATTCCATCCACGCCACGGTGCTGGCCTCGCTCGCCGATTCCCGCCTGCCGCCGATCGACCAGAATTCGGCGATGTTCTTCAACCGCCATGTCGTCGACGCCCACTATGGCGGACTGGCCTTCGAGGAAGAGGGCGAACGCTGCTCGCAGCTTCTGACCGACCCCAAGGTCAAGGTGATGGTGATGGGCAATCATGGCGTGCTGGTCATCGGCGATACGGTCGCCGATGCGTTCAACCGGATGTTCTATTTCGAGCGCGCCGCCGAAACCTACATCAAGGCACTTTGGACCGGCCGGCCGCTGCGCACGCTGTCCGACGCGATCGCCGAGAAGACGGCCAGCGAAATGGACGACTATCCCGGTCAGGCCGAGCGCCATCTCAGCGAACTGAAGGCGATCCTCGACGAGCAGGAACCGGTCTACCGGAACTGAGCGTCTGAGAACTCAGAGCCCAAGCTCTCCGCGCAACTCCTCGGCGCTGTTGATGACGACGGCGCCGGGCGGTCCTTCCATCGGCTTCTCCGGCCAGAAGATCGTCTTCATGCCCGCCGCCAGTCCTGCCAGGGCGCCCGGCCAGCTGTCGTCGATCGCCACGGCGTGCGTGGGGTCGACATCGGCGAGATAGGCGGCGCGCAGGAAGGGTTCGGCGTGCGGCTTGCCTTCGCGCACGTCGTTGCGGCTGATCGTCTTCATGCCCGGATAGGTCAGCCCGACCATGCGCAGATTGGCATCGACGATCATCCGGTCCGAATTCGACACCACGGCTTGCGCCACGCCCTTTGCCCGCAACTCGTTGAAAACCTCGATCGCGCCGGGGCGCGGCTGCAAGCTTTCGACAAGCGGCAGATAGTGCTCGTATTTGTGGACGATCCATTCGTCGAAGGGCAGGTCCAGGCCGAACTCGTCGCGCATCATCTCGTAGACCGGCCAGGCGGCAACGCCGAGCACCCGCTCATGCAAATTATCAGGCGGTATCAGACCGGCATTGCGCATCGCCGCCACGAGGGCTGCCTCATGCAGTGGTTCGCTGTCGACCAGCGTGCCGTCCATGTCCCAGAAAACCGCCTTCGGTGTCATGCAGCGCTCCTTTTTTCGATCCCTTAAAGGGTTTGCGCCGGGAGATAAACCTTCGAGGCGGCAGAACGCGGCGCCGGCCGGCAACCGACGCCGCGTTGCTTCTCCGACCAGACATTGGTGGATGCAAAATCCGGGTTGGACAGACGCAGGCATTTGCTCTTTCGATTGACAATTGCACAGCAGGCAGTTCCCTGCGAAACTAGGCATGGACCGCCTCGATGGCCGGCGGCCTCGGGGAGGCAGGACGTGAATACGCGGCAGGATGGCGGCAACAACAGGCTGGACGACGCGGCGCGCGCCGGGTGGCTTTACTATGTTGCCGGCAACACACAGGATCAGATCGCCGCGACGCTCGGCATATCGCGGCAGACCGCGCAGCGGCTGGTGTCGCTGGCGGTGTCGGAAGGGCTGATCAAGGTGCGCGTCGACCATCCGATCGCCAACTGCCTGGACCTCGCGGCCCGGCTCAAGTCGCGTTTCGCGCTCGACCTGGTCGAGGTGGTGCCGAGTGACCCGAATTCATCCTCCACCACCATCGGTATCGCCGAGGCGGCCGCCGCCGAGATCGAGCGCCGGCTGCGGTCACCGACGCCGATCGTCATGGGCATCGGCACCGGGCGCACGCTGAAGGCGGCGATCGAACAGCTGCCGCCGATGGAATGCCCGCAGCACAAGGTGGTGTCGTTGACCGGCAACATCTCGCCGGACGGCTCGGCCGCCTTCTACAACGTCATCTTCACCATGGCCGACAGGGTCAAGGCGCGCTCCTTCCCGATGCCGCTGCCGGTCATCGCCTCCTCGCCGCAGGAGCGCGAGATGCTGCTCAACCAGCCGATGATCCAGCCGACGCTGGCGCTGGCAGCCGAGGCCGACGTCACTTTCATCGGCATCGGCGACCTCGGCCCGAAGGCGCCGCTCTACGAGGACGGCTTCATTTCAGAAAGCGAGCTGAAAGCCCTGCAGAAGGCGGGAGGCATCGCCGAGATCGTCGGCTGGGTGTTCGATCGCGAAGGCCGCATGATCGAGGGCATCACCAATGACCGGGTGTCGTCGGCATCGCTGCCGTCGCGCGAGAAATCGCTGGTCATTGCGCTGGCCATGGGCGAGCGCAAGCTGCCGGGTATCCTGGCGGCCGTGAACCGCCGGCTGGTCAACGGGCTCATCACCGACGAGCGGACGGCAGCCGCGCTCTTGGCCAGCATCTGACTGGAACCCGCTGCGAGCGATTTGCGATAAAGAGAGCAATGCTATCCGTGCCGTCCGAAAGGGTCGTTGCCGTCGAGGAACCCGAGGTCGCGCTGCAGATGCGGCGACAGGTCCCTGATGTCGAGATGTGCCTTTTTTCTCACTGAAAACCAGCCGAATCCGTCCGCGAGCCACGAAATCCAGCGATGATCGGGTGCGGGAGTGCATTTTTGCTGTGCCATGGTCATGATCGTCAACCTTCGCTATCCTGGACCCGCATGACGGGTTGACGCTGAATGTCGGTCTTGCCGGCCGCCTTGGCCAATCGAACGTCGATAAGGACCCATAAGGAGGCTTTATGCCGGACCTCAGCTCGCGGCAGGTTTCGCAGCTCCCGCCTCTGCAGGCGATCCGGGTGTTCGAAGCGGTGGCGCGGCACCTTTCCTTCACCAAGGCGGCCGAGGAGCTCGCCATGACGCAAGCGGCGGTCAGCTATCAGATCAAGGTGCTGGAGGAACGGGTCGGCGCGCCGCTTTTCCTGCGGCGGCCGCGCCAGATCGCGCTCACCGAGGCCGGACAGCGCCTCGCGCCGGCGGTCAGCGAGGCCTTCGCCATTCTTGGCCAGGCCTATGCCGCGGCGCGCGGCGGCGCGGATGGCGTGCTGTGCGTCACCACCGTGCTGACCTTCGCCTCGAACTGGCTGGCGCACCATCTGGGCTCGTTCCAGATCGCTCATCCTTCGCTCGCCGTGCGGCTCGAAACGTCGAGCCGGCTGACGGATTTCGCCCGCGAGGATGTCGACCTCGCCATCCGGTCGGGCGGCGGCAAGTGGCCCGGGCTGGAAGCCTACAAGCTTCTCGATGCCGATTTCACGCCGATGCTGAGCCCGAAGCTCGCGGCAAGCATCGGCGGCGTCAGGGAACCGGCGGATCTGTTGCGGCTGCCGATCCTCGATCCCGGCGACGTCTGGTGGACGCAATGGTTCGAGGCCGCCGGCGTGCACTCGCACGATCTCGCCAAGCGGCCCGGCAGCAGCATGGGCGCACAGGCCTATGAGGCCAATGCGGCGATCGCCGGCCACGGCGTGGCGATCCTGACCCGGGCACTGTTCAAGGCGGAACTCGCCGACGGCCGCCTGATCCAGCCCTTCGACCTCGTCGGCGACGATGGCCACGCCTATTGGCTGGTCTATCCGGAGGCACGGCGCAACGTGCCGAAGATCCGCGCCTTCCGCGACTGGCTGCTGGCCGAAATCGCCTGCTGACTGGCAAGGCACATCGCTTCGAAGCGAAGTTCCGCGAGGCGTCTTCATGCATGCCGTTCAAAATGCCGGTCGTTTTGACCTCCGGATCCGATCGGGCTGCGCGACCTCTGAATTATGAGAGGCAGCAGCCACAGCCTGCCCGGCTATTTTCCTCTACTCCATATCCGGCCAGCGTCGTCGAGTGCTGCGCTGCAGCATCGAATCTGGCTTGACATAATATGGAACTTAATGAGTAATTGCTCACAGCCAAGGCAAATGCTCATCTTGGTCCATGGGAGGAATTTGATGAAACTTCGTACGCTCATCCTGGGCTTGTGCTCGACCAGCGCGCTGGCGTTCGCTGCGCACGCCGAATCCATCACCATCGCCACCGTCAACAATGCCGATATGGTCCGCATGCAGACGCTGACCGACGACTTCACCAAGGCGAACCCCGACATCACGCTCAACTGGGTGACGCTCGAAGAGAACGTGCTGCGCGAGCGCGTCACCACCGACATCGCCACCAAGGGCGGCCAGTACGACGTGATGACGATCGGCACCTACGAGGTTCCGATCTGGGCCAAGCAGAGTTGGCTGTTGCCGCTCGACAAGCTCGGCGACGACTACGATGCCAAGGACATCCTGCCGGCCATCGCCGGCGGCCTTTCGGTCGACGGCAAGCTCTATGCCGCGCCCTTCTACGGCGAGAGCTCCTTCGTCATGTACCGCAAGGACCTGATGGACAAGGCCGGGCTGAAGATGCCTGACGCGCCGACCTGGGACTTCATCAAGCAGGCCGCCGACAAGATGACCGACCGCGCCAATGGCGTGAACGGCGTGTGCCTGCGCGGCAAGGCCGGCTGGGGCGAAAACATGGCCTTCCTGACCGCCATGTCGAACTCCTTCGGCGCCCGCTGGTTCGACGAGAACTGGAAGCCACAGTTCGACCAGCCGGAATGGAAGAACACGCTGCAGTTCTATGTCGACCTGATGAAGGCCGACGGCCCCGAGGGGGCGTCCTCCAACGGCTTCAACGAAAACCTGGCGCTGTTCCAGCAGGGCAAGTGCGGCATGTGGATCGATGCCACGGTCGCCGCATCCATGGTCTCCGACCCGAAGAGCTCCAAGGTGGCCGACAAGGTTGGCTACGCCCTGGCGCCCGACAATGGCCTCGGCAAGCGCGGCAACTGGCTGTGGGCATGGTCGCTTGCCATTCCGGCCGGTACGCAGAAGGGTGACGCAGCCCAGAAGTTCGTCGGCTGGGCGACCAGTAAGCATTACTCGGAGCTCGTCGCTTCCAAGCTGGGCTGGGCCAGCGCGCCTCCAGGAACGCGCACCTCGCTCTACGCCAATGCCGAGTACCAGAAGGCGGCTCCGTTCGCCAAGATGACGCTGGACTCGATCAACGCGGCCGACCCGACGCATCCGACGGTCAAGCCGGTGCCCTATGTCGGCGTGCAGTTCGTCGCCATCCCTGAATTCCAGGGCCTTGGCACCACTGTCGGCCAGCTGTTCTCGGCGGCTCTCGCCGGCCAGTCGAGCGTCGACGATGCCCTGAAGCAGGCCCAGGACGCCGCCACGGCGACAATGACCGAAGGCGGTTATATCAAGTAGGCTCCTCCCGGTGCCGAATGCCGGTCGCGCATCATGACCGGCAATGGCCGCCCGAGTCCCAGTTCGGGCGGCCATCTTCAAAATCCTGGAATTTCTGGCGCAACTCTAAAATCCAGCTGACCTTTGGAGGGTGACCGTCATGGCTACTCAGCAGACCCGTTCGCTTGCCCGTTTCATGATGGCGCCATCTGTCGTCCTGCTCCTGGTCTGGATGGTTGTCCCACTGGCGCTCACGCTGTGGTTCTCCTTCCAGCAGTACAATCCGCTCAATCCGATCCGCGACGGGTTCGTCGGCGTCTCCAACTACGCGCTGTTCTATTCCAATCCAGCCTTCCTGCAGTCGATCCTCAACACGCTCGTCCTGGTGATCAGCGTGCTGCTGATCACGGTGATCGGCGGCATCCTTTTGGCGCTGCTGATCGACCAGCCGATGTGGGGGCAAGGGATTGTGCGCATTCTCGTCATCTCGCCGTTCTTCGTCATGCCGCCGGTGGCCGCATTGGTGTGGAAGAATATGATCATGCATCCGCAATACGGGGTGTTCGCCGATATAGCGCGATTCTTCGGGGCGCAGCCGATCGACTGGTTCGGGCAGCATCCGATGACGGCGATCATCATCATCGTCGCCTGGCAATGGCTGCCTTTCGCGACCCTGATCCTGCTGACCGCCCTGCAGTCGCTCGACGGTGAGCAGAAGGAGGCCGCCGAGATGGACGGCGCCGGCTTCGTCAGCCGCTTCATCTACCTGACGCTGCCGCACATGTCGCGCGCCATCACCGTCGTCATCCTGATCCAGACGATCTTCCTTTTGTCGGTCTATGCCGAGATCCTGGTCACCACCAATGGCGGCCCGGGATACGCCTCCACCAACCTGCCCTTCCTGGTCTACCAGAAGGCGTTGCTGGAATTCAAAATCGGCCAGGCATCCGCAGGCGGTGTGATCGCCGTCATTCTCGCCAACATCGTTGCCTTCTTCGCCATGCGCGCCGTCGGCAAGAACCTGGACAAGTAAGGGAGGATACGATGGCACGCTCAGTCACCACCCAGCACAAGACGATCGCGACCGTTGCGGCCTGGATCGTCGCACTGCTGATCTTCTTCCCGATCCTCTATACGATCATCACCTCGTTCAAATCGGAACAGGAGGCGATCCAGGGCTTCAACCTTATCCCGTCGGGAACATTCGAGAGCTATACCGAGGTCCAGGCGCAGAGCGGCTACTTCAAATTCTTCTTCAATTCGGTGCTGCTCTCGGTTGGTTCGACCATCCTGGCCTTGCTGGTCGCCATTCCGGCGGCATGGTCGATGGCTTTCTCGCCGACCAAGCGGACCAAGGACATCCTGATGTGGATGCTGTCCACCAAGATGATGCCGGCGGTCGCCGTGCTGTTCCCGATCTACCTGATCTTCCGCAATCTCGGACTGCTCGACAGCCGCATCGGCCTGATGGTCATGCTGATGCTGATCAACCTGCCGATCGTGGTGTGGATGCTCTACACCTATTTCCGCGAAATCCCGGGCGAGATCCTGGAAGCGGCACGCATGGACGGCGCATCGCTGTGGAACGAGATCGTCTATGTTCTGACCCCGATGGCGGTGCCCGGCATTGCCTCGACCATGCTGCTCAACATCATCCTGGCCTGGAACGAGGCGTTCTGGACAATCCGGCTGACCACCACGGACGCTGCTCCGCTGACCGCGTTCATCAGTTCCTTCTCCAGTCCGCAAGGCCTGTTCTGGGCCAAGCTTTCGGCGGCCTCGACACTGGCCATCGCGCCGATCCTGATCATGGGCTGGTTCAGCCAGAAGCAGCTGGTGCGCGGCCTGACATTTGGCGCCGTCAAATAATGGCGGTGCGGTGAAGTAACGGAATTTGCCTGAAGCAACCGGCAGGAAAATAACCCCTCGGGGAGGAAACCATGGGAAACATCACGCTCAAGAACGTCTCCAAATCCTTTGGATCGACGTCCATCATCCCCGGCCTCGACCTGGTCATCGAGAATGGCGAGTTCGTCGTCTTCGTCGGTCCGTCCGGTTGCGGCAAGTCCACGCTGCTGCGGCTGATCGCCGGGCTGGAGGACACCAGCGGCGGCACCATCAACATCGATGGCCGTGATGTCACCGGCGAGGCGCCGGCCAAGCGCAAGCTCGCCATGGTGTTCCAGTCCTACGCGCTCTACCCGCATATGACGGTGGCCAAGAACATCGCCTTCCCGCTGAAGATGGCGGGCGAGGACCAGGCCACCATCGACAAGAAGGTGAAGGACGCGGCGCGCGTGCTCAACCTCACCAACTATCTCGAGCGCCGGCCGGGCCAGCTCTCGGGCGGCCAGCGCCAGCGCGTCGCCATCGGCCGCGCCATCGTGCGCCAGCCATCGGCCTTCCTGTTCGACGAACCGCTGTCCAACCTCGACGCCGCATTGCGCGGCACGATGCGGCTGGAGATCAGCGAACTGCATCATCAGCTCAAGACCACGATGATCTATGTCACCCACGACCAGGTCGAAGCCATGACCATGGCCGACAAGATCGTGGTGCTCAACGCCGGCAACATCGAGCAGGTCGGCTCGCCGATGGAGCTCTACAAGACGCCGCGCAACCTGTTCGTCGCCGGCTTCATCGGCTCGCCGAAGATGAACCTCATCGAAGGCGCGCCTGCGGCCAAACATGGCGCCAAGACCGTCGGCATCCGTCCCGAGCACATGGAAATCTCGACCACGGCGGGCGAATGGAAGGCGACCGTCGGTGTCGCCGAGCATCTTGGATCGGACACGTTCCTGCATGTCCAGGCCGATGGCGTCGGGCCGCTGACGGTGCGCGCCGACGGCGAGCTGGCGGTTCATCACGGCGACACCATCTATCTCACGCCCGACAAGGCCAAGCTGCATCGCTTCGGCGCCGACGGAAAGGCAATGGTGCAGTGAGGTTGAACGGCAAATCGGCGCTGATCACGGGTTCGGCCCGTGGCATCGGCAGGGCCTTCGCCGAAGCCTATGCGCGCGAAGGCGCTATCGTGGCGATTGCCGACATCAACCTGGAAGCTGCCGAGAAGACAGCCGCCGAGATCGGTGCCAAAGCCTACGCCGTGAAACTCGATGTCACGGGCCAGTCCTCCATCGACGCAGCGGTGAAGGCGGTCGAGACCAGGACCGGCGGCCTCGACATCCTGATCAACAACGCCGCTTTGTTCGACCTGGCGCCGATCGTCGAGATATCGCGGGCAAGCTACGAGAAACTGTTCTCCGTCAATGTCGCCGGCACGCTGTTCATGCTGCAGGCTGCGGCCAGCTCGATGATCGCGCGTGGCAAGGGCGGCAGGATCATCAACATGGCGAGCCAGGCCGGGCGGCGCGGCGAGGCCCTTGTCGGCGTCTATTGCGCCACCAAGGCCGCCGTCATCTCGCTGACCCAGTCGGCGGGGCTCGACCTGATCAAGCACCGCATCAACGTCAACGGCATCGCGCCCGGCGTCGTCGACAGCGATATGTGGGATCAGGTCGATGCGCTGTTCGCCAAATACGAGAACCGGCCCAAGGGTGAGAAGAAGAGACTGGTTGGCGAAGGCGTGCCTTACGGCCGCATGGGCAGACCGGAGGATCTCGCCGGCATGGCCGTGTTCCTGGCCAGCGACGACGCCGAATACATCGTCGCCCAGACCTACAATGTCGATGGCGGCCAGTGGATGAGTTGAGGGGGGACGGCCTCTTCTTCCCGTACCTCCGCGGGGAGAGGAGGCCGACAGTCCGGTGAGAGGCGAGCCTTTATCCGATGATGCGCCGCCCTCGCCTTTGCCCTCCCCGTAGAAGACGGGGAGAGGAGCGTAACGAAGGCCGGATCCCGGCCAAAGGGTAAAGCAGATGACCGTGAAACTCTCTTCCTCCAATCTCGCCACGCTTCCGGCCAACGTCGCCGGACCGAAATACGACCGTTCGAAGCTCAAGGCTGGCATCGTGCATTTCGGCGTCGGCAATTTCCATCGCTCGCATCAGGCCGTCTATCTCGACGATTTGTTCAATGCGGGCCTCGGCCATGACTGGGCGCTGGTCGGCGCCGGCGTATTCGAAGGCGAGAAGATCGGACGCGGCAAGCTGGAAGAGCAGGACTGGCTGACCACGGTGGTCGAGCAGGATGAAGGTCACATGAGCGCCCGCGTCACCGGCGCCATGATCGACTTCCTGATGCCGGGCGATGCGGCTGGCATCATCGAGAGGCTGGCCGACCCGGCGATCAAGATCGTTTCGCTGACCATCACCGAAGGCGGCTATTTCATCGACCCGGCATCGGGCGTCTTCAACCCGGCCCACCCCGACATCGTCGCCGACGCGCAACCGGGCGCCACGCCGAAGACGGTGTTCGGCATCATCCTCGCCGGCCTGATGCGCCGCCGCGACGACGGCATCGTGCCGTTCACCGTGATGTCCTGCGACAACATCCCCCACAATGGCCACGTCACGTCGGATGGGGTCATTGGCCTGGCCCGCCTGATCGACGAGGATCTGGCGGCCTGGGTCAGCGAGCATGTCGCCTTCCCGAACGGCATGGTCGATCGCATCACGCCAGCCACCACCGATCGCGAGCGCGACATCCTGGCCAAGGACTTTGGCGTCGAGGACGGCTGGCCGGTGTTCTGCGAGCCGTTCCGGCAGTGGGTGCTGGAAGACCATTTCACCGATGGCCGTCCGCCGCTGGAAAAGGTCGGCGTGCAATTCGTCAGGGATGTCGCGCCCTACGAGCTGATGAAGATCCGCATCCTCAATGGCGGCCACGCCACCATCGCCTATCCGGCCGGGCTGATGGACATCCATTTCGTCCATGAGGCGATGCAAGAGCCGCTGGTGCGCGGCTTTCTCGACAAGCTCGAGCACGACGAAATCATTCCGACCGTGCCGCCGGTGCCGGACACGGTGCTGGAAGACTATTACCAGCTCATCGAGAAGCGCTTCTCCAACCCGAAGATCGGCGACACGGTGCGCAGGCTCTGCCTCGATGGCTCAAACCGCCAGCCGAAATTCATCATCCCGACCATCGCCGACCGGCTGAAGGCCGGAAAGGGCGTCGCGGGTCTCGCGCTGGAATCGGCGCTATGGTGCCGCTACTGCTTCGGCACGTCGGACAGCGGCGCCGTCATCGAGCCCAACGACCCGAGCTGGGACCGGATGCAGGCAACGGCCAAGGCGGCAAAGGACGCGCCCGCCACCTGGCTTGCCATGGAGGATATCTATGGCGATGTCGGCCGCGCGACGGCGTTTGTCGAGGCCTTTGCCCATGCGCTCAACGTGCTATGGGCGAATGGCGCGCGCGCCACGCTGGCACGCTACATCGCCGGCAAGCTCTGAGAGCCGTCGACGCCCATGACGCCTGAATTGGTCATCTTCGACTGCGATGGCGTGCTGGTCGACAGCGAGGCGCTCTCCGTTTCGGCGCTGCTCGGCATGATCGCACTGGCCGGCGGCAATGTCGGCGAGGACGCCGCCTACGAGCATTTTCTGGGCAAGAGCATGAAAAGCGTGCGCGAGATCCTCGGCCGCGACTTCGGTCTGGAGATCAGTGACCAGCATCTCACCGCCATGCGCGTCGACCTGATGCGAAAGTTTCGTGAAGAGCTGAAGCCGATCCCCGGCATCAGTGAGGTGCTGCCGAAGCTCGGCCTGCCGTTCTGCGTCGCCTCCTCCGGCACGCTGGAGCGCATCCGCTACGCGCTCGACGTCACCGGCCTGCTCGGGCTGTTGGAGCCGCATCTGTTCAGCGCCGCCATGGTGGCCAAGGGAAAGCCGGCGCCCGACCTGTTCCTGCATGCCGCCGCCAGCATGCGGGCGCATCCGCGCAAATGCCTGGTCATCGAGGACAGTCCGGCGGGCATCGCGGCAGCGCGGGCGGCGGGCATGCGCGTGTTTGCCTTCACCGGCGGCTCGCATGCCGGCAACCCCGCACTGAAAGCGCGGCTTGCGTCGAGTGAACCGGACTTTATATTCGCTGACATGCTGCAATTGCCCGATCTGATTGCAGGCCTGGGAGCGAGAGTTAGAGCATCTTGACGAAACAGTTTGTTTGCGCGGTCGATGTCGGCACCGGGAGCGCCCGCGCGGGCATTCTCGACACTGGTGGCAGCTTACTCGGCCGCGCCGAGCGGCCGATCGCCATGAACCAGCCGAAGGCCGATCACGCCGAGCACGATTCGCGCGATATCTGGTCGGCCGTCTGCACCGCCGTGCGTGCGGCGCGCGAAAAGGCTGGCGTCGCCGCTGAGGATATTGTCGGCATCTCCTTTGACGCCACCTGTTCGCTGGTGGTGCGCGACCGGCAGGGCGGTCAGCTCAGCGTTTCGAGCACCGGCGACAAGCGTTGGGACACCATCGTCTGGCTCGACCACCGCGCCATCGCCGAAGCCGACGAATGCACAGCGAGCGGCCACGAGGTGCTCAACTATATCGGTGGCGTCATGTCGCCGGAAATGGCGACGCCGAAGCTTATGTGGCTGAAGCGGAACCTGCCGAAGACATGGAATGAAGCCGGCTATCTATTCGACCTCACTGACTTCCTGACCTGGCAAGCGGCGGGATCCCTGGCCCGATCGCAATGCACGCTGACGGCCAAGTGGACCTATCTGGCGCACGAGGAAACAGCCTGGCAGCGCGATTTCTTCGCGCTCGTCGGCCTCGATGACCTGTTCGAGCACGGCAATCTGCCCGAGCGGGCGAGCCCCGTCGGCGGCTACATCGGCTCGCTGACGGCAAAAGCAGCAGACGAGCTAGGTCTCACCGAAAAATGCCGGGTCGGCGCCGGGGTCATCGATGCCTATGCCGGCGCGCTTGGCGTGCTCGGCGGCTTTGCCGGCGACAAGCAGAATATCGGCCGGCATCTGGCGCTGATCGCCGGCACATCCTCCTGCGTCATGGCGATGTCGCCCGACCCGCAGCCTTTCGCGGGCGTCTGGGGGCCTTACTACGGCGCGGCGCTGCCGAAGCTGTGGCTGTCGGAAGGCGGCCAGTCGGCCACCGGCGCCCTGCTCGACCACATCATCCGCTGGCATGGCGCCGGCGGCGAACCGGACGCAGCCATGCATGCCAGGATCGCCGGGCGCGTCGCCGAACTGCGCGCCGCCGAAGGTGACAATCTCGCCGCAAGGCTGCACGTGCTGCCGGACTTTCACGGCAACCGCTCGCCGCTCGCCGACCCACATGCCGTCGGCGTGGTCAGCGGACTGACGCTGGATTCCTCCTTCGACAGCCTGTGCAAGCTTTACTGGCGCACGGCCGTCGGCATCGCGCTCGGCGTGCGCCATGTGCTGGAGGCACTGAACGAGAACGGCTATCTGATCGACACGCTGCATGTCACCGGCGGCCACACCAAGAACCCGCTCCTGATGGAGCTCTATGCCGACGCCACTGGCTGCACGGTGGTCGAGCCGCTGGCCGACGAGGCGGTGCTGCTCGGCACCGGCATGGTGGCGGCGACGGCGGCCGGGCTATTCCCCGACCTCAACGCCGCCTGCCTCGCCATGCAGCAAGGGGGCAAGACGCGTGCCGCCAACCCGGCCGCCGGCGCCCGTTTCGATCGCGATTACCGGATCTTCCTGGAGATGCACCGGCAGCGGCAGGCGCTCGACGCGATCCGGTAGAACGCGCCTTAGCCTGCCAGCAAGGACAGGCCGGATTTGGCATCGAACAGATGCATGTTCGATTCGTCGAACGTATAGCGGACATCGCTGCGGACAACGGGACAGGCGCGGCTTGATACCAGTGCGCTGATTTCCTTGCCGCCGAGAGCGAATGTCACCAGCGCATCATTGCCGTGGAATTCGATGAGATCGGCGGTTCCCGCCAGGATATTTTCGGAGCGGTCGGCGGCCGCGATCCTCAGATCGGGAGGCCTGATCCCAAGCACCGCCTGCTCGCCATGCTGAAGCTTGAAGCGCGAGCTATCGACGGTGAAGACCGTTGCGCCATTGGTCAGCGTCCAGCCATTGCCTTTCCGGCCCACCGTCACATCGATGAAATTCATGTTCGGCGTTCCGATGAAGCCGGCAACGAACAGATTGCCCGGCCGCTCGTAGATTTCCGCCGGCGAGCCGATCTGCTCGATCCTGCCGTCGCGCAACAGCACGATGCGGTCGGCGAGCGTCATCGCCTCGAGTTGGTCGTGGGTGACGTAGACGGTGGTCGTGTTCAACGACTGGTGCAGCCGGGCGATCTCGACGCGCATGTGGTTGCGCAGCTTGGCATCGAGATTGGACAGCGGCTCGTCGAACAGGAAAACCTTCGGCGTCTTGATCATGGCACGGGCAATGGCGACGCGCTGCTGTTGGCCGCCGGACAGTTCGGCGGGTTTGCGGCCGAGATAGGGGTCGAGACCCAGCGTCTTCGAGACCGCCTCGACGCGCTGCTGTATCTCGGCCTTCGGCACCTTCTGCCGCTTCAGGCCGAAGGCGATGTTGTCGAAGATCGTCATGTGCGGGTAGAGCGCGTAGTTCTGGAACACCATGGCGATGCCGCGATCGCCGGGATCGAGGTCGTTGACCACCTTGCCGCCGATCGAGACCTCGCCGCCGCTGATGTCCTCCAGGCCGGCCAGCATCCTGAGCAGGGTCGACTTGCCGCAGCCGGATGGGCCGAGGAAGACGACGAACTCGTGATCCTCGATGGCGAGGTTCAGGTCACGGATGACTGACGTGGCGCCGTAGGATTTGTCGACATGGGAACAGACGATCGCGGACATGCTCTGGTCAGGCCTTCTCGCTCGAAATCAGGATCTGCAGCTTGACGTCTTCCGGCTTGCCCGCCGCCGCCCGCTCGAACGCCGCGATGCTGTCGGAGAAATCATAGGTGCCGGTGATCAGCGGATTGAGGTCGACCTTGCCCGATGCGATGAGCTGCAAGGCGCGGTCGAAGATGTTGGCGTAGCGGAACACCGTCTCGATGCGTACTTCCTTCGATATGGCCGCCGGCACGTTGAGCAACACAGGCTCCACCGGCAGGCCGACCAGGACCACCGCGCCGCCGGGGCGCACGACGTCGAACAGATTGGTGAACGCCTTTGGGCTGCCGCTGGCCTCGAAGACGATATCGGCTCCCCAATTGTCGGTCGCTGCCGCCACCGCATCGGCCAGCGACTGTTCGCCGATGTTGACCGGAACGATACCGGGATAGCGCGCCGCGATTTCGAGCTTGGGAGCGGAGAAGTCGGAAATCAGCACTTTCGAGCAACCGCCGGCGAGGGCCGCCAGCGCGATCATGATGCCGATCGGCCCGCAGCCGACGACGACGGCGACGTCGCCCGGAACGATGCGTGCGCGGGCGGCGGCCTGCATGCCGATGGCGAAAGGTTCGACCATCGCGCCTTCGGCGAAGGAGACATTGTCCGGCAGCCTGTAGGTGAACGCCGCCGGATGGACGGCTTCAGGGGCGAGAATGCCATGCACGGGCGGCGTCGCCCAGAAGGTGACGTCCGGGTCTACATTGTAGATGCCGAGCTTTGTCGCGCGCGACGACAGGTTCGGCACGCCCGGCTCCATGCAGACGCGGTCGCCGACCTTCAGCGTCCTGACATTGGCGCCGATTTCGATAATCGTTCCGGACGCTTCGTGGCCGAGCACCATCGGCGCGCGCACGACATAGCTGCCGATGGCGCCGTGGGTGTAGTAATGCACGTCGCTGCCGCAGACACCGACCGTGTGGATGGCGATCTTGACGTCGTCCGGCCCGACATCGAGCGGCAACGCGATCTCGCGCAAGGCCAGCTCACCCTTTTTCTCAAGCACCAGTGCCCGCATCGTATCGTCCTCGCTTCAAGTCTTTTTTTGCCGGAAAACGGAATTCAGGAAGCCGCTGAGCACGCCGAGAAACAAAAGCGGCGGCAGCGACAAAAGCACGACCGAGGCGTTGAGGATCCCCCACGGCACGTTCATGCCTTGCTGGGATAGTTCCGAAGCGACGATCGGCAAGGTCTTGGCGTTGGAACTGGACAGCATCAGCGCGATCAGGAACTCGTTCCAGACCAGCACGAAGCTGAAGGCGACCGCGCCCGCCAGGGAGCGGGCAGCCACGGGCAGTGCGATCCGCCAGAACACCGAATAGGCGCCGTAGCCATCGACGAAGGCGGCTTCCTCGACCTCCTTCGGCACGGCCTGGAAGGCGGGGATGGCCAGCCACATGATCACCGAGATGGTGAGCAGCGAATAGGTGACGATCAGCGCCGCCAGCGTGTCGTAAAGCCCGAGCTGAAGCCAGATCACCATCAGCGGGATAGCGACCGCCACCGGCGGCAGGAAGCGCAGCGACAGCACGAAGAACTGGATGTCGCCGGCCCAGCGGTTGGGATAGCGCGCGACGGCGTAGGCGGCCGGCAGGCCGAGCACCACGCCGATCAGCACCGCGACCCCGCAGGCGATGACCGAGTTGTAGAGACCGGTCATGACGCTGTCGCGGCCGATGATGTAGCTGATATTGGCAAGGGTCGGCGTGAACACCAGGCGCGGGACGCGGGTGATGATGTCGACATTGTTCTTCAGCGAATTGAGCGCTGTCCACAGCAGCGGAAACACAGCCATGAAGCCGGCAAATGCCAGCACGGCCTTGCCGATGAGCCTACCCGGCCTCATGCCTGCACCCGCTTCCACAGCATGGTGAAGGTGATGACGGTGGCGATCATCATCAGCACGGCCATCGCCGAGGCATAGGACACCTTGCCGGATTCGATGAAGCCTTGCGAGAAGGCGTACATGTCGAGCGTTTCGGTGGCCACGCCCGGGCCACCGCGGGTCATCACATAAATCAGGTCGAAGGAGCGCAGCGACTCGATCATCTTGACGAACATCAGGCTGATCAGCGGCGCCTTGAGCATCGGCAAGGTCACATAGGCGTGGATCTGCCAGCGCCTGGCATGGTCGAGCCGCGCGGCCTCGATCGGCTGCGGCGGCAGCGTTTCCAGGAGCTTCAGGACGATGACGGCGAAGAACAGGCCCCATTGCCAGACATCGACCGACGCGACGGCGAACAACGCCGTCGCCGGCTTGGACAGTGGGTCGAAGATCAGCCCGCCGGTCAGCAGGCGATAAGGGTAGGTGGCGATGCCGTAGAGCGGGTGATAGGCGAACTTCCAGACGAAGGCCGCCGAAACGCGCGGCAGCAGCACCGGGATGATGAACAGCAGGCAGTAGACATTGCGCAGGCGTGGGCTGGCGACCTCGAACATCAGGACGCCCAGCCCGATCGCCACAACCATCGTCGCGACAACAGTGACGAACTCCCATTTCACCGACACCCAGACAGCGTTGAGAAAACGCCGGTCGGCGAACAGGTCGGCGAAATTCGAGAGCCAGACATAGGAATAGGCTGTCGAAGAGAGTTCGCGGTTCTGCAGGGCGATGACGATCGCGTAAAGCGTCGGCACCATCGACAGGATCAAGAGAATGACGAGCGTCGGCACCACAAACGTGACCGGCAAGGAAGAGCGTCTCGGCATCTGTCTATCCCTGGCTGCGTCTCGAGCGATCGAGCATGGCTGGACCTTTTCGCGATGGCTGGCTCGAACGGCAATGACGGGAACCCGCGGCGCACAGGTCCCGACATCCGCTTGAATGCCGTGGACCGTGCGCCGCGGGGGAGGATGGCTTATTTCTTCACCAGATCGTTGGCGTAGGCCTCGAGCTCGTTGAGGCCGCCCTTGATGTCGGTGCGGGTGCCGGTGACCAGTTCCTCGAGGATGATGCCCCAGCGGTCGCCGAGATCCGGCCAGCGCGGATCCTGCCAGAAGTTGACCGCCGTGACCTTGCCGGTTTCTGCAAGCGCCTGTCCGAGATCGGCGCCGTAGATATCGGAGAATTCCTTGCTGGACAGGACACTGGTGCGGTTCAGCTCGCCGAACTGGTGGGCATCGAGCCGGCGCTTCTCGTTTTCCTTCGAAGTCGCCCAGGCGATGAACAGGCCGGCGCATTTCTTCGAGGCGTCGTCGGCATTGGCCTTCGCGGCGATGGCGAGGCCATGGCCATAGCCGCCGCCGGTGAGCGGCGATGGCGGCGGCAGGAAGCCGATCTTGCCGACCACTTGCGAGGTCTTCGGGTCGACCGCCATGCCCGACAGCGGCGTCGATTCGACGAGGATGGCGACCTGGCCCGACAGGAAGGCGCCGGTCGATTCATCCCAGCTGCCGGTCTGCGTGCCGGGCGCCGAATCCTTGAACAGCTTCAGATAGGTCTCGGTTGCCTTGACGGCGGCATCCGAGTTGAACGCCGGCTTGTCGCCGTCGAACCACTGGCCGCCATAGGCCTTGAAGAACGGCATCCAGCGCCAGACATTGGCGCCCGAGCCGCGTGCGCCGCGCAGCGCGATGCCGTACATGCCCTTGTCCGGATTGGTCAGCTTCGGCACATCGGCGATCAGCTCGTCCAGCGTCTTCGGCGGCTGGATGCCGGCGGCTTCGAGGACGTCCTTGCGGTACACCATCAGGTCGCCGCCACCGGTCAGCGGCGCAAACCAGACCTTGCCGTCATAGGTCGCGACCTTCTGGCGGCCAGGATCGAAATCGGCGTAGTCATAGTCAGCCGGATAGTAGTCGGTCAGCGGCACGATCCATTTCGAGGAGGCAAACAGGGCAACGTTGGCTTCGTCGACATAATAGACATTGTAGTTGCCGACAGTGGACGCATCGGCGCGCGATTTCGCCCGGCGGTCGTTCTCGTTCAGATAGTCGATCTGGAAACCGGCGCCGGCAAGCTTCTCGAACTCGGCCTTGGAGTCCTCCAGAAGGGTCAGGCCATCGCGTGGCTGGGCCAGCACCTTGACCGGCGCCGAGCAGACAGGTGCCTGCGCGAGCGCGAGGGTGGAAACGGTAGCGGAAAGCAAAAAAGCTGCGCCAAGGCTGGCAGCGAGCCGAACTGGTTTCATGGTCTTTCTCCTCCAGGTACACTTCGCAGGAAGCGCAAAGTCCTCGGTTCAGCGATCCTCACCATCGCCCGAGCGACATGCCACCCATCGCCAAAATGCGGAGTTGCGGCGGCTCGTGCTAGAAGCTCCGTTGCAGCAGACCTGTACTTTTATGCATTGTGCAGCGCAAAAAAGGGCACCCATCCAGGGCACCATTCACGTGAGTACCGATTGCACCTGAAATGGCGGTTTATGCGCGCATCGTCAGCCGCTGCCGCGACAGCTTGCGATAGGACGACGGCGTCATCTTGTGCTTGCGCATGAACGCACGGTTGAAGTTCGAGATGTTCATGTAGCCGACCTGGAAACAGATGTCGGTGATCGGAATATCGGTGTCGGCCAACAGCTTGCAGGCCTGCCAGAGCCGGAGCTTGGCGAGGTGGTCGCTGAAGGAGTTGCCGGTGTTCTTCTGGAAGAAGCGCGAGAATGTGCTCTCGGTCATCCCCGCGAGTTCCGCCACTTCCGGCAGCTTCAGGTCCTCGGCGAAATGCTGGAAGAGATAGGTCAGCGCGCGCTGGATGATGTCCAGCGAGGCGGCATCCAGGACCGGCGAGAAATCCGGCGACGACAGCAGTTCGTATTCGTCGGTCCTGGCGAGGAGATCGGCCAGTTCGAGGAACAGGCAGAGGCGGGCGAGCCCATGCACGGTTCCCATCCGCTCCATAAGCGCGGCGCCTTCCAACGCGGTGCGGCCGTGAAAGACCATGCCGCGCGCCGACCGCTCCAGGAACGGTTCCAGTTCGCGCAATTCAGGCAACAGGCCGGCCGAGCCGCGTAGCCTCTGCGCATCGAACTGCAGGACGATGTCGCGGCCCTCGATCAGTTCGCCCGGCTGCACCGCCGTCACCCAATCGTGCGGCAGCCCGCCGCCGACGATGGTCAGGTAACCCGGCCCGAACTCGCCGATATGATCGCCGACCAGGACCACGCCGGAGGATTTCCGCAGCAGGTGGATTTCGTATTCCGGATGGAAGTTCCAGACATTGCGCTCCCACGGATAGTCGTCCAGCCGCCACAGGAAACTGTCGCTCGCCTCGGTGACGATATGTTCGAAGGCCGGCGCCGTGCGCAGCGTCGCAACCGGGTTTTTTCGCTGTCTGAACGCCATCCATTCCTCCCGGCGGGTTCGCCGGCTGCCTATCTCCGAGGCAATTCGTAACAGCCCGTGGCCGGCAAGGGAACGAGGCAACGCTACCCCTGGAACGGCGCTGGCTCAATCTGTTCCCGCCCCTCCTCCCTTGCCTTCATGTCGCGTTTCGTCCAAAAGCTGGCACAAACGCCGCGAAACCGAAGGTTTTGCCGTTTGATATGCGGCTTCCGGCTTTAATGCCGACGTGCCGTATCTGGAAAGAGCGGAACAATGTCTGCGATCGAAGCCGGCGCTCGCGCGCCGGAAAACCTTTGGCGTCAGGAAATCAGGGCGACGCTGGCGCTCGCCTGGCCGATGGTGCTGACCAATCTGGGCCAGACCGCGATGACGGCGACCGACGTCATGATGATGGGGCGTCTGGGGCCGGACACGCTGGCCAGCGGCGCGCTTGGCGCCAATCTCTATTTCATGCCGCTGATCTTCGGCCTTGGCCTGATGCTGGCGACCTCGCCGATGATCGCGACCGAACTTGGGCGTCGCCGCCATTCGGTGCGCGACCTGCGCCGCACCGTGCGCCAGGGCCTGTGGCTGGCGATCCTGATCTCGATCCCGATCTGGCTGGTGCTTTGGCATGGCGAGGCCATCCTTTTGGCCATGGGCCAGGAACCGGCCCTGGCGCATCAGGCTGGCATTTACCTGCGCTGGCTCGAATGGGCGGTGCTGCCCTTCTATGGCTATATCGTGCTGCGCTCGTTCATCTCGGCGCTGGAGCGGCCGGGCTGGGCGCTGGTCATCGTCTTCGTCGCCGTCGCCTGCAACGCCTTCTTCAACTGGGTGTTCATGTTCGGCAATCTCGGCGTGCCGTCGATGGGCATCGCCGGCTCGGGCCTTGCCACTTCGCTGTCCTCGACGCTGATGTTCACCGGCATGGCTGTCGTGGTGATGCTGGAGAACAAGTTCCGGCGCTATCGCCTGTTCGGCCGCTTCTGGCGTTCCGACTGGCCGCGCTTCAAGGGCCTGCTGCGGCTCGGCCTGCCGATCGCCGGCATCCTTGCCTTCGAGGTGACGATCTTCAATGCGGCGGCGCTGCTGATGGGCCTGATCGACGCGGATTCGCTTGCTGCGCACGCCATCGCCATCCAGATCGCCTCGATCTCCTTCATGGTGCCGCTTGGCCTCAACCAGGCGGTGACGGTGCGCGTTGGTCTTGCCCATGGCGCCGGCAATCCGGAAGGCGTGTCGCGCGCCGGTTGGACCGCCTTCGTCATCGGCGTCTCGTTCATGGCGCTGATGGGCTTGGTGATGGTCCTGTGGCCGCACCTTTTGATCAGCGCCTTCATCGATCTCGCCAACCCGGCCAATGCCAGGGTGATCGCGCTTGCCGTGTCGTTCCTGGTATTTGCTGCCCTGTTCCAAGTGTTCGACGGCGCGCAAGCCGTTGCCGCCGGCATGCTGCGCGGCCTGCACGACACCAAGGTGCCGATGATCTATGCAGCGATCGGCTATTGGGGCGTCGGCCTGCCGCTCGGCGTGCTGCTCGCCTTCCATTTCGGCTTCCACGGGGTCGGCATCTGGATCGGCCTATCTTCGGGACTGGCCGTGGTGGCGGCCCTGCTTCTGGCGCGCTGGCTGCGGCGCGACAGGATCGCACCGCCGCTGGTGTTCAGGCATTGAGATCAGACCGTCGCCGGTTGCCCGCCACCGAACTTTCAGCCGGGATTCATCCCGTTGACGCCGGAACTACGCCGCCTGGACGATCTCGACCAGTTCAACGTCGAACACCAGATCCTTTCCGGCCAACGGATGATTGCCATCCAGCTTGACGCTGGCGTCGTTCACGCCGACGACCGTCACCGGCATGGGGCGCCCTTCGCTGGTTCTGACCTGCAATCGAGTACCGATATCGACGTTGATGTTATCCGGCACGCGGGCGCGGTCGATGGTCATGACAGCTTCGGGGCGGTGGGGGCCATAGGCGGCTTCGGCGGGAACGGTGACGGTGCTTTTCGCGCCGACCTCCATGCCCTCGACATGGGTTTCGAGACCGGCGATCACCTGCCCTTCACCCAGGGTGAATTGCAACGGTTCGCCGCCGGAAGCGTCGAATTGAGTGCCGTCGGCCAGACGTCCAGTATAATTGATGCGCACGGTGTCGCCATTCTTGGCCTGTGTCATGGCAGTCATCCTTTTGGGAGCTTTTGAGGGGACCGGCCAGAGGTCGCGGTCCCGTTTTCGATCATCCACGCACTGAGGTGCACGGCGCGAGACTCTAAAACTAGGTGCCTGGCCCCAGATGTAAAGCGCTGGAGCTGCCAACCGGCTTCCCCATGTGCCGCCTTCACCACCGAAAATCGCTCGATGTAGTCGCCGTAGTCGCCGTCGATGCCGGGTCAATACAACGTCCTCGCGGCTCAGTGCGCCGACGCGCGCTTCTCCAGGCGGCGGGCATACTGCGTCAGTGGAAAGCACATGACGAAGAAGATCAGCGCAACCAGGCCGTAGACCTTGAACGGTTCGAAGATCGCGTAGGCGGTCATGCCCCCCCTCAGTCGGCCCAGTCCAGATTTCCGCAAACCCCTCGACGGCGCAGGGGAATCGACGGTCGGCTGCGACCGCCTCTACTCATTCACACTTTGTATGGATCGCCATCGCGTGAGGGCTGAAGCCTTTTCGGTCGGCGCCGGTGATCAATGCAATCTGAGCTATCTGCTGCGGCTCTCCAGCAACCTTTCGATCTGTCGGGAGGACACCGGTTTGCTGAAGTGATAACCCTGCATCTCATCGCAATTGTTTTTGCGGAGAAACGCCACCTGCTCGTCAGTCTCGACTCCTTCCGCAATGACTCTCATATTCAGTTTTTGACCGAGCGATATGACGGCACTCGCAACCGCCTGATCGTCTTCGTTCGTAGCGACGTCGTCGATGAAGGACTTGTCGATTTTTAGCCGTGCGATTGGAAATGTCTTGAGAGCAGTCAAGCTTGAATACCCTGTGCCGAAATCGTCGATCGAAATCTGAACCCCTAAGCTTTGGAGTTTGTTCATCGTTGTGACTGCCAGACCGACATCCTGCATGATCAGGCTCTCTGTGAGCTCAAGTTCGAGATAGCAGCCCTCCAGGTCGCTCTCACTGAGCGCGTGAACGACACGTTCAACCAGGTTTTTTTCACTGAACTGGCGAGCCGAGACATTCACGGAAACGGTGATCGGCTCCAATCCGATATCTTGCCATGCCTTGTTCTGTCGACAAGCCTCATGCAGGACCCAATCGCCTATGGGCACGATCAGGCCTGTCTCCTCGGCCGTGGGGATGAAGCCAACTGGAGCCATCGTCCCGTGTGTTGGATGGGTCCAGCGTATCAGCGCTTCTACGGCCATGATCTGCCCGGATCGGAGATCTATCTGCGGCTGATACAAAAGTTCGAACTCTGATCGTTCCAGCGCATTTCGAAGCTCTTCCTGCAATAAGAAGCGTTCATGGGCCCTGGTGTTGAACTCAGGAGCATAGAACTGGAAGTTGTCGCGCCCGACCTCTTTCGCCCGATACATTGCAGCATCGGCATTGGCCACGAGGCTTTCCGGGGCTTTTCCATCTTTTGGGTAATTTGCGATACCGAAGCTTGCTGTCGCCCTTACGCAATGGTCGCCCAATTGAAGCGGCTCCGCTATTGCTGTGCGGAGTTTCTGTAGCGTTTCTGCGATGAGGTCGACGTTCTTCGGTTGATCCGAAAGCACAAGGACGAACTCGTCACCGCCAAGTCGAACAATAGTATCGGTCGAACTGATACACCCCACCATCCGTTCGGCGGCCGTTTTGAGCAGCCTGTCGCCTGCGTTATGGCCGAGTGTGTCATTGATGAGCTTAAAATTGTCCAGATCGATGAAGACGACCGAAACCCAGCGATCATATCTTTCGGCGTGTAAAATCGCTTGCGAAAGTCGGTCCTGAAGCAGGGCTCGATTGGGCAATCCGGTAAGCACATCATGGTTAGCCATGAAGTGGATCTGGTCTTCCGCCTTCTTGCGCTCAATGGCGATGCCGGCGATGCGAGTGGTAAAGTTGATCAGACGGGTCTCGGCCTCCGCGGGCTCACGAACCGTCATAGAGTACATTGCAAAGACACCCAGAACAGCGCCTTGGTGGGAAACTATCGGGGTGGACCAGCAAGAGCGGTAACCGTACCTCTCCGCCAGGTCGCGATAATCCTCCCAGAGAGGATCTCGCATGATGTCCGCAACTACAACCGGTTCGCGTCGAAACACAGCGGTCCCGCAAGATCCGACCTTGGGTCCGATGGCGACTCCATCGATGGCATTTATGTATCCTTCCGCCAAGCTCGGCGCCGCGCCGTGCCGCAGATGCCTGCCCTCCTTGTCGAGGAGCAGCACCGAACCCAGAATCCCCGTGAGTTGCGATTCCATGAGATGCATCAGGCGGTCCAGCACGTCGTCCAGCGGCGCGCCGGTCGCAATCATCTCAAGGATTTGCGCCTGCCCGGTGCGGAGCATGTCTTCCCGCTTGCGGCCTGTTATGTCGTGAGCAATGCCGACCAAGCCAAAGACGTCATTTCGGTCGTTACGCAACGGTACCTTGGTTGAGGAAAGCCATTTGCCCGCCCCTGAACGATCGACAACGAATTCTTCCTCATCGATCATCGGCTGCCCTGTCTGCAGAACACTCAATTCGTCAGCTCGAAATTTGCTCGCAAGTTCGGGGGCGTGAAGATCGAAGTCTGTCAATCCAATCATGTCGCGGGTCGTTTCGCGTCCGCTGTCAGCTGCGAGCGACCTATTGGCCACAATGAAGCGGCTTTCCGAATCTTTGACCCAAAGATAATCGGGTACCCAGTCGATCAAGGTCTGCAGCGATATCCGCTCGTCGACTATCTGGCGTGTAGCGATTAGCTCGGTGACATCCTCGTGGGTCGAAACCCAACCTCCGTCCGGCATAGGGTGATGATAGACTTGCACCGTTCGTCCGTCGGCAAGATCGGCAGCCCACGTTCGCGATATCGCACCTGAATTAACTGATCTGGCCAAAGCAAGATATTCGTCGACCGACATTGCGGATGTCCCTGCGGCGACGCGGTGCACCACGATCTCCCGCAGTGTAATGCCCGGGACAAGACGCTCGGGCGGCACCCGGTAAATTTCAGAGTATCGAGGGTTCGATAATATCAACCGCTCCTCGGGATCGAATAAACAGATACCTTGGGAGATGTTATCAATGACAGTCGCTAGCCGAAGGGCCTGAGCTTCGAGATTTTGAAGTTTAGCTTCCAAATCGGACTGGCGGCCTCCGTAGGAACTCCTGACCAGTTTGGCCAATGCGGCAAGCCCTACCGACTCCGAATCTTCCACCGCCTTCTTCGCTGATTTTGATGCCAAGCTGGGCTCCTCCGGTTAGCTACTCCTCCGAAAGCAACAAACCCAGATTGAGCCTAGCCCGTAAACGTTATTGAAAACTGACTGACCGCAGGTGAATTGGACAGGATTTTGCCAACGCGTTGCGATCGGTCTCATGGTGAGAAACCGTGATTGCCTTCTGCCGCCGGAGATTCGAATCGGCTTGTGGCGACACCACGATCCCAAGGCGGCCGCCTGCGACGTCAGCTTTCGGGAATGGTGAAGCTGATCTATACGGCCGACATGAAGCGCAACAGTCATCTGCGCCCTCATGCTCTCAGCTCAGCGAGCTTGCACCCGCTTCTCCAGACGGCGGGCGTACTGCGTCAGTGGAAAGCACATGACGAAGAAGATCAGCGCCACCAGGCCGTAGACCTTGAACGGTTCGAAGGTCGCATTGTTGATGGCGTTGGATGTCCTGACCAGCTCCTCGAAGCCGATGATCGAGGTCAGCGCCGTCGATTTGATCAGCTGCACCAGGAAGCCGACCGTCGGCGCGCGGGTGATCGAGAACGCCTGCGGCAGGATGATCAGCCTGAGCTCCTGCAGATAGTGCAGGCCGAGGCTGGCGCCGGCGTCCCACTGACCCAATGGCAGCGCGTCGACACCGGAGCGCCATATCTCGGCGAGATAGGCGCTGGCGAAGAAGGTCAGGCCGAGCACGGCCGCCGTCCATGGCTCGATGCGCAGGCCGAGCATCGGCAGGCCGAAGAACATCAGGAAGAGCTGCATCAGCAGCGGCGTTCCCTGGAAGAGCGCGATGTAGCCCGAGGCGATGCGCCGGCTCCATGTGTTCTTGGATATTCTGAAGAACAGCACAATCATGCCGACAATCGCGCCGCAGATGAAGGCGGCCAGCGACAACAACACCGTCCAGCGGGCGGCCAGGAGAAGGTTGCGAATGATGTCCCAAAGCGTGAACTCGATCATGACACGCCAGCCCCCAGAACCTGGCGCCCGCATGTGACCAGGAGCCGCCGCAAGGCCATCGACAGCAGAAGATAGACCAGCGTCACGACGAAATAGGTCTCGAACGAGCGGAAGGTGCGCGCCTGCAGCATGTCGGCTTCGTAGGTCAGCTCACGCACCGCGATCTGCGACACCACGGCCGACTCCAGCATCATGATGACGATCTGGCTGGTCAGTGCCGGATAGATGATCTTGAGCGCCTGCGGCAGCACAATCTTGATGAACACCTGGCGGGGCCGCAGCCCGAGCGCAAGGGCTGCTTCCGTCTGCCCGCCCGGCACCGCGTCGAGCCCGGCGCCAACGATCTCGATGGTGTAAGCCGCCATATTGAGCGTCATCGCCAGCATGGCGGCCAGGATCGGATCGAGCCTGATGCCGAGGCTCGGCAGGCCGAAGAAGATGAAGAACAGCTGCACCAGGAACGGCGTGTTGCGCATCACCTCGACATAGCAGGCGATCGCCCGTTTGAGCGGCACGGGACCGTTCCGCCGTCCCGCGGCGCCAAGGATGCTGAGCAGCGTTCCGGCCAGCGTTGTGACGGTGATCAAAAGGATCGTCGTGGCGGCGCCGTGGGCAATGTCGCCCACAGCACCTGGGAGCCAGCCGAAGGCCACGGAAACTCAATCCTTGAGGTTGTCGGGATTGAGCGGCGTCTTCAGCCAGGCTTTTGAGCTTTCGTCCAGCTTGCCGTCGGCCAGCATCTTGGCGATGGCATCGTTGACCGCCTTTTTCAGTCCGTCCTCATTCTTGTTGAGGCCGATATGCGAGGGCGAGGTGAGAAGCTGGAATTTCTGCTCCGGTTTCAGCGCGTCCTGCTTGGCCAGCACCTGCGCGCCGACATCGTTGCCGACGACCATCAGCTGGGTCTGGCCGGAGATGAAGGCCTGGATCACCGAATTGTAATTGTCGAAACGCTTGATGTCGGCCGAGGCGGGCGCGGCCTCGGTCAGCGAGGTGTCTTCGAGCGTGCCGCGATTGACGGCGATCGACTTGTCGGCAAGATCTTCCTTGCCTTTGACCGCCATCGCGGCCGGCCCGATCACCGCGATGTAATAGGGGGCGTAGGCGGCGGCGAAGTCGATGACCTGCTCGCGCTCCTTCGAATAGCCGACGCTCATCAGGATGTCGACGCGATGGTCGTTCAGATAGGGAATGCGGTTCTGGCCGGTGACGGCGACCGGATTGAGCTTCACCTTGAGCGTATCTGCGATGTATTGCGCGACGTCCATGTCGTAGCCCTTGAGGCTCATGTCGGCACTGGCCGAGGAGAAGGGCGGGAAGTCGGCGAAGACGCCGACATTGATGCTGCCGGCCTTGGTGATATCGGCCAGCGCGTCGGCGTTGGCGGCCTGCGTGGCGAAGCCCATACCGGCGGCGCCGAGCACCAGGACGGCGGCGATGGATGATCTGAGTGTCGTGCGGATTGTCATTGTCATTCCCCTGTCTGGAAGCTTTTGATTGTTGGGTCGGCCGCCGGCTCCAGCGCGGCGGCCGCCTTTGCGTTTTCGAACGTCAGGCGCCCTTGCCAGTAATTGCGGGGCTGAAAACCATCAGGCTCAATATCTCGAACAGCACCTGGGCGGCGGCATGGGCGGTGTTGGTGGTGGCGTCATATTGCGGCGCCACCTCGACGACGTCGCCGCCGACAATCTTGAGGCCTTTGAGGCCGCGCAGCAGTTCCAGCACTTCGCGCGTGGTCAGGCCGCCGACTTCCGGCGTGCCGGTGCCCGGCGCGAAGGCCGGATCGACGCTGTCGATGTCAAAGGACACATAGGTCGGACCGTCGCCGACGATCTTGCGCGCTTTCTCGATGATAGCCGGGATGCCGAGCCCGGTCACCTCCTCGGCATGAACGACCGTCATGCCGGACTCGTAGGTGAACTCCCACAGATACTCGGCCGAGCCGCGGATGCCGATCTGGATGGTGCGGGTCGGGTCGAGCACGCCGTCGAGCACCGCGTTGCGGAACGGCCCGCCGTGGTGGAACTTGGTCATGTCGAACAGGCCGCTGGTGTCGCAATGGGCATCGATGTGGATCAGGCCGACCGGCGCTTTCTTGCCGACGGCCTTCAGGATCGGATGGCTGATCGAATGGTCGCCGCCGACCGACAGCGGAATGACGCCGGCATCGACGATCTGGTTGGTACGGCGTTCGATGTCCTCATGGCTGGTCTCGAGCCGATAGCGGCTGCGGAAGGGCGTATCGCCGATGTCGGCGACCCTGAGTTCATGGGTCGGCGCGCATTCCAGCACGTGATTGTAGGGGCCGATGCGTTCGATGGCGCGCAGCGCCCTCGGCCCGAAGCGCGAGCCCGGCCGGTTGGTGACGCCGAGGTCCATCGGCACGCCGATCATCGCCACCTGCAAATCGCCGAAATCCGGATTCTCCGCCGCTATCTCGCGGTAGGGCGCGGCGAGGAAGGTCGGGATGCCGGCATAGGGCGCAAGCCGCGTGCCGCTCTTGGAAAAGATCTTGTCGGCGACCTTGCGGAATTTCGGGTCGAACATCTCGCCGCCATGGCTCTCGCCATATTTGCGACGCAGCGCGTCGAGCTTGCCGCGATCGTAACCCATATCCGCTCCTCCTGGGCTGATGCAGTGCGGCCCGTCGACGATCCGATGCGAACTGACCGTCATCCGGCCGGGTCGCTGTCCCGCTGGCTGCCTGCAGATTTGATGTCTTGGTGCTATTCCGTGCCAAAGTGTCCGGCAGCCGCCTTGAAAAAGCAATTGATATTGTTAGGGTCTTTCCTGTGAGAAAAACTCACAAACAACGAGTTCCATGATGGCCAAGCGCCTGCCGCCCCTGAACCCGCTGCGCGCCTTCGAGGCAACGGCGCGCCATGGCTCGCTGACCAAGGCGGCGAGTGAGCTCAACGTCACGCATGGCGCCGTCAGCCACCAGATCAAGGCGCTGGAGCAGTCGCTCGGCGTCAAGTTGTTCGAGCGGGTCGGCCAGCGCGTCAAGCTGACACCGCATGGCGCCGAACTCCTGCCGGCGGTATCGACCGCCTTCGACGGCATCGCCGCCGCCACGCAGCGGCTGACGCGGCCGGCAAGCAGCGGCGCGCTGTCGGTGTCCTGCGTGCCGGCGCTGCTGCTTTTGTGGATGACGCCGAGGCTGGGCAGCTTCACCGCGCAATATCCTGACATCCAGCTGACGCTCATCCCCTCCAACGATGCCAGGGATATCCGTGCGCCGCATATCGATGTCTGCGTGCACTATGGCAACGGAACCTGGACCGATTGCTGGATGCGCAAATGGTCGGGCCTCGAACTGTTCCCGGTGGTCAGCCCGACCTTGATCAACAACCGTCCGATCCGCAGCGTCAGGGACCTTGCCGACCATGTCTTCCTGCATGGCGACGACGGCCGCGAGTGGCACACCTGGCTGGCCGCCGCCGACGCATTGGACCTCGAACGTGGCCGCCGCCATCATCTCGGCGATGCCCGCATGGCGACCGAGGCCGCGGTGCACGGCCATGGCGTGGCGCTGGGCGACTCCGTCACGGCAAGCGCGCTGTTGGCCAGGGGCATGCTGGTCGCGCCGTTCAGCCAGTCGGTACCGGCGGTCGATGATTTCTATGTCGTCTGCCGCAATGAAATGCGGGCGACGCCGATCGTGCAGGTGTTCATCGACTGGCTGTTTGCCGAGAAGGCCGGGGATGACGGCCGCGCCGGCGCTCCGGTCGCCGGCCGTATCATCAGCCGCCGCAAGCGTCCGGCGCTCAAGGTCATCGGCGCGAAGACCGCGGGTTGAGCCGGCAGCGGATGGCCATACGCAGGCCGTTCTTTTTGTCGGGCCAGCCTGAAAGCGGGCAGCGTTTTGGCCAATTCGATGCTATGAGGCCTGTCGCGATTGTGGATGGCAGGCAGCGAAGGCGGCAGCGAGCATGGCAAAAACCGATATAGCGCGGCGCGTCTACAACCACACCTGGAAGCTCGATCCGATCGTGCGCAGCCTGCTCGACACGGATTTCTACAAGCTTTTGATGCTGCAGATGATCTGGGGCATGTATCCCAAGGTCGACACTACCTTCTCGTTGATCAACCGCACAACCTCGGTAAAGCTTGCCGACGAGATCGACGAAGACGAGCTGCGCGAACAGCTCGACCATGCCCGTACCTTGCGCTTCTCCAAGAAGGAGATGATCTGGCTCGGCGGCAACACTTTCTACGGCCGCAAGCAGATCTTCGAGCCGGAGTTCCTTGCCTGGCTGGAAGGCTTCCGGCTGCCCGACTACGAGCTGTCGAAGCGTGATGGCCAGTATGAGCTGACCTTCAGCGGGCCATGGATGTACACCACGCTGTGGGAGATCCCGGCGCTCGCCATCATCAACGAGCTTCGGTCTCGCGCCGCCATGCGGGCCTTCGGACCCTTCGCGCTCGATGTGCTCTATGCCCGCGCCAAGGCCAAGATGTGGGCCAAGACCGAGCGGCTGAAGGCGCTGCCCGGCATCCGCATTTCCGACTTCGGCACGCGCCGGCGGCATTCCTTCCTGTGGCAGCGCTGGTGCGTCGAAGCGTTGAAGGAAGGCATCGGCGAAGCCTTCACCGGCACCTCCAACGTGCTGCTCGCCATGGACAACGACCTCGAGGCGCTCGGCACCAACGCGCATGAGCTGCCGATGGTGTTCGCGGCGCTGGCCAAATCGGAGAAGGAGCTGAAGCAGTCGCCCTACAAGGTGCTGCAGGACTGGCAGCGCTACTATGGCGGCAATTTGCTGATCGTGCTGCCCGATGCCTTCGGCACCGCCTCGTTCCTGCGCGACGCGCCGGACTGGGTCGCCGACTGGACCGGCTTCCGCCCCGACAGCGCGCCGCCGATCGAAGGCGGCGAGAAGATCCTGTCCTGGTGGCGCGAGAAGGGCAAGGATCCCAAGCAGAAGCTTTTGATCTTCTCCGACGGGCTCGAGGTCGAGACCATCGAGGAGACCTACCGCCACTTCAAGGGCAAGGTGCGCATGTCCTTCGGCTGGGGCACCAATCTGACCAATGATTTCGAGGACTGCGCACCGATCGAAACCAACAGGCTGGACGCCATATCGCTGGTCTGCAAGGTCACCGAGGCCAATGACAGGCCTGCGGTGAAGCTTTCCGACAACCCGGCCAAGGCGACCGGGAACCCTAGGGAGATCGAGCGGTATCTCAGGATTTTTGGCGAGAAGGATCGCGTGGAGCAGCTGGTCAAGGTGTGAGGGGTGGCGGGGCCAGCCAAGATCGCAATCTTGGATATGCCGGGTTCCTTCGCGCCCCCCTCTGTCCTGCCGGGCATCTCCCCCACGAGGGGGGAGATCGGATCTCATCTCCGCTTTCGCCAATTTTCAACGTCGCAAGAAGAGCGCCGATCGGGCGATCTGCCAATCTGCCCACCTGTGGGGGGGATGTCCGGCAGGACAGAGGGGGGCGCCGTAGAGCGCTACCATCTGCTGTTGGCGTTATTATCTGCGGCGCTGTTGGCCCTCCTCCCCACCCCCGCCTCCGCCCACGCCTCCGACCGCGGCCACGTTCTGCTCTTGCCGACCGGCTACTATCTGGCCGGCGGCGCTTTCGCCGTGGCCGTGAGCTTCCTCGTGCTGGCCCTGCTGCCGCCCGTGGCTCTCGACAAATTCTGGCGTCGGCGCTTGCAACTCTTCACCGTCAGCGACGGCGCGCGCACCGCCGTCGGCCTGATGTCCTTTGCCGGCTTTGCAATTCTCATCGCCGCCGGCCTGTTCGGCAGCCGCGACCCGCTCTCCAATCCGCTGCCGCTGCTGGTCTGGACGCTGATGTGGGCCGGCCTCACCCTGCTGCAGGGCGTGTTCGGCGACCTCTGGTCATGGCTCAATCCCTGGTACGGGCCTTGGCGTCTGATCTCAGGTCTCTTGCGCGCGGGCGATGAAGGGATACTGCGGCTTCCCCGATGGCTCGGCTGTTGGCCAGCGTTCATCCTGTTTTTCGCTTTTGCTTGGTTCGAACTCATCGATCCTGCACCCGACGATCCCGCGCGGCTTGCCGTTGCCGCCGGTGTCTATTGGCTGCTCACCTTCCTGGCCATGCTGGCATTCGGCTATCGCGGCTGGAGCCGCGGCGGCGAATTCCTGACGGTCTTCTTTTCGATGGTGGCGCGCTTCGCGCCCGTCGAGCGCAACGACGCCGGCCGGCTCGCGCTCTGCTGGCCCGGCGCAAAGCTGCTCGCCGCCGAGCCGTTGCCGCCTAGCGGCATCGCCTTCCTGCTGCTTGCGCTGTCGTCGGTGTCCTTCGACGGCCTGTCCAAAACCTTCTTCTGGCTTAGCCTGTTCGGCGTCAACCCGCTCGAATTCCCCGGCCGCACCGCCGTGATCGGCAGCGGCACTTTAGGGCTCGTCCTGACGTTCCTGCTGCTGGCGGCGGTTTTTCTTCTTGCCGCCTGGCTCGGCCAGCGACTTGCCGGTCGCGATCGGCCATTTGGCCAGGCGGCGGGCCTGTTGGTCTGGTCGATCGTGCCGATCGCGCTCGCCTATCATGTCGCGCACTACCTGACGGCACTGCTGGTCGACGGCCAGTATGCGTTGACCTCCCTGTCCGATCCGTTCGGGCTGGGCTGGAACCTGTTCGGCACCGCCGACATGCAGGTCGAGGCCGGCATCGTCGCCGGAGCCGGCTCGGCCTGGTGGCTGTGGAACACTCAGGCCGGCGCCATCATCCTTGGCCATGTGCTCGCCGTCCTCGTCGCCCACGGGCTTGCCTGGCGTCTGCATCCGCAGCCTGCCCGCGCCGCGCTCAGCCAGTTTCCGCTCACGCTGCTGATGATCGCCTACACCGTCTTCGGCCTCTGGCTGCTTGCCACGCCGACAGTTGGATGAGAAAAGAGCGGCCCCGATGTCGTCGGGGAAAGCTCGCTTGCTACATCAGGGCTTTGGTGATTTAGTTTGTACACATGCAATTTCGGCCCTCCGATAGGGCGGCCCGCCGCGCTACAGCCATTGGTCAAAACTCAAAAAACAGGGGAACTGCCGTGACTGACAAGAATGGGTTTTTCGATCTCTCCAAAACCACGCTCTCTCGCCGCACGGCGCTGAAGGGTCTCGCCGCCGGCGCCGGCTTGACGCTCGCTCCCGGCTTCGTGCGCTACAGCCAGGCGCAGAGTTCGGCACCGATCAAGATCGGCTTCCAATCGCACCGCACCGGCATCGGTGCCGCCTATGGCCGCTGGTACGAGAAGACCACCGCCGCCGCGGTCAAGGCGATCAACGCCGCCGGCGGCATCAACGGCCGCCAGGTCGAGGTCATCATCGAGGATGACGGCACCGACCCCGGCCGTGGCGCCGAGGTGGTCGGCAAGTTCGCCACCCAGCACAAGACCGACATCGTCTTCGGCACGCTGTTCTCGCACGTCGTCATCGGCTCGGCGCCCGCCGCCGGCGAAAACAAGATGCCCTATTTCGTCGTCAGCGAAGGCCACCACGTCGCATCGACGAAGCTCAACCGCTATGTCTTCCAGCCCGGCATCACCGATGTGAAGAGCCAGATCCAGTCGATGGCGCCGTGGATCGCGGCCAATGCCGGCAAGAAGGTGACCCAGATATTCCCCGATTTCGCGTTCGGCTACGACCACCGCGACTACCTGCCGCCGGCGCTGAAGGCGCAAGGCGCAGAGGTCATCGCACAGATCGCCATCCCGCCGACGGAATCGTCCTTCACCAAATATTTCCCGCAGATCCCGGCCGAGACCGAAGTGATCTACCACGTCATGGTCGGCCCGGCAGTGCTCACCTTCGTCAAGGAACTCGGCGAATTCTACGGCTCCAACCGGCCGCAGCTGTTCGGCTTCATCGATTCGCTCGAGGCCACCGACATCAACAGCCCCGGCCTGGAATTCCTCGACGGCAGCCATTTCTGGGAAGGCTCGCCGCGCTATGCGCAGCCCGATGACAGCGAAGCGCAGAAGGCCTATCGCGCCGCTGTCGGCATCGACGACAATGGGGCGGCCGTCGGCGACCCCAAGGACGTCTCCACCGCCGCGCACATGTTCGGCTGCTGGGAGACGCTCTATGTCGTCAAGAAGGCAATGGAAGACGCCGGCTACAAGGGACCGGAGGACCGCGCCAAGCTGGTCGAGGCAACCGAGGCGCTGACCGCCTTCGCCGAAGGCCCGGAGCACCCGCAAGGGCCGAAAACCTTCAACGGCAAGATCCATCAGTGTTTCGGCATCCAGAACATCTCCAAGGTCGAAGGCGGCAAGCTCAAGGTGGTCCACAAGACCAAGATCGAGGACGGGCTTTACGAGGCCGAGGGGGATTATACGACGCAGGCGCTGTAGACCCAGCTTTGCCTGTAAGCGTGAGCGCCAAGGCACCCCCCTCTGGCCTGCCGGCCATCTCCCCCGCAAGGAGGGAGATTGGCTGTGTCCACCGGATTCGCCAATCGCCAAGGTCAGTAGGTGGCCGCCTTCGCGGAAACTGCCAATCTCCCCCCTTGCGGGGGAGATGCCCGGCAGGGCAGAGGGGGGTGCCTCGCGCATCCGCTGGTGTCTAGCCGATGCACTTCGGACCCCACCTCCTCCTCGCCGCCCTCGAAGGCCTCGTCACCTCCGCCGTGCTGGCGCTGACCGCGCTTGGGCTGTCGCTGGTGTTCGGAGTCATGCGTGTCGTCAATGTCGCGCATGGCGAGTTCTTCATGCTGGGCGCGGTTCTCGCCTGGGCGATCTCGACCGCGATCGGCGGACATCCGGCGCTCGGTTTCCTGGCGGCACTGGTGATCGCGCCGCTGATCGTCGGCGCCATTGCGCTCATCGCCGAGCGGCTGGTGCTGCGCCGGCTGAACTACAATCCGGAAGCCACGATCGTTGCCACCATCGGTATGCTCTACATCATCCAGCAGCTGGCACTGACCTTCTACGGTCCGGAGGCGCGGCCGGTGGAGCCGCCCTTCAATTACCGCATCCTTTTGCCGTGGTTCGGCTATTCTGGCTACAAGCTGTCTGTCGTCGCCGCTTCCGCGCTCTTGCTGATCGCGACCTGGCTGGTGCTGACGCGCACCAAGGCCGGCCTCGTCATGCGCGCCACGCAGTATGACAGCGAGACGGCGCAGGCCTTCGGCATTCCTGTCGGCCGCGTCTATGGCGGCGTCTTCGCTCTCGGCGCCATGCTGGCGGCCATCGCCGCGGTGCTGATCGTGCCGATCAGCCAGGCGCATTACCTGATGGGACAGGATCCGCTGCTGCTGTCCTTCATCGTCGTCATCATCGGCGGCCTCGGCTCGTTGCGCGGCACCGTCGTCGCAGCCGTGCTGATCGGCATGTCGGACGGCATCATCTCGATGTTCTTCTCGCCGACGCTGGCCAAGATCATCGCCACGCTGCTGGTCGCCATGGTGCTGGTATTCCGGCCGCAAGGCCTGTTCGGGACGGCCTCGCGATGAGCGAAGCTTCGCCGGCTAAGGCCTACGCGATCCACCTCGGCGTGATCGCGCTGCTGTTCGTGCTTAGCTTCGTGCTGCCCGACTACTATCACGGCCTGCTCGCCCGCATCCTGGTGCTGGCGGTGTTCGCCATGGGCTACAATTTGCTGTTCGGCTATGTCGGCCTGCTCAGCCTCGGCCATGCGATGTTCTTCGCTGCCGGTCTCTATGGAGCCGGCTTGGCCGTCATCCAGCTCGGCTGGAACGTGCCGCTGGCCTTCGCCGCCGGAATTGCCTGCGGCGCCGTGCTGGCGCTGGCGATCGGCCTCTTGGCGCTGCGCACCACCGGCGTCGCCTTCATGATCGTCACCATGATGTTCGCGCAGGTGTTTTATCTGCTCATCCTCTACTTCGCCGTGTGGACCGGGGGCGACCAGGGCCAGGTCGTGCCGCAGCCGGCACGCGTGCTCGATCTCGGTGCGACCTCGCTCGACCTCACCAATCCGACGGTGCGCTACATGAGTGCGCTGACGCTGTTCTCGCTCGTGCTCATGATCACGCTGGCCATCGTCCGATCCCGCCATGGCCGCGTGCTCATCGCCATCCGCGAGAACGAGGAGCGGACGAAGATGCTGGGCTACGACACCTTTTCCAACAAGCTCGCCGCCGTCGTCGTCTCCGGCGCGATCTGTGCGGCGTCGGGCGCCGCCTACGCTCTGCTGTTCGGCTATATCGGCTCGAGCTTCGCCTCGGTGCAGTATTCGATCCTGCCGCTGCTGTGGGTGCTGCTCGGCGGCGCCGCCACGATGCTTGGACCGCTGATCGGCACGCTGTTCATGTACTATGTCATCGACATCACCAGCGGCTACACCTCGGCCTACCTGCTGATCGTCGGCATCGCGTTGATCCTGCTGGTGCTGTTCTTCCCGAAGGGCATTCTAGGCAGCATCCGCCAGCGCTGGCTCGGATGGCTGCCATGACGCCGCTTCTGACGACGAAAGGCCTGTCGCGCAGTTTTGGCGGTCTGCGTGCGGTCGACGGTGTCGATTTCACCCTGATGCCGGGCGAAATCCGCGCCGTGATCGGCCCCAACGGAGCGGGGAAAACCACCTTCGTCAGCCTGGTCAGCGGCCGCATCCAACCGACTTCCGGAGCGATCGTCTTCGATGGCACCGACATCACCGGTCTGCCGGCCTATGTCCGGGTCCGCCAGGGCATCGCCTACACGTTCCAGATCACCAGCGTCTTCGCCAATCTCAGCGCCTACGACAATGTCGCGCTGCCGGTGCAGCGCACGCTGAGCGACGGCCGCTCGAAGGGCGCCGTGCGTGCCGGGGTGATGTCGGCGCTCGAACGCACGGGACTGGCCGACCGCGCCCATATGCCGGCCGGGCAATTGTCCTATGGCCACCAGCGCCTGCTGGAAGTGGCGATGGGCCTGGCGCTGAAACCACGCCTGCTGATCCTCGACGAGCCGACGCAGGGGCTGGCCGACAGCGAGATCGACAATTTTATCGCGCTTGTGCGCGACATAGCCAACGGCGCCACGGTGCTCCTGATCGAGCACAACATGCCGGTCGTCATGCAGTTGGCGGACCGCATAACCGTCTTCAATGCCGGCAAGATCCTGGCCGAGGGCACGCCCGAGGCGATCCGCGAAAACGCCGCGGTGCAGGACGCCTATCTGGGGACGGCCCCATGATTGAAGCGAAGATGACGCAGACGGGCAAGACGGAAGCCTTGGCAATTTCGGGACTGGACTGTTTCTACGGCGAGGTCCAGGTGCTCTATGGTCTCGACCTCGTGCTAAACAAGGGCGAGGTGTTGTGCCTGTTCGGCCGCAACGGCGCCGGCAAGACGACGACGCTGAAGGCGATCATGGGCCTTGTGCCAGCCGGCGCCGGCTCGATCAAGCTCGGCGGACAGGAACTGACCGGCCTCCCGGCGCATGAGGTGCCGAAGGCCGGCGTCGCCTATGTGCCGCAGGGACGGCGGCTGTTCGCCGAGATGACGGTGGCCGAAAACATCGAGATCGGGCTGATGGCGCGCGGCAAGGGCAAGGACGTGCGGGAAAATGTCCTCGACCTTTTTCCGCTGCTTCGCCAGCGGCTGCGGCAGCGTTCCGGCACTCTGTCGGGCGGCGAACAGCAGATGCTGGCCATGGCGCGCGCGCTTTGCCTCGAACCGCAGGTGCTGCTGCTCGACGAGCCGACCGAAGGGCTGATGCCGTCGATGATCGCCAAAATCCGCGAGACGGTGGCCAAGCTGCGCGACATGGGCGTCTCGACCATACTGGTCGAACAACGGGTCGACGCGGTGCTCTCGGTCGCCGACCGAGTCTCGTTCATCGAGAACGGGCGCAACCGCGAAACCGTGGATGTCGAGGACCTGCGCGCCGACCCATCGGCGGTCAGGCGCTACGTGGGCGTCGGTTGATCAGCCGAAGAACAGAAAGCCCGCAACCAGAAACGTCGGGATCAGCACCAGGCCGGACCACAGCATATAGCCGAAGAAGCCCGGCATCCTGACGCCGCGATGCCTGGCGATGGCATAGACCATGAAGTTGGGCGCGTTGCCGATATAGGTGTTGGCGCCCATGAACACGGCGCCCGCCGAGATCGCGGCAAGCGTCGAGGCGAACTCGGTCATCAGATGCTGGGGGTCGCCGCCGGCGAGTTCGAAGAACACCAGATAGGTCGGCGCATTGTCGAGGAAGGACGACAGCGCTCCGGTCAGCCAGAAATAGGCGAGGTCGTTGGGCTGGCCTGAAGGAGAACTGACCAGCGACACCAGCGGCGCCAAGGCCCCCTCATGGCTTGCCCTGAGGATGGCGATGACCGGCACGATGCAGATGAAGATGCCGGCAAACAATTTCGCCACCTCCGCGATCGGCCCCCAGTTGAAGCCGTTCGCTTCGCGGTGGCTTTTGTAGGAGAGGGGGAGCGACAGCAGGGCCAGCGCAAGGATGATGGCGTCGCGCACCAGGTTCTGCAGCTCGAGACCGACGCCGAACACGGAGAAGCTGACGCCTGGCTTCCAGGCCGCCGACAAAAGGATCGCAGCGATGACGCCGGCCAGCAGCGGAAGGTTGGCCAGGCCGCGCAGACGCACCTTCGTATCCGGCGTCGGATCCTTGATCTTTGGCGCGCCGGCCTCGCGCCGGTGCAGGATGATGTCGATGACCAGGAACATCGCCAGCACGACGAGGCCGACCAAAAGCGTCTCCCGGTAGAGATTGGTCGTTGTCCAGAAGAAATCGACACCGCGCAGGAAGCCGACGAACAGCGGCGGGTCGCCGAGCGGCGTCAGCGAGCCGCCGATGTTGGAGACCAGGAAAATGAAGAAGATGACGACATGGGCGTTGAACGGCCTGTTGTCGTTGGCGCGCAGGATCGGCCGGATCAGGATCATCGAGGCGCCGGTGGTGCCGATCACCGAGGCCAGGATCGCACCGGCAAGCAGCAGCCCGGCATTGACCAGCGGCGTGCCATGGATGTTGCCGGCAAGCAGGATGCCGCCCGAGATCGTGTAGAGCGCGAACAGAAGGATGATGAACGACATGTATTCGGTGAGCAGCGCATGCAGCACCGCCTCGGTCGCCGAGGGGACGCCGAAGGCCAGCGCCAACGGCACGATCACCAGCGCCGCCCATAGGGCTGTGATCTTGCCGTAGTGATGCTCCCATGCATGGTGGAACAGCAGCGGACCGGTGGCGATCGACAGCAGCAGCCCGGCGAATGGCAGCGCCCACCACAGCGACATCGCGGCGCCGGGCAGGCCGTGTTCTTCCGCCGCGAAAGCCACGCCTGGAAACAGGAGCGCGACAGCGATCGCCGCACCTGCCATCTTGCCTATGGTGATCCGCAAAAAGCCCCCCGCTGCCCCACCGTTCAGTCCGACAACTGGTCTTCAAGCGTCACGCCGGCGTCGCGCATACGCTGCAGCATGGCATCAAGCGAACCGTTGAGATCGATGCCGCGGCAGGCGTCGAGCCGGACCGTGGTCTTGAAGCCATGGCTGACGGCGTCGAGCGCCGAAAAGCCGACGCAGAAATCGGTCGCCAGCCCGACCAGGGTCAGCGTGTCGATGCCGCGTTCCCTGAGATAGCCGGCGAGGCCGGTCGGCGTCGCCTGATCGTTCTCGAAGAAGGCCGAGTAGCTGTCGATGGCGGGGCGGAACCCCTTGCGGATGACGAGCTCGGCCTTGGTCCAGGCGAGGCCGGAGTGAAAGTCCGAGCCGAGGCTGCCCTGGATGCAATGGTCCGGCCACAAGGTCTGCTGGCCGTAGGGCATCTCGATCATGGTGAAAGGCTGCGCGCTCGGATGGCTGGAGGCAAAGCTCGAATGGCCGGCGGGATGCCAATCCTGCGTCAGCACGACATGGTCGGCATGGCGTATCATATCGTTGACCAGCGGCACGATCTCGTCGCCGCCGGCAACCGCCAGCGCGCCGCCGGGGCAAAAGTCGTTCTGCAGGTCGATGACAACAAGCGCTTCGTCGGCCATGGGGCTTTCCTCTTCCGTATGCAGGCTCCAGTGGAAAATGCCGCTGACGCGACCGGAGGCAGAAACTTGACCAGATGGCCGCCTGCGTCAACCTCTGGAAGCGTAACAAATGCGTGGAGGCGGAGCCGCCGCAAACTCCGGCTTTGACAATTCCTGCCGGCTTGATATCATTTGCATACGAATGAATTTCCCGGCCCTGCGCTGGAAGGATCTTCGAAGTACCAGCTCTGGAAGGCCTCTTTTCGGGAAGGCAAAGCGTGATCCGTTACGCGAAACCCACCACTGTCGACGAGGCGCTCGCTTTGCTTGGCGAGGGCGCCTGGCGCATTCTTGCCGGCGGCACGGATTTCTATCCGGCACAGGGCAGCAAGCCGTTCCGCGACAATGTCCTCGACATAAACGGCCTGACGGCGCTGCGCGGTATTGCCGAGACCGGCAGCCATTGGGTCATCGGCGCGCGCACGACATGGACCGACATCATCCGCCACCCCTTGCCGCCGGCCTTCGATGCACTGAAACAGGCAGCGCGCGAGGTCGGTTCGCTGCAGATCCAGAACGTCGCCTCGGTCGCCGGCAATCTCTGCAACGCCTCGCCGGCCGCCGACGGCGTGCCGGGCCTGCTTATCCTCGACGCCGAGGTCGAGCTGCGCTCGGCGGCGGCGACGCGCCATCTGCCCTTGCCGGATTTCATTCTCGGCAACCGCCGCACGGCCCTGCGGCCGGGCGAAATGGTCATGGCCATCCGCGTGCCGAAGCCCGCGGGTACGTCCGCCTTCGTCAAGCTCGGTGCGCGGCGTTACCTCGTGATTTCCATCGCCATGGTGGCGGTGCGCCTGGTCGTGGACGCCGGCACGGTCACGGACGCGGCGATAGCCGTCGGCTCGTGCTCAGCAGTCGCCAAGCGCCTTACCGGTATCGAGGGGGCGTTGCGGGGACTGGCAGCGGATGGCGGGCTCGCCGATGCGGTCCAATCCGCGCCAATGGCCGAGCTGTCGCCGATCGCCGATGTGCGCGGCAGCGCCGAGTATCGGCTCGATGCCGTGCGCGAGATCGTTGCCCGCGCTGTGCTGACGGCCGCTGCACCGACGAACGACCACATGGTGGCGGCATGAGCCAAGTTCTGCCTGAAATGAACGGAGCTCTGCCGGATCTGGGTGGCGTTCCGCTCGGCCTTGAACGCGCCGACATCGCCTTCGCGGTCAACGGTGCCGCCGTCTCGGTCAACGTGCCGCCGCTGCGCCGACTGTCGCAGGTTTTGCGTGACGAATTGCAGCTGACCGGCACCAAGGTCGGCTGCGACGCCGGCGACTGCGGCGCCTGCACGGTGCTGGTCGACGGCGATCCCGTCTGCGCCTGCCTGATGTCGGCGGCCTCCGCCGCCGGGGCATCGGTGACAACGGTCGAAGGCCTCGCCAATGGCCGGCTGTCGGCGTTGCAGGCCTCATTCCTCGCCCATGGCGCGGCGCAATGCGGCATCTGCACTCCGGCGCTGCTGATCGCGGCGACGGCGCTCCTGGACAAAAAGGCGAGCCCAACCGAGATCGAAGTGCAGGACGCGCTCGGCGGCATTCTGTGTCGTTGCACCGGTTATCGGAAGATCATCGCGGCGGTGATGGATGCCTTCTTGCAGCCGGCAAGCCTGGATTTCCGCCTGCCTCAGTCCGGCCACGCCATTGGCTCCTCCCCGATCCGGCTCGATGGCGTGCCGAAAGTCACCGGGGCTGAGAAATTCGGCGGCGATGCCTTCCCCGCCGATGCGCTTGCCGTGCTGGTGGTCCGCTCGCCACATTATCACGCCAGCTTTGCCTTCGGCGATCTTGATGGCTGGGTGAAGAAGCATCCCGGCATCGCCGGCGTGTTCACGGCGGCCGATATTCCGGGAAAAAACTGTTTCGGTGTTATCAGCCCGTTCGCCGACCAGCCGGCGCTGGCCGACGGATTGGCGCGGCTTCGCGGCGAAGCGGTGGCGCTGGTTGCCGGCGAGCGTGAGGCGATGCTCGATCTCGATTTGTCGGATTTTCCAATCCGCTGGAGCGAATTGCCGCATTTTCTGCAGCCTGGCGAAGCGCAGGCCGAAGGTGCTGCGCTGATCCATCAGGCGCGCCCGGCCAACCTGTTGACCAAGGGCTTCGTCGAGCGTGGCGATCCCGAGGCAGCGCTCGCCAGTGCCGCCGTCACGGTTTCCGGCGCGATCGACACGTCCTATGTCGAGCACGCCTATATCGAGCCCGAAGCCGGCCATGCCCATATGGATGGCGACACGCTGGTCGTCGTCGCCTGCACCCAGGCGCCCTACATGGACCGCGACGAGACGGCGAAGGTGCTCGGCCTTGCCGTCGACAAGGTGCGCATCGTGCCGACGGCGACCGGCGGCGGTTTCGGCTCGAAACTCGACGTCTCGCTGCAGCCGCTGATCGGCCTGGTGGCGCTGAAGACCGGACGGCCGGCAGCACTTGCCTACACACGCAACGAATCGATGATTTCGACCACCAAGCGTCATCCCGCTGAGATGAAGGCGACCATCGGCGCCGATGCCGACGGCCATGTCACCGGCATGATTTTTTCAGGCGATTTCAACACCGGCGCCTATGCAAGCTGGGGCCCGACCGTCGCCAACCGCGTGCCTGTACATGCTTCCGGCCCCTATGCGACGCCGAATTACCGCGCCGAGGGCCGCGCCGTGCATACGCATGGGCCGATTTCCGGCGCCTTCCGCGGCTTCGGCGTGCCGCAGGCGACGATCATGCAGGAGACGCTCTATGACGAACTGGCTGGCAGGCTCGGTATCGACCGGCTCGATTTTCGCTTGAAGAACTGCCTTCGGAACGGCTCCGAAACGGTTACGGGGCAGAGGCTGGAGTCCGGCGTCGGCATTGCCGAGTGCCTGGAGTCGCTCCGTCCGCATTGGGCACGTGCGATGGCGGACGCGGATGCATTCAACAGCGCCAGCATGGACAGAAAACGCGGTGTTGGCGTGGCTTCGTGCTGGTATGGCTGCGGCAACACATCGCTGCCCAATCCCTCGACCATCAAGGTCGGCATCTCGCCGTCGGGCGAGGTCATCCTGCACCAGGGCGCCGTCGATATCGGCCAGGGTTCCAACACCGTCATCGCCCAGATCTGCGCCGATGCGCTTGGCCTGCCGCTGGACAAATTCCGGCTCAGGAGCGCCGATACGGGCATCAGCCCGGACGCTGGCAAGACGTCCGCGTCGCGCCAGACTTTCGTCACCGGCAAGGCGGCCGAGAAGGCGGGGCGGGCCTTGCGCGAAAAGATCCTGCGCTTCGCCAATGTTTCCGAAAAAGCCTCCATGCAGCTCGATGGCGTGGCAATCGTCATCCGCGAGGGCGAGGCCACGCGCCGTATCGATCTCGCCTCGCTCGAGGTGGATGGCGGTGGCTTCGTCTTCCGCGCCGAGGAGACCTACGATCCGCCGACGCTGCCGCTCGACGCCAAGGGCCAGGGCAAACCCTATGCCGTCTACGGCTATGGCGCGCAGATCGCCGAACTCGAGGTCGATCTCAAGCTCGGCACGGTGAAGCTGATCAAGATCACCGCCGTGCACGATGTCGGCAAGGCGATCAATCCGCTGCTGGTCGAGGGCCAGATCGAAGGCGGCATCGCGCAAGGCATCGGCATGGCGCTGATGGAAGAATATATCCCGGGGCGCACCGAAAACCTGCACGACTATCTGATCCCGACCATTGGCGACGTGCCGCCGATCGAGACCATCCTGGTCGAGGTGCCCGATCCCGAGGGCCCATTCGGCGCCAAGGGCCTGGGCGAGCATGTGCTGATCCCGACGGCGCCGGCGATCCTCAACGCCATCCGCCACGCCACCGGCGTCCTGGTCACCAAGGTCCCGGCGACGCCGACGCGTATCCGCGCCGGCATCCGCGAAAAAGATGGCATCCGCGAACAGGAGGCACGCCGATGAGCGAGCTTGCCGAGCGCTTCGAGACCCATGATCCCGGCGAGAAGCTGGTGGCGGAGAAGATCCGCTGCGATGCCTGCCCGGTGATGTGCTACATCGCCGAGGGCCGCACCGGCGCCTGCGACCGCTACGGCAATGTCGGCGGCCGCATCGTGCGCATGGACCCGCTGACCATCCTCGATCATGCGGCGGAGACCGGCGCCACGATGGTGCCTTTCGTCGCCGAGGGCGCAGCGTGGGACGGCGAGTTGGTCAACACCGGCCGCCGCTTTGTCACGGCAATAGGCGCCGGCACCACCTATCCCGACTACAAGCCGGCCCCGTTCATCGTCAGCCAGGAGGTCGAGGGCGTCGATCTGGTGACCGTGGTCACCGAAGGCATCTTTTCGTACTGCGGCGTCAAGGTGAAGATCGATACCGACCGGCACCTCGGCCCCGAGACGGCTGTCGTGCGCTCGCAAGGCGAGGCGATCGGTCACGTCACGACCGGCGAATATGGCTCGCAGATGCTGTCGCTGGGCGGCGTGCATCATTTGACCGGCGGCTCCAAGGCGGAGGGCCGCGCCACCTGCGACGCACTGCTCGATTTATGCAACCGCAAGCCGGTGGAACTCGGCATCGACGGCGGCGCCACCATCGTCGTCGAAGCCGGCAAACCACCTGTCATCGACGGCAAGCAGGAACACCGCATGCGCGTCGGCTGCGGCTCGGCCACCATCGGCATGTTCGCCACGCAATGGCGCGGGCTGGTCGACGAGGTGGTGGTGGTCGACGACCACATCACCGGCGTGGTCTCCGAGCATCAGGCCGGCAAGGTGCTGGGCTGGCAGGATACGGGCATCAAGATCATCGGCCGCCGTTCGACGCCGGGGCGCTATTTCAAGGTCTCCGAACCCGGCCTTGGCTGGGGCGGCACCTCGATTTCCGACCCGCTGTCGATCCTTGGCGACTGGAACGCCAAGAAGGGCGCGCGGCCCGGCCTGTCGCTGCTGATGGTTTCGACCACCGGCGAGCAGTTCGCCTATTACGAACTCGATGACGAATTGAAGCCGGTCGAAAAGCCGTTCCCCGAGCGGCTGCAGAAGTCGGTCGGTCTGATCGAGGACAATTGCGAGCCGGCTTTGTGCACCGTGCTGTTCGTCGGCGGCGCCGGCGGCTCGCTGCGCGCCGGCGTCACCGAAAACCCGGTCAATCTTACCCGTTCGGTGCAAGGGCTGAAGACCTATGTCACGGTCGGCGGCGCGCCGGTCTATGTCTGGCCGGGCGGCGGCATCACGCTGATGGTCGATGTCACGCGGGTGCCCGAAGGCGCCTTCGGCTATGTGCCGACACCGGCGCTGGTGGCGCCGATCGAATTCACCTTGCGCCGCGACGACTACATCAAGCTGGGCGGCTACGAGGCCGAAATCCGCAGTGTCCACGACATCGTTGCCAAGGGCGGCGAATACCTCAATGCGCGCCGCGGTACCGGCGCGCCGGGCAGCAATCCGTGGCCGCCGCTGGCGCAATTGCACCGTGTGCCCGCGAGCGGTGCCGGGTGATGCAAGGCCCGCAGGTCCATTGGCTGCAGGACGGCAAGCGGCTGCACCTCAACCATGGGCCGATCGACCTGATCGTAGAGGCCTTTGGCGAGGCGGATGAGTGCCGTGCCGCCTACGAGCAAGCCGTGGCGCGCTTCCAGACGATCCTGATCGAGCTGGTCAAGGAGCTTTCCGAATTGAGGCTGCCGGCATTCTTCCTGGCGCCGCGCGCCTTTGACGGCCCGACGGCGCGTCGCATGGAGGCGGCCGTCATCCCGTTGGCGGAATGCTTCATCACGCCGATGGCCGCCGTTGCCGGGTCGGTAGCCGACGAAATGCTCGCCGCGCTGCTTGCGGGTCGCAAGCTCGATCGCGCCTATGTCAACAATGGCGGCGACAGCGCACTCCATATCGGCAACGGCCTTTCGATGAAGCTGGCGATCGCCGGCACGGGCCACGACATGGCCGACCGGATCATGATCCGCCCGCAGGATGGTGTGCGCGGCGTTGCAACCAGCGGCTGGCGTGGCCGCTCCTTCTCGCTTGGTATTGCCGACGCCGTCACCGTGCTGGCGCGGACTGGCGCCGAGGCCGATGCGGCGGCGACACTCATTGCCAACGCCGTGGACCTGCCCGGCAATCCAGCCGTCAAGCGCATTCCCGCAAGCGAATTGTCCCCCGACAGCGATCTCGGTTCGCGACTGGTGACGCAAAGCGTCGGCACGCTTGCGCCTGGCGAAGTGGCGCGGGCGCTGGACAACGGCCTTGCCGTCGCCGAAGATTTTCGCCGGCGCGGCCTGATCGCCGGATCGGCGCTGTTTCTTGGCGGTGAGGCCCGCGTCAGTGGCTCCGTTGCGCTTGCGGCGCCCAACAAGAATTCGAGGGAGGAAGTTGCGCATGCCTGAGTTTCCGATCCGCAAGATCGCTGTCCTGACCGAAGAGATCTTTCACGAGGGCGGACCGGCGGCCAAGGTGCCGCGCCGGCGCGCAGCCGCCATGGCGCTGGTGAAAAACCCGTTCGCCGGGCGTTATGCAGAGGAGCTGCAGAGCGCCATGGACGATCTGAAACCGCTCGGCCTGCTGCTCGCCGACCGGCTGGTCGCAGCGCTCGGTGGCGACGTCAAGCAGATCGACGGCTACGGCAAGGGCGCCATTGTCGGCATAGCGGGCGAGCTCGAGCACGGCGCGCTCTGGCATGTGCCTGGCGGCTATGCGATGCGCGAACGGTTGGGCGACGCCAAGGCGATCGTGCCGTCGGCCAAGAAGGTCGGCGCTTTCGGCTCGAAGCTCGACGTGCCGCTCGGCCACATCAACGCAGCCTATGTGCGCAGCCATTTCGACGCCATGGAGGTCGGCATCAGCGACGGCCCGCGCCCCGACGAGATCCTGTTCTGCCTGGCCATGACCTGCGGCCCGCGCATCCATAATCGCATGGGAGGGCTCGCGGCCGACGACATCAAGGCATGGGACGGCTTGCGGTGAGCGGCGAGGACAATCTGCTCAAGCTGGTCGAGGTCGAGACGCCGGAGGATTACCTCCTGCAGGAGCAGGTCGGCTTCATCCTGCGCAAGGCGCATCAGCGCCATGTCTCGATCTTCGCCGCGCATATCGGCGACCTGACGCCGCCGCAATTCGCCGCGCTCGCCAAGCTGCGCGACGTCGGCGAAACCTCGCAGAACCAGCTCGGCACGCTGATCGCCATGGATGCGGCGACGGTGAAGGGCGTCATCGACCGACTGAAGGCGCGCGGCCTGGTCGAGCTTTCCAAGCATGAGGTCGACAAAAGGCGGCTGCTGGTCAACCTGACCGCCGAAGGGCGCGAAGCGATCGAACGGCTGATCCCGCTGGCGCGCGAAATCACCGCGGAAACCTTGGCGCCACTGTCGGCCAAGGAGGCCGCTACCTTCATGAGGCTGCTGGTGAAGCTGGCGTAGGGCTGCCCAGCTCCATTTTTAGCACGATCCCGTGCCACGCCGCCTCAGGCCGCCTGCGACAGCGATTTGTGGGCCTCCGCCAAAATCTCGAACGACCGCACCCGGGCGGCATGATCCGATATCTGCGCGGTGACCATCAGCTCGTCGGCGCCGGTGCGGCGCACGAACGCATCGATGCCCTGGCGGACCGTTTCGGGAGAGCCGACGACGGCGCAGGACAGCGCCTGGCCAAGCATGGTCCTGGCCATCGGGTCAAGGTCGCGATCGTAATTCTCGACCGGCGGCGGCAATCTGCCGGGCCGGCCGGTGCGCAGGTTGACGAAGGCCTGCTGCAGCGAGGTGAACAGCAACCGCGCCTCGGCATCGGTGGGTGCCGCAAAGACATTGAGGCCGAGCATGACATGCGGCTTGTCGAGCTGTTCCGACGGCTGGAAGCGCGAGCGGTAGATGTCGAGCGCGTGGTCGAGCTCGGCCGGCGCGAAATGCGAGGCGAAGGCATAAGGCAGGCCGAGCATAGCGGCGAGCTGCGCGCCATAGAGGCTGGAGCCGAGGATCCAGATCGGCACGGTCTGGCCTTCGCCGGGCACGGCGCGCAGGCGCTGGCCCTCCTCGGCCGGCAGGAAATAGCCCATCAGCTCGACGACATCCTGCGGGAAATTGTCGACGCCGGCTTCGAGGTTGCGGCGCAAGGCGCGCGCGGTATTCATGTCGGTGCCGGGCGCGCGGCCGAGGCCGAGATCGATGCGGCCGGGAAACAAGGCGGCCAGCGTGCCGAACTGCTCGGCAATCACCAGCGGCGCATGGTTGGGCAGCATGATGCCGCCCGCGCCGACGCGAATGGTCCTGGTGCCGCCGGCGACATGGGCGATGACCACGGCCGTGGCCGCACTGGCGATGCCCGGCATGTTGTGATGCTCCGCCAGCCAGTAGCGCTTGTAGCCCAACCGCTCGGCATGGCGGGCAAGATCGAGCGAATTGGCCAGCGACTGCGAGGCATCGCTGCCTTCGACGATCGGCGACAGGTCGAGAACGGACAGTTCGGTCATGCGTTGGTCTCCAAGATCTTCTTTTCGCGCACCCTGGCCTCGAAGCCGGCACGGTCTGGAATGACGATGCCGAGCTGGCCTTCCAGCGTGTCGGCGAGTTCGGCGGCAGTGGCTATGTCCTTCTGCTCGGTGCGGCCGCCGATGTGGTGGATCGACAGCCGATTGCCGCGCAACGCGTAGCGCCGGTCGGGCGCGGCTCGCGCCGCCAGGACGGAGGTGAGGAAATGCGATATCGGGTTGGTCGACAGGAAGTAGCTGGCGATGGAATAGTCGACCTCGTATTGCGGCTGCAGGTCGAAGCGGTAAAGCGAGCGCCAATCGCCGCCGATGGCGGCCTGCAGGCGGAAATGATCGTCGGTCGCGGCGATACGGAAGGTCTCATGCGGGGTTTTCTGTTCCGTGCCGGGCTCCAGCAGCAGCGGTGCGGTCAGGGTCAGGCCGCCGAAGCCGACATCGGCGATATAGGTCCGGCCTCCGAGCTCGACGCGCAGCAGCATGTGGCTGCGCGCGGTGATGGCGTCTTCCGCCTGCCCCCAAAGCACGCGCGCGGCAAGGCCGCCGACCTCGAAGCCAAGCGCTTTCAGCGCATGCATGAATAGAAGATTGTGCTCGAAGCAATAGCCGCCGCGCCCGCCAGCGACGATCTTGTCCTGCAGCGCGGCAAGGTCGAGCCTGACCGGGCGGCCGAGAAACGGATCGATGTTCTCGAAGGGGATTGCCTGCGGGTGCCGGAAGTGAAGCGCCTTCAGCGTATCCAGCGAAGCATCCCTGGAACCGGCATAGCCGATGCGGGCGAAATAGGCGTCGAGGTCGAAGGGAGCATCGCTCATCGGGAAGGGCACCGGGCATTGATCGGCCGGATATAGGCATTCGATCCCCGCGCCGCAAACACGGCCAGCCGTTCATGCCGAAGCCTTGCCGTCCTCCTCGGCTGGTTCCTCTTCCACCACGGCGGTGTGCTGCGCGGCGAGAAAATTGCCGACATGGCTGAGCCCGTCGAAATGGTCGCAGAACACCTTGATGACGACCAGCAACGGCACCGCCATCAGGGCGCCGACGAAACCCCACAGCCACGACCAGAAGGCAATGGCGATGAAGATCGCCACGGCGTTGATCTCGAGGCGCCGACCAACCACCATCGGCGTCACGAACTGGCCTTCGACGACGTCGCACAAAAGCACGAAGGCGGGTGCCAACAGCGCGTAGGAAATGGTGTCGAAGCTGATCAGCGCAATCACCGCGACCAGCACGATGGTCAAGAGCGCCCCGACATAGGGCAAGAAGTTGAACAGGGCGGCGGCCACGCCCCAGACCAGCGGGTTGGGCACGCCGAGCGCCCACAGGCCAAGGCCGATGACCGTACCGAGGCCGGCATTGATGACGGTGACGGTGAGCAGATAGTGCGAGATTTCGCGCTCGACGTCATAGACCACGCGCAGCGCCCGCTTCTTCTCGCTGAGGCTGGCGAAAGACTGGATGATCTTCTCGTAGAACATCGTTCCCGAGGCGAGCAGAAACAGCGACAGCACGAAGATGATGGTGAGGCTGGTTCCCGCCGACAGGATGTTGCTGGCGGCCGCCGACAGGATGCCGGACTGCGCCACCGCGACTTTTTGGATGCCGGACTCCTGCGAGGTCTCGGTCAGCTGCTCGATCTGATGCGAAATCTGCATGATCTTTTCCAGCGGGCGCCGCAATTGCGCCAGCCGCTCGGTAAGCTGCTGACCGATCGACGAGGAGTTGTTGATGAGGTCGATGACCGGGCTGGAGAGCAGGTAGCCGGCGCTGGCGAAGACGCAGATCGACAGCAGCACCAGAAGGGTCGCCGAGGCCACTTCGGGGATGCCGCGCTTGCGCAGTATCCGCACGATTGGGGTGAGCGTCAGGGCGAGCAGGAAGGCCAGGATGACCGGCATGAAGAAGGCGCGTGCGAAGTAGAGGGCGTAGATGGCCATGAACAGGAAAATGCCGACCAGCAGCGATCGCATCAGATGCGTGTCGGCGCGCGCCTCGACGCGCGGATCCGGCTCGTCGGCGGCGCCTGCGCCCAAGGCAGCGGGTTCGGTTTTCATGGTCACCCTCGAGCCGTCCACCTCTCCGCGGCCGGCAATTGCCTGCAGGAAACGCGAAGTTCAGGCTGTAGGTTCCATGAGCCGGCTTTGCGAACGGGCGTGGCTGGCGAGCCCGCCCGCCGCTCAGGCGGCGGGTGTTGCTACTGCCGGCGCCGACTTCGCGGTTTCCTTGCGCACGATCGGCGCCACCCTGGTGCCGTAGAGTTCGATCGCCTTCATGATCTTGGCATGCGGCATGGTGCCGATCGCCATCTGCAACAGGAAGCGGTCATTGTTGAAGATCCTGTGCTGGGCGACGATCTTTTCGGCGACCTGCTCGGGATTGCCGACGAACAGGGCGCCATTCGGACCGCGCGACTGGTCGAAATGCGCCCGCGATGTCGGGCCCCAGCCGCGCTCGCGGCCGATGCGGTTCATCACCTCGGCTTGCGGGCCATAAAAGTCATCGGCGGCCTGCTCGGTCGTCTCGGCGATGAAGCCGTGCACGTTGATGCTGGTGGCGAGGCCCGCCGGGTCGCTGCCGGCGCGTTTGGCCGCCTCGCGGTAGAGGTCCAGCAGCGGCGCGAAGCGTGCCGGCTCGCCGCCGATGATGGCGAGCGCCAGCGGCAGGCCGAGCGCGCCCGCGCGGGCCGCGGACTGCGGCGTGCCGCCAATGGCGATCCAGACCGGCAACCTGTCCTGGAACGGCCGGGGATAGACGCCGCGATCATTGATCGGCGCGCGCAGATTGCCCGACCAGGTGACTTTCACCTGGTCGCGGATGGCAAGCAGCAGATCGAGCTTTTCAGCGAAGAGCTCGTCATAGTCCTCCAGATTGTAGCCGAACAGCGGGAAGGACTCGATGAACGAGCCGCGTCCAGCCATGATCTCGGCACGACCGCGCGAGAGAAGATCGAGCGTGGCGAACTGCTGGAAGACGCGAACCGGATCGTCGGAGGAGAGCACGGTGACCGCGCTGGTCAGCCTGATGCGCTTGGAGCGCTCGGCGGCGGCCGCCAGGGCCACGACCGGTGCCGAGGCCGCATAGTCGGGCCGGTGATGCTCGCCGAGACCAAAGACGTCGAGACCGACCTGGTCGGCCAGTTCGACCTCCTCGATCAGGTTGCGCAATCGCTCATGCGGGCCGATGGCGCCCGGGCCGGGCTGCGGGCTGACGTCGGCAAAGGTGTAGAGACCGAGTTCCATCTGATGTCATCCTGGTGTTGGGTTTTGCGGCTAGACCTAGCGAGTGCCTGGCCCCGCCGCCAGAGGCTCGGACAGTGAACAGTGCATGTCGTTTTGCAAGGAAAAGGCGTCTCCCGTGCGCAACAGCACAGAATTTCATGGCTGGCATACCGTTTTGGCGCTTGAACTCTCGCTATTCGCGCGTATGTAAGCCTCGCGAATTGACTTCAGGGAAGTGGACTTGGCTATCTACAGGGAAAAAGACATTTTCGAGCGGCGCAATGCCGCGAACGAGGCAAAGAAGGCGCTTTTGGAGCGCTTCAAGTCAAAGCCGGCGGCGGATGATCCTGCAGTGCTGGCACGACAGGCCGAACGCAAGGCAATCCTCGAGGCTCGCGAAATACGCGAAGCTGAAAAGGCCAGGCTGAAGCAGGAAAAGCTGGCACGCGAAGCGGTCGAGAAGGCCGAGCGCGAGGCAGCGGCCGAAGCGGCGCGCATTGCAGCCGAAGAGGCGGCACAGGCTGAAGCGAAGATCAAGGAAGCCGAAGAGAACGAGCGCATCGCCCGTTTGCTGGCCGACGAAGCCGAACGCAAGGCGAAACGCGACGCACGCTATGCGGCGCGCAAGCAGCGTACCGGCAGAACGCCGCCAGGCTTTTCGGCTCGCTAACGCCTTAGCGACCAAGCTTCGAATTCAGGATCAGGGTCGCCTCGCAGCGGCCCTGAATGCGTTGTTGTGAAAGCAACGCTTTTGAGCCCGTCAGGGGCAGGTTATCCCAAAGGCTGCCTCCCTCGCGGGCCCGCACCCTCGGGCCAAGTCGATGGGAGGCACTTGGACTCGATCAGGCCGCGAACTTCAGCCCCATGATGCCGCAGACGATCAACGCGATGCAGGCGAGCCTGATCGCCGTAGCGGGCTCGCCGAGCAGCCAGATGCCGAGCAGCGCCGTGCCGACGGTCCCGATGCCGGTCCACACCGCATAGGCCGTGCCGACAGGCAGCGCCTTCAGCGCCAGGCCGAGCAGGGTAAGACTGACGACCATCGACGCGACCGTCAGCACCGTCGGAACGAGCCTGGTGAATCCATCGGTGTATTTGAGGCCTATCGCCCAACCGATTTCGAACAGGCCGGCGAAAAACAGAAAAATCCACGACATCGCAACGCTCCATCCAGCATCGGGCCGGAACGGGACCCGATCCCGAGATGCTCGATAGATGATGGGCGGGTCGTCCCGACCGGATTTTGGGGAGGCGCGGGGTCGTCCCCGCACCGGCAATATAGGTCGTCAAAACGTCCGATCGACGCTCGCCGGCGGCATTGTCCGACGCCGCCGGTCAAATCCCGCCGAGCGGGATGTGCCGAAGCCTACTTTTCCTTGATGCGCATCGCCTTGACCGGCGGCGCCTTCAGGGCGGGAGCGGGAGCGGGCTTCTTGGCGTCCTTCTTCGGCTTGCGGGCTTCCTTGCCTGCCTTCATCGCACCTTTAGCCATGATTCGTTCCTCCAATTGCGGGAAGCCAAGTGAAACAAGAGAAACGCTTTGCCGCAAGGGCCTTGAGTCGGTCGCGACCGCCGGCTGGCCGCTTTCAACCGCTTTCTAATTTGCTCGTAAACCATGGCGGTCCGTGCCATGGTCATCTTCGCACTGCAGCATCGATCCGCGCTTTCGCTGGATGATTGCCAGGCAGGCCGGTCAGGACGACGATGCGAATTCACATCGGCTGCGAGATGAGCTTCGACTTTCCGCAGGAAACGCCGCTCATCGCGATGCTCAATGTCCACTACTCCCGTGCCTCCGATCTCGAACGCCCGGATTTCCTGACGTCCAACCCGCCAGTGCCGATCGAGAGCTATCGCGACAGTTTCGGCAATTGGTGCAACCGCTTCGTCGCGCCGCCCGGGCGTTTTACCTTCGGTACCGATGCGGTGATCCGCGATCCCGGTACATTCGAGATGAGCGAGCTGATGGCCTGGCAGCACGAGGTGCGCGACCTGCCGGCGGAGACGCTGCTGTTCCTGCTGCCCAGCCGGTTTTGCGAGAGCGACCTTTTGGCTGATGACGCCTGGCGGCTGTTCGGCCATACGCCATCAGGCATCCCGCGCGTGCAGGCGGTGTGCGATTTCGTCCACAATCACATCGTCTTCAACTATGGCAATGCACGGCCGACGCGCACAGCCGCCGAAGCCTATCGCGAGCAGAGCGGCGTATGCCGCGACTTCGCGCACCTTGCCGTCACCTTCTGCCGGGCGCTCAACATCCCGACGCGCTATTGCACCGGCTATATCAGCGACATCGGCATGCCGAAGCCTTGGGCGAGCATGGATTTCTGCGCCTGGATGGAGGTCTATCTCGGCGGCCGCTGGCACGCTTTCGATCCACGCAACAACGCGCCGCGCATCGGCCGCATCCTGATCGCCTCCGGCCGCGACGCGGCGGACGTGCCACTGACCCATATTTTCGGACCGGGCTTGCTTGCCGGCTTCAGGGTGTGGACCGACGAGATCGTCGAATAGAAGGTTTTCCAACCTCAAGCCTTCAATGACCTGAACGACCGGGCCGGTTCGCGCGTTGTGCTGCCTGTGGAGCTTCGGCGGCGGGGCAGCTACGATGGGTATCCCGAAGGAGACAGCATTGCATGGCCGGGCATGGCGGCTCGAAAACGGTTATCTATGCGGCGCTGGCGGGCAATCTCGCCATCGCGCTGACCAAATTCGCCGCCGCCTTCTTCACCGGCAGTTCGGCGATGCTGTCGGAGGGCGTGCACTCGCTGGTCGACACCGGCAATGGCAGCCTGCTGCTCTATGGCATGCATCGTGCCGCGCGTCCGGCCGACCGCACGCATCCGCTGGGCCACGGCCGCGAACTCTATTTCTGGAGCTTCATCGTCGCTCTCCTGGTCTTCGCGCTGGGTGCCGGCGTGTCGTTCTACGAGGGCATCATCCACATCATGGCGCCGGAACCGGTTGCCAACGTCAGGGTGAACTACATCGTCCTTGGCCTGTCCTTCCTGTTCGAAGGCAGCTCCTGGCTGGTGGCGCTGAAGGAATTTCGCCGGCAGAAGAGCAAGGGGGAAGGCTGGCTGCAAGCGGTGCAATCGAGCAAGGATCCGAGCGTCTACACCGTTCTGTTCGAGGACAGCGCCGCCCTGCTCGGCCTGATCGTCGCCTTTGCCGGCATCCTGGCGGCGGAACTGCTCGATATGCCGGAACTCGACGGTGCCGCTTCCATCGGCATCGCCGTCATCCTCGGCGCGACGGCGGTCTTCCTGGCTCGCGAAAGCAAGGGCCTGCTCATCGGCGAGCCGGCTTCACCCGAGGTGCAGAAAAGGGTGCTGGCGATCGTCCAGCAGGATCCGGCCGTACAGCGGGCGAACGGCGTTCTGACCGTCCATATGGGACCGGCAGAGATCGTCGCCGCCCTGAGCATCGAGTTCGAGGATCATCTGGCGGCGCCGGAGATCGAGGCCTGTGTCGAGCGCATCGAGGCGCGCCTGAAGGCAGAAATGCCGGAGATCACGCGGCTGTTCGTCAAGCCGCAGACCACTGGTACCTGGGAGCAGCGGCGCAAGCTGATCGGTGCCATGTCCGGCCCGGGCCTGGACTAGCAAAGCGAAGTTGCCTCGCGGGCTTGCCCCGCTAAGATTGGTCCGAATTGCAGGAGGAGCGACGATGAAGATAGACGGCGGATGCCACTGTGGCGCCATCACCTATGAAGCGGAGGTCGACCCGGAAAAGACGTCGATCTGCCATTGCACGGATTGCCAGCAGCTGACCGGCACCGCCTTTCGCGTGACGGTTCCGGCGCCGGAAAACAACTACCGGATCACGCGCGGCACCCCGAAAATCTACATCAAGACCGTGGCGAGCGGCGCCAAGCGCGTCCAGGCCTTTTGCCCAGACTGCGGCTCGCACCTTTACGCCACGTCGGTCGGAGATGGTCCGAAGGTCTATGGAATTCGGGTGGGGACCGCGCGGCAACGTCAGGATCTGGTTCCGACACTGCAGAAATGGCACCGATCGGCGCTGCACTGGCTGCCTGAATTTCAGGGCATGACCACCGTGGAGGAGCAGTAGCGCCGGGTCAGGTGCCGCGCCTCAATCGTCGCCTTCGACGACCCTCAGCCTGAGCTGACCGGTCTTCGAATCGGCGACGCGGGGGCCGGCGTCGGCCTTCGCGGCCGGTGCACGTGAGGCGCCGTCCGGGCCGGCATCGCCGTCTGGCTGCGCGCCGAATTCCAGCGCCTCGATCTTCTGGCCGCGCTTGGTGACCTTCGATGTCGAGACCAGGATATCGTCGATGTCCTTGGCCGACTGGCCGAAATGGACCTGCAGTTTGCGCACCCGCTCGTCGACCCGCGCGACATCCTCCATCAGCCGGATCACCTCGCCCTGAATCAGATGCGCCTGTTCGCGCATGCGGGCGTCCTTGAGGATGGCCTGGATGACCTGGATCGACAGCATCAGCAGCGACGGCGAAACGATGACGACGCGCGCCCGATGCGCCTTGTGGACGATCGCCTCGAAATTCTCGTGGATTTCGGCGAACACCGATTCCGACGGCACGAACATGAAGGCGGTGTCCTGCGTCTCGCCCTGGATCAGGTATTTTTCCGAGATGTCGCGGACATGGATCTCGATGTCGCGGCGGAAGGCCTGGGCGGCGACCTTCTGCAGGTCGGCGCCATCGGCGGCTCGGATGGCGTTCCATGCCTCCAGCGGGAACTTGGCATCGATCGCCAGCGACGGCGCGCCATTCGGCATTTTAACCAGGCAATCGGGCCGGCTGCCGTTCGACAGCGTCGCCTGGAACTCGTAAGCGCCATGCGGCAGGCCGTCGGCGACGATGGCCTCCATGCGCGACTGGCCGAAAGCGCCGCGCGTCTGCTTGTTGGAGAGGATCGCCTGCAACTGCACGACCTGGCCGGCGAGCGACTGGATGTTGCCCTGCGCGGTGTCGATGACCGCCAGCCGCTCCTGCAGCTTCGCCAGGCTCTCATGGGTGGATTTGGTCTGTTCGGTCATGGTCTGGCCGATGCGGCCGGTCATGGCGTCGAGACGCTGGCCGATCGATTGCGTCAGCTCTGCCTGGCGCGCGCCGAACACTTCGGCGATAGCGCCCATGCGGCCCTGCATCTCCGCCTGGGATTGCAGAATGCCGGCCATCCGCGCCTCGGCGTCGCGGGCGTGGTCGGCGGCTTCGGCAGCCGCCACGGCGCGCGCCTTGGCTGACCGCCACAGCGCGACGACAAGCGCCACGAACAGGCCAAGAAACAGCAATGCGCCGAAAGCCAGCGCGTGGCCAAGCGTGATCGTGGAGGCGCCAAGCCGTGCGACGGGCTCCGAAAGGATGGTGCTCAGGTCATTCATGTGGACAGCATAGCCGATTCGGCCCGACGACACAGATCAAAACGTGAACGAGGCTCAGACGCCCCGGTTGACGCTTTTCGCTGGACGTCTTAGGTGGAACGCCATGCCGATCAAGCCGCTCATCATCCTTCCCGACCCCATCCTGCGCCAGGTTTCCAAGCCGGTGGAACGCGTCGACGCGCCGTTGCGCGGATTAGCCGACGACATGCTGGCGACCATGTATGACGCGCCAGGCATCGGGCTGGCCGCGATCCAGATCGGCGAACCCCTGCGCATGCTGGTGATCGATCTCGCCAAGGAAGACGAGACGCCGGCGCCGCATGTCTTCATCAATCCCGAGATCCTGGAAAGCGCCGACCAGCGCTCCGTCTACGAGGAAGGCTGCCTGTCCATCCCCGACTATTACGCCGAGGTCGAACGCCCCGCTTCGGTGCGTGTGAAATATCTCGATCGCGACGGCAAGCTGCAGGAGATGGAGGCCGAGGGGCTGATGGCGACCTGCCTGCAGCACGAGATCGACCATCTCAACGGCGTGCTGTTCATCGACCACATCTCGAAGCTGAAGCGCGACATGGTGGTGAAAAAGTTCAAGAAGCTCGCCAAGGACAGAGCGCCGGGCAAACTGGTGGGATAGGGGAATGCCCCTTCGCGTCATCTTCATGGGCACGCCTGAGTTTTCGGTGCCGACGTTGCGCGCCATTGCCGAAGCGGGACACCAGATTGCAGCCGTCTATACCCAGCCGCCGCGCGCCGCCGGACGGCGCGGGCTGGAACTGACGCGGTCGCCAGTGCAGCGCGAGGCGGAGCGGCTGGGCGTCGAGGTGCGGACGCCCGTATCGCTGAAAGGCGAAGCCGAGCAGGCCGCTTTGCATGCCCTGGCGGCCGATATCGCCGTGGTCGTGGCCTATGGGTTGCTGCTGCCGAAGGCGGTCCTCGACGCGCCCCGGCTCGGCTGCATCAACGGCCATGCGTCGCTGTTGCCGCGCTGGCGGGGCGCGGCTCCCATCCAGCGCGCCATCATGGCGGGCGACCTGGAAACCGGCATGATGGTGATGCGCATGGATGAGGGGCTGGACACCGGGCCGGTGGGACTGGTTGAAAAATGCGGCATCGAACCCGATATGACGGCCGGCGATCTGCATGATCGGTTGATGAGCGTCGGTGCTGCCCTGATGGTGGAAGCACTGGCGCGGCTGGAAGAGAACACCCTGAGATTTACCGCACAGGCCGTGGACGGGGTGACTTACGCCAGAAAAATCGATAAATCCGAGACGCACGTGGACTGGACGCGGCCAGCGGCCGAGGTCCACAACACCATTCGCGGCCTGTCGCCCTTTCCCGGCGCCTGGTCCGAGATTGACATTGGCGGCCGCCCGGAGCGGCTGAAACTGCTTCGCTCGACGCTGTCCGAAGGCCTGCCGCTTTCGGATGATCTGGGCGAGTCGGGAGGCATTCTCGATGACCGGCTGACGGTGGCCTGCGGAACAGGCGCGGTCAGGCTGGTCGAAGTTCAACGCGCGGGCGGAAGGCCCGCTGCCGCGTCGGAATTCCTGCGCGGGGCCAAGATCGAAAAAGGAATGAAGTTCTCATGAGCATGATGTCGATACGCGCGGCGACGCCGCGGGATCGCGAGGCCATTCGCGACGTCGAGGAACACGCTTTCGGCCAGCAGGCGGAAGCCGGGCTGGTCGATGCGCTGGTGACGGGCGGCGATGCCATCGTCGAACTGGTGGCGGAGGAAGATGGGCAAGTGGTCGGCCACATCCTGTTTTCCCGGCTGTTCGTCCAAAATGGCGGCAAGAGCTTCGCGGCAGTGGCGCTCGCGCCGCTGGCGGTGGAGCCCTCCTTCCATGGCAGCGGCATTGGCGGCGCGCTGATCCGCGAGGCGCATATCCGCCTCAAGGATGCCGGCGAGACGCTGGCCGTGGTGCTGGGCGATCCGGCTTATTACGGCCGTTTCGGCTACAGCCATGCGCGGGCCGAAAAGTTCGAGAGCGAATACCAGGGCGAAGCGCTGCAGGCGCTGGCCTGGGGCGACGCTCCGGAAGCCGGCAGGCTGATCTACGCTTCCGCCTTCACCGCTCTCGCCGCCTAGGCGAAAGCGTATAGCCGCCCGGCATGCCGCGTTTTCGCCTCGACATCGAATATGACGGCAGCCTTTTCGCCGGCTGGCAGCACCAGGCCGACCAGCCTTCGGTGCAGCAGGCGATCGAAGAGGCGATCGAAAAGTTCTGCGGCGAGGCGGTGCGACTGCGCGCCGCCGGCCGCACCGATGCGGGCGTGCATGCGACCGCCCAGGTGGCGCATGTCGATCTCGCCAAGGCATGGCCTGGCGACAAGGTGCGCGATGCCGTCAACGCCCATCTGCAGGCGGCGGGCGCACGCGTTGTCATCCTCAAGGCGGACGTCGTCCCCGACGATTTCGACGCCCGCTTCTCGGCTACCGGCCGCCACTATCTCTACCGCATCCTCAACCGGCGCGCGCCCTCGGCTCTGGAAAAGGGCAAGGTGTGGTGGGTGCCGAAGCGGCTCGATGCCGGCGCCATGCACGAAGCGGCGAAGATCTTGCTCGGGCGGCACGACTTCACCACCTTCCGCTCGACGCAGTGCCAGGCGAACAGCCCGGTCCGGACGCTGGAGCGGCTCGACGTGAGCAGACAGGGCGACATGATCGAGGTGCGGGCTTCGGCACGCTCCTTCCTGCACAACCAGGTGCGCTCGATGGTCGGTTCGCTCAAGCGCGTCGGCGACGGCAGCTGGAGCGCCGGTGACCTCAAGGCGGCGCTCGAAGCGCGCGACCGCGCCGCCTGCGGCCAGGTGGCGCCGCCCGACGGGCTTTTCCTCATTGGCGTAGACTATCCCGGATAGAGCCCGGAAAGGCTCTGAGCCCCGACATCGTCCGGCACGGCGATGCCGAGCAGCATCTGCAGCCCGAACAGCACCAGCAGCGACGCGATGAACATGCCGACGAAGACGGCGGTGCCGACCGCCGCTCCCTTGCCGATCGTGGCGTTCGTCATGCGCCAGGTCAGCACCATCGACAGGGCAAACAACAGCAGCGATACGAGGCTCGAGACCTGGCTTGCCGACGACAGGAAGAGCCTGGTCAGCGCCGATGGCAGCATCAGCCAGGCGGTGATCGCCGAGGCCCAGTTGCTGGCAACGACATAGTGGACGAAACGGCCACCGATACCAGCGCGCGGCGCCACCAGGGCGAGCGCGACCAGCGGCAGCACCCAGGAGCCGATATCGACGGTCGCCAGCCGCAGCAGCATGCTGAAGCGACCCGCAAAGGCGTCGGGATCGCCGATCTCGTTGGCGATGCCGACCCAGCCGACGATCAGCGCCGGCGCGGCAACGATGATGGCGAAGAAGGAATTCCAGAACCCGTCGGCCGACAGGTCGAGCAGGCGCAGGCCGTCGACCTTGCCGAGCATCAACCGCCAGGCGCCGATCAGCGAAGCTTGGGTTTCGTCCGCGGAAAGCATGCCGTTCAGCCCTGCCCGAACCAGTCTTCGATGAAGCGCTGGTAGATTCGCGTCAGTGTTTCGAGATCGGCAATGGCGACGCGCTCATCGACCATGTGCATGGTCTTGCCGACCAGGCCGAACTCGACCACCGGACAATAATCCTTGATGAAGCGCGCGTCCGACGTGCCGCCCGAGGTCGATAGCGTCGGCTCCTTGCCAACAGCCGACTTGATCGAGCCGGCAAGCGTTTCGACCAGCCGGTCGTCACGGGTCAGGAAGACATGGCTCGGTCGGTCGCGCCAGACGAGATCGTAATCGACCGGCGTCTTCTTGCCCGGCCGATATTTCTTGCGGCCGGCCGCCTGGTCGAGGCGGTTGTGGATTTCGGCCTGAAGGGTTTCGGCCGTCCAGGTGTCGTTGAAGCGGATGTTGAAGACAGCGACCGCCTTCGCCGGGATGACATTGGTGGCCGGGTTGCCGACATCGATTGAGGTGATCTCCAGATTGGTCGGCTGGAAATCCTTGGTCCCCTTGTCGAAGACGGGATGCAGCAAGGCGTCGACCAGGCTCATCAGCCCACGCACCGGATTGTCGGCAAGCTGCGGATAGGCGGCATGGCCCTGGCGGCCATTGACGGTGACGGCACCCGACATCGAACCGCGCCGGCCGATCTTGACCATGTCGCCGAGCGCATCCGGGTTGGTCGGCTCGCCGACGAGCGAGGCATCCCACTTCTCGCCCCTGGACGCCGCCCATTCAAGCAGCTTGACCGTGCCGTTGATGGCGGGTCCTTCCTCGTCACCGGTGATCAGCAGCGAGACCGAGCCTTTCGGGCCGCCATTTGCCTCGACATGGCGCGCCACGGCGGCGATGAAACAGGCAATGCCGCCCTTCATGTCGACGGCGCCACGTCCATACATCTCGCCATTGGCGATTTCGGCGGCGAAAGGCGGATGCGTCCAGGCGGCTTCGTCGCCGACCGGCACGACATCGGTATGACCGGCAAACATCAGATGCGGGCCGTTGCCGGAGCGCCTTGCATAAAGGTTCTCGATGTCGGGCGTGCCATCCTCGGAGAACACCGGCCGGTCAACCAGGAAGCCGAGCGGTTTCAGCATCGTTTCCAGCGCGCCGAGCGCGCCGCCTTCGGCTGGTGTCACCGAAGCGCAACGGATGAGAGTGGCGAGGTTTGCGGCGGGGTCGGTCGGCAGCGTCATGGCAAAACCGATAGTCGAAAGCTGAGGGCCTGTCACGGCCAGACTAGGGGGCAGCCCAATGGCCTGACAAAGCGCCGACATTATGGTTTTCATGTCGTATAGTCGCGGCCGCGTCGGAACGACAGAATGACAAACGGCGGGAAGAAGATCGTCATTGCCGGTGCCGGCAGCATCGGCTGCTACGCCGGCGGCTGCCTGGCTCTTGCCGGACGCCAGGTGATCCTGATGGCCCGGCCGCGCATCGAGGCAGCGCTGCGCCAGGGCGGATTGCGCGTCAGCGACCTCGAAGGCCGTGATCGCCTGGTCAAGCCGGATGCGCTCGAGGTCGCCGTGGATCCGGCCGCCGCTTTGCGGCAAGCCGACGTTATCCTGGTGACGGTCAAGAGCGGCGCGACGCAGGAGATGGCCGCCCTCATCAAGGCCCATGCCCGCCCCGATGCCGTCGTGATCAGCCTGCAGAACGGCGTCGACAATGCCGACAGGCTGCGAGCAGGACTTGAGCAGCAAACGGTGCTTGCCGGCATGGTGCCGTTCAATGTCGTGCAGTCGCCGGACAGCGAGTTGCCGCTGCGCGTCCACCGCGCCAGCGACGGCAAGGTGATGATCGAGGACGGTCCTGCCGGCCTCCTCGATGTCGCCAGTTTTCTGAATGTCGAAGGGCTGGCGGTCGAAACCCATGGCGACATGAAGGCGGTGCTGTGGGGTAAGCTTCTGATGAACCTGAACAACGCACTGGTGGCGCTTTCGGACTTGCCGCTGGCGCGCGAACTCGCCGATCGCCGCTGGCGGCTGATCCTGGCCGGCCAGATCGACGAAGCGCTGCGGGCGATGAAAGCCTCAGGCATCGAGCCGGCACGTATCGCCGGCTTGCGGCCGGCGCTGCTGCCGAAGCTGCTCAGGCTGCCGGACTGGCTGTTCAGGCTTTTGGCGCGACGCATGCTGGCGATCGACCCCGAGGCCCGCTCGTCGATGTGGGACGATCTGCGGCGCGGCCGGCCGACGGAGATCGTCGAATTGCAAGGGGCGGTGCTCAGCCTCGCCGAAAGAACGGGCACGCCAGCGCCGCTCTTGAAAAGCGTTACCGCTTTGGTGCGCGCGGCCGAAGCGGCGCGGTTTGGGTCGCCCGGCCTGACGCCGGAACAGGTTCTGCCGCCGGGTGGCCCTCGATCAGCGTGATCTTCTGCCAGATCTTGCGTGACAGGTTGGAGCTCAGATTCTCGATGTCGTTGACGCCGTCGATGACGACGTCGTCATTGACCGACTGGGCGAACAAGGCGGCGATCTTGCCGGTGATCGACAGCATTTCCGAGCAATAGTCGAGATAACGTGCCAGATCCGCAGCATTGGTGATGCGGGCTGGCGAGTGCAGGGTCGGCTTGAAATTAGCCGACAGCGCCGCCGGATCCTTGGTCAGCTGATGCATGTCGATGACGTGGATCAGCGAGCGCAGACCGTGCAGCTGGCGAAACACCTGCTTGCGCTTGATACGTTCCTCGGTGCGGATCAGGGCCAGGAAGCCAAGTACGGCGAGGATCATCATGTTGATCGTGGCTTCGATGCCTTGCACCGACTGCACCGCATCGTCGGCCTGGGAAATGTGAATGAGCGGCAGGATGGTGCCGACGAACAGGAAGACCAGCGCGCCGGCGACGACGGCGGCGACGATGATGCCGCGCAGCCACCAGATCGGTGCCTCGAGCCCCTTGGCCGCCTTGGCTAGGTCGCGCGACAGCGACACCAGTTCGGCGGCGACGCCGCGCAGTCCCGCTTCGGGGAAACGGTCGGCGATGCGGCCTTCCAGCCGCTCGGCGGTCTCGACGATCAGTTTCGGATCAAGCGTACGATAGCGCATGTCCGATCGGTCCTCAGAGTTGGGCCGGCTCGTTGGTGCGCCGGCCATAGCGGTTGGGTCCAGGCTGCCCTGGAAACAGGCACAAGACAAGGAAGGCGACGATCGAGACGACCGGTACGAACAGGATCAGCGCGGCAATGCCCGGCTTGTCGAGGTCGTGCAGCCGCTTCACGGCCAGCACGATGTTCGACCACAGCGAGGCGATGAAGGCGACGAAGAAGATGAACGACCACATGTTGCTCTCGGCCGAGCCTTCCGGCACCAGCGTGAAGCGGTACAGCGGAAACGCCTGAATGATGGCGACGAGCAGTCCGCCAAGAAAATAGGCCGCGCGGCTGACGCGGCCCGATGTCTTGAAGAAAAGCCAGGTGAGATTTGAACTGTCAGGCAAGCGGGTCCGGTCCGTATTGATTGGCACCCTTGGTGCCTTCGAGAATGCCGCACTCTACCAGGAACCAGATCGCGCCGATGAACGGCACCAGGATGATCAGGCTCCACCAACCCGACTTGCCCCGATCGTGCCAGCGTTTGGCGTAGAAGGCGAAGACCGAATAGAGCATGGCAAGCGAGTAGAGCAAATAGATAAAGCCGTAAGGCATCTGGTTGAACGTCGTGCCCAGTATGTTGTCGAGGATCATCGCGATTACCGCGCCGACGAAAATGACGCCGACGCTGGCCCAGAACTTCGCGCGGTTGATGCGACCCTCATAGCTGGTCAGCAGATATTTCCAGTCCATGTCACCCCTCCATGTCAAACCAGCGCGACCGATTGCCGCGCCGGCGGAAGGTGCGCCCACCCGACGGAAAGATCAATCGCGCAGCAACTCGTTGATCGAGGTCTTGGACCGGGTCTTGGCGTCGACACGCTTGACGATGACGGCGCAGTAGAGGCTGGGGCCGGGCTCGTTGTTCGGCAACGGCTTGCCAGGCATCGAGCCGGCGACGACGACGGAATTTGGCGGCACCTCGCCGTAGAAGACCTCGCCGGTGGCGCGGTCGACGATCTTGGTCGACTGGCCGATGAAGACGCCCATGCCGAGCACCGAGCCTTCACGCACGATGCAGCCCTCGACGACTTCCGAGCGCGCGCCGATAAAGCAATTGTCCTCGATGATGGTGGGACCGGCCTGCATCGGCTCCAGCACGCCGCCGATGCCGACGCCGCCGGAAAGATGCACGTTCTTGCCGATCTGGGCGCAGGAGCCGACCCCGACCCAAGTGTCGACCATAGTGCCGGTATCGATATAGGCGCCGACATTGACGAAGGACGGCATCAGCACCGCGCCCGGGGCGACATAGGCGGAGCGGCGCACGATCGATCCCGGCACGGCGCGGAAGCCCGCCTTCTCGAAATCGACGGCGCTCCAGCCGTCGAACTTGGACGCCACCTTGTCCCACCACACAGCCTGGCCGGGGCCGCCCTTGATGATCTCCATCGGGTTGAGCCGGAAGGAGAGCAGCACCGCCTTCTTCAGCCACTGGTTGACATGCCACTTGCCGTCGTCCTGCCGCTCGGCGACGCGCACCGTGCCGCGGTCGAGCAGGTCGAGCGCCGACTGGATGGCGTCGCGCGTCTCGCCGCGGGTCGCGGTCGAAATCGTGTCGCGCTCTTCGAAGGCCTTCTCGATCGTCTTTTCGAGGCTTGCCAGATCGGGCTTCGACATGATTTCGCTCCATTACCAAGCTGTTAAGGGCCTGAGCCTTAACCTGTTTAAAAGTCGCGGACCTCTGGCAGGCTTTGCCTGCCTCGGTCTTTGCATGTGGCAGGTTCTTGTCGCAAAACCGCAGGACACTTTTGCGGAACCTGCTTATGTTAAGGCTGTATGAGGGTCAATCGCGTGTGCGTCACGGGACGGCGCAGTTAAGGGAATTGGACGGTGGATTCGATGACTCCCATGGAAAAGGCGGGATGGACCCCGCTGCCGCATTCGGACGAGGATCTGGAGCGGTCGAAAAGCGTGCCGGACACGCCGCAGACGCGGGCCGAGACCTACCGGCTGGCCTGGAACGATCCCGAGTTCATGACGCGGCGCGAATTGCGCGCGGTCCGGCTGCAGCTCGAACTCCTGAAGCCGGAAATGATCCTGGCCGAGCGCGGTATCCATTCCACGGTGATCCTGTTCGGCGGCGCGCGCTTGCCCGAACCCGGCGGCGAAGCCTGGGCGGCCAAGAACGAGACGCAGAAGAAGAACCTCGAGGAAAACAGCAAATATTACGAGGAGGCGCGCAAATTCGCGCGTCTCTGCTCGCAGCAGTCGGCGACTTCATACTACCGTGAATATGTCGTGGTGACCGGCGGCGGACCCGGCGTCATGGAAGCCGGCAACCGCGGCGCCGACGATGTCGGCGCGCCGTCGATCGGGCTCAACATCGTGCTGCCGCACGAGCAGGCGCCGAACGCCTATGTGACGCCGGAGCTGTGCTTCAACTTCCACTATTTCGCCATCCGCAAGATGCACTTCGTCATGCGCGCCAAGGCGGTGGCGGTGTTTCCCGGCGGCTTCGGCACGATGGACGAATTCTTCGAAACGCTGACCCTGATCCAGACCGGACGCATGGAACGCGTGCCGGTGATCCTGTTCGGCAAGTCGTTCTGGAAAAGGGCGATCGATCTCGACTTCCTCGCCGAACAGGGCACGATCAGCCCCGGCGACCAGGACATCATCGATTTCGTCGACACCGCCGACGAAGCGTGGGGGATTATCAGCCGGTTCTACAAGCTGGGGGAGTAGGTAGGGGAACTGGGGAATTGAAGAACTGACGAATTGAGGAAAAGGGGGCGGATTGTTCCTCTGTTCCCCAGTTCTTCAATTCCTCAGTTCTTCAATTCCTCTACCCCTTCCACAATCGCCGTGAGAAACGTCGCCAGATCGTCGGTGACGAAGTCGACGTCGTCTTCCTGGGCGGGGTCGCGCTCCCATATTTCGGAGAAGGTCGGCTCGAAATTGCGCGGCACCACCAGAACGGTGGTCATGCCCAGAGATTTCGGCACGGAAAGGTTGCGGGCGAGATCTTCGAACATCACCGCATTGTGGCCGGTGACGGCGTGCAGTTCGGCGAACTTCTCGTAGGTCTGGCGCGCCGGCTTGGGATTGAGGTCGGCGGCGATGATATCGAAGATGTCGTCGAAATGGTCGAGGATGCCGAGCTGGCGCGCGGTGCGCTCGGCGTGCCTGCGGTCGCCATTGGTGAAGATGAACTTGCGGCCGGGAAGCTGCCGGATGGCGGTGCCGAGAACGGGGTCGGGCACCAGCCACGAATAGTCGATGTCGTGGACCTTCTCGAGGAAATCGTCGGGGTCGATGCCGTGGCGCGTCATCAGCCCGTTCAGCGTCGTGCCATATTCGAGATAAAGCTCCTTCTGCAGCTTGCGTGCCTCGTCGCGCGGCAGCGCCAGCAACTCGCCGATATAGGCGGTCATCTTGACGTCGATCTGCGAGAACAGATTCGAATGGTGCGGATAGAGCGTGTTGTCGAGATCGAACACCCAGTCGGTGACATGAGCGAAGCGAGCGGGATCGGGGAGCGTGGTCATGTGCCCCTTATGGCATGAAACGCGGATTCCGAAATGCACTTTATCCACAACTTCCGCGCGACCCGAGTAGCAAAAACAGGCTCACGATTCAAATTTTAGGCATCCGGGAAAGGTGGCATTCAGGGCTTGCTGGCACAGAGACAGTCCTGTGGGAGCCAGCGATGAACACCATAATTCTGAAGTCCGCCGCCATCGCTTTCGCCTCAGTCGCCATCTCTCTTCTGCTAACCCTGATCATCGTCCCGGCCATGGGATTTCCGATGAGCCGGACGATCTGGCTGACCTCGACTGTTTGTCCGCTGGTACTCGCCTGGGTTGCTTGTGCCAGCACCTTCTGGCAGAGCGACAGGCTGAAGAATGCGCATCGCGAACTTGCCCGGGCGCACGCCCAGCTGGCCGCCGCGCATCGCCGCCTGGCGGAAAAGGCAAGCCGCGACGACATGACCGGCATGCTCAACCGGGAGAGCTTCTTCGCCGCGCTGGATGGCTCCCGACGCAAGTCCGATCGCGGCGCGCTGCTGATCATCGACGCCGATCATTTCAAGAAGATCAACGACAGTTTCGGTCACTTGACCGGTGACGATGCGCTGCTGCTGATCGCCAGCGCGATCGAACGGGGCGTGCGCCACGGCGACGTGCTCGGCCGCATCGGCGGCGAGGAGTTCGGCGCGTTCCTGGTCGGAGCCACCGAGCAGGAGGCCAAGCGCGTCGCCGAGCGCATTCGCCGCGAGGTCGAGTTGATCCGCTTCCGGCCCGTCGACGAGCGGACCATTCCGCTGACCGTCAGCATCGGCGGCACCGTCTGCGGCGAGGAAGCCAATGTATCGGAGCTGATGCGCGCCGCCGACCGGCGCCTCTATCAAGCCAAGCACGCGGGCCGCAACCTGTCGGTCCTCGATACGGATATCTCTGCCGCCGCTTAAGCCGCCGGCGAATGGCCGGGAGACCGGGGCCGCTCAAGCCAGCGCCGCCGTCAAGAGATTTCTAACTTTGTTTGCAGCGGGCCGCGCCATTATCCGGCTTGAAACGGCTTCACGGTTAGGTTTGGCACGAAACAAGCTTCTTCCTCGATGCATGTCCCGTTCCGGGAACGCCATGCGCAGCCGAGGCTCCCATCGAGAGACCAGTCATGAGTTTCTTCAAAGAAATGTCGCGCCGCACGATGATGCAGGCGCTGATCGCAATGCCAGCCCTGTCCCTGTTCCGCAAATCGCCTGCCGACGCCGCCCATACCGGCGCATCCCGGGTCGATGCACTGGCCGACCCGAGCGAAATCGTCGAGGTCAATGGCTGGATCCTGAAGCGGAGCGATCTGGCATGATCTTCGACAGTTACGAGGCGTATCGCGCCGCCAATTTCAGACCCAAGGTCTGCATCCTCGGTTCCGGCCCGGCTGGCACCACCATTGCCCGCAAGCTCGGTGCCGCCGGCATTCCAGTCGTGGTGCTGGAAGCCGGCGCGCGGGATTTCAGCGATGAATCCCAAGATTTCTACCGCGGCACCACGGTCGGCGACTTCTATTTCGACCTCGACATCACCCGGCTGCGATTCATGGGCGGCAGCTCCAACCACTGGGCCGGATGGTGCCGTGTGCTCGACAAGCAGGATTTCGAGCCGAAGGCCTGGGCACCCGACACCGGCTGGCCTATCCGACGCGCCGACATCGAGCCCTACCTGAATGAGGTGCACGACATCCTCGACCTTCCCGATTTCCGGCCGGATGTGCCGATATCGGACGACATTCGCTGGGTGCAGCTGATCAAGAGCCCGGCGGTGCGTTTCGCCGAGAAATTCGGCGACGAACTCGACAAGAGCGGGAACATCGCCGTCGTACTCAACACTTATGCCACCGAACTTGCCGGCGACGGCAAACGGGTGACCGGCGCCAGACTGTGGTCCGACGGCCAGGATGCCGGAACGTTCAATGCCGACTATTTCATCGTCTGCACCGGCGGGCTGGAGAATTCACGGCTGCTTTTGTGGTCGAACCGGCGCTCGAACGGCGGCGTGGTGCCGAATGCGGCGGCGCTTGGCCGCTACTGGATGGAGCACCCGACCTTCGAGGGCGGCAATGCCATCCTGGCCGACTACGGCGCGTTCGAGGTCGATGCCGTCAACGAGGCCTTCTTCTCGCCGACGCTCGCCGCGATGGAGCGCCTGCAGATCATGAATTTCGGTATCCGGCTGATCGAGACGCCGTATCCGGGGGTCAAGAGCCTGATCGCCGATCTCGCCTGCACGGCGCCCAACATGGCCGAGTGGATGTCCTCCAAGCTGAGCCAGAATCTGCGCTGCGCGGCCCAGCTCTATGTCGCCTGGGAACAGGCGCCGCGGGCCTCCAACCAGATCGAACTGTCGAAGACCGATGTCGACCACGCCGGCGTGCCGCGCATCGAACTGAACTGGAAGAAATCGGACCTGGAACGCCGTACCCTTCTCGAAGGGCTCAGGCTGTTCGGCACGACGCTGATCGAGAAGAATCTCGGCCGGGTGCGCATCGCCGACTGGATCGCCAACGGCCAGGACTACCCGACCAACGACGAGACGGCAGGCCACCACCATATGGGCGGCACGCGCATGGGCACCGACGTCACCAAGAGCGTGGTCGATGCCAACTGCAAGGTGCATGGCATGGACAATCTCTATGTCGGCGGCTCTTCGGTGTTCTGCACGTCGGGGCAAGCCAACCCGACAACGACGATCACCGCGCTGGCCTGCCGGCTGGGTGAGCATCTGACCAAGGTGGTCAGCGTCTGAGCTCCCACGGCCCTCGGCCGGCGCCGATAAGGGCGCCGGCAGACGCTTGATATCGGCTCAAAGGCCGTGGATGGCGATGCGCACCAGCACGGCGGCGGCGGCAAGCGCCACGAGCAGGATGCCGAGGCCGATGGAGAGCCCCAGCCATACCATTCCATTGCAAGCCGGGCGATAGGGGCTATGTGTTCGCCGGCATTATCGCGAACGCCGGCAGGGAGCCGGACTAGTTCGGCTGAGGCCCATAGGCGACAAGAAACGCCTCTACCGAGGCATCCGCGTGCCGTTCAAGTTCGGCCTTGGAGCGCGGATTGCTTCCCGTGAACATAGCTTCATTCATGGGAATCCAAAGAAGCATTCCAAACAAATGGCTGGCTGCCAGACGGGGATCACTGGTTTGCATCAGCCCTCGATCGGTGAGCTTTTGAAAGCAGGACGCCGTCGAGGCAAGCATGCGCTCAAAACCTTTTTCGTACCAGCTGCGGCCAAGCTGCGGCATTCGGTCCGCGTTGGCGATGATCAGGCGCCGCAGCTTCAACAACTCCTCATCCAGGAGCATCGTTACCAAACGTCGAGCAAGCTGCTGCAGGCCGCCCTCCATGAATTTCGCCTCGGAAAGCAGTGTCGTCACGGATTCTATGACATCGTTGACCTGGGTAGCGGTTGATAGAACGACTTCGCCGAAAAGCGTCTCCTTGTCCGTGAAGTGCTTGTAGATGGTCTGCTTGGAAGCTCCCGCCCTGGTGGCGATTTCCTCCATGCTGGTCCCATCATAGCCCTTGCCGATGAACGCCGCCGTGGCCGCCTGGATGATTTCACGATCCTTGCGTGCCGATCTGGTCTCACCTTCTATTTCCATGGCGCCCCTCAACCAGTACTAGACGGTACCGTTCCGGTATGATAGCTCTGAAACGGTACTGGACTGACTAGTACCCTGTCAACGAAGGCGAGCCTAGACCGATGACCAAGATGATCTTTCTTAATCTGCCGGTGCGCGACCTGCAGACAGCGACCAACTTTTATCTCGCGATCGGGGGCACGCTTAATCCGCAGTTCTCGAGCGACCAGGCCAGCTCGATCATGTTCTCAGACTCCATTGGTGTCATGTTGCTCACGCACCAGCATTACAGCCAGTTCACGGCGCGGCAGATCGGCGATCCCAAGCGTGACAGCCAGATGCTGATCGCGCTCACCACCGACAGCAGGGACGAGGTCAATGCCATAATCGAGAAGGGCGTGGCGGCAGGCGGCCGCGCCGATCCCAATCCAGCGCAGGATCTCGGTTTCATGTTCAACCGTCACATCGAAGACCCGGACGGAAACGTCTGGGAGTTCCTGTGGATGAACCCGTCTGCCATGCAATAGCCTGGCGAGATCAAAGCGCGTCGCGTCGAAACGGATTCAGGCGACGCGCCTTAAACACTGGTGCCGGATCTACTTGACCGTCGCCGGGTCGAGTGGTGGCTCGCCCTTGCGGCGAGTGACGATCGCCTCGAAATCGGCGGCCCGGAAGGCATCGCGCAGGGCGTCGAAGGACGGCAGCACGAAATAGGCGCGCTGGAACTTGTCGATCTCGTAGCCGGTGCGCATCACCGTTTCGAGGTCGAAGGGCACGTGATGGGCGTCCTTGCTCTCGACGGCGAACTGCAATTCGGTAAAGGACGACATCAGGCCGGCGCCAAAGGCCTTCAGCGGCTGGCCTGCCTCCTGCATCAAGCCGTATTCGGCCGTATACCAGTAGAGCCGGGTGATCATCTCGTCGCCGCCGAGCGCTATGATGTCGCCGGCCTTCTTGCCATACATCTGCATGAAGTCGGCGAACACCGGCTGCGACAGCACCGGCACGTGGCCGAAGAAATCGTGGAACATGTCCGGCTCGACGATGTAGTCGAGCTCCTGCCTGCTGCGCAGCCAGTTGGTGACCGGGAAGCGGCGATTGGCGAGATGATCGAAGAAGGGGGCGGCCGGTATGAGCCCAGGCACGGCGACGATCTCCCAGCCGGTCAGCTTGCGCAGCTTGGCGCTGACGTCCTCGAAATCGGGGATGCGGTCGAGCAGGCCGAGCTTCTCGACACCGTCGAGATAGGAGTGATGGGCGAGCTTGCGCGTCAGCTTGGTCTGGCGATCGCACAAAGTGCGCCACACGGCCTGTTCCTCGGCGCTGTAGTCATAACCCTGCGCCACGGTGAAATCGGCACGGCAGACCGAATAGTCGCCGCGCAACCCTTGCGCCGCGCAGTCGCGGGCATATTCGGCAACGCTCATCGTCGTCATGGCTTTTCTCCCTGCAAATCATGATGGTGACCTGCCGAAAGGCTAACCGGATTTGCTGGGGCAAATCGGCTTTTATGATGGCTCGAATGCCATATCGCGGATAACATTCACTCACAATCCGTGCCATAGGAGTGAAAATGCCTCAGTTCGATGATTTCGAGATCAAGATGCTCGACGTTCTGCAGCGCGACGGCCGCAAGCCGGTATCGGAGCTGGCGCAGGAGATCGGCCTGTCGACGACGCCGTGCGCGCGGCGCTTCGAAGCGCTGCAGGATGCCGGCATCATCAAGGGCTTTGCCGCGGTGATCAGCCGCCGCGCGGTGGGCTTGATGGTCGAGGTTTTCATCCAGGTGCGCCTGGTCAGCCACAGCGACGGCTCGCCCGAAAGCTTCATTGCCGCGGTGCAGCGCATGGACGAAGTGTCATCGTGCTGGACGATGACCGGCGACCACGATTTCCTGCTGCATGTCATGGTGCCGTCGGTCGACGAGCTCAACGCCTTCGTCATGCATCGGCTGATGCGGCTCGACGGTGTGCGCGACGTGCACACCCAGCTGGTGCTGCAGAACATCAAGGGGCCCGGACACGTGCCGCTGGCGCACCTGAAGCGATGACATCGCCCGCCCTCCGCATTCCTGCGGAGAAGCTGCACGCAAACTGCTGAAACAGGCCAAGCCGGGGTCCACATCGCGGACCAGCATGCGCGGATCATCCCTCCAGGAGGTCGGCCATGAAAATCGTCCTGATCAATCCGCCGCACACCGCTATCGGCAGCCGCGTGCCGGACGATCATCTGCCGCCGCTTGGCCTGCTGGCGGTCGGCGGCCCGCTGATCGACGCCGGCCATGAGGTGCGGCTGGTCGATGCCGAATTCGGGCCGATGCCGCTCGACATTGTGGTGCGCCGCGCACTCGACGATCGGCCGGACTTCGTCCTGATCGGCCATTCCGGCTCGACCTCGGCGCACCCGACCGCCCTTTTGATCGCCGGGATGATCAAGGCGCGCGAACCGGGGACCATCGTCATCTATGGCGGCGTCTTCCCGACCTATCACTGGCGCGACATCCTGGCCGCCACCGATGTGTTCGACTTCATCGTGCGCGGCGAGGGCGAGGCGACCGTCGTGGCGCTGGTCGAGGCGCTGGAAATGCACCAGCCGCCGGCAAGCGTCGCCGGTATCGCGTTTTGCGACGATCTGCGCCGTCCCTTCGCGACGCAACCGGCGATGACCATCGCCGAGCTCGATGGCTACCGCGTCGGCTGGGAGTTGATCGATCACCGGCGCTACAGCTACTGGGGCGGCAAGCGCGCCGTGGTCATGCAGTTTTCGCGCGGCTGCCCACATCTGTGCAACTATTGCGGCCAGCGCGGCTTCTGGACCCGCTGGCGGCACCGCGATCCCAAAAAGTTCGCGCGGGAAATCGCCAGGCTGCACCGCGAGCACGGCGTCGAGCTGATCAATCTCGCGGACGAGAACCCGACCGTGTCGAAGAAGGCCTGGCGCGCCTTTCTCGACGCATTGATCGCCGAGAGCGTGCCGGTGCTGATCGTCGGCTCGACACGGGCAGACGACATCGTGCGCGACGCCGACATCCTGCACCTCTACCGCAAGGCCGGTGTCATCCGCTGGCTGCTCGGCATGGAGAACACCGACGAGCAGACGCTTCAATTGATCCGCAAGGGCGGCAGCACCTCATCCGACCGCGAGGCGATCCGGCTGCTGCGAAAACATGGCATCCTGTCGATGGCGACCTGGGTGGCCGGTTTCGAGGATGAGGGGTTTCGCGACCTCTGGCGCGGCTTTCGCCAGCTCATCGCCTACGATCCCGACCAGATCCAGGCGCTCTATGTGACGCCGCATCGCTGGACGCCGTTCTTCAGGATCGCCCGCGACCGCAAGGTGATCCAGCAGGACGCCCGGCTGTGGGACTACAAGCACCAGGTGCTGCACATGACCCGGCTGAAGCCGTGGATGCTGTTCTTCTCGGTCAAGCTGATCGAACTCGCCGTGCAGTCGCGGCCAAAGGCGCTGGCGCGCATCCTGTTCCATCCTGACCCCGAGCAGCGGCATTCGATGCGCTGGTACACGCGGATGGGCCGCCGCGTCTGGTTCCGCGAAGTCTGGGGTTTTCTGGCGCGTGACATCAGGGTGAAAGACGGCCCGACGCTCGCCGAATTCTGGGGCGCGCCGCAGGATGCCGGAGAGGAATCGATGGTGTTTGCGCGCCAAGCCCGAAAACCGGCCGCGTCCGTCGTCGCGCAATCGCGCACCGCCTGAGCTTCCTACACGCGTAGCCGCCGCGAGGCTGTCACTGGCGGCCGGCGGGCAGTGCGCTAATTTTCTGCAATCGAACCGTTGGTTACCGGCAGGAGGAAGCGATGAACCTTGTCACGCATAAGAAGATGAAAGGTGATCGGCTGATGCCTTGGGGGAAAGGCACTGTCGTGACGGGAGCCAAGGGGTTCGTCTTCCTTGCCGGAAATACCGGCACAGCCGAAAACTACGATCCGTCGAGCGGCAAGGGAGGCGCCGTCGGTGATGCTGCGACGCAGTGGCGCTCCATTCTGACGAACATCAAATCGGATTTGGAGGAACTCGGCAGTTCGCTCGAGCATCTCGTCAAGATCACTCAGTACGTCAAGGGACCGTTTCCGGACGGCGGGGCCTTGAGCTCGCCAAATTTCCGGTTGGACGTGATGGATGAATTCTTTGCCGAGCATTGCCCAAAGCATTGCAGCTACAACAATCCGCCGCCATCGGAGGTGATCGGAGTGGTCGCACTTGCCCATCCCGATCTGGTCATCGAGATCGTGGCGGTGGCGGCACTGCCTGATTAGCGCGTACCGCCCAACCGCGCGCCGCCCAGGCGGCACAGCCGCGGACCGTCAGGGCACGATCAGCGTGCCGGCGCCGTGTTCCGTGAACAGCTCGAGCAGCACCGAATGCGGCGTCTTGCCGTTGAGGATGACGACGCCTTCGACCCCGCGCTCGATCGCCTCGATGCAGGTCTCGACCTTGGGGATCATGCCGCCCGAGACCGTGCCGTCCTTGATCAGCGACTTTGCCTCGGCGACCGTCAATTCGTCGATCAGCTTCTTGTTCTTGTCGAGCACGCCGGGCACGTCGGTCAGGAACAGCAGGCGCGTGGCCTTGCAGGCGCCGGCAATGGCGCCGGCGAAGGTATCGGCGTTGATGTTGTAGGTGTGGCCGTCGCGGCCCGGCGCCACCGGCGCCAGCACCGGGATCATTTCGGATCGCGCCAGAAGATCGAGCAGCGTGCGGTCGACCTCGACCGGCTCGCCGACGAAGCCGAGATCGAGCACGCGCTCGATGTTGGAGTCCGGGTCGATCATGGTCTTGCGCGCCTTTTCGGCGAAGACCATGTTGCCGTCCTTGCCGCACAGGCCGATCGCCCATTCGCCCTCGGCATTGATCAGGGCGACGATCTCCTTGTTGATCGAGCCGGCGAGCACCATTTCGACGATCTCGACGGTCTTCTGGTCGGTGACCCGCAGGCCGCCCTCGAACTTGGATTCGATGCCCATCTTGGCCAGCATGGCGCCGATTTGCGGGCCGCCGCCGTGGACGACGATCGGATTGACCCCGGATTGTTTCAACAGCGCGATGTCGCGCGCGAAAGCCTTGCCGAGCTCGATATCGCCCATGGCGTGGCCGCCATATTTGACCACGACCGTCTTGTGCTCGTAGCGCTGCATGTAAGGCAGCGCCCGCGACAGCAGGGCTGCCTGCATTTCGGCGGTGGCGGTTATCTCCGTCATCGGCATGGTTTCCCTGGCTTTGATTCATGCATGTCGTTACCCCAAACCGCTGGGCACGTGCACCGTTAAGACCGGCGGCGTCTTAGCGGGAATTGGCTCTGCCCGCAAATGTCATTGTTGTCATATTCGCCGGGTTCACGGCCTCGTCATTGTGACGGCATCATCAGCGGCGCCCGTCGCTTCAGCCAGCCCGAAATCTTCTCCATCTGCGCGGCGAAGGACAAAAGCGTTTCTTCGTCACCCGGCCGGCCGGCGGCCTGGATGCCGAGCGGCAGGCCGGCATCGGTGACATGGACGGGCAGCGCAATCGACGGCTGGCCGCTGACATTGTGGATCGCCGGCCAGTGGGTGAACCACAGGCTCTTGTCCATCAGCTGGCCGAACACGGACTCGACCTTAAGCAAGGGCGTGAGGTGGAGCTTGTCGAGCAGGTTCTCGACCAATTCATCGGCTCCTTGCGGATCCATGGCGCCACAGGCAAGCGGCGGGTGGGCGATGACAGGCAACAGCACGGCATCGTAGTGCGCGGTCTCAGCGATCAGCTGTCGCGAGGCGGCGTGGAGCCGCTGCAGGGCGGCATAGGTCTCGCCGGCTGAAATCATCTCGCCCAGCCGGCCGAGCACCCGCGTGGCACGCTCGACGTCGCCGGTAACGGGACGGCCGACGCGCAGTGCTTCCGCCCGCAGCGTGCCGGCGACGGCGGAGGCAACTGTCCTGCAGAAGTCGGCGAAGAAATCGCGCCCGATGAAGGGCAGGTCGATGTCCTCGACGGTGTGGCCGCCCTCGCGGGCGAGCGCCACCGCGATGTCCAGCGCTTTCACCGTCTCGGCCGAAATCGGCAGGCCAAGCGGCGACTTGCGGTAGACCGCCAGGCTGAGCTTGCCGGGATCGCGCGCGGCGGCAGCGGCGAATGTGCCCTTCGGCGGCAGCGCGGCGTAAAGCGACAGCGAGTCGGGACCGTGGGTGAGGTCGAGCAGCAGCGCGCAATCGCGCACCGAGCGGGTGACGGCATGGTCGACCACCATGCCGTACCAGCTTTCGCTCACCAGCGGCGTCAGCGGGATGCGGCCGCGCGAGGTCTTGAGGCCGACCAGCCCGGTGCAGGCGGACGGCACGCGGATCGAGCCGCCGCCATCCGAGGCATGCGCCACCGGCACAACACCGGCGGCGACCAGGGCTGCCGAACCGCCGGATGAGCCGCCACTGGTGTGGCCGGTGTTCCAGGGATTGCGGGTGATGCCGAAGGCCTTGGATTCGGTCATCAGCCGCAGCCCATGTTCCGGCGATGTCGAGGTGACGATCGGGACCAGCCCGGCGGCAAGATAGCGCTCGGTCATCACCGAATTGACATCGGGCAGCCATGCCGGGATGCGGCTGCCGCCATGCGACGGTACACCCTTGATGGCGATGCCGAGATCCTTGATGGCAAAGGGCACGCCGGCCAGCGGCAACGAACGGTCCATGGTTTTCGCCCGCGCCCGTGCGGCTTCATAGAGCGGCTCGGCCGTGGCATTGATTTCAGGCCTTGTGGCCTCGGCGCGTGCGATCGCCGCCTCGGTCAGCTCGATCGCGGACAGCTCGCCCTTGCGCACCAGGCCGGCAAGGCCGGTTGCGTCTTCATCCCACAGGATCCGTTCGACCGACATGTGCGCCCCCCGTTGCCGCCAAGCTAGCCAGCGGCGATTCCCTTGGCAATCGAAGCCTGCGTCCGGACGCCGGACCTTTAGGTGCATGGAATATTTCCGTCGTTGCAAATACAACGCAATTGCCTAGTTTGGCTCGGCATGACGCCGCAGGACATCACCAAGCTGATCGTCCGGACTTCGATGAAGGATCGGGCCGCGTTCGATCTGCTCTACCGGCAGACCAGCGCGAAACTTTTCGGCGTATGCCTTCGTGTATTGAACGACCGGGGAGATGCTGAAGAAGCGCTGCAGGAAGTCTTCGTCAAGATATGGACCAAGGCGGACCGTTTTGCTGTCTCCGATCTGAGCCCGATCTCATGGCTGGTGGCGATCGCGCGCAATCATGCGATCGATCGCATCAGGGCGCGACGCAAGCCAGCCGCCGATATCGATGCCGCGCTGGACGTGGCCGATCCGGCGCCGGGACCTGAAGCGATGGCGGTGGCGGGTGACGAGACCGAACGCGTCCATCATTGCCTCGACGAACTGGAGAAGGACCGGGCGGCGGCCGTCCGGGGCGCTTATCTCAAGGGCGAAAGCTATGCCGAACTGGCGGAACGCCACGGCGTGCCGTTGAACACGATGCGTACCTGGCTGCGCCGCAGCCTGATGAAACTCAGAGAATGCCTGGAGAGATGACGCTCGCAGAGGACAATGGACCGGAACGTGGGGGCGACGACATGTTCGCCGCCGAATACGTTCTCGGCGTGCTGCCGGCGGACGAGCGGCAGATCGCGTCCAGGCGCATCGATTCCGAGACCGATTTCGCGCGGCTTGTCGACGGCTGGGAGGTTCGCCTCTCGCCACTGGCTGACGCCTATCCGGAAATCGAGCCGCCGGCATCGGTGAAGGCGGCTGTCGATCGACGCCTGTTTGCATCGACCCCGGCCGCACCCGCCGAACCCCGTGCCGGCCTGTGGTCCAGCCTCGCCTTCTGGCGCGGCCTCGCGGCAGCGGCGGTTGCCGCGCTCGCGCTCCACATTGCCGTGCCCTACGTCAATCCGCCGGCCGTCCAGCCGCAGACGCGGCTAGTCGCCTCGCTGGCCGCCGACGGCAGCGACGTCAAATACCTCGCCGTCTACGATGCCGCGCACCATGAAGTCAGCCTGTCGCATGTTTCCGGCGAGCGCGCGTCCGGCAAGGACTTCGAACTTTGGATGATCGAAGGCAAGAACGCGCCGGTCTCGATGGGTGTTATCCCAAGCGGAGCGACGGCTCATATCGTCGTCTCGCCGGCGGCGCAGCAGAAGCTGGCGCAAGGCGCGGTGCTTGCCGTCAGCCTCGAACCGCCAGGCGGTTCGCCAACCGGGCAGCCGACCGGACCGGTAGTTGCCGCGGGCGATTTGAAGAGCATCTAGCCCGATTGTTCGCGTCTGCGGCCATGGCACCGGCGATCCAATTCTATCTTCATCACGCATGTCTAATGAACGACTAAGTCGGCAAACTACCGTGCCTGTAAACTCTCTTCCCTCATGTGCAAATAAATTCAAAATTCAGAATACCCTGAAACTCCCGCGTTTGTATTCCGTATCTCCTCACGTCCCCAAAAATGGGAAGAGAAAACCCGAGGAGTTCTACATTATGCGTAAATTCGCCACCCTTTTGCTTGCGGGTACAATCGCCGTGTCCGCGCTTGCCACCGCCGCCTATGCCGAAAACCCGATGGTCGGCGGCGCCGCCATGTTTGCCAACAAGACCATCGTCGAAAACGCCGTCAATTCGAAGGATCACACGACGCTGGTCGCCGCCGTCAAGGCAGCCGGCCTGGTCGACACCCTGCAGGGCGCCGGTCCATTCACCGTGTTCGCGCCGACCAACGAAGCCTTTGCCGCCCTGCCGGCCGGCACGGTCGACACGCTGCTCAAGCCCGAGAACAAGGACAAGCTCGTCAAGATCCTGACCTGCCACGTCATCGGCGCCAAGGCGATGGGCGCCGACGTCGCCGCGATGGCCAAGGCCGACGGCGGCACCCACAAGGTCAAGACCGCCGGCGGCTGCGAGCTGTCGCTCAAGGCCGATGGCGGCAAGGTCACCGTCACCGACGAGAACGGCAATGTCGCCAATGTGACGATCGCCGATGTCGAGCAGTCCAACGGCGTCATCCACGTCATCGACAAGGTCCTGCTCCCGAAGATGTGATCTGGCCGAAGATGTAACAAAGGGCTTGGCGTGGCGAACCTGCTGCAAGAGCCCTCCGTCGATTGCATCGTCTCGCTCCCTCGACTTGCAAGCGACACGCGAGCTCCGCGGCGCCCACGGCCAAACCGTGGAATGGCGCGGAGTTCGTTCGAGGGCAGCCGTCACCGGCTTTTGACTTTCGCGTGGCGGCATAGTTTGGCAAAATAGACAATCGGAGGAACTGGTCATGAACCGTCGCGACTTTCTTTTGAGCGGTGTCGCTGCCGTTGGCGCCGTCGGGGCCGCCGCTACCTTGCTGCGCATGGGCGGCCCGCAGGCGGCTCAAGCCGCCGAGAAATTCGAGATCACCAAGACCGACGACGAATGGAAGGCCATCCTGTCGCCGGCGGCCTTCGACGTGCTGCGCAAAGAAGGCACCGAATATCCCGGCACCAGCCCGCTGCTCAACGAGCACCGCAAGGGCATTTTCGCCTGTGCCGGCTGCGACCTGCCGGTCTATCCCTCGGAGACGAAATTCGATTCCGGCACCGGCTGGCCGAGCTTCTGGCAGGAGATCGCCAATGGCATCGGCAAGACCGAGGACCGGTCGCTGGGCATGACCCGCACCGAGGTGCATTGCCGCCGCTGCGGCGGCCATCTCGGCCATGTCTTCGACGACGGCCCGGCGCCGACCGGCCTGCGCCATTGCATCAACGGCGTGGCGCTGAGCTTCAAGCCCGCCACGGCCTGACAAGATCTGCTTCAAACGAAAAACTCCGGGCTTTGCGGCCCGGAGTTTTTTGCGCGGTCAGAGCTTTTCGGGCGTGGACTGGAGGAGCTTCCCGAAACCGCTGCCCACGTAGGGTATTTTTGTCTAGTGGCCGCCGCCTCCGCCGCCACTGGGCGCGGCCGGCTTGTTGATCAGCACGGTGAACAGGCCAAGCGTCGCGAACAGCACCGTCAGCATGTAGAACACGTCCATGAAGGACAGCAGCGCCGCCTGCTGCTGGACCATGCCCGACAGCTTGGAGATCGCCGCGCTGGCGGCATCGAGGCCCGTGGTCTGCTCGAAATTGAGCGTCATGTTCTGCAGCTTCTGCTGGGCCGCCGCACTGCCCCACTGCACGTGCTCCGACAGCCTTGCGTAGTGGAAGGCGTTGCGATCGATCAGCACGGTGTTGATGAGGGCAAGGCCGACGGCACCACCGAGGTTGCGCGTCAGGTTGAACAGGCCGGACGCATTCTTCAGCCGGTCGGGCGGCAAGGTGCCGAGCGCGATGTTGTTGATCGGCACCATGCACAGCATCATCGAACAGCCGCGCAGGATCTGCGGGATCAGCAGTTCATAGAAATCCCAGTCGGCGGTCAGGTGCGTCATCCACCACGTGCCGGTGGCGAAGCCGAAGAAGCCGATCATCATCATCAGCCGCAAATCCATCTTGCTCGACAGAATGCCGGAGATCGGCGCGGTGACGAACATGGCCAGGCCGCTGACGAACAGAGCCTCACCGATCATCATCGAATCGTAACCGCGGATGCGGCCAAGGAAGACCGGATAGAGATAGGTCAGCCCGTAGAGGCCGATGCCGATGACGAAGGAAAACAGCGAACCGAAGGCGAAGTTGATGTTGCTGAAGGCCCGCAGATCGACGATCGGCTCCTCGGCGGTGAAGACACGCCAGAAGAAGATCACCGCGCCGATGGTCATGACGATGGCGCAGATGAACACACCCTGGTCCTGCAGCCAGTCATTATTGGGGCCTTCCTCGAGCACGTATTCCATGCAGCCGAGGAACGCCGCCATGCCGGCGAGGCCCCACCAGTCGAACTTGTTGAACAGCTTTAGATTGGGCTTGTCGAAGTCGATCAGCGACCAGGCCGCGGTCGCCACCAGAATGCCGGGGACGACATTGACCAGGAACAGCCAGTGCCACGAAAAAGCATGGCTGATGTAACCGCCGACGGTCGGGCCGATGGTCGGCGCCAGCGTCGCCACCAGGCCGATCATCGGCGAGACGATGGCGCGGCGCGAGGGCGGGAAGATGGTGAAGGCGGCCGCGAAGACACTCGGGATCATGCCGCCGCCGATGAACCCCTGCACGGCGCGGTAGACGATCATCTGGTCGATGTTGGTGGCGGTCGCGGCGAGCGCGCTGGCGGCGGTGAAGCCGGCTGCCGCGATGGTGAACAGCACGCGCGTCGACAGCATGCGGCTGAGGAAGCCCGACAGCGGGATCATGACCACCTCGGCGATCAGATAGGCCGTCTGCACCCACGGAATCTCATCGGAGCTGGCGCTCAAGCCCGCCTGGATCTCGGACAGTGAGGCGGAGACGATCTGGATGTCCAGGATCGCCATGAACATGCCGAACACCATCGCCAGGAAGGCAATGATCCGGCGTGTGGAAATAGTGTCAGGGACGGCCGGCCGTGCCGGCGGCGATCCTGCGGTGATTGTTGCGGTTGCCATTGCATGGGCCTCCTTGAGGCAGGCCGGGCGGCTCAGTGCTTAATCAGCCCCCGAGCCGCCCTCCGAAAAGCGCTTAGTTGGTGCTCGCGGCAGGTGCGGTGCGGCTGTCGACGTTGACGACAACGCTCAAGCCAGCGCGCAACTTGCCGGTCCTGAGGGCATCGGCCGGGACGTCGATGCGGACCGGGACGCGCTGCACCACCTTGGTGAAGTTGCCGGTGGCATTTTCCGGCGGCAACAGCGAGAAGACCGCGCCTGAAGCCGGAGCGAGCGACGAAACGGTTCCCTGGATGGGCTGGCCGTCGATGGCGTCGACCGAGATGTTGACCTTTTCGCCGGGAACCAGGCGGGCAAGCTGGGTCTCCTTGAAGTTGGCGACGATGTAAAGCTTGTCCAGCGGCACGACGACGGCGAGCTTCTGGCCGGGGCTGACGAGGTCGCCCTGCTCGACCGACCGGTTGCCGACGACGCCGTCATACGGAGCCTTGAGCACGGTGAAAGAAAGGTCGCGCGCGGCCTTGTCGCGGCTGAGCTGCAAGGAGGCGAGCGTGCTCGCCGACTCGGCGCGCTGCGCCTCGAGCACACCGATATTGGCCTGCGCCGCGGCGATCTGCGCGTCGGCGCCGACCAGAGCGGCATTGGCCTGGTCGAGCGCGGTCTGGGCATCGTCCAGCTGCGCCTGCGTGCCGACATGCGTCTTGACCAGCTGCGCGGCGCGCTGCTGGGCACGGGCGGCATTGCCGGCCGCGGCCTGGTCGGCGACCTTCTGCGCCTGCGCCTGCTGCAGGGAAGCCTGCGCGGCCTTGGTCTGCGCGTCGATACGGTCGAGCGTCTTCGACAACGTGGCGATCTGGGCGTCGGCCTGGGCGACAGCTATTTTGTAGTCGCCGTCATCGATCGTCAGCAGCGGGTCGCCGGCCTTGACCAGCTGGTTCTCGCTCACCTTGACCTGATCGACATAGCCGGAAATCTTCGGCGAGACGAACGCCATGTCGGCCTGGACGTAAGCGTCGTCGGTCGAGATCATGAAACGGCCGGTCGTCCAATAGTCATAGCCATACCAGGCGCCGGCGCCGAGCAGGGCAACGCCGATGATCGGCAGCAGGAAGGAGCGCACCGAACGCTTCTTCTTTGCGGGGGCTTCCGCCGGCGGCGGCGCGGCGGCCGGCTGGACAGGAATTCCCGGTGCTTCCGTCGCCGGCGCAACCTTGGCGCTGGGGAACGGACGGACTTCGGCGGTGGATGGCGCGTTTGAGGACATGACATCTCTCTAGGAAAGATTATAATAGACTGAACCGTTCGGTTCGATGGACGTTGACATAGCGCGTAAAGAGGACCATATCAAGGGGCAATCGAACCGCTTGGTTCGAATTATTTTCGAGGTGTGACTTTTATGGCCGAGACAACGCCCGACGCCGAAAACGACAAATGCGAGGATCTGCTGGACAGCCTGCGCCGCGGCCGCCCCGCCGCCGGACAGGATCCGGTCAAGCGCAGCCAGATCATCGACGGCGCCCGCCGTGTCTTCATCGACAAGGGCTTCGAGGCCGCCTCGATGAACGACATCACGCGCGAGGCCGGCGTGTCGAAGGGCACCATCTATGTCTACTTCGCCAACAAGGAAGAGCTGTTCGAGGCGCTGATCGAGGAAGAGCGCGGCAGCATCTTCAAGAACATGTACGACTTGCTCGATCGTTCCGACGATCTGCGCCAGACGCTGGTGAAGTTCGGCAAGGTCCTGTCGATGAAGATCACCTCGGCCAGGGTCATCCAGGCGCAGCGCACCGTGATCGGCGCCTCCGACAGGATACCCGACATGGGCGCGCGGTTTTACGAGCGCGGCCCCAAACGCGGCCATGACAGGATGGTGACCTTCTTGAACGCCGCCATCGAGCGCGGCCTCCTGCGCATCGACGATGTCGACCTTGCCGCCTATCAGTTCACCGATCTTTGCCTTGCCGGTCTTTTCCGGCAGTGCATCTTCGCCTACCGTGTCAAGGCGCCGAGCCAGGAGGAGATCGAGCACATCGTCCGGTCAGGCGTCGATATGTTCCTGAAGGCCTACGGCACCGCGAGCCTGGCCGAGGAAGAACGCCACCAGATGATTGCCCTCGAGGCAAAGTCCTGACGGGAAATCGCGTCACCCGCCATTGGCGGCAAGCACGATGGCGGCCTGCAATTCCTCGAGACCCTCACCCTTTTCCGATGATGTCGCCAGGACGAACGGAAACGCCGCCGGCCGCTTCTTGATCTTGGCCAGCGTCTCCTCGATCAGCCGCGGCACGCCAGCGACCTTGATCTTGTCGGTCTTGGTCAGCACGATCTGATAGGACACCGCCGCCTTGTCGAGCAGCGACAGCACTTCGTCGTCCTTGGCCTTGATGCCGTGGCGGGCGTCGATCAGCACATAGACGCGCTTCAGCGTGACGCGGCCCTTGAGATAGTCGAAGACCAGCTTGGTCCACTCGTCGACCTTCTCCTTGGGCGCGGTGGCGTAGCCGTAGCCCGGCATGTCGACCAGCGCCATTGGCGGCAGGTCGGCGCCCTCGCCCGAAAAACCATCCGGCACGAAATAGTTGAGTTCCTGCGTGCGCCCCGGCGTGTTGGAGGTGCGGGCCAGCCCCTTCTGGTTGACCAGCGCGTTGATCAGCGACGACTTGCCGACGTTGGAACGGCCGGCAAAGGCGATTTCCGGGGGCCCTTCCGGCGGCAGGAACTTCATGGCCGGCACGCCGCGGATGAAGATCCAGCCGCGCGTGAAAAGGTCGGTGCCGATCGTGGTGCTGTTCAAAGCGTTCAAGCTGCTGCCTCCAGAAGAGAAATATCGGCGCCCCTGATGGCATCGAGGTTGCGGCCGATCTTGTCGACCGGCCAGTCCCACCATGCCACCGCAAGCAGCCGCCGGATCGTCCTGTCGTCGAACCGCATCTTCACCACCTTGGCCGCGTTGCCGGCGACGATGGCGTAGGATGGGACATCGTGCGTCACCACGGACTTCGCCGCAATGATGGCGCCATGGCCGACTTGCACGCCGGGCAGGATCACCGCCTCCATGCCGATCCAGACATCGCTGCCGACCACGGTGTCGCCGCGCACTTCCTTCGACCATGTCGCCGGATCAAAACCGTTTTCCCAGCCATGGCCGAAGATGTTGAACGGATAGGTCGAAAAGCCGGACATGGCATGGTTGGCGCCGTTCATGATGAAGCGCGCGCCTTCGGCAATGGCGCAGAACTTGCCAATGATCAGCTTGTCGCCAATGAAGGGATAGTGGTGCAGCACGCATTTGTCGGCGAATTTGTCCGGCCCGTCAGGGTCGTCGTAGTAGGTGAAGTCGCCGATCTCGATGTTCGGCGCACTCACCAGCGGCTTCAGGAAGCCGACGCGCGTATGCATCGGGATCGGGTGCTTGATGCCGGGGTTGGGTCCGTCCATGTCGATATCCGTCGAGGAAGTGATTGGTCGGCGCATCCGGACTGCGGGGCGCGCCTGGTCAAAATAACGTGATCCGCCCTATAGCATCAATCGGCCGAGAGCGAGCTTTCCTTGTCATGAAGCTCATTTGTTGCCGCGGCAAATCACGATCGGATTGGACAGCGCGCTGTCAAAACCGCTGCCCTGATACCGGCCAAGGTCGACCATAGCGCCGTCACATGGAGTGACGTGCCGGGAGCGGTTGCTCGACAGCTGAAACCCGGTCGCCTTCACATATCCAAAAAACCGGAGCCCTGCGAGGGACTGCAGGACCCCGGCCCATTGCCGATACGGCTTCCCAGGAAATATGGACCTCGTCACGAGGTGGAGACGGCAAGCCCGAGAAAGCCCCAACGGACCTGCCTGATCCCCTTCGCCGGGGTGGTTATTTCGGCAACAGCACCTTGTTGACGACATCAATGACACCGTTCGACTGGTTGACGTCGGCGATCGTCACCTTGGCCTCGCCGCCGGACTCGTCGATGATGTAGAGCTTGCCCTTCTTGACCTCGGCGGTGAGCGTGTCGCCCGAGACGGTCTTCATCTCATATTTTCCGCCCATCGCCTTGGCCTTGGCCATCATGTCCTTGCCGGAGATCTTGCCGGCCACGACATGCGCGGTCAGCACCTTGGTGAGCTGGTCCTTGTTCTCGGGCTTGAGCAGCGTTTCGACGGTGCCGGCCGGCAGCGCGGCGAAGGCTTCGTTGGTGGGCGCGAAGACGGTGAACGGGCCGGCGCCCTGCAGCGTGTCGACAAGGCCAGCCGCTTTGACGGCGGCGACCAGCGTCGTGTGGTCCTTCGAGTTGACGGCGTTCTCGACGATGTTCTTGGTGGCGTACATCGGCGCGCCGCCGACTGTCGGGTTCTTGGCATAGGCCGGGGCGGCAATTGCCGCGCCAGCGACGAGTGCGGAAAGGGCGATGATCCTGAATGACGGCAAGCGCATGTGGTCTTCCTCCGGGTGAGGGCTGATCGGAATTGATAGCCTTTGGAAATGCACACGCAGTCACGCACCGCGACCGCTTGCAGTTTCGCCGATCACGGGAACGTGAACAGATATTTGCCCAAAGAAAAAGCCCGGGCGAACCGGGCTTTTTGAGAAGAGAGATCTTCTCTTCGGCTTTTTTGGAGGCCGGCTACTCCGCCTTTTGTAGGAAGAAGGCCGGCTACTCAGCCGGGGACGGTTTCTTCCGGAACAGCGCGACCAGATTGTCCCACAGCTCGATCTTGGCACCCTGGCGCTTCATGATCAGGCCCTGCTGGAGGATCGACAGCGTGTTGTTCCAGGCCCAGTAGATGACCAGGCCGGCCGGGAAACCCGCCATCATGAAGGTGAAGATGACAGGCATCCAGGTGAAGATCGCGGCCTGCGTCGGGTCCGGCGGCGTCGGGTTCATGCGCATCTGCAGGAACATGGTGACGCCCATGATCAGCGGCCAGACGCCGATCATCAGCATGTGCGGCAAGGTGACCGGAACGAGGCCGAACAGGTTGAAGATCGAGGTCGGATCGGGCGCGGCCAGATCCTGGATCCAGCCGAAGAACGGCGCGTGGCGCATCTCGATGGTGATGTAGAGCACCTTGTAGAGCGAGAAGAAGACGGGGATCTGCAGCGCCACCGGCCAGCAACCGGCCAGCGGATTGATCTTCTCGGTCTTGTACAGCTCCATCATCGCCTGCTGCTGCTTCATCTTGTCGTCCGCGTATTTCTCGCGGATCTCGAGCATCTTGGGCTGCACCTTCTTCATGTTCGCCATCGACGCGTAGGACTTGTTGGCGAGCGGGAAGAACAGCGCCTTGACGATGATCGTGGTGGCGAGGATCGCCAGGCCGAAATTGCCGAAGAATTTGTAGAGCGTGTCGATCAGCCAGAACATCGGCTTGGTGATGAAATAGAAATACCCCCAGTCGATCACCAGGTTGAACTGGCGAATGTGACGGTCCGCCTCGTAGGCGTTGATCTTGGCCACTTCCTTGGCGCCGGCGAAGATCTCCGTCTCGACGGTCGCGGACTGGCCGGCATCGACATTGATTGCATCGGTAAGGAAGTCGGACTGGTAGCGGTGCCGGCCATCCTCGAAAAAGGCATAGCGCGGCTGGAACGGCTGCTTCTCGGTCGGCACCAGGGTGACGGCCCAGTATTTGTCGGTGATGCCGAGCCAGCCATCGGTCGACTTGCCCGGAGTGACCTGCTTTTCGGATTCGATCTTGGCGTATTTGTATTCAGCCAGGCCCTCGGTGCCGGTCACGCCGATCAGGCCCTCATGCAGCACGTAGGTGCTGGCGACGGCCGGCTTGTCGTAGCGCGTGACGCGGCCGTAATTGAACAGCGAAACCGCGCTGGCGCCGGAATTCTGCACCGTGTCCGTGACCGTGAACATGTAGTTGGCGTCGACCGAGAAGACGCGCTTGAAGATCAGTCCCTTGTCGTTGGTGTAGGTGAGCGTCACCGGCGTCGACGGGCTCAGCGTCGGATTGCCTTCCACGCTCCATACCGTGTCGGCACCCGGCACCGCGCCGGTCTTGTCGTTGCCGACGAAGCCGATCTCGGCGAAATAGCCGGTCGGCAGCGCCTGCGGGTTGAGCAGTTCGATCTCGGGCGAGTTCTTGTCGACGGTCTCGGTGTAGTGCTTGAGCTTGAGGTCGTCGAGGCGCGCGCCGGTCAGGTTGATCGAGCCTTCGAGGCTCGGCGTGTCTATCTTGACGCGCTTCGAAGCAGCCAGCGCCTGATCGCGGCCGGCCGCGGTGACGGCGTCGCCGCCGGGCGCGTTGGGAATGGTGCCCGGCGCCGGCGCCGGCGCCGGTGTCGCAGCGCCTGGATTGGCGGCCTCGGCCGCCTTCTTCTGCTCCTCCACGCGCTGCTGCTCGATCTTGGCGGCCTCGCGCTGCTGCTCGACGCGCGGATTCATGTAGAAAACCTGCCACAAAGTCAGGATCAGCACCGACAGCGCGATGGTGATGAAGAAGTTCCGGTTGTTTTCCATCGAGAGCCCTTGGCCTATCGTGTTCCGCGAAGTCGGCGGGAGAGTTCGGCCTTCAACTGGCCGAACGGGGCGCGCAGTGCATCGTCGCGCCCGACGATGACATAGTCATTGCCGGGCTTCATGTCATCTGCGGCATGGACGCGGACGGCTTCTTTCAGCCGCCGCCTGACGCGGTTGCGCACAACGGCGTTGCCGACCTTCTTGGTGACGGTGAAGCCGACACGCGGCACGCCGCCGTCGCCGCGGTCGAGGACCTCGACGAGGAAAAACCGCCCGCGGCGCTTTTCACCACGGCGGACGGCCAGGAATTCCGCGCGTTTCAGAAGCCGCTTGGGATTGACCCCCACTGGCTTGCCGGTTGCGGGCAACGATCTCGTCTCGCTTAGGCGCTGAGCCGCTTGCGGCCGCGGTTGCGGCGAGCTGCGACAACGCCACGACCACCCTTGGTGGCCATGCGGGCACGAAAGCCGTGCCGACGTTTGCGGACGAGTTTGGACGGTTGGTAGGTACGCTTCATTTGTTTTAATACCGCGGGGTGCGGCCCTTCTTGATTCTGTCACTCTGTAACAGGAGCTTTGCCGGGCCGGCTTTGGCGCGATCGAAACCGCGCCGGGACGAATGGCCCGAGCGTGAGCGGGCTTATAGAAAGAAGGGTTTTGGAAGTCAATCCGGGGCGGTCGCGCCAAGGACGTAGGTTTTATGACGGCAATTTAATGTTCCGGCCAAAGGATAAATTGGCAAAAAAGCCTTGATCGCCTAATCTTGGCTGATCAAGTGATTGTGAAGACAGGGTTACATGAGCGAAGCCACGCAAGCGGGAGAAGGGACCGGAACAGCGCCAGCCGCCGTCCGCACGGTGCCTTTGTCGCGCGGCCTGTCGACGAAACTGCTGCTTTTGACCATCGTTTTCGTGCTGCTGGCCGAAGTGCTCATCTTCCTGCCCTGGATCGCCAGCTACCGGCTGAGCTGGCTCAAGGAGCGGCTGAGTACGGCCGCCGCCGTCTCGATCGTGCTGGTACAGGGCGAGTCGACCTCGCTGTCGCGCACGGCCCAGAACGACGTTCTGATGGCGATCGGCGCCAAGGCGATCGCGGTGCGCGATGGCGGCGTCTCGCGGCTCCTGGTGGTGGCCGACATGCCGCCGCAGGTGGACGAGCACATCGACCTTGCCAGCGTCGGCATGGTCAAGGGCATGACCGGCGCGCTGGACACGCTGTTCTTCGGCGGCGACCGGATGCTTCGCGTTTTCGGACCGGTCGGCGACAGCGACAAGGAATTCGAGCTGATCATGCCGGACTACAGCCTGCGCCATGCGATGCTGAGATATTCGCGTAATGTCGCCTTCGTCTCGCTGCTGATCTCGCTGTTCACGGCCATGCTGGTCTACGCCGCCATCGACCTGATCATGATCGGGCCGATCCGCACCATGACGCGCTCGATGCTGTCCTTCTCCGAGGCTCCGGACGATCCCGGGCGCATCATCCGCCCCGCCGCCCGCGCCGATGAGATCGGCGTTGCCGAACGCGAGCTGTCGCAGATGCAGGAGCGGCTGCAAAAGATGCTCTCCGAGCAGAAGCACCTTGCCGATCTCGGCCTTGCCGTGTCGAAGATCAACCATGACATGCGCAACATCCTGGCTTCGGCGCAGCTGATGTCGGACCGCCTGCGCCAGGTCAGGGACCCAACCGTGCAGGCCTTCGCGCCGAAGCTTTTGCGCGCGCTCGATCGTGCCGTCTCCTATTCCGAAGGCGTGCTGGCCTATGGCCGCACGCAGGAGCCGCCGCCTTCGCGGCGCCGGGTGCGGCTGTACCAGCTGGTCGAGGACGTGCACGGCCTGCTCGACATCGGACAGGGCATCGAGTTCATCAACGCCGTCGAGGCGGCGTTCGAGGTGGATGCCGATTCCGACCAGTTGTTCCGGGTGCTCACCAATCTTTGCCGCAACTCGGTGCAGGCGATGGCGGCGGACACCGAGAGCGCGGTGGTGCGCCGGCTGGCGGTCTCGGCCGAACGCATGGGCAGCGTCAGCCGCATCGTCGTCACCGACACCGGCCCCGGCCTGCCGGCGAAGGCGCGCGAGAACCTGTTCGCGGCGTTCCGCGGCTCGGCGCGCAGCGGCGGCACCGGGCTTGGCCTGGCCATCGCGCACGAACTGATCCGCGCGCATGGCGGCACGGTGGAACTGGTGGAGTCGATCGGCGGACGCACGACATTCTCGGTCACCATCCCCGACCAGCCGGTGCGGCTCGACCAGGCCCGCGGCAGCCTGCGTCGCCCGGCCTGAGGTCTCCCGCACTGCCTTCCCCGGGGGGCGCTTGCCTTTCGAGCCCGACACTTTCCCTGATCTTCCCCGAGACTTTCCGTCCAGCCCGGAATCGCACCGGCTTCGCGGCTGCCTCGAGCGTCGGGATCCGAGCCGCCATCGCCAGATGACATGCCTGCGACAAAACTTTTGCCGGATCGACTTGCTTTTCGCAAATTCAGTCGCTAGGGAACTGCACACATTCGCGGCCGGTCCTCAGGATCGGATCGCTGGGTCGTTGAAAACACGGCCTGATGCGCGCCCGTAGCTCAGCTGGATAGAGCACCAGACTACGAATCTGGGGGTCAGGAGTTCGAATCTCTTCGGGCGCGCCATTTATCTCCAGGACTTAACCAAATTGCGCCGTTTCAAATCGGCAATCTGAAGCGGTTTTGCGCGACGGGATACAGGCCCCTTGTTCCGGTCATGGGGGCGCTCGGTGGCTCGCTCACGATCTAGGCCCGGTATGAAAGCCAGGTTTGGAAACGTGGTCGACAAGTAGAACCGATGCACAATTGCGATAAGATGTTTCACCATTTCCGGTTTTCGAGGTCCAATGTCTGAAGTGGACTGGCTCAGCCATCTCTTGCAAATGATCACCGTTACCGGCCAGCTCGAGGTCCGCTGCGCCTACGGTGCGCCGTGGCGTGTTACCTGGGGCCGGGCAGCGGCGAACGAGATCCCTTACCACGTCATCGTCAAGGGCCGGGCCATTTTAGAGGATCCGGAGACGAGAACGGCAAGGGAGCTGCTGAGCGGAGACATCGTTCTGCTGCCGCACGGTGCGGCGCATGTGCTGCATGACGGCAGCGGGCAAACGCCCGTCCGTACACACGAAAGCGTAGGCTCTGCCGGATGGATGTTGAGCGAGAACGATGGCCAGGGTGAGCAACTCGATCTGCTGTGTGGGCGGTTTTTCGTCGCGCCACCCCATGATCGATTGATCCGTAACTACCTGCCCACAAATCTTGTGGCGCGGTCTATGGACGGCCATGGGGACGAGAGCATCGGCTCCGCTTCCAACCAACTGGCCAGCCTGGTGAGGCTGATGCGAACGGAGTCCGCCGGTGACAGAGCGGGAGGACGGGCTATTCTCGACGCACTTTCTTCGGCCCTATTCACCTTGGTACTGCGCTCGGCAAGCGAAGCCGAGAAAGCGCCCGAAGGCTTGTTGGCCCTGGCCGGTCATCCGCGGTTGGCACCAGCAATTGCGGCGATGTTCGCCGACCCAGCGCGGTCTTGGAAACTGCCTGATTTAGCGGACATGTGCAGCATGTCGCGGGCCACATTCATGAGGCACTTTCAGGACAGGCTAGGTTGCTCCGCCCTCGATTTGTTGACTGATCTCCGCATGAGTCTGGCCGCCAACGAGTTGAAGAAGCCAGCGATCAGCACCGAGGCCGTGGCCGAGACGGTCGGGTATCAATCCGTTTCGGCATTTCGGCGTGTGTTTGCCGAGAGGATGGGGATGACACCGGGGGAATGGCGGCGACTGGCGCACAATGGCGAGCAAGACGCGCGGCCTGGGATCTGAAAAGCCCATCATGATCCTTTTGCGCATCATCTTGAGCTAAATCAGTCTCGAAATTCTCACTCGTCCCCGTAGATTAGGCTCCGCAATCACCTGATAAGGGAGCCATCCAATGAACTGCATCAGCCGCGCCACCACCGGACCAGCAACCCGTGTAGCCGCCGAAATCTTCCGGGAGAACGGGAAGAGCGAAAACACTTTCGCGACGAACGTCGTCATCGAAACCATCCTGAGCCGCAGTGCCGCCAAGTACTACGACCCCACTGCAATGCTGACCGACGATCAGATCCGCGACCTGGTGCGCATCGGCACGTCCGCGCCGACATCCTTCCACCTGCAGAACTGGCGCTTCATCGCCGCACGCTCGCCGAAAGCCAAGGCACGGCTGCGTCCGATCGCCTGGAATCAGTCCGCGATCACCGACGCGGCCGTGACCTTCATCATCACCGGTAGGCTGGCCGGAACCAGAGCGATAAATTACCCCGAACCAACAAATCACTGAGGAGACATTCCTATGAAAGCGATCGTAGCGACGGATCAGGCTGCAGGAACGGCCGGCATGAAGCTGGCGCAGCGGCCCGAGCCGCAGGCGGCAATAAACGATGTCGTGGTTGAGATTCATGCGGCGGGATTCGTCAACACCGAACTGGAATGGCCTTCGACCTGGGCCGATCGAGCCTTCCGTGACCGGACGCCATCGATCCTCGGCCATGAGCTAGCCGGTGTGGTCACTGCGCTCGGCTACGGCACCACGGGACTGTCAATCGGTCAGCGAGTGTTCGGCCTCGCCGACTGGCATCGCGACGGCACGCTCGCCGAGTATGTCGCCATGGAGGCACGCAATCTCGCGCCGCTGCCCGGCGACGTCGACTTCACGGTGGGTGCGAGCCTGCCGATCTCCGGCCTGACCGCGTGGCAGGGGCTGTTCCAGCATGGCCGCCTTCAGGCGGGGCAAAGCGTGCTCGCGCACGGCGCGGCCGGTGCCGTCGGTTCGATGGTGACGCAGCTTGCAAGGGAGGCCGGGGCCTTTGTCATCGGCACCGGACGCGCCGCCGACCGCCAGAAGGCGCTCGACTTCGGTGCGAATGAATTCGTCGATCTCGACAACGACAAACTAGAGGAGGTTGGCGGCGTCGATCTGGTGTTCGACGTCATCGGCGGCGATATCCAGAAGCGGTCCGCAGCCCTGATTCGGGCCGGAGGATCGCTTGTGACAGCCGTCGGACCGACGGATATTCGACCTGCAGATGGCCTGACGGTTGACTTCGTCGTCGAGGCTGATCGCGGCCAGCTTTGGGAGATCGTTCAGCGCATCCGGAACGGACGACTGCGGACGAATATCGGCAAGGTCTCGAGCCTGGATGACGCCGTCGCCACCTTCAACTCGACCGAGCGGCGTGCGGGAAAGACGGTTATCCGCGTTCGTCCGTAGGAACTTGGGGAGAGAGGGCGGCCCCTCTCTCCTCGACTATCGTCTGCGCATCTCAACGGGCCGCGCTGAGCGATATGACGACGCGGCTACGACTGGCCCATCGGGTCCTTTCGAGCGGCGCCAAAAATCGCGGCATCGGTGAAGCGATCTGTGACTTGCGGTTAGCCCCCGTCAGCCTACCTCGATGACAGTCATCAGTCCGCCGCCGCCCTTGTCCTCGACATTGTTGTTCGTCGTGTGGTGCGGGATATGGCAATGGATCAGCCACTTGCCGGGGCGCTGTGCCTTCCAGACCACGTCATAGCGCTGGCCAGGCCCGACATTGATGGTGTCGGCAAGGAAGCGTGCGGCGGCAGGGATAGTCTCGCCGTCGCGGGCGACCACCTCGAACGGCCCGCCATGGATGTGCATCGGGTGGATGAAGCCGTTGTTGGTGCCGATGAAACGCACCTTGAGCGTCTCGCCGACCTTCATGCGGATCGTGTCGGTCGCAGGATAGGCCTTGCCGTTGATGGTGAAGAAATTGGGCATGCCGCCATCCATCGGCATCGACGGATAGGTCAGCCCCTCCCGCACCAGCCACTCTTGGAGCTCGATGACATAGTCGTGGTCCGCCGCCACTTCGTCGGCGGGGTTGGCGGGATCGATGATCAGCGCGCCATAAAGGCCGAGCGCCTGGGTCCGGTCTGGCTTGGCATGCGGATGGTAGAAGTAGGTGCCATGCTGGGTGGCCGTGAACTCGTAGGAATAGCTCTGTCCGGGCTCGATCGGCTTTTGCGTGATCTCGGCCGGCCCGTCCATCTGATTGGGCAGGATCAGCCCGTGCCAATGCACCGTGGTTTCCTCCGGCAGGCCGTTGGTGACGTTGATGCGGACGCGGTCACCCTGGCGAATATGGATGCGCGGCCCCGGGATCTGACCGTTATAGGCATAGGCGTCGACCGCAACGTCCGGCAGGATCTGCCAGCGCACCACCGATGGCCTGAGTTCGAACACTTTGACGCCGTTTTCCATGCGGAACGGCAGATCCTGGTCGCCTTTTGCCGCCAGGCCGTAGGAGGCGGTGACGAGCCGCGGCGAGGTCGCCGCCATATCGCGCATGGCGTCCGCCGGCGTGTCGCGATCCATGATCATGCCTTGCGGCATGATCACACCGCCGACATCGCGGGCCGATAATGTCAGGTTCAGCCAGTTCGCCGGCGCGGCCATGCCAAGCGCCAACGCGATCGCCGACACCACGCCGAGCGCGGCAATCTGCGGAGTGGTGGCGTCCGAGCGCATGCCATGGCCGGCGCTGCCCTTGCCGGAAGCCGATTTGTGTCCCTTCTGGTGATGCTCGTGCCCGCCAGCCGCGCCCTGATCCGGGCGCTCGGTCATCAGGCCATGCTTCAGGCCGCGCGCGACCAGCCAGACATTGGCGGGATAGGCAAGCGCGAAGCCGGCGATGACGCCGATCGACATCACGCCCCAAAACAGCAGCTCCGTCGGCTCCATGGCGCGCATGTCACGGCCCATCATGAGGAAGCTCATGACCGGTGCCATGCCGGCCATCATGAAATTCATCGAGATGAATTCCGGCAGGAAGCTCTTCCTCACATTCTCCCAATAGCTGCCGCCCATCATCGACTTCATGAACAGCGACTGGAAGATGAACAGGCCGAAGGCAAAGCCGGCGAGATATTCGACGATGAGATCGAGCCACATCGGCAGGCCGAGTGCCGCCGTGATGACGGCGGCCAGAATGATGCCGGTCGCATCGCCGGCGACGCAATGGATGGTCGAGCCGACACCCTGCTTCCAAAGCGTGCGGGTGAAGGCCTCGTGCTCGCCAGGTCGCGGCTCCTTGTCGGCCAGCACATAAAGCAGCAGGCCGAGCGGACCCATATAGAGCGTCACCAGGATGAAGCCCCATTTCATCACCACCGGCTCGGGATTGTTGCGGTACTGGTCGAAGCCGACATAGAGGGTCGAGGCCAGGGCGAGCGTGAACCAGGCGACAAGAAAATAGTCGATCGGTTGGATGAGCATGGTCGGGATTCTCGCGCTTGTCGATGAAACGGCAGGTTGTATCAGTCGTTGGGATGAACGCGGCCGAAGCCATTGCGATCCATCGGCTGCAAATTCCAACGCCGAACCGTCGATCCCGCTTGACCTTCCCGCCACTGGAACGTTTAGCGTCGGCAAGTCGTATGGTGAGGCCCTTTCCCCCGACATAGAGGAGCGAAAATGCACCGACGCGGTTTTCTGGCGGCAGGCCTGGCAACGGTCCTGGCGAGCCCGCGCGCTCTGGCGCAGATGAAAATGGACGACATGTCCACCATGCCCGGCATGAGCGGCCACGATATGGACGCCATGACGCAAGGCGCCATCATGCTGCCAGAGGGCGAGGCGTTGCGTGCGCTGCCGTTGCTTGCAAACGAGGCCGCCCGGCCCAGCATGTTCAAGGCGAAGCTGACGGCGGAGGCTGCTATTGCGCGCATCGCCGAGGGGCTGGAAACGCCCATCCTTGCATATAACGGGTCGAGCCCGGGGCCGCTGATCGAGGCCTTCGAGGGCGACCGGGTCGAGATCACCTTCGCCAACCGGATCAACAGCGAGGCAAGCACTATCCACTGGCATGGCATGCCGGTGCCGGCCGACCAGGACGGCAATCCGATGGACCCGGTGGCTGCGGGCGCCGATCGCGTCTACGCCTTCGACCTGCCGGAAGGCAGCGCCGGCTCCTACTGGTATCACCCCCATCCGCATGGCAGGACGGCCGAACAGGTCTATCGCGGCCTGGCCGGCGCCTTCGTGGTCAAGTCGAAAGCCGACCCTGTTCCGGCCGAATATGGCGACATGGTGCTGATGTTGACCGATCTGCGGCTGGCCGCCGACGGCTCGATTCCGGGAAACACCATGACCGACCTGATGAACGGCCGCGTCGGCGACCAGGTGCTGGTCAATGGCCAGAGGAACCCGAGGCTTGCCGCTGTAAAGGGCGACAGGCGGCGCCTGCGCCTCTGCAACGCCACCAATGCGCGCTTCCTGAAGCTCGCCTTCGAAGGCGGGGCGATGACAATCGTGGGAACGGATGGCGGGCTCATCGAGGCGCCGGTGGCGGCGGACGAGATCCTGCTCAGCCCGGGCGAGCGGATCGAGCTGGTCGTCGCCTTCGACAGGCCCGGTTCCGCTACCCTGGGCACGCTGGACTATGATCGCGGCTGGATGGGCGCGGGCCGCCCGGCCGATGCTGGTCTGACGCTGCTGACGGTCGATGTCTCGGAAACGCCGGGAGCAGCGATGCCGCCGCTGCCCACGCGATTGCGGCCGATCGCTCCGCTCTCCGCCCCTGCTGTCAGCCGGCGTCTCATCTTCGCCGAAATCATGGCGATGAACGAAACCGGCATGGAGATGGGCTTCCTGATCAACGGCAAGGCCTTCGACATGGCGCGTATCGACATCGTCTCAAGAGCCGGAGAGACGGAGCTGTGGGAAATCGTCAACCAGGCCGACATGGACCATCCGTTCCATGTCCACGGCACGCAGTTCCAGGTGATCGAGCATGAGCGCGACGGCAAGGTCTCCAAGCCACCCTTCGTTGCGTGGAAGGACACCGTCAACGTGGCGCGTGGCGAGACGGTGCGGCTTCTGTTGCGCCAGGAGCAGCCCGGCCGGCGCATGTATCACTGCCACATCCTGGAGCACGAGCAACTCGGCATGATGGGCGTGCTCGACGTGCGGGCATGAGGGCCGGCATAGCGCCCGGAGCGGCGACGCTGGCGCTTGCCGGCTGGATGGTTCTCTGCTCATCCATGGCGCCGGCCTCGAGCGATGCGACCGTGGCCGCCCGCCAAGCCTCCATGAAGGCGATGGCGGCGGCGGCAAGAACCATCGCCGAGATGTTCGACGGCAAGCGTGAGTATGATGCCGGCGGGTTCAAGGCGGCGGCCGATGCGCTCAGCGCCCACACCAGCCCTGCCCTGCTCGCCGAATTCCCGGCCGGCACGCTGGGCGCGCCGTCTGGCGCCAGGGTGGAGATCGACCAGGCGAGGCCGGAATTCGAAGCGCTTGCCCGCCACATCGGCAAGCTCGCCTCGGCACTCGCGGCCAAGGCCGACAAAGCCCCGGCCGAAATCAGCGATGACATGCGGATGGGAGCGGGTCTGCCGATGGATGGCGGCAGCCTGCTCGGCAAGCGGCCAGACACCGCGCAGGCCGATCCGGCCAAGCTGCCGGCGGAACATCTATTGCATCTCATCCTGCAGGATTGTTCGGCTTGCCATTCGAAATTCCGGCAGAAGAAATGAGAGTTGGCTTGATGCTCACCGCTCGGGGCGTCAAATCTTTTTCCATGGACTATATGGTTCGGCGATCGCGACCACCGCTGTCCGGCTGTGCGCGACGAAACCCACCGGAGCTGATTGAGCCATGACGTCCACCAGCATCAAGCGCGCTTTAATCACCGGCGCCGGAGCCGCCGACGGCATCGGCTTTGCCATTGCCCGGCAGCTCGGCAATGCGGGTCATGCCGTTTTCCTGACCGGCGCCAGTGCACGCGTGCTCGATCGCGCGGCGGAGCTCCGCGCCGAGGGCATCGATGCCAATGCGGCGGTCGCCGATCTCACCAGCGCAGCGGAGGTCGAGCGGCTGCGGGCAACCGCCGGCGCGGTCGACATCCTGGTCAACAATGCCGGCATGGGCTCCTTGGCATCGCCGTCGGTCGACAAGGCGTTTCTCGCCATGACCGAAGCGGACTGGGACCGAGGCATCGACGTCAGCCTGAAGACGGCGTTCCTGGTCACCCGCGCATTTCTGCCGGCGATGGTCGAAGCTGGCCATGGGCGCATCGTCAATGTGGCGTCGGTCACCGGACCGCTGGTGTCGTTCGAGGGCACATCTGCCTATTCCGCCGCCAAGGCCGGCATGGTTGGCCTGACGCGCACGCTGGCGCTCGAAGTGGCCAGAAGCGGCATCACGGTCAATGCCGTGGCTCCCGGCTGGGTCGAAACCGGCGCGTCGAGCGAGATGGAGCGGATGGCGGCCCTGCAAACACCGCCGGCGCGGGCCGGAAGGCCCGATGAGGTCGCCGCGGCGGTCGCGTTCCTGGCCTCGGAAGGCGCCAGCTATGTCAACGGCGTCCTGCTGGTGGTCGACGGCGGCAACAGCTTGCAGGAACGCAAGGGCTGAGGATGCCCAACTTGTCGGGTGTGAGAATTCAGCCCTTGCGTGAGCGTTTGCCTGCCCCCGGCGCATCCGGCCTGAAATAGACGGCCAGGCAACAACGGCAGATCGCCAATCCGCCGACCGGATATTTCAGGGCAACCGGCCGCTCAGGACGCCTTGGCCAGAACTCTGATAGTCGGACTTCGCCTGCAGCAGGCGCAGCACGTTGTTGCGCAAGCCTCGGACATGGGAGCGGGCCAGCCTGCCGGCGTCGCCGGCGCCGATCGCCTCGAAGATCTCGGCCACAAGATTTCGGCAATCACCATCCAAAGACTCGCCGAAATCGATCGTGCCGGTAGTGCACTGCACCGTTATCGGCTTCCGAACGTCGTCCCTGGGTATTGACGATGCAATAAAATGCGGATTTGATGATACGTGGATACAAAAATACTTTTTAGGTGCCCCCCATGCCAGCAGCCTTTTCGGCAGAGCCACAGATGCCCGCCACTGCGGAGGAAGAGGCGTACAGGCACGTCCAGAGAGCCCTTCGCTTCGGCCGCTACAAACCGGGCGACAGGCTTATTCCGGAGGAGATTGCCGTCGAGATCGGCATGAGTCGAATGCCGGTGCGGGAAGCCTTTCGGCGCCTGGCCTCCGACGGGCTGGTGGTTCTGCGGCCCAATCGTGGATGCGTGGTCGCAGGCCTGACGGTCGATGAGCTTTACGAGATTTTCGAAATTCGCTCCGTACTGGAGGGATTGGCCGTAAGGCTGGCGATGCCCCGGATCGATGAGGAGGAGTTCGAGGAACTCGATCGCCTGCTCGAGCGCATGGAACGCGCGGGCCAGAGCGGCAGCAGCGACTGGGTGGTCCGCCACCAGGAATTCCATGGCCGTATCTGTGCGCTAAGCCGGAGGCCTAAGCTTATCCACCAGATAGCGGCGCTGCATGTGGTGATAGAGCCCTACATGCGCATCTGGTTCGACGACTGTGACAAGCCGCATTCTGCGCGCGAGGAGCATGCCGCCGTGATCGCGGCCTTGCGTTCAGGCGACGAACTTCAAGCGGAAAAAGTGATGCAGGATCACATTCTCAGCACAGCACCGATGCTGGCCGAGTTCGTGAGTCCGAGCCGGTGACGAACGCCGGCCGGACAGGAATGGCCTCGAACCGGCAATGCGGCCGGACGTAGGAACAGCTCGATCAGCCTATCAAAAAAGGGGAACCACATGAAAGTTTGTCGTTTGGCCGCAGTTGCGGCCGCACTCAGCATGTTCGGCTTCATGCACACCGCATTGGCCGAGGACGCGCCCAAGGCCATAACCATCGCCACGGAGGGTGCCTACGCTCCGTGGAACTTCACCAACGCGGACGGCAAGCTCGACGGACTGGAGATCGAACTCGCCAACAATCTTTGCGAGCGGATGAAGGTCAAATGCACCATCATCGCTCAGGACTGGGACGGACTTATTCCTTCGCTGAAGGTCGGCAAGTTCGATGTGATCATGGCCAGCATGTTCATCACGCCGAAACGCCTCGAGACCATCGACTTCACCCAGCCCTATGCGATCGACCCGGGCGGGTTCGCAGCCGCCAAGGATAGCGATCTGGGGAAGCTCGGCGCTTCGACCGAGAAATTCAAACTGGACGATGAGGCTGCTTCCCAGGCTGCGGTCGACAAGTTGAAGCCCCTGCTGAAGGGCAAGGTGGTCGGTGTCCAGGCGGCCACGGCCATGCTCGAATTCGTCAAGAAATACTTCGGCGACACGGTGGAGATCCGCGAGTACAAGACGACCGAGCAGCACGATCTCGATCTGGCCGCGGGCCGCATCGATGCAATATTCGCTCAGAAGACAGCGCTCGCCGCGACGCTCGCAAAACCCGAATTCTCGGGTTTCACGGTTGCAGGTCCGGGCTTTGTCGGCGGCTTGTTCGGCGCCGGAACGGGTGCGGGACTCAGGAAGGAGGACGCCAAGCTCAAGGAAATGCTGAACGACGCGATCAGCGCCGCCATTGCCGACGGGACCATTAAACGCATCTCGGAAAAATGGGTGAAAACGGACGTGACGCCGGTCAAGTAGCCACGTGTATTCTGTCCGGACGGTTGGCGTCAACCGATCGGCCGGATGCCGTGCTGAACGATCAGGTTTCACATGACGGACACACTCCATATCCTTTCCCTGGGCAAGGGCGGCTGGGGCGGAGCCTTGCTGCTGGCAGCCGGCGTGACATTTGCGCTGTCAGTCCTCGGTTTCCTGCTCGGCGCTCTCTTTGGCGCGGTTGCAGCAGGAGGCCGGCTCTCCACGAGAGCTTTGCCGTCATGGGTCGCCAAGGGCTATGGCACGGTGTTCAGGGGTGTGCCCGATCTGTTGACGATTTACCTGCTCTACTACGGCGGCAGTATAGCATTGACTGAGATCGGTAAATTCTTCGGCAGCGCAGGCTTCGTCGGGCTGCCGACATTTGCGACCGGCGTCCTGGCGATCGGCATCATTTCGGGCGCCTATCAAGCCGAGGTCTATCGCGGAGCGTATCTTGCCGTCGATCTCGGCCAGTTCGAGGCCAGCGAGGCGCTCGGCCTGTCCCGGTTCCAATCGCTGCGTCTCGTCATCGTGCCTCAACTGATGCGGCACGCCCTGCCGGGTCTCGGAAATGTCTGGCAGCTCGTGCTCAAGGATTCGGCCTTGATCTCCGTGATCGGCTTGGTGGAATTGATGAGGCAATCTCAGATCGGCGCGGGATCGATGCGGGAGCCCTTCGTATTCTATGTAGCAGCCGCGACGCTGTATTTCCTCATCGCTGCCGTGACCGGATCGGTCTTCCGCTACGGCGAGGCACGGGCGTGGCGAGGCATGGTCCACGCATGATCGACTTCGCCTTCTTTGTAGAGATCATTCCCACCCTTCTCTCCGGCTTGCCGTTGACCTTGCAACTTGCGGGAATGTCGATCGGAATAGGCTTTGCCTTGGCCCTGTTGCTCGCACTGGCGCAGCAGGGAAACCATCGGATGCTGGTCTGGCCCATACGCTCCTTCGTTGCCGTCTTTCGCGGCACGCCATTGCTCGTCCAGATATTCCTCATCTATTACGGCCTCGGCCAGTTCCGCCCCACACTTCAGGCAGTTGGGCTCTGGTGGCTGTTTCGCGAGCCCTTTTGGTGCGCCATCATCGCGCTCAGTCTCAATACCGCCGCCTATGGCAGCGAAATCCTGCGGGGTGCGATACAGGGTGTGCCGCGCGGCCTTGTCGAGGCGGCCTCTGCCTTCGGCATGACACGGCTCCAGACCTTGCGCCTCGTCGTTCTGCCTTTGGCGCTGCGCCAAGCCATACCGAGCTACAGCAACGAGATCATTCTCATGGTGAAGGGTACGTCGCTTGCATCGATCGTCACCCTGATGGAAGTGACGGGCATCGCCCAGGGGCTTATTTCGCAGACCTATCGCGCCGTGGAGGTTTTCGTGGCCGCGGGCGCGATCTATCTCACCGTCAATTTCACGATCATCTCGGCACTGAACGCGCTGGAAACCTGGCTAACGCCTTATCGGGTCCGAGCCTGACACGCGTCTGGCGTAACGAGGAGAATTGGCGAAGTGCACAATGTCGAGAAGCCGAAACGATCCGTTGCGGCGTCGTGTTACGCAATGGCGGCAGCGTCGCATCCATCAGACCAAGGGATACAAAGACAGAATGCGTGATTTCCAGTTTCCCGGCCGCTCGCCGGTTCGTGCCACCCAAGCGATTGCCGCGACCTCGCATCCGCTTGCGAGCCTTGCCGCGATCGACATGCTGCGCGCCGGCGGCAATGCCATGGACGCCGCCGTTTGCGCCGCCGCCGTGCAGGGCGTGGTCGAGCCGCAGTCGACCGGCATTGGCGGCGATTGCTTTGTGCTGTACTGCCCGAAGGGACAAGGCGACGTGCTGGCCTTCAACGGTTCGGGCCGCGCACCTGCGGGCGCCACCGTCGACTGGTATCTCGACAAGGGCTTCGACGAGCTTCCGAAGCAGGGACCGCACGCGGTGACCGTGCCGGGCGCCGTCGATGCCTGGAGCCGGCTCCTGGAAGACCATGGCCGCAAAAGCCTGGCCGAGGCGCTGGCGCCGGCCATCCACTATGCCGAAAACGGCTATGTCGTGCATGACCGCGTCGCCTTCGACTGGGCCGAGCCGGAGATCGACCTGTCGGCCGACGAGCATGCCGCGCGCATCTTCCTGCCGGGCGGCAAGGCGCCGAGGGCCGGCGACATCCACCGCCAGCCGGAACTCGCCGCCACCTTGCGCACAATCGCCAAGCAGGGCCGCGCCGGCTTCTACGAAGGGGCGGTCGCCGACGACATGGTGCGCCGGCTCAATGAACTGGGCGGGCTGCATTCGCACGAGGATTTCGCGGCGACCAAGGGCGACTATGTGGCGCCGGTCAGCACCGCCTATGGCGGCTACGATATCCACCAGATGCCGCCGAACAATCAGGGGCTGACGGCCCTTTTGATGCTGAACGTGCTGTCGGGCTTCAAGCTCGGCGGACTCGATCCAAACGGCGCCGAGCGGCTGCATCTGGAAATCGAGGCCGGGCGCCTGGCCTACCAGGATCGCGACCGTTACCTCGGCGACCAGGACCAGGTTCATGTGCCCACAAAACAGCTCCTTTCCGCCGCCTATGCCGACCGGCTGCGCACCGAGATCGACCGGGACCGCGCCATGACGCATCTGCCGCGCCTGGACCTGCCGGGCAGCGACACGGTCTACATCTCGATCGTCGACCGCGACCGCAACGCCGTCTCCTTCATCAATTCGACCTATTATTCGTTCGGCAGCGGCGTCGTCGGTCCGAAGAGCGGGGTCGTGCTGCAGAACCGTGGCTCGAGCTTCCGCCTCGACCCGGCGCATCCGAACGCCATCGCGCCCGGCAAGCGGCCGATGCACACGATCATGCCCGGCATGGCGACCAGGAACGGCCGCGTGGTGATGCCGTTCGGCGTCATGGGCGGCGGCTACCAGCCATTCGGGCATGTGCATCTTTTGACCAACATGATCGATTTCGGCATGGACCCGCAGCAGGCGCTCGACGCGCCAAGGGTGTTCTATAATGACGGCATGGTGGAGGCCGAGCGCAACGTTCCGGCCGAAGCGCTCGAAGGCCTGCGCAAGCGCGGCCATCGCGTAGCCGAGCCGCACCACCCGCTCGGCGGCGGGCAAGCGGTGCTGATCGACTGGGAGAAGGGCACGCTGACCGGCGCCTCCGATCCGCGCAAGGACGGGATGGCGCTTGGATATTGACGTGGAGAATCACATTCCAAGAGTTGGCACTGCCTGCCTGCCGGTATCCTCTCCCCGTATAGTGACGGGGAGAGGGGCACTGTCGTCGATGGTTTCGCCAATCGCCAACGTCGAAAAGAAAGACCGGCGTTGCGGCCAGCCCTTTCTCCCCGTCACTATACGGGGAGAAATGCCCGGCAGGGCAATGAGGGGCGGCGCCAACGTCTGTTGGGCTTCCATCGCCAGTCGTTCGAAACATAGTTGGTGACCATGAGCACGAATTCAAAAGACCTTTCCCGCCGCCTCGTCGCCGGCACCGAAGACGCTCCGGCAATCCTGGCGCCGGACAGGGCGACGCTCACCCATGGCGAGCTGCGCAGCCTGATCAAGGCCACAGCCGAGCGGCTGCATGCGCTCGGCATCGGGCGCGGCGACCGGGTGGCGATCGTGCTGCCTAACGGGCCGGAGATGGCCACAGCCTTCGTCGCGGTGGCCGCAACCGCCTCGACGGCGCCGCTCAATCCCGCCTATCGCGCGGACGAGCTCGATTTTTATCTCGCCGACATCGGCGCCAAGGCGATCCTCGTCGCGGAGAACGAAACCGGCCCGGCGGTTGCGGTGGCCGAGCGGCTCGGCATAAGCGTGCTCAGGCTTGTCGTTTCGCCGGCTGCCGGCAGTTTCACCATCGAGGGCGAGGCTATCGGTCCGCAGGCGACGCCTGACATGGCGGGGGATGGCGACATCGCGCTTCTGCTGCACACGTCGGGCACGACATCGCGTCCAAAACTGGTGCCGCTCAGCCATGCCAACATCGCCGCCTCGGCAGCCCATATCGGGGCGACGCTTGGCCTGACGGCCGATGACCGCTGCCTCAACATCATGCCGCTGTTCCACATCCACGGGCTGATCGCGGCCGTGCTGTCGTCGCTGGCATCGGGCGGCAGCATCTACTGCACGCCGGGCTTCAATGCGCTGCGCTTCTTCCAGTGGCTGGGCGAGGCGCGGCCAAGCTGGTACACGGCGGTGCCGACCATGCACCAGGCGATCCTGGCCCGGGCGGCGCGCAACACCGAGGCGCTGGCGGGTGCGCGCCTGCGCTTCATCCGCTCGTCCTCGGCGTCGCTGCCGGCGCAAGTGATGGCCGAACTGGAAACCACCTTCGGCTGTCCGGTGATCGAATCCTACGGGATGACCGAGGCCGCCCACCAGATGGCATCGAACCGGCTGCCGCCGGGCCTGCGCAAGCCGGGCAGCGTCGGCGCCGGCGCCGGTCCGGAAGTAGCGGTGATGGCGCTGGACGGACAGTTGCTCAAAGCCGGCGAGACCGGCGAGATCGTCATTCGCGGACCCAATGTGACGGCGGGCTATGAGAAGAACCCAGACGCCAATGCCACGGCCTTCGCGCATGGCTGGTTTCACACCGGCGACCAGGGCGTGCTCGATGGAGACGGTTATCTCAGGGTCACCGGCCGGCTCAAGGAGATCATCAACCGCGGCGGCGAGAAAATCTCGCCGCTCGAGGTCGATGACGTGCTGATGGATCATCCGGCGGTGGCGCAGGTGGTCACCTTCGCCATGCCGCATGACAGACTGGGCGAGGAAGTGGCGGCCGCGGTCGTGCTGCGCGAAGGCACGAGCGCCACCGAAAACGAGATCCGCACCTATGCCGCGACGCGGCTCGCCGACTTCAAGGTGCCGCGCAAGGTCGTGATCCTGGACGAGATCCCCAAGGGCGCGACCGGCAAGCTGCAGCGCATCGGCCTCGCCGCCAAGCTCGGGCTTTGACGATGAAGATCACCATCTTCGGCGCCGGCGCGATCGGCGGCTATCTCGCCGCCAAGCTGGCGGTCGCCGGCCGCACCGATCTGTCGATCGTCGCGCGCGGCGCCCATCTCGACGCGATCAAGGCAGATGGCCTGCGCCTGATCGAGGATGGCCAAGAAACGCTAGCGCCTGTCCGGGCCGCCGCCAAGGCCGAGGAGCTCGGCGTGCAGGATACTGTGGTGCTGGCCTTGAAAGCCCATTCGCTGACCCCTGCCCTGGACCAGATCGCGCCGCTGCTTGGGCCGGAAACATCAGTCGTCACCATGCAGAACGGCGTGCCGTGGTGGTACTTCCATGGGGTGAGGGGGCCGCTCGAGGGCACCAGGCTGAACGCGGTCGATCCCGGCGGTGCGATCTGGCAGCGGATCGGGCCGCAGCGCGTCATCGGCGCGGTCGTCTATCCTGCCGTCGAGGTCGACGCGCCCGGTCTCATCCGCCATGTCGAGGGCAAGCGCTTCTCGCTCGGCGAGCCCTCCGGCGAGCGCAGCGAACGGGTGACGCTGCTGGCCGAGGAAATGGTCAAGGCCGGGTTGCAGGCGCCGGTGCGCGAGGACATCCGCAGTGAGATCTGGGTGAAGCTGTGGGGCAACCTCTCCTTCAACCCGATCTCGGCGCTGACCGGCAGCACGCTGGCCGCGATCGTCGCCGACGAGGGCACCCGCACGCTTGCCCGCACCATGATGCTGGAGGCGCAGGCGATCGGGGAAAGCCTCGGCGTGCGCTTTCCGATCGGGGTCGACCGCCGCATCAAGGGTGCGGGCGATGTCGGCGAGCACAAGACGTCGATGCTGCAGGATCTGGAGCGCGGCCGCCCGATGGAGATCGACGCGCTGGTGAGCGCGGTGCAGGAGCTTGGCCGGCTAACGAACAAGCCGACACCGACCATCGACGCGGTGCTGGCGCTGGTGCGGCGGCTGGCGGTGGAGCGCGGGTGTTATGGGTGAGGCGAGGCACGACGGGTCAACCCTTGACGCGCCCGCAGCCTGCCCAATGTATCGTTCCCAACATTCAGCCTTTGCGATCAAGGAAACGCCTGCATGCTCCGACATGGCTGCCTTCTCGGAATTTTGGTCATGACAACGGCTCATCCTGCGATGGCGCAGAGCGATGCCGAAATGAAAGCGTGCGTCGATCGGTCCGGCGGCGTCACGTCGGAAATGCTGGATTGCGGGAAAGTCGAGATCGACAAGTTCGATGCCAGGTTGAACGCGGCTTACAATACGCTGATGCATCGCGAACATGGTCCTGAACGTGCACGGTTGCGCGCGAGCAGCGTGCCTGGCTAAAACATCATCTGCAAGAAACACACCGTCTTGCCGCCGATCCGGACAATGGATCGGCCGCCTTCCTCACATCTCAAGGGTTGAACTGGACGATTTGAGCTCACGAACAGTCGAACTCGAAAAACGTGTCCAGAAAAACCCGTAGCCATTCAACCAGGATCATCGTTTCAGGCGCGCCGGCCTCATCAGAAGGCATCGCTGGCTGTGGAGCGCGGGCGTCATGGGGGAGCGGGCAGAGCGGCTTGCCGTTTCTGTGAAACGGTGAACTGCTCTAATCAACCAGCTGGAGTGTCGTGAACTTTCCAGCGATGGTTTGGAACACATTCGGCAATTTGCTGGGATCGTTGACAGCGTAGTAGTCAGCCGGATTTGTCGCGCATTTGCCGTAAAGTGTCCGGTTCGCGGCCGTGTCGGATTGCAGGGTAATGGTGTAGATCTGAACCTGCTGCGCCTTCAGTTTATCGCAAACGTCGAGCGTCCATCGATCTACGGAGCGTGCGGCGTCTGTCTGGTTACTCGTCCCGAACCGGCCAGACGAAAGGTAGCCATAGGATGTGTAGTCCGACTTTTCCGGTTCGGCGCTCGCGCCGTAAACGACATTCTCGCCGTCGGTAAGCAGAACGACGATTTTGCTCGTATTCGGAGTCTTCCAGGGCGCGCCGTCGGTATACGGCGGGGCCGGTGAAAGCACCCGCATGCCCCAAGAGAGCCCCTCGGAGACATTCGTGCCGGATCCGTTCCACTCTTGCATCTGGGCAGCAGCCGTCCGCAACTTGTCCAAGTCAGCGGTCAACGGCACGACCGGAGTCGGGCACGCCCGGTTGGGGCCGACTGTCAGAGGCGCATATCTGTCGTTGATCTTTTTCGCCTTGGGGTTTTCATACTTGGCGATCTTTTTGTCTGTTCCCTTCGTGTCCGTGCCGTCCTGAACGTCATCGGAAAGATAGGAGTTGTTATAGACCTTGGCGTCGTTGCCATAGCTCGCGGATGGACTGGTTGCACCACCGGGATCATCTGGAGCGAAATAGGGCACGAACAAGGTGTTGGCGTCAGCTTGGTCCGGCGCTACGTCGGAAATGGCAGCGCTTCCGGGACGCGCCTCGACGCAGCCCTTCCATCCCGTCCCTTGCCAACCGGTTCCCTGTGCCAGGTCCCTGAACAGGTCCATGTGGTTTACGCGCTTGCCATCTGGCAGCAGAGGAAAGTTCGCGCCGTTGTTCGGCGATTTGCCTGCCATGTCTATCCATGAAGGGTCAAATTTATCGCCATTGACGTTGACAGCGGTGACGAAGGGCACAATCGCGGCGGTCACCTTCCGATCGGGTGACTTTGCTCCATCCAGATTATCGAGAAGTACCTTGGTCGCGTCCCTGAGAGCCTTGATTTTGGCACCGGCCATCGAGCCCGTGTTGTCCAGCACGAGCACGACTTCGAGGTTGTTCGTCGCTTCTACACCCCCGGCATCCACTTCGATGTGCTGGTTGTCGCCGAACAGGAAAGCAAAATAGAGGTTCACGTCCGCGGAAGCGATGGCCTTGGTCTTGACGTAGTTGAAACCCTTGTCGACCGACAGGATCAATTTCGCGTTGGTGAGTTCCGGGTGAATTGCGACGTTGGCCTGGAAATAGCCATCAAATGCAAGTCTGCGGGCCGCTTCGTCGTCCGACAGGTGCGACGAAGATAGGGTCGCGGCGTCCAAAGCGTTCTGCAGGTTGACCTTGGCTCGCATGACGCTGGATACGTCTGCTGCAAAACCGACGGCCGCCAGGATCGCAGGCGCCGCCAACGCAAACAGCAACGCAAAATTGCCGCTTTCCGACCGCCAGAACTTATTGATGATCATTACCTGCCCCTCGACTGAGGCGCATATGACGAAGTGTTGGTTTACGGGCGGTTGATTTATCAGCAATCGCCCATAAGACGACGAACTTGGTAAATTAAGTTCTAGGGAGACCAAGCGTCTTTTCGACGCTGAAACCGACGGATGTGTCGTGGCGAGCACGGCTGCGTGGACTGCTCAATCGCGTCAATCGCGCGCGGTCGATCTGGGTGCCCATCAGCCTTTCTCCGCCCGCCCGAGCGCCCGCGCATAGAGCTCTCCCACAATACCGCGCCGAAAAATCAGCACGCAGACCATGAAGATCAGGCCGGTGGCGATGGTCACCGGGAAGCCGGAGGTGGCAAGCGTGTTTTCCAGTCCGACCACCAAGCTGGCGCCGATGACCGGCCCAACCATGGTGCCGATGCCGCCCAGAAGCGTCATCAGGATCACCTCGCCCGACATCTGCCAGGTGACGTCGGTGAGCGTGGCGAACTGGAAGACGATGGCCTTGAGGGAGCCCGCCAGCCCGGCCAGCGCCGCAGACATGACGAAGGCGGCGAGCTTGTAGCTGGCGACGGAATAGCCCAGCGAAATGGCGCGGCTCTCGTTTTCGCGGATCGAGCGCAGGATCATGCCGAAGGGCGAATTGACGATGCGCCAGACGGCGAAGACGCCGACCAGGAACACCGTCAGCACGAAGTAGTACATATTCAGCGAGACGTTCAGGTCGAGGACGCCGAGCAGCATACCGCGCGGCACGCCCTGAATGCCGTCCTCGCCTTGGGTGAAGGGCGCCTGCACGCAGAAGAAGAAGAACATCTGCGACAGCGCCAGCGTGATCATGGCGAAATAGATGCCTTGCCGGCGAATGGCGAAGAACCCCATGACAAGGCCGAGCAGCGCGGCGCCTGCCATGCCGAGCAGGATGCCCGCCTCCGGCGACCAGCCCCAGACCTTGACGGCGTGGGCGGTGAAGTAGGCGGCGCCGCCAAAGAAGGTGGCGTGGCCAAACGACAGCAGGCCGGTGTAGCCGAGCAGCAGATTGAACGCGCAGGCAAACAGCGCGAAGCAGAGCATCTTCATCAGGAAGACCGGGTAGACGAGGAAGGGCGCCACCAGCAGCCCCAGTATACCGAGCCCGACCAGCGTCCATTCGAGCCATGCCGGGGTTTTTCCGGCCGATGTCTCGCGAAGCGTCAATTCGGCCATCTCGGATGTCCCTTCCGCATGTCAGGCGTCCTTTCCGAACAGGCCGGCCGGCCGAACCAGAAGCACGATCGCCATGATAACGAAGACCACGAGGTTGGAGGCCTCGGGGTAGAAGACCTTGGTCAGCCCCTCGGCAAGACCAAGCATGTAGCCGGTGACGATTGCGCCGAGGATCGATCCCATGCCGCCGACCACGACCACAGCGAAGACGACGATGATGAGGTCCGACCCCATCAGCGGGCTCACCTGATAGATCGGCGCCGCTAGAATTCCGGCTAGCCCAGCAAGGGCGGAGCCGAGGCCGTAGGTCAGGGTCAGCAGCAGCGGCACGTTGACGCCGAAGGCCTGGACGAGGCGGGGGTTCTCGGTTGCCGCGCGCAGGTAGGAACCGAGCCTGGTCTTCTCGATCAGCGCCCAGGTTCCGAAACAGACGATCAGCGAGGCGACGACGACCCAGCCGCGATAGTTAGGCAGGAACATGAAGCCGAGATTGGTGCCTCCCGAAAGCAGTGGCGGCACGGCGTAAGCATTTCCCGACACGCCGTAATAGTAGCGGAATATGCCTTCGAGCACGAGCGCGAGGCCGAAGGTGAAGAGCAGGCCGTAGAGCGGATCGGTGTCGTAAAGCCGCGACAGCGCCAGGCGTTCGACGACGACGCCGAAGACGCCGACGATCAGCGGGGCAAGGACCAGCGCCGGCCAATAGCCGATGCCGAGATAGTTGAGCAGCAGATAGCCGACGAAGGCACCCAACATGTACTGGGCGCCATGGGCGAAATTGATGACGCGCAGCAGGCCGAAAATCACAGCCAGCCCCAGGCTCAGCATGGCGTAGAAGGAGCCGTTGATCAGCCCGACCAGCAACTGGCCGAGGAATGCCTGGACGGGGGTTCCGAAGATCATCGTCATGGCGTCCTCATACACCCAGAACGTCGTGGAGCAGGCTCATGCGGTCCGCCAGCTCGCCGGTCGGGAACCCGGCGACGACCTTGCCGTGCTCCATCAAGTAGAAACGATCCGCGACACGGCTGGCGAAGCGGAAATTCTGCTCGACCAGCAGGATCGTCATGCCGCGTTTTTTCAGCGTCGCCAGCAGCTCGCCGATGCGCTGTACGATAACTGGAGCAAGGCCCTCGGTCGGCTCGTCGAGAAGCAGCATCTTCACGCCGGTTCGCAGCATGCGCGCGATCGCCAGCATCTGCTGTTCACCGCCCGACAGCCTTGTGCCGGGGCTGTTGCGCCGCTCCTTCAGATTGGGGAAGAGATCGAATATCTCCTCGACGCTCATGCCGCCCTTGGCAACGACCGGCGGCAGCACCAGGTTCTCGTCGACCGTCAGCGTGGCGAAGATGCCACGCTCCTCCGGCACGAAGCCGATGCCCTGATGCGCGGTCTTGTGGAGAGGCAGCCGCATCAGGTCCGCGCCGTCGAAAACGACCTTGCCGGTTCGCCTGCGGATCAGTCCCATGATGGCGCGCAGCGTCGTCGTCTTGCCGACGCCGTTGCGGCCGAGCAGCGTGACCGTCTCACCGGCAAACACTTCCAGATCGACGCCGTGCAGCGCATGGCCCTCGCCGTACCAGGCGTTGAGGCCGCGGACCGCAAGCAGGGGTGCGGTGCTAGTCATCGGCGGTGCCCATATAGGCGACCTTCACCCGCTCGTCGCGGCTGACGGCGGCGTAGTCGCCGGCCGCAAGCACCTCGCCGCGCTGCATGACGGTTATCCAGTCGCAGAGATCGGCGACGACCGTGAGATTGTGCTCGACCATCAGCACAGCGCGGTCGCGCGCCACCGAACGGATGAGGTCGGAAACCGTGGCTACGTCTTCATGCCCCATGCCGGCCATCGGCTCGTCCAGCAGCAGCACTTTCGGATCGAGCGCCAGCGTCGTGGCAATCTCGAGCACGCGTTTCCTGCCATAGGAGAGATCACCGGCCAGCCTGTTCCTGGCATCGTCGAGACCGACGGAGCGCAACAGCTCCATCGCACGCGGCGTCAACCGGTCGAGTGCCGCCAGCGAGCGCCAGAACTGGACGCCAAGCCCACCCGGTCGCTGCAGCGCGACGCGCACATTGTCGAGCACGCTGAGGTGCGAAAAGATCGCCGATATCTGGAACGAACGCACCAGCCCCATCCGCGCCACTCTCGCCGGCGAGGTACGGGTGATGTCGTGGCCGAGCAGTTCGATCCTGCCGCTGGTCGGCGCCAGGAACTTGGTCAGCAGGTTGAAAACGGTGGTCTTGCCGGCGCCGTTGGGTCCGATCAGGGCATGGATGTTGCCATGGCGGACATCGAGATCGACGTTCTTGACGGCGACGAAGCCGGCGAAATCACGCCGCAACCCGCGGGCGGACAGCACGACAAGCGGCTCGTTTCCGTTGGGGTCGGGCGGCGCCATGGCCGCGCCGATCACTGGGCCGCCGTTGGACAGCCGCTTTCCTTCTCGCTCAGGAAGGCCTCCTTGCCGGGGATGGTGGCGAGGTATTTGTAATAGTCCCAGTCCTTGCTGCTCTCGCTGGGCGCCTTGACCTGGTAGAGATACATGTCATGGACCATGTTGCCGTCCGCCTGCACCTTGCCATTGGTCATCACGGCGTCGTCCACCGGCAGCGAATGCAATTGCTTGGCGACGGCCTCGGTCTCGTCGGTGCCGGCCTTGTCGATCGCCTTCAAATACTGCGTCACCGCCGAATAGGTCGCGGCCTGGATCATGTTCGGCATGCGGTTGGTGCGCTTGAAGAAACGCTGCCCGAACGCGCGGCTCTTGTCGTCGCGATCCCAGTAGTAGCCCTCGGTCAGCACGACGCCTTGCGCGGCCTGGAGGCCCAGCCCATGCACCTCGGCCAGCGTGAACAGAAGCGCCGCAAGGCGCTGGCCGCCCTGGACGATGCCGAATTCAGCCGCCTGCTTGATGGAATTGGAGGTGTCGAGGCCGGCATTCGCCAGCCCGATCACCTTGGCGCCCGAGGACTGCGCCTGCAGCAGGAAGGATGAATAGTCGGTCGCCCCCAGGGGATAGCGCACTTCGCCCGACACCTTGCCGCCATGGGCTTCGACGAACTTGGCGGTCTGCTCCTTGAGCGAATAGCCGAAGGCATAATCGACGGTGACGAAGAACCAGCTGTCGCCACCCTGCTGCACCAGAGAGCCGCCGGTTCCCACCGCCTGCGAATGGGTGTCGTAGGCCCAATGGAAACCGTAGGGCGAGCACTGCTTGCCGGTCAGTTCGGTGGTCGCCGCGCCGGTGACGATGTCGATCTTCTTCTCTTCCTTGGAAATGCCCTGGACGGCGAGCGCGACCGAGGAGGTCGTCAGCTCCATGATGGCATCGACCTGTTCGGTATCGTACCACTGCCGCGCGATGTTGGAGGCGATGTCCGGCTTGTTCTGGTGATCGGCGCTGATGATCTCGATCGGCGCGCCCTGCACCTTGCCGCCGAAATCCTCGACCGCCATCTTGGCGGCCTCGACCGACCACTTGCCGCCGAAATCGGCATAGACGCCGGACTGGTCGTTGAGGATGCCGATCTTGACCTTGCCATCGGAAATTTCGGCAGCCGAGGCGGGGATGGCGGATGCGGCGAGAAACGCGGCAGAAACGAAATAACATGCCTTCATGGTACTTCCTCCCATTACGATGAAACCGGCCGCCCCCTACGATCGATCATCTTCAAAGCAATAATGAACATGAGCAAGATGGGAATGATCGGCAAGGGGCGGTTGCCGATTTCACGTCCGAAGCGGCGCACTTGGGCGCATTATGCCAGCCGTGAGCGAGCCCAGGATCGAACACAACGGTGTGAACCGCCTGGCGGGACACCGGTCGTGCCGAGTTGCCGGAGCCCCGGTCGGCTATGGATTGCCGATCGGCTTCGCTCGTCATGTGCTGTGCTTCACATACATCTGGCTCGAATCCACGGATTACTGAGGGGAGTTGAGAACCGTGGAGCAGTAGCCTCGCCCCAGTTGCGAGCGAGGGGGCAAGAGGAGCAGCTATGACAGCAATTCAAACATTTGAGGCGGCCCAGGCAAGCCTGTGTGCTTTTGACATCGATCCCGATAGCCCACCCGCCTTCGTTGCGGCGGATATCGAGATCGCGATTATCGATGATCGATCGCTGATGTGCGACTGCCTGGCAAGAGGCCTCGCGGAAATCGAACCGGCATTTCGTTTCCAGCATTTCTCGAGCATCGAAACCTTCGACGCGGCAGACATGGAGGAGACCCAAAGGATCTCGACTGTGCTGATGTGCGCCGTGTGGTCAAACTCCGAGGCAGACCACCATCTCGCCCGGATCGCCCACCTCAAGGCGACCAGACCCTGGGTGAGCACCATCATCCTCGCCGATATCGAAAATTTCGACGATGTTCACAAAGCGATCGACAATGGCGCATGCGGCTACGTTCCGACGAGCGTCAGCCTGCAAATCGCAGCCAAGGCGATTCATCTCGTGGCGGCAGGGGGAATTTTCATCCCGCCGAGTGTGCTTTTCCAATCGGCGCAAAACGCCAGGGATGGCCACCAGGCCACCAAATCGCAGGCGCAAGAAGACAATTTTTTCACGTCGCGCCAGATTTCGGTCATAGAAGCGCTGCGTCGCGGGAAAGCGAACAAGATCATCGCCTACGAACTCAACATGTGCGAGAGCACGGTCAAGGTGCATGTTCGCAATATCATGAAAAAACTTCGCGCCCGGAACCGGACAGAGGTGGCCTACATCCTGAATACGCCGCCTTATGAGGGCCTCATCAAGAATTGACCGGGACGAAACAGGACCCCAGAAATGACAATGCCCCGCCGCCTGCGCCCGGAAGGGCGAGGCATACGAGGCATGTTTGCCGCCCGGCGATCAGGGCCGGTATTTCGCCTTAGCGTATTCCGTCCGGCGGGTCAGTCGAGCCCTTACCGGCGCGACACGCAACGCCACGGCTCGCCAATCAGCCGTGACGGCTATCTGGCTGTCGCTCTTTGACTGTGTTGGCGGGCATAGGACACACAGGCGTCCACCGTGCTGACACAGAGCGCGTCGCGACTGTTCGGCAAATTGTTGTCGCCGGCATAGGCGACTTCGGCGACGCGGCCGTCGACCATGCGTATTTGCGTGTCGCAATAGCCGCCGGGAGCGACATTGACGGAGCCGCCGACCGTCGGGATCGCACCTAGCGCCAGGGTTGGGACGACAATGCTGAGATTGCCGCGCTGAACGACGCGCTTGTAGGTCCAGATCTGGCCAGACCCGCCAGCGTCCGCGGTGGCGGTCGGAAAGCCCGCGCACATTCGAACATCGGCTTCGCTGAGGCCGACCATCTCCTTGCGAGCCGCTGCCGTCGTGGGGTCAACCTTGGCGATCCGCGATGTATCGTCGGGAATGACGCAGGAGGACTGGACGCCGACGACAAGAACAGGAAGGGCAAGCTTTCTAATACAGGAAAATGTCATACCGATTTTCGGATTTGCCCTGTTGTCGGATTTGCGTGGCGCCCACCGCTCCCTCTACCTAGGCAAGCAGGCGAGCGGATCAACCCGTGCAGCTTCACGAAAAAGTGGCCGAGGCTGCAACGTCAAGGTTTGCGCGTCACGAGACGTGGTACCACGCCAAATCAATGCCCTTGCAGCTGCCTGCGGCGCCAGGCGGCGGGTGCTTCGCCGACCCGTTCGCGAAAGAAGCGTGAGAAGTAGGCCGGATCGTCGAAGCCGATCTCGTAGGCGATGTCCTCGACGGTGCGGACGGTGAACAGAAGCAGCCGCTTGGCCTCCAGCAGCCGCCGCTCGCCGACGATGCGCTTGACGCCGCTGCCCAGCACCGCGCGGCTGGCCTTGTCGAGGAGATGCGGCGTCGTGGCCAGCGCTTCGACGTAGCGGCCAACCGGCCAGTCGTCACGGAAATGCGCGTCGACGAGACGGCGCAAGCCCTGCGCCAGCGAGGCTTCGGATGAGCCTGCGGCGTCCATCACCTCGGGGCCGAGACGCGCGATGTGGGAGAGCGCGACGGCGATCAGCGACGGCAAGGTCTTGTCGTTGCCGGCCTGCGCTTCGGTGTATTCGGCGGCAATCATGTCCAGCACCGCCGCCAGCCGTTTCCAGGCGGCGTGCTGCGGCAGGCCGCCGGCGAAGACCGGCCTGTCCAGCGGCAGCAGGCTGTGCGCTTCTATCGCCGCGAGCGCATCGTCGGCGACGGAAACGACTGTCGCGTCGGTGCCGGGGCCGATCGAGAAGCCATGCACGACATTACTCGGCACAAAGCTGACGGCAGGCGCCGAAAAGTCCCAGGATTGGTCCTCGATGTGATAGGTGCCGGAGCCGCTGGTCCAGTAGGTGATCTGGCCCATCTGCGGATGCTTGTGCGCAGCGACCTGGCCGAGGTGGATGTTGCTGCGTGCAAGCACTGTCTCGACATGCAGGAAACCGACATCGAGCGGCCGGACGGGCTCGCCATAGACGAAGAAATCGGGGATGGAGTTCTGGCTCATCGTGCCGGAAAAAGTCCAATCGGTTTTGCCGTTCCGTCCATAGCCGATCCTCGGCCCCGACGCTAGGATCGCATACCAAGTGGAGGAACATCATGCGGTCAGAAGATTTCCGTGCCGACAGAGCGCGCCCGTTCACGGGCGCCGAATATTTGGAGAGCCTGCGCGACGGCCGCGAGGTCTTTATCAACGGCGAACGCATCGCCGACGTCACCACGCATCCGGCGATGCGCAATTCGGCGCGGTCGCTGGCACGCCTCTACGACGCGCTGCATGATCCCAAGCGGCGCGAGACTCTGACTTCGGCCACCGACACCGGATCGGGCGGCTACACCCACAAATATTTCCGTGTCGCCAAATCCTCCGGCGAACTCGCCGCCCAGCAAACGGCGATCGCCGAGTGGTCGCGCATGTCCTATGGCTGGATGGGCCGCACACCAGACTACAAGGCGGCGCTGATGAACACGCTCGGCGCCAATGCCGACTGGTACGGACCGTTCAAGAACAATGCCCTCGCCTGGCACAGCAGAGCCCAGGAAGCCGTGCTGTTCATGAACCATGCCATCGTCAACCCACCGATCGACCGCCACAAGCCGGCGGAGCAGGTGAAGGACGTTTTCGTCCACATCACCGAGGAGACCGATGCCGGTATCTACGTCTCCGGCGCCAAGGTGGTGGCAACGTCCTCGGCGCTGACACATTACAATTTCCTGGCGCAAAGCTCAGCGACGGTCACCGAGGATCCGTCGCTGTCGGTGATGTTCATCGTGCCGATGAACGCGCCGGGGATAAAGATGTTCTGCCGCGTTTCCTATGAGCAGACGGCCAACACGGCAGCGGCACCGTTCGACTATCCGCTGTCGTCGCGCTTCGACGAGAACGACGCGATCCTGGTGCTCGACAATGTCTTCATCCCCTGGGAGGACGTGCTGGTGCTGCGTGACGCGCAGAAGATCCTGTCGTTCCATCCGGCGTCCGGCTTCATGCACGGCTACTGCTTCCAGGGCTGCACGCGCTTTGCCGTCAAGCTCGACTTCCTCGCCGGCCTGCTGGCCAAGGCGCTGCGCGCCACCGGCGGCGATGCCTTCCGCGGCAATCAGGCGGCACTGGGCGAGGTTATCGCGCTCCGGCACATGTTCTGGAGCTTTTCCAACGCCATGGCCTACAATCCGATCCCGTGGGCGAATGGCGCGGTGCTGCCCAATCTGGAAGCGGCACTCGCCTACCGCACCTTCATGTCGGAAGCTTATCCGCGCGTCATCGACACCGTGCGCCGGGTGATCGCGTCCGGGCTGATCTACCTGCCGTCGTCGGTGCGCGACTTCAACAATCCCGAGATCGACAAATATCTGGCGCAATATGTGCGCGGCTCCAATGACATGGGCCATGTCGAGCGCATCAAGATCATGAAGCTGCTGTGGGACGCGACCGGCACCGAATTCGGCGGCCGCCACGCGCTCTATGAGTTGAACTATGCCGGCGCGCCGGAAGAGGTGCGGCTGCAGGTGCTGAAGGGAGCCGAACGCGGCGGCCGGCTGAAGGCGATGGAGGAACTGGTCGACACCTGCATGGCCGACTATGACGAGAACGGCTGGACGGGCGATACCTGGCTCAATCCGCTTCCCGCCTCGGCCGGGTGAACGCCGATGGCCACGCAGATTTCGAAAGCCGATTTCCGCGACGCCATGGCAAGGGTCTGCGCGCCGGTCAACATCGTCACCACCGATGGCCCGGCCGGGCGCGGCGGCTTCACCGCCACCGCCATGTGCAGCGTCTCCGACGAGCCGCCGACGCTGCTGGTGTGCATGAACGGGCGTTCGGCGCAGGCCGCCATGTTCCTCGCCAACCGGCGCTTCTGCGTCAACGTGCTGACGCATGACCATATGCATCTGGCGGGAAAGTTCGCCGGCGCGACCCGGGACATGGAAGCGCGCTATTCGGCGGCGCGCTGGCAGACGCTGACGTCGGGCACGCCGGCACTGTCGGACGCGATCGTCAATTTCGATTGCGAGATCGAGGACGTGCATATCGTCGGTACGCACAATGTGATGATCGGCCGCGTCATCGACGTCAGGCACGGCAGCGGCGGCTCGGCGCTGCTCTACGTCGACCGGAATTATACGCAGCCGACGCGGTTGGGGAGCTTTGGCGGGTGAGCCTCAGCTCTCGCCGTCGATCAGGGTTTCCAGGAGATCGAGCAGTTGCTCCAGCCGCTCATGGCCAAAGCGGCGTTCGATGTCGTCGTAAATGACGCGGCGTTCGGGCGAGAGGGCATCGATCAGGGCAGAACCCGCCGGGGCGATTGTCAGGACGACGCGGCGGCCGTCGCCTTCCGCCTTGTTGCGGGTGATGAATTTGCGTCCCTCGAGCGCCTTGATGATGCGTGTCAGGCTGGGCGGCAGCACCGAGGCGCGGTCGGCCAGCTCCGTGGCCTCGACCGGGCCGGCTTCGCTCAGCACGCGCAGCACGCGCCATTGCTGTTCGGTCACGTCATGGGCGGCAAGCATGGGACGAAACCGCGCCATCACCACTTCACGGGCGTGAAGCAATGCCATCGGCAGGGAGCGACGAGTATTTTCCGGCAGCAAGTGAAATTCTCTCCAACGCTGGCTTGCGATCGGTGGCGGGCTTTGCCAGCAGCGCTGGCCCTCAGCGCCGTCACCGTCATCCCGTATCGTCGTGCCAAGCCCGATGCAAGACTTGACTTCGGCGGGATCGCATGTAATTAACGCGTTAATTATAGCAACGCAATATTCCAGGGAACGAGACGCGGTGCCTCATTTTTCCATCGAGTATTCGGCCAATCTCGATGCCAAGGTCGATATGGGCGAATTATGCGGGCTGGTGTTGCGCACGGTGCTGGACACCGGGCTGTTCGAGACCGGCGCCGTGAGGGTGCGGGCCTTTCGCGCCGACGCGTATGCGATTGCCGACAGGTTGCCGGAAAACGCCTTCCTCGACATGTCGTTTCGCATCGGCACCGGCCGCAGCGCCGAGGACAAGAAACGGACAGGAGAAGCCATCTTCGCGGCCGTAAGCGAATATCTGGCGGTGCTGTTCGAGACCCCGCATTTCGCCTTGTCGCTGGAGATCAGGGAAATCGACCCAGTGCTGAGCTGGAAGAAAAACGCAATCCACCCGCGGCTGCGCGGCAAGTGACGGAAGCTGATATGTCCGATCTCGAAGGCAATCTGAAAAAAGCCGAGGCCTATCTGGCCCGCTTCAAGCGCGACGGTGTGCTGAACCAGATCGGCGGCGAGGCGGTGCCGGCCGCCGACGGCTCGACCTTCGAGACCATGTCGCCGGTCGATTTGAAGCCGCTGGCCAAGGTCGCGCGCGGGGGCGCCACCGATATCGACCGCGCCGCCAAGGCGGCGAAGGCTGCGTTCCCGGCCTGGGCTGCCATGCCCGGCGAAGCGCGCAAGAAGCTGCTGCACAAAATCGCCGACGCCATCGAGGCACGGGCCGAGGAGATCGCCTTCATCGAATGCATGGATACCGGCCAGGCGCTGAAGTTCATGGCCAAGGCGGCGTTGCGCGGTGCGGAGAACTTCCGCTTCTTCGCCGATCGTGCGCCGGAAGCGCGTGACGGCGAGACGCTGCGGACGACAGGCCAGGTCAACATCACCACGCGCGTGCCGATCGGCCCGGTCGGCGTCATCACGCCGTGGAACACGCCGTTCATGCTGTCGACCTGGAAGATCGCGCCGGCGCTGGCCGCCGGCTGCACCGTGGTTCATAAGCCGGCTGAGTTCTCGCCGCTGACCGCACGACTGCTGGTCGAGATCGCCGAGGAGGCGGGCTTGCCGAAGGGCGTGTGGAACCTGGTCAACGGCCTCGGCGAGCATGCCGGCAAGGCGCTGACCGAGCATCCCGACATCAAGGCGATCGGCTTCGTCGGCGAAAGCCGCACCGGCTCGATGATCATGAAACAGGGCGCCGACACACTGAAGCGCGTGCATTTCGAACTTGGCGGCAAGAACCCGGTGATCGTGTTCGCCGACGCCGACCTCGAACGTGCGGCGGATGCGGCGGTGTTCATGATCTACTCGCTCAACGGCGAGCGCTGCACCTCGTCATCGCGGCTGCTGGTCGAAGCCTCGGTCTACGACAAGTTCACCGATCTGGTGGCGGAAAAGGCAAAGCGCATCACAATAGGCCATCCGCTCGGCCCCAAGACCGTTGTCGGACCGCTGATCCATCCGGTGCACGAGGAAAAGGTGCTGTCCTATATCGAGATCGGCAAATCGGAGGGCGCGGTGGTCGCCGCGGGCGGCGGCAAGTTCGCCGGCCCGGGCGGCGGCTGCTATGTCAGCCCGACGCTGTTTACCGGCGCCACCAACACAATGCGCATCGCCCAGGAGGAGATTTTCGGGCCGGTGCTGACGGCAATCGCCTTCAAGGACGAGGCGGAGGCGCTGGCGCTCGCCAACGACACGCAGTACGGCCTGACTGGCTATCTCTGGACCTCGGACGTGACCCGCGCCTTCCGCTTCACCGATGCGCTGGACGCGGGCATGATCTGGGTCAATTCGGAGAATGTGCGGCATCTGCCGACGCCGTTCGGCGGCGTCAAGAACTCCGGCATCGGCCGCGACGGCGGTGACCATTCCTTCGATTTCTACATGGAGACGAAGAACATCGCCTTCGCCACTTCAGCGCACGCGATCCAGAAACTCGGCGGCTGACGGAGGAAATCAGATGCCCTTGCCCAAGCCCAATCTCTATCCCGCCTTCAACATCGTGCGCCTCAGCCATGTCGAGCTGGCCGTCGCCGATCTCGCCAAGTCCCGCGCGTTCTATGTCGACACGCTCGGCCTGCAGGTCACCGACGAGACGTCGGGCGCCATCTACCTGCGCGCCATGGAGGAACGTGGCCATCATTGCATCGTGCTTCGCAAGGCGACGACGCCGGAAGCGCGCGATCTCGGCTTCAAGGTTTTTTCGGACGAGGATCTCGATAAGGCCGTACATTTCTTCAAGGGCAAGGGCCTGCCGGTGGAATGGGTCGAGCGGCCCCACCAGTCGCGCACCTTCCGCACGCGCGACCCGCACGGCATACCGCTGGAGTTCTATGCCCAGATGGAAAGGCTGCCGCCGATCCACCAGAAATATGCGCTCTACAGGGGCGTCAAGCCGCTGCGCATCGACCACTTCAACTGCTTCTCGCCCAATGTCGACGAGTCCGTCGCCTTCTACAACGAGCTCGGCTTCCGGGTCACCGAATATACCGAGGATACGGCAACCGGAAAGCTGTGGGCGGCCTGGACGCACCGCAAGGGCGGCGTCCACGATATCGCCTTCACCAACGGCATCGGCCCGCGCCTGCATCATGTCGCGTTCTGGGTGCCGACGCCGCTCAACATCATCGACCTGCTGGACCTAATGGCGACGACCGGTTATCTGCCGAACATCGAACGCGGCCCTGGCCGGCACGGCATTTCAAACGCGTTCTTCCTCTATGTCCGCGACCCGGACAACCACCGCATCGAGATCTACTGTTCGGACTACCAGACGGTCGATCCGGACCTCGAGCCGATCAAGTGGGATCTCAAAGACCCGCAGCGCCAGACGCTGTGGGGCGCGCCAGCGCCGAAAAGCTGGTTCGAGGAGGGCAGCACCTTCGCTGGCGCGGCGGCACGCCAGCCGGATTTGACGGCGTCGCCGATCATTGCGCCTTAGGTGGGGGTTTAGAGATGACTGTGTTCCGTGGCGCCCCCCTCTGTCCTGCCGGACATCTCCCCCTCAAGGGGGGAGATTGGCTGGCCTTCCGGCCCGCGATCTTCTCGCAACGCTGGAAGTTGGCGAAAGCAGAGACAAAATCCAATCTCCCCCCAAGAGGGGGAGATGTCCGGCAGGACAGAGGGGGGCGCCGTAGAACTCTGTCCCTGCAGACATCCACTACCACCGCCACCACCGGAGCCGCAGCATGACCCCGCCCCGGCTCGCCACCTTCACCGCCGGCGGCAAGACGCGCTATGGCGCGGTCACCGGCAAGGGCGTCGTCGACCTGTCGGCTCGCTACAGCCAGTGGCCGACATTGCGCGAAGTGATCGAGGCGGGCGCCTTGCGGCGGCTGGCGGAAGAGGCCGAAGCGTTCGCCGCCGATTTCCCGCTCGACGCGATCGCCTACGACATCCCCATCCCGTCGCCGGAAAAGATCATCTGCGTCGGCGTCAATTATCCGGATCGCAACGAGGAGTACAAGGACGGGCAGGCGGCGCCTTCGAACCCGTCGCTGTTCATCCGCTTTCCGCGCTCCTTCGTCGGCCATGACGCGCCGCTGGTGCGGCCGCCGGACTCTTTGCAACTCGATTATGAGGGCGAGATCGTCATCGTCATCGGCAAGGGCGGTCGGCGCATCGCGCAAGCCGATGCGCTTGGCCACATCGCGGCGCTGTCGTTGTGCAATGAAGGCACCATCCGCGACTGGGTGCGGCATGCCAAGTTCAACGTCACGCAAGGCAAGAATTTCGACCGCAGCGGCTCGATCGGACCGTGGCTGGTGCCGTTCAGGGATGAAGCGCAGATCGCCGATATTGAGCTCTCCACCCGCGTCAATGGCGAGATCCGCCAGCAGGATCGAACCAGCCGGATGATCTTTCCCTTCCGCAAGATCATCAACTACATCTCGACCTTCACCACGCTGGTGCCGGGCGATATCATCGTCACCGGTACGCCGACCGGCGCCGGCGCCCGTTTCGATCCGCCGATCTGGCTGAAGCCGGGCGATGTGATCGAGGTCGAGGCCGACGGTATCGGCCTGCTTCGCAACGGTGTCGTCGACGAGGCAAGCGTATGACCCCCGAGCAAGTCGAAGACGCCGCGGCGCGGCTGTTCGAGGCCGAGCGGTCGCGCCGGCAGATCCGGCTACTCAGCCTCGATTTTCCCGAGGCAACGATGGAGGACGCCTACCGCGTCCAGGCGGCGCTCGTGGCGCGCAAGATCGGCGCCGGGCTGAAGCCGAAGGGCTGGAAAATCGGCCTGACCTCCAAGGCGATGCAATATGCGCTGGCGATCGACACGCCGGATTCGGGCGTGCTGTTCGACGACATGTTCTTCAGCGACGGCGCGACGGTTCCGGCCGGCCGCTTCATCCAGCCGCGCGTCGAGGCCGAGATCGCCTTCGTCACGAAGGCGCCGCTGAAGGGGCCCGGCGTGACCCTCTTCGACGTACTCAACGCCACCGACTACATCACGCCGGCGCTCGAAATCCTCGACACGCGCATCGAGCGTGTCAATGCCGAGACCAAGAAGGTACGCACTTTCTTCGACACGATTTCCGACAATGCCGCCAATGCCGGCATCGTCATCGGCGGCCGGCCGCAGCGGCCCGATGAAGCCGACATGCGCTGGATCGGCGCCATCGTCTCGCGCAATGGCGAGGTCGAGGAGACCGGGCTTGGCGCCGGCGTGCTCAACCATCCGGCGATGGGCATCGCCTGGCTGGCGGACCGGCTCGCCCGCTACGGCATGTCGATCGCGGCTGGCGAAGTGGTGCTGTCAGGATCCTTCGTGCGACCGGTCGAAGCGCGGCCCGGCGACACCATCGTTGCCGATTTCGGCAGTTCGGGAACGGTCAGCATCCATTTCGCGAAGAGCTGACGCCGCAGTCGCCAGCAGTCCTCACATGCCCCGCAGGTAAGCCGCCACCACGTCAGCTGCGATGGCCGAGATGCGCATGCCGGCATTCCTGTTGACGTCACCCTCGACGCGGCTCTGCACCCAGCCGAGGAAAGCGAAGGCGCGCAGTGCCGAAAACAGCGGCAAGGACGCGATGTCCTCCGGCGTCAGGTCCCGCTCCTGGCGGTAGCCATCGAGCAGCGACGCCTCGATCAGCGGATAGATCGCTTCGTCGCGGTTCTGGTAGAGTGCCACGGCAAGATCGTAGACGTGCCAGCCATGGCCGCAATCGTCGAAGTCGATGATCTGGATGGCGTCGCCGTCGAGCAAAACGTTCTCGCGCACCAGATCGGCATGGATCAGGCCGAAATTGCGCGCGCTGCGCTCATACCGCGACAGCGCCGCGACCGCCTTCTCGTGGGCACGGAACACCAGTTCGCGGCTGGTATCGTCGAGAAACGGGCAGGTTTCGAAGCGGCCCCATATGGGGGTCGCACCGAAAAAGCCTTCGAAATCCCAGCTGTGACGGGCAAAGCCCGGCGGCGTCGCCCAGCCGGCGGCGGCATTGTGCATGCGGGCGATGGTTCGCCCGATGGCCGTGAATACCCGCCTTGCCTGTTCGGGCGCATAGCCGAGCGGCACGCCGCGCGCGCCGACGGCGCGGCCTTCCAACCAGCTCAGACAATCGACCTGGCGCGGCGCCGAGTCGGCGGTGCCTACCGGCACGAACAGATCGCCATTCAACGTCGGCACAGGGGACGGCGTGGCGACCCCGGCCGATTGCAGGAAGCCCATCCACTGCAATTCCGAAGACAGCGCGGCATCCGAGTGATAGCCCGGCCTATGGATGCGCATGGCGGCCGGCTGGCCATCGGGCAAGCGGATGCGGAAGACCGCATTCTCGCGGTATTTCAGCAGTTCCAGTTCACCATCGCGAACGCCCCAATGTTCCAGCGCACGCCTGGCAAGCTCGGTGACATCCGCTTCCGTCTCGGGCTCCGATTGCGCGAAAACAGCGCTCACGCCGTAACCCCGCCGACTTCTTCAAGCACTTCGTCCAGGGTTCCAATCAAGAGATCGGCATTGTCGCGCGAAAACGGCATTGGCGGGCGTATCTTCAGCACATTGCCATGAATGCCGGTCTTGCCCATCAGCACGCCGCGATGGCGCATCGCGTTGATGACACGCCCGGCAATGTCAGGCGCGGGCTCGCGGGTCTCACGGTCATGGACCAGCTCGGCGCCGAAGAACAAACCCGCGCCCCTGACCTCGCCGATGCATTCGTGGCGGTCCGCCAGCGGGCGCAGCAGCCCGAGTGCATGGGCGCCGACGTCGCGCGCATTGCCGACGAGGTTCTCCTGCTCGATGACATCGAGCACCGCGCTCGCCGCGGCGCAGGAAACCGGGTTGCCGCCAAAGGTGTTGAAGTAACGGAAGGCGTTGCGGAAGGTCGCCAGTAGGTCCCCGGTGGTGACGACGGCGGCGACCGGATGGCCGTTGCCCATCGGCTTGCCCATGGTGACGATGTCGGGAGTAAAGCCGGCCCGCTGATGGCCCCAGAAATGGCTGCCTGTGCGGCCGAAGCCGGGCTGCACCTCATCGGCGATGACCAGCCCGCCGGCGTCGCGCACCGCTGCCACGGCGTCATCGAAGAAGCCGCTGGGCAGTGTCGGGAAGCCTTCATTGGCGAGCAGCGGACACAGGATCATTCCGGACAGGCCAATGCCGTCCTTCGCCAGCGAGGCAATGGCCTCGCGCACCGCGTCGCCAAAGGCCTTGCGGTTAGCCATCGTATCGGGATGGCGATAGCTGTCGGGTGCCGGCACCAGCCTGACATGACGGGCGCGGCCGCCGACCGGCGGCATGCGGGTCGAGAGCTGCGAAACCGCCGTGGTGTTGCCGTGATAGGTGGCATCGGTGGCGATGATGCCCATCTGGCCCGATGCCGCCTGCGCCATGCGCAGCGCGATGTCGTTGGCCTCGCTGCCGGTGCAGGTCAGAATGGCGGTGGAAAGGCTTGCATCGAACGTCGCCGTCAACCGCTCGACATAATCGAGGATGGCGGTGTGCAGATAGCGCGTGTGGGTGTTGAGCACGCTCGCCTGCCGGCACAGCGCCTCGACAACATGCGGGTGGCAGTGGCCGACATGGGCGACATTGTTGTAGGCATCGAGATATTTGCGGCCGTCGGCGTCGTAGAGCCAGACGCCTTCGCCGCGCACGAGGTGCACGGGCTCGTCGTAGAACAATTGCGATTTGGCGCCGAGCAGGCGGCCACGCCGGCTAACCAAGGTTTCCTCGGTGATCTTCTTCTGCGATTGAGTCATCTGTCGGTCCCAAAGCCTCGTTGTATGCAATTGTCCGTCAGAGCTTCGACAGGCCTGCGTCGATTGCCTCGCCGATTTTGGCGACGTCGGCGGCGCTGATGATCAGCGGCGGCGACAGGATGATGTTGTTGCCGGACACGCGCAGCATGACGCCGGCCTCATAGGCCGCCTCCGAGACCACGGCCATGGTCTTCTTGTCGGATGGCTTTTTCGTCGCGCGATCCGAGACCAGCTCGACCGCCGCCATCAAGCCCTTGTACCTGACATCGCCAACGATCTCGTGCTTCGCCTTCAGGCCTTCGAGCACGGCCGCAAGTTCGCCACCGCGCGCGGCGGCGTTGTCGTTCAGGCGAAGCCGTTTGGTTTCGGCAAGCGCCGCCAGTCCCGCGGCACAGCCGACCGGGTGGCCGGAATAGGTGTAGCCGTGGCCGATCGCCCCGAAGCTGGTCTTGTCGGCCTCGAAGACATCGGCGACCTTGCCACCTATCAGCGTGGCACCGAGCGGGAAATAGCCCGAGGTGATCGCCTTGGCGATGGTCATGAAATCCGGCTTCACGCCCGAGAGCCGCGAGCCCGCCCAGGCGCCGGTGCGGCCGAAGCCGGTGACCACCTCGTCGGCGACCAGCAGGATTTCGTGGCGGTCGCAGATTTCGCGCACCAGCGGCATGAAGCTCTCATGCGGAACGATGACGCCGCCGGCGCCGAGTACCGGCTCCATGATGAAAGCGGCGATGGTGTCGCCACCCTGGAAAGCGATCTCGTCTTCCAGCGCCTTGGCGCACAGTTTCGCCAGCCGTGCCGGATCGGTCTCGTCGAACGGGTTGCGGAAGGTCCAGGGTGCGGGAATGTGGAAGACGCCGGGCAGCAGCGGCTCGTAGTTGCGGCGGAAATTGGCATTGCCGTTGACCGAGGCGGCACCGAAATGCGTGCCGTGATAGCCCTTCTTCAGGGCAAGGAATTTCGTCCGGTCGCCCTGGCCGCGGATCTTCCAGTATTGCCGAGCCAACCGCAGCGCCGTCTCGACCGAATCCGAACCGCCCGAGGTGAAGAAGGTCCGCACCATGCCTTCCGGCGCGAACCATTCAGAGAGTTCGTAGGCGAGTTCGATAGACGGTCCGGTCGAGGTGCCGCGAAAGCCGGAATAGTAGGGCAGCGCGCCGAGCTGGTCGGCGATCGCCTTCTTGATGGGATCGCAGCTGTAGCCGAGGTTGACGTTCCACAGGCCGCCGACGGCATCGAGCACGCTGTTGCCGTCGATGCCGGTGACGGTAACACCCTCGCCCTTCATGATCACCTTTGGCGGGTTTGCCCGCATCTCGGCCGGGTGCGCCATCGGATGCCAGATCGGCTTGGCGTTTGTCTCGGTGAGGAAATTGATGTCGCGCATGACAGGCTCCGAAAATGGTTCTCAGACGGCGGGGACGAGGTCGAAATGGCCGAGTGCCTCGGCGTAGGAAAATGCCGGCCGGGCAACGTCGAAATGAACCGTGCGCATGCCGGCCTTGCTGGCGCCATCGATATTGCGCTGCTGGTCGTCGACGAACACGCAGGCGCCGGCGGACAGGCCGAGCGCCTCGGTGACGAAGACATAGGCGCGCGGGTCGGGCTTGAGGATGCCGGTATGGGTGGCGTCGACGATCACATCGAACAGGCCGAGCAGCGGCAGTCTTTGACGGAAGCCGGCGCCATAGAACAGGTCGAGTTCGTTGGACAGGATCGCCAGGCGAAAGCCGGCCGCATGGACGGCGCGGATGGCGCTGTCGGCCTCGGGCCGTACCACCTTTTCCGGCTCGGCGCCGCGGGCGCGCTGGACGAAGGTTTCCATCGCCTGCCAGTCTTCGCCGACGAGCTGGCCGACCTCGCTGGTGCGGGCGCGCCAATAGTCGCGCTCGCTGATCTCATCGGCCTGCATCGCACGCCACAGCGGGTCACTGGCCGGATCGAACGGCCCGCGCCATTGCAGCGTTCCGGGCTTCAGGCCGAGCGCCTGCTCGGTCAAGGCATGGGTTTCGAACAGCGTTCGCGTGACGACGCCGCCGAAATCAAGGACAAGCGCCTGGGCCGGGACAGCGCTCACGCGGCCACTCCCTTGGCAGGGGCACCGCGCGGGACAATGCCTTCCTCGACCCAGCGGTCGAAGATCTCGAGCGCCTTGCCGACGAAGGCGTCGCTGTTGATGTGGGCGTCGATCTCGTGGAACTCGACCCCGGCGGGAATAGCCTTGCGCATTTCGTCGACGAAGGCGGCAAGCGCTTGCGGCTCGTAGAGCGGCTCGCCCTGCATGTCCCACTCCTGAAAGCCGCCCGAAGGCAGGATGAAGGCGGAACGGCCCTTCGATGCGCCGAGCTTGGCGGCGATGGTCCTGGCGACCTGGCGGCGATCATCGGCATCGACGGTGACAGAGGCAATCAGCCTGTTATGGGCGTGAAACGGCCGCCGGGAAAACTTAGCCGGCAAATCCTGCCAGGTCGGCAGGTCGACCATATCCACGGCGCCCGGTGCCGCGATCTGGGGGATGCCACGGGCGCCGGCGTTCTCCAGCCGGTCGGCGCCGGAGCTGACGACGGAGCCGGCAAGATGGTTGGTGATTTCCTGCAGGCTGAAGTCGAACACCGCGCAGAAATGACCCTGGCCGGCAATCGATTCGAAGGCTCTGCCGCCCATTCCGGTGGTGTGGAAGACGGCGACGTCATAGCCGCGCCGTTCCAGCGCCGGCTTCAGCGTCTTCATGTAGCGCAGGCAGCTGCCGCCGAGCGAGGTCATGCCGATGGTCGGCCCGAGAGCCGGCGCCGACGCGCGTGACGCAAGCACGATCCGGGCCGCGCCGACGACCGCGCCGCAGGCCTGCGACAGGACCAGCTTGCAGATGTTGTTGAGGCCGTAGAGCCCTCCTGCCCAGAGGATCATCATCAGGTCGGGCGCGACGCGCTCGGGCGGGATCAGGTGCGAATAGGCGATGGTCGAGACGACGAATTTGGGCACGCCGAGTGGCAGGCTGAGCGCGACGTCGAGCGCCAGATCGGTGCCCATCGAACCGCCGATGGCGACGAAGGCGTCGATCTCGCCGCGCTGGTGGAGTTGGCGCACCAGTTGCACCGCGCCGCCGGCCATCAGCGTCATGGCGGTGTTTTCGTCGCCGCTGGAAACGATCTCCTCGATCGTCACATCGACAGCGCGGGCCACGGCATGCTTGTCGTGATCGGGGCTGTAGGGCGGATCGCCGAGCACGCTGACGTCCATCATGACGGCCCGGCCGCCCGATGCCTCGATGCAGGCTTTCATGAACAGCAGCTCATCGGCCTTGGTGTCGCCGGTGCCGATGACCAGGATGCGGGGCGCGGGATCCATGGGCATCAGGCCTGCCTCCTCAGGGTTTGCAGATTCTCGCCATTGAGACGCATCGAAATTTCCCGCGCAGCGGCGACGGCCGCAAGCCCTCGTGCCGCGATGTCGGCTGCCGTCGTCCTGGCCTTCGGCGCGGCCACCGCGATGGTGCCGAGCGCGAAGCCGTCCGCCGAAAGGATTGCCGCCGCCACGCCGATGACGCCTTCTTCCAGGCCCTGGTCGCAGATCGAGTAGCCGCGCTGGCGCGCCTCATCCAGGGAGCGGGAGATGGCGGCCGGCTCGATCAGCGTGTGCGCGGTGAAGGCCTCGAGGGGACCTGCCAGGCATGCCTTGACGGTCTCCTCCCTGGCGAAGGCCAGATAGACGATGCCGGAGGCGGTCGAATGAAGCGGCAGGAGCTGGCCAATATCGACGTTGACCCGGTTTGCCCGCGTGGGATGCTCGACATGGACGGTGACCAGCCGGTCGATGCCGAATTCCGACAGATGCACCGTCTCGGCCGTGGCACTTGCCAGATCCCGCACCAGCGGCACCGCCGTCTGCAGGAAGGGGAAGCGGGCCTCGCGGATGCGCGCCAGCCGCGACAGGCCGGCGCCGAGGCGGTAGTGCCGCGTGCCGCCATCCTGCTCGACGAAGCCATGGGCGGTCAGCGCAACCAGCAGCCGCCGCGTCGTCGCCTTGTCGAAGCCCGACCGGCGCGCCAGGTCGGACAAGCCGAGTTCGGGCTCCGCCACGGTGAACAGCTCCAGAAGCGAGATCGCTTTTCCAACCGTACCCAAATTTACCTCCCGGACGGGCATTCATTTAACGTGTGAATTAACTTGACAGGAAGCCGGTTTGTTTGCAAGTCTATATTCAAAATAAGGGTTCAAATAATGAACCAAACCGCCAGAGCGATATGGGACAGGCCATGCGGCCAGCAAACCGACCTTGGTTTGCAAACAGGAGGGACCAATGACAGCAGTTTTGGAACAGGCGCCAGCCAACAGGCTGCGCAAGAACAGTCTTGGTGTCGGCGCCATCACCTTCATGGTGATTTCGGCGGCGGCTCCGCTCACGGCGGTGGCCGGCGGCACGCCGCTCGGCATGCTGATGGGCAACGGCGCCGGCTTTGCCGGCACCTACCTCATCGTGACGGTGCTGCTGTTGTTGTTCGCGGTCGGCTATGTCGCCATGTCGCGGCATGTCGGCAATGCCGGTGCCTTTTATGCCTACGCCGCGCGCGGGCTCGGCGGCCTCGCCGGCGGCGCCACGGCGCTGATCGCGATCCTGTCCTACAACGCCATGCAGATCGGCGTCATGGGTCTTTTGGGTGCCGCTACCGCCGGACTGTTCGCCGGCTGGGGCATCAACCTGCCCTGGTGGGTGTGGAGCTTCATCGCCATCGCTCTCGTCGCCGTGCTCGGTTACCGCCAGGTCGACCTGTCGGCCAAGATCCTGACGGTGCTGGTTCTCTGCGAATACGCCGTGGTGCTGATCCTCGACATCGCGATCCTCAAGACCGGCGGCGACAGCGGACTGTCGGCCGCACCCTTCAGCTGGAGCCAAATCACCAGCGGTGCGCCAGCGATCGCCATCCTGTTCTGCTTCGCGGCGTTCATCGGCTTCGAGGCAACGACGATCTATGCCGAGGAGGCACGCGATCCCAAGGTCACGATACCGCGCGCCACCTATATCTCCGTGGTGTTGATCGGCGTCTTCTACATGGTGACCGCCTGGCTGATGGCGGTCGGCGCCGGCGTCGACAAGCTGCTGCCGGCACTGCAGGGCTTGCAGGATCCGACGACGTTCCTGTTCGGCCTGTCCGACCGTTACGCCGGCACGATGCTGTCGCAGGCGATGAGCATCCTGTTCGTGTCGAGCCTGTTCGCCGGCGTGCTGGCGTTCCACAATGCGGTCGCCCGCTACATCTATGTCTCGGGCCGTGAGAAGCTTTTGCCGCAGTCGATCGGCGTGACGCATTCGGCGCACCAGAGCCCGCATGTCGCCTCGGTGATCCAGAGCGTTCTGGCGGCAATCGTCGTTGGGCTGTTCGCCGTGCTCGGCCTCGATCCGGTGCTGGCGCTGTTTTCCTGGCTGACCAATGTCGCGACGCTCGGCGTCATCGTCATGATGGCGGTGGCCTCGCTCGCCGTGGTCATGTATTTCCGCGCCAACCCGTCGGCGCAGGAAAATGCCGTGAAGACGACCATCCTGCCTGGGCTGACCTTCCTCGCCTTCGTCGTCATCATCTATCTGATCGTCATCAATTTCGGCAGCCTGTCGGGGGCCGGCGGCTTTCTCGGCGTGTTCCTGCCGGGGCTGGTGCTGATCGCCGCGGTGGTCGGCCTGCTGCTGGCCGGCGCCTTGAAGAGCCGCGATCCGGTGGCCTTCGAAAGCCTCGGTCTGCCCCTGAAGGATTGAGCGGATCGAGAGACGTAGCGGGGCGGCGTGAGGCCGCCCCTTCCACCACAAAGGGAGTGGCGGCCTTGAGCTTTGCCGAAAACATCACCGTCGAGGCGCTGGAAGCCGATCCCTATCCGATCTATGCCGAGCTCAGGCGCAGCGCGCCGGTCGCCTTGGTGCCCTCGGTCAATCTCTGGTTCGTCACCCGCTGGAAGGATGTCGAACTGGTGGCGAAGTCGCACGACATCTTCTCCGCAATCGTCGAGGCCGGCGTATCGCCGGTCGAGCGCTCCTTCGGCAAGCCGACGATCCTGACCAGCGACGGCGAGGTCCACAAGCACCTTCGCCAGGGCGTCGACCCGAAATACCGGCCACGCACCGTCGCCTCCTATGCCGGCGATCTCGTGCGCTCGATCGCCGAGCCTTATCTCGATGCGATCGCCGAACGCGGTTCGGCCGAACTGATGGCCGATTATTTCGAGCCGGTGTCGACGCTCAGCCTGGCACGCTCGCTCGGCCTTGCCGACATCGGGATGCCGACCCTGCGCCGCTGGTTCTATGGCCTCGCCCAGGGCGCCATCAATTTCGAGAAGGACCCGAAGCGGCAGGAAATCGCCGATGCGATCGGCGCCGAGGTCGGCGATGCGGTGACACCGACGCTGGAAAGGCTGGTCCGCAAGCCCGACGATTCCGCGTTGTCGCACATGCTGCATGACGGCATGCCGGAAGGCAAAACGCGGCCGATCGACTTCCTGATGCCGACCGTCAAAGTGATCCTACTCGGCGGCATGCAGGAGCCGGGCCACGGCGCCGGCTCAATCCTTGTCGGCCTGCTGAGGAGCCCCGACCAGTTGCGCAAGGTGCTCGGCGATCCCGAGACCTTCGTGCCCAAGGCCGTAGACGAGGGCTTGCGCTGGGTGGCGCCGATCGGCACGCAGACACGCGAAACGACCCGTGCGGTCGAGATCGGCGGAGCGACGATCCCCGCCGGCGCACCAGTGGCGGCACTTGTCTCCTCGGCCAGCCGCGACGAGAGCCGATTTGCCGACCCCGACCGTTTCGACATCGATCGCGACGAAGGCAACCACGCCGCCTTCGGCTTCGGCCATCATTTCTGTTCCGGCCGGTTTTTCGCGCGCGAGCAGATGTGCCTCGCGGTAAGGCTGCTGCTCGAGCGCTTTCCCGATCTCAGCCTGGTGCCCGGCAAGGAGCCCGTGTTCCGCGGCTGGGAATTCCGGGCGCCCACCACATTGCATGTCAGTTTCGGAGCCGGTTCCCAATGATCACCCAGAAAGCCATCGATATCCTGCGCGCGGCCGAGATCGGCGCGCGCGGCCTGTTCATCGATGGCGCACAGGCCGAGGCGACAGGCGGCGCGACGCTGCCCGTGATATCGCCGATCGACGGCCGGCCTTTCGCCAGCATCGCCGACGGCAGTGCCGCCGATGTCGACCGCGCGGCCCGGTCGGCGCGCAAGGCATTCGAGAAGGGCGCGTGGTCGCGCGCGGCACCCGCCTTTCGCAAGAAAGTGCTGACCAGGCTCGCCGAGCTGGTCGAAAAGCACGTCGATGAACTGGCCGTGCTCGGCGTGCGCGACAATGGCACCGAAATCGGCATGGCCTACAAGGCCGAACCGTTGTCTGCGGCCGGCACCATCCGCTACTACGCCGAGGCGATCGACAAGGTCTATGGCGAGATCGCGCCGACGGCCGAGAATGTGCTGGGGCTGATCCACAAGGAGCCGCTCGGCGTCGTCGGTGTCATCGTGCCGTGGAATTTCCCGCTGATGATCGGCGCCTGGAAGATCGCCCCGGCACTCGCCGCCGGCAATTGCGTGGTGGTCAAGCCTCCGGAGGTCGCGTCGCTGACGCTGCTGCGGCTGGCGGAACTGGCCAGCGAGGCCGGCTTGCCCGCCGGTGTGCTCAACGTCGTGACCGGCCGTGGCGCGGTTGCCGGCGAAGCGCTCGGCCTGCATATGGATGTCGACGCCATCGCCTTCACCGGCTCCGGGCCGGTCGGCCGGCGGCTGCTCGACTATTCCGCCCGTTCCAACCTGAAGCGTGTCTTCCTCGAACTCGGCGGCAAGTCGCCCAACATCGTCTTTGCCGATGCCCCCGATCTGAAACAGGCGGCGGTGGTGTCTGCCAACGGCATCTTCCGCAATTCCGGCCAGGTGTGCGTCGCCGGCTCGCGCCTGCTCGTCCAATCGACCGTCTATGACCGTTTCATGGACGAACTTCTCTCGGCAACCACGCGGCTTAGGGTCGGCGATCCGCTCGATCTCGCGAGCGACGTCGGCGCGGTGTCGAGCGCCGAGCAATTGGACAAGAACCTCGGCTTCGTCGCCAAGGCCGCCGAAGAAGGCGCCCGGTTGGTCACCGGCGGCGAGCGCATACTGACCGAGACCGGAGGCAGCTACATGGCGCCGACGATCTTCGAGAATGTGACACAGGACATGCAGCTTGCCCGCGAGGAAGTGTTCGGACCGGTGCTCGGCGTGATGCGTTTCGAGACCGAGGAGGAGGCGGTGCGGCTTGCCAATTCGACCGTCTACGGGCTTGCCTCGGCGGTGTGGACCGCCAATCTTTCCACCGCGCATCGCATGGTGCGCGCCATCAATGCCGGCGTCGTCCACGTCAACACCTATGGCGGCGCCGACATCACCGTACCGCTCGGCGGCGTCAAGCAATCCGGCTTCGGCCGCGACAAGTCGCTGCACGCGCTGAAGAAATATCTCGAATTGAAGACCGCCTGGATCGCGCTTTGAGATCCCGCCGGCTTTCCTTGAGAATCTGAGCGCCTGTAGAGGCGCCCAAGGTCGCATCGGGGTTCCGTCGCGGCCGGCCGGCGGTGCCTTGTGCTCGCTACCTCAGGATTTTTGAGAGAATATTCCCGGCTTCGGCGAGATCGGCGAAACACGTTCTTCGATAGAATTTCTGACGATGTGACCAAGCCTAGGCAATCCGCCCTTGCTGCCATGACTTCACAACCGCAGAGATCAATCATGTCCGACGTCAACTACACTTCGCCAGCTTCCCTTTGGTCAACCCTCAACCGGCGCAATGGCCTTGCTCTGCTGTTCGCATCGGCGGTGGCGATCGGCAGCCTGATGGCTTCCCATGCCTCCTTCGCCGAGGACAAGAAGGCGATCAAGGTCGGCATCATCAGCGGGGAGGACGAGGACGTCTGGCGCGTCGTCGTCGCCCAGGCCGCCGAAAAGGGCCTCACCATCGAGACCGTGGTGTTCAACGACTACACCCAGCCCAACGAGGCGCTGGAGCGCGGCGAGATCGACGCCAACGCCTTCCAGCACCAGCCCTATCTCGACAACCAGATCAAGACCCAGGGCTACCATATCGTGCGCGTCGGCTATACCGGAGTCTGGCCGATCGGCCTTTATTCCAAGAAGTACAAAGCGGTCGCCGACCTGCCAGAAGGCGCGGTCATCGGCGTGCCGAACGACCCGTCCAATGAAGGCCGCGCGCTGCGCGTGCTGCAGAACGAGGGCGTGATCAAGCTGAAGGACGGCACCGGCATTCTGGCCACCACCGCCGACATCGCGGAAAACGCCAAGCAGGTCGAGATCAAGGAGCTCGATGCCGGCATCGTCGGCCGCTCGGTCGAGGATCTCGACGCGGCCGTGGTCAATACCGACTGGGCGCTGAAAAGCGGCCTGACGCCGGAGAACCGCATCGCGCAGGAGCCGATCGCCGACAACCCGTACCGCAACTTCATCGCGGTCAAGGTCGGCAATGAGAACGAGGCGTGGGTGAAGGCCCTGGTCGCCTCCTACCAGAACGAAGCCGTGAAAGCCGAGTTCGACAAGGTCTACAAGGGCACCGGCCTCAGCGCTTATTGACACCATCGGGCACTGACTTGTCAGCTCCGACAGGAAGGCGGTCCGCGCATTGCGCGGGCCGCAATCGCATTTTCAGGATCCGCGTATGAACCAGCATTTCACCGAAACCACCGAGGCCATGGATCGGCCTGGCGCACCGCCGCAAGACGTGGTGCGTCTTGTCGACCTGAAGCGTCGCTTCGGCGCCACCGCGGCGCTCGACGGCATCTCGCTGACGGTGCGCAAGGGCGAGATCCTCGGCATCATCGGCCGCAGCGGCGCCGGCAAATCGACGCTGATCCGCTGCCTGAACGGGCTGGAGCGGCCCGATTCCGGTCAAGTCTTCATCGAGGGCCGCGAGATCAGCCGGCTCGGCGAGCGCGACATGCAGCCGCTGCGCCGGCGCATCGGCATGATCTTCCAGCATTTCAACCTTTTGTCGGCCAAGACAGTCGAGGACAATGTCGCGCTGCCGCTGAAGATCGAGGGCCGTTCCAAGGCCGAGAGGCTGGCGCGAGCGGCCGAACTGCTCGACCTCGTCGGCCTGTCGGAAAAGGCCAAGGCCTATCCGGCATCGCTGTCGGGCGGACAGAAGCAGCGGGTCGGCATCGCCCGGGCGCTTGCCGCGCGGCCGGCGCTGCTGTTGTCGGACGAGGCCACCTCAGCGCTCGACCCGGAAACGACACGCTCCATTCTCGCGCTGCTCAGAGATATCAACCGGCAGCTTGGCCTGACCATCCTTTTGATCACCCATGAGATGGAGGTGATCCGCTCGATCGCCGACCGCGTGGCGGTGATCGACGCCGGGCGCATCGTCGAGGAAGGGCCGGTCTGGTCGGTGTTCGCTAACCCACAATCAGACATCACAAGAAGCCTGCTTGGCGCGATACGGCCGCAATTGCCGGCCGAACTCGCAGCGCGGCTGCTGCCGTCCGCCGGCGCCGACACCATCCTGCGCGTCGATGTCGCCGGCGACGCCGCACGCGGGCCCTTGCTGTCCGATCTCGCGGCAACGGTGCCTGGTCCGTTCCGCCTTGTCCACGGCGGCATCGACCATGTCCAGCAGCAGCCCGTCGGCACGCTGTTCCTTTCCGTCCCCGGCAATGATGCAGGGCATCTCGCCGAGGTGATCACATTCCTGAAATCCCGCCAGGCGCGGGTGGAGGTGCTTGGCCATGTCGCCGATCCTGTTTGAGCTTCTGCTGCGTTCGATCTGGGAGACGGTGCTGATGACGGCCGCCTCCGGCCTCATCTCGTTGGTGTTCGGCCTGCCGCTGGGTCTGGCCTTGATCGCCACCGAACGCGGCGGCATCGCCGAAAGCCCGTGGGTCAACCGCGTGCTCGGCGCCGTCATCAACGGTTTCCGCTCGGTGCCCTTCATCATCCTTCTGGTGGCGCTGATCCCGCTGACCCGGCTGATCGTCGGCACCTCGATCGGCACATGGGCGGCCATCGTGCCGCTGTCGATCGCGGCCACGCCCTACTATGCGCGCATCGCCGAAGTGTCGCTGCGCGAAGTCGACCATGGCCTGATCGAGGCGGCCCGCGCCATGGGCGGCAACCGCTGGACGATCATCCGCGAGGTGCTGGTGCCCGAAGCCCTGCCCGGCATCGTCGCCGGTTTCACGGTGACCTTGGTGACGCTGATCGGCGCCTCGGCGATGGCCGGAGCCATCGGTGCCGGCGGCCTCGGCGACCTCGCCATCCGCTACGGCTACCAGCGGTTCGAGACTTCGGTGATGATCGCCGTGGTCATCGTGCTGATCATCCTGGTCTGCGGCATCCAGTGGGCGGGCGACCGGCTGGTGGCAAGGCTGGATCGGCGGGGATGAGACCGGCTGAAGGTAGAAAATTCGGCGAGCCTCCCCGACTTCGTCATCCACGGGCGGAGCAGGAGCGAAGCTCCGTCGCGAAGACCCGAGGATCCATGCCGCGACCGGAGCCGAAGAGCGCGGCGAAGCAGAATTCTGCACCGTAGCGACGCGTTGGAGTCCGGCATGGATCCTCGGGTCTGCGCCGCGTCGCTTCGCTCCTTGCTTCGCCCGTGGATGACGAAGTGATGGATGCTTCCGCAAATCGTCAATAGACGCAAGCGTCTAACCCCTCAGCCTCGCCCCTTCCGGATCGAAGAAAGGCATCCGCGCCACCACCGCGCGCGTCGGCTTGCCCTCTATCTCGATGCTCAGTTCGGTGCCGATGGCGGTGAAGGGCAGCCGCAGATGCGCCGTGGCCAGCACTTTGCCGAGGGAATAGCCATGATCGCTGTAGGTGACGATGCCGGCGTCCTCGCCATCGGCCATCACCCTGGCATCCGTCGTGGCTGGCTTATCGCCATCGAGGATCAATCCGGTCCAGCGTTCGTCGAGGCCCTTGTCTCGGACCTTGAGCAGGGCCTCGCGGCCGATGAAATCGCCCTTGTCGAACTTGATCCAGCGATCGAGCCCGACATGGAACGGCGTGCGGCTCTCATCCATGTCGATGCCATGCGCCGGGTAAGCCTTTTCCAAGCCGAGCGTGAACATCGCCAGCACGCCATAGGGTTTCAGGCCGAAGTCCCGCCCGGCCTGCATCAGCCTTTCCCAGACCGAGGCCGCCTCGTCGGCCGGCACGAACAGTTCGAAGCCGAGTTCGCCGGTAACGCCGGTGCGCGAGATCAGCACCTTCGTCTCCCCGACGCGCCCCGAGGTGAACGCCCAGCGCTTCAGCCCGTCCAGATCGGCATCCCTGACCAGCGCCTTCAACAGGTCGCGTGAGCGCGGCCCCTGGATGGTCGGGAAGGCGACCGCTGCGGTGATATCGGTGACATAGGCCTTGCGTCCTTCGGCATGATGCAGCAGCCAGGGCAGCATCTTCAACCGGTTGACCGAGCCGGTCACCAGCATGAAATGCTCGGTCCCCAGTCGGAACACGGTGAGGTCGTCCAGGATGCCGCCATCCTCGCGGCAGACCGTGGAGTAGCGCACCTGGCCCGGCTTCATCGCCGCGGCATCGTTGACGATGACATGGTTGACCAGCGCCTCGGCGTCCGGCCCCTTGATGTCCATCTTGCCCATGGTGCTGAGATCCTGCACGCCGACATTTTCGCGCGTGTTCAGGTGCTCGTCGGCGATGCCGGAATAGTACTTGGCCGAGATGAAATCGCCGCCGACTCGACCCATGGTCGCGCCCGATCCGACGATGCTGCTGTAGAAGGGGGAACGCCGCTCAGCCAAGAAAGTCTCCATTGTGCATTGCGATTCAGAGACCGTTTCGAAATTCGCTCTGGCGAGTCATATGATGGTGGTTTCGAGAACCGGAGCGGAGCGGACATTCGGGTCCGTGAGCACCGGAAGCACAGAAAACGCCTTCAGATGGCCGCCAGAGTAGGATTTCCAAACGGTTTCAGTTGCCGTACACGTCGAAGGAAAAATACTTGTCGTTGATTTCCTTGTACTTCCCGTTGCCGCGCAGCGCGTCGATGGCCGCGTTGAATTTGTCGGCCAGCTCCTTGTTGCCCTTCTGCAACGCGATGCCGACGCCGGGTCCGTGAATGGCCGGATCGGCGGTCAGCGTGCCGAGCAGCTTGCAGCAGGCGCCGTCCGGCTTCTTCAGCCATTCGGTGAGGATGATCGATCCATCCATCATCGCGTCGAGCCGGCCGTTGGCCATGTCGGTGCGGGCGTCGTCACCTGTCGGATAGGCCTTGACGGTCGAGCCTGCGTATTTCTGCTCGGCGAATTTCTGATGGATGGTGGCGGTCTGCACGCCGAGCGCCTTGCCTTTCAGATCCTCGGGAGACGTGCCCGCGATGGACGAATCCTTCGGCACCGCAATGGCCGGCGGCGTCTGGTAGTATTTGTGGGTGAACTCGACCTTCTCGGCCCGCTCCGGCGTGATGGTGATGTTGATGATGGCATCGAACTTGCCGGCCTGCAGCGCGGGAATCGAGCCATCGAAATCCTGCACCGTGAATTCGCATTCGGCCTTCATCTCGGCGCACAGCGCCTTGCCGAGGTCGATGTCGAAGCCGCCCAGCGTGCCGTCGGCATTGGCATAGTTGAAGGGCGGATAGGCGCCCTCGGTGCCGATCCTGAGTTTGTTGTCCTGGGCGGAAGCGGCGCCCGTGGCGAGGGTGAGAGCGACGGAAGCGGCAAGCACGAAATGACTGAAAAGACGCATGTTCCAGATCCCCGTTGACTGGCGAAGTCTACGGGCTTTCATGGGCGCGGCGGAGACGGAAACGACATCTGCTGCGGCGATCACGGCGCTGTGAGCTATCTAGGCCATGGCGAGTGGTGGTGCGTTAGCCGGCGCGGTGTGCTTCCGTCGCCTTTTGGTCAACGGCGAGGTCGCCCGCCGACAAGACCACGCCGAATTTTTCGCTGGCTTCCTTCGGTGTATAGTATCCCAGCGCCACATCGCGCCGCACCTGATCGGCGTCGCGCTGGAATGGATCGCCATAGCCGCCGCCGCCCGGCGTGCCGACGCGCACGCGATCACCGACCTTCAGCGGGATGTCCTGCTCCTTGGACAGATGCGGCGGCACGTGCTCCTCGCCGTTGCGGAACACGGTCACCGTGTTGGGCTCGCCGTCGCTGCCGCCGAGCGCGCCTTGTGGGCCGAAACGGCCGTGGTCCATGACAAAGGAGGCGCGCGCGTCGCCACGCAGGATCTCGACCTCATAGGCGAGGCCGAAACCGCCGCGATGCTTGCCGGCGCCGCCCGAGCCTTCGCGCAAGGCATAGTGGCGGTAGAGCACCGGAAAGGCCTGTTCCATGATCTCGACCGGAGGCGACTTGGAAATGCCGATGGTCGAGCAGCCATTGGTCAGGCCGTCATGGCCTGAATTGCCGCCATAGCCGCCGCCGGAAATCTGGTACATGACGTAATCGCGGCCGCGTGCCGGATCGTTGCCGCCGAGCGCGAAATTGCCGCTGGAGCCGGCGGGAGCCGCCGTCACCTTGTCCGGCAGCGCCTGCACCATGGCAGCGAACACCGCCTCGGCGATGCGCTGCGACACTTCGGCCGCGCAGCCCGACACGGGGCGCGGATATCTGGCGTCGAGGAAGGTGCCTTCCGGCCGCTTGACGATCAGGGGCTCGAAGGCGCCGGCACTGATCGGCACGTCGGGGAAAATGTGACGCATGGCAAGGTAGACCGAGGACAACGTCGTCGCCAGCACGCTGTTCATCGGCCCGGCGCACGGCTTTGACGAGCCGGCGAAATCGAAGGTCAGCGTATCGCCCTGTTTCTCGACCGCGAGCGCGATGGTCAGCGGTTCGTTGACCACCCCGTCGGAATCGACGAACGCTTTGGAGCGGTAGGTGCCGTCGGGAATGGCCGCTATGTTGGCACGCATCTGTTCGGCGGCGCGGCGGCGCAGCTCGGCGATGGCTTCGACAACAGTTTCGCCCCCGTAACGATCCAGGATTCCGTTGAGCCTGTCCTGGCCGATCAGCAGTGCCGCGGCCTGGGCCCTGATATCGCCGATGCGCTGGTCGGCGACGCGGATGTTGGAGCAGATGATGGCGTAGATTTCCGGATCGAGCGCGCCTTTCTTGAACAGTTTCACCGGCGGCAGCCGCAGGCCTTCTTGTTCGACGGCAGTGGCCGAAGCCGAGAAGCCGCCGGGCACGGAGCCGCCAATGTCGGGCCAATGGCCGGTGTTGGACAGCCAGCAGAAGATTTTTCCCGCCCGGTAGACAGGCATGAGGAAGCGCACATCCATCAGATGCGTGCCGCCGAGATAGGGATCGTTGACGATGTAGATATCGCCCGGCTCCGGGGCCAGGCAGCGGCCGTCGGCGATCATCTCGATCACTGTCCTGGTCGAATATTGCATGACGCCGACGAACACCGGCAGGCCCTGCGATCCCTGCGCGATCAGCGAGCCGTCGACCGCCGAATAGATGCCGTCCGAGCGATCATTGGCCTCGGCGATGACAGGCGAGAAGGCGGCGCGGGAAAAAGTCAGGTCCATCTCGTCGCAGACTTGCTGCAAGGCGGCCTGAAGAACCGAAAGCGTGATGGCGTCGAGCTTTGCCATATCAATGTCAGGCATCTCAGGCCTCGCCGATATCGATGATGATGTTGCCGTCAGCGTCCGAGCGCGCACGGTCGCCGGGTTCGAGCACAGTGGTGGCATCCATCTGTTCCAGGATCGCCGGCCCCTCGATGATCGCGTCGAGCGGCAGCTTTTCGCGGATGTATATCGGCGTGTCGTGCCAGCGTCCGGCATACCAGACCGGCCGGATTTCGCGCCGCGCTTCGTCGAGCGTTCCGGCACGCCCGGACGGGTCGATCAGGCGCGACAGATCGATCGCCGGCCTGATGCCGGTGACCGAGGTGTTGAGGTTGACGAGGTTGGCCCGGATTTCCGGCAGTTCGACCTTGAAGCGGGCAAAGTAGGCTTTCTCGAACAGCGACTGCAATTCCTGCCGCGTCACCGACGAGGACGGCAACGGCACGTTGATGATGTGGGTCTGGCCGACGAACTGCATGTCGGCGGAGTGGGTGACACGGATCGTCTCCGGCTTCACGGCTTCCTTGCCGATCAGCTCCTCGCCTTCGTTTCGGTGCCGTTCCAACACTTGGTGGAGCTGGGCTTCATCGAGCATCGCGACCGGCTGGTTGACGGTGTTGACGAAGTCGTGGCGTAGGTCGGCGACGACGCAGCCGAGCGCGTTGGTGATGCCGGGCCGGGCCGGCACCAGCACCTTGGGCAGGCCGAGTTCGCGCGCCAATGCGGTGGCGTGCAGCGGCCCGGCGCCGCCGAAGGCGAACAGCGCGAAATCGCGGGGGTCATGGCCGCGCGACACCGAAACCATGCGGATGGCGCCGGCCATCTTCATGTTGCCGAGCCTGAGCACCGCACCCGCCGCCTCGACGCCGGACAGGCCGGTGGCCTTGCCGATCCTGTCCGCGAAGATGCCGGTGACCCGCTCTGACGTGACCGGATTCTCGACCGCCAGCAGCTTCTTCGGCGCCAGTCGGCCGAGCACCAGATTGGCGTCGGTGATGGTCGGCTCCAGGCCGCCGCGGCCGTAGCAGATCGGGCCGGGATTGGCGCCGGCACTTTCCGGTCCGATCTGGATCAGGCCGGCCGCATCGACGCGGGCGATCGAGCCGCCGCCGGCGCCGACCGTGTGCACGGCCACCATCGGCACATGGATCGGCATCGCATATTCGATCTCGATCTCGTTCGAGACAGCCGGCTCGGCATTGCGGATCAGCGCCACGTCGGTCGAGGTGCCGCCCATGTCGTAGGTGACGAGGTTCTCGAAGCCGGCGCGCTTGCCGGTATAGGCGGCGGCGATAACACCGGAGGCTGGGCCGGACATCACGGTCTTGGCCGATTCACGTGTGACGAAGCGGGCCGAGATCATGCCGCCATTGCCGTTCATGATCAGGAAGTCGCGGGCATAGCCCTTGTCCGCCAATTCCTTGCGCAGCCGCTCGACATAGCGCTCGAGGATCGGCTGCACCGAAGCGTTGACCGAGGCTGTGACGCCGCGCTCGAATTCGCGCGCTTCCGACAGCAGCGCATGGCCCGTGGTGATGTAGCCGTTCGGCCAGAGCTCGGCGGCGATCTCGGCGGCGCGCCGCTCGTGCGAAGGGTTGGCGTAGGAATGCAGGAAGTGGATGACCAGGGATTCGCAGCCGGCGTCGATCAGCGCCTTCACCGCCGCGCGCATCTCGGCCTCGTCGAGCGGCGTGCGCACCGTGCCCGACGCCTCGACGCGCTCCGACACTTCGAGCCTGAGATTGCGCGGGATAATCGGGACGAAGGTGCCGGTCATGCCATAGGCCTGAGGCCGCGTGCGCCGGCCAAGCTCGATCACGTCGCGAAAGCCGCGCGTGGTGATCATGCCGGTCTTGGCCAGCCGGCGTTCCAGCACCGCGTTGGTGGTGGTGGTCGTGCCGTGCACGATGAGGTCGATGCCGTCGATCGGAAAGCCGGTGGCGCCGAGCGCCGAAACCACGCCGAAGGCCTGGTTGTCGACCGTGGTCGGCGTCTTGGCGATATGCACCTTGCCGCCGTCCTTGCCGTCGATCAGAAGCAGGTCGGTGAAGGTTCCGCCGACGTCGATGCCGGCAACCACGCTGCCCAGCGAATCCGGCTGCTGCACCGAAAAATTCTCTTTCATAGTCGAAACCCGAAATGCTGGGACTACGGATAGGTCACAGTTTGGAAAGGTGTTTCGCGGCACCATCTTGACGCAAATATCGTTTGTATACTAATAAATTCCGGACACAAGAGCTTACCAACTCGGAGTGTGCGAGCAGCGCGCCGGGACCTGAACGGTCCGGCGCGCAGGAAAAGGTTTGGCGCCCGCGTCCGTGAGTTGGGCCAGAAAGTTGGATTTGATGAACACCACATCCGCGTTCAGCACCGACGGCGCCCGCCCGCTGCAGTTTCCGATACCGGCCAATGTCTATGCCGAAACCGTCGTCTCGGTGAAGCACTACACCGACCGGCTGTTCTCGTTCCGCATCACCCGTCCGCAGTCGCTGCGCTTCCGCTCCGGCGAGTTCGTCATGATCGGCCTGCCCAATGCCGAGAAGCCGGTATACCGCGCCTATTCGGTGGCGAGCCCGGCCTGGGACGAAGAGCTGGAATTCTTCTCGATCAAGGTGCCGGACGGCCCGCTGACCTCGGAACTGCAGAAGATCCAGGTGGGCGACACCGTCATCATGCGCCAGAAGTCGACCGGCACGCTGGTGGTCGACGCGCTGACGCCGGCCAAGCGGCTGTTTATGATTTCGACCGGCACCGGCATCGCGCCCTTCGCCAGCCTGCTGCGCGACCCCGACACCTACGAGAAATTCGACCAGCTGATCCTGACCCACACCTGCCGCGACATTGCCGAATTGACCTATGGCCAGGAACTGGTGGCGGCGCTGGAGAGCGATCCGCTGATCGGCGAACTGACCACCGGGCGCGTCACGCTCTACAATTCGACGACCCGCGAGCAGTCTGCCTGCATGGGCCGCATCACCGCGCTGATCGGCTCGGGCAAGTTCTACAGCGATCTCGGCATCGAAAAGCTCAATCCCGAGACCGACCGCATCATGATCTGCGGCTCGATGCACATGCTCAAGGACGTCAAGGAGCTGGCCGAGAGCCTCGGGTTCCAGGAAGGCTCGCTCAGCCATCCGGCGACATTCGTGGTCGAGCGCGCCTTCGTCGGCTGAGACCGCGCTTCTGCCAAAAATCAGGCTTCAAGAATCGGTTTTTGACCTTCCGGTCAAAAATTAGCTGCTTTCGTGGCCTTTTTCGGCTATCCCTTGCTTGAGGACTCGTGAAGCATGGCTTCGCGGGCTATCTTCGTGCGTGTCGCCCTAACAGTCGAGCGGTTTGGGCGACGATAGACAATACGCACCAAGACATAAGCGTGCGTCGCTGAATGAAAGGGCAGGAGATGAGCAGCACAATCCGCGAAGCCGACCTTGGCACCAAGGTGACGCCGCTGCCCGCGCGTGCCGCCGCCAATAGCGCCGTCCCGCTGGACCATCGTATCGCGCGCAATCCCGGCATGAAGCTCGATCTCGGCTTCATGGAATCGGTGCGCAGCGTCAACCGTTCGGCGCTGGAACGGCGCGTCGCCAGCCTGACCAAGCGGCGCTCGATCAAGGCCGACAATCAGGCGGCCTGGCTGCTGCGCGCGGTGGCCTGCATGGATCTGACGACGCTGAATTCCAACGACACCGAGGAGCGCGTGCGCCGGCTCTGCGCCAAGGCGATCAACCCGTTCCGGCGCGACATCGTCGAGGGGCTCGGCATTGCGGGCGAACCCATCCGGCCGGCCGCGGTCTGCGTCTATCATCCTTTCGTCGCCACGGCGGTGGACGCCCTGCGCGGCACCGGCATCCATGTCGCCGCCGTCTCCACCGCCTTTCCACACGGGCTTGCGCCGCTGTCGACCCGGCTGCAGGAGATCGAGGCCTCGGTGCGCGACGGCGCCGACGAGATCGACGTCGTCATTCCGCGCGGGCTGGTGTTCGGCGCCAAATGGCGGGAACTCTATAACGAGATCGTCTCGATGCGCGCCGCCTGCGGCGATGCGCATCTGAAGGTCATTCTCGGCACCGGCGACCTCGCCACGCTGCGCAATGTCATGCTGGCCTCGATGGTGGCGATGATGGCGGGTGCGGATTTCATCAAGACCTCGACCGGCAAGGAGAGTGTCAACGCGACGTTGCCGGTTGGGTTGGCCATGGTGCGCGCCATCAGGGGCTATTTCGAGGAGACCGGCCATCTCATCGGCTTCAAGCCGGCCGGCGGCATTTCCACGGCAAAGGCCTCGCTCGACTGGCTGGTGCTGATGAAGGAAGAGCTCGGCCGGCCCTGGCTGGAGCCCGATTTGTTCCGCTTCGGCGCTTCGAGCCTTTTGACCGACATCGAGCGCCAGCTCGAGCATCACCTGACCGGCCATTATTCGGCCAATCACCGCCACGCAATGGCTTGAGGATCGGATTGGGTTTTTGAACGTGGAGCTCTGCGGCGCCCCCCTCTGTCCTGCCGGACATCTCCCCCACTTGTGGGGAGATTGGCTGGCATCGGCGATTTCGCCAATGGCCAACGCTGCAAAATGGCGGCTGACAGACGTAAAGTCCGATCTCCCCCCTTGGGGGGAGATGTCCGGCAGGACAGAGGGGGGCGCGAAAGAACGCCTCCTGAGACAATTATCTGGAGCCATCCATGAACATTCTCGAACGCTATCACGCCATGGAATACGGGCCGGCGCCGGAAGCGCGCAACGAAGCCGACGCGTGGCTTGCCGGTCGCGATTTTTCCAAGGCGCTGTTCATCGACGGTGCCTGGAGGGCAGCAAGCGGCGGCAAGACCTTCGAGACCAGCGAGCCGTCTTCCGGCAAGCTGCTGGCCAAGGTGTCGGATGCCGGTGCCGCCGATATCGACGCAGCCGTCGCCGCAGCCACCAAGGCACTGCCGAAATGGTCGGCATCCTCGGGCTACCAGCGGGCAAAAGTACTTTACGCCATTGGCCGCGCCATGCAGCGGCATCAGCGCCTGTTCGCGGTGCTTGAGACAATCGACAATGGCAAGCCGATCCGCGAAAGCCGCGACATCGACGTGCCCTTGGCAATCCGCCACTTCATCCATCACGCCGGCTGGGCGCAGGCGCTGGACAAGGATTTCCCCGGCCATAAGGGCGTCGGAGTCGTCGGCCAGATCATTCCGTGGAATTTTCCGCTGCTGATGCTGGCCTGGAAGATCGCGCCCGCGCTCGCCGCCGGCTGCACGGTGGTGCTGAAGCCGGCCGAGTTCACGCCGCTGACCGCCATCCTGTTTGCCGAAATCTGCGAGCGCGCCGGCGTGCCGAAGGGCGTCGTCAACATCGTCCAGGGCGGCCCGGAAGCGGGTGCGGCAATCGTCAACCATCCCGGCATCCAGAAGATCGCCTTCACCGGCTCTTCGGAAGTGGGCAAGATCATCCGCAAGGCCACTGCCGGTTCGGGCAAGAAACTGTCGCTGGAGCTTGGCGGCAAGTCGGCCTTCATCGTCTTCGAGGATGCCGATCTCGACAGCGCCGTGGAAGGCCTGGTCGACGGCATCTGGTTCAACCAGGGCCAGGTCTGCTGCGCCGGCTCGCGGCTCTTGGTGCAGGAAGGCATCGCCGAGGCCCTGATCGCCAAGGTCAAGACGCGGATGAGCCGGCTGCGCGTCGGCAGTCCGCTCGACAAGAACACCGATATCGGCCCGCTGGTCGACGCCACGCAGCTCGACCGGGTCAAGGGACTGGTCGCCGAAGGCGCCAGGCAAGGCGCCGTCTGCTGGCAGCCGGACGCCGCGCTGCCGTCCTCGGGTTACTACCACCTGCCGACACTCGCCACTGGTGTTTCGCCGGCTAATATCCTTGCCCAGGAAGAGGTGTTCGGCCCGGTGCTGGCGACCATGACCTTCCGCAACACCGAGGAAGCGATCGAGCTTGCCAACAACACGCGCTACGGGCTGGCGGCGAGCGTGTGGAGCGAGAACGTCAATCTGGCGCTGCATGTCGCGCCGCAGCTAAAGGCCGGTGTCGTCTGGGTCAACGGCACCAATATGTTCGACGCCGCCTGCGGCTTCGGCGGCTACCGCGAGAGCGGCTTCGGCCGCGAGGGTGGGCGCGAGGGCATGTTCGAATATCTCGCGGCAAAATTGCCGCTCGGGCCGGTCATCAAGCAAGCGACGATCTCGGCGCAACCGGTCGAGCAGGCCGACGGCGCGGCCATCGACCGAACGGCCAAGCTGTTCATCGGCGGCAAACAGGTACGCCCGGACGGCAATTATTCGCTGGCCGTCGCCACCGCCAAGGGCAAGCTTGCCGGCGAAGTCGGTTTTGGCAACCGCAAGGATATCCGCGATGCCGTGTCGGCTGCCCGCGCGTGCAAGGCATGGCCGGAAGCGACCGCCTACAACCGTTCCCAGGTGCTCTATTATCTGGCCGAAAACCTTTCCGGCCGCGCCGGCGAATTCGCGGCTCGTCTGACCGAACTGACCGGCGCTACGCCCAAGGCCGCGCGGGAAGAAGTCGACCAGTCGATCGAACGCCTGTTCCTCTATGCCGGCCTCGCCGACAAGTTCGAAGGCCGCGTGCACCAGCCGCCGGCACGTGCCGTGACGCTGGCGCTGCACGAACCGGTCGGCGTCGTCGGCATCGTCGCGCCTGATAACGCGCCCCTGCTCGGGCTGATCTCGCTCATCGCGCCGGCGCTGGCCATGGGCAATACCGTGGTCGCCGTGCCTTCGGAAAAGTATCCGCTGCTCGCCACCGATCTCTACCAGGTGATCGAATATTCCGACGTTCCGGCCGGCGCCATCAACATCGTCACCGGCCGCACCGCGGAACTTGCCGGCGTCCTGGCCAAGCATGACGACGTCGACGGGCTTTGGGTGTTCGCCGATGCTGAGACCTGCGCCAAAGCGGAGGCCTGGTCCATCGGCAACCTCAAGCGTGTCTGGAGCGGCAATGGCCGCAGCCTGGACTGGGCGTCCGACGAGGCGGCCGGCGATGCCTTGCTGCGCCGCGCCATCGAGGTGAAGAATGTCTGGGTGCCCTACGGCGACTGAGCCTTTGGACAGCCACAATGGTGATCGTGTCCGGGCTTGACGCCCGGGCCTATGTTCTTTAACGAGAAAAAACATTTTTATCTGTGAACCGACACGGCGCAGGCCGCACGATGGCTCGTGACTGGCACATGACGCCTTGGCCGGCTGCCGATAAAGGCGGATGATCCTAGCGGACGAGGAGAAGAGCATGGCGGATCTGGCAGGCAAGATCGTTGTCGTCACGGCGGCGGCGCAAGGCATCGGCAAGGCGAGCGCACTGGCCTTCGCCAAGGCTGGAGCCACGGTCTACGCCACCGATATCAACGAGACGCTTCTCGCCGAACTCGCCAAGACGACGGGGATCAAGGCCCGCAAGCTGGACGTCCTCAACGACGAGGCGGTCAACACCGCCTTTGCCGAGATCGGCCGCGTCGACGTGCTGTTCAACTGCGCCGGTTTCGTCCATTCCGGCTCGATCCTCGAGATGAAAGACGGCGATCTCGATTTCGCCTTCAATCTCAACGTGCGCGCCATGATCCGCACCATCCGCGCCGTGCTGCCCGGCATGCTGGAGCGCGGCGACGGGTCGATCATCAACATGGCCTCGCTGGCCAGCTCCACCAAGGGCGTGCCGAACCGTTTCGCCTATGGCGTCACCAAGGCTGCCGTGATCGGCTTGACCAAGGCGGTCGCCGCCGACTATGTCGGCAGGGGCATACGCTGCAACGCCATCTGCCCCGGCACGGTCGAGAGCCCGTCGCTGCAGGACCGCATGCATGCGCAAGGCGACTACGAAGCGGCGCGGGCCGCCTTCATCGCCCGCCAGCCGATGGGCCGGCTCGGCACGCCGGAGGAGATCGCCGATCTCGCCGTCTACCTGGCCGGTGCCACCTACACGTCCGGGCAGGCCTATAATATCGACGGCGGCTGGTCGATCTGAAGCTCTGAAATCGGGACAGACGGGAAGATCGGGATTCTTGGCCGCGTTTGTCGGGAGATCGTGAAGTCTGAAAATCCGGCGCGCCGGCTCGCCCGGAACGATTCTCGCGCTTGCCCGAAACCAGGCCGATCAGTAGGGTCCGCCGTCGCCTCGGCGGAGAGTTTGCAAAGGGCCATGCGGCCGCAACCAGGAGAAGGGTTTAAATGAAACTGCTGCGCTATGGCGAGGTTGGGAGCGAACGTCCCGGCCTGCTCGATGCGGATGGAACGATCCGCGATCTCTCCGCCCATGTCGCCGACATTGCCGGCACCACGCTTCATCCGGCCTCGCTGGACATGCTGGCCAAGCTCGATGCCAAGTCGCTGCCGGCGGTTTCGGGCAAACCCCGGCTCGGCGCCTGCGTCGCCGGCACCGGCAAGTTCATCTGCATCGGCCTCAACTATTCCGACCACGCCGCCGAGACCGGCGCCACCGTGCCGCCGGAGCCGATCATCTTCATGAAGGCAAGCTCGGCCATTGTCGGGCCCGACGACGACGTGCTGATCCCGCGCGGCTCCGAGAAGACCGACTGGGAAGTCGAGCTCGGCGTGGTCATCGGCAAGACCGCGAAATATGTCAGCGAAGCCGATGCGCTCGACTATGTCGCCGGCTATTGCGTCTCGCACGACGTGTCGGAACGCGCCTTCCAGGCCGAGCGGCAGGGCCAGTGGACCAAGGGCAAGAGCTGCGACACGTTCGGCCCGACCGGCCCATGGCTGGTGACCAAGGACGAAGTGGCCGACCCGCAGAACCTCAAAATGTGGCTGACCGTCAACGGCAAGACGATGCAGAACGGCTCGACCAAGACCATGGTCTATGGCGTAGCCTACCTCGTCGCCTACCTCAGCCAGTTCATGTCGCTGCACCCCGGCGACATTATTTCGACGGGCACCCCGCCCGGCGTCGGGCTAGGCATGAAGCCGCCGGTGTTCCTGAAGGCTGGTGACGTGGTGGAGCTGGGCATCGAGGGGCTCGGCCAGCAGAAGCAGACCTTCAAGGCGGACGAGTAGGGCGACGTGCTTTCTTCCTTCTCCCCTTGTTGTGGGAGAAGGTGTCGCCGAAGGCGACGGATGAGGGGTGTTACAGGGAACGCCATCGCCTCACTCCGCTGGAACACCCCTCATCCGTCTCGGCGCTGCGCGCCGATCCACCTTCCCCCACAAGGGGGGAAGGAAAAGCGCGAGCCTAGCTACTTCAGCACTTTCCCATCCGCGCCAAACCGATAGGTCTTCGCCGGATCGGGCGTCGCGTAAAGCGTCGCCCCGGGCTCCGCGTCATACACGCCGAAAATGCGCACCGTGATCAGCCCCGCCTTCTCGCAATCAAGATAGAGGTTGGTGTCGGCGCCGAGATGCTCGGCGTGCACCACCGTACCCTTCCAGCTGCCCGATTTCGGATCGACGGTCAGATGCTCCGGGCGCACGCCGATGGTCTTGGCGTTTTCGCCCAGTCTCGCCCCGTCGATGAAGTTCATCTTCGGCGAGCCGATGAAGCCGGCGACGAACTCGTTTGCCGGCGAATTGTAAAGCTCCATCGGGCCGCCGATCTGCTCGATCCTGCCGGCGTTGAGCACGACGATCTTGTCGGCCAGCGTCATCGCTTCGACCTGGTCGTGGGTGACATAAATCATCGTCGCCTTCAGCCGGCGATGGAGCTGGGCGATCTCCAGCCGCGTGTTGACGCGCAGCGCGGCGTCGAGGTTCGACAGAGGCTCATCGAACAGGAACAGCTTGGGCTCGCGCACCACGGCGCGGCCGATGGCGACGCGCTGGCGCTGGCCGCCGGAGAGTTCGGCCGGCCGCCTTTCGAGATAGGGTTCCAGCGACAGCATCGACGAGGCGATGCCGATGCGGCGGTCGATCTCGGCCGCCGGCGTGCCGGCCTGCTTCAGGCCAAGGCCCATATTGTTCTTCACCGTCAGATGCGGGTAGAGCGCATAGGTCTGGAACACCATGGCAATGCCGCGCTTGGCCGGCGGCGTGGCGGAAACATCCGCACCATCGATCACCACGCGGCCCGAGGTCGAATCCTCCAGTCCGGCGATGACCCGCAGCAAGGTCGACTTGCCGCAGCCCGATGGGCCGACGAAGACGACGAATTCGCCATCCGTCACTTCGAGGTCGATGCCCTTCAGCACCTCGACCGGCCCGAAGGCCTTCTTCACATTCTCGATCTTCAGCGAGCCCACGGCGATCCTCCAAATTGATGAGTGGGCGCCAAAGCACCCCCCTCTGCCCTGCCGGGCATCTCCCCCTCAAGGGGGGAGATTGGCAGCGTTGGCCTTGCCGCCCATCTTGCAGCATTGGCGATTGGCGAAAGCGGTACCGACATTCAATCTCCCCCCTTGAGGGGGAGATGGCCGGCAGGCCAGAGGGGGGCCTCGTAAAGCGCGACCCCTGACGACAATTCCCTTGTCACAATCGCACCGCCTTTCCGCTGCGCACGCTCTCGTCGGCGGCGAGGCAGACGGCGAGCGACTTCACTGCGTCGTCCATGTGTTTGGTGAGATCCAGATCCTCGCGGATCGCTTCCAGGACGAAGGCCTGTTCGAGATCGCAGAGATCCTGGTGGCCGGGCTCACCTTCCATCGACAGCATCTCGTCCGGCCTGGCGAACTTGCCGTCAGCGCCGGTCGCGGCACTGTGCAGGCGGATGGTCGAGGTCTTGGTGTGGGTGTCGATGTCGTCGGACCTGACACCTTCCTTCATGACGATCGACACGCAGCCGTTCGGCGAGATGACGTCCTTCACGAAGAAAGCGGTCTCGGAAATCATCGGCCCCCAGCCGGCCTCATACCAGCCGACCGAACCGTCATCGAACAGCACCTGCAGGTGGCCGTAATTGTACATGGACGGCGCGACCTCTTGCGTCAGCCGCACACCCATGCCGCGCACCTCGACCGGCTTGGCGTCGGTGATCTGCAGCATGACGTCGAGATAGTGGACGCCGCAATCGACGATCGGCGAGGTCGTCTGCATCAGCTGCTTGTGCGTCTCCCAGGTATGGCCGGAGGATTGCTGGTTGAGGTTCATGCGGAACACGTAAGGACCGCCGAGCTTGCGCGCCTCGGCGATCAGCCTGATCCAGGACGGATGATGGCGCAGGATGTAGCCGATCACCAGTTTCCTGCCATTGGCCTTGGCGGCCGCGACGACGCGTTTGGCATCGGCCACCGTCGTTGCCAGCGGCTTCTCGACGAACACATGGCAGCCGGCCTCGAACGCCCTGACCGCATAGTCGGCATGGCTGTCGGAATAGGTGGCGATGCAGGCGACATCGGGTTTTTCGTCGCGCAGCACCTCGTCGAAGGAACGCCTGATGCCGTAGCCCGACAGGCCCTCCGGTAGCGGCACGTCGGAGCGATTGACCAAAGCCGCGATCTGGAAACCCGGATTTGTATGATAGGCCAGCGCATGGCTGCGGCCCATATTGCCAAGGCCGGCGACGATGACGCGAAGGGGTGGTTTAGAGTTCACCGGGCTGCTCCAGACATTCCGATTTTTCCTGAGAGGGTGTCACCCCACCCGGCGCTGCGCGCCGACCTCCCCATCGAGGGGAGGTCGGGCGTTGGCGTGAACTTCCCCACTGCCAAGGAAGTCGTCCTGAGCTGAGGCCTCGGGCGGTCATGAATGAATCGGCGCCCTTCTACCTCCCCTTGATGGGGAGGTCGGCGCGAAGCGCCGGGTGGGGTGATGGCGCCGGCAGAGAATGATAGTTCCCCGCTCACTTGACGGCTCCGGACGTAATGCCGCGGATCAGCTGCCGCGAGAAGATGACGTAGAGGATGAGCACCGGCATGATCGCCAGCGAGAGGGCTGCCAGGATGGCGTTCCAGTTGGTGACGAACTGGCCGAGGAAGAGCTGCGCGCCCAAGGTCACCGTCTTGGTCTCTTCCGACGGCGCCAGGATCAGCGGGAACCACAGATCGTTCCAGATCGGGATCATGGTGAAGACGGCGACCGTTGCCATCGATGGCCGCACCAGCGGCAGCACCAGGCGGAAGAAGATGGTGTATTCCGACAGACCGTCGATGCGGCCGGCGTTCTTCAAATCGTCGGACACCTGCTTCATGAATTCCGAAAGGATGAAGACGGCAAGCGGCAGGCCTTGCGCGGTATAGACCAGGATCAGCGCCGTCAGCGTGTTGACCAGTCCGCTCGCCACCATCAATTGCAGGATGGCGACCGTGCCGAGCCGGATCGGGATCATGATGCCGAGCGCGAGATAAAGCCCCATCATCGAATTGCCGCGGAAGCGGTATTCCGACAGCGCAAACGCCGCCATGGCGCCGAACAAAAGCACGAAGAACAGCGAAGCGACGGTGACGACGAGGCTGTTCTGGAAATAATGGATGAAGTCGCCCTGGCCGATGACGGTGGTGTAGCCGATCAGGTCGAAGGTTTTTGGTGTCGGCGGCGTCAAAGGCGCGCCAAAAATGCCGGCGCGGGATTTGAACGAATTCATGATGACAAGGATCACCGGAAACAGCGCGATCGCCGTGTAGGTCAAAAGGATCGCGTGAGCGCCGATGGTGCGGGGGAGTGATCGGGTGGCCGTGCTCATTGGGAGGTCTCCTGACGCACACTTCCAAACAATGGCGCCCAGGCACCCCCCTCTGGCCTGCCGGCCATCTCCCCCGCAAGGGGGGAGATTGGATGTCACGAAGGCTTTCGCCAATCTTCCACGTCGCAGGAAAAGCGCCGAGCCCGAAGCTGCCAATCTCCCCCCTTGCGGGGGAGATGGCCGGCAGGCCAGAGGGGGGTGTTCAAGCTCGACATATCCACCCCTCAGAACTGATAGCGACGCAGGCGCGTCTGGACGAGGAAGAGGTAGACGCAGACGCCGCCGAGGATGATCAGGAACATCATCGTGGCGATCGCCGCGCCCATATTGGGATCGCCGACCTGAAGCTGGAAGCCGAAGAAGGCGCGGTAGAGGAAGGTGCCGAGAATGTCAGTCGAATAGTTCGGCCCGGCGAGCGCGCCCTGCGCGGTGTAGATCAGGTCGAAGGCGTTGAAATTGCCGACGAAGGTGAGGATCGAGATGATGCCGATCGACGGCAGGATCAGCGGCAGCTTGATTTTCCAGAATTGCGACAGGCCGGTGATGCCATCGCATTCGGCCGCTTCGATCACCTCTTCGGGGATCGACAGCAGCGCAGCGTAGATCAGCATCATCGGGATGCCGACGAACTGCCATACCGAAATCAGGCTGAGCGCGGTCAGCGCATATTGTTCCTTGCCGAGCCAGGGCGTGAACAGGCTTTTCAAGCCGACCAGGTCCATCATATGCGGCGCCACGCCCCACAACGGCGACAGGATCAGCTTCCAGGCGAAGCCGACGATAACGAAGGACAGGATCGTCGGCACGAAGATCGCCGTGCGGTAGAAGGCGGCAAATCTCAGCCTTGGGCTGGACAGCAATGCCGCCAGCATGACGCCGATCGGGTTCTGCACCAGCATGTGGATGATGAAGAACCAGGTGTTGTTCCTGAGCGCGTTCCAGAACCCGACCGACCAGTTGGGATCGCCGAACAGGGTGCGGAAATTTTCCAGTCCGACGAAGACCTGGGACTCGCTGACGTTGCGGAACAGCGATAGCTGCAAGGTGCCGGCAAGCGGCAGGATCATGATCGCCGTGTAGACGAGCACGGCCGGCGCCAGGAACATGCCGATGTGCCAGCGAACAGGTCTTTTCGGTCGTATTTCTGCGGCCATGAGTTCGGTCCCCGCCGTCTCTCGGTTCCAGACGAATATTGATGCCAGATGACGCCTCGATGCACGGCCCGAACGTCCTTGCCCGATGCGGCAAGGACAAAGGCCTGCGACTGATCAGCTAGCCTTCCCAAGACCAGCAAGGGTAAGGCCACGAGGTGGTGCCGACAATCGCTATCTCTGCGGATGCAGAGTATCCGGAACCGGCCGGGCTTGCGCCCGGCCGGCTCCGTTGCCTGAGCTCTTACTTCGCCGGCTTGTACCAGCTGTCGAGGCCGGTCTGCAGCTTCTTGGCCGCTGCTTCGGGCGTATCGGTACCGTTGATGACGTTGGCCGATTCAACCCAGGTCTCGTTCTCGAGGTTCGGCGTGCCGCGCGACAGGATCTGGTAGGTCGAGCGGATCGTCGACTTGCACTTGCCGCGCCAGGAGACGAATTCCTGCGCCAGCGGGTCTTCCATCTTCACCGGCGCGGAGTTCAGGCTGAAGAAGCCCGGCAGCGCGTTGGCGTAGATGGTGGCGAAGTCGGGCGAGGCGACCCAGGACAAGAATTTCTTGGCCGCATCGGCATTCTTCGACGCTGCGTTCAGGCCCATGCCGATATCGGTATGGTCCGAGATGTAGCAGGTGTCGCCGGCCTTCTCGACCGGCGGCGGGAAGGCGCCCATCTTGAACTGGGCCTGGGTGTTGAACAGGCCGATTTCCCACGAGCCGGCCGGGTAGATGGCGGCACGGCCGAGCGTGAACAGGTTCTGGCTGTCCGGATAGGTCTGCGCCTCGAAACCGTCGCCGAGATACGGCTTCCACTTGGCCAGTTCCTCATACGGCGCGACCCAGTCCTTGTCGGTCAGCTTCTGGTCGCCCTTGATCAGCGCCGCACGGCCATCTTCGCCCTTCCAGTAGTTGGGTCCGATGTTCTGGTAGCCCATGGTCGCGGCTTCCCAGAGGTCCTTGGTGCCCATGGCCATCGGGATGTAGGTGCCGTCGGCCTTGATCTTGTCGAGTGCTGCAAAGAACTCGTCGCGGGTCTGCGGCACCTTGATGCCGAGCTTGTCGAAGGCGTCCTTGTTGTAGATGAAGCCGTGGATGACCGAGGCCATCGGCACGCAGAAGCTCGCCTTGCCGTCGTCGGTCTGCCAAGCGGACTTGGCCACCGGCGAGAAATTCTCCATGCCGGGCAGCGCGGAGAGGTCGGCGAGGTTGCCCTTCTTGAACAGTTCGAGCGATTTGTCGAACGGGCGGCAGGTGATCAGGTCGCCCGCCGAGCCGGCGGCGAGCTTGGCGCCGAGCGCGGCGTCATATTCGGTCGGAGCCGATGGTGCGAACACCACCTTGATGCCTGGGTTCTTGGCTTCGAAGGCCGGGATCAGCTTGTCCTTCCAGATGGCAAGGTCGTCGCCGCGCCAGCTTTCGATGTTGAGGGTTACGTCGTCGGCGTAGGCAACCCCGGCCGAGCCGAGAATGCTGGTGCCCAGAAGCAGTGCCGTCAGTAGTTTCGTTGTCATGCTCAGTCTCCCTGTTGACCTTTTTCAGGTTCGGTTTTGATGAGAACAGAGGCTTTTGACCCCTTGCTCCCCTCTCAAGCCCGTCTCACCCCGATGGAAATCGGGATGAAACAGGCCCTACTTCCTTGTTCGAGCACGATCTTTTCCGAAAAGTGGGTTCCACTTTTCGGGATCATGCTCCAGCGCGGAAAGGGCTGGCCGCAGCTTCTGGCCGGTCCCCTCCAGTATCTTCCGCGCCGCATCGGCACTGTCGGCGCCGGCAGCGAGCAGAATGGCGGTCTTGACCGCGCCGCCGCTCTTCTCGAGCAGTTGGGCGGCTTCGTCCCTGCCGCGTCCGCTGACGGCGGCGACGATGCGCGCGGCGCGGTCGCGCAGCTTGATGTTGTCGGCCATGAGGTTGACCATGTAACCGTCATGCACGTGGCCGAGATGGACGGCAGTCAAGGTCGACAGCATGTTGAGCGCGATCTTCTGGGCAGTGCCGGCGCCCATGCGCGTCGAGCCGGCGATCACTTCCGGTGGCGTTTCGAGCAGGATGGCGGTTCCAGCCTGCTGGAGCAGGGCCGAATCCCGGTTGTTGGCGATGCCGATGGTGGCCGCCCCGCGGCGGGCCGCTTCCTCGATGGCGCGCACCGCATAGGGTGTCGTGCCGCTGGCCGAAACGGCGATCAGGCAGTCGCCCTTGCCGATGCCCGCACTGGCGACCGCCGCCGCGGCCTCCTCCGTGTCGTCCTCGGGCCCACCGGCCAGCGTGTGGAAAGCCTTGTCGCCGCCGGCGATCAGTATGGCGATACGGTCGCGTTCGATGCCGAAGGTGCCGGGCAATTCCAACGCATCGGCCAGCGCCATCAGGCCGGAACTGCCTGCCGCGGCATAGGCCAGCCTGCCGCCGCCAGTCAGCCTGTCGGCGATGATCTCGGCAGCCTTGGCGATGGACGGAATGGCGTTGCGGACGGCCTTGGCGGCCTCGACCTGCGCATCGAACAGCGAAGCAAGGATGGCTTCCGGGGCCTGGATATCCAGCCCCTCGGCATTCCTGTGAAGCGCTTCGGTGCGCGTTTCGGCCATCCCGGTACCTCCAATACCAGAACAATACCAAAAAAATACCACTTGTCCACAAGCATTAACGAATTCGTGGCCCGGAAATCGCTGAGCCGACGAAATGCCTAGGATTTTCAATAAAATACGCCTTAATCTTTTTGAAACGGAAATTAACCCTTGGCTATTGGTATTTTATTGGTATTATCCGCCCGGAGGAGAAATCACGTGAATTTCGTGCTCGGTATCGATGGCGGCGGCACCAGCTGCAGGGCCGCCCTGGCAAATATGGACGGTATGGTCCTCGGCCGTGCCAAAAGCGGCGCCGCCAACATCCGCACCGACCTTACCGGCGCCCGTTCGAACATCGTCGAGGCGGCGCGGCAGGCGTTCATCGCCGCCGGGCAGAACCCGGAGTTGATTCCGCAGACACCGGCCATTCTCGGGCTTGCCGGCGCCAATGTCGGCACCTACCGGCAGCAGCTCGAAGCGGTCCTGCCATTCAGCGTCAGCCGCGTCGAGACCGATGCCGAGATCGCGCTGGAAGGTGCCGTTGGGTCGGGCGACGGCGCCATGGCGATCCTCGGCACCGGCACCGCCTACATGGCGCGCAGACAAGGCAAGTCGCGCGCCATCGGCGGCTGGGGATTCCAGGTCGGCGACCAGGGCAGCGGCGCGCGCATCGGCCGCGACCTGCTCGAACAGACGCTGCTTGCCTATGACGGCGTGCGCGAGGGGTCGCCGCTGACCGACAGCATGATGGCGGTTTTCCGCAACAATCCGGAGGACGTGGTCGAGTTCACCACCAATGCCAAGCCCGGCGATTTCGGCGGCTTTGCGCCCAAGGTATTCGAACACGCCGAAAAAGGCGACAGCGTCGCCAACTGGATCCTGGACAGGATAGTCGCCGATGTCGAAGCCTCGCTTGGCGCGCTCGACCTCGCCGACGATGCGCCGCTCTGCCTGCTCGGCGGCTTAGCGCCGCTTTACGCGCCGCGCCTGTCGGCGCGCTACCGGGCGCTCCTGAAGCCGCCGCTCGACGACGCACTGGGCGGCGCCGTGCAGATGGCGGTGCGGCTTTTCGCCGGACAGTCGGAGGCGGCTCGATGAGCGACGCCGCCGACCAGATCTTCGCAACGCTGAAGCAGTCGGCGCAGAGCGGCGCGCCGCTCTATCTGCAGCTTCGCAAGAGCATCGAGGACGCGGTCAACCGCGGCCTGATCGGGCCGGGCGACGCGCTGCCTTCCGAGCGCGACATCGCCACCAAGGCCGACATTTCGCGGGTCACGGTGCGCAAGGCGGTGCAGGACCTGGTCAAGGGCGGCATCCTGGTGCAGCGCCATGGCTCCGGGACCTTCGTGGCGCCGCGCATGGAGCGCGTCGAGCAGTCGCTGTCGCGACTGACCTCGTTCACCGAGGACATGGCGCGGCGCGGCATGGCGGTGCGTTCGGCCTGGCTCGACCGCGGCCTCTACGCGCCCTCGCCCGACGAGATGATGGTGCTCGGCCTGTCGTCGAGCGAACTGGTGGCGCGCGTGGCGCGCCTGCGCATCGCCAACGACACGCCGCTGGCGATCGAACGCGCCTCGCTGTCGGCCAGCGTGCTGCCCGATCCGGCGGCCATAGGCTCCTCGCTCTACGCCGCCCTGGAGATGACAGGCAACCGGCCGGTGCGGGCGGTGCAGCGCATTTCGGCCGCCAATCTCGGCGACAGCGACGCGCGCCTGCTGGAAGTGCCGCCGGGCATTGCCGGCCTGCACATCGAACGTATTTCCTATCTGGCGAGCGGCAAGGTGATCGAATTCACCCGCTCGATCTACCGGGGCGACGCCTACGACTTCGTCGCCGAACTGCGGCTGACAGGGCCGAGCGAAGAGGGCCGACCATGACTGAAATCACCCATATGCGGCGCGAGATCGAGGAGATCCCGCAGGCCGTCGCCCGCCTGCTCGACGGCTCCGGCACCGTGCTCTCCGAGGCCGGGCATGGCATCCGGGAACGCGACCCGCATTTCGTCGTCACCGTGGCGCGCGGCTCGTCCGACCATGCCGCCACCTTCATGAAATATGCCGTCGAGCTGACCGCGGGCCTTGCCGTCGCCTCAGTCGGCCCTTCCATCGCTTCGATCTATGGCCGCAAACTCCGGCTTGCCGGATCGGCGTGCCTGGCGATCTCGCAGTCGGGCAAGAGCCCCGACATCGTCGCCATGGCCGAGACCGCACGGACCGGCGGCGCCCTGACCATCGCCATCACCAACACCGCCGATTCGCCGCTGGCGCGCGCCTCGGACTATGCGATCGACATCCTGGCCGGGCCTGAGCGCAGCGTCGCGGCGACCAAGACCTTCATCAATTCCGCCGTCGCCGGCCTCGCCTTGATGGCGCATTCCACCGGCGACGTCGCGCTGCTTGCCGCACTTGCCCGCCTGCCCGAACATTTCGGCAAGGCGATCGCCTGCGACTGGATGAGCGTGCTGGCCGAAACGATCGAAAAGCAGAAGTCGCTGTTCATCCTCGGCCGTGGACCGTCCGCGGCGATGGCCAACGAGGCAGCGCTGAAATTCAAGGAGACCTGCGGCATGCATGCCGAGGCCTACAGCGCGGCCGAAGTCATGCACGGCCCGCTGGCGCTGATCGGTCCGGATTTTCCGGTGCTGGCGCTGGCCGCGCGCGATGCGTCCGAACCGTCCGTCGCCGAAGCCGCCGATAGCCTGGCGGCCAAGGGCGCGCCGGTGTTCGTCACCTCCGTGCTTGCCAACCGCGCCACGCGCCTGCCGCATGTCGCCACCGGTCACCCGCTGACCGACCCGCTGACGCTGATCGTCTCCTTCTACATGTTCGTCGAGGCCTTCGCGCGCCATCGCGGCCTCGATCCGGACACGCCGCGCAACCTTCGCAAGGTGACGGAGACCGTATGAGCGATCGTTTTGCCCTGACTGGCGCCCGGATTTTCGACGGCGACGACTGGCATGAAGGCGCGGCGCTCGTCGTGCGCGACGGCCTCGTCGAGGCTATTTTGCCCACCGGCGCCATCCCTTCGGACGTCCGCGTCGTCGAGACCGGCGGCGGCATGCTGGTGCCGGGCTTCGTCGACATCCAGGTCAATGGCGGCGGTGGCGTCATGCTCAACGACCACCCCGACGTCGCCTCGATCGAGACCATATGCCGGGCGCACGCGCCGTTCGGCACGACCGCGCTGCTGCCGACGCTGATCACCGACACGCCTGACATCACGGCCGCCGCGATTGCCGCAGGCGAAGCAGCGACAATGCAGAAGGTGCCAGGCTTCCTCGGCCTGCATCTCGAAGGGCCGCATCTGTCGATCGCGCGCAAAGGTGCGCATGACCCGGCGCTGATCCGGCCGATGACGGACGCCGACCAGTCGATGCTGATCGCGGCGCGGCGCAAGCTGCCGGTGCTGCTCACCACGATAGCGCCCGAATCCGTCGAGCCGGCCCGCGTCACGGCATTGACCAAGGCCGGCATCATCGTCAGCCTCGGCCATTCGGACACCGGCTATGCCACGGCAAAAGCCTTCGCCGAGGCGGGAGCCAGCGTGGTCACCCACCTGTTCAACGCGATGAGCCAGATCGGCAACCGCGAGCCGGGGCTGGCGGGCACGGCGATCGACATCGGCACCTTGTCCGCCGGGCTGATCGCCGACGGCATCCACGTCCATCCGGCAACCATCAGGATCGCACTCGAGGCCAAGCAGGGGCCGGGCAAGATCGTGCTGGTCACCGACGCGATGGCGACGATCGGCACCGACATGAGCTCGTTCACGCTCAACGGCCGCACCATCTACCGCAAGGATGGGAGCCTCAGGCTTGCCGACGGGACGCTGGCCGGCGCCGACCTCGACATGATCTCGGCCATCCGGTTCATGCACCGCGTCGTCGGGCTCGACCTTTCCGAAGCCTTGCGCATGGCCTCGCTCTATCCGGCACAGGCGATCGGCCAGTCGCACCGGCTTGGACGCCTTGCCAACGGCACGGCGGCGGATATCGTTGCGCTGTCGGACGATCTCGGCATAGGAAGCGTCTGGATCGGCGGCGACAAGGTTTTTTCAGCCGGCGCGTAATCCTGGAAGCGGGCCCATGCAGGCAATCGACTGTGTTGTCGCCGGAGCAGGCGTCGTCGGGCTTGCCGTCGCCAGGGCGCTTGCCTTGTCGGGCCGCGAGGTGGTGGTCATCGAGCAAGCCGATGCGATCGGCACCGTCACCAGTTCGCGCAATTCCGAAGTCATCCATGCCGGGCTCCATTATGCGCCGGGCAGCCTCAAGGCCCAGCTCTGCGTCGCAGGCCGCCGGCTCCTCCACGCCTACTGCGCCGAGCACGGCGTCGGCCATGCGCGGACCGGCAAGCTGATCGTCGCCAGCGAGCCAGCGCAGATGGACGGGTTGCGGACGATCCAGGCCAATGCGCGCCGCTGCGGGGTCGAGGACCTCGAGCTTTTGACGCGCGGCGAAGCCGAAAGCCTGGAGCCGGCGCTGACATGCGCCGGCGCGCTGGTGTCGCCGTCGACCGGCATTATCGACAGCCATGCCTTGATGCTGTCGCTGCGCGGCGACGCCGAGGCGGCCGGCGCGACCTTCGCTTTCCTCACCTGCGTGGCCGGCGCGACGATCGGCGCAGGCGGCATCCGTGTCGACACGCGCGATGCCGATGGCGAGACCTTCGCCTTGGAGGCCCGCGCCTTCGTCAACGCGGCGGGCCTCGACGCGCAGGCCATGGCCGGCCGGATCGAGGGGTTACCGCAAAGCCTCATCCCCCGGCAGTGGCTGGCACGCGGAAATTATTTCGCGCTTCCAGGCCGGTCGCCGTTTTCGCGGCTGATCTACCCGGTTCCGGTCGAAGGCGGCCTCGGTGTCCACTTGACGCACGACCTTGGCGGCAGTGCGCGCTTTGGGCCTGATGTCGAATGGATCGACCACGTGGACTACACGGTCGATCCAGGCCGGAGCGCCGTCTTCTACGAAGCGATCCGCCGCTATTGGCCCGACCTCGGCGATGACGCCCTGCAACCGGCCTATGCCGGCATCAGGCCGAAACTGTCGGGTCCCGGCCAGCCGGCGGCCGACTTCATGATCCAGGGGCCTGCCGACCATGGCCTCGGCCGGATCGTCAACCTGTTCGGCATAGAGAGCCCCGGCCTGACGGCAAGTCTGGCGATAGCCGATCATGTCGTCGCGCTGCTGTACCCGGCATGACCGGTGCCGCTGGAAGCTTGGCATCCCGAACAGACGTCATGAAACCTTTTGATTTTGAGTCCGTTGTCGGAACGTATGTCCGAGGCGAAACCCAAATCGACACCGGCCGACGGCATCAGACCGCGCGGCAATCCTAAGCCGCGTCGAGGAAAGTCGCGGCCGCAAGGGCCGCGTGACCAGACCCTTGGCGAAGAGAAGCCGCGCGAAGAAAAGCCAACGCCCGCCGACGCGGCGCCGGAGGTCGACGGTCAGGCGGGGCCGCCACCGGAAGCTATCGAACCCGATCCGCAGCTGACGCCAGAAGAGGCCGAGCAGGCGCGCAAGAAATACCTGCTGCGGCGCTTCTGGATCAGCGGGCGCGGCTATTGGGGGCGGCAGGGCGACAAGCTCGCCTGGCCGCTTTCAATCGGGCTGTTGATCCTGATCGTCATCAATGTCGGCTTCCAATACGGGATCAACGTCTGGAACCGCGCGTTCTTCGACGCCATCGAGCAACGCAACGTCCACACCGTCTATGTGCTCAGCGCCATATTCCTGCCCCTCGTTGCCGGAAGCGCGAGCCTTGTCATCGCGCAGGTCTATCTGCGCATGACGATGCAGCGCCGCTGGCGGTCCTGGCTCACGACGTCGGTCATAGCGCGCTGGCTTACCAATGGCCGCTACTATCAGTTGAACCTCGTCGCGGGCGACCATTCGAACCCCGAAGCCCGCCTCACCGAGGATCTGCGGATCGCCACCGAGTCGCCCGTCGATTTCATCTCCGGCGTGATCATCGCCACACTGTCGGCCTCGACCTTCATCGTGGTGCTGTGGACGATCGGCGGAGCCTTGAACTTTACATTGGGAGGCTCGACCTTCACCGTGCCCGGTTTCCTCGTCATCACGGCCGTGATCTATGCCGCGATCACCTCCACCTCGATGGTCATCATCGGCCGCGATTTCGTCCGGCTGTCCGAGGAAAAGAACCAGTCGGAAGCCGAGTTCCGCTACGTGCTGACCCGCGTGCGCGAAAACGGCGAGAGCATTGCGTTGCTCGGCGGCGAGGAGGAGGAACGCAGCGGCATCGACAGGACCTTTGCCGGCGTGCTGAAGCGATGGGCACAACTGACCGGACAGCATATGCGCACGGCACTGGTCTCGCAGGGCTCGAGCCTGTTCGCGCCGGTCGTGCCGGTGCTGCTATGCGCGCCAAAATTCCTCGAAGGCTCGATGTCGCTCGGCCAGGTCATGCAGGCGGCCTCGGCCTTCGCCATCGTGCAGGGCGCCTTCGGATGGCTGGTCGACAATTATCCACGTCTTGCCGACTGGAACGCCTCCGCACGCCGCATCGCCTCGCTGATGATGTCGCTCGATGGGCTGGAGCGCGCCGAGCAGAGCGACGAGCTGGGGCGCATCAAGCATGGCGAGACCGAAGACGGCGCGATGCTCAGCCTCGACAATCTCTCCGTGACGCTCGACGACGGCTCCTCCGTGGTCAAGGAAACAAAGGTCGAAATCGAACCGGGCGAGCGGGTGCTGGTGGCCGGCGAATCCGGTTCGGGCAAGTCGACCTTGGTGCGGGCCGTTGCGGGCCTGTGGCCATGGGGCGGCGGCAACGTCAATTTCCACGCCGGCAGGCGCCTGTTCATGCTGCCGCAACGCCCCTACATCCCCACCGGCACGCTTCGCCGCGCGGTCGCCTATCCGGCGGCGGCGGACAAGTGGACGATCAAGCAGATCAAGGCTGCCCTCGACAAGGTGGGGCTCGGCTATCTCACCGACAGGATCAAGGAAGAGGCGCCATGGGACCAGACGCTGTCGGGCGGCGAAAAGCAGCGCCTCGCCTTCGCGCGCCTGCTGCTGCATCGCCCCGATATCGTGGTGCTGGATGAAGCGACCTCGGCGCTCGACGAGACGAGCCAGGACACGATGATGATGACGGTGATCCGCGAACTGCCTGATGTCACCATCATCAGCGTGGCGCATCGCGCGGAGCTCGAAGCCTTCCACAGCCGCAAGATCACCCTGGAAAGGCGTGAGGGCGGCGCCAAGCTCGTCAGCGATATCGACCTCATCCCGCGCAAGCGCAAACGCAGCTTGCTGAAGCGTGCCTTGTGGGGCTCCGGCTCCGGCGCTTCCAACCGTGGCTAGAGCGGTTCACCATGTCTCCCAAAAAGGCCTGGCCTGATCAGGACGCGTAGAGATCCTTGTAGGCGTCGCGCAGAAGATTCTTCTGGACCTTGCCCATCGTGTTGCGCGGCAGTTCGTCGACGAAGATCACCTGCTTCGGATGCTTGTACTTCGCCACGCGCCCGGCGATGGCACGGAGGATTTCGGCGCCGGTGATCCGCGACGCCGGCGCCCGCACGACGACAGCGGTGACGCCTTCGCCGAAATCCGGATGGGCGACGCCGATGACGGCGCTTTCCAAGACCCCGTCGAGCGCGTCGATCTCGCTTTCGAGTTCCTTCGGATAGATGTTGTATCCGCCTGAAATGATCAGGTCCTTGCCCCGGCCGACAATGTGGATATAGCCGTCGGCGTCGATCATGCCGAGATCGCCTGTGATGAAGAAGCCGTCGGCACGGAATTCCGCCTTGGTCTTTTCCGGCATGCGCCAGTAGCCGCCGAACACGTTTGGGCCCTTCACCTCGATCATACCGACCTCACCTTGTGCCAGCGTCCTCCCGCTGTCGGGGTCGGCGATGCGCAGCGACACGCCGGGCAAGGGGAAACCGACCGTGCCGGCGCGCCGTTCGCCCTCATATGGGTTCGACGTGTTCATGTTGGTTTCGGTCATGCCGTAGCGTTCGAGGATGGCGTGGCCGGTGCGCTCGCGCCAGGCCCTGTGCGTCTCGGCCAGCAGCGGTGCCGAGCCCGACACGAACAGGCGGATTGTCTTCGCCGCCTCGCGGTCCAGGCCATCCTGCTGCAGCAGGCGTACGTAGAAGGTCGGCACGCCCATCAGCACTGTTGCGCGCGGCAGGAGCGAGACGATGCGGCCCGCATCGAATTTCTGTTCGAACAGCATCGAGGCGCCGGCCATCAGGACAACGTTGGTGGCGACGAACAGGCCATGGGTGTGGAAGATCGGCAGCGCGTGGATCAGCACATCGTCCGTCGTGAAGCGCCATTGATCGACCAGCACCCGCGCGTTCGAGGCCAGATTCTCGTGGCTGAGCATGGCGCCTTTCGAGCGGCCGGTCGTTCCCGACGTGTAGAGGATCGCGGCAAGATCGTCCCCGCCCCGCTCGACATCATGGAAGTCGGACGATTGCCGCGATGCCTGGTCCGCCAGCGATCCCTGGCCGTTGCGGTCGAGCGGGACCACGACGGCGCCGGACGGCTCGACCATCGCAGCGACATCCGCAGCCCTTGCCGGATCGCAGACGATGACCCGAGGTGCCGCGTCGTCGAAGAAATAGCCAAGTTCGGTCAGCGTGTAGGCGGTGTTGAGCGGCAGGAAGACGGCACCGGCGCGCACGCAGGCGAGATAGAGCAGGACCGCCTCCGGGCTCTTCTCGACCTGCACGGCCACCCGATCGCCGGGCTCGACACCCAGTTGCAGCAGCGCATGCGCGAGCTGTCCCGACCGCGCCAGCATGTCGCCATAGGTGAGCGAGCGGCCATCGTCGGTTTCCATCAACAGACGCCCGGGCGCCGGCATCCGGGACCGGAACGCATCGAACAGATGATTGCTCATGAAGTCTTCCTGCGGTGACGGCAATGGCGGCGCCGGGCATGCGCTTCTGGCCGCATGCCCGGCGGCGAAGCGTTCGCGTTTCCCGGCCGTGCCGTCAAGACCGCAAACGGCGATCCAGCCCGCAACGTCTGTCCCGAATGATTGGAATGATCGGCGATCCGACGATCGAGGCCTCGCTAGCGTCGGGCGCGTTCGGCCGGGGCGGCGGCCGTTTCGTTCTGCTTGAAGCGCTCCATGCACATGGAAGCGGTCAGCTGGTAGTGATCGATCAGTGCCTGGACGGCACCGTCGGCATTGCCGTCCAGCGCGCATTCGGCGATCAGCCGGTGTTCGGCGAAATCGTCGCGCTGGATGCCTTCGCCGTCCCTGGCCATTTGCCGATAGCGATAAGCGTGATCGGAAAGCTGGTCGCAGAAACCCACCAGCCAGTGCGACCGGCAGGCCGAGATCAGCACCCGATGGAAGGTGCGGTGCAATTTCTCCCAATCCGGATTGATCGACGGGAGATCAGGCGGCGAGAGCCGTGACGCGCGCCCCAGGCGATGCAGCGCCAGCACCAGCTGTTCTTCCCATTCGGCGGTGCGGTGGGCAATGGATTCGCGAAGGGCGCGTTCCTCGAGCCAGCAGCGGGTGCGCGTCAGCTCCTCGAGCTCCGACGCGGAGACCGGCATGATGAAGAAGCCGCGCTGGTCGTGGCGGCCAAGAAGCCCTTCGGAGGCAAGACGGTTGAGGGCTTCGCGAACCGGAGAGGCGCCGGCGCCATATTTGGAAACAACCCACTCGACCCGCAGCTTGCTTTCAGTTTCGAGAGCACCGCCGAGGAGATCATCGCGCAGCTGATGATAGACCGTACTGGCAAGCGTGCTTTTGGATCCTGTGCCGTCGTCGTTCAGATTGGCAGCTCCGTAGGTCAAAAGACGACTCCTTTGTCCCCAGTTCTTAATTTGGGCAATTCGAGTCCGGAAACAGTCCCTCTCCGTACATGTACCCTATAACGCCTACCTTCGGGCGCTCAAGCAGAAGATCGCATTATCGTACTTTAGAACAAAGAAATATACGCTAATCCGCCGCCGGCTCGCGCGGATTTTCACGCCGCTACAACCAGTGGAAGCTTAACATGTTTTGTATGCACGCAGGATCATCTGTTCCTCTGTGCTTGTGCGAGCATCTTTTCTGTCGCGCGCAAAGACAACGAAACACGCGCCGCTATCAGGCGGCCTTGGCGAGGCTGATTCGGCCGTGCCGGGCCGGAGAGGCATCCGCACAAATCCTTAGCCGGCCTTTTGCAACTGGAAACGGATGACCGCGCCGTGCTTAGCCGGCGGCCTTGTCGGCCGCCGTCCGGATCGCCTCGATATTGGCACGGTAGGCCTCGACGCTGCCGCCCTTGAAGATGGCGGCGCCGGCGACCAGCACGTCTGCGCCGGCAGCGGTGACCAGGGGGGCGGTTTCAGCCGAAACGCCGCCGTCGATCTCGATGCGGATCGGCCGATCGCCGATCAGCGCCTTGACCCGTCTCACCTTGTCGACGATCCCTGGAATGAAGGCCTGACCGCCGAAACCCGGATTGACGGTCATGATCAGGATCAGGTCGAGCCGGTCGAGTACGTATTCGACAGCGCTTTCCGGCGTCGCCGGGTTGAGCGAGACGCCGGCTTTCTTGCCGAGGTTCCTGATGGTCTGCAGCGAGCGGTCGAGATGCGGCCCGGCCTCGGCGTGCACCGTCATGCCGTCACAGCCGGCGTCGGCGAAGGCGGCGAGATAGGGATCGGCCGGCGCGATCATCAGATGGCAGTCGAAGAAGGCCTTGGTGCGGTTGCGGATTGCCTTGATGACCGGCGGGCCGAAGGTGATGTTGGGGACGAAATGGCCATCCATGACGTCGAGATGGATCCAGTCGGCGCCGGCGGCCACGACGGCCTCGACCTCGTCGCCAAGCTTGGAAAAGTCCGAAGCCAGCACCGAAGGTGCGATCAAGGTCTTTTTGCTCATCTCGCGGCCTTTCCGGGCGCCTTCATGCCGGTCACCCTGGATCGACTGCCTAATGCGCGGCGGGCGACTTGTCGAGGGTGCCGGCACGGCGGCTCCACAGGCTCGGGTGGCGTTGCGGCGTTGCGGTCAATTTCCGCTGCCCGGCGCCGTGACGAAAAACCCGCCGGATCGCTCCGGCGGGTTTTTCGTCTGGCATCGAGCAGATGGTTATTGCTGCTGGAGTTTCAGGATCCTGTTTGCAGCCGGATCCTGCTGCTGTTCGGTCTGCGGCCTGAGCCGTGGCAGCACCTGCTGCAGGAGCAGTCCCGGGTTGAGCTCCAGCGACGGCTGCCCGCGTATCGGCCGGCAGTTCGGATACCGCCCGATCGTGCCTTCCGGGCAGCGCCGCCTGATGATCGGCTGGCACTGGCCATCGATCATCTGCGAGCCCGGAGCGCATTCCGTCTGTTGCCTGGGCTTGCGGCATGCACCGTCGATTACCTCAGTCCCTCGCGGACAGACGCACTCGCCGCGCTTGTTGTGGACCTGGCCGCGGATGTCGCACTGCTCCAACTGCGGCTGCTTGCGCCGGCAGGCATTGCCTTGCACCTCGGTACCCCGCGGGCAGACGCAATTGCCGTCGGCGTCGTGGACCTGACCACGGATGGTGCACTGCTCGGGCTCCGGCCGGACCGGACGGCAGGCACCGTTGCGAACTTCGGTTCCTCTCGGGCAGACACAGTCGCCATCGGCGTCGTGGACCTGGCCACGGATGGTGCACTGCTCGGGCTCCGGTCGGACCGGACGGCAGGCACCGTTGCGAACTTCGGTTCCTCTCGGGCAGACACAGTCGCCATCGGCGTCGTGGACCTGGCCACGGATGGTGCACTGCTCGGGCTTCGGCCGGACCGGACGGCAGGCACCGTTGCGCACTTCGGTTCCTCTCGGGCAGACACAGTCGCCGTCCGCGTCGTGGACCTGGCCACGGATGGTGCACTGCTCGGGCTTGTCGGTCCTGACGCATTTTCCGTTCTCGAGCGCCGTGCCGCGCGGGCAGACGCAACGCCCGTCCTCGGTGCGGATCTGGCCTTCGAGCAGCACGCAGCGCTTCGGCGGCGGTGGCGTCGGCAGAACGTTGGTGCCGCCGCCGGTGCACTGGCCGTTGCGGAAGGTGGTGCCTTCCGGGCAGACGCAGCGGCCCGCATCGTTCATGACGAAGCCCGGCGAGCACTCCTTCTTCACCTCATGCGTGATGATGAAGGGGTGGCACGCATAGGCCTTGCCGCGATCGCCCTGCACATTGGCCGCATCCTTGGACAAGACGTCGCCGCCGCCTTGCACCCGCGTGTCGGGAGAGAGCACGCCGACGCAGTTCTGGCCGTTGACGTCGCCCTGCAGGTTGGCCAGGCGGCCGTCGTCGGGAATGACCACGGTGACATGGTGCGACTGGCTTTCGCCGGCACCGAGCGACAGGTTGGCGATGCAGGACAGGGGCAAGGTTGCCGGCTCGGGCGAACAGCCGAAAGGCGGGTCGATCGAGGTGATCGCAACGCCGTCCAGCCGGCCGAGTCCTTCCACGCCGATCGCATCACCGATGCGGACCGGACCGGAGAAGGGGCTCGTCCCATCATTTGATATGGTTATGTCGAACGAGCAGGGCTGGCCGAGCCTGCATTCGCGGTCGCCGGTCTTTTCGACGCGGATGGTCGAAGAGCCGCCGCCCTTGGCGCAGGCCTGGCCGATCGGATAGACGACGTCGTCGCCGGGCGCCGGCCCGTAGGAGCCGCGCGCGCAGTTCTCGAACTCGCCATTCGCCGAGACCGTCACGTCGAAGTGCCTGGATGTTCCGGGTGTCATGACGGCACCGGGAATCTTGCAGGACAGCGCATTGGCAGGCACCGGTCCGCATGCCCATTCCGCGCCGTCGGGAGTGACGGTCTGGATCTGGACGGGCGCACCGCCGGCCACCAGCGTGGCGGCATCGTTGACCCGCACCGGACCGGTGGGGGCAGCGGTGCCAAGGCTGATGACGGTGATGCGGCAAGAGACGAACGCGGCACCGGCGAGCGAGGCGTTGCAGACCTTGGTGATGCGCAGGGTCGGCTTGCCGCCATTGGGATGACGGAAGCGTTCCTTGGCGCAGGCCTTGTTGTTGGTGAGGTCGACCTCACCGGGGATGGGCTTTACCGCCGCGCAGTTCTCGACCGTGTCCGACTGGTAGCCGGCCGGCATCACCGCCTTGACGACGATCGGCGTCGAGGCGCCTGGAGGCAGCGAGATGCCTGCATTGTCGCAGCGGAACTGGCCAGGACCGTTCGGTCCGCATGTCCAGGGCGGGCTCGGCCCGAAGGTCGAGGAGGCCGGCGCGCCGCCTGGGTAGTTGTCGATGACCGTCAGCGGTCCATTGTAGGTGGCGCTGCCGTTGTTGATGATGTCGATCACGAAGTAGCAGATGCCGTCGGCCGTGCAGACCGGGACGCGGGCACGCTTCTTCAGGATCAGGTCGACCTTCTTCTCCACCGGCGGCTGGCAGTCGCGGTCGCGGTCGCCACGGCGGCAGATCGGGATCGAGGCGCAGCCACGGTCGTTCGACTGGCTGCCGAACAGCGGCTTGCCACTGGCGCCATAATTGTAGGTGGCGCAGTTGCGCAAGCTGCTGCCTTGCCAACCTCCGGCCGGCTTGAAGCCGAGCTTGAGATCGACGGAGGCGCCCGGATTGAGCGTGGTCACCGGATGGGTGCAAATCATCGGGGTGGTGCCGGGCACGCAGACCCAGGGCGGATTGGGCCCTGAACTCAGCGTCGAACCGGCCGGCAGCGTCACCTCGTCGAGCACGATCTTGCCGTTATAGGGCGCGGTGCCGACATTGGTGACCCTGATGGTGAAGTCGCAGCCGCCGCCCATCGTGCAACGCGTCACGTCGGCGCGTTTCTCGACCTTGAGGTCCGGCTCCTTGTCCCTGGGCGGGCACTTCTGGTCACGCGGAATGACGATGTCGATGGTCTGCGTGCAGCACAGCCCCCAACCCTCCTTCGGGCCGGCATAGGTTTCGATGCCGGTGACGATGAGGTGGATGACGTCGCCGGGCGATGCGCCGACGATCTTCCAGTTGAGCACTCCGCCCCCCGCCGGCACCAGTTGCGTATCGGGAATGATGGTGACGCCGGGCGTGGCCGTCGAGACCTGCACCCACTTGCCGCCCATCTCCGGGCCTACCGGCATATGATAGATGAAGGCGCCGCCGCCGGGCACGCAGTCGACCGTGCCGCGCTCCACTTTGAAGCATTCCTTGCCGGGAGGTGGCGGTGGCGGGTTGCATTTGGTGAGATCGATCTTGATCGACGTCTTGGCGCCGGTCTTGTAGTCACCATCGTCGGGTTTGCCCGGATCCTGCGACGGGATGATGGTCCCGGTGCCGGTTCCGTTGGTCACCTTGATCAGACCCTGGTTGTCGACGATGGTCGGCGAGGGAAACGCCGCATGGTCGATCTTGGCCGTGATTTTGAAGGTGATGACGCGTTCATTCGGCGCGCCGGAGCCGTCCAGGTCGGAGGCGGAAATCCGGAAATCGGAAACCATCGCCGTGTCGTTGGGGCCCGCCGAATTGCTGATCGTGGCGCCCGGCAGCGGTCCGCCGGAGGAATCCGTGCCGTCGCCGGAGACGTTGACATTGACGATGGCAAGGCCGTGCGGGAGCTGGTCCTTGAACTCGATCCTGAGCTTGCTCAGCCTGGCCGCGAGACCTGGATCGGCAAAGCCCTGCGGATCGCCGCGCAAGCCGAAGTTCAGCGAATAGACGACATAGTCGCAGCCTCTTTGCGTGCCCGTCTTGGTGAAGAAGGGCACGATCCGGTCCGGCCGCGGATTGATGATGCGCGAATTGTCGAGGTCGAGCCTCAACTCCGGGGTGATCGGGGCAGCGTCTTCCGCAAGGCTGGGCAGCGGGGTCAGGGTGGCGACCGCGATACCGGCCGCCATCAGCCAGCGCGCACCGCGCCTGGCGAGTGACAGGGGTTTCATGATCGTCTCCATGACGGTTTTTTGAGGGATCGCGGGTGAGGACGGGGCAAGAATGTTCATCTTCCCCTCCTCAACGTTCGCAGCTGACGGCTGGGGTACGGAGCGGCAAGGTCATCTTGCAGCAAGGGTAGTAGCCACCCTTGTCCTTGTCGGATTGCCTGTAGAAGCAAAGCCCGACATCCACTCTGTCGCCCGGATAATGGCCGGTGACATCGATCGTGTACGGCTTGCCCGGCGCATGCGACTGAGGTGATGTCACCCCGACGCCCGGCGTCCTGGATTGGGCCTTGATCGAATCGCCACCGAAGCCGGCATGGTCATGGAGGTAGAGATCGGCCTCGAGCCCGCGCGGCGTGCAGAAATACCGCACGTCCTCGACATCGAGGCAGGGAGGCAGATTGCCGGGCGGTGGGAAGTCCGGCGGATAGAAGGGGGGCAGGTAGCCGCCCGGGATTTCCTCATAATAGCCGGCGCGGCCCTCACAGGGGTGCCAGACGGCGACGTCGCCGACATGGCCTTCCACCTCGGGGTCTTCGAAATAGCCGTCGAAGTCTACGAACCAGGAGCCGAAGGGCGGCACATTGGCCGGCTTGACCAGTTCCTTGGGCGTGAGCTGCACGCCGTGCACGGCGAGCGGTCCGCCGGCGGCGAGTTTCTCGGCAAGGGCCGGATTGTCGCGCAATTTGTCGCCGGTGTTGACCAGCGTCTGGGTGCAGACCGAGGTGTCGAGATTGCCGTCGGCGTCATAGCCATATTGCAGGTCGACGCCGCCGGCCGACTGCCGGTTGGCCTGCGGGAAACCCACCGCATATTCCTGCGGCGCTTCCACCCAGACCGATTCCGTCTCCGGATCGTCGGGATTTTCGCGCCAGTAGCGGATGACCTCGCCCTTGCCGGAATCGGCGAACTGGCTGTAATCGTAGCGGTTTTCGACCGGGCCGCGCTGGGCCAGGTACATGAAGCCGCTGTTGTCGAAGGCGATGTCGGTGACGGCGTAGTCCTTGTCGGCCTTGACCGTCAGCTCCCAACGCGGGTCGCCGGCGAAGCTGCCGTCGCGGGCAATGCCCACCGACCAGATTTCGGCCTTTTCGCCAACCGAGTAGTAGAGCCGGCCGCCATGATAGGAGACGGCCCAGACGCGGCGTTCGTCCTGCGTGTAACCCCAGGTTTCGGGATCTTCGCTGTCGAAGGCGGCACCTTGGATGTCCATCACCGCGCCATCGTCGGCGGCGGGAGCCAGCCCGTGCGCCGGGCGCCCTGCAACACCATGGTCGAAGGTGTCGATCAGTCTGCCGCCGGCGTCGATGCGATGGACGAGGCCGGTGTCGAGGTCGGAAGCGAAGAACTGGCGGTGGATCGGATCGAAGGTGAGATTGCCGATGCCGGGACCGCTGTTGGTGTCGATGTCGGCGAATTTGGCGACCTGGCCGGTGATGCCGTCGATCTTCCAGACGGTGCCCGGCCCGCCACCGTTCTCGGTGCCGAACTGGCCCTCCATGAAGGTGGCGCCCGCCATGCCGCGGCGCTGCCGCTCCGGCCTGTCGTCCTCGTCGGTATCGGGCGTGACGATGCGGATGCCGTGCAGCGAGCTGGCGCCGGCATAGAGGTTCGGAATGCCCGACGGGACGCCATCGCGCACGCCGTCGTCATAGGTGAGGCCGAACACCTGGCCGATCTGGCCTGATGTCACCTCGAAAGGCGGCGGCGTGAAGACGAGCTGGCCCGAGGCCGGCCCGCCGAGATGCGAAACGTCGAACACGCGCAAGGTGGCGCGCGCGGTGTCTATGAAGGTTTCGTCGACGGGATCGACGCCGGGCGGCAGGCCCCCTTTTTCGGAATCAGGGGGGTCGAAATTGGGAATGACGGTGCCGGAAAATCCGGTGACCGCCATCGAACCGGGATAGATGATCTGGGTTTCCTGCGCCTTTGCGGCACCGCCAAGCCACAGGCCCGCGCCGAGCGCCAGCGCCAGCAAGCCGCCTGCGTGGACGGCGCGGCGCAAACGGCCCTCAAGAGAATATGTCAAAGGAGAATATATCAAAGAAGACACGCGCGTGCCGCGGACGCGAGACATGAAGCTACCCCCGTTAGCCACGGGAGAAACATCCGGCGTCGCCGCGCAAATCAGGGAAAGGCGCGGTGGTCCGGCACGTTTTTCCCTGATCGAATTGTCTGCTTTCCTCACGGTTACGTTACTACCGCTCTTACGCTGGGTCAACGGAATCAGCGGGAAGCCCAGCGCATCGACCCCGTCCCGAAGGCGGTGGTCGCGCCGAGCTCCTGTTGTTCCCGCGGACCTCGGAGCCTCGGGGTTGCTGGTCATGGGGGCTTCCTTTCCAGGCGCGCACCATGCGGCGCCTGGACATCAGTCGCGGGCGGAAGCGGAAAGGTTCATCGTCGGCGGGCCGGCTTACCGGCGCTGCTGTCTTCTGATAGCATCCGCCCAGCCCTTTGGGCATGCCTTGGGGGGCATCATGACAAGCAAGCGCTCTGTTCTGCTCCTGGCGACGCTTTCTCTTTTCGCGTTGCCAGTTGATGATTCCATGGCCAAGACCTTGGTCTATTGCACGGAGGCCAGTCCGGACACGTTCGACCCGGCTCTCGCTTCCGGCACCCGTGACGCCTCCGCCACGGCGCTCTACAACCGCATTGTCGAGTTCGAACCCGGCACCACCAAAGTGCGTCCCGGCCTGGCAGAGAAATGGGAGATTTCGGACGACAGCCTCACCTACACCTTCCACCTCAGGCACGGCGTGAAGTTTCACACCGTCGATGGCTTTACGCCAAGCCGCGATTTCAATGCCGACGACGTGCTGTTCACCTTCGAGCGCCAGGCAGACGCGCAGAACCCGTTCCACAACTATGCCAGCCGCCCCTACGGCTATTTCGACGGCATGGGCATGCCGCGCCTCGTCGCCAGTTGGCGCAAGCTCGACAACTACACCGTCGTCATGACGCTCAAGGCGCCTCATGCGCCGATGCTTGCCAATCTGGCGATGGACTTTGCCTCTGTTGTTTCCAGGGAATATGCCGACAGGCTGCTGGCTGAAAAGCGGCCGCTCGACCTGGCGACGAAACCGGTCGGCACGGGTCCGTTCCAGCTTGTCGACTACCAGCAGGATGCGGTCATCCGCTACAAGGCCAATCCCGATTATTGGCGCGGCCGGACGAGGATCGACGACCTCATCTTCGCCATCACCACCGATGCCAGCGTCCGGCTGGAGAAGCTGCGCGCCGGCGAGTGCGATGTCATGCCCTATCCCAATCCCGCCGATCTGCCGGCGATCAAGACGGCGCCCGGCATCAAGGTCATGCAGCAGGAAGGACTGAACACCGGATACCTCGCCTTCAACACGTTGCAGAAGCCGTTCGACGATCCAAGGGTCAGAAAGGCGATCGACATGGCCATCGACAGGAAGGCGCTTGTCGACGTCGTCTTCCGGGGCACCGGTGAGATTGCGCGCAATCCGCTGCCGCCGACCTCCTGGGCCTATGACAAGACCACGCCAGACCCTGTTTTCGATCCCGATGCCGCCAGGCAGGCATTGACCGATGCCGGCATCAAGGATCTGCACATGAAGGTCTGGGCGATGCCGGTGCAGCGCCCGTACAATCCCAATGCCCAGCGCATGGCGGAGATGATCCAGTCGGACCTGGCGCGGATCGGCGTCACCGTGGATATCGTCACCTATGAATGGGCCGAATATCTTGCCCGCTCCAAACCGGTCGACCGCGATGGCGCCATGCTGTTCGGTTTCACCGGCGACAATGGCGACCCCGACAATTTCCTCTCGGTGCCGCTCGGCTGCGCCGGTGTCGGCGCCACCAACCGCGCCAACTGGTGTTTTCCTGCCTTCGACGATCTGCTCCGGCAGGCTGCCGGGATCGTCGACCCCGATGCCCGCATGAAGCTTTACGCCCAGGCGCAGGGAATCTTCCGGGAACAGACGCCATGGGTGGTCATTGCCCATTCCGTGGTGTCGATACCGATGCGCGAACGGGTCCAGGGTTACGTCATGGACCCGTTCGACCATCACGACTTCTCGAATGTCGACATCAGCGAATAGCGGCATAGCCATGCGAGCCGGTCTCGATGTCGCCGATCTCGATGTCTATGTGGAGAGCCTGGGCAATTTTCGTTCGGGAGAGGAGTATTCCATCCAGTCGCTGCTGCCGCGCCTGGAGCAGGCAGGGATGACGGTGCGCGTGCTCGATCGTCCGGCGCGGGAGCATCTGGCGCCGGCGGCGCTGCTGCACATCGACCTGACCGATGTGCCACACCCTTACCACGACATCGCCCGACGCTACGCGCGCACCATCAACGGCGATGCCCTGTCCATCCACCGGCAGCTCTATTCATCGCTCAGGATCGGTGCCGGCGACGGCCATTCCGGCCCGGTCATCGTCAAGACCGTTCTCAACAGCAGGGGCCGGCCCGAACTGCGCTGGCGGCAGTATCGCAACGGATGGACGCGGGCGATGCATTTCGTCCGCAAAACCGCCGATCCCGGCTACAAGGAACGGCTGTGCCCCCGCTACCGCGTCTACGACACTTTGGCGCAGGTTCCGCCCGAGACCTGGGGGGACGAGCGCCTGATGGTCGAAAAATTCGCCTTCGACAGCCTCGACCTGCCGATCGTCAAGCACCGCTACATGTTCCTTCTCGGTGCCGAAGTGAACATGCGGCAGACCTATAACGACGTTCTCTGCAAGGGATCGGAGATCATCAGCAATGAGGTCGGCGGCGCCGTTCCGGCCGAGGTGAGGGCAGTCAGGGAGCGGCTGCGTCTCGATTTCGGCGCGATCGACTATTTTATTGTCGACGGCAAGGGCATCGTGGTCGACGCCAACAAGACGGTCGGCTCCAACCCGGAATGGCTGAAGAAGAACCGATTCCGCCAGGAATTCAACGACCGCATGGTCGAAGCGCTGATTGAATTCGTGCGCGGTTGAACCCACGGCAATCGGGAAGCCCGGCTCGGCCAAGGCCGATCGGCGGTTGGGCGCGCGACCTCGGCCCGGCGGCCTCGACAGGGCGGCGCGCCCGTGTCCGCTCCCGGCCGGCCGGGGCGATCGTTTTGCCTCCGCCTGCGACGATCGTGGAAGCGTTGCGCAGAATGCTTGCGCGCGATGCTGCCTGTTCTTATATACGCGCCAAGCCGTTCGGCGCCGGAATGCCGGTTGCCGGAACGGGATTTCTTGTGAACAGGGGCTTTCGTCGGAACGCCTTACCGGGTCCTGAGAGCCTGCTTAGCGGAGAGACTAGAAAAATGGCAAAAGTAATCGGTATCGATCTCGGCACCACCAACTCCTGCATCGCCATCATGGATGGCAAGGAGCCGAAGGTGATCGAGAATGCGGAAGGCGCGCGCACGACGCCCTCCATCGTCGCCATCTCGGGCGACGGCGAACGTCTGGTCGGCCAGCCGGCCAAGCGCCAGGCGGTCACCAATCCAGAAAACACCATCTTCGCGGTCAAGCGCCTGATCGGCCGCCGCTATGACGATCCGGTGACGGAGAAGGACAAGAAGCTTGTCCCCTACAAGATCGTCAAGGGCGACAATGGCGATGCCTGGGTCGAGGCCGGCGGCAAGAAGCAGTCGCCCAGCCAGATCTCGGCCATGATCCTGCAGAAGATGAAGGAAACGGCGGAAGCCTATCTCGGCGAGAAGGTCGAGAAGGCGGTCATCACCGTTCCGGCCTATTTCAACGACGCACAGCGCCAGGCCACCAAGGACGCCGGCAAGATCGCCGGCCTCGAAGTGCTGCGCATCATCAACGAGCCGACGGCCGCGGCACTTGCCTACGGCCTCGACAAGAAGGAAGGCAAGACCATTGCCGTCTATGACCTTGGCGGCGGCACGTTCGACATTTCGGTGCTCGAGATCGGCGACGGCGTGTTCGAGGTGAAGTCGACCAACGGCGACACCTTCCTTGGCGGCGAGGACTTCGACATGCGGCTGGTCGAATATCTGGCGGCCGAGTTCAAGAAGGAACAGGGCATCGACCTGAAGAACGACAAGCTTGCCCTGCAGCGCCTCAAGGAGGCGGCTGAAAAGGCCAAGATCGAGCTGTCGTCGACGACGCAGACCGAAATCAACCTGCCCTTCATCACCGCCGACGCGACCGGCCCGAAGCACCTGACGCTGAAGCTGACCCGCGCCAAGTTCGAAAGCCTGGTCGAGGATCTCGTCCAGCGCACCATCGAGCCCTGCAAGGCGGCGCTCAAGGATGCCGGCCTGAAGGCTGGCGAGATCGACGAAGTGGTCCTGGTCGGCGGCATGACCCGCATGCCCAAGATCCAGGAGATCGTGAAGCAGTTCTTCGGCAAGGAGCCGCACAAGGGCGTCAACCCGGACGAGGTCGTCGCCTTGGGCGCCGCCATCCAGGCCGGCGTGCTGCAGGGCGACGTCAAGGACGTGCTCTTGCTCGACGTGACGCCGCTGTCGCTCGGCATCGAGACGCTGGGTGGCGTGTTCACGCGGCTGATCGAACGCAACACGACGATCCCGACCAAGAAGAGCCAGGTGTTCTCGACCGCCGAGGATTCGCAGTCGGCGGTGACCATCCGCGTCTTCCAGGGCGAGCGTGAAATGGCCGCCGACAACAAGCCGCTCGGCCAATTCGACCTGGTCGGCATTCCGCCGGCCCCGCGCGGCGTGCCGCAGATCGAGGTCACCTTCGACATCGACGCCAACGGCATCGTCAACGTTTCGGCCAAGGACAAGGGCACCGGCAAGGAGCACCAGATCCGCATCCAGGCCTCGGGTGGCCTTTCTGACGCCGACATCGAGAAGATGGTGAAGGACGCCGAGGCCAATGCCGATGCCGACAAGAAGCGTCGCGCCGTGGTGGAGGCCCGCAACCAGGCCGAGGCGCTGGTGCATTCTTCCGAGAAGTCGCTGAAGGAATATGGCGACAAGGTCTCGGAAGCCGAGCGCACGGCGATATCGGACGCGATCGCGGCACTGAAGACCGCTGCCGAGGGCGACGATGCGGCCGACATCGAGGCCAAGAGTCAGGTGCTCGCCGAGGCTTCGATGAAGCTTGGCCAGGCCATGTACGAGGCTTCGCAGAAGGAAGCCGCGGAAGCCGACGCCAAGGCGGATGCCGCCAAGGACAGTGACGTGGTCGATGCCGATTTCGAAGAAATCGACGAAGACGACGACAAGAAGAAGTCGGCCTGAGCCGCCTGACGGCAAGATAATGCGGAAAGCCCGGCGCCAAGCCGGGCTTTTTTGCAACCCTCGCTGAAAAAGTGCGGGGCCCTGCTGAAAAAATGACAGAAAAACCCGGACAGGCGCACGCCGGCCCTAGCATCCGGGCAGCACCGCTCCTAAATCGAGGCAACGTGCCGGCAAACGACGCAATATATGCCTCAAGACGTTGAATATCCGGACTGCGGGAAAAAATGAAAGCTGATTTCTACGAAACCCTAGGCGTCCAGAAAGGCGCCGACGAGAAGGAGCTCAAGAGCGCTTTTCGCAAGCTCGCCATGCAGTTCCATCCCGACCGCAATCCCGGCGATCATTCCTGCGAGCACAAGTTCAAGGAAATCAACGAAGCCTACGAGACGCTGAAGGACCCGCAGAAGCGCGCGGCCTACGACCGCTTCGGCCACGCCGCCTTCGAACAGGGCGGCATGAATGGCGGGGCGCAAGGCTTTGGCGCCGGCGGTTTCGCCGATATCTTCGAAGACATTTTCGGCGACATGATGGGCGGCCGCCAGCGCCGCTCGTCGGGTGGCCGCGAGCGCGGCGCCGACCTGCGCTACAACATGGAAATCTCGCTGGAAGAAGCCTTCGCGGGAAAGACGGCGCAGATCCGCGTGCCGGCCTCGATCTCGTGTTCGGAATGCTCCGGCAGCGGCGCCAAGCCGGGCACCCAGCCCGTCACCTGCTCGATGTGCAACGGCCACGGCAAGGTGCGCGCCACGCAAGGCTTCTTCTCGATCGAACGCACTTGCCCGCAATGCCAGGGCCGCGGCCAGACGATCAAGGATCCGTGCCCGAAATGCGCCGGCCAGGGCCGCGTCACCGAAGAACGGTCGCTGTCGGTCAACATCCCGGCCGGCATCGAGGACGGCACCCGTATCCGCCTTGCCAATGAGGGCGAGGCCGGCTTGCGCGGCGGGCCGTCCGGCGACCTCTATATCTTCCTGGCGGTGAAGCCGCACGAGTTCTTCCAGCGCGACGGCGCCGATCTCTACTGCAAGGTGCCGATCTCGATGACGACGGCCGCCCTCGGCGGTTCTTTCGAAGTGACGACGCTGGACGGCACGCAGACCAAAGTGAAGGTGCCGGAAGGCACCCAGAACGGACGTCAGTTCCGCCTCAAGGGCAAGGGCATGCCAGTGCTGCGCCAGCCCAATGTCGGCGACCTCTACATCCAGACCGCGGTCGAGACGCCGCAGAACCTGTCGCGCCGCCAGCGCGAACTGCTGGAGGAGTTCGAACAGCTCTCCTCGCAAGACAATTCGCCCCAATCGAGCGGCTTTTTTGCCCGCATGAAGGATTTCCTCGAGTCTTTCGGCGAGCGTTGATAGGCGACAAAAGCTATCTTATCCACGCCATGCGTGTTGCGGCGCCTTGCCTTGCGCCGCTCAGGTGTTAAGTAGCTTGCGGGGGAAGCGCTGAGGAGAGCTTGCATGACACGTGGTCCCGGACTGCGGAAGGCGCTGGCCGAAAAGTTCGACGACGAGCTCAAATTCTTCAAGGGCTGGATCGACAAGCCGAAGACGGTCGGCTCGATCGTTCCGACCAGTTCGATCACCGCCCGCAAGATGGCCTCGATCGTCAATCCCAAGTCCGGCCTGCCGGTGCTCGAAGTCGGCCCAGGCACCGGCGTCATCACCCGCGCCATCCTCGCCCAGGGCGTGCGGCCCGAAAACCTCTACGCGGTCGAATATTCCACCGATTTCGTGCGCCATTTGCGCCAGCTCTATCCCGGGGTCAACGTCATCGAGGGTGACGCCTTCAACCTCAACGCCACGCTTGGCGAGAGGAGCGGGATGATCTTCGATTCCGTCGTTTCCGGCGTGCCGTTGCTCAACTTCCCGGTCGCCCAGCGCATCGCCTATATCGAAAGCCTGCTCGACCGCATCCCGGCGGGCCGCCCGATCGTGCAGCTGACCTACGGCCCGATGTCGCCGATCCCGGCCGGCCGCGGCGACTACACGGTCAAGCATTTCGATTTCATCTTCCGCAACATCCCGCCGACGCAGCTGTGGATTTACCGAAGGGAAGGATAAGGAAATAGGCAGTAGGGAATAGTCAGGAATTGCTCATCTCCTACTGCCTATCCCCCACTGCCTAACCCCTTTGCGAAGCAATGGCAGTGATCCCGAAAATCCTCGTCTTCGCCGGCTCGGTGCGCGGCGGCGCCTATAGCGGCAGGACCGCCGACGTGGCGCAGAAGGAACTTGCGGTGCAGGGCGCCGAAGTGACGCGCATCTCGCTCGCCGATTATCCCCTGCCGATCCTCGACGAAGATCTGGAGAAGGAAAAGGGCGTTCCCGAAAATGCCGTCAGACTCGGCCGCCTGATCATCGCGCATGACGGGCTGCTGATCGCCACGCCGGAATATAACGGCTCCATCCCGCCGCTGCTCAAGAACACGATCGACTGGGTGAGCCGCGTGCGCAGGGACAATAACCGGCCGGTCAGGCCGCTTGCCGGCAAGGTTGTCGGCCTATGCTCGTCCTCCAACGGTCATTTTGCCGGCATCCGCTGCATCAACCATCTGCGCGCCGTATTGGTGCGCTGCCAGATGGAGGTGGTGACGCCGGAATGCTCGGTGCCGGAGGGCGGCGACGCCTTCGGCGAGGACGGCCATTTCCGTGACGAAAGACTGCACACATCGATGGAGCATCTATGCCGCACGCTGATCGAAACCTCGCGCCTGCTGTCCACCCGGATCGAGGCGTGACCGTATCCATGCCGGCTCAGACCATGCAGCCCAAGTCTATTCAGGAAAGACTGATCGTCGGCCTCGACGTGCCGACGGTGAGGGAAGCCGAACAGGCGGTGCGTGAGCTGGACGGCGTCGTCTCCTTCTACAAGATCGGCTATCAACTGGCCTTCGCCGGCGGGCTCGACTTCGCCAGGGAACTGGCCAGTGGCGGGGCAAAAGTCTTCCTCGACATGAAGCTGCTCGACATCGACCACACGGTGGCCAAGGGTGTCGAGAACATCGTCGGGATGGGCATGACCATGCTGACCATCCACGCCTATCCCAAGGCGATGCAGGCGGCAGTGGAAGCGGCACGCGGCAGTGACCTCTGCCTGCTCGCCGTCAGCGTGCTGACCTCGATGGACGAGCAGGACGTGATCGACGCCGGCTATGAATACGACCCGCACACACTGGTGCTCAGGCGCGCCGAACAGGCGCTGCATGCCGGCATGGGCGGCGTCGTCTGCTCGGCCGAAGAGGCTGAAGCGGTGCGCCGCATCGTCGGGCCCAACATGGCGGTGGTGACGCCGGGAATACGGCCGGCGGGCAGCGAGCATGGCGATCAGAAGCGCGTCGTGACGCCGGCGCAGGCGATCCGCAATGGCTCCAGCCACCTCGTCGTCGGCAGGCCAATCGTCGCGGCAGGCGACAGGCGGGCGGCGGCGGAAGCCATTCTGGAAGAGATGCGCTCGGCGTAGACACAAGAAGCAGGGAGTAGACGGATGCCCAAGGGATATTGGATCGCTCGCGTCGATGTGCTTGACGCCGAAGGCTACAAGGACTATGTCGCCGCCGCCAAACCCGCCTTCGAGCGGTTCGGGGCGAAATTCCTGGCGCGTGGCGGGGCGCATGAGCTTGCCGAAGGGCCGGGCCGCGCCCGCAACGTCATCATAGAGTTCGAAACGCTGGCGGCCGCACACGACTGCTATCACTCGCCGGAATACCAGCGCGCGGTCGCCATCCGCCAGAAGGTCGCCGACGGCGAGATTGTGCTGGTCGAAGGGGCCTGAGGGCGTCGCGAAGCAGAACCTGACGCTTTCTCAGACGAAGTCCTGCAGGTTCGCTTCCCGTAGCTTCGGCCCGCCGAGCAAGGCCCCGATCAGCTGGTGCTTGAGGGCAAGGCTGTGCGAACGGGCAAGCTTGACGATGCCGGGGACGTCGCTCTTCTCGCAAGCCTGCAGCAACTGCTTCTGCTGTTCGATGATCAGCGGCATGAAATCGCGCGACTTGAAGCCGAGATGGAGCGCTCGTTCCGACTGGTCGAGGATTTGGCTGAGCAGCAGCGCCAGCCGCAAATTGCCGGACAGTTCGGCGATGGCCAGGCGAAAGGCGCGGTCGGCGGCGAGGAAGGCAACCGGGCTGCGCAGCGTCTCGGGCTTCAGCACCTTTCTCGCCGCCAGCCGGATCTCGTCCAGCCCGCGCCCGGTGATCCCCGTGGTGGCGACCCGGAACACTTCGGGTTCGACGAGGCCACGGACGTCGAAGATCTCGTTGACGTCGCGCAAGGTCAGAGTGGTGATGACGTAGCCCCGGCGCGGCTCGCTCCTGACCAGACCTTCCTGCATGAGGCGGGCGAGTGCGGAACGGATCGTCGCCTTCTTGATCCCGTAGCGGGCCTCGATCTGTTTTTCGGTCAGCGCTTCGCCGGGCGACAGGACGCAAGCGACGATGTCGCTCTTCAACTGCTCGTAGGCCTGCTCGCTGCGCAGCAAATCCGCCGTCGACGGCGCGGTTGCCCCGCCTGGGGGTGCGATCGATTTCGGTGGCCTGGCTTTGGTCGACTTCATGCTTTCTCGCGTCACGTCGGCATTGACTCAAATTGGCCATCTTAGCTAGTGTTTCTGAGCATCTCAGACAGGAGCTGTGGAATGCCTCTATCCGCCGACTCTCCTCTCTACCCCGCCATCAGCGATATCGTCAACGCGGCGGCAGGTGCCGATCCCTTCGGTCAGGTCAAGGCCGTGCTCGGCGACTACACCAAGCGCTTCCACGCACTCGGCCGGCTCGTTCACGAAGAGGACGATGACGAGCTGTTGCTGCACGCGAGCCCCAGGCTGACGATCTACCACATCACGCTTTCGCCCGGCGTGCAGTATCCGCCGCACAACCATTTGATGGATGCGCTGGTCGGCATCTATTGGGGTGGCGAGACCAACTTCATCTACCCGCTCGCCGGCGACCGGGTCGATGAGCCCGAGCGGCAGGATTTTTCGGCGCCGGCGCTGGTGCACATGTCTTCCAGCACCATTCACTCGGTCGCCAATACAGGCAGCACCCGCTCCGGAGCCCTGCACGTCTATCTGGGCGATCTGCCGGGCACCAGCCGGCAGCTGTGGAGCCTGGCCGACAAGCGGCCGGAGCCGTTCGACAACATCCGCTACATGGCCGGCGCGCGACCCATCGGGCAATCGACGGTCGAGCCCGAGTAAACCACCAGCGCCGCACAGGAGAGGCCTGTCGGCGGCAAGACTTTCATCGGTCTTTTCAGCGGTGTAATCACTGACATTCGATATTGGCCGAAGCCTCTAAACTTCGTCATCCCTGGGCGAAGCAGGAGCAAAGCTCCGTCGCGGAGACCCTGGGATCCATGCCGGGACCATAGTCGTGAAGCGCTACGGAGCAGAATTCTGCACCGCAGTGGCGCCTTGAAGTCGCGGCATGGATCCTCGGGTCTGCACTGCGTCGCTTCGCTCCTTGCTCCGCCCGTGGATGACGAAGCGATGGATGTTTCTGCCAATCGCCAATGCATGAGATCTGTCAATCCAAGCGATCGTCAAACTCATGCGCCGAGACACTAACTGGCCAGCCGGCTGGCAGCGGCTTCGGCCATGGCATCGGCAAGACCCAGGCCCCATTGCGACCGGCAATAGGCGCGGAAATCGAAGCAGGGCAGGCCGGGGCAGACCTCGAATTCGATCAGGTGGAGCGTGTCGTCGGCCTCGACCCGCAGGTCGACGGAAAACACGTCGCGCAGGCCGAGCCCGCTCATCAGCCGCCCGGCGATCGCACGGATCCCGGCGTCGGCCGCCGGCTGGACGTCGGCAACGGCAACGAGTTCCGGTTCGGCATAGCGCCCCGCCGCCTTCGCCGCCGCGCCGGTTTCGCCATAGAGCGCCAGGCTGTCGGCCATGGTCTGGAAATCGGCGCCTGAATCGACAAAGGCGATGCCCAGCGCCTCGACGCCAGCTTCCGGCGTCAGCCCAAGGAAGGAGGCGCGCACGTTGCGGCCGGCGACATAGGGCTGGACCACGACATCGTCGCGATAGGCGGCGAAAACACGCCGGCTAAGCTCCAGCGCGTGGCCGAGATCGCTGCTGCGCGAATCCGGCCAGATGCCGATCTTGGCGCCGAGCCGGTTGGGCTTGACGAACCAGCCGGCGGCGGAAGCCGGCGGCTCGACCAGCCATTGGCCATTGCGCGCGAGACCGGCCTGCGGCACCGGCAGGCCCAACGCGCCAAGCACGGCGCCGGAGCGGAACTTGTCCTGGCAGAGCGCGAACAGGGCATCGTCGGCGCCGATCGTCTTGAACCCGCCCAGCCTCGCCAAAGCGGGGGCGGCGCCCCCACGGAAATAGGCGATGCCGTCGGTCAGCGTCCAGACCAGCGTCGTGGCGGGATCCTCGCCGGCAAGCACATGCGCGGCATCGTCGAGCAGCACCGGCGTGAAGGACAGGCCGCGCACCCGGCAGGCCTCGTCGAGCGCATCGAATTCCCGGCCAAGGTCCGTCGACTGCGCCAGGTAGGAAGCGATTTCAGCAGCGCGCTCGCTCGCATGGCCATCGGCGACGAGGCGGTCGAAGCAGGCCTTTTCCGGCTCGTGGACAAGGATCAGCTTGGGCTTGGTGCTAGACATAGGACGGACGCTTCCCGGCGGTAGGATCGTCCACCATCGCACTTCGGCCGCAAACGGCTTTCGCGAAACCGACCCGGGCCGGACGCCTGGGTGATAGTGGAAATCAAACGCCCGATCGCCGGGCCTTGCTCAGGCGATCAGAACGCGCGGCTCGAAACGGCCGTTGACGGGAATGTCGAGCAGGAAGGTCATGCCGCCCTGCAGGTCCAGCAGCCGCTGCTTCTCGCTCTTGCCCGACCAGGCGGAGGTGACCGCGAGCCGGTCGGCATTCTTGCCGACGAAGGCCGGACAGGAGGGCTGGGTCACCGGCATGGCGACCGTGCGGACAAGCTTGCCGTCGGGACCATAAGCCTCGACGACGCTGCCGCCCCAGCAGGCGTTCCACAGGATGCCGTCGCGGTCGAGCACCGAACCGTCGATATAGCCCTTGGCCGAGCGGTGATCGACGAAGATCTTCGGCTCGCCGGCAGGCAGGCCGGTGGCCGGATCGCAGGCGAGCCGCATCAGCAATCCTGTCGAAGTGTCGGTGTAATAGGCGAGCGCGCCATCTTGCGAAAAACAGATCGAATTGGTGACGGTGATGTCCGAGAACAGGCGGCGCAGCTCGCCCTTGAAAAACCAGTAGATCGAGCCGGCACCCTTTTCCTCGCCCTTGCCCATCGTGCCCATCCACAAGGCGCCGCAGGGATGGACGCGCGAATCGTTCGAGCGGGTGACCGGATTGTCGGCCTCGACGGGCGTGTGCAGCGTCAGCTTGCCGGTCGCGACGTCCCGAACATGAAGGCCGGTCTCGGTGGCGATCAGCTGGCGCTTGTCGTCGATGATGGCGATGGCGCTGGCCATCTGGCCAAGCTGGTGGACGATGGTCGCGCCGCCGGACAGGCGCTTTTCCAGCAATTGGCCATTGACGATGTCGAACCAGAACAGCGTGTCCGCGGCGGGATCGTAGCTCGGTCCTTCGCCGAGCTGGCAGACGTGATCGGAAAAAACCGAAACGATCGCTTCGCTCATCATGCGTCTCCGAACACCGCGTCCCAGGCCGCGACCGCGGCGTGCGCACGCACCGCCACCTCGTCGACGCTCATGCCCGGCTTGAACAGGCTGGAGCCGAGGCCGAAGACCGTCACGCCGACAGCCTTGTAGCCGGCAAAGTCCTTCTCCGAAACGCCACCGACGGCCCCGACCAGCGTCTGCGCCGGCAGCACCGCCCGGATCGCGGAAATGCCTGATGCCCCCAGCACGCTGGCCGGGAAGAATTTCAATGCCGAAGCTCCCAGTCGGATCGCCTGGAAGGCCTCGGTGGGCGTGAACACGCCGGGCATGGTGACCATGCCGTAATGCATCGCGCGCGCCATCACCTCGGCATCGATGTTGGGGCTGACCAGCAGCCGCCCGCCGGCCTTGTGCAGCCCGTCGACATCGGCCGGCGTCAGCACCGTGCCGGCGCCGACCAGGGCCGTTTTCGGCAGCACCTGGACAATCCTGGCGATCGACGAGAATGGCTGCGGCGAATTGAGCGGTACTTCGATCGCCTCGATGCCGGCGTCGAACAGGGCTTGGCCCATGGCGATGGCTTCAGCCGGTTTCAGGCCGCGCAGGATGGCGACCAGACCGCGCTTGAGTTTTGGAAAGGCTGCGGTCTCGGTCATGCCAAGGCTCCGGTTCTGGCGATCATGCCGTTTTCGCGCGCGGCTTCGATGAGGCCGGCGCGCACGGCTTCGTCGGCGTCGACGGCGCGGAAGGCAAGTCCCGCAAGCCCGAGTGCAGCCGAATAGAGCGAAGCGAGCGCGCCGGAAGAGATCAGCACGACCGGTGCATCGCCGGCGCCATATAGGCGCTTTGCCGAGGCGATCTCGCCGCCGATCAAAAGCCCGGACAGGCAGGCCGCCGCATCCTCCGACTTCAGGTCCTGCAGGAGCCCGGCGGCGCGGATGGCAAACAGTTTCGAAGTGACATCGCCGCCCTCGCCAAGCGCCCGTTCGCACCATTGCCGGAAGAACGGACTGTCCACCGCCACCGGAGCCGGATGCTCGCCCAGCGAATGCTTGAGGATCGAATGCGCGGCCAACACCGAAAACAATTCGCCCGTCGGCCATGTGCCGAAGCCGGCAACCGCGCCATCCTCGACCGCGACCCATTTCGAGTGCGTGCCCGGCATGCAGGCGAGATGCCGCCCCTTTGCCGGAAAACCAGCGCCGGCAAGCTGTGTTTCCTCGCCGCGCATGACATCCGGCGCGTCGGGCAGGCGCTGGGCAAGGCCGGGAACGATGCGGATGTCGCGGCGCTCGCCTTCGATGCGGGCGGCGCCGCGCAGGATCGCGCCGATCGGTGCCGGCACGGTCACGTAAGCCGCTTCAATCCAGCCCTGACGAGAGCCGGCCATGCCGCAGATGATAACAGGCAACGCTTCAGGCGCGCCCATGGCGGCCAAGTGGCCTTCCAGCACGTTCGAAAAACCCTTTTCGCGCGCCGTGATCAGGCCGTCGTCGCCGCGGCGTTCGGCAAGCACCTTGCCGCTGCCGTCGACCAGCCAGACCCGCATGCGGGTCGTGCCCCAGTCGACGGCGGCCACCGCCGGCGCGTTGCCGGCAAACCCTGGGCTCACAGGAAACCTCCATCGACGATCAGCATTTGCGCAGTCAGCATGCGCGAGGCATCCGAGGCCAGGAACAGCACGGTGCCGACCACGTCGTCCGGCCGCATGACATCCTTGATGCACTGTTTGGCGACATGGGCGGCAAGCGCCTCTTCGGTCACCCAGCGTTGCTGCTGCCGCTCGGTGATGACCCAGCCGGGCGCGACGGCGTTGACGCGGATGCGGTCGGGCCCAAGCTTGCCGGCCAGGCCCTTGGTGAGACCGAGGATGCCCGCCTTGGCGGCGGTGTAGGCCGGCATGTCAGGATGGTTGATCAGATAGGATGTCGAGGTGAAGTTGATGATCGAGCCGCCGCCGGCCCGCTTCATGCCCGGCGCCACGGCCTGCGCAGTGAAGAAATGCGGCCTGAGATTGATTGCCTGGTTGTTGTCCCAGAACTCGATCGTCACGTCTTCGACGGCATGGCGTTCGTCCCACGCGGCATTGTTGATGAGCACGGTGACATCGCCATGCGCGTCGGCGGCCTTCGCAGCCGAGGCCCGCAGCGCCTCGACATCGCGCAGGTCGGTCCTGAGATAGAGCGGCCGCCGGCCGAAATCCCTCTCCATGCTATCGGCAAGCGCGATGCTGGGCTCATCGGCGATGTCGATGAAGGCGACGTTGGCGCCCTGGCGCACGAAACCCTCGGTCAGTGCCGCACCGATCCCGGAACCGCCGCCGGTGATCAGCACCGAGGCGCCCTTGAGGTCGGCAAAATCCGCCGATGGCATCATGTCTTTTCTCTCCGCGCTCAACCGGCGCGCATCCTAGCCAGAGACGTCGCGTGGGCAAGGGCGAAAAGGCGGATTCAAGGGCTTATGTCAGACAAAAAGGCGACGGGACCGCGAAGCGGCATCATCGCATGGTGGGGAATGCCGCTAGCGCCGGTCAGATCGCCTTGGCGCGCAAGGCGCCGCGAAAGGAATCGCGGAGATAGCCGAGCGTGGCATCGGCATCGACCGGCTTGCCGAACAGATAGCCCTGCCCGCCGGCACAGCCGAACTGGACCAGGCGGTCGGCCTGCGCCTCCTCTTCGATGCCTTCGGCGACCACATCCATGCCAAGCCCCTCGCACATGGCGAGAATGGCGCGGATGATGTGCTCGGACGGCCGGTCGTCGAGAATGGAGGAGACGAAGGCGCGGTCGATCTTGAGCTTGTCGAAATGGAATTCGCGCAGACGCCCGAGCGAGGACTGGCCGGTGCCGAAATCGTCGAGCGAGACGCGGATGCCGACGCGGCGCAGGTCCTCGACGATCTGCGCGGCCGAGGCCGGGTCGTTCATCAGGCCGGTCTCGGTGATCTCGATCTCCAGCCGGCGCGGATCGAAGCCGGTGCGGTCGAGGATCGCCAATATGTGCAGGCCGGTGTTCTGGTCGACGAGCTGCGAAGGCGACAGGTTGAACGACAGGAACAGGTCCTTCGGCCAGCTGCGGGCCGCCTCGGTCGCCTTGCGCAACACCAGCTGCGACAGCGGGCCGATGATGCCGCGCTCCTCGGCGATGGGAATGAAGACGGTCGGCGGCACCGCGCCGAGGTCGCGGTCGGTCCAGCGCGCCAGTGTCTCGAAGCCGATGGTGCGGCGCGTGGTGAGGTCGACGATGGGCTGGAAATGCGGCTCCACCTCGCCGGCCGAGACGGCACGGCGCAGCGCCTGCTCGATGCGGGTGACGCGCTTGGCCGCCTCTTCCATCTCGCGGGTGTAGACGACGACCCGGCCACGGCCGGACCGCTTGGCGTGGTAAAGCGCCGTTTCGGCCTTGTTGATCAGGATCTCGGTGGTCTCGTCGCCCGAATAGAACAGCGAGCAGCCGACCGAGGCCGACAGCCTGGCGGTGCGTTCGCCGACATCGTAGGGCGCCGACAGGATCTCGATCAGCATGCGGGATTTCTCGGCCGCTGCTTCCTCCGAGAACACCAGCGGATAGAGGAAGGCGAATTCGTCGGCACCGATGCGGCAGACCGTCGAGTGGTCGTCCATCGAGGCGCGCAGCCGCATCGCGACCTGGATCAGGATGTCGTCACCGGCCTTGTGGCCGAACAAATCGTTGATCGGCTTGAAGCCGTCAAGGTCGAGGATGCCTACAGTGAAGGGTGCGGGATCGTCGGCACGATCGCTGATCAGGCGATCGACCTTGTCGAAGAAGCGGCGATGGTTGCCAAGCCCGGTCAACGGATCTGTGAATGCCAGATCCGTGCTCTCCCTGTTTGCCTGACCGGTGCCAAACGGAGTTTGCATCGGTGTCCCTGTTTTCTTGACGTCGGAATTTATGTTCGAGACTGGCAGGAAACTCTTTAGGAAACGTATCCCGAAAATCGATTTTTCGCGGCAAAAATGCATTGCCTCCGCGAAGGTGTCCGTGGCGCTTGAAAAGGCCTTTTCTTCACGCCGATTTTCAACCGGTTCTTCACGCCGATTTTCAACCGGCTCAATCGGTAGGACGGACGCGATAGAGCTCCAGCGGGGCGCCACGGGTCTCCGCCACCGGCTCCAGCCAATCCGGCACGCTGCCGCGCATCAGCCCGGCGAGAAAGCCGCCCGGCGCGTTGGTCGCGAAAAGCCGGCTCTCCGGATTGCCGCGGCAGAGCGCGACAAGGCCGACATGGTGGTTGTCGACGACGACTTTCGCGTCGCTGGCCGAGCCCAGCAAGGCATCGAACACGAGCAGGTTTCCGGCGACGTTGCGATGGTAGGGTCCGGCGAACACACGATGACCGGTGAAGGCGAGGATTGGCGAGCCGAGATTGGAGATGGCAAGCACGGTCGTGGCAGGCATCCGGCCGAGCGCTGCGAACGAGGCCTTGCCGTGGCAGGCCGCATCGGCGCTGGCGTCCTTGGCGGCGGCATTGGTTTCGAAGGCGCTCGATGCCGCCTCGGCGGCACCCGACCAGACCGCGTTGACCGAGATCAGCCAGGCCGTAGCCATCCTGAACATGGAGCCACGGGACGGGTTGGTCTCGGCCCGCTGCCGCCATTTGGCGATCCAGGCGGAAAGCGGGATCACCGCGAAGGCGATGGAGAAGGTCGAACCGCGCACTTCCCAGGCGCTGACCAGGAACGCCACCACCAGCAGCGCTGCGACGAGGCTATCCTGCCGCCGCCAGCCGCCATGGCTGAAGCGAAGCGCCATCAGGACGATTGCCACCAGCGGCGTGGCAAAACGCGCCACCACCATGGCCGGATTATCGAAGACTAGTCTAAAGATCGACTGCGCCTCTTCGATATGGCCGAGCCACATCTGCTTGAGGCGCGGGTCGAGACTGGCATAGGGCGCAGCCAGGCATTGCGGGAACAGGACGACCAGGACTGCCGCCAGGGCAAGCGCAAGCAGGCCAAGCGATGTCAGGCGATGGGCGCGCGTGGCGTTGGCGGCCTTCCATGAGGCGATCACGGCCAGACCGGCGCCTGCAAGCGCCGCGACCGCGAACTGCACGATCGAGAATGTATCGCATTGGGCTTGGCCCCATGCCGATGCCGGAACGGTGACGACGAAGACGAGAGCCGAGACGCCGGCGACGCCAAGACCGAAATCCCTCGCGATCAGCCTATCGCCGTCACCCTTGCCAATAAACAGCAGGGCGACGACGGCGCCGAGAGTACCGGCATAGGGAGCGCTTTCCATGCCGATGGCCAAACTCAGCGTAGCGCAGATGCCGGCAATAAAGGCGGCCGGCCGACGCGCGGGAGCTTCAAGCAGCAGAGCTAGGCTCGCTAGGGTCAGCATCAGCTGAATGTTGTGATGATCGAGCGCGCCTGGGGAGAAAATGCCGATATAAAACAATGCCGCCCCACCGACGACGATAGCGGGCAGCACCGCCTGCTCGCCGGCGAAGGCACGTGCGGCGCGGATGATGAAGAAGGCCGCAAGCCAGAACTGCAGGGCAGGCCAGACCACCTGCACGACCTGTTCGGCCAGGACGGTGTTGCCCATCAGGGCCGAAAGGGCACGGATACCGAGGGCCAGCGGCGCGTCGAGCAGTCGCGACCAGTGCATGACGAAGCCGCCTTCCAGCCCCATCCTGTACTGGTGCAGGTCGAACCAGCCCTGGCCGGCCAGGAGGTCGCGTACCTCGACGAGCTGCAGCAGGCTGTCATTGTCGCCCGCCGGATTGGCCAATTGCGGGAATCCGGCGGAGGCATTGACCATGAACGCCGCCAGCGTCGCAAGCAACGCCGCCAGCAGATCGGCCCGCCAAGCCGTGCGGGCACGGTCCTTTGAAGGCAGCGCGGTGTGAGCAGCGGTCATGGATCGACTTTCGGCCAATGGTCAGTGCCAGGCTAATGCCACTCGCTTCACAAAGCGTAAAACCGGAGCAATGCAAAGGTCTTTGCCCGTATGCATCTCGTTGCCGCAAACTGGGGGCACTTTTGGGCGGCAGGTATCAACCGCGCGCCGGAAAGACCCAGAGCAATGATGCGAAATAGCTAACCGTGCTTGTCGTGACGGTCGTCAGCGCGGACATGGCGACAGGCGACAGGCCGAAATGCGTTACCGCCACATGCGACACAAGACCGGAAAAGGCGGCGCATCCTGCTTGCAGCGCAAGATAGCGCGGGAAGGCCCTGGTGTGACCGTGCTCCGCACCGAAGGTCCAGCCGCGTTGCGCCGAGTAGGCTACGACGAACGCGATCGCATAGGCGATGGCGCTGCCGGCAAAGGGCGAAAGCCCTGATGATACCAGCAGCCATGAAAGCACGAACAGCAGCAACGCCGCGCCGACGCCAACCACCAGGAAACGGAACAGGCGCGTCCGGACAAGGGCCGGCAGCACGTCGGTCATTGATCCTCGCGTGCCCGCGCTTCGTGGGGTTGGCCGGCTTTCAGCCGCTTGACCGGGATCTCCAGGACACCGAGCAGGAATGCCGAAAAGAAGGCCTGGAACGAAATGACGATCAGGCTCAAGCCCAGCACGACGATGCGCGGGATTTCGGAATCGTTCAGCGGGCCGAAGCCAAGATGTGCCCAACGCAGCACGGCATAGCCGACGAACAGCACGCCACCGGCGAAGCAGATGCCGGCATTGGCGGCAAGACGATCGGTGCTGATGGTCCTGGTCAGCCAATCGGAGCCACGGCTGCGCGGCAGGATGCCGGTGATCTCGGCATAGTATCGCGATATGGCGCCAAAGGTGATGAGCTGGATACCGGTGATGATCATGAAGCAGGCGGCGACGAAGGTGTTGAGGTCGAGCGAAAGATTGTCGATCACCCGCAACGGCCCGAACACCAGCAGGGCCGCGAACAACAGGCCAAGGCTGGCGAGCACCGTGCCCGGTATGAAGAACATCCAGCGCGGGTTGTAGACCAGCAGGAATTTGAGATGCCGCCAGCCGTCACGCCAGGTCCTGAGGTGCGGCGGGCGGCTGCGGCCGTCGGGCTTGAGCGTGGTCGGCACTTCCTCGATGCGCAGGCCGGCAAGCGCGCTGCGCACCACCATTTCGCTGGCGAATTCCATGCCCGTCGTCTGCAGGTCGAGCTTGCGGATGCTCTCGGCGTTGAAACCGCGCAGGCCGCAGTGGAAGTCGCCGGTCCTGATGCGGAAAAACAGGCGGCCGACGAAGCTCAGCACCGGATTGCCGAGATAGCGATGCAGCGGCGGCATGGCACCGGCTTCGATGCCGCCCTGGAAGCGATTGCCCATCACCAGGTCGGCGCCGTCGCGCAAGCGCGCAATGAAGGCATCAAGCGCACCGAAATCGTAGCTGTCGTCGGCATCGCCCATGATGATGAAGCGGCCCCTGGCGGCGGCGATGCCGCCCAGAAGAGCAGCGCCATAGCCCTTTTGCGCCACCGGGACGACGCGGGCGCCGCCTTGGGCAGCGATCTCCTGCGAGCCATCGGTGCTGCCATTGTCGGCGATAAGCACCTCACCCAGGATTCCGGCCTTGTCGAGGAAGGCCCTGGCCTTGCCGATGCAGACGGCCAATGTCTCGGCCTCGTTGAGGCACGGCATCAGGATGGTGAGTTCAAGCTGTTTGGTCGAGGCGGCGCGGATGGCGGTGAGCGCGTTCATGGTCGTTGTTCCATCGGGGATCCCCGTCCGGCGCCTGCCGTTGGGATATTCGAGGCCTATTCTTGTATGGGAAGGCTTAAGAAAACGATGACGCAGGCACTTGCCTTGTCGGGATCGGGTGTGCGGGTTTGCGTCTTGCTGTTGCCGATCTTCCGGATGTGGCGATTGGCAGAAGGCGCCGGGACCCTTATATCGCTCTCGTCGACTGTGCTGGGGACTTGCCATGAAGCTGAAAATCGCCGTCCAGATGGACCACATCTCCACCGTGTCGATCACCGGCGACACCTCGTTCGCGCTGTCGCTGGAAGCGCAGCGGCGCGGCCACCAGCTTTTCCACTACACGCCCGACCGGCTGTCGATGCGCGACGGCAAGGTGTTTGCCCGCATCGAGGCGATGCAGGTGCGCGACGAGAAGGGCAGCCATTATTCGCTGGGCGAGAAGGTGCGCACCGACCTGTCGGAGATGGACGTCATCCTGCTGCGCCAGGATCCGCCCTTCGACATGAACTACATCACCACCACGCACATCCTGGAGCGCATCCATCCCGGGACGCTGGTCGTCAACGACCCGGCCTGGGTGCGCAACAGTCCGGAAAAGATCTTCGTCACCGAGTTCCCCGACCTGATGCCGGAGACGCTGATCACCAAGGATCCGCTCGAAGTCGCCGCCTTCCGCAAGGAGTTCGGCGACATCATCATCAAGCCGCTCTACGGCAATGGCGGCGCCGGCATCTTCCATCTGCTCGAGGGCGACCGCAACCTCGCCTCGCTGCTCGAAATGTTCGGCCAGATGTTCCGCGAGCCCTACATCGTGCAGCGCTATCTCAAGGACGTGCGCAAGGGCGACAAGCGCATCATCCTGGTCGACGGCGAACCGGTCGGCGCCATCAACCGGGTGCCGGCCGAGCACGATTCTCGCTCCAACATGCATGTCGGCGGCCGCGCCGAGAAGACCGAACTGACCGAACGCGAGCGCGAGATCTGCGCCCGTATCGGGCCCTCGCTGAAAGAACGCGGCTTCATTCTGGTCGGCATCGACGTCATCGGCGACTACATGACCGAGATCAACGTGACCTCGCCGACCGGCGTGCGCGAAGTCCAGCGCTTCGGCGGCGCCGATATCGCCAGCCTGTTCTGGGATGCAGTCGAGGGAAAGCGGCTGACGTCGGCCGCGTAATCGCCGCATGTTGGCTCTACGGCACGGGTACCGCCCTCCTACCGGATTCGAGATTGTCGGAACTATGCTGCGCCATCGCCGCAACCTCCGGAAAGGGCATCCTTCCGCGAAGGCGCAACCTGCTCTTCAGGCAAGCTTGCTGTCGGACGATCCGTTCATATCCTATTCGGGAATGTCCGGTACGCCCCTCGGATTGGCAAGTCATATGCCTCATCTTCCACGCAGCCATCGCGCCTGGTTTCTCATCTCCCCAACCTGGTCCATCGAAAACAATTCCAGCGTCAAAACGATCCGGACCTATGCCGTTCTGCATAGGCTTAGGAACCCCCGTCACTCGCTGATCTTCCTGTGCAACACACAAGCCGAGGTGGATCTGTTGAACCAGTCCGGTGAGGCCGCTTTCCTGCACAACAAGACCTCGACCACCTCCGAATATATATTCAGGCCGCTCGACGACATCGCTGTGGAATTTGATGCAATCTACAACGCGCAACTGGCTTCGTGGAAACGCCACGACCTGTCGCTTGGCATCCAGAGTTGCGCATTTGTCTTTTATCGCGATTCAATCGAGTCATCCACGGCGGAGTCGGAAAGAGCACGAATAAATCGGCACAGGGAGCTCGCGCCGGGCCACGTGTTTGTCAATCAGTTCGACAGCACCGGCAAGCCTGTCCGATTGGCGCCGGCTCAAGTGAACATGCATCTAAACCGTGCAGCCGTGGGAATTTGTCTCTCCGAAGTGGAGGGGCCAATGTTCGCCAGCACGGAATATCTTCTCGCGGGGCTTCCTGTGGTCACGACGCCGAACCATGGTGGCCGAGACCTCTATCTGGATCACGACTATTGCCTTAGGGTTCCACCCGATCCTCGATCCATCGCGGAGGCTGTCTTGGCCCTGAAGGAGCGGCGAATCCCCCGGACCTATATTCGTTCGCAAATTTTGAAACGAGTTGAACGGGACCGCGGGCGGTTCATAGACCTTGTTAATGAGATTTTTCTGGAAAGCGGCTCTTTGCGCCGGGTCTCCATGCCTTGGCCTTTCCGATATCCTGTCATGGAGTGGCTTCCACCCCAGATCGCAATCGATCGATCCCTTTCAGGTACGGTCGATGCTTTCATCACCGCTTAGACGGCAAGCGGAAGCGGCCGTTTTCATTTTGTCTTAACCATGTTCCGCTTTTGCAACCGGGCACGATCCGCCTGCAACCGCAGCGTTTGCCTGTTCTCGTAATGTTCTTGATTTGACCGAAGAATTGTGATTGTCTCCGCGACGGGTCATTCTTGGTCAATCGCAGGGGTTGCGGCCCGGGGGCTTAAAAATGGTGGCGCGGGTTCGCACGGTCGCTTTCCAGGGCATCGAGGCCGTGCCGGTCGACGTGCAGGTGATGATCGCGCCTGGCAAGGTCAACATGCACATCGTCGGCCTGCCCGACAAGGCTGTGGCCGAAAGCCGCGAGCGGGTGCAGGCGGCGCTGCATGCGTCCGGCCTGTCGATGCCGTCGAAGAAGGTGACCATCAACCTGGCACCCGCCGACCTGCCGAAAGAGGGCAGCCACTACGATCTGCCGATCGCGCTCGGCCTGATGGCCGCCCTTGGCGCCATTCCCGGAGACATGCTGGCCGGCTATGTCGTGCTCGGCGAACTCTCGCTCGATGGCACGATCACCGCCGTTGCCGGTGCCTTGCCGGCGGCGATCGGCGCCAATGCCGAGGGCAAGGGGCTGATCTGCCCGTTCGCCTGCGGACCGGAAGCCGCCTGGGCGGGGCGGGAATTCGACATTCTGGCGCCGCGCAGCCTTATTGCCATCGCCAACCATTTCCGCGGCACGCAGGTGCTGTCGCGGCCGGAGGCCGGCATCCACGCCTCGGCGCTGGACCTGCCCGACCTCGCCGACATCAAGGGCCAGGAGACCGCCAAGCGGGCGCTGGAGGTGGCGGCGGCCGGCGGACACAATCTCTTGATGATCGGGCCGCCGGGATCGGGCAAATCTATGCTGGCGCAGCGGCTGCCGTCGATCCTGCCGCCGCTGGCGCCGAAGGAGTTGCTCGAAGTCTCGATGATCGCCTCGGTGGCGGGCGAACTCGGCGAAGGCAAGCTGACCGACCGGCGGCCGTTCCGCGCGCCACATCATTCGGCGTCGATGGCGGCGATGGTCGGCGGCGGCATGCGCGCACGGCCGGGCGAAGTATCGCTCGCCCATCACGGCGTGCTGTTCCTCGACGAGTTTCCGGAATTCACACCACAGACGCTCGATGCGCTGCGCCAACCGCTGGAGACCGGCGACTGCATGATCGCGCGCGCCAACCATCGCGTCACCTATCCGGCGCGCATCCAGTTGGTGGCGGCGATGAACCCGTGCCGCTGCGGCATGGCCGGCGAGCCGGGCTATCGCTGCCTGCGCGGCGAACGCTGCCGCACCGACTACCAGGCGCGCATTTCGGGCCCGCTGCTCGACCGCATCGATCTCAGGATCGAAGTGCCGGCGGTCTCGGCGAGCGACCTGATCCGGCCAGACCGGGCGGAAAAAAGCGCGGCGGTCGCACTGCGCGTTGCCCGGGCGCGCACCATCCAGCGCGAACGCTTCGAACGGCTCGGCGCCACCCGCGCCACCACCAACGCGCATTGCGCGCCGGCGATGATCGAGGAGATCGCCATGCCGGATGCCGCCGGGCTGTCGCTGCTCAAGGACGCCAGCGAAAAGCTCGCCTTTTCGGCGCGCGCCTACCACCGGGTACTGAAAGTGGCGCGCACGCTCGCCGACCTCGACGCCAGCGAAACCGTCGGCCGCATCCATCTGGCCGAGGCGATTTCTTATCGCATGAGCTCGGAGCGAATGGCGCAGGCGGCGTAGAGCAATTCCAGGAAAAGCGTGAAACGGTTTTCCCGGGAAAGCGCATAGCGCTTTCCCATGGGAATTGCGTTAGCACAAAGAGATAGGGCGGTTCGCCGTTTGCGTGAAACGGGATGCGTTTTCAGGCCGTCGCTTTTGCCTTCAGCTCCAGCCGCCGCGCGTGCAGCACCGGCTCGGTGTAGCCGTTGGGCTGGATCGTGCCCTTGAACACCAGGTCGCAGGCGGCCTGGAAGGCGATCGAGCTGTCGAAATCCGGGGCCATCGGCCGGTAGAGCGGGTCGCCGACATTCTGGCGGTCGACGATGGCCGCCATGCGTTGCAGCGAATCCCGCACCTGGATTTGTGAGCACACTTTGTGGCGCAGCCAGTTGGCGATGTGCTGCGAGGAAATGCGCAGCGTGGCGCGGTCTTCCATCAGGCCGACATCGTTGATGTCGGGCACTTTCGAGCAGCCGACGCCTTGGTCGATCCAGCGCACGACGTAGCCCAGAATCCCCTGCGCGTTGTTGTCGAGTTCGCGCTGGATCTCGTCCGGCGTCCAGTTCGGCCGCACGGCGACCGGCACCGAGAGGATGTCGTCGAGTTTTGCCTTCGGACGGCTCTTCAGCGCCGCCTGCACCGCGTGGACATCGACCTTGTGGTAATGCGTGGCATGCAGCGTCGCCGCCGTCGGCGACGGCACCCAGGCGGTGTTGGCGCCGGCCTTGGGATGGGCGATCTTCTGTTCCAGCATCGCCGCCATCAAATCGGGCATCGCCCACATGCCCTTGCCGATCTGGGCGTGGCCGGCCAGACCGCATTCGAGCCCGGTGTCGACATTCCACGCCTCGTAGGCGGAAATCCAGGCGGCCTGCTTCATGTCGCCCTTGCGGATCATCGGGCCGGCTTCCATCGAGGTGTGGATCTCGTCGCCGGTGCGGTCGAGGAAGCCGGTGTTGATGAACACCACGCGCTCGCGTGCGGCGCGGATCGCCTCCTTGAGGTTGACGGTGGTGCGCCGCTCCTCGTCCATGATGCCCATCTTGATGGTATTCCCGGGCATGCCGAGCAGGGCTTCGACGCGGTCGAAGATCTCGACGGCGAAGGCGACTTCCTCCGGCCCGTGCATCTTGGGCTTCACCACATACATCGAGCCCGCGCGCGAATTCATCCGCCGCCCGTTCGGCCCGACATCGTGCAGCGCGATCAGCGCCGTCATCGCCGCATCCATGATGCCTTCCGGCACTTCGTTGCCGTCGCGGTCCAGGATCGCCGGGTTGGTCATCAGGTGACCTACGTTGCGCACCAGCATCAGCGAACGGCCGGGCACGGTGAGCTGGCCGCCGGCGGGTGCGGTGTAGACACGGTCAGGATTGAGTTTGCGGACAAAGCTCTTGCCGCCCTTGGTGATCTCTTCGGCCAGATCGCCCTTCATCAGGCCGAGCCAGTTGCGATAGACCACGACCTTGTCCTGGGCATCCACCGCGGCGACCGAATCCTCGCAGTCCTGGATGGTGGTCAGCGCCGATTCCAGGATGACGTCGGCAATGCCAGCCGGATCGGTGCGGCCGATCTGGTTGTCGCGGTCGATCACGATCTCGACATGCAGGCCATTTTTCACCAGCAGCACGGCTTGCGGGTTGGCGGCGTCGCCGCGATAGCCGACGAATTGCTTGGGATCGGCGAGCGTGGTGACGCCGGCGCCCTCACCCAGTTTCAGCGCGCCGTGCGCCACCAAGAGGCCGTTGACGCCAGCCCATTTTCCTGTGGTCAGCGGCACCGATTGATCGAGAAAGTCCTTGGCCCAGGCGATGACCTTGGCGCCGCGCGCGGGGTTGAAGCCCTTGCCCTTCCCGGCGCCATCGGTTTCGGGGATGGCATCGGTGCCGTAAAGCGCATCGTAGAGCGAACCCCAGCGCGCATTGGCGGCGTTGAGCGCATAGCGCGCATTCATCACCGGCACCACCAGCTGCGGTCCGGCGACGACAGCGATCTCTGCGTCGACATTGTCCGTCGACACGCTGAAGGCCGGCCCCTCGGGCACGATGTAGCCGATCTCCTTGAGGAAGCCCTTGTAGGCCTCCATGTCGATGGGGGCACCGTTGTCGCGATACCAGCCGTCGAGCTTCTCCTGCATGGCGTCGCGTTTTGCCAGCAGCGCCCGGTTCTTCGGCGCGAGGTCGTGGACGATGGCAGAAAAACCGTTCCAGAAGGCCGCCGCTTCGATGCCGGTGCCGGGCAGCGCCTCGGCGGCCACAAAATCATGCAGCTCGCGGGCAATCCGCAATCCGGCGATTTCGACGCGATCGGTCATCAGGCTACTCCAGATGAAAGGCTTTGCGGGGCGTTTGACATGTTGGGATTGCAGGGTCAATTCAGCTTAGGTTGAAGGCGAGCGTTTTGGCGAATTGGCGAAGACGGCGGCAACAGCGTCCTTCTCCCCGTTCTACGGGGAGAAGATGGCGGCAGCCAGATGAGGGGCGGCGCAGAGTTGTGTGAATAGCGGTACGGCGAAATCGCATTGGCCAGCGCTGCCCCTCATCCGCCCTTCGGGCACCTTCTCCCCGTGAAACGGGGAGAAGGAAGAAGCTACACCGCGATCCTTGGCCGTCCCGAGGCCACCGCGACCACATGCGCCTCGATGAACATGCGCTGGGCTTCGACCGTGGAAACCTTGAATTCGGTCGCCACCTCGATCTCGGCGCTGTCGGTGCCGGCATTCCTGGCGCGCTGCGCGACGATGGCGCGCACATCGGCCTCGGCGGCGGCGATCGCCGCCGCCTCGTCGAGGAAATCGCGCACGGTTTCGCCCGAGGCAAGGCGGAACAGTCCTTCCTTTGGCTGGCTGACCCGCGCCTCGGCCGAGACCCGCACCTGGCCAACGACGGCGCCGAGCGCGTTGGCGACATCGGTATCATCGGGCACAACGCACTCATTGCCGACCAGGGGCGCCAGGCCGGCATAATGCAGCGGCGCCGAAGCGCCGAGGCCGATGACGGGTCGGTCGAGTGCGACGCTGAGGCGGGCGATGCCGGGATGCGCGTCGACGGCGCGCTGCACCAGCGCGTGCGCGACCGTGGCCGCGCCGTCGAGCCCGTCCTCGGCAAAGGCGGTTTCGAGGATGTATTCGGCCGACCAGCGCGTCAGTGTCACCAGCACCCGCTCCGAGATCACCTCGGGCGACGCGGCGATGGGCTGGCCACGGCCGTCGCGCTTGCGAGCAAACAGCTCGGCGCCGAGGCGGGCGGTGGCGGCATCCCAGTTTGACTGCTTGCCCTGCACATGCGCCGCGTCCGAGGGGGTGAAGCCGCAAATGTGCACCAGCCCGCGCGAGACCAGCCGGTTCAAGGTGGCGTTCTGGGCATTCGACGTCAGCAGCCTGTCGAGGGCAAGCGGGGTCGCGCCGATCGCCTCGTAAAGCCGCGCCTCCGGAGCCGTCAGCCCGGCGGCGAGCCTGTCCGGCACGCCGGTGCGCACCGCGAAACGGCCATCCATGCGGCCGGTATTAGGTGCCCGCAGCTGGCGTTCGAGTTCCGATCTCACGGCGTCGCCATGCGCCATGCCAGCCAGTGCCAGCGGCACCAGGCGGCGCGGCCCAAGCAGGATCCTCGGGTTAAGCGCGCCATCTTCCAGCGCCACTTCGGAATCGCCGCCAAGGCCGAAGGTGCGCATGGCGACGGCCTCGACCATGGTGCGGAAGCCGCCGACGGTGGCGCCTTCCGGATCGAGGCGTGGACGCCCTCCGTCGAGCACGGCAACGTCGGTCGTGGTGCCGCCGATATCGGAGACCACGGCGTTGTCGAGGCCGGTCATGTGGCGGGCGCCGACCAGGCTGGCGGCTGGCCCGGAGAGGATCGTCTCGATCGGCCGCTGGCGGGCGAACGCCGCCGAGACCAGCGCGCCGTCGCCCCGCACCACCATCAAGGGGGCAGCGATGTTGCGCTCCGCGAGAAAGCCCTCGGTTGCCGCCACCAGCCGGTCGATCATCGAGATAAGCCTGGCATTGAGCAAGGTGGTCAGCGCCCGGCGCGGGCCGCCGAGCTTGGCCGACAGTTCGTGACTCGATGTGACCGGCAGGCCAGTTTTTTCCCGGATCAGCTCGCGGGCGGCGACCTCATGAGCCGGATTGCGGGTGGCGAAATAGGCGCAGACGGCAAAGCCGGACACCGAGGCGCCGAGTTCAGGCAAGGCGGCCTCAAGCCCGGAAAGATCGAGCTTGGCGGCATTGCCGTGGACATCGTGGCCGCCCGGACAAAACACCACCGGATCGGTGCCGAGTGCTGCCTTCAGCCCGTCGCGGGCGAGATCTGCCTCGGAAAAGCCGATCATGATCAGCGCGACACGGCCGCCCTGGCCCTCGACCAGCGCGTTGGTGGCGAGCGTGGTCGACATAGAGACCAGTTTGATCGCGGCCGGATCGGTGCCGGCCTTGTGCAGCACCGCGTCGACAGCGCCGGAAATGCCGACGGCAAGGTCGTGCCGCGTGGTCAGCGCCTTGGCCTTGGCCAGCACCTTGCCCTTGTTCGGCCCCTGCTGCGGGCCTTCGGTCTCGGACCACAGCACGGCATCGGTATAAGTGCCGCCGGTATCGATCCCGAGGAACAGCGGTTTTGGCTTGGGCTTGGCGGTCATTGGCGGTCCGATGGCGAATTTTCTGCCTCAGCCCTTAGCCGATACGGGCCGACCGATAAAGCCGCGAGCGCTGGGCCAAGGGAGGAGTTCGATCTCCCCCCTCGTGGGGGAGATGTCCGGCAGGACAGAGGGGGGCGCTGTCCCGCCGGCCTACCCACGATTACAGTTCCTCCCGCCGATCCATTCAAGACGTTCCATCGAGCCCAGCCGCAATCACAATATGCTGGCAGACATTGTCGATGTCGCGGATGATGTCGTCGTTCCAGAAGCGCAAGACAGTCCAGCCGTCTTGCTCCAAGCGCAATGTCCTTGTTTCGTCGATGGCGACCGCGCTGGCTTCCGCATGCTGCGAGCCGTCGACTTCGACGACGAGTTTCTGTCCGGACAAGCGAAGTCGACAATGTAACTAGCGACCGGAAATTGTCGGCGGAAGCCAAGCCCCATCAGACGGTGCGCGCGAAGCTCGTTCCAGAGCTTCAATTCGGCTGATGTCATGACCTTGCGCATCGATCTGGCGTTTGCGCGGTGCCTTGGCGGCAATGGCGTATGAGGCATTGCGATGCTCGGTGGCTGTTGAAGTTAGTGCCCTACGGCGCCCCCCTCTGTCCTGCCGGACATCTCCCCCACGAGGGGGGAGATTGGCAGCTCGGCCGCTTAGCTACCCCACAAACCCAACCCTCTTGTGCGACCCATCGCAGAACGGCTTGTTGGCCGAGTGACCGCAGCGGCAGAGGAAGGTGCGTTGCGTGCGGTCGACGGTATGGCCGGTGCCGGTGACGATCTCGAGATTGCCCTCGAGCTTGAGCGGGCCGTTCGTCGTCGGGGTCACCGTCAGCGGGCCATTCCTCGCTTCGAGCGCCGGCGTGTCCTTCAGCGCCGGTTCGCCGGTGGCGGTGAAACCGGCCGTGGTGTGGCTGCCGTCGCAGAACGGCTTGTTTTGCGAAGCGCCGCAACGGCAGAGCGTGGCGCGGTGGAAAGTCTCGCCGGCGAGCACGATCTCGGCGTGCACGGCGAGCGGGCCGTTTTCGCGCAGCCGCACTGTGTTGACCACCGGCGGCTGTTCCTGCGGCCCGCCATCCTTCCTGGCGTAGGTGATGGCGCCGGACGGACAGCTTTCGGCGATGGCGACGATCTTCTCGACGCTGGCCGCCTCGGGATGGATCCATTGGCCCGGCGCGTTGGGCACGAAAACGTGCGGGTCACCGAGCACGCAGTTGCGCGAGTGGATGCAGCGCTTGCCGGAGAACCCGACGTCGATCTTCTCGCCCTCGACCGTGCCCGCCATTGCCGTGCTCCTGTTGCCTGGAGCACGCCGCATCTCAAAAGGGAGCTGTACGGCGCGCTCTGGGTGATCGTCTCGACGCAGGCTAGGGCGTCGGCGGGAAAAACGTCAAGCTGGCAAGCCGGTCAGGGGACCAGATTGATCTCCTCGGTCTCGCCGCCGCTGCAGGTGTAGCAGCAATCCTCGCATTTTTCCTTGTTGCCGGGGCCAACGCCCCAGTAGGTCTCCTCGTCGCCATCGACCCAGGCGCCGTAGCAGATCGATTCGCCCTCGTTGCAGGAGATCGGCAGCTGCTTGGTCTCGCCATCGTCGAGATAAAAGTCCTTGCCACCGCCGGGCCAGATATAATCGCGGTCCTGGCTGTAGAGCTCGACGCGCATGGCGTTGGGATGGCTGTTCTTGATGGCAAAGGTGACGTCGCCGGCATGGGCGGCTGGTGCGACAAGGACGGCAAGCAAAAACGCGGCGGCGAACCGGCGCGCGAAAGTGAAAGACATGAAAACCCCCGATGAAGAATCGGCCCCACGGCCGATCCCGGGATCATGGCATGATGCAGGCGATCGCTAAAGGGACGACGGCGACAATCCCTTCAATAATCCGACCCCGCCCTTCAACAACCGACCCCGGACCTCAAGGTTCCCTCATGCTTTCGGCTGTCATCGTTGCCAGAAGGGCAGCTTGGCGATCTCCGCCTCGGCTTGCCGTTTCGTCAGGCCGATGTCGTCGATCAAATGGGGATTCGCCAGCGACATCTGCTTGAGCTCCCAGCGAAAGCGGGCTCGGTTCCGCCAGGCCGCGATCGCGCCGCGCAAGGCCGCCAGGCTGTAATGCCGACGCGACGTCCGCCCAGCAGGCCGCGCTGCCTGATGCCGGACCGGTGCAAGGGTATTGTTCATGACAACCTCCATGGAGTTCCAAGGGTTGGGGGTTCCAGGGTTGGGAGACCCTCGACCTGAATGAATGAGGTTGAATTCTGCCGGATACGGACGGCGCCGTAATTAAAGCCTCCCAAATAGTTCTCAAAAGTTCCAAACGGGCTCTAACCATTTGTTTTCGATGTAATTCCCCCGGGAAAGCGCGCCCTGCTTCCGCCCGGAAAAGCGCTTCGTACTTTTCGCGGAATTGCTCTATAGATGCGCTCCATGCAGGGATCGCGCTTTGCCTTCGGTCCGTTCGTGCTTGATCCGGACGCAGGGACGCTGCTTCGGAACGACGAGCCCGTTGCCGTCGGCTACCGCGGGCTGAAGCTGCTTGCGGCGTTTGTCGAACGGCCGGGGGAAATCCTGGCCAAGGCGGCGTTGATGGATGCGGCGTGGCCGGGCACCGCCGTCGAGGAAGGCAACCTCACCGTCCAGATCGCGCAGCTGCGCAAGCTGCTTGGTCCGGCCATCGATGGCGGTGAATGGATCACCACGGTTCCGCGCGTCGGCTACCGCTTTACCGGGGCCATCGAACAGCTCGCCGGCGCGAAGCGAAAAACCTTGCCGCTGCCCGACAAACCATCGATCGCCGTCCTGCCATTCGTCAATCTCAGCAACGATCCCGGGCAGGAAGCCTTCGCGGACGGGTTGACCGAAGACCTGATCACCGACCTGTCGCGGGCCTCCGGCCTGTTCGTCATCGCGCGCAACTCGACCTTTGCCTACAAGGGAAAGGCGATGGACGTGCGCGAGATCGCCAGGGAGCTTGGCGTGCGCTATTTGCTGGAAGGCAGCGCACGGCGCGCCGCGGAACGCGTGCGCATCAATGCCCAGCTGGTCGACGCGATGAGCGGCGAACACCTGTGGGCGGAACGCTTCGATCGCCGGCTGGACGATATCTTTGCCGTACAGGACGAGGTGATCGCCAAGATCGTCGAGGCGCTGCTCGGCCGGCTGCGCGCGCCGCCGCCACGCAACCGGCCCAGCAATCTCGAGGCCTACGATCTCTGCGTGCGGGCGCGCAAGCTGATCGACGATACGCCGCAGACGGCGCGGGAAGCGCATCTGATGCTGACGCGCGCGATTGCGCTCGATCCGGACTATGCCGAAGCCTACCGCTGGCTGGCCATGAACCATTGGATGGGGTGGGTGCATTGGGGCGAACCCGTCGAGCCCAACCGCCGCGTTGCCCTTGAGCTGGCGCGCAAGGCGGTGGCGATCGACCCAAATGATGCCGGCTGCCGCTGGGTGCTCGGCAATTTGCTTGCCTACGAGCGCAGTTTCGCCGAGTCGGAGGCGGAGTTCGCCAAGGCATTCGAACTCGACCCGAACGAGGCCGACGCCTGGGCGACATTGTCGGACATCGCGGTGCTCGCCGGACGGATCGAGGAGGGCATGGAGCAAATCCGCAAGGCGTTCCGGCTCAATCCGTTCCCGGCAAGCTGGTACTATCTCACCCTCGGCCAGGCGCAATATGCGGCGCGCGATTACGAAGCCGCGGTCGAGACCCTGCGCAGGGACGAGACCTATCGCACGAGTTCACGCCGTTTCCTGGCGGCAAGCCTGGCCCAACTGGGCCGGCTCGACGAGGCGCGCGCGGAGGTCGAACTATTCCTCGTCAGCAACCCGCATTTCACAACCAGCCACTGGGTCTGGACCGAGCCTTTCCGCGACGACGCGATGCTCGAGCATTTCGTCGACGGCTTCCGCAAGGCCGGCCTTCCGGATTGATGCGCCTGCGCGATCTCCCGTGCAGGGTCAGAAGCGCCGATCACGGCACCAGATCGATCGTTTCGGTCGAGTGCTCCACGCAGATGAAGCAGCAGGTATCGCAAGGTTGGTCGTTATCAGGCCCGACGCCGGCGGATATCTGATCATTGCCGTCGACCCAGGCGCCGTAGCAGATGCGCTCACCCTGATTGCAGGTGAGCGGCACCGATTTCTGCGAGCCCGGATCGATCAGGAACACCTTGTCGTTGCCCGGCCAGACCGTCTCGCGGTCGCGGCTGAACAGCTCGACCGCAACCGCTTCCTTGCGCAGGTTCTTGACAAAGAAGGCCATGTCGGCGGCCTGCGCCGAAGTGGCGAAGACCAATGCCGCAAATGCTGCCATGCGAAACAGCGTCACCGCCGGACCTCCCCGAATCATCGCGGCAGAATCGCATGCCTGCCGGGAACTAGGAAGACGCTGAACCCGCGATCTCCCGTCCCAACCGCATCGTTTCCCGCACCAGAAGGTCGAGATCGTCGCGCCTTGTGCGATGGTTGGCAATCGCCACGCGCAGCCAGTGCTCGCCATGCACCGTGGTATCGGAGAGGGTGGCAATGCCCTGCTCCTGCAGCCGCAGCATGATTTCTGTGTTGAGCGCCTTCAGCGCCTCGCCGCTGACGCCGGGCTGATAACGGAAGCAGACGATGTTGATGGTTGGCGGCATGGCCAGTTGCAGCGACGGCTCGGCCTCGATCAGCCCGGCGAGATATCCGGCTTGCGCGATGTTCTGGTCGATCAGGCGGCCGAACTTGTCGATGCCGTGCTGTTTCAGCGCCATCCACACTTTCAGCGCGCGAAAGCCGCGCGAGGTCTGCAGGCCGTAATCGTGCAGCCAGTCGCCGGAGGCAAGGCCGCGCGGCGTCGATTCCAGATATTCCGGCGTGACCGCGAAAGTGCGGCGATGCGCGATCGCATCCCTGACCAGGGCACAGCCGGCCTCGAACGGCGCGTGCAGCCATTTGTGCGGGTCGAGCGCGATCGAATCCGCCCATTCGATGCCGGCAACGCGATGCGCATTGTCAGGCGCAATCGCAATCAGCGCGCCGATGCAGCCATCGACATGGAACCAGAGGTCTTCCTCATGCGCGAGTTTGGCGAGTGCCCGCAGATCGTCGATCGCGCCGGTGTTCACCGTGCCGGCATTGCCGATGAGGCAGGCCGGTTTGAAGCCGGCCGCACGGTCTTCCGATATCGCTGCCCGCAAGGCCGATATGTCGATGCGCAGCCCGGCGTCGGACGGGATGCGTCGCAGCGCGCGATTGCCGAGGCCGAGCGCTTCCATCGCCTTGCGGTGGCAGGAATGTATCTGGTCCGAGCCATAGAAGCGCAGCGGCTTTTCAATGGCGGCGACGCCGTGTTCGCGCACGTCGATGCCGGCCTTGGTGTTGCGCGCAACCGTCAGTCCGATGATGTTGGCCATCGAGCCGCCGCTGACCAGCGTGCCCGAGGCGGAAGCCGGGAAGCCCAGCATCTCCTTGCACCAGCTGACCACCTGGTTATCCATCAGCCCGGCGGCGTGGTTGCCGCCGCCGAGGTTGGAGCCCTGGATCGCCGCCAGGAAATCGCCGAGCGCGCCGGTGAAATTGCTCGATCCCATGTACCAGGCCCAGAAGCGCGGATGGACGTTGCCCATCGGATAGGACATCACCGTGCGGGAGACCTCGCCATAGACCGCGTCCAGCGGCGCCGGCGATCGCGGCAGGGGTGCCGTGAAAGCCTCTCTCACATCAGCCGGCATCTCCCGCCAGACCGGGCGGCCGCGCACGTCGCGCAGATAGTCGACTGCCTCGTCGATGACCCGATGCGACAGGGCCTGGACTTCGGCCCAGTCCAAGGGGTCAAGCGTTTCCTCGGTCACCATGCCGAGGCTTTCCGGCGCGACGTCCATGACAGCCTCCTCCCGTCAAGCCACAGGGAATTGGCAGCCCGGCGTCGAACGCGACAGCGCCGTCTCGTCGGCGTCCATCTCGGCCTCGATGCCGTCGAAGAGCGGCGTCGACATGTAGCGTTCGCCGGTGTCGGGCAGCATGCACAGGATCACCGCGCCGGCCGCCGCATTCTCCGCGACCTGACGCGCCACGGCGAAGGTGGCGCCGCCGGAAATGCCGGTGAAGATGCCTTCCTGGCGTGCCAGCGCCTTGGCCCATTTGATGCCCTCGGGCCCGGCGACCGGCATCACCTCGTCATAGAGGCTGGTGTCGATCGCCTCCTGCAGGACATTGGGGATGAAGTCCGGCGTCCAGCCTTGCACCGGATGCGGCTCGAAGGCCGGATGGCTGGCCGCAGGCGCGCCATCGGCGCCGCGCTGCTGCGCCTTGCCGCTGCCGATGAGCTGCGCGTTGGCCGGTTCGGCGAGCACGATGCGGGTGTCCGGCCGCTCGCGGCGCAGGACGCGCCCCACGCCGACGACGGTGCCGCCGGTGCCATAGCCGGTGACGAAGCAGTCGAGCCGCGAGCCGGCGAAATCGTTGATGATCTCGCGCGCGGTGGTCGCCTCGTGGATGGCGGCGTTGGCTGCCGTCTCGAACTGTCGGGCGAGGAACCATCCATTGGCCTCGGCCAGTTCCACCGCCTTGTTGTACATGCCGAAGCCCTTTTCGGCGCGCGGCGTCAGCACCACCTTGGCGCCCAGCATGCGCATCAGCTTGCGGCGCTCTACGGAAAAGCTATCGGCCATGGTGACGACCAGCGGGTAGCCTTTCTGCGCACAGACCATGGCGAGCCCGATGCCGGTGTTGCCGCTCGTCGCTTCGACCACAGTCTGGCCGGGCTTCAGTGTACCGCTGCGCTCGCCTTCCTCGATGATATTGAGCGCCAGGCGGTCCTTCACCGAGGCGCCAGGGTTGAAGAACTCGGCCTTGACGTAGATGGTCGCATGGGCCGGTCCGAGATTGTTGACGCGCACCGCCGGCGTGTCGCCGACGGTATCCAGAATGCTGTCGAACAGGCGGCCGCGCCCGGCGGTGGTCCTGATCTTTTGTTTGTTCAACATCCTTGATCTCCTCGATCGTTGTGTCTCGTCGTCGTGTCTGCCTTCACAGGCCGGTTACAAACCGACGGTTTGGGCGGCGAGGTTTGGAGACCTTGCCGCGCTAGGACTGATCTTACGGCACTGCGGCAATGGCCGCGGCCGGCGCGAAAACGCGCTGCCGGATGCCGTATCGTGTTTGATGATACAGCAGGGGCCGACAGGCCAGCGTGGGAGCAGGCGTGGAAACAGCCGTGGAATCCGCACCATCGAGACTGGATCGCGACATGCCGATCCTCTCCGTGCGCACGCTCGGATCGCTAGCGGTAATGCGCGATGGCGTGCCGGTGGCACTGCCGGCGTCGCGCAAGGTGCGCGCATTGCTTGCCTATCTGGCACTGGCGCCGCATCCGGTCGGGCGCGGCCGCCTGTGCGAAATGCTGTGGGATGTGCCGAACGACCCGCGTGGCGAATTGCGCTGGTGCCTCAGCAAGCTGCGCGGCGTGCTCGACACGCCGGACCGGCGCCGGGTCCTGACGCAGGGCGACACGGTCGCACTCGATCTCGACGATTGTCCTGTCGACGCGCTGGAGGTGAGCCACGCCGCGACACAGGGGATCGAAACGCTTGAATTGGAGCCGTTGCGAACGCTGGCCGGGCTCTTCGCCGGCGCGTTCCTCGACGGGCTGGAGCTCGACCGCAGCCCGCTTTTCGACAGTTGGCTGATCGCGCAGCGGCGGCGCCTCGGCGCTTGCCATGCGGCGGTGCTGGAGCAGCTTGTCGAAAGATTGCCGGCGGATTGCGACGAGGCGATCGGCCATCTCGACAAATGGGTGGAACTGGCGCCGTTCGACGGGCGCGCACACGCCGCGCTGCTGGCCAGCATGGCCCGGCGCGGCGAGGTTGGCGCGGCCGAGCGGCATCTGGCGGCGGCGCAACAGTTGTTCCAGTCGGAGGATCTGGATTTCGCTCCGCTCCGCGCCGCCTGGCGGACGATCCGCGATCAGGCGCCGGCGGTCTCGCTCCGGGTGCCGCCGGTGTCCGCGCTGTCGCAGCCGCTGGCGCCATCGGGCGATGCCGGCGCGGTCGAACCAAGCCACGCTTCGCTGGCGGTGATGCCGTTTGTCGAGGAAGCCGGCGGCACGCGCGGCGGGCTTGCCGATGGTTTCACCCACGACATCATCACCCGTCTCGCCAAGCTCAGGGATTTCTTCGTCATCGCGCGCGGATCGGTGTTCGCGTTGGCGCAGATGAACATCGCGCCGGACGAAGCCGGCAGAAAACTGAATGTCGACTACGTCGCCACCGGCACGGTGCGCAGCCCGGCCGGCCGCCTCATCGTCAGCGTCGAGCTTATCGAGGTGCGCACGGCCAGGATCGTCTGGGCCGAGACCTTCGAACGCCGGCCCGACGACATCTTCGCCGTGCTCGACGATATCGGCGACAGCATCGTCTCGTCGATCTCGGCCGAGATCGAAACCGTCGAGCGCAACCGCGCCATGCTGAAGGCGCCCAATTCGCTCAATGCCTGGGAGGCCTATCATCGCGGCCTCTGGCACATGTACCGTTTCACGCAGGCGGAAAACGAGCAGGCGCGGAATCTCTTTGCCACGGCCGTCGAACTCGATCCGACCTTTGCCCGCGCCCATGCCGGCCTCTCCTTCACCCATTGGCAGGCCGCCTTCCAGCGCTGGGGCGACCGCGACCGCGAAAGCGCGCTGGCCTTCGAAAGCGCCGGCCAGAGCGTGCTGGTCGACGACCACAATCCGGCCGCGCACTGGGCGATGGGACGGGCGCTGTGGCTGCGCGGCGAGCAGGACGGGTCGCTCTCCGAACTCGAACGCGCGGTCGACCTCAGCCCGAATTTCGCGCTCGGCCACTACGCGCTGTCCTTCGTGCATTCCCAGTCGGGCGACCCGCAGGCGGCGATAAGTTCGTCCGACCATTCGCGGCATCTCAGCCCCTTCGACCCGCTGCTGTTCGGCATGCTGGGCGCGCGGGCGATGTCGCATGTCCGGCTCGGCCAGTTCGAGGAGGCGGCCGAATGGGCGCTGAAGGCGGCAGCACGGCCCAACGCCCACGCCATCATACTGGCGATCGCCGCGCATTGCCTGGCGCTGGCCGGTCGACTCGACGAGGCGCACGGTTTCGCCGCCGCCATCCGCAAGACAATGCCCGATTACCGCGCCGACGATTTCATCGGCACCTTCCGCTTCGAGCCGGATGCCGAGGCGCTGTTCCGGCAAGGCGCCAGGCGCATCGGCCTGAACTGAAGCTGCGCGCGCTATCGTTAACAAAGCCGGAAGGAGTTGTTTAACCGTTCACCTCTATGTGACGCGCCGGGGGGTCCATGGCAAAGTGAGTATGATGAGCGACAGCCCCGACAAGCGCAGCGAATGGCGCGCCATTCTTTATGTACAGGCCCGCGTCGCCATCCTGTTCGTTCCGGTGGTGGCCAGCCTGCTCGCCATCGCCGCCCTTGCCGGCAACGAGCGCAAATCCGTTCCCGATATCGACCGGACGGTCACCGGGTCGGTGCGATAAGAATAGTCGCCCTGGGCGCCTCTCGGAAGCTTCGAACTGGCTCTGGCACGGGACCATCCGTGTCGAAGGATCGCCCGGCATACCCTCCGTCCGAACGCCTCTTCACGCCGCGCGGACCTACAGAATACTAGTCACCAGTTTGTCCAGCCTGGTGTTCTCGCGGTAAGCCAGTCGTACCACGACGGCGCCCAGGACACCGGTGATGGCCCCACCGATAACATCGGTCAGGTAGTGCGTCCCGATGTAGATTCTCGACCAGCAGATCAGCAATGCCACGATGAACAACGCAATCGTCCGGCGCGGAAGACCTTGCATTGCAAAGGCCGCAACAATCGCAATGGTGGCTGTCGCGTGATCGGAAGGGAATGACCAGTCGGCGCTGGGCGCAATCAACAGATGCGTCACGCCGGCATCATAGGGCCGCATCCGATGCACAAACAGAAGAATGAACTGGTTGATCGCCAGGCCGAGCAAGAACGCCAGACCGGCCGACAAGGTCGCGTGACGAACATGGTAGCGGTCAACCTTCGCCCACCATTGCAGGACCACAGCCAGTACCAAGAGGGGAACGCCGATTTGTGAGACGCCGATCATTGCTCTATCAAGAAGAGGGCTGATACCGGCCTCAGCATTTATCCAGTGCGTTAAAGCTGCATCCATTTGTCGTTGGTTTCCGTAGTTGATCGTGAGGTGGACTTTTGACACCCGTCGATGAGCACCGCATCCATCAGATTTTCGAGGTCAGTGTCTGGCTCAAAGGCGCACATGCCCTGATCGAATGTGTCGGAGGGATCCTGCTTTATGTCGTCACCACCGATGCGATTGTCTCCTGGGTCAATGCCCTCACCGAAGAGGAATTGATCGAAGATCCGAACGATTTCATAGCTGGCCATCTGTCGCAGATGGCAAGCCATTTTTCGGTTGCCAGCAAGGAGTTTTACGCCTTCTACCTGCTCAGCCACGGCCTGATAAAGCTGGCCCTGGTCGTCGGGCTCTTGAGAGGCAAGCTTTGGTCGTATCCGGCATCGCTGGCGGCATTGGGCTTGTTCATGGCCTATCAAGTCTACCGCTACTCATACACCCATTCGTTCGGCCTGCTTGTGCTGACCGTCTTCGACGCGGCCGTCATGCTGCTGATCTGGCACGAGTGGAAGGTGGTGGGGTGGCACAAGCCCGCATGACAGTTGAACTGCGGCTACCATAATGACCCTCGACGTGAACGAGAACACGAAGCAAAATCTGAAGCGCTCACCGCAGCAACAAACCGGCGATGAACTGAAGAAAAAGAAGGTTGAGGGCAAAGCCTTCCGGGTGAATGAAAACAGCGTGGACCGGGGACGGACGCCTAAGAGCCCATGCTTTCTGGCAGCATTCGCTTGAGCACGTCGTCCTTGCGGACATAATGGTGCCACAGCGCCGCCGCCGCATGCACACCGGCAAGGATGAGGATGGAATTGGCGCATAGGCTGTGCAGCTCCCTGAGGAACCGGGCCGTGTCGCGATCCGGCGAAATCGGGGCCGGGATGGTGAAGAGGCCGAAGAAGCTCAAGGCATCGTCCCGGTACCAGGTCAGCAGGATGCCAAGAACCGGAATGGCCACCAGCAGCGCGTAAAGCACCACATGCGCGACCTTGGCCGCCCATCGCTCAAGCTCTGACATTTCCGTCGGCAACCCGGGCGTTCCAAGCGTCAGGCGCAGGCCGACTCGGACGACGACCAGCGCAAAAAGCAGCAGACCGAACGAAATATGCAACCACCAGACGAGCGCTCGTCCCGGATCCCCGCGCGGAAAAAGCTCCTCGACGTATGTCAGGCCATAAAGGCCGATGACCAGCAGGAACACTGCCCAGTGAATGGCCTTCTGCGCGCTCGTATAGGTAGGATTCATGCGTGTCTTCCAGTTTTGAACGTTTCTAAACTAGCCGCGACCATGTCAAAGCTTTGTTCGAGGACGAGCCCCTCTTTCAAGAGAGCGTCCAAGGACAGGGCCGTGATGATCGTGATTCGATGAACACTGGAACAGGCAACCTGTCAGTTCGCTGACAACAGGGTATCGGATGGCACGATGCGTCGACCAAGAAAGGCCCGGACGACCCCCAGCCCTTAACCAAAATGTGGACTTCTGGGTTGAAGTTCCTAGCGAACCCCGTAAGTCACAACGGCTTGCGGGGTTCTCTCTTGCTGGAAAGATCTGAACCAGACGAAAAACTGCACCTTCCCCGCCCCTTCAACGGGGTGAACGTCAATTTCTGCAAGACCCGTTGTGCTCGAACTTCGGGAAGGCTGCGGAACTTGAAGATGGGTGGGGAAAGAAGCGCGGCAGGGATGGGACGACGCCAGCCATGCGGCTGGGACTGGCCAAGGGTCCTGTGCGGTTCGGGGAGGTAATCTATTTCACATGAAATTTGCGACGATGATCTCTACAGCGGTATTCATGATCAGCGTCCACACCTTCTTGTATATGAAGGTCAGAATTGTGAGCAAACACAAAGGGTTCGGGAAATTTGCAAGACTTGGTTATAGGAATCAAACTCATGTAAATTTAGATAATAAATCCATCCCTCCGGCGTTTGTTGCCGAGTGGAATTCTAAAATTCCAAAATATCGTGTTTTTCTCTTATTTGGATGCGCGCAATTCCTATGCGTTTGGTGTTATGCGATTCTATTCACAGTATGAGCCAATGACCGATTTGTGCGGCAGCTTTCCCATCGCTTTGACAGTCCGGCACACACCGTGAGCGAATGATAGGCTTCCGGTTTGTCCATACGCCTATTAGATCCCAACGGGAAAGAATGTGGAGCCGACGGATTCTAGCCGCTCCAAATATTAGTTAGGGGCTGGCGGACGACCCGGGCTTTTCTTTGAATCTCGGGGCCCGCTCAATAAAACTTCGGGATCGGTCCTTTCTGCGGCGTCGTGCGGTCGCCGAGGTCGAGAAAGACCTCGTCGACATAGCACCAGCCCCAGCCTTCCGGCGGATCGTAGCCTTCGATGATCGGATGGCTGGTGGCATGAAAATGTTTTGTCGCGTGGCGGTTGGGCGAGTCGTCGCAGCAGCCGACATGGCCGCAGGTGCGGCAGAGCCGCAGATGCACCCACCACGAGCCGCTTTTCAGGCACTCCTCGCAGCCAAGCGCGCTCGGCGTAACGTCCTTGATCCCAGCCGCATGCTTGCATTCATCCGCCATCACACTCTCCCTGCCAGTTGAGGCTCAACTCTTCGTTTGCGCAAGATAGGCATGCAATGCGGCGACCACCTGGGCACCCTCGCCGACGGCCGCCGCGACGCGCTTGACCGAGCCGCAGCGCACGTCGCCAATGGCAAACACGCCGCCGAGGCTGGTCTCCATCAGGCCGTGCGCCGGTCCCAGCTCCGATCCGGTACGGATGAACCCCTTGGCGTCCAGTGTCACGTTGCACTGCGCGAGCCAGTCGGTGTTCGGGTCGGCGCCGATGAACAGGAAGAGATGGCGGATCGGGCGTGTCGTTTCCTCGCCGCTGACGCGGTTGCGCCAGCGCACCGTGGCAAGATTGCCGCCCTCGCCCTCCAGCGCCTCGATTTCGGTCTCGGTCAGCACCTCGATGTTCGGCTGCGCCCTGATGCGCTCTACCAGATAGCGCGACATCGAGGCTTCGAGGCTGCCGCCACGCGCCAAAAGCACCACCTTGTGCGCATGGCTGGCGAGGTAGACCGCGGCTTGGCCCGCCGAATTGCCGGCGCCGACCAGCGCCACTTCCTGGCCGGCGCAAAGCCGCCCTTCGATGGGCGAGGCCCAATAGTGCACGGAGGTGCCCTCGAACTGCGCCAAATTGGCGACATCGAGGCGGCGATAGCGCGCGCCGCTGGCGATGACCACGCTGCGCGTGCGCACGGTCTCGCCGTCGCCGACATCGAGCAGATAGCGGGCGCCGGATTTGTCGGTCGTGGCGCTCAGCAGCTTGGCCTCGTCGGGGATCACCATTTCGACGCCGAATTTCTGCGCCTGGTTGTAGGCGCGCGCCATCAGCGCCATGCCGGTAATGCCGGTGGGGAAACCGAGATAGTTCTCGATGCGCGAGGAGGCACCGGCCTGGCCGCCGAAGGCCCGGCAGTCGAGCACGATGGTCGACAGCCCTTCGGACGCCGCATAGACCGCGGCCGCCAGCCCGGCCGGCCCGGCGCCGACGATGGCGACGTCATACAGGGTATCGGCATCGATCGGCCTGAGCAGGCCGATGCAGCGGGCAAGATCTTTCTCGGTGGGGTTGCGCAGCAGCCTGCCGTTCGGACACAGCACGACCGGCAGATGGTGGGGATCGACGTCGAAGCGCTCGACCAGGGTTTTGGCGCAGGGGTCGCTGGCGGAATCGAGCACGCGGTGCGGCTGGCCGCTGCGGGCCAGGAAGCCCTGCAGCCGCAACACGTCGGCATTGTCTGATGGTCCGATGATGATCGGCCCGCTGGTGGCGCTTTCCAGGAGCCCGACACGGCGCAGGATCAGCGCCCGCATGATGCGCTCGCCGAGATTGGCCTCCTGCACCATCAGGTCGCGCACACGCTGCGAGGGGATGACGAACGCCTCGACCGGTTCGGCGGCCTCGGCATTGACCAGCGAGGGGCGGGCCGAAAGCTGCGCCAGTTCGCCGACGAAGCTGCCGGGTCCATGGGTGACGATGGTCTCGCGCCGGCCGAGCCCGCCATCCTGTGTGATATCGACCTTGCCCGACAGTACGAGGATCAGGCCTGGCGCCACATCGCCGGCCTTGATGATGTGCTCGCCGGCGGCATAGGCGGCGGCCTCGCCGAACCGGCGCATCCGGTCGATGTCCACCTCGGCCAGCGTTGGAAAGGCCTGGTCGCGACGGGCGCCGAAGATCGCGGTGCTGGATTGAGACATGCTGAATTGAGACATGGTCTTGAGCGTAACGAAGCGGGCGCCGGGTTTGAAGCGGTTTGTTTGATGCCTAGCCGGGAGGCGAGGCCAGCGACACGAGGTGCCGACAGACGGCGTCGGGCGCAGATGTTCAACGCGCGCTACCCGATCAGCCCGTTCAAAGGCCTGACGGCGATGCTGGACGGGAATACACGTTGTGACAGAGCGAGCTCCGAGATGCCGAGATGGTCGCGCAGAAGGCCCTTCAGCACCGCCCGAAGATCGGTGGTCGGCATCAGGTCCCGGCCTTGATACAATTGCGAGGTTCCAAGTCCCGGCCAGTCCGCGACCACCCGTCCGCCGTTGACGGCGCCACCCATCAGGAAGGCCGTCGTGGCGGTACCGTGATCGGTCCCCTCATTGCCGTTGATCCGCGCCGTGCGCCCGAATTCGGTGATGACCACGATAACGGTATCGTGCCAGACGGACTTCAGGCCGCTGACCAAACCCTCCAAAGCGCCGTCCAGGGCCGCCAACAGCCTTGCCAGCTTCCCGTCCTTGGCGCCCTCTTTCGCGTGCGTGTCCCAGCCGTCGAAGCTGAGTGCGGCAATGCGCGGGCCGGACTCGGCCGCAAGCAATTTCGCCGCGCCCTCCGCAGCTTCGCGAAAGGAAGGCCCGGCCATTCTTGTGCGCGGCACCGGATCGTCGCCATGAGCCGACAGGCTGTCTATCTCGCGGCCCTCGATAAAGGCACGCAAGAGCGCCGGATCGATTTCGCCATAAAGCCCCATGAGGCGATCTTGCGTGTCCGGGGAGGCTGACCGGAAATTTGGCGGCGTCCATGTCAATGTGGGTGCGGCACCGCGGAAAATCAGCGGGACAGTGGGGCTGACGGCCAGTCCGACCGGCCGGGCAACCTCGATCCGGTCGCCGACCGGAAGTTCCAGCACCGCACGATTGAGCCAGCCGGATGCTGTATCTCTCGGTCCGGGCATGCCGCTTTCCAGGACATCCTGGCCGTCGAAATGGGATCGATCCCTGTAGGGCGTGGCGGCGGCATGGACGATCAGGGTGTCGCCGGCCACGTAGTGGTCGTGCAATGTCCGCATTGCGTCGTGCAAGCCGAAAAAGCCGTCCAATGACAGGATGCGGCCTATGCCGGCCACGCCAATCGCAAGCTCGCCCCGCAACCGCGCGTAATCCGGGTCCCCGATGGGTGGCGTAACGGCCAGACCGTCCAAGGCTCCGCGCAGGATCACGACCACCATCCGTGGATCGCGCGGCGCCGCGTGGGCCATGCGTGGCATTCTCGACCAGGCGACGAAACTGCCGTTTGAGGCAGGCATGGGGGGCGTCCCCGTCATCTGCGTTGGAACTCCGGGCTCATGAGCAGCAAAGCCAGCGCCTGGGATCTGCTTCGGGCGTGCGCGATATGCTCCCGCGTGGTTGCGGAACAGGCCGTGCCCAGCACCGCATCGACGAGGGCCAGCGGATCCAGGTCGACACGGGCGCGCGCCGCCAGCTCTTCGGCGAAATCGAGGCGATCGGTCATCGCATTGCCCGCCAGCCAGCTATCGGCGTGATCAGGAAAGCCATTGGGAGCGTTCGGATTCCACAATGGCTGCCCAAGTGCACTCAACACGCGCGCGACCTGCGCGACATCGGTGCGGAGATCCAGTGCCCTGAGAGCCGACCACAGGAATTCGCTGGGGCTCTTGATCTTCACCGCCGGGCCCCACGCCTTGTCGTGGAGAAGCAGCATTCGTACGCACGCTTTCAGATCCCCGGCACTCTCCAGGAAGATTGCCGCGATCGTTTCGGCAATGTCGGGCGCGGGATCATCGTTGATGAAGTGACGGACGAGCTTCCAGGCGATCCGCCTTGCCGTTGCTTCATGGCCCGCCAGGGTGGACAGAACCGCCTCGCCCTGATCCAGGCCGGTTTGCGGATAGTCGACATCCATGACCTGCTGGCCGCCAGGTTCGTGTGCATCCGCGGTGAAACAAAAGCAGCCATAGTCATCGGCGAGTTCATCATGCTCGCTGGCGCCCCTGTAACTCCAGCCGGTCAACACTTTCGACAGCGCGCTGACATCTGCCTGCGAATAGCCCGCCTCGACCCCGACCGTGTGCAATTCCAGCAATTCGCGCGCGTGGTTTTCATTGCAGCCACGCCCGGACCGGCGCCCGATCACCGAATTCGGTCCGACCGAATTGGCGCTGTTGAAGTAGGAAAGCATTGCCGGGTGCCGGGTTACAGCGACAAGCATGTCTTCGAACCGCCCGAGCACGAAAGGCCGGATGGCTTCCCGCTCGAATGCCGCCGCGGTGCGCCGGACAGTGCCATTGGCACTGGTCTCGACCACGAAATGGTTCATCCAGAATGTCACCAGCCGCTCGACGAGCCCTGTCCTGGCGATCAGGGCGCGGTCTATCCGGGCCCTGACTTCCGCTTCGAGCACCCGGCGATCGATCGGCACGAAGAAGGTGAGGCGGCGGATCGCCGCCGCGAGATAGCCGCGCGGAAGGCGATCCTGGCGATGTCGTTGCGTGATGATTTCGGCGGCGGACAGGAGACCTCCACCAGTAAGGAGGGCAATGTCCGGCTCATCCAGCTCATTGAGAAGAACAGTGCGTGGATCGCCATCCAATAGAGACAGATCGCGGGATCGCGGCCCGAGTCCGAAACGATGATAACCAATCGATGCGGATGCGAAAACCACTCATTCCCACCCTGTCCATGGACTCAATATTGAACGTACTGGGCAACATACGTTGCCAACCAGCAAAAAAAAGCGGCCGGTGGAGGTATGCTATCGTGCAATAGTGGTACGCGACCGGTGTATCCGATCTGGACTAGGATGGTACGATGGTGCGGACAGGTCGCGAGGAGTTGCGTTTAAAAGCGAGCAGAGCGGCGACCAATAGGACATTGACAAGGGCGAGCCCAAGCAGCACCGACAGCAAGCCCGACGCGCCGACATGCTCCAGCAAGAGAGCGCCGAGCGATGGCGCGGCGGCCTGGGCAATCAAGCTTGGCATGGCAAGCCGACCCATCAGTTTCGCGTAACCGGGGGCGCCGAACAGCGCCAGAGGCAACGTGCCACGCGCGATGGATTCCAGGCCGATGCCGGCGCCGTAAAGCGCAAGGGCGACGGGCAGCATCGGCAGTCCGGTCCACAGCGCGGCAACGCCGAAGACGACAAATGCCACCGACGCCAGTTTGGTCCATATCGGATGATGATAGCGGGCGATGGCCATCTCTACGGCCCGGGCACCGACCTGCGAAGGGCCAACCAGCGCGCCAAGGCCAACCGCGGCAGCGAGCGCAAGGCCAGTCGACTGCAGCACGGTCAGCAGATGCACCGACAATGTAGACGATATGACCGCCGACAGCGTGATGCTTGCCCCCAGCGTGGCCATCAGGGGCAGGCTGCGCGGCGCCAGGCCGGCTTCCGGGCCGGTGGTCGCCGCGAGCGGGGGTTCGGCGGGAACGCCACGCGGCAGCACGAGCAGATAGGCGGGCAACGCCACCAGGAGCTGGATTGCCGCATACACCAGGCACACGCCGCGCCAGCCGAACGCATCGAGCAGAAGCGCCGAAATCGGCCAGCACACCGTGCTGGCGAAGCCGCCAAACAGCGTCAGGCTGGTGATGGTCGAACGGGCACCGCGCCCATACAGCCGTCCGAGCGTGCCGAAGGCCGCATCGTAAAGGCCGGCGCCCATTCCGAAACCCATGATGAGCCAGCCGGCGACGAAGACGGCCAGGTTCGGCGACGCGGCAAGCACGGCTTGGCCGATGCCGAGGCAAACGGCGCTGAAGGCGAGCGTCATGCGGCCGCCATGGCGTTCGATTGCCGCGCCGACATGCGGCGATATCAGGCCGGCGACCAGCAGCCCGAGCGACAGGCTGCCGATCACCCAGGGAAACGGCCAGCCGGTCCGAGCCGACACGGCAGGGCCAATGACCGCCGGCAGGTAGTAGGAAGAGCCCCACGCCATGATTTGCGTGAGCCCGAGCGTCGTGACGATGACGCGACGGTCCGGCATCGGGTGGTCTCGGCCCATCAACGGGCCGGATAGGTCACCGCTTCACCATCCTCCTTGGTGAAGCGGGCCACGGGGTGATCGAGCAAGTCCAGCACCAGCTCCGACGGCCGGCAAAGCCGCGCGCCGCGCGGGGCCTCGACAATCGGCCGGTTTATAAGAATTGGATGGGCGAGCATCTGGTCGATCAACTCGTCCTCGCTCCATTTTGCGTCGGCGAGGCCCAACTCGGCATAGGGCGTGCCCTTCTCACGCAGCAGCGCCCGCGCGGGCATGTTCATGGCCTTGAGCAGGCCGACAAGGCGAGAGCGCGAGGGCGGATTTTTCAGATACTCGATGATTTCGGGCGTTTCGCCGCTCGCTTCGATCAGAGCCAGCGTGTTGCGTGACGTGCCGCAAGCCGGGTTGTGATAGATGGTGACAGTCATGGCGCTGCCCTTTCGGTGTGTGCGACGGTTGAGGCTGGCGAAAGCAGCCAGCTCATCGTGCCGGCGGCTATGAGTGCGCCGGCCAGTTCGGCGACGATGAATCCGGGAAGGTCGGCAGGCCGAATGCCGGAAAAGGTGTTGGACAGCGAACGCGCCACGGCAACCGCGGGGTTGGCGAACGACGTCGATGCCGTGAACCAGTAAGCGGCGGTGATGTAGAGACCGACCAGCCAGGGAACAGCTTTCCGCTCGAACCGCACGCCCGCCAGGATGACGGCGACCAGGCCAAAGGTCGCGACACCTTCAGACAGCCATTGAGCGCCGCCGGTGCGTATATGTGTTGAGGCCTGCACGAACGACTGGCCGAACATTGCGTGCGCCGTCACCGTGCCGGCAATGCCGCCGAGGGTCTGGGCCACGATGTACAGTCCAGCCAAGCTCATCGGCAGCTGCCGCAGGACTGTGAAGACCAGCGTGACCGCCGGATTGAAATGCGCTCCGGAGATGGGCGCCAGGATGGTGATGAGGACCACAAGAATGGCGCCTGTCGGCAGCGTGTTGCCGAGCAACGCAACAGCTTTGTCCGGCGTCAGCGTCTCGGCCATGATGCCGGAGCCGACCACCGTGGCGACGAGGAAAGCAGTACCGAGCGCCTCGGCCGCGACACGGCGCGGCACGCTGTATTCAGGCATCGGCACGGCTTCCATCGTTCGGGACGCAGCATGTCGGGTTGAGCGCCGGCGAACAGATTTCCGGCCGGCCGGAGCAGCAATCCTCCATCAAAAACCGGATAAGGCCGGTCAGCGCGTCATACGCGGCGCTATAGACAATCGACCTGGAATCTCGCCGCGCAGCGACCAGGCCGGCGCGTTCAAGTTCCTTCAGGTGAAAGCTGACGTTGGAGGGCGAGACCTCCATCTGCTCGGCCAGGACGCCGGCGGCGATGCCGTCTGGCCCGGCAATGACCAGCCGCCGCAAAAGCCTCAGGCGCGTTTCCTGCGACAGCGCCCCGAATGCGGAAAGGGCTTGACGTTCATCCATATTTCAATAATCCTAAAAATATCAAAATAAGGATTACCGCAGATGGTCGGCCCTGACAACAACGAATTCGACCACCCCGAATTCGACCATATCCTGCCGCCCGGCTCGGCCGACATCACCATAGAGGGCTTGCTTGGGTTCCTGTCCGCCCACGGGGAAAAAGCCCTGGTGTTTGTCTATGACGGACACGCGGTGCGGTCTGGCTACCACGTGACCGAAGTGAAGGCCGGCCAGTTCGCCGCCCTCGATTGCGGCGCCAATCCCGAATCCTGGTCGGAGATCTTTGTGCAGTTGCTTGATGTGGATGAGGCCGAACGCACGCATATGCCGGCGGCCAGGTTCTCAGCCATCATCCGCAAGGTAACCGAGCATGTCGGGCTCGACCATTCGGCCAAGCTGACCTTCGAGGTCAGCGACGGCGTGCGGCCCATGCAACTCTACAGCGCGGCCCTGCCCGAAATCGTCGCGGGCACCGTGCGTGTCGACTTGTCACCGCGGCCAGCGAGCTGCAAGCCGCGCGACCGATGGCTCGAGGAGCAACAGAAGGCTAGCGTTTCATGTTGTGCAACGGCAATTGAGGGAAAGCCGTGCTGCAGCTGACATTTGGCTGGCCGCCGAGCAGAGCCCATGCGGATTGGACACTTCACCCCAGAGCCAAAGGGCCGTGTTCATGGCTCCGATCAGCCAAAGTCTCGATGACCCGGCATTCAGCCACCCGGCCGCAGGCGCACTCATCGACCATGCGTGCCAGCTCCAGTCGCAGAGCGTTGAGGCTGGCGATCCTGCTCTCGACTTCCGCCAGCCGGGCCTTGGCTATGGCGTCGGCTGACGCACAGGACTGCTCTGGTCTGTCCTGAAGCGCCAGCAGCGTCCGAATGGCGTCGATCTCAAAGCCCAGTTCGCGGGCGTGTTTGATGAAAGCCAGCCTCGAAACGGCGCCCTTGGCGTAGCGTCTTTGCTGCCCGTCGGTGCGCGGTGGCGCCGGCAGCAGGCCGATCTGCTCATAGTAGCGGATGGTGGGGACCTTCACCGCCGTTCGCCGCGAAAGCTCGCCGATTGAGAAATCCATAAAACCCCTTGAACCTCTAGTGGCTAGAGGAACTAGAGTGGCTTGAAACATGGAGATTTTCAATGGCTCACGATTGCTGCGCTCACGAAACAACGATCTGCGCAGGCCCGCCGCCTCTGGTGCTGCCGGCCGGGATCGGCAAGGCGGAAGCGGCAGGTGTGGGCTCGGCGAATGCCTCATGCTGCTCGGGCGGCGTGGCCGTCTTCGATGGCATGGATATTCGCTACAAACGCGTGCTTTGGGCTGTCATTGCGATCAACGGCGCGATGTTCCTCACCGAGATGGTTGCCGGGCAGCTGGCCGGATCGCAAGCCCTCAAGGCCGATGCCTTGGACTTCCTCGCCGATACCGTCACCTACGGCCTCAGCCTCGCCGTGATCGGCGCGACCCTGCAGACACGCGCGACGGCGGCCCTGTTCAAGGGCCTGTCGCTGTTCGTCATGGCGCTGTGGGTGTTCGGCTCGACGGCCTACCAGACCATGATCCTCGGCGTTCCGAGTGCGGAGGTCATGGGTGTCATCGGCTTCATGGCGCTGGCGGCAAACCTCGCCTCCGTCCTGCTGCTGCGTCCCTACAAGGATGGCGACGCGAATGTCCGCTCGGTCTGGCTTTGCTCGCGCAACGACACCATCGGAAATGTGGTGGTGATGGCTGCCGCCATAGGGGTTTGGGGCACATCCACCGCCTGGCCGGATCTCGTCGTCGCCGCACTGATGGCCGGGATATTCCTGACCTCGTCCGTTCAGATCCTGAGACAGGCTTGGTCTGAGTACAGCCAGGGCCGACAGCTTGCTGCCGCGGAATAACAAAAAAGCCCGGACGAACCGGGCTTTTTGTCTAAGCGTCTGAACCACATAGAACGGTTCGAAACGGGAATTTGGTGCCCAGAAGAGGACTCGAACCTCCACTCCTTGCGGAACACGGACCTGAACCGTGCGCGTCTACCAATTCCGCCATCTGGGCTGGTGCGGGCTCATGTAAGCGGGCAAGTGATTGCTGTCAACGCGCTTTTTTCAAAGCGGTTCGCCGCTTGCCGGCTCAGCCCTCCAGCACTTCCTTCGACGCGACGGTGGAATCGGCGTTGAGCTGGTAGATGACAGGCACGCCGGTGCCGAGTTCCAGCTTGACGATCTCCTCGCCCGACTTGCCGTCCAGCGCCATGATCAACGCGCGCAGCGAGTTGCCATGGGCGGCAACCAGCACGGTGCCGCCGCGCAGCACGTGCGACTGCATGTCATGCAGGTAATAGGGCCAGACGCGCGCGCCGGTGTCCTTCAGGCTTTCGCCGCCGGGCGGCGGCACGTCGTAGGAGCGGCGCCAGACATGCACCTGGTCCTCGCCCCACTTCTTGCGGGCATCGTCCTTGTTGAGGCCGGAAAGGTCGCCATAGTCGCGCTCGTTCAGCGCCTGGTCGCGGATGGTCTCGAGGTCGCTCTGGCCGACGGCGTCGAGAATATGCTGGCAGGTCTTCTGCGCCCGGACCAGGGCAGAGGTGAAGGCGATGTCGAACTTCAGGCCGCGCGCCTTCAGTTTTTGCCCGGCGGCCTTGGCTTCGGCATGGCCCTGCTCGGTCAGGTCGACGTCGCGCCAGCCGGTGAACAGGTTTTTCAAATTCCATTCGCTCTGGCCGTGGCGCACGAGCACGAGGGTTCTCGACATGTTTGCTCCCTACAATCGCTACAAGATGTGACGGTCCGCCTCAGCTTAAGCCGAGCACGTCCCGCATCGAATACAGCCCCGGCTTCTTGCCGCGTGCCCAAAGCGCCGCCTTGACGGCACCGCGGGCGAAGATGGCACGGTCCTCGGCATGATGAGACAGCGTGATGCGCTCGCCGGTGCCGGCCAGGATCACGCTGTGGTCGCCGACGACAGAGCCGCCGCGCAGCGTGGCAAAGCCGATCGAGCCGGTTTTTCGCACGCCTGTGTGGCCGTCGCGTGAACGCACGTCATTGCCGGCCAACGCGATGTCGCGTCCGGCGGCGGCGGCCTCGCCGAGCAGCAACGCGGTGCCGGACGGCGCGTCGACCTTGTGCCTGTGGTGCATTTCGAGGATCTCGATGTCGAAATCGTCGGCGTCGAGCGCCCGCGCCGCCTGTTCGACCAGCACCGCCAGCAAATTGACGCCGAGGCTCATATTGCCTGACTTGACGATCGTCGCGTGGCGCGCGGCGGCCGCGATTTTCGCATTGTCTTGCGCCGAGCAGCCGGTGGTGCCGATGACATGGACGATGCGCGCCTGCGCAGCGTAGCCGGCGAATTCGACCGTCGAGGCCGGGGTGGTGAAATCGAGCACGCCGTCGGCCTTGGCGAAGGCCGGCAGCGGATCGTCTGATATCGACACATTGATGATGCCGATGCCCGCCAATTCGCCGGCATCCTTGCCAAGATGGGGCGAGCCCGCCCGCTCGACGGCGCCGATGACGCGCGCGCCCGGAATGGTGTGGATGGCGCGGATCAGCGTCTGGCCCATGCGGCCGGCCGCGCCCACCACCACGAGGCCCATATCGCCTGTAGGCTTGCCATCGCTTGCAGGCTTGCCGGTTGTTGCCGATATCTCGCTCATGCCGTGCTCCCGGCGATGTTTTGCGTCTCTAGGTCTCGGCCCGAAGTTTGGATCGGCGCGCTGTCGTCGACAAGCCCCAGGCCCTTGACGCCCTGTATGCGGTGGAAGCGGGCATAGATGCTGTCCGGGTCGGCCATCAGCGTCGCGTGCGTGCCTTCCTCGACCAGCCGTCCCTCTTCCAGCACGATGATGTGGTCGGCATTGATCACCGTCGACAGCCGGTGCGCGATGACGATCGTCGTGCGCCCCTGCATGACATGCGTCAGCGCCTCCTGGACGCGCGCTTCGGCCTCGTTGTCGAGCGCCGATGTGGCCTCGTCGAGCAGCAGAATCGGCGCCTGGCGCACGATGGCGCGGGCGATCGAGACGCGCTGGCGCTGGCCGCCGGAAAGGGTCGAGCCGCCTTCGCCGACCGGCGTGTCGTAACCTTGCGGCTGCTGGCGGATGAACTCGTCGGCTGCCGCCTGTTTGGCCGCCTGTTCGATCTCGGCGTCCGTGGCCGACAGACGACCGTAGCGGATGTTGTCGCGGATCGTGCCCTCGAACAGATAGGGTGCCTGCGCCACATAGGCGATCGACTGCCGCAGCGAATGCTTGGTCACTTTCGAGATGTCCTGGCCATCGACCTCGATGGTGCCCTGGTCGACGTCGTAGAAGCGCTGCAGGAGCGCCACCAGCGTCGATTTGCCGGCGCCCGACGCACCGACGATCGCCGTCACCTTGCCGGCTGCGGCGGTAAAGCTCAGATCCCTCAGCACCGGCAGGTCGGCGCTGTAGCCGAACGTCACATTGTCGAACCGCACCTCGCCGGTGGTGACCCTGGCCTCGACGGCATCGGGCGCGTCGCCCTGTTTGGGCTCCAGGTCCAGCAGCTCGTAGATCATGCGCGCGTTGACCAGCGCCCGTTCCATGCCCACCTGTGTGCGCGCCAGGCGTCTTGCCGGGTCGTAGGCCATGATCAGCGCGGTGATGAAGGAAAACACCGCGCCCGGCGGTTGCCCCAGCACCAGCGCCCGGTAACCGGAATAGGCAAGCACGGAAGTAATGGCGAGACCGCCCAGGATCTCGGAAATCGGCGACAGCCGCTCCGAGACGCGGGCGATCTTGTTGTTACGCTGCTCGGCCGTATCGGCCATGATGCCGATGCGCCGTGCCAGTTCCTGCTCCAGGGTAAAGGCCTTGACGATGGCGATGCCCTGCGTGGCCTCCTGCACGGATCCGTTCAGCCGCGAATTGATCAGCACGGATTCCCTGTTGATACGCCGCAGCCGGCGGGTGATGTGGACGACGGCCCAGATCAGCGGCGGGCCGATCAGCAGCGAGCTGAGCGACAACACCGGATCCTGGTAGATCATGACGCCGACGAGAGCGACCAGCGTGACCGCGTCGCGGCTGATCGAGGTCAGTGTCAGCGACAGCAGATCGCGAACGCCGCCGACATTCTCGTTGACCTGTGCCGCCAGCCGACCGGAACGCGTATCGTTGAAGAAGTCGACGCCGAGCTTCATCAGATGGTCGAAGCTGCGCTTTTGGTAGCGCGCGACCAGATTGTTGCCGATCTTGGCAAGCGCGACAGCCTGGCCATAGCCGGCGAAGCCGCGCAGCACGGAGGCGCCCATGAAACCGGCGCAGATCCAGACGATCATATCGCCGCGCCGTTCGTAGAATATCTGGTTGATCATCGGGGCCATGATCCACGCCGTGAAGGCAGTGGTGCCGGAAACAATCAGCAGGCAGGTGACGGCAACGACATAGGTCCAGCGATACTCATTGCCATTTTCAGCGAGGATGCGGCGGAGCACCGCCGTGACCTCGCTGGGCCGGACTTTCTGTTTGTGTGGGGCTTGAAGGGTCAAATCGGGAGCGCTTCGTGGTTTCCCGCCTCGTAGGACCGGGCTGCAAATTCGGCACCCCTCTTAGCGCCATGCGGCCGGCTTGCCTATGGCCGCGGCTGATTAACTTCGTCGCGGGGGCGCCCAAGCGGATCGCGGCCCCTGAGCTTCAGGCCTGCCAGCGCCGGCCCGCCGTCTGGACGCCGAACAGCGAGGGGTTCCTGGCATAGGCGGCAAGGCCCAGAAGTGCGGCCAGTGGATGGGTGATGACATAGACCGGCATGGTGCGCATCAGCGCGCTGTGCGGCGCCTTGTCCTCGAAAGCGGCGCGAAAATTGCCTTGCTTCAGCGCCGGCACGATCTTCTGCGCGATGCCGCCGGTCAAGAACACGCCGCCACGGCTCATGAACACAAGGGCAAGGTCGCCGGCGGTGCGCCCGAGGCAGGTGACGAAGGTTTCCAGCGCTTCCTGCGCGACCGGATCGGTCTTGGCCAATGCCGCGCCGGTGACCTCGGCCGGCGTGGTGAAGGGCGCCGGCTTGCCGTCGGCCTTGGCCACCGCCCGGTAGACGTTGACGAGACCGCGTCCGCATAGGATCTGTTCGCCCGAAATGCGGCCCTCGAGCTTCTCGATATGCGGGAAAACCTCGAAATCGCGTGGCGTGCGCGGGCCTATGTCCATATGGCCGCCCTCGCCGGGCACCGGGATCCAGTGGCGCAGTGCATGGACCAGCCCGGCAACGCCGAGGCCCGTTCCGGGTCCGAGCACCACGCGCCCGGCATTGGGCTCCGGCGTGCCGCCGCCGATCTTTTCCATGTGCTCCTCGCCGAGCGCGACGACGGCCAGCGCCTGCGCCTCGAAATCGTTGAGCACGACGATGTCGCTCAGGCCGAGATTGGCGAACATCTGTTTGGGCTTGACCACCCATGGGCAGTTGGTGAGCTCGATCTCGTCGCCGTCGACCGGGCCGGCCACCGCCAGCACCGCCGAATTGGGCCGGACCGACGAGCGGTCGAGCACGGCCGCCTGGATCGCCTCGTCGATGGTGTTGTAGTTGGCGGTCTGGACGATTTGCGGCTCGGTAGGTTCGGAATTGGCGTCGAGCACGATCGAAAAGCGCGCATTGGTGCCGCCGATGTCGCCGATCAGGATCGGAAACCGCAGCAAAGTGTCGTCATCGCCTGCCATGCTCTTCGTCCGCCTCGTTCTCGGCAGCTTCTCGCCGCCTCGTCGTTGACTAGCGCATGGTCCCGCAAAGGGAAAGCCGCTTCAGTGCCAGTTTTCAAGCGCCGGCGCCGCCCCTCACCTGCCTGCCGGCATCCTCTCCCGTAAACGGGGCGAGGGACGCTATCATTGTGCGCGGCGGTCAGTTCGCCGGCGGTCGTGGCCGCGGCACCGGAGCGCCCATCCTGGGGGTGGCTGCGAACGCATTGGCCGCGCTTGGCAAATCGCCAGCGCCGCTGACCGTGGTGACGGGCTGTGCCGGCGCTTTCGGTTCGGGCGCGACGACCGCGACCGGCACTGCGCCGCCATGGTAGGTCGCGGCTTCGGCCGAGGCCGGCCCTGGCGCGTCGAGCACGGCGCGGCATTCGCTGGGCAGGTTCGCCATCGTCATCACGTCGCGGGCTTTCGGCGCATCGGGGTTCTTGTTGGGCCGCCAGGGCTCTTGCGTGAACCACCAGGCCAATGGCTTGCCACAGCCGTCATCATCCGGCGTCGTTTCCTGGGCCTTGCAATTGGGCGAACCCGGCTGGCAGCCGATGCGCATGTGGAAATGATAGTCGTGGCCCCAGAACGGCCTGACCTTGCGCAGCCAGGCGCGGTCGCCCTTGACGGTGTCGCAGAGCTTTTTCTTGATGCCCGGATTGACCAGGATGCGCTCGACTTGCGGATAGCTTGCCGCCCGTTTCAGAAGCGCCGTGTGCTGCGGCGTCCACAATGCGTCCTTCACCAGATGGGTCTTCTCGTCGACCATCAAGGTGGCGCTCATCGATTCGCGCTGCACCGCCGACAGCGGACGGCTGGGCATCGGCGTCAGCCAGATGTCGGCATCGAGGCCGATCTGGTGCGAGGCATGGCCGGTCAGCATCGGGCCGCCGCGCGGCTGCGAAATGTCGCCGATCAAAAGGCCGGGCCAGCCATCGGCGGCAGCGTCGCGCGACAATTTTTCGATCACCGCGATCATCGCCGGATGGCCCCAGCGGCGGTTGCGCGAGGGGCGCATCACCTCCCAGGTCGGGCCGTCCATGGGAATGGCGACGCCGCCGGCGAAACAGCCCTTGGAGTAGAAGCCGATTGACTGCGCCGCGGTCGCCGCCGGCAGTTTCTTGGCGCCGAACAGGTCTTTGGCCCGCTCCTCGGCCATTGCAGGCTGCGCAGCGAGAGCGAGCAGGCCAAGTGCCGCCGCCAACAGTGATTTCTTGCCCAGCCGCATCGCCGTATTCATGAAACCGGATCCCCAACGCAAGCCCAAGACCGAATCATAGCACGCAACAGTCAGCGCTTCATCGGGCTACGCGCTTCGCCGGCGCGCCAGTTGCCGTCAGCCCACATATGGTCGAAGGCGGTGCGGTAATCCGGAAAGCGAAAACGATAGCCCGCCGCCTTGATCGCCGCATTGGCGACCCGTTTGTTCTCGCCATAGAAGGACCGCGCCATGGGCGAAAGTTGGGCGGTGTCGAAAGGAATTTCGGGCGGCGGCGTGACGCCCATCAGCGACGCGGCATAGGCGACGACATCCTGCGGCGGCGCCGGCTCATCGTCGGTGACGTTGAAGATGCCGCCTTTGTTGCTCCCGATGAGCTGCCAGAGCGCGCCGGCAATGTCGTCGCAATGAATGCGGTTGAACACCTGGTCCGGCTTGACCAATCGCCTCGCGGTGCCGTTTTCCAGATTGACCAGGGCGTTGCGGCCCGGACCGTAAATGCCGGATAGCCGCAGGATCGCCACCGGCCGGCCGATGTCCCTGCCAAGCTTCAGCCAATCCTGCTCCGCCGCGACCCGCATCACCGAGCGCTTCGACACCGGCCGGCATTCGGCTGTTTCATCGACCCAGGCGCCGGCATAATCACCATAGACGCCGACGGTGGAGAGATAGCCGATCCACTCCAGCGCCGGCATTCGAGCGATCGCCGCGCGGGCGGCATTCAGCACGGGATCGCCGGCGTCGTCGGGGGCGACCGAAACCATCAGATGCGTCGTTTTCTTCAGCGCCTCGCCGACTTCAGCGGTCAGCGCGCCGTCGAACAACAGCGGTGCGATGCCGGCCTGGCGCAGCGCCTCGAATTTGTCGGGCGAGCGCGTGGTGCCGATGATCGCGGCAGCACCCGGGTTGGCCCGGGCAAAGGCCTTGCCCGAGTAGCCGGCGCCGAAGATGAAGACCTGTTTTTCGCTCATGCATGTGCCCTGGTTGGCCGCGCCAGGCGCCATTCCTCGCGCACCGCCGCATCGTTCTCGGTTGCCAGGCCGATGGCGGCCCGTTCGGCATATTCGGCATCGGGCACAAGCCGCGCCAGCGCCCATATTGCCGCGCCCCGCACCAGCGGCGAGGCATCGTCCAGCAGTCCGCGCACGGTGCCGGCGAGCGCGGGATCACCGGAATTGCCGGCCGCGATCAAAACGTTGCGGAGGAAGCGGTCGCGGCCGATGCGCTTTATCGGCGAGCCCGAGAAGAAGGCACGGAAGGCCGCATCGTCCAGTTCGAGCAGGTCGGCGATCGCCGGTTCGCGCAGATCGTCGCGCGCGGCGAGTTTTGCCTCGGAAGCCGCCCTGGCGAACTTGTTCCAGGGGCAAGCGGCTAGACAATCGTCGCAGCCATAGATGCGGTTGCCGATCGCCTCGCGGAATTCATGCGGGATCGGCCCTTTGTTCTCGATGGTGAGGTAGGAGATGCAGCGCCGCGCATCGAGCCTATAGGGCGCCGGGAAGGCATCGGTCGGGCACGCATCGAGGCAGGCGCGGCAGGAGCCGCAATGGTCGATCTCGGCCCGGTCGGGCGCAAGTTCGGCGGTGGTGAAGATAGTGCCGAGGAACAGCCAGGAACCGTGTTCGCGGCTGACTAGATTGGTGTGCTTTCCCTGCCAGCCCAGGCCCGCGGCTTCCGCAAGCGGCTTTTCCATGACCGGTGCAGTGTCGACGAACACTTTGACGTCGCCGCCGGCGCGCGCGACGATCTTGCCGGCGATCTCCTTCAGCCGCCCCTTCATCACCTCGTGATAGTCGCGGTTTTGCGCATAGACCGAGATCGCGCCCCGGTCGCGCCTGGCCAGCAGATCGCGCGGATCGTGGTCCGGTCCGTAGTTCATCGCCAGCACGATGATAGAGCGCACTTCAGGCCAGAGCGTGGAAGGCTCGCTGCGCCGCGCAAGCGTCTCGGCGATCCAGTCCATCGAGCCGTGAAAACCGTCGGCGACGAATTCGGCCAGCCGCGACGGCGCTAACGGGATCGCATCGGGAGAGGTGACGGCGACGGCGTCGAAGCCGGCGCGACGCGCCTCCGCGTCGATCAGCGCGCGCAGTTTCGCGGCGTCAGAAGTCGAGGTCCGCATAATGCGACACCGGCGACAGGCCGCGCACCCGGTCGGTCAAAAGCGGCCGGAAGGAGGGCCGCGACTTCACCCGCGTGTACCACTCGCGCGCGGCAGTGTGTTCGCGCCAGTCGATCTCGCCGAGATAGTCGAGCACCGACAGCGTCGCGGCGGCGGCGAGATCGGCATAGGTGACCCTGGAACCGGCCAGCCAATGGCGGGTGCCGGCCAGCCAGTTGGTGTATTTCATGTGCTGGCGGATGTTGGCGCGCGCGGCACGGATCGCGCCTGAATCGGGTGAGCCGCCGCCCGCCGTTTCCGGCATGATCGGCTTCAGCACGCGCTCGCGCACCAGATGCCTTGTGACCTCGCTTTCGGCCTTGTTGAGATACCAGTCGATCAGCCGGCGGATTTCGGCGCGCTGCATCGGATCCTCGGCGAACAGCCGCTTGTCGCGCTTCAAGACCCCGCGCGTCTCATCGAGATATTCCGAGATAACCGTTGCGCCGACGATCGGTACGTCGCCTTCGGCCAAAAGGATCGGCAGCGTGCCGGCCGGGTTCAGCGCCAGGAACTCCTTGCGCCGGGTCCACGGCTTCTCCTCGATCAGCGCCAGCTCCTCGCCATACTCGCCAAAGGCGAGGCGGACAAAGCGGCAGGTGGCGAACATGGGATGGTGGAAAAGCGTCAGCATGGTTCCGCGATGATAAAGCGCACTGGTGTGGTTCGGATTTGAAGTTCCTGTCCCCTCAACGGCATCCGCGTTCAGGAACTTCAAATCCAAACCACACCAGAACTTAAGTTGGCAGTGTGGCTCAGAATCCGGAATTCGCGCATCGCGCTCGTCCCAGCTGTGGCGAATTCCGGATTGCCACACTGGCGAATCGCAGGGCGCACCGGTAAGTCTTGGCCGCCCGGTTAGCGGGCCGTCAGGGTGTTGCGACCTATAGGGGGACTTGCAGGCCATGACAAGCAAGCCGTTCTGTCAGCCATCACGCAAATGCCGAGGTAGCCATGGAAAGCCAGACCTTCGTCGAAGCCCTGCTGCTCGGCCTGCTGGAGGGGCTGACCGAGTTCATACCGGTGTCCTCGACCGGCCACATCCTGCTCGCCGGCCATTTCCTCGGTTTCCACTCGACCGGCAAGGCCTTCGAGATCCTGATCCAGCTCGGCGCCATCCTGGCGATCCTCAGCGTTTATTTCCGCCGCCTCTGGAAAATGCTGCTCGAACTGCCGCACGACCGGCTGACCAGGCATTTCGTCATCGGCATCCTCATCGCCTTCCTGCCGGCGGCGATCATCGGCGCGCTGGCGCATGATTTCATCAAGACGGTGCTGTTCGAATCGCCAAGGCTGATCTGCATCATGCTGATCATCGGCGGCATCGTGCTGCTGGCGGTGGACCGCATGAACCTCAAGCCGGTCTATCGCGACGTCGAGCGGTTTCCGACCCGGCTTTACCTGCAGATCGGCCTGTTCCAGTGCCTGTCGCTGATCCCCGGCACCTCGCGCTCGGGCTCGACCATCGTCGGCGCGCTGCTTTTGGGTGTCGACAAGCGGGCGGCGGCGGAGTTTTCGTTCTTCCTCGCCATTCCGACCATGGTCGGCGCCTTCGCTTTCGACCTGTTCAAGAACCGCAATGTGCTGAGCAGTGCCGACCTGCCGATCATCGCCATCGGCTTCGTCGCCGCCTTCGTCACGGCGCTCATCGTGGTGCGCTTCCTGCTCGATTACGTTTCGCGCAACGGCTACTCGCTGTTCGGCTGGTGGCGGCTGGTGGTCGGCGGCGTCGGACTGGTGGCGTTGATGATCTGGGGGTGAGGAGTGGTCCGCGTAGCGGACGGAAAGCCAACTGCTTGGCTTTCCGAACGACGAACGCCCTGAGCCAGCGAAGGGCGAGCAACGCCGGCAAGTAACCCTCTAACTCCTCCCATAAAACGCGTTCTCGACATGCACCGGCCAGCGCCAGGGCAGCACGGCGACCATGTCGAAGCGCATCGACAGCTTGCCATAATCCGCCTGCCGCGACAGCCAGATGTCGGCCGCCCCCTCGATGCGGCGCTCCGATTCATGACCGATCGCCTCCATGGCCTCCATCAGCGTGCGGCGCGCCTTGACCTCGACGAACAGCACGAGGTCGCCGCGCCGCGCGATGAGGTCGATCTCGCCGAAGCGGGTGCGGTGGCGGCGCGCCAGGATCCGGTAACCCTTCAGCATCAGCGCCACCGCGGCCAGCCATTCGCCGCGATGGCCGCGCCGATAGGCCTTTTGGCGGCTGGCGGTCGGGCGCTCAGCCACCGCTGCCTTCCATATCCTTCAGTTCCAGGAGCCGCCGGTAAAGCGTCTGCTTCTGGCCGCCGGTCATCTTGGCCGCTTCCGCCGCCGCCTTGGAGGCCGGCATCTCGGCGGCGAGCGACAAAAGCAACCGGTCGATATCGGCCGGCTCGTCCGCCTTGGCCTCTGCCGGACCGATACAGACGACGATCTCGCCCTTCGGCGTATCGGCCGCCGCATAGTGATCGGCCAGCGCTTGCAGCGTGCCGGTGCGCATCTCCTCGAAGGTCTTGGTCAATTCGCGGCCGATAGCGGCCTTGCGTTCGCCGCCCAGGGCTTCAACCATGGCGCCGAGCGACTCAGCCAGCCGGCGCGGCGATTCGAAGAAGATCAGCGTCGCCGGCACGGCTTTCAGCGCTTCCAGCCGCGACAGCCGCTGGCCAACCTTGACCGGCAAAAAGCCGGCGAACAGGAAAGCGTCCGACGGCAGACCCGACGCCGTCAGCGCGGCAAGCGGCGCCGACGGGCCGGGGATCGGCACCACGCGAATGCCCTGGTCGAGCGCTTCGCCGACCAGTCGGTAGCCGGGATCGGATACCAGCGGCGTGCCGGCATCGGAAATCAGCGCCACGCTCTGCCCGGCCTGAAGCGCCGATATCAGCTTCGGCCCAGCCTCGCCGGCATTGTGCTCGTGATAGGCCGTGGTGCGGCGGCGGATGCCGTAGCGGTCGAGCAGCACGCGCGACACCCGCGTGTCCTCGCAGGCGACGATGTCGGCGGCGGCCAGCGTCTCCAGCGCGCGCAGCGTGATATCGGCGAGATTGCCGATCGGCGTTGCCACCAGATAGAGCGCCGGCTCCAGCGGCCGGGCCGTGATCTCGGCCTGCCCGACCACATAGCTGCGCTTGCCCGTCTCACCGGTCACTGATCAACTCTCCCTTCGGCCTGTTTGGCCATGCCAAATCTTATTTGGCATGGCTGGCGCGGGCTTGCAAAAGCTCACGTCGATCGGTCGAAAAACCGTATTTCAAGATCCGGTTCTCCGAGCCTGGCGGATGCTAGGACAGCGTGCATCTTGACCAGCCGCTTGAGCAGGCGGTTATAGGTGAGGTGAACAACCCTGCCGTCGGCCAGATCAAACTCGATGCTTGCCCATCGCCTGATTGGAGCCCTTCCTGTCGGGGGACCCAATCTTCGTATCTGGAATCCGAGCCTCGCATTGCCCGCTTCCGTCGACAGATAGATGCCGGGCGCTATCCCCAATACGTGCCATAGCCGTGCGACATGTTCCATGGGCATGGAAGGTGAGATCATCATATGGGCGGGCTCCAGCCGCGCCCATATGAAGTCACCGACCGGCTGCGGCATTCCGGACAGGGCGCCTCGGCAATAGGCCGGCACCGCATCGCTCACAAGCAGTCGGAAAGCGGCCGCGGTAGCGTGCGCCAAGGTCTGTTTCGACGCCCAGTCCGCTTCAGAAAACGCCACCTGCGCGAGAATGTCACCCTCATCGTAACCTGCCGACATCTTGTGCAGCGTCACCCCGCCACAAGCCAGATGCTGGCCGTCAACAACCATCCGATGGACGGGGTGCGGGCCACGATAATTGGGGAGCAGCGAAGGATGAAGATTGAGCCCGCCCTTGCGAAATCCGGCAAGCACCCGCTGTGGAATCAAGCTCGGGAAAGCATAGGAGATCAGCACATCGGAGTTGATGCCCGACAATTGGCGCTCGAGCGCATCCCAATCATACGGTCTGCTAAATTCGATCAGCTTGACGGGGACATTGCCCAGATACCGCTTGAGCCGAAACCTGCGCTGCAGGCTTCTTCGGAAGTTGCCGACAACAGAGCCCTTTGGCCGGCGTTGGAGACCAAGGTGGACGATGGCGCCGATACGGTTGCCCGACCCTACCCATCCGGCAAGCAGCGCACCTGTGTGTCTATCGATGTTCAGCAAGAAAATCGCCGTAATCGGCAGGCCACGGCCGTTGTCTGCGGAGGCACCGATTACAGCCGACGCCGGGACAGGCTGCTTTATCATATCTGTCCCTTCCCTATTGTTGCGCGGCTCAAGGAAACACCAGTGCAGCGGTTGGCGTCGGCTGGCAATCGAAAAGCCGCCAGATTACCAAGGGAGATCCGCCCACCGCGGCCGCTGCCCGACGGTTCTCTCGTGCCGACTTGACAACAGGAGGCGGCGGACGGCATCTCTGTCATCGAGAAAACTGCGGGGAATGTGCCATGAAGAAAATCTATGAGAAGCCTGCGCTGGTTAAGAGAGAGCGGCTATCGGCTGTCGTCGCCCTTGGGTCGCCTCCGTCCAAGACGGTGGACTGACAATCCTGATGTAATACTGAAAGCCCGCCGGTTCCGTCCGGCGGGTTTTTGGCCGTTGAACGGAGCATCGATGCCGCGGCGGGGATTCTAAACCCTCTGTCCCCTCGCGGAACCTGAAAGCCGGACCAACATTCAAGTCTGCACTTCCCCGATCAGCGGGGTTTAAGAACCAATTCCAGTCAGACCTGCCCAGCGCATCACCCGTGCGTTAATGCCTCTGCGCGGAACTCCTGCCCGATCGTGTCGATGGCTGATGGAAACTCCTTGCCATTCCTTTGCCACAGTAGGGAACGAAACCGGGTTTGGCAGATTTAGTCCCTAATTCCCCGGGAGGAGATGATGGACAGCCTCAAGATACAGGACGCTTTCGAGCCCTACTATGCCGGCCGCAACCGCGTTGCCAAGGACAAGCGGCTGCCTGCCGAGACCGACGCCAGCCCGACCAAGCGGCCCGCACGCGACTTGCCGATGAGCACCGTGCCGACAACCATCAGGCATTCCGACACCGAACCCCACAGCACGACGGAGCACTGACCGGACGATGCCCAATCGCTTCGATATCTTCATCACCCGTCTTGAAACGAAGAGCGCACGCCATGGCGTGCCGCTACCCCCGATAGGCGACCAGCACAGCACCCGCCGCGATAAGGGCGACGCCAAGCCAGTTCGCTCCGGAGAGGCGCTCGCCGAGAAAGACCGCGCCAAACACCGCCACAAGCACGACGCTTAGCTTGTCGATGGGCGCCACCTGCGCCGCATTGCCGATCTTCAGCGCGCGGAAATAGCAGAGCCAGGAGGCCCCGGTCGCCAGGCCGGAGAGGCCGAGGAACAGCCAGGTCTTTGCCGAGATCGTGGACGGCGACTGGAACTGGCCGCTGGCCAGCAGGATCGCCCCGAGCACGGCCAGGATGATCACCGTGCGGATGAAGGTGGCGAAGTCGGAATTGATGTTCTCGATGCCGACCTTGGCGAAGATCGCCGTCAGTGCCGCGAAGGCCGCGGACAGCAGCGCCCAGAATTGCCAGGAGGAGAAGGTCAGGTTCATTCGGGCCTCGCGCTTCGGGTTTCAACCGAGATAGCGTGAAACGCGCGCCTTCAGAAGGTCAATCAACTCCAGATCCATGAACTCATAGTTATCGGGTATATCGAGGCAGATGACCTGGGCCTTGTTCAGGCTGGCCTTGAATTTCTTCTGCAGCTTGGTGCGATGCACCTTTTCCATGACGAAGATGATGTCGGCCCAGGCGACCAGTTCGTGCGTCAGCGGCGTATCGGCGTCGTGGTTGGTTCCCGCCGACGCGACCTCGATATCCCGGCGCTTGGAAAAGACCTGTTCGGCCGTGGGACTGCGCAAGCGGTTCTGGCTGCAGACGAAGAGGACGTTTTTCAAAGTTAGCGCGCCAAATCCGCCACCACGGCGTCGAGCACGATCATGCCGGCCGGCGTGGCGCGCAGCCGCGTATTGCCGATCGGCGCCACCAGTCCTTCGCCCTGCAACACCGACAGCCGCGCGCTCGACAGGCCGCGGCCGGAAAACGCCTCGTAGCGCGAAAGGTCGATGCCTTCGGCCAGCCTCAGCCCCATCAGCAGGAACTCGTCGGCCTCCTCCGAGCGCGTCAGGATCTCGCCCCCGGTGATGCCGTGGCCCTTGGCCTCGACCAGATTGGCCCAGGTCTCCGGCATCCGCTCGGCGATCGTCACCGTGCGGCGGCCATGCTCGACGAAGCGACCATGCGCGCCGGGACCCACACCGACATATTCGCCATAGCGCCAGTAGGTCAGATTGTGGCGGCTTTCGGCGCCTAGCCGGGCGTGGTTTGAGATCTCATAAGCCGGCAAACCATGCGCCGTGGTGATCTCCTGCGTCAACGCATAGAGGTCGGCGGCGTGGTCGTTGTCGGGGATGATGAATTTCTTCGCCGCGTGCAGCGCGTGGAAGGGCGTGCCTTCCTCGATGGTCAGCTGATAGAGCGACAGATGGTCGGCGGCATGGCCGATCGCCTGTTCGAGCTCGGATGCCCAGGCTTCCGGCGTCTGGCCGGGCCGGGCGTAAATGAGATCGAAGGAGAGCCTCGGGAATATTTCCCGCGCCAGCCCGATGGCGTGCAAGGCTTCCTCGACATTGTGCAGGCGGCCGAGAAAGCGCAGATCCTTGTCGTTCAACGCCTGCACGCCAAGCGAGACGCGGTTGACGCCGGCCGTCCGGTAGCCGCGAAACCGCTCGGCCTCGACCGAGGACGGGTTGGCTTCCAGCGTCACCTCGATGCCGTCAGGCACGGTCCAGTTCCTGGCCACGGCGTCCAGAACCCTGGCCACGGTTTCCGGCTTCATCAGCGAGGGCGTGCCGCCGCCGAGAAAGATGCTTGTCACCTCACGCGGGCCGGTGCGCTGGCGCATCGTCGCCAGTTCCGCCTCGAAGGCAGAAGCAAAGCGCTCCTGGTCGACCGGCTGGTGGCGGACATGGCTGTTGAAGTCGCAATAGGGGCACTTGGCCGCGCAGAACGGCCAATGCACATAGACGCCGAAGCCGGGGGCCCGGTCGAGCAGCATGCTCATGCCTCGCCCAATCTCGCCAGATCCAATCGTGCCTGGGCGAATTTCTGGAAGGCACGGGCACGGTGCGACAGCGCGGTCGACTGGCCAGGCTTCCAGCCATGCTTTTCCTCGGCGCTCATCTCGCCAAACGTCTTGTCGAACCCATCCGGCAGAAACACCGGGTCGTAGCCGAAGCCGAGCTCGCCGCGCGGCGGCCAGACCAGCGTGCCTTCGGCCTCGCCGCGATAATATTCGGCCTCGCCGTCGGGGAAGGCGAGGCAGATGACGGCGACGAAGCGGCCCTTGCGCTGCTCCGGCAACGCGGCTCCGACTTCCTGCAACGCCACTTCGGTGCGCTGCATGGCCATGGCAAAATCCCTGCCGCCGTCGGGGGTTTCGGCCCAGTTGGCGGTGTAGACGCCGGGGGCGCCGTCGAGCGCGTCGACGCACAGGCCGGAATCGTCGGATAGCGCTGGCAGGCCGGTCGCCTTCGCGGCGGCCAGCGCCTTGATGTAGGCGTTTTCTTCGAATGTGGTGCCGGTTTCGTCCGGTTCCGGCAGGCCATAGTCCTTGGCCGACTTCGCCTCGAAACCGAACGGTCCCATCAGATCGGCGAATTCGCGCAGCTTGCCGGCATTGTGGCTGGCAACGACGATCTTCTTGCCATCGAGTGAGTGAACAGTTGGCGAATGCATCAAAGGCCCCAGATTCTTGGCTCGGCAAACTCGATCGAATTGCCCGAGGGGTCGCGTATATAAATCGAACGGCCGCCTTGCGGCCATTCGAATTCGCTTTCGATGGCGACGTTCTTAGTCTTGAGATGGGCCTTCCAGGCCGCGATTTCCACGGCGGTCGCCGCAAAGCAGAGATGGCCTTCGCCGACCGTGCCATGCGGCGGCACCTTCAGCTTGGCATCGGGCGCGGGTGGGATCTTGGTCGCCTCGGCGTTGAAGATGAGCAGCACACCGGGTCCGCAACGGAAGAAGAGGTGGCGGCCATCGACCTTGCCGAGGAGGTGAAGGCCGAGGGTGTCGCGATAGAATTGTTCGGCTGCGTGCAAGTCTGTGACGTAGAGCGCTGACTCAAGAATGGCAGAGGGAGTCACGAGGCACCCCCCTCTGGCCTGCCGGCCATCTCCCCCTCAAGGGGGGAGATTGGCAGTTTCGCTGACGGCGCCTCAACGTTGATGATTGGCGAAACCCGCAACCATAGCCGATCTCCCCCCTCGAGGGGGAGATGCCCGGCAGGGCAGAGGGGGGCGCTTAAGCTCGCCATTTGACCCTACGCCACCGCCATCTGCTGCAAACTCACCAGGCGCTGGATGCCTTTCTTGGCCAGGCCCATCAAGTCCGCGAACTGCCCTTCGGAGAACGGCTCGCCCTCGGCGGTGCCCTGGATCTCGACGATGCCGCCCTTGCCGGTCATGACGAAATTGGCGTCGGTGCCGGCCGAGGAATCCTCGATATAATCGAGGTCGATGACCGGCTGGCCGTCATGGATGCCGCAGGAAATCGCCGCGACATGGTCCTTCAGCACCTTGGAAACGCTGGTCATCTGCCGCGCTTCCATCCAGCGCAGGCAGTCGTACAGCGCCACCCAGCCGCCGGTGATCGAGGCGGTGCGGGTGCCGCCATCGGCCTGGATGACGTCGCAGTCGACGGTGATCTGCTGTTCGCCCAGCGCCTGCAGGTCGACCACGGCGCGCAGCGAACGGCCGATGAGACGCTGGATTTCCAGCGTGCGGCCGCCCTGCTTGCCGGCGGATGCCTCGCGGCGCATGCGCTCGCCGGTCGAGCGCGGCAGCATGCCATATTCGGCTGTCACCCAGCCCTTGCCGGAATTGCGCATCCAGCCCGGCACCTTCTCCTCGAGGCTCGCCGTGCACAGGACATGGGTGTCGCCGAACTTCACCAGGCACGAGCCTTCGGCGTGCTTGGAGACGCCGCGCTCGAAGGAGATGGCGCGCATTTCGTCGAATTGGCGTTTGGAGGGGCGCATTCAGGCTTCTTTCTTGTCATTTTCGGAATCTTGGCCGGCTTGTAGCCTCACCAGGCCTAGGGCGCAAAGGAAAATGGCCCGACATAGGCACCGGGCGATCTGACACAGACGCCGGGCGATCTCATGCAGACACCGGGTTGCGCCCACCGTGCCGAAGTCTATATCCTGAACAAGGAGGTTTTTGGCCGTATGACCAAGGCAGTCGATCCGAGTTCGCAATCGCCCGCACTTCAATCACTCGACATGCGCTCACGCGACATCTTCCGGCGCATCGTCGATTCCTATCTCAGGGATGGCGAGCCCGTGGGCTCGCGCAGCCTGTCGCGCATCCTGCCCTCCTCGCTGTCGCCGGCCACCATCCGCAATGTGATGAGCGACCTGGAACACCTCGGGCTGATCTATGCGCCGCACATCTCGGCCGGCCGGCTGCCGACGCAGGCGGGCCTGCGTTTCTTCGTCGATGCCTTCATGGAACTTGGCGACCTCTCCGACGAGGAGCGCCGCACCATCGAGGCACAGGTGCGGGCCTCGGGCTCGGGCGCGACGCTGGAGCATATGCTGACCGAGGCCAGCCAGATGCTGTCGGGCATGTCGCGTGGCGCCGGCCTGGTGCTGGCCGCCAAGAACGAGGTGGCGCTGAAGCACATCGAATTCATCCAGCTGGAGCCGACCAAGGCACTTGCCGTGCTGGTGTCGCAGAATGGCGACGTCGAAAACCGCGTCGTCGAGCTGCCCGCCGGCATCACCGTCTCGCAATTGCACGAGGCCTCGAATTTCCTCAACGCGCATATTCGGGGCCGCACGCTGGCCGAGGCACGGACCGAGATCGCCCGCATCAAGGAAGAGACAAGGGCTGCGCTGGACACGCTGTCGCAGGATCTCGTCGAGAAGGGGCTGGCGGTATGGGCGGGCGCCGAAAGCGGCCTGCCGGCGCGGCTCATCGTGCGCGGCCGGGCCAACCTGCTCGAAAACGTCACCGCGCAGGCCGATATCGAACTGCTGCGGCACCTTTTCGAGGACATGGAGACGCAGGACGGGCTGATCCAGCTGCTTGACCTGGCCGAGCAGGGATCGGGCGTGCGCATCTTCATCGGCTCGGAAAACAAGCTGTTCTCGCTGTCGGGCTCGTCGCTGGTGGTCGCGCCCTATCGCGACAAGGATGCCCGCGTCGTCGGGGCGCTCGGCGTCATCGGCCCGACCCGGCTGAATTACGCGCGCATCGTGCCGATGGTGGATTACACGGCACAGCTGATATCGCGCATGCTGCGCTAGGTGTATTGATATTCAGCCGGCCTGCGAGCGGCGACTTCCTGCGCTTCCTGGCCGCCAAGGAGAAAAAGAATGGCGCTCGAAGAGTTCAAGGCCCGGATCAGCCTGCTGCTGGAGGAAATGGTCAACCAGCCGGAAGACCAGCACGAAATCCAGGAACAGCTGCGCGAGAAGCTGCGCGAAATGCGCGCCATGGGCCTGCCGCTGCCGGCGGATCTCGTCGCCTTGGAAAAGCGCCTCGACGACGATTTTTACGCCGCCGGGACCTGAACCCGGAAGCAAGACGGAACCCAGGGACAAACCGGCCGTTGATACTTCCTTCGCGACCAGGTGGAGGGACGACAATGATCGCTGGGACCCGAATGGCCGGACTGGGGCTTTCCGCACTGCTCCTCGCGACCGCGGCGTTCGCCCAGCAGGCCGACCAGCCGGTGCTGAAGGGTCCGGCCGCCTTTGGCGACTGGCGCGCCGACAAGCCCGGCGTGCGCCGCCTGATCAAGCCGGAAGACCTGCCGAAGCCCAATCTCGCCAAGTCGGCCTCGAACAGCGCCGGCCTTGCCGAAAGGCCGGCGGACGCCAAACCGCAACTGCCGGAAGGCTTTTCGGCCGAGCTGATCGCGTCCGGCATCGACAATCCGCGCGTGGTACGCGCGGCACCCAATGGCGACCTGTTCGTCGCCGACAGCGAAGCCAACCAGATCCGCGTCTACCGCCTGACCGAGGGCAGCGCCAAGCCCGCCGAGAAAAGCATCTTCGCCGGCGATCTCAACCAGCCCTACGGCATTGCCTTCTACCCGCCGGGCAGCGACCCGCAATGGGTCTATGTCGCCAACAGCGACAGCATCGTGCGCTTTGCCTACCGCAATGGCGATCTCAAGGCATCCGCCGACCCGGAAACCATCGTCGACGACATTCCATCGAACCATCACTGGACCCGCGACATCGCCTTTTCGCCCGATGGCAAGACGCTCTATCTGTCGGTCGGCTCGGGCTCGAACGCCGCCGGGGACATGGGCAAGAGGCCGAGGGGCGGACTCGATGCATGGATCAAGTCAAAGCCGCTCGGCGCCAGCTGGGGCTCCGAAGAGGGACGCGCCGACGTGCAGGCCTTCGACCCCGACGGCAAGAACGGCCGCACCGTCGCCACCGGCCTGCGCAACTGCTCGGGCATGACCGTCCAGCCGGCGACCGGCGCGCTGTGGTGCGTCGTCAACGAGCGCGATGCGCTCGGCGACAATGTGCCAGCCGAATACGCCACATCGGTCAGGGAAGGCGCCTTCTATGGCTGGCCCTGGTACTATATCGGCAACAACGAAGATCCGCGCCACAAGGGCGAGCGCCCCGACCTTGCCGGCAAGGTCGATATTCCCGATGTGCTGATGCAGGCGCATTCGGCGCCGCTCAACATCGCCTTCTACGACGGCAAGGACCTGCCCGCGAACACCGGGTTTCCCAAGGAATATCGCGGCGATGCCTTCGTCGCCCTGCACGGCTCCTGGAACCGCGGCAACAGGACCGGCTACAAGGTCGTGCGCCTGCTGTTCAAGGATGGCAAGCCGACCGGCGAATACGAGGATTTCATGACCGGCTTCGTCGTCTCCAACGGCGAGGTGTGGGGCAGGCCGGTCGGCGTGACTGTGGCCAAGGATGGCGCGCTGATCGTGACCGAAGACGGCAACGGCACCATCTGGCGCGTCACCTACGATGGCGGCCGTTCCTGACGAGTCTTGCTGGGCAGCGCTGGCCCCCTCACCCGGACTCGCCCCGGGCATAGGTGGTCGCGAAGCGCGCCGGATAGGAGGCCTTCGCGACGTGTCACAGATGTCTGGTGTAATGGAATCCGACTTCAGGGAATTCAATTCTGGTCCGTTCCATGCGACAAGGCAGGCCAATCCGGGACCACCAGCCATGACCCTCACCGGCTTTCTCGCCTACAGTGCCGCCCTCGGCATCGCCGCCGCCATTCCCGGTCCCGGCGTCACCGCGCTTGTCGCCCGGGCGCTCGGCTCCGGCTTCCGCTCATCGCTGGCCATGTCCTTTGGCCTGATGCTCGGCGACCTCACCTACCTGACCGCCGTGGTGCTCGGCCTCGCCTTCGTCGCGCAGACTTTCGGCATGGTGTTCCTGGCGATCAAATGGGCCGGCGTCGCGTATCTCGCTTTCCTCGGCTGGCGCTTCTGGACCGCCGGCATCACACCCGAAACCGTCGAAGCCCGGAAGGGCAAGGGTGGACTGGCGTCGAGCTTCGCCGCCGGGCTGACCGTCACGCTCGGCAATCCGAAGACGATGATCTTCTACCTGGCGATCACGCCGACCATCGTCGACCTGAAGACCATCACGCTGGCCGACTACGGCATTCTCGTCGCGCTGACGATCGTCGTCCTGTTCGTCGTGCTGGTGCCCTACCTTGCGCTGGCCGCCAAGGCGCGCTGGTTCCTGAAATCGCCGCGTGCGTTGAGGGTGCTGAACCGCACCGCCGCCGGCTTCATGGTCGGCGCCGCGGCGGCGATCGCTGCCCGCCAATAGCCTCTGCTCGGCCAAAATATTCCAGATATCGGCCTTTTCGGAAAACGCTTTTCCGAGACGGAGGCGCTTTAGACATGCGCCCCACTCGGATATTCTTCGCTGACGGTCTATCTTGCGCGACCGAAGGCCCTTTGCCCAATTGCCTGAAATTACTTGCCTGACTCCTGGGAGCGAAACCAATGAACAAGCCTGTCACCTCCGCCCGCGCCCCCGGCCGCGGCCGCATCTACAATTCCATCACCGACACGATCGGCGACACGCCCCTGGTGCGGCTCGACAAATTCGCCAAGGAAAAGGGCGTCGTCGCCAAGCTCGTCGCCAAGCTCGAATTCTTCAACCCGATCGCCTCGGTCAAGGACCGCATCGGCGTGGCGATGATCGAGGCGCTGGAAGCGGCCGGCAAGATTTCTCCCGGCAAGACCACGCTGATCGAACCGACCTCGGGCAACACCGGCATCGCGCTCGCCTTCGCCGCCGCCGCCAAGGGCTACAAGCTGATCCTGACCATGCCGGAGACGATGTCGGTCGAGCGCCGCAAGATGCTGGCGCTGCTCGGTGCCGAACTGGTGCTGACCGAGGGCCCGAAAGGCATGAAAGGCGCCATCGCCAAGGCCGACGAGCTGGCCGCGACCATCCCCAACGCGATCATCCCGCAGCAGTTCGAAAACCCGGCCAACCCGGAGATCCACCGCAAGACGACGGCCGAGGAGATCTGGAACGACACGCATGGCGAGGTCGACATCTTCGTCGCCGGCATCGGTACCGGCGGCACCATCACCGGCGTCGGCCAGGTGCTGAAGAAGCACAAGCCCTCGCTGCATGTCGTCGCCGTCGAGCCGGAGGCATCGCCGGTGCTGTCGGGCGGCCAGCCCGGTCCGCACAAAATCCAGGGCATCGGCGCCGGCTTCGCGCCGAAAATCCTCGACACCAAGATCTATGACGAGATCGTCAAGGTTTCGAACGAGGATTCCGTCGCCAATGCCCGTCTCGTCGCCCGCCTCGAAGGCGTGCCGGTCGGCATTTCGTCGGGTGCCGCCCTGCAGGCGGCAATCGTCGTCGGCTCGCGGCCGGAAAACAAGGGCAAGACCCTGGTCGTGGTCATCCCCGACTTCGCCGAACGCTACCTGTCGACGATCCTGTTCGAAGGGCTGGGGGCGTAGGCGCGCGGAACTTAAGCGCCGAGATCCTTCGCGCCCCCCTCTGCCCTGCCGGGCATCTCCCCCACGAGGGGGGAGATTGGCCGTGTTGGTCGTCCCGCCTTTCTCGCACCGCCTGCGATTGGCGAAATCGGTGGCGAAGCTGATCTCCCCCCTCGTGGGGGAGATGTCCGGCAGGACAGAGGGGGGCGCTGGCCCGACAGCATAGAAAGTTCTGCATCGACCAGCCATCTGGCCCGCTGAAAAATCAGCCCTGGCGACCGCCGCTCGCTTGAGCCCCACCCTGCTTCCGGTCCATATCGCCTACGGCCTGATTGGTGCGGGCCGGGGGAGAATCCAATGTACAAACTCTACACACGGCCCGGCAGCGGCGGCTTCGTCGTCGAGGCGGCGCTGGCGCTGGCGAACGCGCCGTTCGAGCAGATCGACGTGCCGAAGACCGACCGGCCGGACCCGGCCTTCCTCGACATCAGCCCGCTGAACCAGGTGCCGGTGCTGACCTTGCCGGACGGGCAGTCGATGACCGAATCGGCGGCGATCTGCATCCTGCTGGCCGAGCGCCATCCCGAGGCCGGCCTGGCGCCGGCGATCGGCGCGCCGGCCCGCGTCGATTTCCTGCGCTGGATGGCCTTCATGTCGTCGGCGCTCTACCCCGCGATCCTGCGGCTGTACTATGCCCATCGCTACACGTCCGATGCCGACGGCACGAAGGCCGTAAAGCAGGCGGCGGTCGCCGAGATGGATCGTGGCTTCGCCGTTCTCGACAACGCGCTCAAAGGCCGTGACTGGCTGGTCGGCGACGGCCTGTCGCTGGCCGACATCTATCTCGTCATGCTGGTGGCCTGGCATCCAGACATTGAGACCGCGCGGATAGCATGGCCGAACATTGAACGCCTGTGGGCGAAGCTGCGCGGCCATCCGCTGATGAAGACGCTTAACATCTCGCACGAGATGTGGCCGGGCTGAAGGTCAATTTCGCAGCGCTGCCCGTTTGCCTTGCAGGAAGCGCCGTACCGCTGGGTCGCGCTCGAGGCCTATCGCCCGATCATAGGCTTGGCTGGCCTGCGGCACTTGCCCGAGCCTGGCCAGAAGCCCGGCGCGCGCGGCCCAATAGGGCTGATAGTCGTCAAGGCGCTTGTCGTCACCCAGCACGTAAAGGGCCGCCAGTCCCGCCACGGCGCCCTCGGCCTCGGCGACCGCCACCGCACGGTTGATCGCCACGACGGGCGATCCGGCGATCGAAAACAGCGCGTCATAGAGCTCGCGGATCGCCACCCAGTCGGTGCGACCGGTCAGCCGTCGCGCCGCGTGCGCCGACTGGACTGCGGCCTCGAGCTGGTAACGGCCGATGACGCCGCTCTGCGCGGCGCGGGACAGCAGCACCTCCGCCTCATTGATGAGGGCACGGTCCCACAGCTCGCAATCTTGTTGCGCCAACGGCACGAAGTCGCCTTCGGCATCGCGCCGGGCAGCCCGGCGGGCCTCGGCAAACAGCATCAGCGCAAGCAGACCGAGCGCCTCCGGCTCATCCGGCATCAGCGAGGCCACCAGCCGGCCGAGCCAGATGCCTTCGGTCGCCAGGTTGCGGCGTTGTGTTTCGGTGCCGGCCGGGTCCGACCAGCCTTCGGCGAAGGCGGCGTAGATGGCTTCCAGCACCGCGTCCAGCCGCTCGCCGAGTTCGGCCCGCTCCGGCACGCGGAACGGAATGCCGGTTTCACGGATTCGGGTCTTTGCACGCACCAGGCGCTGGCCCATCGTCGCCGGCGAGACCAGGAAGGCGGAGGCGATGGTCGCGGCATCGAAACCCAGAATGGTCTGCAGGATCAGCGGCGCGCGGACGCTCGATTCGATCGCCGGATGGGCACAGGCGAACATCAGCCGCAGGCGTTCGTCGGGCATGTCTTCGTCGGGCAAGTCTTCGTTGGTCATGCGCGCCTCCGCTTCCTCGGCGATCAGCCTGAGATGCTCGCGGCCGGCTTCGCTGGTCAGCCGCCGCCGCACCGCATCGACACGCCGCCGGCGCGCCACCGCCAGCAGCCAGGCTTCCGGCTTGTCGGGCACGCCGGACTTCGGCCAGCGTTCGAGCGCCGCGGCAAAGGCATCGGCCAGCGCGTCCTCGGCGGCGGCCACGTCGCGCGTGCGCGCCGACAGCCAGGCGACCAGCTTGCCATAGCTTTGCCGGGCGGCCGCTTCCGCCGCCGCCCGGACGATCTCCGGACGACTGTCCATCACATCGCTATTTCCCGGCACATCGTCATTTCTTGGGCATGTAGTCGGCCATTTCCCAGATCGGCCGCAACTCCACCGTGCCGGTGCTGGCCGCCGGACAGCGCGCCGCCCATTCGATGGCGGTATCGATGTCGGCCGCCTCGATCATGTAGAAGCCGGCAAGCTGCTCCTTGGTGTCGGCATAGGGGCCGTCGATGACGTTGGTCTTGCCGTCGGCGATCCGCACCGAGGTGGTTGCCTGGGTCGGACGCAACCTTTCGCCGGCCAGCCACGCACCGGACTTCTTCAACGCTTCGGTGTAGGCGGCATAGGCCGCGCTCATCTGTTGGGCCTTCTCGACCGGCGTGTTCGCCAGCGCGGCTTCGTCATTGTTGATCAAAAGCATGTATCGCATGGGTTTTCTCCCGTGGTTTGGAAGGCCGCGTCTTGCGGGGCCAGACGTATGTCGTGCGGTGTCGGCCGATTTCGACAGGTGCCGTGAAAATCTTTCGGCCGTGGCCGCGCCTAGCGCAAGCCGGAAGGTGTCGCCCATGCACTCAACCGTTCGTCTAATGGCTGCGATTGCCGGTTGGCATTTGCGGCTCGCTGTCTAAACTTGGCCCGGTTCGCACCGAGGAGGTGGTGCGGTCGATCTTTTCAGGGAGGAAACCAGATGTTCCATTTCAGGACGAGATTTGTTGCAGCCAGCGCGGTGGCGCTTTCGCTTGGCCTTGGCGTTGTTTCTGCCGGCGCGCAAGAATTCATCAACGTACTGACAGGCGGCACTTCGGGCGTCTACTACCCGCTCGGCGTGGCGCTGTCGGAGATCTACGGCAAGGGCATCGCGGGCGCCCGCACGCAGGTGCAGGCGACCAAGGCGTCGGTCGAGAACCTCAATCTGCTGCAGCAGGGCAAGGGCGAGATCGCGTTTGCCCTTGGCGATTCCGTCAAGCTCGCCGCCGAAGGCAATGCCGAGGCCGGCTTCCCTGGCAAGCTCGACAAATTGCGCGGCATCGCCGCCATCTATCCCAACTACATCCAGATCGTCGCCAGCCAGGAGTCCGGCATCAAGACGCTTGCCGACCTCAAGGGCAAGAGCCTGTCGGTCGGCGCGCCGGCCTCCGGCACCGAACTCAACGCGCGCGCCATCTTCGCCGCCGCAGGGTTGAAATACGAGGATCTCGGCCGGGTCGAATATTTGCCCTTCGCCGAATCCGTCGAACTGATCAAGAACCGCCAGCTCGACGCCACGCTGCAGTCGGCGGGACTCGGCGTCGCCTCGATCCGCGACCTCGCCACCTCGGTGCCGATCAACGTCGTTGCCGTGCCGGCCGAGGACGTCGCCAAGATCGGCGCGCCCTATCTGTCGGTGGTCATTCCCAAGGGCACCTATGAAGGCCAGAGCGAGGACGTCGCCACCGCCGCCGTCGGCAATTTCCTCATCACCCGCGCCGATGTCTCCGACGAGACCGCCTACCAGATGACCAAGCAGATGTTCGACCATCTCGACCAGCTTGCCGCCGCGCACGCCGCCGCCAAGGGCATCGATCCGGCCAAGGCGATCGACGGCATGCCGGTGCCGCTGCATCCGGGCGCGGAGCGGTATTACAAGGAGAAGGGGCTGGTGAAGTAGCAAGGTTCGCTCGGCTTATCTGAGATGTCTTCGCTAAGCGCCCCCCTCTGCCCTGCCGGGCATCTCCCCCTCAAGGGGGGAGATTGGCCGTTGTTATGTTCTTCGCCAAACTTTGCAAAACCTGCGCCGACATCGATGCCGCTGATCTCCCCCCTCGAGGGGGAGATGCCCGGCAGGGCAGAGGGGGGCGCCTCGCGCTGCAGTTCGCTTGCTTGGGAGTGCGTCGGATGAGCGAACCAGCCGACAGCAAATCCTCCAGTACTTTCCATCTCCCTGTCGCCGAAGAGCAAGTCGAAGGCCTGCCGCCGGGGTTCGGCGATGGCATCGCCGGCAAGGCGGCGTTTGTCATCGCCGTCGCCTTTTCCGTCTTCCAGGTCTACATCGCCGCCTATGGCAGCCTTCCGAGCCAGGTGGTGCGGGCCATGCATGTCGGCTTCCTGCTGCTCCTCGGCTTTGCCCTGATCGCCAATCTGCGCGCCAAAAGCATGGCAGCAAAAACAATGTTCTGGACGCTCGGCGCGCTCGGCTTCGGCACCGGCCTCTACAACTGGATGTTCTATTCCGATCTCATCCGGCGCTCCGGCTTCCTGACCACACCGGACCTGATCGTCGGCGCGGTGCTGGTGGTGCTGGTGTTCGAGGCGGCCAGGCGGCTGATGGGGCTGCCGCTCGCAACAATCGCCTTCATCTTCCTCGCCTATTGTTTCTTCGGCAACCATTTGCCGGCGCCCTTCATCCATCGCGGCTACGACTTCGCCCAGCTGGTCGACACCTTCGCCTACGGCACGGAAGGCATATACGGCACGCCGATCTACGTTTCGGCGGCCTATATCTTCATCTTCGTGGTCTTCGCCGCCTTTCTCGAACGCGCCGGCATGATCGCGCTGTTCAACGATTCCGCGCTCGGCCTCGTCGGTTCATGGCGCGGCGGCCCGGCGCAGGTCTGCGTTTTGTCGTCGGCGCTGATGGGCACGATTTCCGGTTCCGGCGTCGCCAATGTGGTGGCAAGCGGTCAGTTCACCATTCCGCTGATGAAGCGCTTCGGCTTCCGCCCGGCCTTCGCGGGCGCGGTCGAGGCGACGTCCTCGATGGGCGGCCAGATCATGCCGCCGGTAATGGGCGCGGTCGCCTTCATCATGGCCGAGACGCTGAACATTCCCTATGCCGACGTCGTCAAGGCGGCGATCATCCCTGCAATGCTCTATTTCGGCGCCTGCTTCTGGCAGGTGCATCTGGAGGCCGGCAAGGCCGGCCTGCACGGCATGGCCAAGGCGGACCTGCCCAACCCGTGGGACGCGGTGCGGCAGCACTGGCCGCTGGTGCTGCCGCTGGCCGCGCTGATCTATCTGTTGTTCGCCGGCTACACGCCGGTCTTCGCCGGCACGATGGGGCTGGCGCTGACCATCGTGCTCATCCTCGGCACGCCATTGGCGGCGGCGATCGGGCCGCTCGCCTTCCGCATCGTCTTCTGGCTGGCGCTCGGGCTTGCTGCCGCCTCGTTCATGAAGTTCGGCGTCAACGTCCTAAGCCTGGTCATCGCCGCACTGATCATCGCCTGCGCCACATTCAAGGGTGGGCGCGCGACGCTGCGGATCTGCGTCGATTCACTTGCCGAGGGCGCCAAGAACGCGCTGCCGGTGGGCATCGCCTGCGCCATCGTCGGCATCGTCATCGGCACGCTGACACTGACCGGCATCGCATCGACCTTCATCGGCTGGATCATCTCGATCGGCGAGAACAACCTGTTCCTGTCGCTGGTGCTGACGATGCTGACCTGCCTGGTGCTCGGCATGGGCATCCCGACCATCCCGAACTACATCATCACCTCGTCGCTGGCCGGCCCGGCGCTGCTGTCGCTCGGGGTGCCGCTGGTGGTCAGCCATATGTTCGTCTTCTATTTCGGCATCATGGCCGATTTGACGCCGCCGGTGGCGCTGGCTGCCTTCGCGGCGGCACCGATGGCCAAGGAGAGCGGCCTCAAGATCGGCATCCAGGCAACCAAGCTGGCGATCGCCGGCTTCGTGGTGCCGTTCATGGCTGTCTACACGCCGGCGCTGATGCTGCAGGACGCCGGGCCGATCGCCGCCCAGTTCGGCTATCCCGTCGAGGTCGCCTATATCGTCGTCAAGGCGTGCATGGGCATCGTGCTGTGGGGGGCGGCCGCCGTCGGTTTCCTCGTCACCCGCATGGCGTGGTGGGAACGGCTTGTCGCCTTCGCCGGCGGCGTGCTTCTGGTCGCGGCGCTGCCGCTCACCGACGAAACCGGCTGGGCGCTGTCGCTTGCCTGGATCGGCTGGCACTGCTGGCGGGCACGGCGAGCCAGGGCATGATCCCGAAAAGTGGAATCCGGTTTTCGGAAGAGATCATGCTCAAGCAAAGAAATAGCACCACATGAGCCTGTGCATCCTTGCCGCCGGCAAGACGGTGACGCTGGCGGTCGCCGCCTTCACGCTGTCGTGGACGCATTCGGTGGAACGGACGCGATGGGAGGAAGACTGGAAGGTGACGCCGTCCGGCCTGCAAGTGGTCGAGGCGCGCATCAAGGGTTCGGGCGCCGGCATGGAGCCACCGGAGGGCGCGGTGCTGAAAGACGGCTGGTGGGCCTATGCCCCGAAGGTTGGGCCGCAGCGTCACGTCTCTCTCGCCGCCTCCGGCGCAACTGGCAACGGCTGGACACTGTGCACGGTTCAGGGCTGCCGGGAGTTCGGCAAGGAGGCCGGCGGCTCCATCACGCTGGAGCCGTGCGCGGCAGGTGGCACGAGCCAGCCGCGATAGCGTGTCAGGCGACGCCAATTGCGCGGCGCGATCGCCATTTAGCCAAGGAACCGCCCGCGCAGTCCTGCGGATGGGACGTCGCAGCTGTCCTTTTTGCCGAACAGGGCGTAGCGATTCTTGGCGACGCGCTCGTAGAGCCAGTCGCGCAGCGGGCGCGGCAGCAGCAACAGCGCCTTGGCCGCACGCCACGGCCAGCCGAGTTCCGCCATGACGGCGACAAAACTGTCGAGCCGCGTGAAGACGGCACCGTCGACAAGGACGAGATTGGTTTCGTAAGCGTCGGTGCGCAGCCCGTGCTTCCTGAACAGCGCTTCGCCGAAAGGCGACTGGGCGGTGGCGAAGCGGAAGCGGCTTTTGCGGTCGAGCCTGACCACCATGCGCACGAAGCCGGAGCAGAGCACGCAGACGCCATCGAAGACGATCAGCTGACGGCTTGTACCTGACGGCTCAGAGGACTTGATTGGGGCAGATTTGACTGGGGAAGATCGGTCACGCGGGCCTCGGCTGCTCGTGTCCCGGGACACTAAGGTAGCCGCAAGCGGGATCAAAGACGTGGCGATGTCGCACGCCGTCCGTCACTGAGGACCCGGTCACCCAGAACGGGACGCTCGGCGCGATAGGTGGTGGCACGCGCGTTGGCACCGGGCCTGCAGATGCGGCTGTTGTGGCGGCTCTCGAACGTCATGGTCAGTGCGCGCCCAGCGACGTGCCGCGACGGGCGCAAGCCGGACCGGGACCGCGCATGTAGTAGCGCTCGGGCCGATAGGTCGGCGCGACGAATTCGCGGATGGCGGCGGCATAGCCGATGAGGTGCGTGAGGAAGTTCATTTACCCTGTCCCTGTCCCGATTTTCGGATGTCCCTTCCGAATTGCGAGAATGATAGCATCGAGGCGTGAATAGTCGGTGAACGTGATGTTAATTTCTGGTCGAAAACCCGTTGCTTCGTGGCCGGAATGCGGCTGATTCGGGGTGTTTCGGTGCCTTTTGTCGCCATTTCGCCCAGTGTGACTTTTGCATCACATATGTTTCGTTTGAATGTCGCCCGCGCGCGGTTCTGTTTCAATTTCCGCCGCGCCTGTGAAATTTCCGTTCTGGACGCTTCGATGCGGGCCTGACTTCAAAGTGCTCGAACATCAAGCGATCAGGGAACTGGCAAGGAACTGGAGCGCGCGCCATCCGTTCTCACCTTCATCGCGTTCCTGAAGGGAGTTGTCATGGCGCCGCGTCCTGCCTGGAGGGGCTATCTGAAGCTGTCGCTGGTCACCTGCGCCGTCGAACTGACCAATGTCGTCACCCACACCGAAAGGGTGTCTTTCCGCATCCTCAACCGCAAGACCGGCAATACGGTGAAGCGCATTTATGTCGACGCCGAGACCGGCGAGCCGCTTGGCGACGATGACGAGATCAAGGGTTATGAACTCGACGACGGTGAATTCATCCATATCGAGGAAGACGAGATCGAGGCGGTGCAGATCGAATCCTCGCACACGATGAGCCTCGACGGTTTCGTCGACAAGGCCTCGATCCAGCAGGTCTATCTCGATACGCCCTATTATGTCGCGCCGGGCGACAAGGTGTCGGAAGAAGCGTTTGCCGTCATTCGCGACGCCATGGCGGGCAAGAAGATGGCCGGGCTGGCGCGCATCGTGCTTTACCGACGCGAACGTCCTGTGGTCATCGAGCCGCTCGGCAAGGGCATGGTGCTGACCACGCTGCGCTATGACAACACGGTGCGCCAGCCCGATACCGTGTTCGGCGAGATCGAGGCGGTGAAGACCGACCAGGAGATGACCGATCTTGCCGAACTGATCATCGACAAGAAGAAGGCGAAGTTCGATCCGTCGAAATTCGACGACAAATATGAGGACGCGCTGCTCGAGCTGATCCGCGCCAAGAAGGCCGGCCACAAGGCGCCGAAGGCAAAGGCCGCGCCAAAACCTTCCAATGTCATCAACCTGTTCGACGCGTTGAAGAAGAGCTTGTCGGACTCCGGGTCATCGAAAGCGTCTTCGTCGGCGAAACCCAAGCCGGCAGCCAAACGCGCCAAGCCGAAAACCGCCGCGCCCAAACGCAAATCGGCCTGAGGGACAGGGAAGCTTGAGGACCAGGGAATAATGGCCGGACTCGAACAGTATCATTCCAAGCGCGACTTCAAGAAGACGTCCGAACCGGCCGGCAAGGTCGCGCGCGGCAAGAAGGGCGAGGTTGGTGGCGGTCTCTTCGTAATCCAGAAGCATGCGGCGACCAGGCTGCATTACGATTTCCGCCTCGAGCATGACGGGGTGCTGTGGAGCTGGGCGGTGACGCGCGGCCCGAGCCTCGATCCGCATGAAAAGCGGCTCGCCGTCCACGTCGAGGACCACCCGATCGACTATGCCGGGTTCGAAGGCACCATTCCCAAGGGCGAATATGGCGGCGGCTCTGTCATCGTCTGGGACGAGGGGACATGGGTTCCCGAGACCGACCCGGCCAAGGCGATGAAGAAGGGCCATATCAACTTCGAGCTCAAGGGCCATAAGTTGCATGGCTCATGGCATCTGGTGCGGCTGAGGCCGCGCCCGGGGGAGAAGCGCGACAACTGGCTGCTGATCAAGTCGGACGATGCGGCGGCGCGTCCGGGCGAGGATATCCTTCAGGAGGCGCCGCAATCGGTGAAGTCGGGCCTGACAATCGAGGAGGTCGGCGCGGGCAAGGCCGCCAGGGGCGAGAAACCGAAAGTCTGGCATTCCAACAGGCCGGCCGCCAGCAAGGCGAAGGCCGCGGGCCGGAAACTCGACTTTGTCGAACCGCAGCTTGCCACGCTGGAACGGGAGGCTCCGTCGGGCGAGGACTGGCTGCACGAGGTGAAGTTCGACGGCTATCGCATACAGGCACAGATCGCCGGCACGGAGGTGCGGCTCTTGACCCGCGCCGGCCTCGACTGGACGGAGAAATTCGGCGGCGAGATCGTTGCCGAACTCGCTCGCCTGAAGTGCAGCGACGCCATCATCGACGGCGAGGTCGTCGTGCTGGCCGACAGCGGCGTTTCGTCCTTTTCATTGCTGCAGCAGGATCTGTCGGCGAAGCGGACAAACCGCTTCATCTACTATGTCTTCGACCTGATGCGCCTCGACGGCAAGGACCTGCGCCGCGAGCCGCTGGTCGAGCGCAAGCAAGCCCTGCAGGAACTGCTCGGCAAGCCATCCGAGAACGCGGCGGTGCGTTTCTCCGACCATTTCACCGAGCCCGGCAAGATCATGCTGGAGCATGCCTGCCGCATGGGACTGGAGGGCGTCGTCTCCAAACGCGCCGACGCGCCCTATCGCAGCGGGCGCGGTCCTAGCTGGGTGAAGTCGAAATGCACGGCGCGGCAGGAATTCGTCATCGGCGGCTATTTGCCGTCGGACAAGACCGGGCGCGGGCTGCGCTCGCTGCTGGTCGGTTATTACGAGGGTGGCAGCCTACACTATGCCGGCCGCGTCGGCACCGGCTTCTCCACCAGGAGCGCCAACGATCTGAAGAAGAAACTCGATGGGCTGAAGGCGAATACCTCGCCTTTCGACGCAGCCGTGCCCAAGGGCAAGGGGCTGGTCTGGGTCAAACCCGAGCTTGTCGGCGAAGTGGAGTTCCGCAGCTGGACATCGGACCGTATAATACGCCATGCCTCGTTCCAGGGGCTGCGCGAGGACAAGCCGGCGGAGGAAGTCGTGCAGGAAAAGCCCAGGGCGGCGACACTCAAGACATCAGGGGCCAAGGAACCAGACGGCAAGGAACCAGGAGGCAAGAGCTCAGCCAGGGCGAAATCCGCGCCCAGCGGCGCTGGCAAACCTGCCGGGGCGATGACAACCACGGTAAAACTCTCTCATCCCGACAAGCTGCTGTGGCCCGACGAAAAAATCTCCAAGCAGGGCCTGCTTGATCACTACGCGCAGGTTTGGCCGCGCATGGAGCGCTTCGTGATCAACCGGCCGCTCAGCCTGGTGCGGGCGCCCGATGGCGTCGGCGGCCAGCGCTTCTTCCAGAAGCACGCCTCGGCCGGGATGAGCGACAAGATAGCCCGGATGAAGGACCCGACGGACGGCGAGGAGATCCTGTTCATCCGGGATTTCGACGGCATCGCCGCGCTGGTCCAGTACGGCGTTGTCGAAGTTCATATCTGGGGCTCTACCGTCGACGAGATCGAAAAGCCCGACCAGATCATCTTCGATCTCGATCCCGACGAAGGCGTCGACGTCAAGAAGGTGCGCGACGCCGCGCTGGATATCAAGGACAAGCTCGACGAGCTGTCGCTGCCGAACTTCGTCAAGACATCGGGCGGCAAGGGTTATCATGTGCTGGTGCCGCTGAAGCCCTCGGCGGACTGGGACGAGGTCAAGAATTTCGCCCATGATTTCGCCAGGGCGCTCGAGCAGGCCGCCCCTGACCGTTATACGGCGACACTGTCGAAAAAGGCGCGCACCGGGAAAATCTTCGTCGACTATCTGCGCAATGGCAGGGGCGCCACAACAGTCGCGCCCTATTCCTCGCGCGCCAAGAAGGGCGCCACCGTGTCGACGCCGGTGACCTGGGCCGAAATCGAGGCCGGACTGGCGCCCAATGCCTTCCCGATCGGCGACAAGACGACGACGAAGCAGTTGAAGGAAGCCGACCCGTGGGAGGATTTTTTCAAGAGAGGGAAGGTGTTGAAGCGGGGGTGATCCATCCGCATTTGCAACCGTTGCGATCCTTGGCGCCCCCCTCTGGCCTGCCGGCCATCTCCCCCTCAAGGGGGGAGATTACGCGCTCAAGCGCTCGCCAACTATCGACGCTTAAAGGTGAGCGAGACAATGAAGCCGCCAATCTCCCCCCTTGAGGGGGAGATGCCCGGCAGGGCAGAGAGGGGCGCTGTCCCGCCGACGTCTCCGTACACCATCAGCTCAAAAACACCCTCTCGAACGCCTGCTTTCCCGGCGGCGAAAACACCACCGCGCGGCTGTCCTTCTCGCGGCGGGCCCATTTCTCGGCAAGGATCTTGTCCAAGATAGCGGCGCCCAGCGTGCCGGCGAGGTGGGAGCGGCGCACGCTCCAGTCGAGGCAGGCGCGGCAGACCGGGCGGCGCGGCCTGGCGCCGACATCGATGCCTATTGCCGCGAAATGCGATGCGGCCGACGGCCCGAGCCTGATTTCCTTGTCGTCACGCTGCAGGATATCTTTTTCGACCAGACGATCGAGCATCGCCACGGCCTGCTCGCCGGCGAGGTGATCGTAGCAGACACGGGCCACGCGCATGGCGCCGTCGCGCGGGCCCGGCCGAACGCGCTTCGGGCCGACGGCTTCGGCGACCCCGGTGATGGCTTCGATCATGCCGGCCACCTGCGGCCCGGCGAGGCCGTAATAGCGATGGCGGCCCTGGCTGGCCAGGGTCAGAAGGCCGCCCTCCATCAGTTTCGACAGATGCGAGGAAGCGGTCGGCAACGAGACACCGGCTTCCAGCGCCAGTTCGCTCGCGGTCAGCGCGGTGCCGCCCATCAGCGCGTTCAGCATGTTGGCGCGGGCCGGATCGCCGACCAGGCTGGCGATGCGGGCAATGTCGGGTCCTTCACGCATAGTTCGTTCCTCATCGAAGCATTCTCGTCAGATAAGCATTATTCTCCGATCGGCTCAAGGAGGCGGCGAAGCACGCCACGACGGCTCCTGACACGAAACGGCCTAGCATAACCCAAGTGCGCGACGTTTCGACCGGGCTCGAACTATTGATGCAACGATCCGAGGAGACGACCATGACCATCACCTGCTTCATCCGCTATGAGATCGACCCGTTCGGCAAGGCTGCCTTCGAGGAGTATGCCCGCAACTGGGGCCAGGCCATTCCGCGCTGCGGCGCCGACCTGATCGGCTATTTCGCGCCGCATGAGGGCTCGGCCACGACGGCGTACGCCGCCTACAACATTGAAAGCCTGGCGGCCTACGAAGCCTATCGCGCCCGGCTTGCCGCCGACCCCGCCGGCAAGGCAAACTACGCGTTCGCCAAGCGTGAACGATTCATCCTCAAGGAGGACCGCATGTTCCTGAAACTGGCTTCCGGCCCGCATGCGCCAAGGCTTGATCCTGAAAAGTTGCAGACTTTTCAGACCGGGATCATGCCAAGGGAAAAGGTGTTGCCGTGATCGCGGTCATCTTCGAGGTCGAGCCGGCGGAGGGCAAACGCGATGTCTATCTCGGCATCGCCGCCAAGCTGCGTCCGCTGCTCGATGGCATCGATGGGTTCATCTCGATCGAGCGTTTCCAGAGTTTGGCCGACCCCGACCGCATCCTTTCGCTGTCGTTCTGGCGCGACGAGGAAGCGGTCAAGGCCTGGCGCAATACGGAAGAACACCGGCAGGCCCAGAAGGCTGGCCGAGGCGGCATCTTTGCCGGCTATCGGCTGCGCATCGCGCATGTGGTGCGGGACTATGGGCTGACGGAAAGGGACGAGGCGCCGGTCGATAGCCGGGCGATGAATGGGTAGCGGTTTTTCCTTCCCCCGTTGTGGGGAAGGTGGCCGCGCGAAGCGCGGTCGGATGAGGGGTGCTCCAGCTTGGCGATACTCTTCATCCAGATCGTAGGCCTAAATCGCCAACGCCTCACTCCGCTGGAACACCCCTCATCCGTCTCGGCGCTATGCGCCGATCCACCTTCCCCCACAAGGGGGGAAGGGAGAAAGTCGCTCAGGCATTCCCGATCAGCACGCCCGCGGCGAACACCAGCGCGCCGCCGAGCACCACCTGGAAGGCGGCGCGCAGGAAGGGCGTCTGCATGTAGCGGTTCTGGACGAAGGCAATGGCCCATAGCTCGAAGAACACCACCACGGCGGCAACGCCGGTCGCCGTCCAGAAATGCGGGATGAGATAGGGCAACGCGTGGCCGAGGCCGCCTGCGGCCGTCATGACGCCGGTCGTGACGCCGCGCTTTATCGGTGAGCCGCGTCCCGAGAGCTTGCCGTCGTCGGAGGCGACTTCGGTGAAACCCATGGAGATGCCGGCGCCGATCGAGGCGGCAAGTCCGACCAGGAAGGTCTGCCAGGTGTCATGCGTGGCAAAAGCCGCGGCGAAGATCGGCGCCAGCGTCGACACAGAGCCATCCATCAGGCCGGCAAGGCCCGGCTGCACATAGGTGAGGATGAATTGGCGCTGCTCGGCCGCCGCTTCTTCGTCCTTCACTTCGCCAGGCACGTGCTTCTGCTCCAATTGGTGAGCCAGCGTCTCGTGGCCTTGCTCGACCGCCGCCAGATGGTCGAGCAGTTTGCGCGTCGAAGCGTCGGTGGTGCGCTTTGCCGCCTCGACATAAAACAGGTAGGCCTGCCGCTCCATCACCTCGGCCTGGCTGCGCACATTTTCGATGCCGAGCGGCCGGACAAGCCAGTCGGGCTTGCGCTCGTAATAGCCTTTCACGTGCTCGCGCCGGATCAGCGGAATGCGCTCGCCAAAACGCTTGCGATGAAGCTCGATCAGCGCATCGCGATGGCCGTCCTCCTCATGCGCCATCTCCTCGAACATCTTCGCCGATTGCGGATACTTATCCGCCAGCCCATCGGCATAGGCACGGTAGATTCGTCCGTCGTCTTCTTCGGATGAAATGGCCAGCGCCAGGATCTCCTGTTCGGACAGCGATTCGAAGGGACGGCGGCCGAAACCGAAAACGCGGGAAAGCATGAGCAAATCACCCTAGTTTAGAATGGTTCTAAACTAGAGTTTGACGGACCCCGGGTCAATCGCGCGCTTGCTCACGGCTCAAGAATTGTTGAAGCCGGCACCGGAGCGCGCCCTTCATTATTGGCAAATGTTAACCTATATAGTTGGGCCCAAGACAAGGATGAGGATCAACGCATGACGAAGCCGCACGCAGAGCATTTCGACCCAAAACCCGTTCTCGATCTCATTGCCAGCATCGAGGCCGACCTGCAGCGCCTGAAGGGCCTGGTGGAGCAGCAGGTCGAGAAGTTCGACCCCGCCAATCCGCACAACAAAGCCCCGGACGGCAAGCTGACCGAGGAAGGCGTCGAGTGCTGCTACCGCATGTTCGACGAGGGCAAGTCGCGCTATTCGGTCGCCCAGCAGATGAAGATCTCCTTCGCCGCCGCCACCCACCGCTTCAACAACTGGCGCAAGCTGGGCGGGACCAAGAGGCAGCGGACGCTGCTGGGGTGAAATTGCGATAGGTTGGCTGGACAGCGCCCCCCTCTGGCCTGTCGGCCATCTCCCCCTCAAGGGGGGAGATCGACGGTTGTCTTTGCTTTCGCCAATCTCCAACGCAAGAGAAGAAACGCCGCGCATGAAACAGCCAATCTCCCCCCTTGAGGGGGAGATGTCCGGCAGGACAGAGGGGGGCGTGCAGCCGTGACGTTGGTGACCATCCGCCAAATTTGTGACGGTCACATCTTTTCGTTGGCCTCGCGCGGGCCCTGCGTGCACCATGACGGGCCACATCTCGCAGGATCCGCCATGACAACCCCTCCCGGCATCGCCGACATCCACGCCGCCGCGGCCCGGCTCTCCGGCTTGATCGTCGAAACGCCATTGATCGAATCACAGGAACTGAACAAGCGCTTCGGCGCGCGCATCCTGTTCAAGCCGGAGACGCTGCAACGCACCGGTTCGTTCAAATTCCGCGGCGCCTACAACAAGCTGTCGTCGCTGAGCGAGGCGGAACGCAACCGTGGCGTCGTTGCCTTCTCCTCGGGCAACCATGCGCAAGGGGTCGCCGCTTCGGCCGCCATGTTCGGCGTCAAGGCGGTCATCGCCATGCCCGCCGACGCGCCGGCTATGAAGGTCGGCAATGTCCGCAAGATGGGCGCGGAGGTGGTGCCGTTCGACCGTTTTCGCGATGATCGCATGGCCGTGGTCCGCCCTTACATCGAGAAGGGCATGGTGCTGGTGCCGCCCTTCGACGATCCAGCCATCATCGCCGGCCAGGGTACGATCGGCCTCGAACTGATGCGCCAGGCGAGAGCGCTTGGCGTCGGCCTCGACGCGGTGATCGTTCCCTGCGGCGGCGGCGGCTTGTCGAGCGGCATCTCCGTCGCCGTCAAGGATGCTTCGCCCGACACCGCCGTCTGGGCGGTCGAGCCCGAGCATTTCGACGACACGCGCCGCTCGCTGGCCGCCGGTACCAGGGTTTCGAATGAGCCGGGCCATGATTCCATCTGCGACGCGCTGCTGACCGCCGAGCCCGGCGTGATCACCTTCGAGATCAACCGCAGGAACCTCGCTGGGGCCATCGCCGTCTCGGACCAGGCGGCGGCGCAGGCGATGCGCGACGCCATGGCCTATCTCAAGCTGGTGGTCGAACCCGGCGGCTGCGTCGCGCTGGCGGCGCTGTCGTCGGGCGAGATCGAGCTGTCAGGCAAGAATATCGCCGTGGTGCTGTCTGGCGGCAATGTCGATTTCGGGACGTATGCCGGGATCATGGCGGCGGCTTAGGCGCTCCACGCGGAAGCGTCGCGCTTGAGCACCCCCCTCTGTCCTACCGGACATCTCCCCCGCAAGGGGGGAGATCAGGTGTCGCCCCGGCTTTCGCTAATCTCCAAAGTTCACCAGAGAGGCGGAGCGCCAAAGCTGCCGATCTCCCTCCTTGCGGGGGAGATGGCCGGCAGGCCAGAGGGGGGTGCTGTCCCGCCGACATGAAAAGGTTCCGCACCGCAAAACGCTCAATCCAGCGTACGCCGGAACCGCACCAGTGCGACGCCGGCAAACAAAACGACAAACACCACCAGCCAGCCAATCTCGGTTGCCACGGCCGGCAGTTCGGCGCCCTTCAGCATCACCGCGCGGGTGATGCGCAGGAAATGCGTCAGCGGGAAGATCTCGCCGAAGGTCTGCGCCCAATCCGGCATGCCGCGATAGGGGAACATGAAGCCGGACAGCATGATCGACGGCAGGAAGAAGAAGAAGGTGAGCTGCAGTGCCTGCATCTGCGTGCGCGCGATGGTCGAGATCGTATAGCCGAGCAGCACCAGCGACAGCACGAACACCAGCACCGCCGACAAAAGCAGCGACATCGACCCGGTGAAGGGGATGGCGAACAGAAGCTTCGCCGCCGCCAGCACCACCACCACCTGCACGGCGCCGACCGCCAGATAGGGCAGCACCTTGCCCATCATGATCTCGAGCGGGCTCGACGGCATGGCGAGCAGGTTTTCCATCGTGCCGCGCTCGGTCTCGCGCGTCAGCGCGATCGAGGTCATCATCACCATGGTCATCTGCAGGATGACGCCGAGCAGGCCGGGCACGATGTTGTATTGCGAGATGCCTTCGGGATTGTAGCGCCGGTGCACCACGACATCGAGCTGCCCCCTGGCGGCCTCGGCCGCGGCTTCCTGCATGCCTTGGGCCCTGAGCAAGGCCTGGCTGGCGACGGTGCCGAGCGTGGAGATGGCGCCGCTGGCGACCGCGGGATCGGTGGCGTCGGCCTCGATCAGGATCTGAGGGTTGTCGCCACGCTCGACCCGCTTGGCGAAGTCGGCCGGTATGGTGACGACGAAGGCGACGTCGCCGCGCGCCATCAGGAACTCGGCCTCCTCGGCGCTTTGCGCGACATGATCGAAGCGGTAATAGCCGGTGGTCTGCAGCGCCGCGACAATGGCGCGCGTGTAGGGGTCGCTGCTGGTCGCCACCAGTGCGGCAGGCAGGCTCTTCGGATCGTTGTTGATGGCGTAGCCGAACAGCACGAGCTGTATCAGCGGCACGCCAAGCATCATGGCGAAGGTGATGCGGTCGCGCCGCATCTGGATGAATTCCTTGATGAGCAGCGCGCCAAGCCTGGCGAAGGAAAAGATGCCGTTCATGCCATGTTGTCCTTCGACCCGGACATGAACTGGATGAAGACGTCCTCCAGGCTGGTTTCCCCCGGCGCCACCGTCACGCCGTTGTGCTCTTTCTCGACGTCGGCAAGTGCCGCTTCGAGCTTCTTTTTGTCGGAGCCGACAACATGCAGCGTGGCGCCGAACGGCGCCACCTGGTCGACGCCGGGGCGCCCTTGCAGTGCTTCGGCCACCTCATCGAGTTGCGGACCCTGCAGCACGAAGGTGGTCAGCCCGGCATTCCTGACCACCTCGGCCACGGTGCCGGTGGCCAGCATCTTGCCGTAGGAGATGTAGCTGATGCGGTGGCAGCGCTCGGCTTCGTCCATGTAGTGGGTGGAGACCAGCACGGTCAGCCCGCCGCTGGCGAGGCGGTGGATCTCGTCCCAGAATTCGCGCCGCGCCTTCGGATCGACCCCGGCTGTCGGCTCGTCGAGCAAAAGCAGTTTCGGCTTGTGCATGATGCAGGCGGCCAGCGCCAGCCGCTGCTTCCAGCCGCCCGACAAGGTGCCGGCCAGCTGGTTGCGGCGTGTGGCGAGGCCGAGCTCTTCCAGCGTCCTGGCGACATGCTCCTCGACCGGCTTCAGCCGGTAGAGCCGCGCCACGAATTCGAGATTCTCGCCGATCGTCAAATCCTCGTAGAAGGAGAATTTCTGCGTCATGTAGCCGACTTCGCGCTTGATCCTGAGCGAGTCGGTGCGGATGTTGAAACCCAGCACCGTGCCTTCGCCCTCGTCCGGCGTCAGCAGACCGCACATGATGCGGATGGTGGTGGTCTTGCCCGACCCGTTGGGGCCGAGGAAGCCGACGATCTCGCCTTCGGCGACCGACATCGTCACGTGGTCGACGACCGTCTTGTCACCGAAGCGCTTGACCAGGCCATGAACGTCGATGACATTCATTTTGCCGTTTCCGCAAGGTCGACATCGACTATCTGGCCGGGCTGCAGCGGACCCGCATCGCCCTCCGGCCGCGCCTCGACGAGGTAGACCAGCTTCTGCCGGTTCTCCAGGGAATAGATCACCGGCGGGGTGAATTCGGGATCGGGCGAGACGTAGCTGACGCGCGCTTTCACATCCGCGCCGCAGCCGTCGCAATGAACGCTGAGCAGGCTGCCGACCTTGACCGAGTGGAAGGCGGCCTCCGGTATATAGACGCTGAGCTTCACCGCCCCGTCGGGCAGCACCGAAATCACCGGCGCGGTCGGACCCGCCGTGTCGCCGGGATTGCGGATGACGTCGTTGACGCGGCCCGGCGATGGCGCCGCCAATATGCGCTTGGACAGCCGCCACTCGGCCTGGTCGAGCGCGGCCTGCGCTTGGCCGACCTGATTGTCGGCGGCCTTGATCGTCTCGGCGCGCGCCGGCAGGCCGCCGACGGCGAGATTGGCCTGCGCCTGGCCGACCTGCGCGTTGGCGGTTTCCAACGTCGCCGAGGCGGTGTCGTAGTCCGCCTGCGTGCCGGTACCGCGCTTGAACAGGTCGGCGGCGCGGTCGTATTTGCGCTTGGCGTCGTCGGCCTGCGCCTTGGCCATGTCGACCTGGGCCTTGAGCGCGGCGATTTCTTCCGGCCGCTTGCCGACCTGGAGGTCGGCGAGTTGCGCCTGCGCCTGGGCGAGGCTTGCCTTAGCTTGCGCCACCGCGATCTTGGCATCGGCGCTTTCCAGCGTCACCACCGTCGCGCCTGACGTGACGCGATCGCCGCGCTTGACAGTGACGGTCTCGACCTGCGCCACCTCGATCGGCGCCAGCAGCACATAGTCGCCTTCGACATAGCCGACGGCCAGCGGCGGCGCCGGGGCGCAGGCACCGAAAAGCTGCACGGCGAGCGGCAGCGAACATAGAAAACTCATGGTCTTTGCCCCTTCATTTCTGCCTCTTCCTGGCGGCCAGTATGGCGCTGAGATTGTCGGTCGTGACCGCCACGACCTTTGCCGCCTCAGCGCTGCCGATGTCATGCCAGCCCATGCGGCGCATCACCGCCTCGCGGCCGATGCGGAAATAGATGACCTGGCCGATCAGCGTGAACACGGTGAGCCGGGTCCGTTCGCTTTCGGCCGGCTCGCCGGTCGCCTGCTCCCAGATCAGGCACAGCCGGCGATGCGTCGGCTCGAAGACGCCATCATAGATGCGGTCGAGCGCAGCGGTGGGATGCGACAGCTCGCGCAGCACGAATTGCACGATTTCGCCGGCCTCCGGCTGCGCCACGATGAAGCCGACCATCCGCTCCAGCGCCGCGAAGAGCTGCGCCCTCGCCGCCTCGGGATCGGGTGGAGCCGCGGCCTGGCTGTTGCCCAGCGCCTGGCCGGCAACGGTCTGGATGGTCTCGACGATGAAGTCGGCGGCGGCGGCGCGAAGGCCTTCCTTGCCGCCGAAATGGTAGGCGATCGAACCTATATTGGCCTGCGCCTCCGCCGCGATCTCGCGTGTCGAGGTGCCGTCAAAGCCCTGCCGCCCGAACAGTTTCAGCGCAGCGCGGACGAGCGCGGCACGCGTCAACTCCGCCGGCGGCGTGTCGCGGCGTGGATTCTTGGCGTCGGGCGTTTTGATCATGATCCATTCTTTAATCAATCGATTGATTAAAGTCAACTTGAGTGCGTGGCTGTCTTGCCATCGCCTGCGGCAACCGCTTTAGTGCGCGGCCATGGGCAAGGAAGTCGAGCGCAAGTTCCTGGTCTCCAGCACCGCATGGCGGAACCTGGTCGAGGCGGATATCCGCATTCGCCAGTTCTATCTTGCCGCCGCGCCCGGCCGGACGGTGCGTATCCGCATCAGCGACGGCGTGTCCGCCAAGTTGACGCTCAAATTCGGCAGCAAGGCGCGCGAGCGCGACGAATACGAGTATCCGGTGCCTCTTGCCGAGGCCGAGGAGATGCTGGCCTTCGCTCTAGGACGTGTCATAGAGAAGACACGCCACCATGTTAGGCATCGCGGCTATCTCTATGAAGTCGACGTCTTTGGCGGCGCGCTGGCAGGACTTGTGGTGGCCGAACTCGAGACGCCGGAAGACGTGCCGGACGAAATGCTGCCAGACTGGCTCGGCCGTGAAGTCACCGGCGAGCAGAAATTCTACAACGCGTCGCTCGCCCTCGGGGGGATTCCGGAGATCGCCGCATGAGTTTTCGTATCGACCCGCGCCTGCCGCTGACCGGCGAGGTCAGACGCATCCTTGCCGAGGAGATTGGCAAGGCACTGCTGCATCTGGACGCGGCGCAGAGCCGGCCGGAACAGGGACTGCACAAATGCCGCAAGCGGCTGAAGAGCGCGCGTGCCTTGCTACGCCTGGTTCGTTCCGGAGACGAAACTTTCTGCACGACCGAGAACCAGTGCTATCGCAATGTAGCGGCGCTGCTTGCCGGCCCGCGTGAAGCAACGGCGCTGATCGAAACCATCAACCGGCTGGCGGCAGGTTTTCCCAAGGAGAGCGCCGATGGCGGGCTCGATGCCGTGCGCGACAGGCTGGTCGCCCGCCAGCATGATCTGCATGAAGGCGCCGGCCTCCAGGCGGCAATCGGCGCGGCGACCGCCGCTTGCCAGGACGGCATGAAGCGGATCGAAAGCCTTGCCTTGCCCGACCAGCCGGAACAGGCCGCCGACGTGCTCGCCGAAGGCGCCCGCGTCACCCTGCGCCGTGCCAGGAAGGCGCTCGACAAGGCCGGCGCGCGCGGCGAGGCCGACGATTTCCACGATTTGCGCAAGGCGGCCAAGACGCACGGCATGCACCTGTCGCTGCTCGGCCGGCTTTGGCCGACGCCGATCAAGGCGCGGCGCAAGGCCGTCGACGAACTGGGCGAGCGGCTTGGCGAACTGCATGACGTGTTCGTCATGCGCGCGCTGCTCGAGGCCGACGACCAGCCGCTTGGGCCGCACGCGGATACGAAGCTTCTTGGCAAGCTGCTGAAGCGGTCGGAAAAAAGCCTGAGGAAATCCTGTCTTGCCGAGGCCGCCGACCTGTTCGGCGACAGCCCCAGGCACGCGACGAAAAGACTGGCCCGCAAGGCGCGCGACGATCTGGCCGGCCCGCAGGAAGACGCCAGCGCATCGGCCGGCTAACCGCGGCTGGTGTCCGCACGCCAGCCTGTGTTAATCACGCTCTGCTATGACCGCGCCGGCCGACACGCTTCTCGACCGCCTTGGCCGCTGGCTTGCCGGCCGGCTGCAGGAAGAATCCTCGGGCTATGAGCCCTACACGCCATCCGATGCCGAAACGCTGCGCCGCACGCTGGAGCCCGGCGACATCCTGCTGGTCGAGGGCAACCAGAGGATCTCGGCGGCGATCAAGTACCTTACCCAGTCGACATGGTCGCATGCGGCCTTTTATGTCGGCGATGCCTTGCCCAAGCCGGAAGACGGAGCGGAGCGGCCGCGGCTTATCGAGGTCACCATGGGCGAAGGCTGCGTCGCCGTGCCATTGTCGCGCTACCGCACCTACAACACCCGCATTTGCCGGGCGAGCGGCCTGGCGCCGGAGGACCGCGACATGGTCGTCGCCTTCATGGTCGGCAAGCTTGGCCTGAAATACGACCTCAAGAATATCTTCGACATGCTGCGCTTTTTCCTGCCGACGCCGCCGGTGCCTGTGCGCTGGCGCCGCCGCATGCTGGCCTTCGGCTCGGGCGACCCGACGCGCGCCATCTGCTCGACGCTGATTGCCGAGGCCTATGGCCAGATCCGCTATCCGATCCTGCCCGAGATCACCCGCGCGCCCGGCCGCGCCTCGGCGCAGTCGAGCTATTCGCGCAAGGAAATCCTGCACATCCGCCACCACTCGCTGTACACGCCGCGCGACTTCGACCTGTCGCCCTATTTCCGCATCGTCAAGCCGACCCTGGAATATGGCTTCGACTACCGGGCCGTGACCTGGGACGACAAGGCTGCGGACGCGGAGACGAAGGCCGCAGAATAATCCTTTCAAGCCGGAAGCGGGCGCCGCCCTTTTGCGGCGGACTGCTCTGGCGGGCGCGCACCGGCATCGCGCGGATGCGGGCCGATCGGCATGATCGCCGGAAACGGCGTCGCCCCGAAGGCAAACGTCCATTTGTAACCGGTGAGCCCGTCCTCGGGCGTGGTGTGCTGGTCGTGATGGGCAAGCAGCCTGGCGCGGTCGGCCAATTCCTCGGCTTCGCGCCGCACCATCTCGGCGGTCTCCGGCCGCATCCGCCTGGAGAAGCTGACGAAGGTCGCCTCCTTCTCGATGTGCGTGATGGCCCAGCCGATGAAGTTCTTGTTGGTCATCTCGAACAGCGGCCTGAGCGGCCCCTCGAAATTCCACTGGATCGGCGTCTCGACCAGCAGCCTCGCCGTGAGTCCCCGCCCGAGCGCGACAAGGCCGAGTTCCTCGAGATCGCGCAGATAGAGGAACATCGAGGCCTCGCTCAGGCCTTGCGAGCGCATGATGCCTTGCGGCGTGAATTTTTCCGACAGCATGACGAAGATGAACAGCAGCGCCGGCCGGCCGGCCAGCCTGCGCTCGATCTCGGGCGCGATGTGGTTGACCGGCCCCGGCCCCCGGTTCATCGAGCCGAGCACGTTTTCCAGCTCGACGCCGGCGGCCGCGCAGATCTCGACCAGCCGGTCGAGCTTGCAGTTCTTCTCATGGAAGATGCGCTTCACCGTCGGCTCGGAAACGCCCATGCGCTCGGCAAGCTCACGATAGGTGACGCCCTTCGCCTTCAGCGTCCGCTTCAGCGCCTCGAAGATCAGACCGTTCATGGGATGCACCTCTTGCCGGTAGTTTCGTATCGATATTCGATACTGGAGGCAATATGGCTTCCCGAGAAGTATCGAAAATCATAGCTGTTCGCATCATCACAGGAGACCAGCCATGAACCGCCTCATCATTTCCGCCTTTGCCGCCACCATCGGCATCGCCGTCACACCGGCCGCCCAGGCCGGCGAGCTCTGGCGCGCCACGGGGCTCGAACAGCCGGAATCGGCCCTGTTCGACGCCGCCAACAACCGCATCATTGTTTCCAACATCGTCGGCAATCCCGGCGATGCCGACGGCAATGGCTACCTCAGTGTGCTGTCCCCGGACGGCAAGACGGTGACCCAACACTGGAGCGACGGCATGGACGCGCCCAAGGGCATGGCGATATCGGGGGGCAAGCTCTATGTCGCCGACATCACCAAAATCCGCGTCGTCGACCTCGCCAGCGGCAGGCTGGTCGCCAGCATCGCCGTGCCGAATGCCGTCTTCCTCAACGACATGACATCGGATCATAGGGGCAAGGTCTATGTCACCGACATGCTGGCCGACACGATCTACCGCATCGACGGCGACAGGCCCGAGCTGTTCGTTGGGGATCCGATGCTGGCTTCGCCCAATGGCGTGTTCGCCGATGGCGACCGGCTGGTCGTGGCCTCCTGGGGCAAGGGCATCAAGCCCGACTTCAGCACGGCGGAGCCCGGTGGGCTGCTGGCCGTCGACCTCGCCAGCAAAATGGTCTCGCCGCTGCCTGGCGCGCAGGAATTCGCCGACCTCGACGGCGTCGTCGCCATCGGCGACACCATCTATGCCACCGCCTACATGACCGGCACGCTCTATCGATACAAGGCTGGCGGTGCGCCGGAAGCGGTGGCGCATTTCAAGCCAGGCAGCGCCGACATCGGCACCGACGGCAAGTCGATCCTCTACGTGCCGCTGATGAACGAGGGCGAGGTGGCTGCATTGAAGCTCGATTGAGCACCGCGCGTCGGGGCCATCCCGCGCCATCCGCGCGACCTTCGCTAACGGCCGTGAGGTGGACCGTGGTAGGACGGTCCATCAAACAACAGTCAGAGAGGTTTGGCATAGATGGGCCCCCCTGAGAACCCGGCCGCCATGACCTCCTACCGCCCGATCGCCCGTTCGGAATTGCCTGACGATACAGCCGCTCTCGCCCGTTATCTTATCGGCAAGGTGGTGGTACGGGAATTGACCGAAGGCGTGGCCAGCGGCCGCATCGTCGAGACCGAGGCGTATGTCGTCGGCGATGCCGCTGGGCATGGCTACCGGGGCATGACCCCGCGCAACCGTTCGCTGTTCCTCGAGCCAGGGCACGCCTATGTCTATCTCGCCTATGGCATCTCATACATGCTGAACGTCTCGAGCGGGAAGGAGGGCACCGGCACCGGCGTTCTGATCAGGGCTCTCGAGCCGCTCGAAGGCATCGCGATCATGCGACGGAACCGCAGTGTCGAGCGCCTGCGCGATTTGGCGCGCGGACCGGGACGGCTGGCGATGGCGTTGCGGATCGATCGTTCGCTCGACGGGCTCGATCTTTGCCGGAAGGGCCCGCTATGGCTCGCAAGCGATAATCACGCACCCGGCGACATCGGGCAGGGCATCAGGATCGGCATTTCGAAGGATGCCGACCGGCTGCTGCGGTTTTATGTCAGGGGCAACCCATTCGTCAGCGGTCCAGGATCGCTCAATCGATAAGGACGCGGCCGCTCTCTTCCTCCCGATGGAAGTTGGACGCGAAAAGACTTCCCCGCCAATTGCACTCGGCGCGTGTCTTCTGGTCGGTACGGCCAAGGCCGATGCGGCATGTATCCGCGCGGCAGCGATCATTCGCCGGCCCCTTTTCCATTTTTCTGATACTTCCCGGAAATTGCAGGCTAGGGTGTTTTGGGTTTGGGCAGGGGGTAATGCGATTGACCATTTTCAGGGCGTTGATGACATCGGCATGCCTGGTGTCGACAATTTTCATGCTGACGGGATGCGGGCACGTGATCAACCGATTGATCTGACGCACAGCCGAGGCGCTCGGTCAGACCCCATCAGGTATCGTCGCTCACCATCTTGCGCCGCTGCAGGAACCGCGCCACCAACCAGCACAGCATCGCCCAGGCGAAGCCCGCGCACCAGCCCGCCAGCACATCCGACGGCCAGTGGACGCCGAGATAGATGCGGCTGACGCCGACCAGCACCGCCGTCAGCACAGCGAGCGACAGAACGTAGATCTTGGTCGCCCGGCCATGCAGGAAGCGCGCCGCCAGTGAACCGAGCGTGAGGTAGGTCACCGCCGACAGCATCGCATGGCCGCTCGGGAAAGAGAGCGACGTCTCGTTGACCAGATGCGAAACGAGTTCGGGCCGGGGCCGGTCAACGCCGACTTTCAACAGGCTCGACAGAAGCTGGCCGCCGGCCACGGCGACGAAGATGAGAAGCGCGGTTCCCAGTCTGCGGATCAACAGCAGATAGATGATCGTCGCCGTCGTGATCAGCACCAGCACGCTGGTGCTGCCGAGGCTGGTGATGTCGCGCATCGCCCCTTCCAGCCATAGCGGGCCGAGCGGAACGCCGGGCTGCCCCGCTTGGCGGAAGGCAAGCAGGATCTCGGTGTCGAAGGCATGCGGCTCGGTTGTCCGCGCCAGTTCCATCAGTTCCACGAAGCCCCATAGCCCGCCGGCGATAACCAGGCCGGCCAGCAGGACCGGGAATTCGATCCGGTTGAGCAAGGTGGTGGCGGTGTCTTTCATCGGATCGGTATCGCAGCCGTCATCTCTATCATCGTCCTTGCAGATAGGGCCCGAGCGTGATCAGCGCCACCGCGGCGATCGCCAGCAGGATGCCGGTCGCCTGCAGTGCGTTGACGCGCTCGCCGAAGAACACCAGCGCCACGACGTTGACAGAGACCAGCTGGATGACCGCCGAGAGGCTGAACGACACCGACATGCCGAATTCGCGGATCAGCCGCAGCATGATGAGATTGCCCAGCGAATAGAGCGCGAGTGTCAGAAGGATCTTGCCCAGGCTCGGCGCCAATCCCCATTGCTTGGCCGCGGTCGCCGCCAGAAGGAAGATGACCGTAGAAAAGCCAAGCTGCAGCAATCCCGAAAAACTCAACGTCCCCTCCCCTAGAAGCGGCGCCCGCCGCGTGTGCCGCGGCCCTTGTTTCCGAAGCGCGCCGGGACGTCAAGCGGCCTCGTTCAAACGAAGGCCTTGGCAACGGCAAGACGGAGGCTCAATGTACCGACGCCGCTCAGCCTGTCGATCGAAGGGCGGTCAGGGGCTCATGATACGCAGCATCTTTCAGAACTTGGCGCGGCGCTGGAGCGAGCTTTCGCTCGCTGTGCAATTCCTCGTTGCCGGCGGCTTTGGCCTTCTGGTCGTCATGCTGCTGGTGGGTGCCTGGGTGACGACGCAGATCCGGGACGGCGTCACCCGCAATTCGGCCGCCACGACGGCGCTTTATGTGGACAGCGTGATCGCGCCGCTGCTGCCCGACCTGCGCAAGAGCGAGGAGCTCAGCGACTCCGTCAAGCAGGCGCTCGACGAAACGCTCGGCCAGGGCGCGCTCGGCAAGCGCCTGGTCTCGTTCAGGCTCTGGCGCCGCGACGGCACCGTGCTCTATTCGAAAGACTCCTCCTTGATCGGCCGCCGCTTCGATCTGAACGACCACCTGCGTTCCGCCTTCCAGGGCAACGTCGCTGCCCAGTTCGACACGTTTGACGAAAACGAAGAGAAGGAGCGGGCTTCGGGCGAACCGTTGCTGGAGATATACAATCCCGTGCGCGAACCCTGGTCCGGCGATGTGGTGGCGGTCACCGAATTCTACGAAATCGCCACCGATTTCAAAGCCACGCTGGCCTCCGCCCTGCTGTCGAGCTGGCTGATCGTGGCCGGGACCACCTTGACGGCATTCCTGCTCCTGTCGGGGATCGTGCTGCGCGGCAGCCGCACCATCGACGACCAGCGCGGAGCGCTGCGCCGCCAGGTGTCGGAGCTGCAGGGCCTGGTGGCGCAGAACAGCGCCTTGCGGCAGCGCGTGCAGCGGGCGTCCCGCCGCGCCACGGCGCTCAATGAAAGATATTTGCGCCGCATCGGCGCCGACCTGCATGACGGGCCGGCCCAACTCGTGGCCCTGGCGGCGCTGCGCATGGACAGCCCGGTGTTTACCGGCGATGACCATTGGGAGGGGAACCGCGCGACCGAGGTGGCAATGATCCGCAAGACGCTCGAGGATGCGATGCAAGAGATACGCGGCATCTGCAACGGCCTTGTCCTGCCACAGATAGAGACGGCCGCGGCAACGGAAATATTGCGGCTGGCCGTCAAAGAGCACGAGCGCCGAACCGGAACGTCGGTGGCGCTCACGCTGCCAGGGCAGTTGCCCGAACCCGGCGCTTCGGAGAAGATCAGCATCTATCGTTTCGTACAGGAAGGGCTGAACAATGCCTATCGCCACGGCCGGGGCAAGGATCAGGCGGTGGCCGCCGGAATGAAAGGCGGCCGGCTCTTCGTCGAAGTATCGGACGGCGGGCCAGGCTTCGACCCGGCGACACGGGTCGAGGGATTGGGGCTCGCCGGCCTCAGGGAGCGGGTCGAAAGCATTGGCGGCCAGTTCGAAACCTTGACCGGACCGCAAGGTACGCGCTTGGTGATCAGTTTATCGGTTGAGGAGCAAGCATGACCGAGACCATTCGTATCGCCATCATCGACGATCATCCGCTCTTTCGGGAAGGCGTGACGCGCAGCCTGTCGGAGATCGGCGGCTTCGAGATGGTCGGCGAAGGCGCGACCGCGCAGGACGCCGAACGCATCGCGTCGACGGCGCGGCCCGACATACTGCTGCTCGACATCTCCATGCCGGGCGGCGGCCTGACCGCGGTTGCAGGCATCCTTGCCAACCATCCCGCCCAGAAGATCGTCATGCTGACCGTTTCGGAGGCCAATGCCGACGTGACCAAGGCCCTGAACGCCGGGGTACACGGCTATGTCCTCAAAGGTGTCGGGTCGCGTGCGCTCGCCGACATCCTGCGTAACGTGGTGGCAGGCGAGAGCTATCTTTCGCCGATGCTGTCGGCGCGGCTGCTTTCGGATCTCCAGTCCCAGCAGCCCGCCGACGGCATGGCGGACCGGCTGCGGCAACTCACGGAGCGGCAGAGCGAGATCCTGCGGCTGGTGGCGGAGGGGCTCAGCAACAAGGAAGTTGCCCTGCGGCTGGATCTGCAGGAGAAGACCGTCAAGCACCATATGACCGGCGTGCTGTCGAAACTCAACGCGCGAAACCGCACCGAGGCGGCCCTGATGATGCGTGAGTTTCGCGACCGCGACCGGAACCGCGCATAGACGCCGTCGCTATGCCGGCGCCATGCGGGAAACCGCGCTAGAACATTTCACCGTTTCAAGGAAACGGCGAACCGCTCTTCCCTTTGTTTTTACGCAATTCCCAAGGGAAAGCGCTACGCGCTTTTCTCGAGAAAACCGTGTCACACTTTTCCTGGAATTGCTCTAGCTAGGCCGGATAAACGAGGTCACCTCCGCCGGGGGCGGCGGAGGTGACATGCGAAGCCGGCCGTTGCCTGTTGACCAGCTCCACAAGGCCCGGATTCACAAAGCATTAAGACGTTTGACATCGGCCGGCGTGGCCGGGCGGTCGACGATCGTTCGGTCGAGCGCATCCTGCATTCTGAAACGGCCGTTCTCGATCTTTTCCGTCAATCCGTCCGGGTGCTCGACCGTGATCGTGCTGCCATTGATGTCGACCTTGTCGCCGGTCGCCGCGTTGACATGGCTGCCGCTCTGGCCCTTGCCGGAGGCGGCGCCGCCTTTTCCGGAATTGCCGCCGCTATTGCCGTTGCCGTTCCCGCTGTTGCCATTGCCGCTGTTGCCGCCGCTATTGCCACCACCGTTGCCGCCTCCACTACCACCGCCGTTGCCACCGCCATTACCGCCGCCATGGCCACCGCCGGCGGCCTGTGCGCTAGCGGCGTCGATTCCAAGGGCGGCGCCGTGAAAGGCAATCTGATAGGGGGCGAGAGTCAGCGCCAGGAAAGCCGCCGATCCGAGCGTCAGCCGTCGGCAACGGGCCGTGATCGATCCGTACATCCTGATCTCCGTCGATTGAGCCGGCGTGCCCATCCCAACGTTGCAGTGCAACCAACATCGCCGAAAGACGTGGTGACCGGAAGCAACCTCCGACCGTTGCGTTTGTCACCCAAGACCTTTGCAAGCGCAAGCTTGGACTAAAGTCCCAGCTCGGATGCCTGAGAACCCGCCTCGCGGGAGCAATGGAGCGGCCGCGCCGCGCATCACCGCCGACGGGAGACAACAGCCGTCGAGCCTGAAGGTCACCTCGGGCGGAAGTGGCGGAGGTGGCGGAGGTGGCGGAGGTGACGGAAAGAACCCCTTGCCTGACCTGTTCAAGAACCCATTTCGCGGCTCCCCGGCACAAGCGGATACGGCCGCCTTGCCGGCGTTCGCGGAATGTCGTTTAAAAGTGACTTCTCATGTCACGAAAATGTGACCGGCCGACTGTAAGGGGTCGAAAGACACAAGCTCCAGCCACTCCAAAGCCAGAGGCCCCAATGACCGAACATCGCGCCCCCGACGCCAAATTTCGCACCAGCCTGCTCGAGGAAAACGACGGACCGGCCATCAATCCCACCGACAACCGCACCATGGGCGAGATCATCGCCGCGCGGTTTTCGCGCCGGGGGTTCCTGAAAGGATCGCTCGCCGTCTCGGCGATTGCCGCCACCGTCAGCCCGCTGGCACTTGTCAGCGCCGACGAAGCCCGTGCCGCGGACGGCTCCGCCTTCAAATTCGACGAACTCGAGGCCGGCATCGACGACAAGCACCATGTCGCGCCGGGCTATGACGCCGACGTGCTGTTGCGCTGGGGCGATCCGCTGTTTGCCGATTCGCCGGAGTTCGATCCGGCCAAACAGTCGGCCGAAGCCCAGGCGAGGCAGTTCGGCTACAACAACGACTATCTCGGCTATATCCCGATCGACGGTTCCGCCGAGCATGGCCTGCTGGTGGTCAACCACGAATACACCAATCCGCATCTGATGTTCCCCGGCATCGTCAAGATCGTCGACAAGGACGGCAAGAAGGCGGCCGAAGTGGCGCCGCTCAGCAAGGAGCAAGTCGATGTCGAGATGGCCGCGCATGGCGGCACCATCGTCGAGATCCGCAAGGTCTCGGGAAAATGGCAAGTGGTGCGCGACGGCAAGCTCAACCGCCGCATCACCTCGAACACCGAAATGGCCCTGTCGGGCCCGGTCGCCGGCCATGACCGCGTCAAGACCAATGCCGATCCATCGGGCACCAAGGTCATCGGCACCATCAACAACTGCGCGGGCGGCGTCACGCCCTGGGGCACCTATGTGATGTCCGAGGAGAACATCCACGGCTATTTCTCCGGCGAACTGCCGGAGGGTCACAAGGAAGCCGCCAACTACAAGCGCCTCGGCATCCCGGAAGGGGCTTACGAATGGGGCGCGCATTACGACCGCTTCAACCTGGCCAAGGAGCCTAACGAGGCCAATCGTTTTGGCTGGATCGTCGAGGTCGACGTCAACGATCCGACTTCGACGCCAAGGAAGCGCACCGCCATGGGCCGCTTCAAGCATGAGGGCGCCGAATCGATCGTCGCCAGGGATGGCCGCGTCGTCTTCTATCTCGGCGACGACGAGCGCTTCGACTATGTCTACAAGTTCGTCACCAAGGGCACCTTCAATGCCAATGACCGCGCCGCCAACAAGGACCTGCTGGACGACGGCACGCTGCATGTCGCCAAGTTCGCCGAGGATGGTTCGGTGGAATGGCTGCCGATCGTCTTCGGCCAGGGGCCGCTGACGGCCGAAAACGGCTTCGCCGGCCAGGCCGACGTGCTGATCGAAACGCGCCGCGCCGCCGACCTGCTCGGCGCCACCAAGATGGACCGCCCGGAGGACATCCAGCCCAATGCCGTCAACGGCAAGGTCTATGTCATGTTGACCAACAATTCCAAGCGCAAGGCCGACCAGGTCGACGCCGCCAACCCGCGCGCCGAAAATGCCTTCGGCCACATCATCGAAATATCGGAAGAGGGCGGCGATTTCGCCGCTGCCAGAGGCAGATGGGAAGTGCTGCTGAAATGCGGCGATCCCTCGGTGGCCGATGTCGGCGCCACCTTCTCGACGGCGACGACGGCCAATGGCTGGTTCGGCATGCCCGACAATTGCGCGGTCGATTCGGCCGGGCGCCTGTGGGTCGCCACCGACGGCCAGGGTCCGAAGGCCACCGGCCGTACCGATGGCCTGTGGGCGGTCGACACGGAGGGATCGGCGCGGGCGACCTCGAAACTGTTCTTCCGCGTGCCGATCGGCGCCGAAATGTGCGGCCCGCTGTTTGCGCCCGACGACCAGACCGCCTTCGTCGCCGTCCAGCATCCGGGCGACGGCGGCGAGGACTGGGAAGCGTTCGGTCGCCCATCCTATTATGAGGATCTGTCGACCCGCTGGCCGGATTTCAAACCGGACATGCCGGTACGGCCGGCGGTTGTCGCGATTACGAAACAGGGTGGCGGCAAGATCGCTGTCTGATATCAGGCGCCGGTTTGCAATTGCGGGATGGGCCTCGGCGATCCGGGGCCCATCCGGCCTGAACCGTTCAAGCCTCGGGAAAGATTGGCAATTTAGGAATGGCGCCCTAACTCTTCCTTCAGGAGACCGCCATGCCTAAGTCCGTTTATGACCGTGGCCTGCTCAAACCCGATGATATCGCCAGGCTGCAACGCGTGTTCGACGAGGCCTGCCGACGGCGCGAAGCGCGTCCCGAATCCACCGAGGCGCGCGAGTTGGCTCTCACCCTGCTTGCGCTCCACAATGCCGGCATGGTCGACGAGGACATGCTGATGGAAGCCGTCGGTTTCCGGCGGCTGGAATCGAAATCGGCGTGAACGCCAGGGGCAAGGAACTGCTCGGGCTTTTTGGGGTGGCCGGTTCCTGGCGGAATGCCGTTTCACATTTTCCTGGGGTCGCTCTATCTGGCACGCTGAGCGACAGCCACATTGATCGTGCTTCTAAGTCTGAAGCCGATGGATTCGTACAGCTTTATCGCGCCTGTGTTGGTGGCATATGCGTGAAGATAAGGGATTTCGCCGCGGGCTAAAATCTGATTCGCGACGAACACGGACAACAGCCGGCCGAGGCCGGCGCCGCGAAATTCCGGATGCGAACACACGCCGCTGAGTTCGCTATAGCCAGGCTGCTTCATGCGCTCGCCGGCCATCGCCACCAGCCTGCCCTCAACCTTCACGCCCCAGAAGTCGCCGAGGCTCAGCGCCCCTGACGTGAACGGGCCGGGCTTGGTGAGCGTGGCCAGTGCCAGCATCTCGGCCACATCATCGTGCGTCAGGCGCTGCACGCGCTCATCAGACACGGCCTGCACCGGCGCGTCGGCGAGCATCTGAACGGCGGTCGCCGACAGTGTTGCCGAGAGGCCGGCCGGAAGGACAATCGCGTCGGCCTGTAGCATGATCACGCTTTCGCTTGGATCGACAAGGTCACTGAGCGCCCGCAGGCTTTCAGCATCGTCCGCTGCGGTGGCGGCAAAGAGGGCGATCGACGGCGAATAGCGTCTGGCGAGTTTGCCGCCTTGCGCGAAAGCCCGATGCCGCGTCTCCAGCGCGCTCCAGACGGGCCGGTCGAGAACATGTTTCATTGCGCTGCGCCCTTTTTCACACGCCGATCGAGCGGGGCCATGGCCAGGCCGTCCTCGATGGCGGCGAGTTGATCGAGAAGCGGCCCCGAAAGATCCCGGCACAGATCCGCGACGGCGCGCTCGATGCGCGGCCAGACGTCCCGTTTCGCAACGTCGACCAGGCGCTGGCCCTTCCTGGTCAGCGAGACCATCTTGCGCCGCTGGTCGCCGTCCGACTGGATGGCTTCGACCAGGCCCAACTCGGCCAGAAGCGACACGCTTCGCGTCACGCCGGGCTGCGTGAGCCCGAGCGACTGCGCCAGTTCGCCGACAGCCAATGGCCCCAGCCTGTCGAGCGCGGCCAGCAACGGGTACTGGCTCGACTGAAGCGGAACCTTCAGGCCATCGAGCACGCGTTGCGCATCGGCCTGCAATTGCTCGCCTATGCGCTTCAGCCGGCTGCCCAGGCAGAGATATCCAAGGGATCGCAGAACATCTTCCATGATCAATCCGTTCGATGCATAACCATAACATGTTATATAACAAGGCAAGTAAATAAGTCAAGGCGATGGCGGACAGACGAATATCCGACGTTTTTCCGTCGCCTCGACCTGAATCAGCCCGATGCGCCGGATACGGAGGAGGAGCCGGCAATTCGCCTGGCGATCGCCTTGGCCAGTATGGCGGCATTGGCGAAACAGCCGCGAATGCTCGGCCGCATGCCGGTGAACCAGAGGCCCGGCAGTTTCGGATCGGCCTCGCCGCCGTTGAAGAGCGGAACGCCCTTGTTGTCGAGCACGCCGAGATTGCCGACCATGCTCTCCAGCCCGGTGCGGTAGCCGGTCGCGGCAATGACGATGTCGGGATGGATCAGGCTGCCATTGGCGAGGATCACGCCGTCGCGGGTGAACTCCCGTATCGCCGGCACCACGACGATCTTGCCCGATTTGATGGCGTCGACGGCGCCGTCATCGGCGGCGATCGCGGTGTAGTCCGAGGTCAGGCGGCTGACGCCGCCCGACGGCGCGGGCGGCATGCCGAATTTGGTGAGGTCCCCGAAAACCAGGCGCTGTGTCGCCGCGATCACCGCATCGGCAATGCGGGTCGGCAAGCGCGCCATGAGCGGCGAAAGCCGGTGCACGGCAATCTTGCCGATCCGCTTGGGCAGAAGGGCGGGGCCGTTGCGGGCCGACAGCCAGATCGCGGACGTATCCACATCGGCCAAATGATTGAGCGCGTCGAAGCCCGAATTGCCGGCGCCGACGACCAGCACCTTCTTGCCGGCATAGGTCGTCGCGTCGCCAAAATCCGCCGAATGGACGATCCGGCCCGCAAAGGTCAGCATACCCTTCCACTGCGGCGTGAAAGGCTGCCTGTCGCGGCCGGTGGCGACAACGACATGACGCGCCAGGCGCGGCCCGGCGCTGGTGCGTATGGCCCAATGATCGCCCCTGAAGACGATGGTCTCGACGGCAACGCCAAACTCCACCGGCAGGCGGTTCGCCTCCCTGAAATCGTTCATGTGGCGGATGACGACCTCCCTTGGCGGAAAAGCGGGTGTACCCGTCGGATAGGCAAGGCCCGGCAGCGTCGAGAGATCGCGGTGAGTGTTGAGACGCAGCTGCCGGTGCCGCCGATGCCAGGGCTCGGCCAGCCGGCTTTCCTTTTCCAGGATCGACGTCGGCACGCCGGCCTTCATCAAAGCCTGTGCGACAGCCAGTCCGGCGGCGCCGGCGCCAATGACGATCGCCGGCTCGACCGCCGCCACCTGTTCCATCATCTGTCTGGTTGTCGTATCAGCCATTCACTCTTCGGTCCCGTTCAACCACAATAGCATCCCCGCAAGGCTCGCAGGGCGCTGGAACCGTCTGATTGCGGGCAGGATCCCCGATACAGCGGATCGGCAGCGATTTTCGAGGCCCGCGCCAAGCTGCGGCTGCGCTCCGGAGCATTCCACCGCCACGCCGGCCGGAGCCGATTGCCGGCTTCTGTCCCAATACATCGCGCCCTATATGGCATATCGGCGGCATCGGCGATAATCAGGTCGCGGCAATGTGATTGATTCGAGGTCCGGGGGCGGATCCCGTTACCGACGCAGGAATTCGAAACCGGCAACCGATTTCGGCTTCCCGCGAAAAAACAAGGCGCCGTGGCGCGTCCTGCGTGTCGACAGACACGTCGCGCCACAGACGGCACGCGGAAATCTCGACCATGCCCTCCTTGCGGATCTATTTCGACAAAATCCTCGAGGGCGCCTCGCCCAAGGTCGAGCGCCAGGGACTGACGCATGTCGAACGCCTGGCGATCGTGCGCCGCCACGGCGATTTCTCGCTCGCCTATTCCACCGCCGTGCAAGCGAAGCTCTCCTATTTTGGCGACGCCGACGGCTACATCGCCTTCGGCACCAAGATGAAGCATCATTTCGCGCTTGGCGACCCGGTGGCGGCGCCGGCCCGGCGGCCCGACTACATCAGGCGCTTCGTCGAGACCGCCGGCGACCCGTGGTTCGTGCAGATCGGCGAAGAGACCGCGCGCGTGCTGGCCGGGCTCGGCTACAAGGTCAACCGGCTGGGCATCGACACCCGCCTTGTCCTGCCCGAACATGATTTTTCCGGCAAGCGCAACGAGACCGTGCGCTATTCCGAACGCTGGCTTTCAAAGAAGGGCTTTTCGTTCGACGAGGACAAACGCACGATCCATCTCGACGAGATACAGCGGCTCTCCGACAATTGGCGCGGCGACCGCATCGTCAAGCGCTGGGAAATGGGGTTCCTCAACCGTCCGTTTTACGATCAGCTCGGCACCGACATGCGCCGCTTCGTCCTGCATGGTCCGGACGGCGACCTTATTGCCTTGCTCGATTTCGATCCGATATTTCGCGACGGCAAGGTCATCGGCTACACCACAGCCTTCAAGCGCAAGCATATCGATGCCTCGCCGCACGCCGAGATCGGCCTGACCAAATTCGCGGTCGACCGTTTTCGCGAGGAAGGCATTTCAGTGGTCACGCTTGGCCTGTCGCCGCTCGTCGATGTGACCCAGAGCGGGTTTGCCGAAAGCGATTTCTGGCGCAACACCTTCCAGCGTGCCTATTCGTCGCCATGGGTCAACCGCCGCAGGTTCAACCTGCAAGGCCAGGCGGCCTTCAAGCGCCGTTTCCATGGCGTCGAAGAGCCGGTCTATGTCGCCTTCCGCAAGGGGACTTATATCGAGATGCTGGGGCTGCTACGGCTGGTCAAGGCGATCTAGGTCTGCCGCTATTCAAGTGATGCCGGCCCGGCCTGAATCTCGACAGACCTGCCCGTGAGTGCCCGCCTCAATTCCTCAGCCGATAACCCGTCCGGAAGATCCAGGCGACGATCGCTATGCAGACGGCCAGGAACACCAGCGTCATGCCGAGGCTGACGCCGACCGAGACGTCGGCCTTGCCGTAAAAACTCCAGCGGAACCCGCTGATCAGATACACCACCGGGTTGAACAGCGTGATCGTCTTCCAGATGCCGGGCAGCATGTGGATCGAATAGAAGCTGCCGCCGAGGAAGGTCAGCGGCGTGACGATCAGCAGCGGCACCAGCTGCAGCTGCTCGAAACTCTTCGCCCAGATGCCGATGATGAAGCCGAACAGGCTGAAGGTCACCGCCGTCAGGATCAGGAAGGCGAGCATCCAGAACGGGTGTTCGATGTGCAGCGGCACGAACAACGAGGCGGTGGCCAGGATGATCAGGCCGAGGATGATCGATTTGGTGGCCGCGCCGCCGACATAGGCGATGACGATCTCCAGATACGAGACCGGCGCCGACAAAAGCTCGTAGATCGAGCCGACGAATTTGGGGAAGTAGATGGCGAAGGAGGCGTTGGAGATCGACTGCGTCAGAAGCGACAGCATGATCAGCCCCGGCACGATGAAGGCGCCGTAGCTGATGCCGTCGATCTCGGTGATGCGCGAACCGATGGCCGAGCCGAAGACGACGAAATAGAGCGATGTCGAGATGACCGGCGAGACGATGCTCTGCAGCACGGTGCGAAAAGCACGAGCCATTTCCATCCGGTAGATCGCCCATACAGCGCGAAGGTTCATGGCTCCCTCCTCACCAGATTGACGAAGATCTCCTCGAGCGAAGAGTTCTGCGTGTCGATGTCGCGGAACTGGATGCCGCCGGCCTCGAGGTCGCGGATCAGCGAGGCGACGCCCGGCCGCTCGGCCTGGTTATCATAGGTGTAGGTCAATTGCCCGCCATCCGGCGACAGCTCCAGCGCATAGTGCGAGAAGGCTTCCGGGATCGTCGTCAGCGGATTGCGCAGTTCCATCACCAGCCGCTTGCGGCCGAGCTTGCGCATCAGTTCGGCCTTGTTCTCGACCAGGATGATCTCGCCGCGGTTGATGACGCCGACACGGTCGGCCATCGCCTCGGCTTCCTCGATGTAATGGGTGGTGAGGATGATGGTGACGCCGTCCTCGCGCAGGCGGCGCACCATCGCCCACATGTCCTGGCGCAATTCGACATCGACGCCGGCGGTCGGCTCGTCGAGGAACAGGATGCGCGGCTCATGCGACAGCGCCTTGGCGATCATCAAGCGCCGCTTCATGCCGCCCGAGAGCGTGATCGCCTTGGCGTCCTTCTTGTCCCACAGCGACAGGTCCCGCAGCACCTTCTCGACAAAGGCGTGGTTTGCCGGCTTGCCGAACAGGCCGCGGCTGTAATTGACCGTCGCCCAGACGCTCTCGAAGGCGTCTATGGTCAGTTCCTGCGGCACAAGGCCGATGAGGCTGCGCGCAGCGCGGTAGTCCTTGCCGATGTCGTGGCCGTCGACGATGACCGTGCCGGTCGAGCGGTTGACGATGCCGCAGACGATCGAGATCAGCGTCGTCTTGCCGGCGCCATTGGGGCCGAGCAGCGCGAAAATCTCGCCGCGCTCGATGTCGAGATTGACTTCCTTGAGCGCCATGAAGCCGGTGGCGTAGGTCTTGGAGACCCCGGAAATGGTCAGGATGGAGGGCATGGGTGAAAAAGGCTGCTTGAAAGAGATTTTTGTTGCGGTGAATGTCGGTGCGCAGGGCCGGAAGTCAATGCCGCTCCTGACAATTCTGGACAAAGCCATGCCATTCTGGGCGACATGCAGTGGCAAAGTGCCGGCCCGGGCGGGCCAGCAGTGGATGCGGCTGGATAGTGCCTATTCGTGCGAAAAGAGCTTCCGGTCCAACGCTCGCTGGCTGTCCTTGACGTAGAATTTGTCGTCAGCCGCCAGCCTGCCAAGCGCCGCCGATCGGCGTGTGCGCGAAGCCGTGATCAGTCTGAAGATGCGCAAGTTCGCGGACGCGCTTGGCGAGGTACCCGAAACGACGGCGTAGAGCCGCATGCGTCATATTGGCGGGGCGCTGCGGCGTTCCGCCTCGCGGCGGGAAGCCGCTTTGACCGACCGGCGAGACGGGCCTATCTTTCGCGAATATTGGAAGCAGCCGGAGCCTGCCATGGACCCGCTCATACTGTCGCGCATGCAGTTCGGCGCGAATATTTCGTTCCACATATTGTTTCCCGCGATCACCATTGCGCTTGGCTGGGTGCTGCTGTTTTTCAAGCTGCGCTACAACGCGACCAATGATTCCGCCTGGATGCGGGCCTATTTCACCTGGGTGAAGGTGTTCGCGCTGTCCTTCGCCATGGGCGTGGTCTCGGGCGTCACCATGAGCTTCCAGTTCGGCACCAACTGGCCGGGCTACATGGAAACGGTGGGCAACATCGCCGGGCCGCTGCTGGCTTACGAAATCCTCACCGCCTTCTTCCTGGAGGCGGCCTTCCTCGGCATCATGCTGTTCGGCTTCCGCCGCGTGTCGAACCGCATCCACACGCTGGCGACGGTGCTGGTGGCCGGCGGCACCACCGTCTCCGCCTTCTGGATCATCGCGCTCAATTCCTGGATGCAGACGCCGACCGGCTTCGAGATGATCGACGGCAAGGCGCACGCCGTCGACTGGTGGGCGATTGTCTTCAATCCGTCGATGCCCTACCGGCTGGTGCACATGCTGCTGGCATCGGGCCTGACGGTGTCGTTCCTGATCGCCGGCCTGTCGGCGCTGCGCTACCTCTACGGCGACCGTTCGGAATCGATGTGGAAGGCGCTGCGCACCGGCGTCTTCACCGCCGCGATCCTGATCCCGATCCAGATCCTTGCCGGCGACCAGCATGGGCTGAACACGCTGGAACACCAGCCGCAGAAGATCGCCGCGATGGAGGCCAACTGGAACACCGGGCCCAACGTGCCGCTGGTCCTGTTCGCACTCCCCGACGAGGCGGCAAAGGAGAACAAATTCGAGATCACGATTCCGGATGGGGCGAGTCTGATCTTGCGGCACTCGACAAGCGGCGTGGTGCCGGGGCTGAACGACTATCCCGGCAATCATCCGCCGGTCTTTCCGATCTTCTGGAGCTTCCGCGTCATGGTCGGCACCGGCCTGCTGATGCTTGTCGTCTCGTGGTCGGCGGCCTTCTTCCTCAAGCGCCGCCACAGCCTGCCGAAACCGCTCGCCTTGCTGATGGTGCCGATGGCGCTGTCGGGCTGGCTGGCGACGCTGGCCGGCTGGTACACCACAGAGATCGGCCGCCAGCCCTGGCTGGTGACGGGCGTGCTGAAGACCGCCGATGCCGTCGGCCCGGTCGCCGGCAGCCATGTCGCGCTGACGCTCGCCATCTATCTCATTCTCTACGTGCTTTTGCTGATCGCCTATCTCGGCGTGCTGGTGCATCTGGCGCTGAAGGCGGCGAAGGACGGCGATAGATCGCCGCTGCCGGGCGTGCTCAACGCACCGATGTCGCAGCCGGCGGCGGGGGAGTGAGAAAATGACCTACGACTGGCCAACCCTGCTTCCCCTCATCTTCGCCGGCCTGATGGGCCTCGCCATCCTGATCTACGTCATCCTCGACGGTTTCGATCTCGGCATCGGCATCCTGTTCGCAGCCGCCGAGGATGCCGAGCAGGACACGATGATCGCCGCGATCGGTCCGTTCTGGGACGCCAACGAGACCTGGCTTGTGCTGGCCGTCGGCCTGCTGCTGGTCGCCTTCCCGATGGCGCATGGCGTCATCCTGACCGCACTCTACATCCCGGTGTTCGTGCTTCTGGTCGGGCTGATCCTGCGCGGCGTCGCCTTCGATTTCCGCGCCAAGGTGCCGACCGAGCGCAAGCACCGCTGGAACCGTATTTTCTTCCTGGGATCCATCATCGCCTCCCTTGCGCAAGGCTATATGCTTGGCGTCTATGTGCTCGGCCTCGATGTCGGCCTGGGCGGCATGGCGTTCGGCGTGCTGGTGGCTTTCTGCCTGGCCGCCGCCTACGCGGCGATGGGCGCGGCCTGGGTGATCTACAAGACCGAAGGCGATCTGCAGAAGAAGGCGGTGCGCTGGCTGCGCACCGCACTGGTGCTGACCGCGCTCGGCATGGTGGCGGTGTCGCTGGCGACGCCGTTTGCCAGCCCGCGCATCTTCGACAAATGGTTCGTCTGGCCGCAGATGCTGTATCTCTCGCCGCTGCCTATCCTGTCGGCGCTGCTGTTCCTGTGGCTGTGGCGGCAGACCTTCCATCTGCCGAAGCCCGACGACCGCCATGCGCTGACGCCGTTCCTGACCTTGGCCGCGATCTTCATGCTCGGCTTTGCCGGCCTTGCCTGGTCGTTCTATCCGTTCGTGGTGCCCGACAAACTGACCATCTGGCAGGCGGCCTCGGCGCCGGAAAGCCTGGCCATCATCCTGGCCGGCACCGTGGTGGTGCTGCCGATCATCATCTTCTATTCCTTCTATGCCTACCGCGTGTTCGGCGGCAAGGCGACGGACCTGACCTACGACTGACGCACCGGCGCCGGTTGCCGGAGTTTCAGATCAGTCCGGAATCGCGTGCCGCCGCCGTCGCCTCGCCACGGGAAATGGCGTCCAGTTTTCCCAGAACCGCCGAGACATGGTGATCGACCGTCTTCGGCGAAATGGCGAGGTGCTCGGCAATCCGCTTGTTGGAGAGGCCGCGCTCGATCAGTTGCAGCACTTCCATCTGGCGCTGCGTCAGGCCGGCGCTGTTGGCGCGCGTGGTCTGGCGCGGGCCGCGCGCGATGTTGTTGACGCCGTTGCGCCGCATGATCTCGCGCACCTTGTGTGCCACCGCCCCGGCGCCGAGGCGCTCGAAAATCTCCAACGCCGACCGCTGCGCCGGCTCGTCGCCCTGCATCAGCGCGAGCCCGCGCTCGAAGGAAGCGCCCATTCCGGCCCACACATCAGCCGCCCCCCGCCAGTCGCCGCCCAGCAGCATCCGGTAGGGTTCGGCCATGCCCGTGGTGTCGCCGGGGTCGCAATCCGGCGCCAGCACCTGCCGCCAGCAGGCCAGTTCGGCGAATATGGCCCGCGTCGGCGACAGACTCTCGGCAGCGTCGATCAGGTCCAGCGCCTCGTCCGTGTCGGCTTGCCCGAGCCATGCCCGCTCGGCCATCAGCAACGCATAGGGCGCCAGCCTTTGCAGTTCCCCGCCCTTTTCCAGGAAGCGCATCATCTCCTCGAAGAGCGGCGCGGTGCCGGGGTCGCCGCGCCGGACCCGCAGCCTGGCCAGCGCCACCACGGCGGGATACCGCACAAGAGCCGTCGCCTGGTCATTGGCAAGAAGGTCGAGCGCCTCGGCCTCCGCCAAATCCCATTGTCCCTGACGCAGCCGCAGCTGGGCCAGCACGCCGCGCATGTAATCGCGCCAGGTGACGAGGTCGTTTTCGACGCAGTAGTTGATGCCGCGCTCTAGCAGGGATCGCGCTTCGCCGTAGCCGAGCTGGTTCATCTCGACACAGGCGCTGTTGGTGAAGGCGCGCGCCGCGTGCTCCTGAAAATTCTGCTCGATGGCGATTTCGAGGCTCTGGGCGAGGCGCTGGCGGCCGCTGGCCAGATCCAGCCATTGCTCGGCTGATCCGACATTGTTGAGCGCGTGGCAGAAGATGTCGGGCCGGTCCAGAAGTCCGGCCAGCTTGATCGCCTTGTCTCCCAGCGACAATGCCTCATCCAGCCTTTCGGACAGCATCGCCAGCTGCGAGAGATTGGAATAGGCCATCGCCAGTTCCGGGCCGGCGGGCGCGGTCTCCAGCAACGCGACGGCCTGGGCGCCTAGCAAATCCGCGCTCTTTCGATCCCCGAGCAGATAGGCGAAGCGCGACAGGCACCTGAGGCTGTTGCCTTCCTTCAGCAATTTGCCCAGGTCCCGCTGCAGCTTGCGCGCGTGTTCCTGCGCCGCGATGGCGTCGTCGATGCGGCCGATCAAGTGGCATTCGAAGGCATATTGCTCGTAAAGCGCGGCACGCTCTTCGGCGGGCAGGCCGTCCGCCTGGCGCAAGGCAACTTCATAGTAACCGGCGGCGTCGCGATGAGCGCCAACCCTTGATGCCTCGCGCGCCGCGAGCGGCGCCAACTCCCGCACCACCTCGAAATTGCTTGCCTCGACCGCGTGATGCACCAGACGCGCGGTGGCGATGTCTCCCCGTTCGAGCAGCGCCGACAGAGCCCGCTGGTTGAACTGCCGCCTGTGGCTGGTCGTCAGCGTCATCTCGATGGCGCGGCGGGCGATCTCATGGCGGAAAGCATAGGCATCGCCCAGATCGTCCAGCAGCCCGTTCGACACGCATTCGGCCAGCTGGCCGGCGCTGGCGACGCCGCACAGGCCCTGCAAGGCCCAGGCGTCGGCACGGCGCGGAAACACCGACACCGCGTCCAGCATCGAACGCGCGCCGGCGGACAGCCGCTCGGCGCGCGCCAGCACGGCGTCGCGCACACTGGCGGGCGGCATCGTCTCGTTGTCGGCGCACAAAAGCTCGGTGACGAAAAAGGCGTTGCCGGCGGTGGCCCGGTAGATGGCTTCGCCATCGCGCCCGGCGGTGGCGGCCAGCGACCGCACCGCGGCCTCGCTCAGCAACGGCACCTCGATGCGGGTAATGCTACCCGCCGGAATTTCGCCGAGCGCGCGGCGCACGCGCATCTGGCCCTCGCTGCGGTCGGTGCGCGCCGTCAGGAGCAGCAGGATGTGGGTGTTGGCAATCCGCCGGCCGAGGAACCTGATGAAATCGAGGGTCGCGTCGTCGGCCCAGTGCAGGTCCTCGATCACCAGCAATGTTGGCCGGCCCTTGCTCTCGAACACTGCCAGGGCGTCGGAAAACAGGGGAAGTCTTTGGCCCTGCCGGGCGTCGATCGCCTGCGGCAGCGGCCATTGCGCCTCGCGCGCCAGATCGTAGAGCGGGCCAAGCGGGTCGGGGATCGACAGGTCCTCGCACGCGGAACGCAAGATGCGCGCCCGCTCGCCGGCATCGGCGATGAAGGCCTCGACAAGCGCCGATTTGCCGGCGCCCGCCTCGCCTGACAAGGCCGCTACGTGGCCGTGGCCGCGCGTGGCTTCCGCCAACAGGCCGTCCAGGTGCTCCAGCTGTGTCTGCCGTTCCAGAAGCATCATCATCCGCTCGATTGTGGCCTGATTTGCCGTCGTGTCGCGTTCAGCCACCACTATAGGTGGGTTCGGTATCCGCTGTGTGGCTCCGGACAACCAACGTTGCAAACATGGGGAATCGTCCCGGCAAATATGGGGAATGGTTCCGATGCGCGGGTTTGGCGAGCGTGGTCAAAGGCCCCAGCGCTCGAAACCGAGTGTCAAATCCATGAAAAAGGGAAACCCGATATGCCTCGCTATGTTGTTGAACGTACTTTTCCGGATGGTCTCAACGTGCCGATGAACGAAGCCGGCGCCGATGCGATGGGCGGCGTCATCATGCGCAACGCCGAGAAGGGCGTCACCTGGGTGCAGTCCTTCGTCTCGGCCGACAAGAAGCAGAGTTTCTGCGTCTATGACGCGCCCTCCCCGGAGGCGATCCGCGCCACCGCCCAGAAGAACATGCTGCCGGTCGACAAGATCACGGAGGTGCGGGTTCTTGACCCTTACTTTTACCGTTGATGCCGACAATGAGCATCCAACTGCCCTTCGCGGTTATGGCGGCTTGCCTCACCACGCGTCCAGCGAGGTGTGGGCGGCCTCGAGGCCGGTCGGACGCGGCCCATTACTGGGCCGGGTTCTCCGGCGGCTCGCCTCGTTGCTGTTGCCACCATTGCGCCCGCGCCGGCGCCGCTTGCCTCCGCAGGGCGACTATCTGAGACGCGACATCGGCCTGCCGGAGCTCGTGGAGCTGCCGCAATACTGGGACTTCACCCGGTCGAACCGCTGATCCAGTCCAGATCCGACTTCGCAGCGGGGGCGGCAGGCCGCTCCTGGTGCACCCTCAATAATGAATAGAGAGACAATGAACATCCATCTGTGGACCAAGCACCTCATCAACCTGTCGGTCCTGTCGATCGCAGCCACGGCGGCCAGCGCCCATGACAGCGGCGCGCTGGACGAGAAGGTGCGCAAAGCCAACGGCCGTTTCGAGAACGTCGCGACGGCCACCGCGGAAGGCTATGCGCCGATCCCTTGCGCCAGCGGCATCACCGGCGGCGCCATGGGCATCCATTATGTCAACGCGGCCTACCTGAAGGACGATGCCGTCGATCTCGCAAAGCCCGAGGCCGTGATGTACGAGCCGATGGCGGACGGCAAGCTGAAGCTGGTGGCGGTGGAATACATCACCTCGAAAGGGCCGGCCTCGCTCGAAGGCCAGCTGTTCAACTTCAACAGCGCGCCCAACCGCTATGGCCTGGGCGCCTTCTACGAGCTGCATGTCTGGGCGTGGAAGAAGAACCCGACCGGCACCTTCGCCGACATGAACCCGAACGTGTCGTGCGACGCGGTGACGATGAGCGACTGAACCGGATGCCGGCATCGCGCCCGGCTCCATCGCTGGTCTGACGCTTTTCCTGGAATTGCTTCAGCCCTGGTGTGGGACGATCCCAAGCGTGCCCACGCCAGGCCAAGGACCGATCGGCGTCAGCCCATATACTGGGCTGGGGGCGGGTGGCATACCGATTGGTCTCGGGGGCGCGGGGAGTGTTAGCTCCCCGCGCAAACCTTCACCTGCTTGCCTGCAACCCGTTGGGTACTTCAGTTGCTGGCCGCCTGCACCAGCACCGGCTTCTCGCTGTAGAGATTGGGGAACAGCGCCTTCAGGTTCGCCACCTTGGGCAGATCGTTGTAGGCGATATAGGGATAGGTCGGGTTCAGCGTCAGGAAGTCCTGATGGTAGTTCTCGGCCGGGTAGAAGGTCTTGCCGGTCTCGATCGTGGTGACGATCGGCTTGGGATACAGCTTGGCCTGGTCGAGCTGGGCGATGTAGCTCTGCGCGATCTTCTTTTGCGCATCGTTTTCGGCGAAGATCGTCGAGCGGTACTGGGTGCCGGAATCCGGACCCTGGTAATTGAGCTGGGTCGGGTTGTGGGCGACCGAGAAATAGACCTGCAGCAACTGGCCGTAGGTGACCTTCGACGGGTCGTAGGTGATCTCGACGGATTCGGCGTGGCCGGTGCGGCCGGAGCCGACCGTCTCGTAGACGGCGTCGTCCTTGGCGCCGCCGGTGTAGCCGGAAACGGCCATGCTGACGCCCTTGACGTGCTGGAACACGCCCTGCACGCCCCAGAAGCAGCCGCCGGCGAAGATTGCCTTTTCGCTGCCGCCGGCGGCCTTTTCGTCCATCGCGGGCGGCGGGATCACCACGGCGTCCTCCGCCGAGACAGCCGGCGTCAGCCAGAAGGTGGCGCCCACGGCGGCGAGCGCCAAGGCTGCCAGCGCGCGCCTGGCAAAGCCGATCGAACGGTTCTTGGTATTGATCATGGTTGCACTCCTTATGGCTTGCATTGGGACCAGTCTATTGGATCAGATACGACGGCGCGATGCGTGAGTTGCGGAATGAGCTCACATTCGTGTGCGCCATGCACTTGCCGGACATGCACTTTACGAGAACTCCAGGGACTGTCCCCGGCTGGACAGGGAGCCCGCCAGGGACAGCGGCCACGGCCAATGTTCAGTTGGCCGGAGCCATGGCATCCGCCGGCTTCATCGCGTCGGCAGCGGGTTTCATGGCGTCCGCCGCCGGCTTCATCGCATCCGCCGCGGGCTTCATGGCGTTGTCGGCGGGCTTCATGGCGTTGGTGGCCATCGGATCGGCCGGCTTCATCGCATCGGTTGCCGGCTTCATGGCGTCGGCCGCGGGCTTCATCGCGTTAGTGGCGTCGTCGGCGCGGGCGATGCCGCCGGCCACAAGCGCCGTCGAGCACAAAGCGAGAGCGAGCGCCGGCAGTGTCAGGCGGGAAAGAACGGTCATGGTGGTCTCCTTGGGTGGGCTCGCGCTTCGGCGGCCGGGGTCTTGCGGCGCCGCTCGTGCGGCGTTGCGCAAATTCTGCGGGAGCGTGATCTTCGCTCCGGTGAACTCTAATTGGTCGCCGCGGCCAGGATCGGCCCGCCGCCCGGCGACTGCACCAGCACGGCGGTGCTCAAGCCGCCGGACGCCGCCGGCAGATCGAGCGCGGTGGCGTCGCCGGTCCAGCCGCCGAGCCTTGTCAGCGCATGCACGACATTGGCGTGCGGCAGCGTGCGGCCGGTGTTTTCGCCGCGCGCCACCGGCACCTCGACGACGCCCTTGGTGTAGCGCACCAGCCAGACATCGGCCTTGCCGCCCGGCACCGAACCGGCGCCGATCACGGCCTTGCCGCCATCGAGCGACAGCGACGGGCCCTTGGTGCGGCCGGCGCTGGAGATCAGGCGCTGGATTTCGCCGGACGCGGCGCCGACGCCATCGGCATGGCCATTGACCACCACTTGCGGCGTGAACGGCCCGTCGCGACCGAGCGCCGGCTCGTAGCGGACCTGGCGCTGGGTGAACTCTTGTCTGCCGAACGTGTCCTTCCAGCCGAGATAATCCCAGTAGGTGACGTTGAAGGACAGCGCCAGCACGCCGGGCTGGTCCTTGACCTTGATGAGGTTGGCGTTGGCCGGCGGGCAGGAGGAACAGCCCTGGCTGGTGAACAGCTCGACCACGGTGAGCGGCTGCGCGGCCGCCGCACCGAGGCTAGCCGCGAGCGCAAGCGCGCCCAGGCTGGACAACAGGGCGAACCTTCCGGCTGATGATCTCGGCATCGACTTTGCTCCGTGGGGACGGCGCTGCGATGCGCCGCCGATATCCCCACTTCGCCGCCCTCCGCCGCTTCGTTACAGCGCTCACCGGTTTGTGATCGGGAGGCGCCTCTCTGGGGCACCGGAGATTGGCGAAGGCGCAGCAGCAGCCGATCTCCCCCCTTGAGGGGGAGATGGCCGGCAGGCCAGAGGGGGGGCGCCGTAGAGCACCACCGATGCGGTATCAACACGCATCGCCACGCGACAATTCGGTGACCCAATCTGTCAATGAAACGTGGGGCAGGAAGGATGAACGCCGGCAAGGCCGGCGGGGCAGCGCCCCCTCTGGCCTGCCGGCCATCTCCCCCTCGAGGGGGGAGATCGGCTGTTTCCTACTGCGTCAGCGCCGTGGCCGAGGGCCGCTTGTTGAAGTCGCATTTGCCGGTGACGTTGTAGAAGAAGTCGGCGTTGCTGACAGGCGCCGGGACCGGGTTGCCGCCGTCTTCCCAGGCCTGATAGCTTGTCGCGCCGCAGGGCACGATGCTGAAGATATCGACGGTCTGACCGGTCGCGGTCTCGGTCAGACTGTTCGCGTATGCCCCGTTATAGAGCCGGTTGGATGTCGCCGGATCGTTCGACATCAGCTTCTTCGGGTTACCCGACGGCACGTCCATCTGCAGATAGAGGCCGCCCATCGTGCTGACATCGACCGCCGCGCCGGCACTATTGGCCGGGTACATCGTATCGACACAATAATATTTCGTGCCGCTCGCGTCGGTTTTGAGGGTCACGCCGTTGGGCGGGTTGTTGCCGACGGTGCAGACCTGGTTCTGGACCAAGGTGGTGACGGTCTTCCCCGTTGAATCGGTGGTGAGGACGCTGACGTTGGTGGTGCCGTAGCCCTTGGGGTCCTTGGTGTTGCCATAGGTATAGGCGACCGTCATCAGCGGCTTGGCTACCGTCGCACCGAACTGCGTGCCGTAGAGCGTCATCGTCTTGTTCCAGTAACCCGACACCCCGGTGACCTTGAAGGTCGCGTTTACCAGCGACGGCGGCTTGCTGACCGCCGACCCGACGGCAACCGGCACGGTGTCGATCCGGGCGATTTTCATGAAAATGGTCGGCATGGCGAAACTTGCCGTGGCCCGGGCGGTGGTGGCGGCGGTGGCGGTACCAGCGACAAAGCTGTTCAGCGTCGCGGTGCCTTGTCCGCCGTTGGCGATGAAGGAATCCTGCAGCGCCGCCTGGCGCTGCGCCAGCGTCGAGGTGGTATCCATGGTGGTGACCGACAGCAGCGCCGCATCCAGCGCCTGCTGCTGGTTGGACCGGGTCTGGACCGCGCTGGTATAGTCGACCGAGAAGCCGACGGCGGATATGATCGGCACCAGCATGAGAAAGAACAGCGGCATCATCGACCCGCTGCGTGAACGGGCGAACCCGCTGGCAACCCTGCGCATTTCGCAACCCCCAAAGGCATTAGAGGCTTCGCAGGTACCACGCAGCCGACAAACCAACGTCTAACGCGATAGATCAAAGTTTAGGCATTGCTGGCCGCCGGGCCGGTATTGCGGGCTTTTTGGCGCGGCTCACCGCTTTGTGATCGAAGGGGCAGCCCTTGGCCCGCAAGCCTTGCCGCCGCTGGCCGCCCCTGCTAAAGCGCGCGGCATGAGCACGCCCCTCGACCACATCCGCAATTTCTCCATCGTCGCCCATATCGACCATGGCAAATCCACGCTGGCCGACCGCCTGATCCAGTCCACCGGCGGGCTGGAGCTGCGCGACATGAAGGAGCAGGTGCTGGACTCGATGGATATCGAGCGTGAGCGCGGCATCACCATCAAGGCGCAGACGGTGCGGCTGAAGTACCGCGCGAACAATGGCGAGGACTATATCCTCAATTTGATCGACACGCCCGGACACGTCGACTTCGCCTATGAAGTGTCGCGGTCGCTCGCCGCCTGCGAGGGCTCGCTGCTGGTCGTCGACGCCTCACAGGGCGTCGAGGCGCAGACGCTCGCCAATGTCTACCAGGCGATCGACAACAACCACGAGATCGTCGTGGTGCTGAACAAGGTCGACCTGCCGGCCGCCGAGCCCGAGCGCATCCGCGAGCAGGTGGAAGAAGTGATCGGCATCGACGCTTCCAACGCCGTGCTGATCTCGGCCAAGACCGGGCTTGGCATTCCCGATGTGCTTGAAGCGATCGTCCACCAGCTGCCGCCGCCGCGCGAGGGCGATGCGTCGGCGCCCTTGAAGGCGATGCTGGTCGACTCCTGGTACGACGCCTATCTCGGCGTCATCGTTCTGGTGCGCATCATCGACGGCGTGTTGAAGAAGGGCCAGACCATCCGCATGATGGGTACCGGCGCCAAATACCTGGTCGAGCGCACCGGCGTGTTCACGCCGGCCCGCATCAATGTCGACGAGCTCGGCCCCGGCGAGTTCGGCTTCTTCACCGGCTCGATCAAGGAAGTGGCCGACACCCGCGTCGGCGACACCATCACCGAGGACAAGCGGCAGACCGGCCATGCCCTGCCCGGCTTCAAGCCGGCGCAGCCGGTGGTGTTCTGCGGCCTGTTCCCGGTCGACGCCGCCGATTTCGAGGATCTGCGCGCCGCCGTCGGCAAATTGCGCCTCAACGACGCGTCCTTCTCCTATGAAATGGAAACCTCCGCCGCGCTCGGCTTTGGCTATCGCTGCGGCTTCCTCGGCCTGCTGCACCTCGAAATCATCCAGGAGCGGCTGGAGCGCGAATTCAATCTCGACCTGATCGCCACGGCGCCCTCGGTCGTCTACCGGCTGCTGCTCAATGACGGCTCGATGAAGGAGCTGCACAACCCGGCCGACATGCCCGACGTGGTCAAGATCTCGGCCATCGAGGAGCCATGGATCCGCGCCACGATCCTGACGCCCGACGATTATCTCGGCGGCATCTTGAAGCTTTGCCAGGACCGGCGCGGCATCCAGGCCGACCTCTCCTATGTCGGCAAGCGCGCCATGCTGACCTACGATCTGCCGCTCAACGAAGTGGTCTTCGATTTTTATGATCGCCTGAAATCGATCTCCAAGGGCTACGCCTCGTTCGACTATCACCTGACCGACTACCGCGAGGGCGATCTGGTGAAGATGTCGATCCTGGTCAATGAGGAGCCGGTCGACGCGCTGTCCATGCTGGTGCACCGGACCGCGGCGGAAAAGCGCGGAAGGCAGATGGTCGAGAAGCTCAAGGAGCTGATCCCGCACCATCTGTTCAAGATCCCGATCCAGGCCGCGATCGGCGGCAAGGTCATCGCCCGCGAAACCATCTCGGCGCTGCGCAAGGACGTGACCGCCAAATGCTACGGCGGCGACGTCTCGCGCAAACGCAAGCTGCTCGACAAGCAGAAAGAAGGCAAGAAGCGGATGCGGCAGTTCGGCAAGGTGGATATCCCACAGGAGGCGTTTATCCAGGCGCTGAAGATGGGGGATTGAGAAGCCGGTTGGCGCGCGGAGCGCGCCAAGTCATCGATCCGGTGGATCGATGGCAGGCTTCGAAAGCGGGGGAGTTGCCGGAGGCAGCGGGCCCCCCGCCAGCGCGGCGCTGAAGCTGAACGGTGGAGATTGGGCACCGGCCACTCACGCTCACGAAGAATCAGCGCAGATTTAGCTTTGAGCCTGTTTCCAACTCGCCTTCAGCGATTGAATAACGGTTGGTGTTGGATTTGCAATAATTGGGCTAACAGACAATGTCACGTGCGCACATTTCGAACATTTGTGCTCGTTGGAAGCAGCACGAGCCTGAACACCTTGGTCGCATATCGGTATACCGCATTCTTCGCAATTTATTGACCCAATCACTGCACGTAATTGATGTATTTCACGCTGCGCCATCCAAAGCCGAGCAGCTGTAACGTCTATCTCGGTCGCTCCTATCGTCACAGTGTCGAACGTATCATCCCGTAGCATCATGCCGTCGCCAGCGTACCAGTGTATATGCAAGCCCTCCTCCTCGGGTTTGCAAGCGGTCCAGATTATCGCCTGATTGGACCCCCAAATATCTATCCCTCCGGGAAACTGGTCCCATCGAAGCGATAATGGTCGTTGGGGCAGCACCACAGCCGGATCGATCTTGCTCGAATACCCTTCGCGCAAGGATATCAATGGGTTGGCCACGGTTTCGGCACCGGTAGTATTAACCGTCGAACATGACGGGCATCTGTGGCTCGTCGATGGGTAAGCTGCAGATTGTCGCCCAAGAAAAACGTCCCCTCCGCAATTGGTGCAAATAACATGCCTCATGCGCAAGCCAAGAATCTGGGAGATCATGAAACCTACCGCCGCGTCTTGATCAATCCGTATGTCCCGTCCGGTGGCTTGATCTCTGAAAGTGACTTCATCAAAGCTTTGATCTATGTCTTTGTCGGCTTTTGGTGATTTGCGAGCGTGAACATGTATTCCGGCCTCTTCGTTGGGCCTGTGAGCCGTCATGAAAATCGGCTCGACGCCGCCCCAGATGGCAATCCCTGCGGGGTACTCAAACGGGTCTAATAAAAGATGGTCCATCAAGTTGCCAAATTTGTTTTTATGATGAGAATATAAAGATCATAGCTTAACGTGGCCTTTTCAAGAGGAATAAATATGAACGGCTATGTCTACATAACTGGTCAGGGAGCAGATCCAGGCGCAGGCCGCTTCTTAAAAGATCCGATGTTTGGACCGGTCCCTACACTGGGCGCATGTATGCCAAATATTCGGCGCGCGGTTTCCATCGGCGATTGGATATTTGTCGTCAGCGGGAAGATCGAAAGATTTCAACAGTACATAATCGGCGGGATGCAAGTAGCGGAAAAAATCAGCGCGTTGGAAGCACACGCGAGGTTTCCGGGGAACCGACTGTCGCTGACCCCTGAAGGCCTCCTAGCAGGGAATGTGGTGGTATCCCAGACCGGCGACAAACATCCCCTGGATACTCACTCAGAGGATGGATTTGATCGCCGCGTCGAGAACTTTATTGTAGGGGGCAATTCCATAAACTTAGAAACTCCAGGCCAGGTTCAGCGTAGCCGAAATGAAACCTTACCCATCTTGCAACAGGTCGTCGGTAAACCCGGAAACAGGCCGATTGACGTAATCGGACGCATGTCCAAAATAGGTGGATCAGAGGTCGATACCATGCTTGCATGGCTGGGCGACATTAAGTCGGGAAAATGATCGCGTGAGAAGCAAAATTTCTCGCCTGGAACCACGATTCCCAACCATCTCTAAGCGAACTGGTATCGCGGTCGAGCGACTGCAATCCATATCCCATGGATCAAGTCCAAATCTCAGTGAATTGCTTGCCCTCGGTAAATATCTGCGCATTCCCGTGGACGCGATCGGCGAGTTCGATGACAGCACCGGTGTGGCCGACATGCGCCTTCGCTCGTCCAGTCACCCGGATATGTTTTACTCCTCAGAAATGCGGGTCCGGTTGATCACCGACTTCATATTGAAAGAAGCGGGGCCAGATCAAAGAAATATACAGATAGAAATGAAGGCGAGTACTGATAGCCTTAGATCAATCGACGACACATCGCTCGTGGTAAGAAGCCTTTTTCGCCTTGGGCAGGACATCGACCCAATTAGAGATATTTCCAAGGTCATTAGCGATGCTGGATTGGCTCACATTATTAAGTTGAGAGGCCTTGGGGTGGATGGAGCATGCGTCAGTATAGACGGTATGAATTTCATATTTGTTTCAGCCCAATATCTTCCGAGAATGCGATTCACGATAGCTCACGAATTGGCTCACATAATTTTTGGGCATTGTAGAAATAGGCCAATAATTGACGAAAACATATTCGACGATGAAGCGAGCACGGCGGATGATGAGAAACTAGCTAACGCTTTTGCATCATGCCTCCTGATACCCCTTCTTGGGGCTACGCGATTTATCAGCAGGTTCAAGGAACTATTTGACCAAAAGGATGACTCAATCTCGTCAGTCGAGATCGCGTACATCGCTCGCTTTTTTGGCTCAAGCTTTGAAGCTGCGGGGAACAGGTTGGAGCAGATTCGAGTCATAGATAGAGGGGTCACGGCTCGGATTTTGAGCGAAATTAGAAAGAATTTCGAGAGCGCGGAGGCCTACATGCGTAGCCTTCCGGTCAAAGATAATTACGATGAAATCCCGGTATTGTCCCCCGCCATAAAGTCGTTCGTTAGGTCAAAGATCGAGGATGGCCAATATTCTGTCAGTCGTGTTGCCAATATATTTGGGTATGCGGTGAACGAAGTTTATGAATTTATCCGATAGCGTCAGATTCGACACCTGCAGCTGGGTTAACCTCGTTAATTGCGGGCTTCTACAGACCGTGCTTGCTTTTCTCAGGGGACAAAAGGCGATTGTAGGAGCGGTCCAGATGGAGATGAGCGGCCCTTATCGGGAACTGTTCGATACACTTCATTCGGACAACGTATGCGGCCTGTGCGAGAGTGAGGTGGACCCCGATGAACTGCAGGATTTCATTCGAACCGAGAATATCGGGCAGGGAGAAGCGCATTCGATACTCGCGTGCCGGAATCAAGATATCTACTTTGTTTGCGACGATCGACGGGCGAGACTGGTCGCGGAAAGAATTATCGGGCAGGAGAAAGTCATAGGCTCAATAGGTATCTTGTGTAGCCTGTTGGCGAGCGGAATTTTGGATATCGAAAAAACACTCCTATGTCTGGATAGGATGACGGAATCGGGCGGATTTTTGCCGGCAATGGACGCCGACTATTGGCGCAGATGCGAGGCTGGTGACGCCCGACTAACGCATTGAATTTGGCCTTTGAACAATCTCCCGTGATCGCAGTCGCCGTCGTTCTACCCCGATCTACACAGTGTTGTTGTTAACCCGCACCGGAGTATCCTCTCTCCGTCTTCGGGAAACATCACATGCGTTCCAATCTAGACACCATCGCCTCTCTCGGCCTCGCCATCGGCGGTGCCTTCGGCCTGGCCGGCACCTTCGTCGCCAGCGCGCCGCGTGAAACGCTCTGGACGATCGACGGCGCGGCGCTGGTGGTGGCGACGGCGCTGTTGACGATGAAATACCAGCGGCTGGGCAATGATTGCGTCGCCGCGGGCTTCCTGACCTTCCTGGCCGGCGAGACGCTGCTGATGGCCGGCAATGCGGCGGGGTTGGAGGCCAGCGTGCCTTCCTATGTCGGCGGCATCTCGCTTTGGGCGGCGGCACTGGTCATGGTCAGCGCGCCCAGGACATTTGCGCTGTGGATGCGGCTCACCGCGCTGGTGGCCGCCGTGCTGTTTGTCGTCTCGGCTTGCATGATCCTCTGGGGCGCGCCCTTGCTGCCGACCTCGGCGCCGCTGCCTGCCGCCGGCTATCCGTTCCTGGTGCTGACTTTTGTTGGGTGGATCTGGACGCTGATGAGGGATGAGCGGTGAGGGGGACGCGGTCTTCCTTCCCCCCTTGTGGGGGAAGGTGGATCGGCGCGCAGCGCCGAGACGGGGTGCTCCAGCGGAGTGAGGCGTTGGTGTTTTCTGGTTCGATCTCGTGATTGTTTGACGGTAGCGCCAAGCTGGAACACCCCTCATCCGACCTCGCTTCGCGAGGCCACCTTCCCCCACAAGGGGGGAAGGGAGGAACGCGCTTCACCGCTGCACCGCCCGATCCGGCATCCACCCCGCATTGACATCGCGCGAATGCCGGCGTCATTGGGCGCCGGCCATGGGGGCTAGGGGATTATCCATGAAAAAGATCTATGAAAAGCCGTCGCTGAACAAGCGCGAGAAGCTCTCGGCCGTGACGGCCATCGCCTGTCCGATCTCGCAACCCTGCGGGTAATAGAGTCCGCAGGAGGCCTTCCCGGGCGGGCTTCCCCGCGCTGCCGCCGGCTATTCGAGCGATGAGCGCGCGGCTGACGCAACATATCAAGTAGGGCGCCGACGCGCCTTCCTTCCCCCCTTGTGGGGAAGGTGGATCGGCGCGCAGCGCCGAGACGGATGAGGGGTGCTCCAGCGGAGTGAGGCGGTAAAAGTTCTGCTTGCTTCAGGGCACTACCGTTGACGTATCGCCAAGCTGGAACACCCCTCATCCGTCTTGCCGCTTCGCGGCAATCCACCTTCTCCCACAAAGGGGAGAAGGGAAGACCTTCACCGCCCGCGCCGCCCGAGCGCTCTCCCAAGATCAATCCAACATGACGGTACGAAACCGTACCAAGTTCCCGGCTCGGTTGCTCGTGCAATAGGGGATCGGTACACAAATCGGGCGGCGGACCTGAACAAGGTCGCTGGGTGGCCGGCGCGGGGCTCAGGCAATTGTCACAACGGCATCGCGCCGGCCATTTCCCCAAGAGGGGCCTGCGCCAAATGTAGTCGGCAAAGCCCGGGCGGCGCTTCTCGCCAGCTTCCCGCTTCCCCCGCCCGTCGAGATCCGCGCGTCCAGCAACATTTTCGCTGTGATCGCGCCGTTTTCGGCGCGGCGATCCGGCGGCTGGCGCCGGGCGGAAGTCCGGCGCCATCGCAACAGCGGCAATCAGCCGGCCCGGGCGCCGGGGGGCGCGAGCTGGAGTGCTCTTCGATGCTAAGACTCGATCCACACCTTTTCGAAATGCTGCTCCAGCGCCTGGTGCTGTTCGCAGCCTTCGACGCCCTTGCGGTAGGTGCGGTAGACCGAGCGCCAGTAGGGTTGGATGATGATGCCTGAATCGCGCAAATTCTTCTCGATGCCGGCCATGATCTCCTTGCGCGCCTTGGCATCCGGGGTGGCCAGCGCCTTGTCGAGCAGCTCGTCGAACTCCTTGTTGGCGTAGGCGCTTTCGTTCCAGGCGGCTCCCGACTTGTAGGCGAGCGCCAGCACCTGGACGCCGAGCGGGCGGCCGAGCCATTCGGTGCAGGAGAAGGGATATTTGCTCCAGTCGTTCCAGAAGGTGGCGGCGGGCAGCACGGTGCGCTTGATCTTCAACCCGGCCTCGCGCATCTGCGCGGCGATCGCATCGCCGGTGCTCTTTTGCCATTCGACGTCGACCGAGATGAGGTCGTATTCGTGGCCTGCCTTGCCGGAGTCTGCCAGCAGCTTCTTGGCCGCCTCCACATCGCGCTTGGCCGGGCCGACATCGGCATATTCGGGGTGCATGGGCCCGACATGGTGGTTGTCGGCGGGTTTCCCGCGGCCGTCGAGGCCGAGCTTCAGCACGGCGGAATTGTCGACGGCGAGCTGGGCGGCGCGGCGCAGCTTGACGTCCTCATAGGGCGCGTTGCCGACATTGAAGCGGGCGACGATGGTGGAGCCGGTAGCGATCTCGGAGTTCTTGAGCCCCATCTGCTCGGTCTGCGAGACGGCATCGGAGGCGGTTTCGTGGTCGGTGTCGATCTCGCCGGATTCGAACGCCGACAGCATGGCGTTGGGGTCGGAGCCGTAGTCGACCCATTTGATGCCGTCGAGCCAGAATTCGCCCTTCCACCAGGGCTTCGACTTGCGCTTCACCTCGGCGCCGGTCTCGGCGTCCCAGCTCACCAGCTCGCAAGGGCCGGTGGTTATGGCGAGCCCCTTCATGGGGTCGCCGTCGCCGTCATAGGAGCGGTGCATGATCAGCGCCGGATAGTCGGCCATGCCGGCGATCAGCGAAATGTCTGGCTTGGGCAGGTTGAGCTTGATGGTGAAGTCGTCGACCTTCTCGATGCCGCCATCGACCACCTTCTTGGTGTCGGCGTCGACCAGCGCGCCCATGCGCGCGGCGACCGAATTGCCGGCGACACCGGCCTCGCACCAGCGGGTGAGGTTGTGGACGACATCGTCGGCGTTGAAGGCGTCGCCGTTCGACCAGGAAATGCCCTTGCGCACATGCAGCGTCAGCGTCCTGGCGTCGTCGCTCATCTCCCACTTTTCGAGCAGCCAGGGCTCGAACGAGAAATCGGTGTTCCAGCGCACCAGATATTCGTTGCAGTGGCGGGCGACATTCGACATTTCCACGCCGTCGAAGGTGCGCGGGTCCTTGAAACCCTTGACGTTCATGGCGACACGCAAGGTGCCGCCCTTCTTCGGCTCGGCCGCGCGGGCCGGGGTTGGGGCGAGACCGCCGAGCGCCAGCGCACCGGCGGCGCTGACGCCGAGGCCGGCCATCAGCGCGAAATATTCACGGCGGTTGATGCCGCCCTTCCTGAAATCGTCGGCGACGGGCCCGGCTTGCGGATGCAGCTTGCGGTCGGTCAGCATGAATTTCATCCTCATTCCCCTGTTGTTGAGCGTTCCGGTCGGTCGCCAACGCGGGGCCGCGACCGCCGGGGTGCCATTTGCCGGGGGAATGATAGGGCTGGGTGACGCCAGGGAGTGTTCTGGAATCCGCAGGAGTTATGCGATGCTCCGCAGGGGGTGTCCGACGTCGAGTTCTACGGCGCCCCCCTCTGTCCTGCCGGACATCTCCCCCTCGAGGGGGGAGATCGGATGTCGTTTCTGGTTTCGCCAATCTCCAACGTTGCAGAAATGAGCGTCGCGCCGGAGCTGCCAATCTCCCCCCTTGAGGGGGAGATGCCCGGCAGGGCAGAGGGGGGCGCTGTCCCGCCGGGCCTTGCAAGGTAGCGCCCAACAAAAAACCCGGCGCGAGGCCGGGTTTTTCAAGCATCCGTTCAGGCTGAAATCAGCTGACCTGGGTCTTCGAGGCCGCGGCCTGGTCTTCGGCCATCTTCTGCTGGAACATCTGCGCGAAATCGATCGGGTCGAGCATCAGCGGCGGGAAGCCGCCGTTGCGGGTCGCCTCGGCGATGATCTGGCGGGCGAAGGGGAACAGAAGGCGCGGGCATTCGATGAACAGGATCGGCAGCATGTGCTCCTGCGGGAAGCCGGAAATGGCGAAGACGCCGCCATAGACCAGCTCGACGTTGAACAGCACTTCCTGGTCGAAGGAGGCCTTGGCGTTCAGCGTCAAATTGACGTCGAACTGCTTGTCGGAGAGCGGATTGGCGTTGACGTTGACGTTGATGGCGATGCCGGGCGCCTTGTCGCGGCCGCGCAGCGAATTGGGCGCGCCGGGGCTTTCGAAGGACAGGTCCTTCACATATTGGGCCAGGACGTTGAGCGACGGCTGCTGCGCCGCGTTGCCGTTTCCGTTGGCCGCGCCGACCGGCGCGTCATCATTGCTGGCCATGAGCCTTTTCCTTTTGCCTGGGCAGCGTTGCTGACCGAATTGAAATCGGGCGTTCGCTACCATGGTCGGCATGACAAGACAAGGTTTGCCGCCTTCGGGTGCGGGGCGATTGCGGTTGGCTTCGGTTGGCTTCGGTTTTGCGTTGGAGAATCGTTCTGAGAGGTCAGCGCCGCCCCTCATCTGGCTGCCGCCATCTTCTCCCCGTGAACGGGGAGAAGGACGCTGGACCGCCGATTTCGCCAATTGTCGGCGGCGTTGAGGTTAGCTTCTTTCGCCCCGTTTACGGGGAGAAATGCCCGGCAGGGCAATGAGGGGCAGCGCTAACGTTCGGGACAGGCAGGAACAGCGCCCTAATCATCCTTCAGCCGCCGCCAGGGCGAATTGTGATCCGGGCCGCGCTTCAAATCGTCCTCGCGCGAATAGTCGCCGTCGTCGAGGTCGATGACCTTGTCGCGCTGGCGTCCGCGAAAACCGCCGGTCGAGAAATTGGTGGCGACGACGATGCGGCCCTTGAGCCGGCTCCAGGCAAGGTCGCGCACCGGCGGCAGGAACAAGAGCAGGCCGATGATGTCGGTGATGAAACCCGGGATGATCAGGAGGATCGCCGCGACCACGATCATGGCGCCGTGGGCGAGCTGGCGGCTGGGATCATGGCCGTCGTTCATCTCGGTGCGGATGCGCGACATGACCCCAAAACCCTGGTGCCGCAGCAAGAGCACGCCGGCGAGGCTCGAGGCCAGCACCAGGCCGACCGTCGCCAGCGCGCCGATCTCTCGGCCGACGACGACGAAACCGGCGATTTCCAGCAGCGGAAGTGCGAGGAGAAAGAAGGGAAGCAGCGAAATGCGCAAGTCTTTACCGACCATTCGATTGTTTTGTCCCTTCGGCGACCAATCGCCGCTGGCACTAGGGCTGTTAGATAGGTATGCCTGCCTTTGATTTGAATGATTGCGCCTTGCGTTCTATATGCTTTGGATAATGAACGCTATGCGACCGTCGGCTCCGGGCCGGGCGGTCCGGCCACGAGGCAGGGATTGATTGGCGGAAGACATGGGATTCTTCGACTTCGGCACGATTTTCTTCCTGATCGCGGCGGTGGTGATCTTCTTCCAGCTGCGCAATGTGCTGGGCCGTCGGACCGGTAGCGAGCGGCCGCCTTTCGACCCCTACACGGCGGCGCGCACCGGCGACAAGGACGCCGCCCAGAAGCCCGAGAATGTCGTGTCGCTGCCGCGCAAGCGGCTGCCGGGCGAGCCGGCCGCACCCGACGCCTATGCGGCGATCGATGCCTTCGCCAAGCCGGACACCGACCTCAACAAGGGCCTGCGCACGATCAAGGACAATGATCCGTCCTTCGATCCCAAGGGTTTCGTCGACGGCGCCAAGATGGCCTACGAGATGATCGTCATGGCCTATGCCGATGGCGACCGCAAAACGCTGAAGAACCTTCTGTCGCGCGAGGTTTTCGACGGCTTCGTCGCCGCGATCGGCGAGCGCGAGGCCAAGTCGGAGAAGATCCAGTCGTCCTTCGTCGGCATCGACAAGGCCGATATCGTGTCGGCCGAGATGAAGGGCGGCGAGGCGCATGTCACGCTGCGCATCATCAGCGAGCTGATCTCGGCGACGCGCGACAAGGCCGGCACCGTCATCGACGGCGATCCCGAAACCGTGGCCGAGGTCAAGGACGTCTGGACCTTCGCCCGCGACACGCGCTCGCGCGATCCGAACTGGAAGCTCGTCGCCACCGAAGAAGAAGACTGAGCCTTAACAACGGCGGGCTCCGGTGTCGCTATCGCCTCTCTTTTCGGCAAAGTCTTTCGATGATCTCCCCGGCTGGGGCGACGACGACCATCTGCCGGCGTTCGAGGCCTTTCGCCGTTCCGCCTTCCACGTCCTGGCCAAGCCTTACCGGAGCGGTGCGCTCGGCGTCGATTTCGGCGCTTTCGCGGAGGCCTATGCCGATGCGCGCGGCGCCTCTTCGCCGAGCGGGGCGCAGGCCCGCGCGTTCTTCGCCCGCACGTTCTTCGAACGCCATTTCGTCCCCATGCTGGTGCGGGCCGAGACCGGCCTCGTCACCGGCTTCTACGAGCCGCAGGTCGAGGCGTCGCCAGTGCGAACGCAGCATTTTTCCGTGCCGCTCATGTCGCGGCCGGCCGATCTCGTCGATGTCGACGACGCCAACCGACCTGACGGCATGGACCCATATCTCGCCTTCGCGCGGCGGACGGGGGACGGGCTGGCTGAATATTTCGACCGTGGCGCCATCGAGCGCGGTGCGCTCGCCGGACAAGGGCTGGAGATCGCCTGGCTCGCCGACAAGGTCGATGCCTTCTTCATCCATGTGCAAGGGGCGGCGCGGCTCGCCATGACGGACGGCCGGCTTTGCCGCGTCACCTATGCGGCCAAATCCGGCCAGCGTTTCACCGGGCCCGGCAAGATCCTGAGCGAGCTGGGCGAAATCCCGCTCGCCGAGGTGACGATGCAATCGATCCGCGCCTGGTTCAAGGCACATCCGGACCGCGTCGACGAGATCCTGTGGCAGAACCGCTCCTATATCTTCTTCCGCGAGGCGGCGGTGGATGACTCTAGCCTTGGCCCGATCGCCGCCGCCAAGGTGCCGCTGACACCGGGCCGCTCGATCGCCGTCGACCGGCTGCTGCACACATTCGGCACGCCCTTTTATATCGACGCGCCGACGCTCACCGCCTTCGACACAAGACCGTTCCGGCGGCTGATGATCGCGCAGGACACCGGTTCGGCCATCACCGGGCCAGCGCGCGGCGATCTGTTCGCCGGTTCGGGCGATGCCGCCGGCGAGATCGCCGGCGTGGTGCGCAACGCCGCCGACTTCTTTGCGCTGGTGCCGCGCCCGCTGGTCGAGGGCGCGCGATGAGCAAGCGCCCGGATAGACCGCATGAGAACAAGCTGAGCGAGGACGACCGGGTGCTGTGGAACCTGGTGGCGCGCTCCGCCAAGCCGCTGAAGGGCAGAACCGCCGTCGACATTCCAGACATTGCGCTTGAAGCCAAGCCGACGCCGTCGCAACCGGCCCAGCCCGCCGCCAATGCGGTGGGTGCGGCAAAGCCGAAGCCACAGCATGTCACGCACCGCCTGGACGACCCGACGCTGGACAAATTGTCGAAGGGCCGGCTGCCTATCGAGGGCCGCGTCGACCTGCATGGGATGACGCAGGACGAGGCCTATTCGCTGCTGTTTTCGTTCCTGCATCGGGCGCATGCCGGCGGCATCCGCTATGTGCTGGTCATCACCGGCAAAGGGTCGTCCTCAGGCGGCGACGGCGTGCTGCGGCGCGCGGTGCCGGCCTGGCTGTCGACGCCGGCATTCCGGCCGCTGGTCTCCAGCCACGACCATGCGGCCCGCAACCATGGCGGTTCGGGCGCGCTCTATATCAGGCTGCGGCGGGTGCGCTCGTGAGACCCCAAGCCAAGGGGCCGGGTGCATGACCCCGTTCGGCGAGAAGCTGCGGGCGCTCCGAAGCGAGCGCGGCGTCAGCCAGAAGGATATGGCTGCCGCGATCGGCGTCAGTGCGGCCTACCTGTCGGCGCTCGAGCACGGCCGGCGCGGCGCGCCGACCTGGACGCTGATCCAGAAGATCATCGGCTATTTCAACATCATCTGGGACGATGCCGAGGAGCTGGCGCGGCTGGCCGAGGCCTCGCATCCGCGTGTCAGGCTGGACACGTCGGGCCTGAGCCCGGCCGCCACCGAGCTCGCCAACCTTTTGGCCGAGAACATCGAAAAGCTCGACGAGGCGGAGCTTCGCAACATCACCGCATCGATCCGCGCGGCACTCGGCCGGCGGCCGTAGCCGGCGATTGCAGAATTCCGAGGCGGCTGGACATTCGTCTCAACGCAAAACAGCGCCCGCCGGCGACAGCCGGCGGGCGCTGTAGCGAGATCAATTCTTGCCGGCAGTGCTGCCGCCGCCATTGCCGCCCCTGCCGCCATTGCCTTGATGGTCACGGCCACCATTGCCGCCGCCCAGGCATTCCGAAGTGCCGGCGCCGCAACAGCGGCCGGCCCAAACGTCGTTGGTCTTCGTATTGGCACAGCTAACGGTCTGGTCGGCCAGAGCAGATCCGGCCAGGCCCGACAGCGCGACCGTGGCGAGAAGGGTGTTACGCAGAAAAGCAGTCATTTGAAGTCTCCATGGTTGGTTTCGGTTCACGGCTGTGTGTCGCCGGCCGGACCGAAATGGTTCATGGAGGTGCGGAGGATTTTTTGTAACGGCTCGAGAAGCCTCCCCGCTTTCGTCATCCCACGGGCGGAGCGGGAGCGAAGCGGACGCGCAGACCCGAGGATGACGAAGCAACGCGTGCGACCACCCAGGAGGACCGCGAAACCTACTGCACCGACCCGACCAGGACCTGCTGGCCACCGCGGATCGAGACCCAGCGGCCGGTGTTGTCGATCGCTTGCCGCTTGAGGAAGCGATAGCCGGTCTGGTCCCATGGCCTGACCTTGTCGGTCAGATTGTCGAGCACATAGTCGCCCCCGTCGGTGCGCACCGTCAGCACGGCGTGCCCTTCGCCGTCGGGCTTGCGCACCACGGTCATCAGGAGGTTGGCCAGCGATACGCCCATGCGGGAGAGCTGGCGGCGCTTTTCCAAGACATAGTCCTCGCAATCGCCGACGCCCTTGTCGGGATAGGCCCAGACCTCGTCCTTGCCGTAGATGTCCATGTCGCTCATCGGCTTGACGGCGGCGTTGACCCTGGAGGTGACATTGGCCAGCTTGCGCATCAAGCCATCGGTCAAGGCGGCGGGCGCCAGCCTGGGCGGACGGATCGAGCATTCGCCGGGATACAGCCTGCAGAAATCGTAGTGGCCGATCGGCTGCGAGGTAAGGCCCCCGGTCGCCATTACTCCGGCCGCCAAAGCCGGCGCCACCCAGCCTCCCGTTACTGCCAGCCCGGCTGCTGCCACGCACGCGCGCAGCCATCGCGCCATCGTTGAGGAATTCATTGTCCCCGCTCACCCTGTTGTTAACGAAAAGTTAAGGGCGATTTACAGTCCGTGTCAATTACGACGACAGTCTGATTTGCAGCATGGTTACCCGCGGGGAGGAACAGCGTCTATTGTGCAACAGAACCGGGCTTGTGGCCGGCTTTTGCGCCTATTGGTCCGGCTTCCGGCGGCCGCTGCCGCTTTTTTTCGTCTTTTGAAGCATTGCGGAGGCAAAACCGGTCAACGGTCTTGCCGCGATTGCCTATCGCTTGGCGGTGCGGACCAGCTTCGGCTTGACCGCGACCCGGGTCTGGCGGCCATAGCTGGTGATGAAATCGACGATGCGCGGCACGATCTCGGAGCGGAAGCGCGAGCCGTTGAAGACGCCGTAATGGCCGACCGCCGGCTGCATGTAGTGCGCCTTCCTGTCGGCCGGGATGTTGACGCACAGATCCTGCGCCGCCTTGGTCTGGCCGAGGCCCGATATGTCGTCGTTCTCGCCCTCGACGGTGAACAAAGCGACGTTGCGGATGACGGACGGATCGATCCTGGTGCCGCGATGCGTCATCTCGCCCTTGGGCAAGGCATGGCGCACGAAGACGGTGTCGACGGTCTGCAGGTAGAATTCCGCCGTCAGGTCCATCACCGCCAGATATTCGTCGTAGAAATCGCGGTGCTTCTCGGCATTGTCGCCGTCATGCTTCACGAGGTGCATGAAGAAGTCCTTGTGGGCGATGATGTGGCGGTCGAGGTTCATGCTCATGAAGCCGGAGAGCTGCAGGAAGCCCGGATAGACCTCGCGGCCGAAGCCGGGCACCGGCCAGGGCGCTTGCATGACGACATTGTCGCGGAACCAGTCGATGCCCTTTTCCTCCGCCAGCAGGTTGACCGCGGTCGGGTTGCGGCGGGTGTCGATCGGGCCGCCCATCAGGGTCATGGTCGAGGGCACGAAAGGATCGCCCTTGGCTTCCATCAGCGCCGCCGCGGCCAGAACCGGCACGGAAGGCTGGCATACAGCCATCACATGGGTGTCCGGACCCAGCGTGTGCAGCATGTCTATGACATAGTCGATATAATCGTCGAGATCGAAGCTGCCGTCCGACAGCGGCACCATGCGGGCATCGACCCAGTCGGTGATGTGGACATCGGCGTAGGGCAGCATGGCTTCGACCGTGCCGCGCAGCAGCGTCGCGTAGTGGCCCGACATCGGCGCCACGATCAGAAGCTTCGGATCCGGCCGGCGCCCGGCGGGAACCGCGCGCTCGAAGCGGACGAGATTGCAGAACGGCTTCGACCAGACGGTCTTTTCGGCGACCGCGACGCTTTTCCAGTCGACCACTGTCTTGTCGAGGCCGAAGACCGGCTTGCCGTAGCGTCGCGTGGTGCGCTCGAACAGTTCGGCGGTCGCCGCGATGGAACGGCCCCAGGGCGTGTGCGAAAACGGATTGAGCGGGTTGGAGTAGAACAGCCGCACCGCGTCGGCGTAAAGACGCGCGGGTTGCAGGACGGCGTGGTTCATTTCATAGAGCTGGTAGAACATCGAGAACCTCGCTGCTGCCGCGACCGAAGGGACGACGAGCAGCGCCGAGCCTAAATGTCTCGCGGCGAAGTTAACAACTAATTGCTGCGATGCAATACGTCACGTGGCGTGATCTATGCTCTTCTTTCGTCCAAGGCTTGGGAATCCGCCCTGAACGGGGCGAGCCGGCTCAGTGTGCGGCTGCGAAGGCGGGGGGCTTGCTGGGCCCGGCCTGTGCCGGACTCGGATATCTCAAACGCGCGCCATGCAGACGGCGGTGTGGCCGGAGCCGATGAAGCCGAGCTGGCCGGCCGCGCCCTTCGACAGGTCGAGCACGCGTCCCTTGATGAACGGGCCGCGATCGTTGATGCGCACGACGACGCTGCGGCCGTTGTTCTTGTTGGTCACCCGCAGCTTGGTGCCGAAAGGCAGGGTGCGGTGGGCCGCGGTCAGCGCCGATGGGTTCATACGCTCGCCCGATGCGGTCCTGGAGTGCAGGGCATACCACGAGGCACGGCCACACTGAGCGGCAGCGGTCGCCGAGGTTGCGGAAGCGCCGACCATCAGGCCAGCAGCGATCGTTACCGCGACAAGCGCGGTCTGTTTTGTGTTCTTCATATTTGGGGAAAGGCTCCGTTTTTGACAGACCCCAGCCGTTAGGTGCGAAATAAGGCAGGAAATGCGGCAGTCATCTGGCGGTTCCATGGCGAGAGCACACGTTTGGAGTCGCCAGGTAACAGTCTGTCATGGATTTCTTGGCGAGATTTGATCAATTCGCGATGATCTTTTCGCTGATATCCGAGATCCGTTTGACAAGATCCGGGCTTAATCTCCAAGTAGAAATCATCAGGATTGAGCCATTTCCTTTGGCTCTTTCATCGCGGTCACGGCGCCGCAATCGATCGACTGGGAAAGCGAGACCCGTCAATGAGACTGACCAGAAATCTGCTGGCCAAAAATCTGCTGGCCTTGATTGTACTGGCCATCGGTGCGCTGTGGTCGCTGCAAGGCATCGGGGTGCTCGGCGGCAGTTTCATGACCGGCCAGTCGCAATGGCTCTATATCGGCATCGCCGCCATGCTGGTCGGCATCGCCGGCCTGGTATGGGCGAACCGGCGGGGGTGAGTTGCGGCAGACTGCGTTGCAGAACGAGTGTGGGCGCCCCCCTCTGTCCTGCCGGACATCTCCCCCACAAGGGGGGAGATCGGCTGTCATGCCCACTTTCACCAATCTTCAGCGTTGAAAGGCAGCTTGGCCGAAACTGCCAATCTCCCCACTAGAGGGGGAGATGCCCGGCAGGGCAGAGGGGGGCGCGACGGAACGCGACGCCCGTCATCATCGCTGCGTTGGTGTGTTCCCCCTCACTGCGACCAATACTGCCAGGCCCAGTAGAAACTTTCGTCGCGTGGCGGCAAGCGGTCGCGCCCGGGCTGGAGCCGGACGGGTGCGGGCGAGCGGGGGGCGTCGCGCCTGGCCTCCTCGACGTTGGACGCTAGGCCCAGCAGCCAGTTGCCGAAATGGGCGAACAGCACGGCGGTGGAATGGGTCATCGTCGTTCTCCTTTCGCTTTTCATTCGCGTCCCGCCCACGGGACGAACACACGCTCGATCCTGCGGATGGCGAATTCGAGCACGAAGGCGATGGCGGCAATCACCAATATGCCCATCACCACCACGTCGGTGACCAGGAACTGGGCCGCCGACTGGATCATGAAGCCAAGCCCGCGCGTCGCCGCCACCAGTTCGGCCGCGACCAGCGTCGACCAGCCGGCGCCGAGCGCGATGCGCAGGCCGGTCAGGATCGAGGGCAACGCGCTGGGCAGGATGACGTGGCGGACCGCTTGCGCGCGCGTGGCACCCAATGAACGCGCCGCGTTGATGCGCTCCTGCGAGACGCCGAGAACGCCCGAGGCGGTCGACAACGCCACCGGCGCCAGCATGGCGATTGCGATCACCAGGATCTTCGACGGCTCGCCGATGCCGAACCAGATGATGACCAGCGGCAAGTAGGCGAGCGGCGGGATCGGCCGCAGGAATTCCAGCAAGGGATCGAAAATGCCGCGTCCGACCGTGCTGATGCCGATGGCAAGGCCAACCGGCACGCCGACGAGGATGGCCGCGACCAGTGCGGCAAACACCCGGCCAAGGCTGGCGACGGCATGCTGGGCGAGCGTCGCGTCGACGAAGCCGTCCCTGATGACGACGATGAACTTGTTCCACACGGCGAGCGGCGAGGGCAGGAACACCGGCGACACCAGCTGCAGGCGGGCCGACAGCGCCCATAGAGCCAGCACCGCCAGGATGGTGACCGCACTGACGATGCGGGCCGAGACGCCTGTCCGCTTCGGGCTCGGCCTGGACCACGGCACCGACAGGCCGTCAGCCTCGTCGATGCGGGAGCCGGGCCGCTCGCTGTAGGAGGAAATGGTCATGCCGTCTCTCCTTCGAAGATGGCGTCGGTCAGTTCGCCGCGCGCCGCGGCAAAGGCCGGATCGGCCTTGATGGCGCGGATGGCCTCGCCCGACGTGTAGCGCCTGGAGAAGCCGGGCTCGAAGGTCCGCACCACGCGGCCCGGTCCGGGCGCCAGCACGACGATGCGGGTGGCGAGCACCAATGCCTCCTCGATGCCGTGCGTCACCATCAGCACGCCGGCCGCGCTTGCCGTCCAGAGATCGAGCAGCGTCGTCTGCATGCGTTCGCGCGTCAGCGCATCGAGCGCGCCGAGCGGCTCGTCGAGCAGCAGGAATTCGGGTTCGGCGGCGAGCGCCCGGGCCAGGCCGACACGCTGGCGCATGCCGCCGGAAAGCTCCCAGATGTGCTTGTCGCCAGCGCCGTCGAGTTTCACCAGCGCCAGAAGCTCATCGGCGCGCCGTGCCCGCTCCGCCGGCTGCACGCCACGCAACCTGAGGGCGAAGGCGACATTCTCGCGCGCGGTCAGCCACGGGAACAGCGCATCGTTCTGGAAGACCACCGCCCGGTCCGAACCGGGCGCCGCGATCGGACGGCCATCGATCGTGGCCGTGCCGCGCGCCGGCGCGACCAGGCCGGCCGCGACATTTAGCAGCGAGGTCTTGCCGCAGCCGGAACGGCCGACAAGGACGACGAAGTCGCCCTTGGCGACGTCGATCGACACCCGCTCCACGGCCGGTGCCGGCTGGCCGTCATAGTGGACCGAGATCTTGTCCAGTACGAGATGGGGGTCGAGCACGAGATGCGGCATGGTGCCTCGCCGATTTGAAGGAAATCCGCCTGCCCCGAAATCCATTTCATCAGCGGTTTCGGGACAGGCAACACGCAGCGTCGGGAAGAAGCGCGCGTGTCTGGTTGAGCGCTAGAGCAATTCCAGGAAAAGCGTGAAGCGGTTTTCCGTCCGGAATTGCGTCAAAACAAAGAGTTAGAGCAGTTCACCGTTTCCGTTAAACGGTGGACTGCTCTAGTTCGAGGCCTGCGCCTCGGTGACGTATTTCGATGTCACGTATTTCGAATAGTCCGGCAGTACGGCGTCGACCTTGCCTTGCTCCTTGAGGAAGGCGGACGCCGCCGCGATCGCCTTGACGGTGCCGCCGCCGAGGAACTTGTCGGAGGCCTGCTCTTCCAATGTCGGGAAGACATAGCCCTTCAGGAGCTCCGGCACTTCTTCCAGCTTGGCGCCGGTGAGCTTGGCGATCTTTTCGGCCTGCGGCGACGTCGCCGACCAGGTGTCCGGCTTGGCGAGGTACTCGGCATAGGAAGCGCCGGTCACCTTGACGAAGTCGCGCACCGCTTCCGGGTTCTTCTCGGCGAAGTCGGTGCGCACGATCCAGGCGTCGAAGGTCGGCGCGCCCCAGGCCGCGACCTGCGAAGAGTCCACCACGATCTTGCCCGACGTCTTGATCTGGCCGAGCGCCGGATCCCAGACATAGGCGGCATCGATGTCGCCGCGTGCGAAAGCAGCGGCGATTTCGGGCGGCCTGAGATTGAGGATCTCGACCGATTTCGGATCGACATTCTCATGCTTCAGCGCGGCGAGCAGGCTGTAATGCGTCGTCGAGACGAAGGGCACGGCGACCTTCTTGCCGGCAAGGTCGGCGACCTTCTCGATGCCGGCGCCGTTGCGGGCGACCAGCGCTTCGGATTGCCCGATCAGGCCGACGACGAAGATGGTCTGGATCGGCAGTTCGCGGCTGGCCGCCGCCGCCAGCGGGCTCGAACCGACATAGCCGATGTCGACCGAGCCGGAAGCGACCGCGGCGATGACATCGGCGCCGGAATCGAACTTGCGCCAGTCGATGGCGGCCTTGGTGGCCTTTTCATAGGCGCCATCGGCCTGCGGCACCTTGGAGGGCTCGACCACCGTCTGGTAGCCGATGGTGATCTTCAAATCTTCGGCCAAGGCCGGGCTGAGGAAGGCGGCGCCGGCCAGGGCGGCCGACGACAGGAGAAGGATGCGTCGCGAAATGGTGGACATCAAAGGGCTCCATGAAAGACGAAAAAACCGGATTGCCCCATGATAGTCCTCTAATTCTATCGTTCTTGTAGAGTTAAATCCTTCCAACGAAGGCAGATTTGTTGGAAAAAAGCTATCGGTGGCGGGGTGCCGAAGCGGAAAGGGAGGCTGTGGCGCGCCCGTCGTCACATCGCGACACTGCCTCGGGCAGCGAAATCATCGAACTTGAGCCGCCGCTGTCCACCGAACGGTGGACGACGCGAAATCCTTTTCATGTTGGTCTGCGGTCCACCTCTGTCCCCCGATCCGATGGGACCCATAAATTGTTTGGAGAATACGATGACAGTTGAGGATGATTGTGAATGCAATACAATTTGTCCCCAATACCAGCACTGTATTTGTATTTATCACTACGATGAAGGATATTGCGACTGCACTTGCGGGCCTCTCCAGATCTTATCCGAGCGAACGACGAAGCGGCCGGCTGACAGCATCATAAATATTTGCGTAAAGGGAGCCGAATTGTCGGCCGTAGCGGAGTTCCTGAGCAGATACAGCGAGGAAGAATTGTTCATCCCGGCTGCGCGCGCGAAGACGAAAATTTCGCTTGAGATCAAAAAGACGACGCTTGCCAGTGTGATCGAGCACGTTGGTCTGCGGATCGGACTGCCCGGTTGAAATGAATTCTCGTAACGGCCGCTTGAGTTCTTTGCTGGCTGGAAACCAGCCCGCGCCATATGTCTCCTACGGCCCGGGTCTGCTCATAGCTACGCCACACCAGCCATGGGCGACGCGAGCGACGCGGCGAGCTGAACCAGCTCGACCTGCCGCCGCACGCCGGTCTTCTCGAACAGCCGCAGCAGATGCGTCCTGACCGTGCTGCGGCCGATGTTGAGAACATCGGAGGTCTCCTCAACCGTGCGGCCCGCCGCGATCTGCTCGAAGACGCGCGCCTCGGCCGGCGTCAGGCCGAACAGCGCGGCGACCAGCGCGGTCGGCGCGACGAACGGCGTATCGGCCCGCGCCACGAACACTGCCGCCACCACGCTGGCATCGAACGCTCCACGCCCCGGACGCAGCGGCAGCACGTGCAAGGCTCCGGCCGAGCCGTCCTTCCAGCGTATCGGAACTCCCAGCCCCTTGCGGCCTATGGCGCTTTCGTCCTGCGCCGCCTGCGATACCGCGACAGCCAGCGCGCTGGACACGGCCGACGCGCCGGCGGTGAGAACGCCGTTGCGGATGTTGAGGAGGTCGCCCCTGGCGACGAGTTCAAGTGCCGCCGGGTTGGCATGCACGACACGCATATCCGCGGTGGTGAGAAAGATCGGTGCTGTCAGCGTGTCGAGCACCGTCTCGAAGGTCGACCGGGCGATCGCCGCGATGTCCAGCAGCCGGTTGATCGTCGCGGCGCGCTGGAGATGCGGGATCAACAATCGGGCGGTCTCGATCTCATAGTCACCGATCGGCTCCACGCTCTCGTGACGGCCAAGGCCCAGCGACCCAAAACCACGCTCGTCGCGAGCGAGCCCCAGCCCCATGACATCGACCAACCCCCGCGGCTTGGCCCACTCCAGCGAGTAGCGGTTGGTCGTACTCGCCTCTGGATTGACGCGGCTCATCACCGCGGGCTGATCCATCGGCAGGGCCAAAAGCACCGCCAGCCCACCCCACTGGTCGGTAATGTCAACGGCGTAGTCCGCGATCCGTTCGACGTAGTCCTGCGGCATGTTGCTGGTCACGTTGAGCAGCACTTCGCCCGACGGCAACGCTTGCAGGTTGAGGGCCGCGTTCTCGAAATCGAGCGCGATGCGGATCTCTTCAATGGCGACGGACCAGCGCGGGGGATCGATCGCGGCGTCGTAGATCAGCCCTATCAGTTCGGACAACCGAGCCATCGAGAGAGGAGAACGCATTGCCACCACCCTTGCCGCACTGCAGAAAAATTGAACGCATGATCCGCGGGTCTCCAATTTCCGATGGAGATTGTCGCCTGCTCATAGCCGGTCAGACGCTGGCGGCTACGGGCGACGCGAGAGACGCGGCGAGCTGAACCAACTCGACCTGCCGCCGCACGCCGGTCTTCTCGAACAGCCGCAGCAGATGCGTCCTGACCGTGCTGCGGCCGATGTTGAGAACATCGGAGGTCTCCTCAACCGTACGGCCCGCCGCGATCTGCTCGAAGACGCGCGCCTCGGCCGGCGTCAGGCCGAACAGCGCGGCGACCAGCGCGGTCGGCGCGACAAAGGGTGTATCCGCGCGTGCGACAAACACCGCCGCCACCACGCTGGCATCAAACGCCCCGCGCCCCGGGCGCAGCGGCAGGACATGCAAGGCTCCAGCCGAGCCGTCGCGCCAGCGCATTGGAACTCCCAACCCCTTGCGGCCGATGGCGCTCTCGTCCTGCGCTGCCTGGGATACCGCGACCGCCAGCGCGCTGGACACGGCGGAAACGCTGGGGCTGAGAATCCCGTTGCGGATGTTCAGCAGCTCGCCCCCGGCGACAATCGCACGCGCTGCCGGATTGGCATGCACGACATGCAGATCCGCGGTGGTGAGAAAGACCGGTGCCGTCAGCGTGTCGAGCACCGACTCGAAGGTCGACCGGGCGATCGCCGCGATGTCGAGCAGCCGGTTGATCGTCGCGGCGCGCTGCAGGTGCGGGATCAACAATCGGGCGGCCTCGATCTGCAGATCGTTGATGGGAGCGGCATCGACATGGCGGCTGAAGGACAGTGAGCCGAGACCACGCCCATCGCGCGCGAGCGGCACCGCCAGGGAATCGATCATGCCTTGCGGTTTACCGACCTCCACAAAGTAGCGGTTCGTCGTGTTGTCGAGGTTGGGATTGAGCTGGCTCAACACCGCCGGTCGATCCATCGGCAGCGAGCCCACCACCGCCATGCCACCCCATAGCTCGAGGACTTCAGCGCCGTAGCTGGCCATCTGGTCGACATAGGGTTGCGGGATGTTGCTGGCTACGTTGACCAGCACCTCGCCCGACGGCAGCGCTTGCAGGCGGAGGGCGGCGGTCCCGAAGCCGAGCGCGATGCGCATCTCCTCGATCGCGACGGGCCAGCGCGCGGGATCGATCGCGGCGTCGTAGATCAGCCCGATCAGTTCGGACAATTGAGCCATCGATAAAGCAGAACGCATCGCACCATACCCTTGCTGCATGGCAGCAAAATGAACGCATGATCCGGATCGGGCAAGTCCTGTCATCTCCCAAGGGAGATGGTGATCCAGTCTTTGGCGGTACCATCGGGCCTTGGTCGCCGCTATCCACCGAATGGTGGAAGACGCGACATTTTCTTTGTGTTCGTTTGCGTCCGTCGGGTGCTGCGGTCCTGCGCGGAATTCGAGGGCATCGGTGTTTGCAAAGGCGACTGCTGTCCGGGGACGACAGCACAAAGGTCGGTAGCGCAACTGCTTGGTTTTCAGCCCAGCCATGGCCGGAGCTTGTCCACCGGCCTGGCTATCGCGCGGGACCGGTCAGCCGCCGGCGGGGCGACACCAGGTCACTCGTCCGGGTCAGCTATTTGGCAATGAAGCGAGAGGTTGAACGTGATTGCAGAAACGATTGGACGGGCGAGCATACCGGAGGACGCCATTGCCGCGACAAGGATCAGAACGGTGACGCCGACCCGTCCTCTGCGACAACACATTGCATCGATGTCCGCCGCGACAGCGGCTTTCGTGCGCGCGGCATCCTCCCAAGTGCCCGAGCTCGGGACAGCAGTGATGGTGGCAATCGCGGCGGCCGGCGGCGTCGCCTTCGCACCAGGCCCGGCGCGCGCGGCAGGAGTCATCTGCCAGGATTTCAATGGTCAGGATGGTGGAGCGGCTTTCGCGCAGACGTCATCCGGCGGCACCGCATGCGGAAGATCGGCCAATAGCAATGGCACTCTCTCGGTTGCGATGGGCAATGGCGCGGGTGCCTTCGGGGACAACAGCGTGGCGCTCGGCGTCAACGCCGGCGCCGGTGGACTTGTTTTCGACACGAACGCGGGCGGCCTGACCACCGACTACAACAATGCGAACACGACGGCCATCGGCACTGGGGCCGAGGCCGGCGCCGGCGGGGCGAACCAGGCCAATGCCACCGCCCTCGGCACCGCGGCCCAGGCGAATGCCGTGAACGCCACCGCCCTTGGCAGCTCGGCCCAGGCGAACGGCGGCAACGCCACGGCCGTTGGCAACGGGGCTACGGCAAATGCCGTGAATGCAATTGCTCTCGGCGACGCTGCGACGGCCAATTTATGCAACTCCATCGCCATCGGCGTGGGCGCAACGACGACGCGCGACAACCAGGTCATGCTTGGCAATGGCCTGAACACCTACACGCTGACCGGCGTCGCTTCGCAGGCGAGCAAGGCCGCGCAGGCCGGCCCTACCTATCTGATGACGACGGACAGCACCGGCAATCTGGCGGCGTCGACGTTCGATGTGGCGACGCTTGCGAGCCTGCCGGCACAGGTCGCCCAGAACAGCAGCGATATCAGCACGCTGAACAGCACTGTGAGCAGCCACACGAGCGAACTCGCCGATCACGAAACGCGCATCACCAACAACACCACCGCGATTGCGCTGCACACGACCGAGATCGCGGACCTCGACACGCGGGTAACCACCAACACCACCAGCATCACCCAGCTCGACGGCCGCGTCGGCGCGCTCGAGGCCGGCTTCCAGGATCTCGGCGACCAGATCAGCGAAAACCGCACGGAAGCGCGTGCCGGCACCGCGCTGGCGCTGGCGACGGCGGGGCTGCGCTACGACGACAGGCCTGAAAAACTGTCGCTCGCCGGCGGCTTCGGCCACTTCAAGGGTCAATCCGGCTTGGCGCTTGGCCTCGGCTACAACACCAGCGAGGATTTCCGCCTCAACGCCGCTCTGTCGGCCACCACCAGCCATGGCGATGTCGGCGTCAGCGTCGGGGCGTCATGGACGCTGAACTGATGCGGTCGGCATGATCCGAGGTGCGAGGGGGCTGGCTTGAAAAAGCCGCTGGCGGCCGCGTTCCCACAGACGCGGTCGCCTGTCTCCCCGCCGGCGGCTCGATCTCGGATGAACTTCAGAGGCCACATGAAGCACCCGCAATCTTCATCGGTTAGGCGGATGGCGCGGGCGGCCGCGACAGCCTTGCTGTCGCTCGGCCTGTTGGCCGCATCCCAGGGCGCTGCGGTGGCGCAGGCCAAAAAGACGGAGAAGGGCGACAAGGTCCACGCCGCCCGTCCGGCCAACATCGACCGCAACGGCGTGCTGATCCTGATCCGCAGCACGCTGCTGGCGCTCGACCAGGCCAACAAGACCGGCAACTACACGGTGCTGCGCGATCTCGGCTCGCCGAATTTCCAGGCCAACAGTGCAGCCCAACTCGGCGACATCTTCGCAAACCAACGCAAGCAGGGGCTCGACTTCGGCGCCGTCGCGGTGCTCGAGCCGCAACTGACCTTGCTGCCGCAGATCGAGCCGAACGGCATGCTGCACATGGCCGGCTTTTTCCCGTCGGTGCCAATGCAGGTCAATTTCGAGCTTTTGTTCGAACCGGCGAACCGGCAGTGGAAGATCTACGGCGTGTCGGTCAACCTGACGTCCGGAGCGCCGCAGGCGCCCGACACACCCGTCGCCGGGCAACAGAAACCTGACGAGGCCGCCCCGCCGCCGGATGCACCCTCGATGACCGTGCAGGCGAAGAAGGCGGCGAAGCCGTGAAGCGGCACGCGCATGCAGCCGCCGCTAGAGCAACTCCAGCCGCAGCGCGCTTGCCAGCAGCGACAGCGCGAAGACGAACAGGCCCGAACTGAAGACGAGATTGACGGTGCGCAGCCCGCGCGCGCTGAGCCGCTTGCGCAGATGGTTGGTGGCCAGTGTCAGCGTCGTCCACCAGGCCGCCGAGCCGAGCAGCACGCCGGCAGAGACAATGGCCAGGCTTTCCCAGGACGGGATGCCGGCTCCCAATATCCCGGGCGTGAGCGTGAAGAAGCCTAGCAGCGTCATCGGGTTGCCCAGCGTCCAGAACAGCCCTGTCACATAGGCCCGGCCCGATGGCATGCGCCGCTGCTGGCCAGCGTCCAGCGACGGCGTCAGCCGCGCCGCCGTCACCGCCATGTAGAGCAGGAACATTCCTGCGCAGAGCTGCAGCAGCATGTGCCAGCCGATCAGCACATGCGCCACCGCCCCAAGCCCGGCGGCGGCAATGGAGGCATAGACCGAGTGTGTGGTCGCCGCCCCATAGCCGGTCGCCAGACCCGGTGCGATGCCGCCCGCGATCGTGCGCTGCACGCATAAAAGGCCGGTGGGACCGATGGGAGCCGCGACCGCGAAACCCAGCAAGGCCCCACGCATCGCACTCAGGAAAAGTTCCGTTGTGCAGGACATGCCGACAGATCTTCCTTTGGCCGCACGTCGTCGGGATTCCCGGCCAGGCGACACCCTGGCCAGATGCCGGCCAAGGCCGGCAACGGGCGCCCCGCTTTCGCGAGCTGCTTCGATGTTCTTCGGGTAAGACGGCCGTTGGCGGGGCTGACAAGCACGTCGTCTTGAAGTTCTCTCCAAGTATTAGCTAGATGTAATGTGTCTGCGCATAGACGCCGTTCCGTCCCGTAGCGTTCAAGACCTGGCTGATGTGCCGACGCATTGCTGGGGGAGGAGAAATGCAATTCTCCCGATGCGTGTCACGTGCCTTGAACTCAGTTCAACCTCAAGCCGGCGCACTCAATCACAAAACAGGCATCCCGGCGTCCACCATTTGGATTAGGCTTGACTCCCAACTTCTATTTTTTTCTACTGACTTTCAGTTGGCTTTCGGTGTGCCCCCCACCTCCGCGTCGACTTCAGACAGCAAAATCGCAAAACTCGAACGAGGGATTGATCCCGTTGAAGCGATGTCGGCGCAGCAGCACGCGATGCTTGACAGTGACCGTCAACCCGCGCGGGCCGGCATGACTGGCGACATGACTGGCCGCTCCTATCCGGCGGAGCGCATTTCGGAACTCATCGGCAGGATCTACGATTGCGTCCTCGATCCGGCGCGATGGCAATCGGTGGTTGAAAGCATCCGCACCGAGCTGGACTTCTGCTACGCGGTTCTCGGCGTGTATCCGCTTCCGGGCGGGGAGGTTACGCTCGGCGTTGCGACCGGCATCGATTCGGTGAAGCTCGGCGAACTTCCCGCTTACGGCCAGGACCTCGTCGATCTCTGGGGCGGTGACACCAAGGTAAAGCAATATCCGCTCGAGGAGCCGATCGCGCAGTCGCAGGCCGTGCCGGATGCCGCGCTTGTCGCCAGCCGCTATTTTCTCGAATGGGCCCAGCCGCAAGGGGTGGTCGACGCGGTCGCGATCGGATTGGAGCGCAATGCGCGCATGGTTTCCACGCTTTCCTTCGGACGGCATGAGACGGCCGGCATCGTCGGCAGCGCCGAACTCGACGCCTTGCGTCTCCTGGCCCCGCATTTCCGGCGCGCCATCGCCATCGGCCAGCTGCTCGAACTGCAATCGATAGCCGCCGCCAACGTGTCGTCGGTGCTGGACGGCCTCTCGGTCGGCGTCGTGCTGGTCGATGAACTGATGACACTGGTCCACGCCAATCCGGTCGCCGAGGCCATGCTGGCCCGCAAGGATCCGATCAAGGTCAGCAATGGCCGCCTTGTCGTCTCGGACGCCTCGCCCGCGATCTCGTCGGCGATAGAGGACGCGGTCGCCCAGGCCGCCGGCAACGAGGCCGCGCTCGGGCGCCGCGGCGGCACCGGTTTTCCGACACGTGGCCTGTCGGGAGAGCCGCGCATCATTCATGTCCTGCCGCTGAAGCGGCGCGAAAGCCGCCCGGGCCTGTTCCGGCGAGCGATAGCGGCCCTCTTCGTCGCTCCGGTCGACAGACCGATAAGTCTTCCCTTCGATGCGTTCGCGGCCCTCTACGGCCTGACCCCCGCCGAGGTTCGCATCGTGGAATTAATCGTCGCCGGCCGCACCCAGCGCGAGATCGCAAAGGCCCTCGGCCTGGCGAGCGCGACGGTCAAGACACATCTCCTGCATGTTTTCGAGAAGACCGATGTTCGCCGCCAGGTCGATCTCGTGCGGCTTGTCGCATCGCTGGCATCGCCCCTCTGACGGGAGGGCACGATCACGGGATGACCAGCCGAAGATAGCCGATCCCTTCATGCAGCAATTGCAGGAGAATTCCCAATTTGGCAAACGGGAGGCAAAGCCATGCTTCAAATGGCTTGTGATTTGACAACCCGTTCCGTGTACCTGAGGTTAAGTATAGTAATCTTATCGACATAGAGAGCCGGAGACGACGATGAGAGGCCAGACCGACCGTATCGGGGCGATCGCCGGCGCCGGGTCCCAGCCGTGGGCGTCGGGGCACGCAAGCCGCGTTTCTGTGTCCGTGGCGTCACAAGCCGGGCCTAAAATGGTCGCAACGGCTTGAAAACCAAGCAAGATCAATAACAATTGGCTTGTATATCATGTCACTAGAATTTATGTGTCATGGATGCTTGGACGCGGCGGGGAGGCACGCCAGGCGTTTCGCAACGGATGGCTCGAGGCCATCGCATGACAGAGAAACGTTCGGTTCATGCTCACCAAAAAAGGCAAGTACGGCCTCAAGGCGCTGGTCCACCTGGCGCGGGTGCCCGCCGGACAGCTCGCTTTCGTCGGCGATATCGCGACCGGCAACAACATCCCGAAGAAATTCCTCGACGCCATCCTGGGCGAGCTGCGCAATGCCGGCTTCGTCCAGAGCCGCAAGGGCAAGGACGGTGGTTATCGCCTGGCGCGGCCGGCCGACGAGATCAAGATCGGCCACGTCGTGCGCGTGCTCGATGGTCCGCTGGCGCCAATTCCATGCGCCAGCCGCACACAATATCAGCGCTGTGAAGACTGCAACGAGGCGACATGCCAAGTCCGACATCTGATGCTCGAGGTCCGGCAGGCGATCGCCGAGGTGCTCGACCAGCGCAGCCTCGCCGAAATGCGCGACATCGGCCTCGACGACCTTGCGGACGCGACGGGCAGCGACGACCTTGCAGTCGCGGTCAAGATCAAGGCCTGACGCCTCGCACCCTGACAGTTCGCACCCTGACAGTTCGCATGGGGCTGGAACGCGCATGAGCGGGCGCGCCAATTCGATCATCATTGTCGGCGGCGGCGCCAGCGGCGTCGTGCTGGCGGCGCATCTCTTGAAATCACCCAATCCCGATCTGCGCGTGACGCTGGTCGAAAAGCGCCCGCATTTCGGCCAGGGCATCGCCTATTCCACGCTGCTGTCGGCGCATGTGCTCAATGTCAGCGCCGCCGGCATGAGCGCCTATGCCGACGATCCCGGCAATTTCTGGCGCTGGCTGCTGGAGCGCGGCCTTGCCACCCAGGACCAGGCGCCGGTCTATGCGCCGCGCAGCGTCTATGCGCGTTATCTCGGCGAACTGCTCGACGAGCTCGAGGCCCGCGAACTCAAGACGGGGCGGCTTCGCCTGATCCGCGAGGAAAGCCTGTCGATCACGCCCACCGCGTCCGGCGTCGAGGTCGCGCTCGCCAACGGCACCAGCGTCGTCGCCCATCTTGCGGTGCTGGCCACCGGCCATGACGAGGAGCCGGCCCAAGGCCATGCGATCAGGATGGGCTCGGAAGCCGACACCGCGCTTGCCCCGGACAGCAGCGTCATGGTGCTGGGCACCGGCCTCAGCATGGTCGATGCGTTCCTGGCGCTGGAACAGCGCGGCCACCGCGGCGACATCGTCGCGGTGTCGCGGCGCGGTCTGCTGCCCTCGCCGCACCGCAAGGGTAACCCGATCAAACTCGACGTCGCCGACATCCCGCTCGGCACCCAGCTTTCCTATTTCGTCGGCTGGTTCCGCAAGCTGATCAAGGAAAACCAGAAGGCCGGCGTCGACTGGCGCGACGTGGTCGATGGCCTCAGGCCGTTCAACCAGAAGATCTGGCAGAACTGGCCATCCTCGGCCAAGCGCCGCTTCGTCGAACACACCAAGGCGTGGTGGGACATCCACCGCCACCGCATGGCGCCCGAAGTCTACGCCCGGGTGACGCAGGCCGTGCAGTCCGGCCGCATCCGGCTGGTGGCCGGCCGCGTCATCGACATCGCACGCGGCGCGGAGTTCACGGTCAAGGTCCAGTCGCGCCACACGCAGCGCCTCGAGACCTTCGACGTCGCCCGCATCTATGATTGCTCGGGCATCGTGCGCGACATCTCGACCTCGTCGAACAGCGTGGTGCGCTCGCTGGTCGACCGCGGGCTGGCCCGGCCGGACCCGCTGCGCATCGGCCTCGACGTGTCGGCCAATTGCGAGATCATCGCCAGCGACGGCACGGTATCGGCCAAGATCCTGGCGGTCGGCCCGCTGACCAGGGGCACCTTCTTCGAAATCGACGCCATCCCCGATATCCGCGTCCAGTGCGCGCGGCTGAGCAAGCGGCTCTTAGGCTGAGACAAACCTCTTGATGCCGGCGGGACAGCACCCCCCTCTGGCCTGCCGGCCATCTCCCCCGCAAGGAGGGAGATCGGCAGCTTCTCTGGTGGCCCCAACTTTTGCCGTTGGAGATAGGCGAAAGCCGAGATGACGGCCAATCTCCCCCCTTGCGGGGGAGATGTCCGGCAGGACAGAGGGGGGTGCGTCCCGCCAATCGTTGGATTGGGAGGCTGGTGTACGCCACCGCCAGAACCCGGAATTTCATTCCTTATCTGGCCGGCCGATTGGCACGTTCTATCTTCTTTCCGACTGTAAACGGCCGGAAAAGAGGCTACGCTGCCGCCCAGCCTGCGAGGCGGTCGCTTGATCATGGAGCATCTGAATGAGCAAGCACAAGATCGCTGCCCTGGGTAGCGCCCTCTCGGACGGTCCATCCTCCCGGCTGCGTCCGCCCTACAAATCGGTTCTCGACCTTATCGGCCAGACCCCGGTGGTCGAGCTGACCAAGTTCGACACCGGCAAGTGCCGGCTGTTCATCAAGCTTGAAAGCCAGAATCCGGGTGGCTCGATCAAGGACCGCATCGCGCTGTCGATGATCGCGGCGGCCGAGAAGGAGGGCAGGCTGAAGCCGGGCGGCACCATCGTCGAGGCGACCGCCGGCAATACCGGCCTCGGCCTTGCCCAGGTCGGCATTCCCAAGGGCTACCGAATCGTGCTGGTCGTGCCCGACAAGATGTCGCGTGAAAAGATCCAGCATCTGCGCGCGCTGGGCGCGGAGGTGCGCATGACGCGTTCCGATGTCGGCAAAGGGCATGCCGAATATTACCAGGACATGGCCGAGAAGATCGCTGCAGACGTGCCCGGCGCCTTCTATGCCAACCAGTTCGCCAACCCGGCCAACCCGCTGGCCCACGAAACCACCACCGGCCCCGAAATCTTTTCGCAGCTTGACGGTGATGTCGACGCGGTGGTGGTCGGCGTCGGCTCGGGCGGCACGCTGACCGGGCTTGGCCGTTACTTCGCCAAGGTTTCGCCGAAGACCGAAATGGTGCTCGCCGATCCGGTCGGCTCGGTGCTGGCGCCGCTGATCAAGACCGGCAAGATGGAAGAGGCCGGCAGCTGGACGGTGGAAGGCATCGGCGAGGATTTCGTGCCGCCCAATGCCGATTTGTCGCTGGTCAAGAAGGCCTATTCGATCACCGACAAGCAGAGCATGCTGGCGGTGCGCGACCTGCTCTCCCGGGAAGGCATCCTGGCCGGCTCATCCTCGGGCACGCTTTTGTCGACGGCCCTGCGCTATTGCCGCGAGCAGACCTCGGCCAAGCGCGTCGTTACCTTCGTCTGCGACAGCGGCAACAAATATCTGTCAAAGGTGTTCGACGATTTCTGGCTGGCCGAGCAGGGGCTGGCCGAACACGAGCAGCATGGCGACCTGCGCGACCTCGTAATGCGCACGCACCGCACCGGCGACACCGTCTCTATCGGCCCGGACGAAAGCCTGCTCAACGCCTATGGCCGCATGCGCCGTTCCGATGTCTCGCAGCTGCCGGTGCTCGACAATGGCAAGCTCGTCGGCATCGTCGACGAAAGCGATATCCTGGCCCACGTCGACGGTCCCTATGACGGGCGCTGGGAGCGCTTCAACATGCCGGTGCGCACGGCGATGACCTCCAACCTGCACACGCTGCAGGCCAGCCAGACGCTGGATGCGCTGCTGCCGGTGTTCGACCGCAACGAGGTCGCCATCATCTTCGACGGCGACGAGTTCGTCGGCCTGATTACCCGCATTGACCTGATCAACCATTTGAGGCGCGCACGATGACTGAAAATCCCTCGCCATCGGGCAAGAACCGCCTGGCTTTCTCGACGCGCACCATCCATGGCGGCCAGAGCCACGATCCGCTGACAGGCGCCGTGATGGTGCCGATCTACGCCACCTCGACCTATGGCCAGCAGTCGCCCGGCGTGCACAAGGGCTTTGAATATGCCCGCAGCCAGAACCCGACGCGTTTTGCCTTCGAGCGCGCCGTGGCCGACCTCGAAAGCGGCTCGGCGGCTTTCGCCTTCGCCTCCGGACTGGCCTCGATCGCCACCGTGCTGGAGCTGCTCGACAGCGGCGCCCATATCGTGGCCACCGACGACATCTATGGCGGTTCCTTCCGGCTGATGGAGCGGGTGCGCAAGCGCTCTGCCGACCTCAAGGTCTCGTTCGTCGATTTCACCGATCTTGCGGCGGTGGAGGCCACGATCCGGCCGGAGACGAAGATGCTCTGGGTCGAGACGCCGACCAACCCGCTGCTGCGCATCGTCGACCTCGAAGGCGTCGCCGCACTTGCCAAGCGCAAGGGCATCCTTTCGGTCGCCGACAACACGTTTTGCAGCCCCTATCTGCAACGCCCGCTGGAACTCGGCATCGACATCGTGGTCCATTCGACGACCAAATATCTCAACGGCCATTCCGACATGGTCGGTGGCGTGGCGGTGGTCGGCGACAACAAGGAACTGGCCGCCCAGCTGAAATTCCTGCAGAACGCGATCGGCGCCATATCGGGCCCGTTCGACAGTTTCCTCGCGCTGCGCGGCCTGAAGACGTTGGCGCTGCGCATGGAGCGGCATTCCGACAACGGGCTGAAGATCGCGCAGTGGCTGGAAGCCCGCAACGACATACGCCGCGTCATCTATCCCGGCCTCGCCAGCCACCCGCAGCACGCCATCGCCGTCCAGCAGATGTACGCCTTCGGCGGCATGATCACCGTCGTGCTGGACCGCGATCTTGCCGGCACAAAACGCTTCCTCGAACGCACGCAACTGTTCACTCTGGCCGAAAGCCTCGGCGGGGTCGAGAGCCTGATCGAACACCCGGCGCTGATGACGCATGGGTCTATTCCGTCGGAGAAGCGGGCGGAGATCGGGATCTCGGATTCGCTGGTGCGGCTATCGGCGGGAATCGAGGATGGCGACGATCTGATCGCGGATCTGGATCAGGCGCTGGGGGGATAGCTCATCCCCGGTTGACCCCGCACACCATCTGCCCGAATTGTAGCTCCTCAATTTCGGCTGCGGACATCATGGCCACGCGCGAACCCCCGAAACCCACCGAACCCCTCACCTTCGCGGTGCTGGTGTTTCCCGGCTTTCCGATGATGGCGTTCAGCTCGGTCATCGAGCCGCTGCGCGCCGCCAATGTGCTGGCCAAGCGGCAGTGCTATCGCTGGATCATCGTCGGCGGCACGAAAGGGGCGGTCGAGGCTTCGAACGGCGTCGTCATCCAACCGGGCTTTTACGCCGAGGATGCGCCCAAGGTCGACCGGATCGTCGTGTGCTCGGGCGGCGATGCCGATCACCTGGTCGCCGAGGACGCGGCGAGCTGGATCCGCCGCAGCCTGCGCAATGGCGCCCATATCGGCGCGGTGGCGGACGCGGCGTTCTTCCTGGCTCGCGCGGGCCTGCTCGACGGCCATGCCTGCACCTTGCACTGGACCAGCCAGGCCGCCTTCACCGAGGCGTTCCCGAACATCGAGCTGCGGCGCGACCTCTATGTCATCGACCGCAAGCGTTTTACGTCGGCCGGCGGCGTCGGCAGCCTCGACATGATGCTGGAGATCATCACCCGGGATTACGGCGCCGAGCTTGCCGCCGGCGTCGCCGAATGGTTCGTGCACAGCCAGCTGCGCTCCAGCGTCGACCGCAAGCTGATGCCGCTCAGGCTGCGCACCGGGGTGCAGAACGAGCTGGTGCTGTCGGCCATCGCCATCATGGAGGACGCGGTCGAGGAGCGGCTCGGCATGGCCGAGCTGACGGCGCGGCTTGGCGTCTCCTCCGACAAGCTCGAACGCAGTTTTCGGTCCGAACTCGCCATCTCGCCCAATGGCTATTACCGGCGGCTCAGGCTGAAACGCGCCGCCGACCTGCTGGCACATTCGACGCTTGCCGTGCGCGACGTGGCGCTGGCCTGCGGCTTCGCCTCGATGTCGAGCTTTGCCCGGGCCTTTCGGGAAGAGCATGGGCACGCGCCGAAGCTGGCTCGACGGCGTTAGGGTAGTCAAAGGAATGGCGGGACAGCGCCCCCCACTGTCCTGCCGGACATCTCCCCCTCAAGGGGGGAGATCGGATGTAACAACGGCTTTCGCCATTTTCAGCGATGAAGAAAAGAGCGATGAGGCCAAAGCTGCCAATCTCCCCCCTTGAGGGGGAGATGTCCGGCAGGACAGAGGGGGGCGCTTGGCACCTGCATGTCTTGTTGCCCAGCGGCATCCCGCACAACAAACGCGGTTTTCCGCACAATGCCTCCACCCCGTCTGCGCCATGCTCGGCCTTCCCAAGCGACCCAAGGCCAGGCACCCCATGAGCATCGTCGTATTCGACCCCGACAGCACCGAGGACGTGGACTTCAAGGATCGCATGCGCCACCCCGCGGCGGCCGATCCGGCGGGCGGCATGTGGCTGTCGGACACCGAGCCGTCCTTCATCGATGCGGATGCGCTGCGCAAAGGCCGGCTGGCCAAATTGCGCGGCTGGATGCGGGAAGCTGGCTATGGCGGCGTCGTGCTGTTCGACCCCTACAACCAGCGCTACGCTACCGGCTCGCGCAACATGTTCGGCTATTTCCTGCGCAACTCGACCCGCTATTTCTTCATTCCGACCGAAGGGCCGATCGTGCTGTTCGAATATCCGCAGAGCTACCATGTCTCGATGGTGCTCGACACGATCGACGAGGCGCGGCCTTCCAAGCTGGTCTGGTCGTCGGTCTCCGGCCGCGACGACGAGACCGCCGGTCCGTTCGCCGACGAGATCGCGGAACTCCTGAAAAAACATGGCTGCGGCTCGATGAAGCTCGGGCTCGACCGCTGCAGCCATCTGCAGGCGATGGCCTTGGAAAAGCGTGGCTGCGAGGTGCGGGATTGCCAGGGCGAGATCCTCGCCGTGCGCGCGGTGAAGACGCCGGAGGAAGTGAAGTGCCTGCAGGTGTCGATGGCCGGCGCCGAGGCCGCCGTCTATGCGGTGCGCGAGGCGATCAAGCCCGGCGTCTCCGAAAACGAGCTGTTCGCCATCATGTATGGCGAGGTGATCCGCCAGGGCGGCGAGTTCATCGAGACGCGGCTGCTGACCTCGGGCCAGCGCACCAATCCGTGGTTCAACGAGGCCAGTGGCCGCAAGATCCGGCCGGGCGAGCTGCTGGCGCTCGATACCGACACGATCGGCTGCTATGGCTATTACTCCGATTTTTCCCGCACCTTCCGCTGCGGGCCGGGCAGGCCGACCGACTACCAGAAGTCGCTCTACCGCATGGCGCACGACCAGGTTCAGCACAACATTTCGATCGTCAAACCCGGCATGGCGTTCCGCGAGATCGCCGAGAAGGCGTGGAAGATCCCGGACCGATTCGTCGACCAGCGCTACACCTCGGTCATGCACGGCGTCGGCATGCATGGCGAAACACCGTTCATCGCCCATGCCATGGATTACGAGACCTATGGCCGCGACGGCCATATCGTGCCAGGCATGGTGGTGAGCGTGGAAAGCTATATAGGCGAGAAGGGCGGCCGCGAGGGCGTCAAGCTGGAGGACGAGATCCTGATCACCGAGACTGGCACTGAGCTCCTATCGCGCTTCCCTTATGAGGACGAGTTTCTGGAGAAGCAGGTTTGACGGTTGGCAACCAATGAGCGCCTCGTTCCTGTCCCGCCGTCATACGGAAGGGTCTTTGACTGCCTTGCCCATGCATCACCCAGGCGTATCCGCATGAAAAGTCCCATCGCCATCAAGCGCGGCACCGTGGCCGCCGTCTTCATCGACCTGCAGGAGGAGCACCGGCAGGATCCGCGCTATCTGGTCGAGGGCTTTGCCGGCATCCTCGCCAATGTCCAGCGGCTGCAGGCTGCGGCGCGGCAGAACCATGTGCCGCTCTATCACTGGGCCTATATCGTCGATCTCGACAGCCAGGACCGGCCGTTTCACCCGGTCGGTGCCGACGGCAAGTCGGCCTTTTCCGACAAGAGCGACCCGCTGACCGAAATCTGCCAAGAGGTGGCGCCGGCCGAGGGCGAGGCGCTGCTGATCAAGGCCGAGGCCAGCGCCTTCCGTTCGGGACCGGGTGCCGATCAGATCAAGGCAAGCGGCATCGAATGGCTCGTCGTCGCGGGCGTCTGGACCGAGGCCTGCATCGACGCATCGGTGAAGGACGCGGTGGCCAAGGGATTTCGCGTGCTGCTGGTCAAGGATGCCTGCGGCAGCGGCAGTGCGGCCATGCACCAGACCGGCATCCTCAACCTCGCCAATCGGCTCTATGGCGGCGCCGTCACCGACAACGACGGCGCCTGCCGGCTGCTGGCGGGCGAGACCGTCACCGCCTGGCAGGTCGAAGGCTCGGTGCCGCTGCGCTTCAGCTTCGACAATGCGGCCGCGCTCTATGCCGAGCTTTGAATCGCCGGCATGACTGACAAGACCGGCCGCGGCGAATACGAGACACGGCTCGATCCGGCGCTGTGGGCCTATATCGACAGCATCAATGCCTGGTACCCGCCGGAGATCGTCGACCAGCCGATCGCCAAGCAGCGCGCGGTCTACGACCGCATGTGCCGGGCGCTGCGCCAGCCCTATCCGCCTGGCGTGGTCGCCAAGGACGGGGTGATCGCCGCCGGCGGCCGCGACATTGCCGTCCGGCGCTACCGGCTCGCCGGCACCGCTCCGCGTGCGACGGTGCTCTACTACCATGGCGGCGGCTTCATCCTTGGCGGGCTCGACAGCCATGACGATATCTGCGCGGAGATCTGCGCCGGCACCGGCTTTGCCGTGCTGTCGGTCGATTACCGGCTGGCGCCCGAACATGTCCACCCCGCCGCTTTCGACGATGCGCTGGCCGCCTTGGAATGGGCGGCGGCCACGAGCAGCGAGCCGCTGGTGCTGTGCGGCGAGAGCGCCGGCGGCAATCTGGCCGCAGCGGTGGCGCAGGCGACGCGCGGTCATTCCCGCGCTGCGATCGGCCAGATGCTGGTCTATCCCGGTCTCGGCGGCGACGAGAGGTCCGGCTCCTATGTCGAACACGCAAACGCGCCGCTGCTGTCCGTCGGCGACATTGCCTTCTACCGCGATGTGCGGTCGGCCAAGCGGCAATCGCCCGACGATCCGACATTTTCGCCGCTGCGCGACAGGGATTTCTCCGGCCTGCCACCGACGGCGATCATCACGGCGGAATGCGATCCGCTGTCATCCGATGGCGAGACCTATCGCGACCGCATCCTGGCGGCCGGCGGCAAGGCATGGTGGCACGAGGAAAAGCGCCTGGTGCACAGTTTCCTGCGCGCCCGGACGACAGTGCCGGCAGCGGCAAACGCATTTGCCAGCATCATTTCGGCGATCGCGGCTCTGGGTCGAGGCGAGTGGCCGTACTGACTCTTACGACGCCGCGGCCTTTGCTTCGGATGAAGCAGCCTTCAGCCAAAGCGCCTTTTCGCCGAGCGTGGCGACCATGGCGGCATGGGCGGCGCGTTCGGTCTCGGTCAGGCGCGGCAGCAGGGGCGCCGGGCGCACGGCGGCAATGATTTCGATGTGGCGGACATTTTCACCGCGCTGCGCCGGCGCGGTCGCGCTGTCGAGGATAAGGGCGGCCTGCTTGCCGCCGATCAGCTCGATATAGACCTCGGCCAGCAGTTCGGAATCGAGCAAGGCGCCGTGCTTGGTGCGCTTGGTGTTGTCGATGCCGTAGCGCCGGCAGAGCGCGTCGAGCGAGTTGGGGCCCATCGGATGCTTGCGGCGCGCCAGCGCCAGCGTGTCGACGACAAGGCCGGGATCGATGACGGGATGACCGAGCCGGCCGAATTCCACGTTGAGGAAGCCGATATCGAAGGTCGCATTGTGCGCGACCAGCTTGGCGCCGTCGGCGAAGGCCAGCCACTCCTCGACGATCTCGGCAAAGGTCGGCTTGCCCGCGAGGTCCGCGGCGCTGATGCCGTGCACCGCTTGCGCCTCCGCATGGATCGCGCGCCCTTGAGGGTTGATGTAGTGGTGGAAGGTGCGGCCGGTCGGGAACCGGTTGACCAGCTCGACGCCGCCCAGCTCGATCACGCGGTCGTCGCGCGAATCCAGGCCGGTGGTTTCGGTATCGAAAATGATCTCGCGCATCGAATCAGGTGCTCCTGGGGGCAGAATCGCCAGACCGGAACAAAATGGCAATGGCCAATGCCTGTTTTCCCTTCTCCCCTTGCGAGAGAAGGTGGCCGCGAAGCGGTCGGATGAGGGGTGTTCCAGGGAACGCCAACGCCTCACTCCGCTGGAACACCTCTCATCCGTCTCGGCGCTGCGTGCCGATCCACCTTCCCCCACAAGCGGGGAAGGAAGAGCCTAGCGATCCCCGGAGACCTGCCTGATGATTGCATCGACCTCAGCACGTGCGGCATCCATCCCCTCGCCGGTGTCGATGATGAAATCGGCCAGCCGGCGTTTTTCGGCATCCGGCACCTGCTTGGCCAGAATCGCCGCCAGCTTTTCTTCTGTCATCCCAGGTCGTGCCAGCACGCGCTGGCGCTGGACTTCGGGGGGTGCGGTGACGACGACGACCTTGTCGACGCGGTTGCGGCCGCCAGTTTCGAACAGCAGCGGAATATCGAGCACGGCGATCGATTCGCCCGCGGTACGATGCTTGGCCAGGAAGGCGTCGGCATCGGCGCGCACCAGCGGATGGATGATGGCTTCCAGCTGCTTCAGCGCGGCGGTATCACCGAGTACACGGGCGCCAAGCTTCGCGCGATCGACCACGCCGGCAGCGGTTGTTCCCGGGAAAGCCGCCTCGACCAGAGGTGCTGCCTTGCCGGCATAGAGGCGGTGCACGGTCTCGTCGGAATCGTGGACCGGCACGCCGGCCTCGGCGAACATCTTGGCCGTCGTCGACTTGCCCATGCCGATCGAACCGGTGAGGCCGAGCACGATCATGGCTTCGGCACCAGGTCGGCAACGATGATCGCGCGAAGTTCGGCCGTGACCTTCGGCCTGACGCCGAACCAATGTTCGAAACCGGGCACGGCCTGGTTGAGCAGCATGCCGAGGCCGTCCACCGTCTTCAGCCCGCTGGCGCGCGCGGCGGCAAGCAGCGGCGTTTCCAGCGGCACATAGACAAGGTCGGTGACGATCGCATGGCTCGGCAGCAGCGCCGGATCGGCGGCGAGGCCCTCATTGCCGACCATGCCGAGCGCCGTGGTGTTGACCAGCAGGCCGGCATCGGCAAGCAGTTCGCCGGTCGCCGCCATGCCGTGCGCCGAAACGCCGGCGCCGAAACGATCGCGCAATTCCTCCGCACGGGCCAGCGTGCGGTTGACGATGCGGATGTCGGATACGCCGCGCTCTTTCAGCGCGTGGATGACGGCGCGGGAAGCGCCGCCGGCGCCGAGCACCACCGCCGGTCCCTTGCTTGCCCAGCCCGGCGCATGATCATCCAGATTGGCGGCAAAGCCATGGCCGTCGGTGTTGCCGCCCCATAGGGTGCCGTCCTCGAACCACAGCGTGTTGACGGCGCCGATCTCCTCCGCCGCCTGGTCGCGGCGGCCGGCCAGCGCGAAGGCGGCCTCCTTGTGCGGGATGGTGACATTGCCGCCGCGATAACCGTTCGCCCGCAGGGTTGCCAGGAATTCGGCGAAGTCCTGCGGCGCCACGTCGATCGCCTCGTAGCTGCCGTCGATGCCATGCTTGGCCAGCCAATGGCCGTGGATCTTCGGCGAGCGCGAATGCTTGATCGGATGGCCAGTGACAAAGGCCTTCTTCGTCGCCTCAGCCATCGATCGCTCCAAGCGTGCGCAGTTCGGCCAGCAGCGGCAAAAGCGGCAGGCCGACAATGGTGAAATGGTCGCCTTCGATCTTCTCGAAAAGCTGGATGCCTTCGCCCTCGACCTGGTAGGCGCCGACGCTGGCCAGCGCCCTGGCGCCGACGCGGGTGAGGTGGCGGCCGATAAAGGCGGGCTCGAGCTTGCGCATGGTCATGGCGGCAATGCCGACATGGCGCCACAGCACCTTGCCATCCCTGACCAGGACGGCGGCGCTGTTGAGCTGATGGGTCTTGCCGGACAACGCCAGGAGATGACGCCGCGCGGCTTCCATGTCAGCCGGCTTGTGGAACACCTCGTCGCCGAGCGACAAGGTCTGGTCGCAGCCGAGCACCAGCGCACCTGGCCTGCGCTCGCTCACCTCGGTGGCCTTGGCCTCGGCCAGCACCAGGGCGACGTCTTCCGGCGAAACACCGCTATCCTGCAACGGCGCCTCGAGCGCGCGCTCGTCGACCTCGGCCGGCACCGCCTCGACATCGACGCCGGCACTAAGCAGCATGGCCTTGCGGAACGGACTGCCGGAAGCGAGGATGATTTTCTCGGTCATGCTTCTTCACCAGGGTTGGCGTTCCGTCACGCACCCCTCATCCGACCGAGCTTCGCTCGGCCACCTTCTCCCACAAGGGGAGAAGGGAAGTGCTGCGCTGACGCCGCTGCAAATCGCCAACTGGTGGTAATCTGCGGGACGCCGGCGCCGAGTTCTTCCTTCTCCCCCTGCGGGAGAAGGTGTCGCCGAAGGCGACGGATGAGGGGTGCGTGACGGAATACTCACTTATCTCGTCTGCCTAGCGCGACTTCCCCCGCAGGGCAACGATCGCCGCCGCGGTTTCCTCGATCGAGCGGCGGCTGACGTCGATCATCGGCCAGCCATGGCGCGTGCAGATCTGGCGGGCGTAGGCAAGCTCTTCGTTGATGGCGGCGCGGTCGACATAATCGGTCGGCACGTAGGAGCTGCTGTTGCCGAGGATGCGGTTCTGGCGGACATGCGAGATGCGTTCGGCGGTGGCGATCAGCCCGACCACCAGGGGGGTCTTGGCCGCGACCAGGCTTTCGGGGACGGGCACGCCGAGCACGATCGGAATGTTGGCGGTCTTGATGCCGCGATTGGCGAGATAGATGCTGGTCGGCGTCTTCGACGTCCGCGAGATGCCGATCAGCACGACATCGGCGTCGTCCATGTTGAGCGGCAGCTGGCCGTCATCATGATCCATGGTGAAGTTGAGCGCATCGATGCGGCGAAAATATTCGGCGTCGAGGACATGCTGGGCACCGACGCGCCGGCCGGCCGGCGTGCCGAGATAGGATTGGAAGACGGTGAGCACCGGCTCCAGCACGGAGACACAGGGCAGGCCCATCGCCGCACAGCGCTCATCGATGCCGCGCGCCAGCTTCTGGTCGACGACGGTGTACAGAATGATGCCGGGCTCCTCCTCGATGTCCTCGAACACTTTCGCCACCTGCTTTTCGGTGCGGATCAGCGGGTAGATATGCTCGATGGCGCGCGCGTCCTTGTATTGCGCCGAAGCCGCCCGGCCGGCGGCGAGCAGCGTTTCGCCGGTCGCGTCGGAAATCAGGTGCAGGTGAAAGAAGCTCTGGGGTTTGTTCACAAGGATCACCTGGGGCTGTGGGCGGATGTGGATAAGGTCGGACAGCGAGCCAGGCTCGTTGGAGGCGACTGTATCAGATGCCAGTTTGTCCACAATTCGATGTGCTGTCAGCTTCGCCGGTGGGCTGGGGACAAGTCCGTGGACGGATTTGCTTGGCCTTGGCCTGTCCACAGGGCCGGGTTTTCCGGCCGGGTCCTAACGCCTTGGAAGCGATGATGGATTCCCGACTGTCCCCAGAACCCAACATTCCGGCGAAACGAGCGCGCGACAATATGCTTGCTGGCTTTTTGCGAGGCGAAGCGGGACAGGTGGCAACCACCAGAACCAACAGACTCTTAGAATCAGAAGAATCTTAGATATAAGAATATTTGATTAGAAAGAGGCTTGGAGAAGCGAGCGCTCGATGCCCCAGAACCGGATCATGCTGGATGTCCTGAAGGGCAAGGCGATTTTTCCTCCACCACTCTGGATGATGCGCCAGGCCGGTCGTTATCTGCCGGAGTACCGTGAAACGCGCCGCCGGGCCGGTTCGTTCCTCGACCTCTGCTACGACCCCGACCTTGCGGTCGAAGTGACGCTGCAGCCGATCGAACGCTTCGGCTTCGATGCCTCGATCCTGTTCTCGGACATCCTTGTCGTTCCGCATGCACTTGGCCGTGACGTGCGCTTCGAGGAGGGCAGAGGACCGCTTTTGACGCCGATCTCGGCAGCGGAGATTTTGGCTCTCGAAAGCGATGTGTTTCACGTGAATCTCGAACCGGTTTACGAGACGGTTCGCCGCTTGCGGGCAAGATTGCCTGACGAGACGACACTGATCGGCTTCTGCGGCGCGCCGTGGACGGTGGCGACCTACATGATCGCCGGCCACGGCACGCCGGACCAGGCGCCGGCGCGGCTGTTTGCTTACCGCGAGCCGGTGGCGTTCAGACGGCTGCTGAAGGTGCTGGCCGATTATTCCGCCGCCTATCTCATCCGCCAGATCGAAGCGGGTGCGGACGTGGTGCAGATATTCGATTCCTGGTCGGGCGTGCTCGACGATGCCTCCTTCGAACAGTTCTGTGTTCAGCCGGTGGCCGAGATCGTCAGGCAGGTAAGAGCTGTCCATCCCGATGTGCCGGTCATAGGTTTTCCCAAGGGCGCCGGCGCCCGCTACCAGAGCTATCGCGAGAAGACCGGTGTGACGGGGCTGGGGATCGACTGGACCGTGCCCCTGGCGGCGGCAAAGGACTTGCAGCGCTCCGGTGCCGTCCAGGGCAATCTCGATCCCTTGCGGCTGGTGGCAGGGGGCAAGGCACTATCCGATGGCGTCGCGGCTATCCTGAAGGCGTTGGGGGATGGACCGCTGATCTTCAATCTCGGCCATGGCATCACGCCGGAGACGCCGGTGGCGCATGTCGAGGCGATGGTGAAACTGGTGAGGAGCGCGACACGCTGATGGCTCGGCCAAAAGAGATGAACAATCCAGGCAATATGACCAACAGTGGCAGCAGCACCGGCCAGGCGATGATACGCATGACCGTCGGTATCGCCGCGCTGATCGTGCTGACGGCGCTTTTGTTTTTCGTTGTACCCGACGGTTTCTATCCGTGGGCGAAGGCGATCCATATCCTGGCCGTCATTTCCTGGATGGCCGGCATGCTCTATTTGCCGCGGCTGCTCGTCTATCACGCCGATGCCGAGAAGGGCTCGGTGCAGTCGGAGACCTTCAAGGTGATGGAGCGGCGCCTGCTGCGCGGCATCATCAATCCGGCTATGATCGCGACCTGGATGTTCGGCCTGTGGCTTGCCTGGAAAGGCTTTGGTTTCCAGGGCGGCTGGCTGCACGCCAAGATCGGTTTCGTGCTGCTGTTGTCCGCCGTTCACGGCTATCTGGCCGGCGCGGTGCGGAAATTCGCCGAGGATGCCAACGAAAAGTCCGCGAAGCACTGGCGGATGATCAACGAGATCCCCACATTGCTTATGATTGCAATCGTAATCCTGGTTGTCGTCAAGCCGTTCTAGGCCTCCATCGGTCGCGTAAAACGCAGCTTGCTCTTTCACCCGACCGACGATAAAAGACGGGTCTTCCTTCCCGTCATGCGCCGCCCCCACTGTTTTCGGCCGCGCCCGGCATTTGTCGCATCCCGCCGATATATTTTTCCCCCAAAGCAGATTCAGAGTCCGTCTATGCAAGAAATGAAACTCGCAGAGTTCAAGAACAAGAAACCGCCAGAGCTGATCGCTTATGCCGAATCGCTCGAGGTGGAAAACGCCAGCGTCATGCGCAAGCAGGAGCTGATGTTCTCCATCCTGAAGAAACTGGCCGCCCAGGAGATCGAGATCATCGGTGACGGCGTGGTCGAGGTGCTGCAGGACGGCTTCGGTTTCCTGCGCTCCGCCAATGCCAATTATCTGCCCGGTCCCGACGATATCTACATCTCGCCCTCGCAGATCCGCCGCTTTTCATTGAAGACCGGCGACACCGTCGAAGGGCCGATCCGCAGCCCGAAGGAGGGCGAGCGCTATTTCGCGCTGCTCAAGGTCAACACGATCAATTTCGACGATCCCGAAAAGATCCGCCACAAGATCCACTTCGACAATCTGACGCCGCTCTATCCGACCAAGCGGCTGAAGATGGAGATCGACAACCCGACCAGCAAGGACATCTCGTCGCGGGTGATCGACCTGGTGGCGCCGATCGGCAAGGGACAGCGTGCGCTGATCAACGCGCAGCCGCGCACCGGCAAGACGGTGCTGATGCAGAACATCGCCCACTCGATCACCGCCAACCATCCGGAATGCTATCTGATCGTGCTTCTGATCGACGAGCGGCCGGAGGAAGTGACCGACATGCAGCGCTCGGTGAAGGGCGAGGTGATCTCCTCGACCTTCGACGAGCCGGCGGTGCGCCACGTGCAGGTCGCCGAGATGGTGATCGAGAAGGCCAAGCGCCTGGTCGAACATGGCCGCGACGTCGTCATCCTGCTCGATTCCATCACCCGCCTCGGCCGCGCCTACAACACCGTGGTGCCGTCCTCCGGCAAGGTGCTGACCGGCGGTGTCGACGCCAACGCCCTGCAGCGGCCGAAGCGCTTCTTCGGCGCGGCCCGCAACATCGAGGAAGGCGGCTCGCTGACCATCATCGCCACGGCGCTGATCGACACCGGCAGCCGCATGGACGAAGTCATCTTCGAAGAGTTCAAGGGCACCGGCAACTGCGAAATCCAGCTCGACCGCAAGGTGGCCGACAAGCGCATCTACCCGGCCATGGACATCCTCAAGTCCGGTACCCGCAAGGAGGACCTGCTGGTGCCGCGCGCCGACCTGCAGAAGATCTTCGTGCTGCGCCGCATCCTGGCGCCGATGGGAACCACCGACGCGATCGAGTTCCTCATCGACAAGCTGAAGCAGACCAAGACCAACGCCGATTTCTTCGATTCGATGAATACGTAGTTCAGCTCACCCTCCCCCTTGTGGGGAGGGTCGATCCGCGAAGCGGAGCGGGGTGGGGGTCTGCGCCAAGGTAGCGCTTTACGAGCACCCCCACCCCGTCTCATGCTCTACGCTTCGCTCGATCATGAGCCGACCCTCCCCACAAGGGGGAGGGTGAGCGCTATCGCCGCAATAATCCTTCCAACTCACCCTGATCAGTCACGGCGGGAAGGCAGACCTGGCCTGTGCACAGCCAGGCGCCGGGCCTGTTGGTCGGTGGCAGGATACCACCCGGCAGCAAGGGTCGATTCGCTGCCGTACCAATCGGCACGACGATATCCACACGTCTAGGGTCAGGGCTTCGATTCGCCACCGGAACGAGCGCTGGCCCCTCCGGCGCGTCCACGATGACCAATTTTAGCGGTTCGAGCGCAAGCGCGCAGGCATTGATGATGCCCGCCTGGCCATAGGCCTGGTGCTCGGCGCGGCCGGCGGCATGCTCGGCGATCGTCCAGGCCCGCTCCTGCAGGTCGAGATCGCCTGTGACGGAGGCGAGCCGGACCAGCGCCTCGATGATCTGGCTGGTGGCTGATGAAATGGCTTCGTCGACGTCGCCCCTGATGCGTATCGGCACGTCTGTGCTGTCCGAAGCGGTCAGATAATAGCCTGTTCCCGAGGCATCGGCATGCCAGAGGTCGAGCTGTTCGACGAACCGTCCGGCCTGGTCGATATAGGTCCAATCGCCAGACGCCTCGAACAGCGAGATCGCGGCATTGGTCATGGCGGCATAATCGCTCGACAGAGCCGGGAACAATTTCCGGGCGCCGAGCATCGAATGCGGCAAGCGGTCGTCGCGGCTGGCGGCGCTGATATGGGCGAAGGCTTTTGCTGCGGCATCGATCCAGTCGGGCCGCGCCAGCGAGCGGCCGGCCTCGGCCAGCGCCGCAATCATCAGGCCGTTCCAGTCGGTGAGCGTTTTTGCGTCGAGGCCTGGCCTGACGCGCCCTTCGCGCACGGCGAGAAGCCTCGCCTTGAGCGGGATGAGCTGTTCACGATCGGCCACGCTCTCGGACTGCTGATCGCTGGTTTGGTGGATGATTGGCTTGCCTTCCCAGGCCGGCGGGCTGGAAAGGGTGAAATGTTTGAAAAACAAGGCGGAATCTTCGCCGAGGGCGGCTTCTATCTCGTCCCTGCTCCAGGTGTAGAACAGCCCTTCCTCGCCATCGCTGTCGGCATCGAGGCTGGCGGCAAAGGCGCCGCCGTCAACGCGCATTTCGCGCAGCAGCCAGTCGACGGTGTCTTCGATTCGTAGCCGGAACAAATCATTGCCGGATGCGGCAAAGGCCCAGTTGCAGAAGCGGATCAATTCCGCATTGTCGTAGAGCATCTTCTCGAAATGCGGCACCAGCCATTCCGCGTCGGTCGAGTAGCGGCTGAGCCCGCCGCCGATATGATCGTAGATGCCGCCGGCCAACATCTGTTCGAGGCTGACGAGCACGTCCTCGCGGTGGGCGGAATTGCCGTCGCGCAGCCAGGATAGCCAAAGGGTGAGCATGAATGGGGCATTGGGGAATTTCGGTGCGCCGCGCAGGCCGCCGAGATCGCGGTCGATCATGCCGTCGATGCGGCCGGCGAGTTCGGACAGCGTGCCGCGATCGAGAACCGCCCTGGAATGCGTGCCGGAAAGCCGCGCCTCGACATGGGAGGTCAAGCCATCGGCGCTCTGGTGCAGGCTTGCCCGCTTCTCGCGCCAGGCCTTGTCGACGGCCTCCATCACCTGGATGAAGCCCGGACGGCCATAGCGCGCCTGACGCGGAAAATAGGTGCCGCCCCAGAACGGCTTGCCGTCCGGCGTCAGGAACATGGTCAGCGGCCAGCCGCCTTGCTCACCCATGGAGGACAAGGCCGCCATGTAGATCTGGTCGATGTCGGGACGCTCCTCCCGGTCGACCTTGATATTGACGAACAGACGGTTCATGACGGCGGCGACGTCGTCATTCTCGAAGCTTTCATGGGCCATGACATGGCACCAGTGGCAGGCGGCATAGCCGACGGAGAGCAGGATCGGTCTGTCCAGGGCCTTTGCCTCTTCGAGCGAAGCCGGCGACCAGGCCCGCCAATGGACGGGATTGCCGCTATGCTGCTGCAGATAGGGACTGGCTTCGTCGGCAAGCAGGTTTTTCGCGGGCAATGTCACGACAGGCAACTCGGGGCAAACTCAACGTGTGGCGGAAGCTAGGGCGGTTCAACAAAGCGGGCAAATGATTTCAGGCGATTCCATCATTGCACTGTCGAGTGGCCGGTTGCCGGCCGGCGTCGCGGTGCTGCGCATTTCAGGTCCGCAGACTCGATTCGTTGTCGAAACGATCGCCGGCGGCATGGTTAAGGCGCGCGCGGCGACCCTGCGCACGTTCAAGGCGCCTGATGGAACCGTGCTGGACAACGGACTGGTCGTCTTCTTCCCTGGCCCGGCCAGCTTCACCGGCGAGGACGTCGCCGAATTCCATGTCCATGGCGGGCGCGCTGTTGTCGCTGGAATGCTGCAGACGATCGCCGGTTTTGACGGCGTGAGGTACGCAGAACCCGGTGAATTCACGCGCCGCGCCTTCCTGAACGGCAAGGTCGACCTGGTCGAGACCGAGGCACTTGCCGATCTGGTCAACGCCGAGACCGAGGCGCAGCGCCGCTTTGCCATCCGCAACGCCGAGGGCGTGCAGAGCGAGCTCTACCTTGGGTGGCGTAGGCGGCTGATCCATGCGCGGGCCATGATCGAAGCCGAAATCGACTTTGCCGACGAGGACGACGTGCCCGGTTCCGTTTCGGATACGGTTTGGTCTGATGTGCGGGTAATGATCGACGAGATCGATCGGCACATTGCCGGATTCCATGCCGCTGAGATCATTCGCGATGGGTTCGAGGTCGTCATTCTCGGTGCGCCCAATGCCGGCAAGTCGAGCCTGTTCAACGCCTTGGCGCGGCGGGATGCCGCTATTGTAACGGATGAGCCTGGCACGACGCGGGATCTGCTGGAAGTGGCGCTGGATCTCGGAGGGCTGCGCGTCCGGCTGACGGATACGGCCGGGTTGCGGGATACGCCAGGGAAGGTCGAGGCGATCGGCATTGAAAGGGCGAGGGCGAAGGCCGACCGCGCCGATCTCCTGCTGGTGTTGGAAGACGTAGCAGACCCCGGGGATATCGGGCCGTTGTCCGCGACCATCCCGGCATTACGCGTCGGAACCAAGCTAGATTTGTTGGGCGCCCAAGCGTCCGCGGAAGCGGGCCGCCGGTATGACTTCGTCATTTCCGTTATGAATGGGGCCGGAGTCGATGCGTTGCTGACGGAGATCGGCCGGCGCGCCGCGGATGCGGCTGGGAACGTTGGCGATGTCCTGCCGTCGCGGCTGCGCCATGTCGAATTGCTCGACGAAGCGAAGCGGCATCTGGTTCGCGCCATCGACAGTGGCGTTGCCGGCCAGGAGCTGCGTGCCGAGGAGCTGCGGTTGGCCGCCGATCGGCTGGGCCGGATTGTCGGCGCCATCGACGTTGAGGATATGCTCGACGTTATCTTCTCGCAGTTCTGCATCGGAAAATGACTCACGTGAAACAATTGCTTGGTCGGGTATGCGCCGAGATGTTAGCGGAAGCCCTCCTGTCTTCGTCATCCACGGGCGGAGGAAGGAGCGCAGCGACGCAGCGCAGACCCGAGGATCCATGCCGCGACCTTTCTTGCGGGGTGCAGCGGAGCAGAATTCAGCAACGTGGCAACACTTCGAAGTCCGGCATGGATCCTCGGGTCTCCGCGACGCCGCTTCGCGGCTGCTCCGCCCGTGGATGACGAAGTTGGGGAAGGTCCCGGCTGTGACTCACGTGGACAGGTGCAACAGCCATGATTCACGTGAAACATCGCCGGACGTGCATTCCACTCCTGTTTCACGTGAAACTAGCCGCGAAGTTTTCTTGACAGCTTGATCTTGCGGGCACATGTGTCCCTGCATTCTATTCGAGTCCAGGATTTGGAAATGACCGATCACTATGATGTGGTTGTGGTGGGTGGCGGCCATGCGGGTTGCGAGGCGGCCAGTGCTGCCGCGCGCGCCGGCGCCCGCACGGCGCTGGTGACACTGCGCTTCGCCACGATCGGCGTGATGTCTTGCAACCCAGCGATCGGCGGGCTCGGCAAGGGCCATCTCGTCCGCGAGATCGACGCCATGGACGGGCTGATGGGCCGGGTTGCGGATGCTGCCGGCATCCAATTCCGCCTGCTCAACCGCCGCAAGGGCCCGGCGGTGCGCGGGCCGCGCACGCAGGCCGACAGGAAGCTCTATCGCCTCGCCATGCAGGAAGCGATTCGGCAGCAGAACGATCTCGACGTGATCGAGGCCGAAGTGCTCGACTTCGAGATCGAAGAGGGACGGATCGCCGCTGTGCTCCTGGCCAATGGAAGGCGACTTGCCTGCGGCGCCGTGGTGCTGACGACGGGCACCTTCCTGCGCGGGCTCATTCACATCGGGGAGAAGAAGATTGTCGCCGGCCGCATGAACGAGCAGGCGAGCCTTGGCCTGTCGGCGACGATGAGCCGTGCGGGCTTCGCGCTCGGCCGCCTGAAGACCGGCACGCCGCCGCGGCTGGACGGGAAGACTATCGATTGGGCGTCGCTGGAAAGCCAGGCGGCGGACGAGGATCCCGTGCCGTTCTCGCTGATGACCGATCGTATCGAGACGCCGCAGATCGATTGCGGCATCACCCGCACGACCACGGCCACGCATGAGTTGATCCGTGCCAATCTCGGTCGCTCCGCCATGTATTCCGGCTCGATCGAGGGCGTGGGGCCACGCTATTGCCCGTCGATCGAGGACAAGATCGTCAAGTTCGGTGACCGCGACGGCCACCAGATCTTCCTCGAGCCGGAAGGGCTCGACGACGACACGGTTTATCCCAACGGCATTTCGACCTCGCTGCCGGAGGATGTGCAGCTCGACATCCTGAAGACCATTCCCGGGCTGGAGCGGGCTGTGATGCTGCAGCCCGGCTATGCCATCGAATATGATCATGTCGATCCGCGCGAGCTCAATCAGACGTTGGAGACGAAGCGTGTCGCCGGGCTGTTCCTGGCCGGACAGATCAATGGCACAACCGGATATGAGGAAGCCGCGGGCCAAGGCTTGCTTGCGGGGCTCAACGCGGCGCGGCGCGCATCGGGCGGCGAGCAGATCGTGCTCAGCCGCACCGAGGCCTATATCGGCGTTATGGTCGATGATCTAACCAGCCGCGGCATCAGCGAACCCTACCGGATGTTCACCTCGCGCGCCGAATTCCGGCTGTCGCTGCGCGCCGACAATGCGGATGAGCGGCTGACGCCTCTCGCTGCAAAGCTGGGGATCGCCTCGGCGCAACGGATGCAGCGGTACGGCGACGCCATGCGGCGGCTCGATGAGGCGCGGGCGCTGGCGACGGCGCTGACGATGACCCCCAATGAGGCGGCGCGGCACGGGTTGGAGATCAACAGGGATGGTGTGCGCCGGTCCGGCTATGAGCTGCTGGCCTATCCCGATGTCGATGTGGCCTGGCTGGCCAGGGTCGAGCCAGGATTTGGTGGAATCGACGCCAAGACGGCGGAGCGTCTCGAAACGGAGGCGAAATATTCTGTCTATCTCGACCGGCAGAAGACCGATGTTGCGCAGATCCGCCATGAGGAGAGCCGGCTGATCCCGGAGACCGTCGATTTTGCCGGCGTGCCTGGCCTGTCCAATGAATTGAAGCAGAAGATGCAGGCGCGGCGGCCGCGTTCCATTGCCGACGCGCAGCGCATGGAAGGTATGACGCCGGCGGCGCTGGCGATCATTGTGGCCCATGTCCGGCACCATGAGGCTGCACAGAGGCCGCAGAGCGAACGAAGAGTTGTTGCGTGAGCTCACTAGAGAGCCTGCAGGACGCGGCCGGTCCGGTTTCACGTGAAACATTCGATCGCCTGGTGGCGTTCGAAGAGATGTTCCAGAAATGGAACCGCAGCATCAATCTCGTGGCGCAGTCGACATCCGGCGACGTCTGGCAGCGTCATATCCTGGACAGCGCGCAGCTGGCGCGGTTGGAGCCTGATGCCAAGCGCTGGGTCGACATCGGCTCGGGCGGCGGATTTCCCGGCCTCGTGATGGCTTTCCTGCTTGCCGAGCGCGACGGCGCCAGCATCGACCTTGTGGAAAGCAACCGCAAAAAAGCGTCGTTCCTGCAGGCCGTGGTTGGTCAGTTCAGCCTGCCGGCCCGGGTCGTGGCGCGCCGCATCGACGAAAGCCATGCGCTTGTTTCGGCACCGCAAATCGTCACGGCGCGGGCCTTGGCCTCGCTGCCGACGCTGCTGGATCTGTCGGCGCCCTGGCTGACGACAGGCGCGCGCGGCCTGTTCCACAAAGGCCGGGATTATCGCGCCGAAGTGCAAGAAAGCGTTAACCGATGGGCCTTCGATCTGGTAGAACATCCCAGTGTGACCGACCCGCATGGCGTCATCCTCGAACTGTCCGACCTGCGACCTGTCTGATCTAGACTTGTCGAGCCATTGGCGACCCGAAAAATGAATTTCTGGCATAAATCCATGATGAAGAACGGCCCCCGAATCATCACCGTAGCCAACCAGAAGGGCGGCGTCGGCAAGACCACCACCGCCATCAACCTTGCCACCGCGCTGGCGGCGATCGGCGAAAAAGTGCTGATCGTCGACCTAGATCCGCAAGGCAACGCCAGCACCGGTCTCGGCATCGACCGCAAGGACCGGACGGTGTCGTCCTATGACGTGCTGACCGGCGAGCTGGAGCTGGAAGAAGCGGCAATCCCGACCGCGGTGCCTGGCCTGTCGATCGTGCCGTCGACGCTCGACCTGCTCGGCATTGAGATGGAGATCGCATCGGCGCCCGACCGGGTGCTCAAACTGCGCAACGCGCTGCGCGCAGCGACCGAGCGCGGAGCGCCGTTCGGCTATGTGCTGATCGACTGCCCGCCGTCACTCAATCTTTTGACTTTGAATTCAATGGCCGCAGCCGATTCTGTTCTCGTGCCGCTGCAATGCGAGTTCTTCGCGCTCGAAGGCCTCAGCCAGTTGCTGGAAACCGTCGAGCAGGTCCGCCGCTCGATCAATCCGGACCTCACCATCCAGGGCATCGTGCTGACCATGTATGACGGCCGCAACAATCTCGCCAACCAAGTGGTTCAGGACGTGCGGCAGCATATGGGCGACAAAGTCTATGAGACCATCATTCCGCGCAATGTGCGGGTGTCGGAGGCGCCGTCCTACGGCAAACCGGCGATCCTTTATGATTTGAAGTGCTCCGGCAGCCAGGCCTATCTGCAACTGGCCTCGGAAGTGATCCGTCGCGAGCGCAAATTGCGCGCCGCTTGATTAGAGCCGATGCAGGATTAACAGCCGATTCGATACCGAAACGATCTTGCGACCTTGAATAAAGAAGACTTGGGATAGAGATGAGCGAAGACCTTTCGAGAAAGAGACTGGGCCGTGGGCTGGCTGCACTGATCGGCGAAATCGACCGGCCGGCGGCACCCGAAAAGCCCGGCATGAGCGCCGATGGCAAGGTGCCGATCGAGTTCATCAGCCCGAACCCGAAAAATCCGCGCCGGCATTTTGGCGATGCCGAGTTGACCGATCTCGCCCAGTCGATCCGCGAACATGGCGTGGTGCAGCCGGTGGTGGCGCGGCCGTCGCCGACGCAGGCTGGCCGCTACGAGATCATCGCCGGCGAGCGGCGCTGGCGGGCGGCGCAGCGCGCCGGTCTGACGGAGATCCCGGTCATCATCCGCGAGGTCAACGACCGCACCGCGCTCGAGCTTGCGATCATCGAGAACGTCCAGCGCGCCGACCTCAACGCGGTCGAGGAAGCGCAGGGCTACCAGCAGCTGATCGACGAGCACGGCTACACCCAGGCCGATCTCGGCAATGTCATCGGCAAGAGCCGCAGCCACGTCGCCAACACGCTGCGGCTGCTGAAGCTGCCGGATGTGATCCGCGACATGCTGGTCGACGGCGCGCTGTCGGCGGGTCATGCCCGTACGTTGGTCACCGCGGAGGATCCGGCTGGTCTGGCCAAGCGCATCGTCGAAGAGGGCCTTTCGGTGCGCCAGGCCGAGGCGTTGGCGCAGATGCCGGTCGGTCCCACGCCGGCCAAGCCGAAGCAGCCGCAGGGTGCGCCGGAAAAGGACACCGACACGCTGGCGCTGGAAAAGCTGATGACCGACACGCTCGGCATGATCGTGGCCATCGACCACAAGGGCAAGGGCGGCGAGTTAAGGGTTTCCTATAGGTCGCTGGAGCAGCTGGACGAGCTGTGCCGGCGGTTGAAGCAGGAGCGGTAGTTAGCCGGCGAATTACCTTCGGGATTCGGCGTGGGCTGGCGTTGCCAGCCCTTCTCTTTTTCAGCGTCGATGATTGGCGAAATCGGCGAGGCTGCCAATCTCCCTCCTTGAGGGGAGATGGCCGGCAGGCCAGAGGGGGTCGTCTCCATCAAGCGCCGGCGTCCTGTTGAAGGGGAAGAAGAGGTCGGCGTCCGGTCGCGCCGACCCCCTCTGTCGCCTTCGGCGACATCTCCCCCTCGAGGGGGGAGATTAGCCGCGCTGCCCCAGCCTCGCGCTCTCCACCGCAATCCCCAGCAACGCCTGTCTTGCCAGCGCCACCGACAAATCCGGCCGCCGGCGCGTCTGCAATACTGCCGTCTGCAGCCGGGTTAGTGCACGGCCAAGCGCGTCGCTGCTCCAGCGCTCCAGCGCCTTCTCGACCAGCTTGCGCCGCGAGAAGAAAACCGGCGGGCGGGCGCCGGCGACGACCGAGGCCGCATTGCGGCCGCCTTGCTCCATCTGGCCACGCATCACCTGGATCTGCTGCAGCTGGCGCATGGCCGAGGACAGCACCAGGAAAGGTGGCCCGCCGGACTGGCAGTGACGGGTGAAGGCGGTGTCGAAGTCGCCGACCTTGCCTTCGAGCAGCGCGTCGACCGCGTCGTCGAACGAGGCGCCCGACACGTCGCCGGACATGGCCCGCACCTCTTCGAGCCCGATTTCCTTCTGGCCATGGGCGTAAAGAATAAGCTTCTCGATCTCGCCGCGCGAGGCCAGCCGGTCGCCGCCGAGATTGCGGCGCAGCGCCTGCCTCGCCTCCAGCGTCATCGACATGCCGGCCTTGCGCAGCTCGTCGTCGATGACCGTATCGATGTCGCGCGCCTCATCAGCGTAGCATGGCAGCGCCATAGCAATGTCGGCGCCTTCGACCACGGCACGCAGCCCGACGCCTTTTTTCAAATCGCCGGCCTCGATGAGGATGATCGCGTCACGCGCGGGCTCCGCCGCCAGCGCCTTGACATCGTCGGCCAGCGCCTTCTGGCCGCTGGCATTGCGCACCCAGAGCAGGCGCCGGTCGGAAAACATCGGCACGGTGCGGGCCTCGTCGAGCAGCCGACCCTCGTCGCGATCGACCTCCGAGCCCTCGAGCCTGACCACCGAGAAGGGATCGTCGAGCGGCAGGCCGGTCCTTGCGGCAAAGGCTTTCGCACGCTCGGAAACGAGGCCGCGATCGGGGCCGTAAAGCAGGACGATTGAGACGCGCGGATCAGGTCGCGCGAGCCAGGTATCGACCTCGAAAGCTTTCTTCTGTGCCATGAAGGGTGGGTTAGCATGATGCGGGGGCGGCTTCCAGCTTTGGCATGTCCAGCCGATAGATAGGTAACACTTTGAACCGGATACATAGGTAACACTTCTCCCCTCTATTCGTCCGCCGCAGCGCCAAGCGGTTTGGTTGGCGCGGCGCTGCGGCGGACGAGCTTCATGCGCCTCGTGTCGATGATGCCCAGGGGATGGGCATAGAAGGAAAGCGCCCATTGGCCATCCTCGGTTTCGGTGGCCGCGACCGCTTCACCGGCCAGTGTTTGCGAGACATAGATGAAGCCGCCATTCCATCGGATCTCGCCATTGTGGCGCACGTGGCGGACCGCGGCCTCGGCCGGATAATCGGGCTCGGGTGGCGTTCTTGGCATGAGGCGCTGTGAGCGGCGGTAATGCTGGGCTGGAGTGTCCATGGCCAGCGCCTCATGCGGTCGCTCCTCATTGTAGCTGCGCCGAAAGGCCTCGAAGGCTCGACCCTGAGCTGTTCTGTCGGCTTGCGGGTGCTTGGCCAGCGGCAGCATGGTCAGATGAAAGCGCTCATGGCGGCCGTTCTGCTGCGGCTTGCCGGGTGCGATCCGCTCCAGCACGATGCCAAGTTTGACGAAGCGCGCGGCAAGTGGCGTCAGCCCGGCGACGCCGGCCGACGCGAACGGCGGGCCATTGTCGCTTCTGAAGCGATCCGGCAGCCCATGCTCCTCGAACAACCGCTCGAACACCGGCCAGGCCTCGGCATCGGCCGTCGAGCCCGTTGCTTCCAGCGCCAGAAGATAGCGGCTTGACGCATCCATCACCGTCAAGGGCTCGCAACGCCGCTTGTCGCCGGTCGGGAACCAGCCTTTGTGGTCGCCAGTCCACACTGCGTTCGGTTCCTCGGCCGGCGGCCAGGGCCGTTGCCGCAGGCCCGCAGCCGTGGCCGCTTGCGCGCGCCCACAAGCCCATGTCGTGCAAGGATGGCACCCGCCGTCGAAGCTGACGGCCAGCGCAGCTCGGGGGCCGTGCGCTTGAGCCGCGCCACGATCTTCTTGGGCCCCCACAGTGGATGCGTCTCCTTTGCCGCCACGATCCGTTCCACCAGATCCAGAGCCGTCGCCCGGCCGTGATTGAGCGGCGCCCGTGGCAGATCGCGCAAACCTTCCGGGCCCAACGCACGATAGCGACCAAGCCACTTGTAGCCGATCTTGCGAGAGATGCCGTAGGCCGCACAAATCTCGCTCATCGTCTCCTCACCTGCCAGGCAGTCCACAACAAACCGAAGTCGCTCGTCCATGATGCCAGTCTCTCGCCAAACCATCGCCGGTCCTCCCAGCGAAGGAGAAAACTGTCACCCATCCATCAGGTCCATTCTGTTACCTATCTATCCGGTTCGGACAGGCACCCTTCCTCTCCCTCCGGAGGGGGGAGAGGTGGCGCTGCGAAGCAGCGACGGAGTGGGGGAAGCCGCTCGTCAATCGCGCCGCCGCAAGACGGCACACGCTGGCGAGCAAGAACTCGAGCGAGCGGCGCTCAGCGGAAGCTGGTCGACCCCCACTCCGTCGAGCTTCGCTCGACACCTCTCCCCCGATCGACGGGGGAGAGGAAAGGCGCGAGCTTGCCAGCCAATCGCCTTATCTTCCGACAAACCCCGCCCAAGCTTGCGCCAAATTGCGCACCGCCGCCCAACATCGACAAGAAATTTCGCGGACATATCTACATCTTGTGCGCGGGAGGCTGGATCGGCCGGCGTGGCTGGTCCGATGCGCGAGGCCTGCCCCAGCGAATTCGCACTGGTCTGGCGGCGCGGATGTGCAAGTATCGGCACTGGGCAACATTGGAGGACAAAGGTCATGACCGATGCTGGGATGTTGCGTTTCCATGTTCCCGAGCCGGAAGTGCGGCCGGGCGGCACGCCTGATTTCTCCAATGTGACCATTGCATCGGCCGGTTCGGTGCCGCGCCCCGATATCGACGTCGATCCGCGCAGCACCCGCGACATGGCCTTCTCGATCATCCGCGTGCTGAACCGCGATGGCGAGGCGGTCGGGCCGTGGGCCGGGCTGCTCACCGACGAGGAGCTGCTGGAGGGCCTGCGTCACATGATGACGCTCAGGACATTCGACGCGCGCATGCAGATGGCGCAGCGGCAGGGCAAGACATCCTTCTACATGCAGCATCTCGGCGAAGAGGCGGTGAGCTGCGCCTTCCGCAAGGCGCTATCGCCGGGCGACATGAACTTCCCGACCTATCGGCAGGCCGGCCTGCTCATCGCCGACGGCTATCCGATGGTCACGATGATGAACCAGATCTATTCCAACGAGGCCGATCCGCTGAAGGGCCGGCAATTGCCGATCATGTATTCCTCGAAGGAGCACGGCTTCTTCTCGATCTCCGGCAATCTGGCGACGCAGTATATCCAGGCGGTCGGCTGGGCGATGGCTTCGGCGATCTCGAACGATTCCAAGATCGCCGCCGCCTGGATCGGCGACGGCTCGACGGCGGAGTCCGATTTCCACTCCGCACTGGTGTTCGCCTCCACCTACAAGGCGCCGGTCGTGCTCAATGTGGTCAACAACCAGTGGGCGATCTCGACCTTCCAGGGCATTGCGCGTGGCGGCTCGGGCACCTTTGCCGCACGTGGCCTCGGCTTCGGTATCCCTTCGCTGCGCGTCGACGGCAACGACTATCTCGCCGTCCATGCCGTGGCCAAATGGGCGGCGGAGCGCGCGCGCGGCAATCTTGGGCCGACGCTGGTCGAATATGTCACCTACCGCGCCGGAGCCCATTCGAGCTCGGACGATCCTTCCGCCTATAGGCCGAAGACCGAATCCGACGCGTGGCCGCTCGGCGACCCGATCATGCGGCTGAAGAACCACCTGATCCGGCTCGGTGTCTGGTCGAACGAACGGCACGCGCAGGCAGAGGCTGAAATCCTCGACACGGTGATCGCGGCGCAGAAGGAGGCCGAAAGCCACGGCACGCTGCATGCCGGGGGCAAGCCGTCGACGCGGGACATGTTCGAGGGGCTCTACGCCGAAATGCCGCCGCATCTCCGGCGCCAGCGCCAGCAGGCGGGAGTCTGAAGCCATGCCAAGGCGGACCATGATCGAGGCGATCCGTGATGCCATGGATGTGTCGATGGGGCGCGACGACAAGGTCGTCGTGTTCGGCGAGGACGTCGGCTTCTTCGGCGGCGTCTTCCGGTGTACGCAGGGCCTGCAGGCCAAATACGGCAAGAGCCGCTGCTTCGACGCGCCGATCAACGAATCCGGCATTGTCGGCTCGGCCATCGGCATGGCAGCGTATGGGCTTAAGCCATGCGTGGAAATACAGTTTGCCGACTACATGTATCCGGCCTACGACCAGCTGACCCAGGAAGCAGCCAGGCTGCGCTATCGCTCGAATGGCGACTTCACCTGTCCGATCGTGGTGCGCATGCCGACCGGCGGCGGCATTTTCGGCGGCCAGACGCACAGCCAGAGTCCGGAAGCGCTGTTCACCCATGTGTCCGGCCTGAAGACGGTGGTGCCGTCCAACCCGCATGACGCCAAGGGGCTGCTGATCGCGGCGATCGAGGATCCCGATCCGGTGATCTTCCTCGAGCCGAAGCGGCTCTACAACGGCCCCTTCGACGGCCATCACGACCGGCCGGTGACGCCGTGGTCGAAGCATGAGCTCGGCGAGGTCGCCGACGGCCATTATACCGTGCCGCTCGGCAAGGCGGCGATCCGCAGGGCGGGCTCGGCGGTCACGGTGCTCGCCTACGGCACCATGGTCTATGTCGCGCAGGCAGCGGCCGAGGAGACCGGCATCGATGCCGAGATCATCGACCTGAGGACGCTCTTGCCGCTCGACCTCGACACGATCGTGGCCTCGGTCAAGAAGACCGGGCGCTGCGTCATCGTGCATGAAGCGACGCTGACCTCCGGCTTCGGCGCCGAGCTGTCGGCGCTGGTGCAGGAAAACTGCTTCTATCATCTGGAAGCGCCGGTGGCCCGCGTCGCCGGTTGGGACACGCCCTATCCGCATGCGCAGGAGTGGGACTATTTCCCTGGACCGGCGCGGGTCGGCCGCGCTCTACTTGAAACGATGGGAGCTTAGGATGGGCGAACACATCATCAAGCTGCCCGATGTCGGCGAGGGCGTCGCCGAGGCCGAACTTGTCGAATGGCACGTCAAGGTCGGTGACATCGTGCGCGAGGACACCGTGCTCGCCGCCGTCATGACCGACAAGGCGACGGTCGAGATTCCGTCGCCCGTCGATGGCGAGATCGTCTGGCTGGGCGCCGAGATCGGCGACACGGTGGCGATCGGTTCGCCGATCGTGCGGCTGCAAGTGGCAGGCGAGGGGAACGTAAAGCCGCAGGGCGGTGCCAACGCCGAGGCGGTGACCCCCGAGCCTCCGGCGAAGCTTCCGACGCCGAAGCCCGAAAGCGCCGCGCCGACCGCGAAAGCTCAGCCGAAGGCCAGTGTGCTGGAGGCGAAACCCGCCGCGGCCGCTTCGAAAAGTTCGGCAAAGATATCCGTCTCCGGCGCGCCGCGTCCAGAGGGTGAAAAGCCGTTGGCATCGCCAGCTGTTCGCCTGCGGGCCAAAGAGGCCGGCATCGATCTCAGGCAGGTCGCGGGAACAGGCCCGGCGGGCCGCATCGGCCATGAGGATATCGAGGCGTTCCTGGCACGTGGGCCGCAGGTCGCCAAGGCATCGGGCCTCTCCCGCAACGACGCGGTCGAGGACATCAAGGTGGTGGGCTTGCGGCGCAAGATCGCCGAGAAGATGTCGCTGTCCAAGTCGCGCATCCCGCACATCACCTATGTCGAGGAGATCGACGTCACCGCGCTGGAGGAATTGCGCGCCGCGCTCAACAAGGAGAAGCGCTCCGGCAAGGGGGGTGCGGAGAGGCCCAAGCTGACGCTGCTGCCATTCCTGATGCGGGCGATGGTCAAGGCGATATCGGAGCAGCCCCAGCTCAATTCGCTGTTCGACGACGAGGCCGGCATCATCCACCAGCATGGCGGCATCCATATCGGCATCGCCGCGCAGACGCCGTCGGGGCTTGTGGTGCCGGTGGTCAAGCATGCCGAGGCGCGCGACATTTGGGATTGCGGCGCCGAGGTTGTCAGGCTGGCCGAAGCGGCCAAGTCGGGTACTGCGAGCCGCGACGAGCTGTCCGGCTCGACCATAACCATCACCTCATTGGGCGCCATGGGCGGCGTCGTGACGACGCCGGTCATCAACCATCCCGAAGTGGCGATCATCGGCGTCAACAAGATGATGGTGCGGCCGGTGTGGGACGGCACCCAGTTCATCCCGCGCAAGATGATGAACCTGTCGTCGAGCTTCGATCATCGGGTGATCGACGGCTGGGACGCGGCGGTGTTCATCCAGCGGATCAAGGCGCTGCTGGAAACCCCAGCGCTGATCTTCGTGGATTGAGGGGGATGTTGATCGCGAAGCACGAAGCGTCGGGATCCAGGCTCCCCCTTCTCCCCTTGTGGGAGAAGGTGGCGCCGAAGGCGACGGATGAGGGGTGTTCCAGGGAACGCAGACGTCTCATTCCGCTGAAACACCAACGCCTCACTCCGCTGGAGCACCCCAAATCCGTCTCGGCGCTAAAGCGCCGATCCACCTTCTCCCACAAGGGGAGAAGGGAAGGCGCGCCGTGGCGTTCGCCGAAAGGACAGCCAAGATGAAAGAAATCTCCTGCAAGCTGCTTGTCATCGGCGCCGGTCCGGGCGGTTATGTCTGCGCTATCCGCGCCGGGCAGCTCGGCGTCGATACGGTGATCGTCGAGGTGGGCAAGCCGGGCGGCACCTGTCTCAATGTCGGCTGCATTCCGTCGAAGGCGCTGATCCATGCGGCGGAAGAGTTCGAGAAGGTCGCGCACATGGCCGGCGGTAAGAGCCCGCTCGGCATTTCGGTCGCCGCGCCTACGCTTGACCTCGGCAAAACCGTCGCCTGGAAGGACGGCATCGTCAGCCGGCTCAACAGCGGCGTTGCCGGCCTGCTCAAGAAGGCCGGCGTGAAGACCGTGCATGGCTGGGCGACATTCCGTGACGGCAAGACCGTCGCGGTCGAGACCGAGACCGGCGTACAGGTGATCCGCGCCGAGGCGATCGTCATCGCGACGGGCTCGGCGCCTGTCGAATTGCCGTTCCTGCCGTTCGGCGGGCCGGTGATTTCATCGACCGATGCGCTGGCTTTGAGCGAGGTGCCGAAGAAGCTCGCGGTGGTCGGCGGCGGTTATATCGGGTTGGAACTCGGCATGGCCTTTGCCAAGATGGGCACGGCGGTGACCGTGGTCGAGGCCTTGCCGCGCGTGCTGGCGCAGTATGATGCCGAACTCACCCGGCCTGTCGTGAAACGGCTCGCCCAGCTCGGCGTCGAAGTGATGCTGGGCGCCAAGGCCAAGGGCGTCAAAGGCGATGCGGTGCTGGTGGAGACCGCGGACGGCAAGAGCGCCAAAATTGCCGCCGACAAGATCCTGGTCACGGTCGGCCGCAAGCCGGTGACCGAAGGCTGGGGGCTCGACCAGATCGACCTCGACATGGCCGGGAAATTCATCCGCATCGACGACCAGTGCCGCAGCTCGATGCGCGGCATCTTCGCCATTGGCGACGTCACCGGCGAGCCGATGCTGGCGCACCGGGCGATGGCGCAAGGCGAAATGGTCGCCGAGATCGTCGCCGGCCACAAGCGCAGCTGGGACAAGCGCTCAATCCCCGCCGTCTGCTTCACCGATCCGGAGCTGGTGACGGCGGGCCTGTCACCGGAAGAGGCGAAGGCGCTCGGCGGCGAGATCAAGATCGGCCTGTTCCCGTTCGCCGCCAATGGGCGGGCGATGACGAAGATGGGCGAGGATGGGTTCGTTCGCGTCGTCGCGCGCGCCGACAATCATCTGGTGCTCGGCATTCAGGCGGTCGGGCAAGGCGTGTCGGAACTGTCGGCGGCTTTTGGGCTGGCGCTGGAGATGGGTGCGCGGCTGGAGGACATCGCCGGGACGATCCATGCCCATCCGACGCAGGGTGAGGGATTCCAGGAGGCGGCGCTCAAGGCGCTAGGGCACGCGCTGCATATTTGAGGGTTCTTCACCCTCCCCCTTGTGGGGAGGGTCGATCCACGAAGCGGAGCGGGGTGGGGGTACTCACCTTCCGCCAGCGCTCCCCCACCCCGTCTCGCAATCTCCGCTTCGCTCCGACTGCGAGCCGACCCTCCCCACAAGGGGGAGGGTGAAAGGCTCAGCTCGCTAGCCGGCTCACCATCTCGTGCTGGGCGTAGGCGCGGCCGAAGCGGTTGGCTAGAAATGCGTCCAACGCGATCTCTTCCTGCTTGACGAAGCCGGTTGCCGGCAGGCTGCCGTCGGCCAGCATGTCGAGCACGGCGCAGATGCCGGACGCGGTGGTGATCTGGATGGCGCTGCGCACCACGCTGCCGATCCGCTTCGAATAGATCTTGTTGGCGTAGGTTTCCTGCAGCAGGCGGCCGTTCTTGCGGCCGGAAACGGTGACGAAGACGATGACCACGTCCTGCAGCGTCGCCGGCAGGGCGCTCTCGAAAATGTCCTTGAGCACCTCGCGGCGATGGCGCAGGCCAAGATCGTTGAGCAGCGCCTTCATGATCGCGGCGTGGCCGGGGTAGCGGATCGTGCGGTAGTTCAGCGTCCGCACCTTGCCCTTCAGCGTCTCGGCCAAAGTGCCGAGCCCGCCCGAGGTGTTGAACGCCTCGTAGGTGACGCCGTCGAGCGAGAACTCCTCGCGCTCCTCCAGCGGCGGCACTTCGACCAGCTCGCCCTCGACGATCGCCTCGCACGGCTCGCAATATTCGTTGATGACGCCGTCGGTGCTCCAGGTCAGATTGTAGTTCAGAGCGTTGGACGGGTATTGCGGCAGCGCGCCGACGCGCATGCGCACGCTTTCCAGCGTGTCGAAGCGGCTGGCGAGATCGTTGGCGACGATCGAGATGAAGCCCGGCGCGAGGCCGCATTGGGGAATGAAGGCGCTCTTGCCCGAGCGCGCCAGCTCCTTGACGCGGCGGGTCGAGACCACGTCCTCGGTCAGGTCGAGATAGTGCACGCCGGCGCTGGCCGCCGCTTCGGCGATGCGCGTGGTGAGATGGAAGGGTGCCGCGCTCAGCACCGCGAACTTGCCGGCGAGCGCTGCTTCGAGCGTGCCTGTCGCGGCGATGTCGAGTTCGAGCGTCTCGACGCCATCGGACACTTCGGCCGCGGCGAGCTGCGCCGCCGAGCGGTCGACGAGGGTGACGTGGTAGTCGCCCGTTGCGGCAAGCATCTCGGCAATGGTCGAGCCGATCTTGCCGGCGCCGACGACGATGATTTTCTTCATGACTGATCCCTCGAACCAAAGCTGATTGTGGGAATAGAATCGCAGCTTGCCTGTCGAAAGGAAGCGTGGAATCTGGCAGAGTGAAACCTATCTTTAGCTGAATTGCCGAAGGGATTCGTCGAAATGCTCAGTGAAGCCGAACAAGCCCTGCTTTCCCTGCTGCGTGCCAACGCACGCGCCTCGACCGCCGAACTGGCGCGCCAGCTCGGCGTATCGCGCACCACTGTGCAGAGCCGGATCGAGCGGCTGGAGCAGCGCGGCATCATCGCCGGCTACGGCGTCAAGCTCTCCGCCGACTATGAGCAGGGGCTGGTCAAGGCGCATGTGCTGCTCACCGTGACGCCGAAGCTCGCCGACAAGGTGGTGCGCGCCCTGCAGGCACTGCCGCCGGTCAGGACGCTGCATTCCGTCAGCGGCAATTTCGACATGATCGTCATAGTCGACGCGCCGTCGATCCGCGACCTCGACGCGCTGCTCGACCAGATCGGCGCCATGGACGGCGTCGAGCGGACCTCGTCGTCGATCATCCTGTCGACAAGGATAGAGCGGTGAGGGCGATACAGCCAATCTCCCCCCTTGCGGGGGAGATGGCCGGCAGGCCAGAGGGGGGTGTGAAGGAACGCCGGCCTCGCCCGGTTTGTTGTAGGCGTGAGCCTACCGATTGGTCGCCAGACATCGACAGGTTGGCGGGACAGCACCCCCCTCTGCCTTGCCAGGCATCTCCCCCGCAAGGGGGGAGATCGGCTGCGACTTCGCCGGCTAATCCATTGCGATGGGAAAGCTCACCACCACCGCCAGCCCAGGCCGACAATCCTCCAGTGCTATCGATGCCCCATGCAGGTCGGCGATTGCCCTGACCAGGCTGAGACCGAGGCCGCTGCCTGGCGTCGAGCGGCTGTGGTCCAAACGGTAGAGCCGCTGGAACACTTTTTCACGCTCCTCGGTCGGAATGCCTGGTCCATTGTCGGCGACGCTGCCGACGAAATGTCCGCCCTGGCGCGCCACCGACAGCTTGATCGTCGTGCCCGGCGGGCAATGGCGCAGCGCGTTTTCGACCAGGTTGGCGAACATCTGCGTCAGCAGCTCGCGATCGCCATGGATGCGGTCCGCCACCTCCCGCGGCTGCACCAATGACAGTGACTTGCCGTCATCGTCGGCGACGTCGGCATAGATCTCGGCGATGGTTTCCAGGATTTCGCCGAGATCGACATCGGTGAAGCGCGCCTTGCGCGCGCCAGCCTCGATCTGGGCGATCCGCAACAGCGCGTCGAAGGTCTCGTTGATCTGATGGCCCTCGGTGCGCGCGTCCGCCAGATCGCCGGAAACGTCCTGGTCCTGCCCGGCTTTGTCGGCCGCGCTCTCCAGGATCATCTGCAGCCGGTTGAGCGGCGTCTTCAAATCGTGCGCGATGTTGGCGCTGACCTGCTTCATGCCTTCGACGAGGCCCGACAGCCGGTCGAGCGCGGCATTGACCTGGATGGAGACGAGATCGATGTCGTCGCCCTTGCCGGTCAGCGGAATGCGGGTGTCCAGCCGGCCATGCGAGACATCGACCATGGTGGCGGCAATGCCATCGAGACGGCGTTGGACGCGCGAGGCGAGCAGGGCGCCGCCAGCCACCGCCAGGCCGGTGATGATCAGAGTGGCCCAGCCGAAGCTCATCAGCATGATCGTCTCCAACTCCTCCGTCTCGGAAAGGCTGAAGGCGACCGTCAGGGTGTTGCCGCCGACCGCGCCGGAAAAGGCGCGATATCCGGTGTCCGGCGGCACGCCGGGCAATACGGCGTCGAAGGCCGAGAACCCGTCGGGAAGTCCCGCCGCGGTGAAGTTGCCGGCCAGGCGGTCGCCGGCCGCGTCGGTAAGCGAAAACAGCTGTTCCTTCTTCAGGCTGCGCGCCGAGTGGCTTTGGACGGTCTCCACCAGTTCCTTGAGATCCTTGTCGGCATAGGTCGCGGCGATGACCGAGTAGGTCTCCCGGATGGTGTCGTCGAGCTGCTCGGCGAGATCGGCGCTCATCATCTGGTAGACGATGGCGCCCGACAGCACGAAGGCAAGCATGAACAGGAAGGCGAATGTCAGCGCGAGCCGGAACGGCGTGCTGCGCAGCAGGCGGACCCATGTCGCGGTCATGGCGAAGGCGATGCGTGCAGGCTGTAGCCGGTGTTGCGGACTGTGTGGATGAGCGGGGTCTCGAACGGCTTGTCGATCTTGGCGCGCAACCGGCTGATATGGGTCTCGACGACGCTGGTCCTGGGGTCGAAATGAAAATCCCAGACGCGCTCCAGAAGCATGGTGCGGGTGATGACGCGGCCCTCGCCGCGCATCAGCACCTCCAGCAGGCTGAACTCGCGCGGCTGCAGGTCGATCGGCTGGCCCTGCCTGACGACGCGCCGCATGATCAGGTCCATCTCGAGGTCGGCGACCCGCAGAACCGTCTTCTGTTCCTGAGCCGCCGGACGGCGTCCGAGCGCGTTGATGCGGGCGAGCAGCTCGGAAAAGGCGAAGGGCTTGACCAGATAGTCGTCGCCGCCGGCCTCCAGACCTTCGACGCGGTCGTCGATGCCGCCGATCGAGGTCAGGAAGATCGCCGGCGTGCGTACCCCCGCCGCCCGGATCGCCTTGACCAGGGACAAGCCGTCGAGACCGGGGATCATCCGGTCGGCCACGATCACGTCGTAGGTGCCGCTGGTCGCCGCGAACAGCGCGTCGTGGCCGTTGCGCAGCAGGTCGCAGACATGCCCGGCCTCGGTCAGCCCCCTGACGATGTAGTCGGCCGTCCTGTGGTCGTCCTCGACAAGCAGAAGTCGCATCATTGTTCCGGTTGATTGCCGATATTGGCGACAAGCTATCACCGGCTCGGTTCCGTTCCTAGGATGGCACAAACCTTCGTCCCTGGGCGGAGCAAGGGGCGTAGTGACGCGGCACAGACCCGAGGATGACGAAGCGGTGGGGTTTCGACAATTGTCAACGCCAGCGCAACCGCCTGTGCCTAATCCGACTCGAGCAGGATTTCGTCGGCCTCGTCGTCGGTCTTCTTCAGGGTCATGTAGAGGACGAGGGCAATGATGCAGCCAAGGAAGATCAGGCTGGTGAAGGTGGTGCCGAAGCCGAGGCCGCCATATTCGGCCGGCTGCGACAGAAAATCGCCGAAGGAGGCGCCGAGTGGCCGCGTCAGGATGTAGGCGAGCCAGAAGGCCAGGATGGCGTCGAGATGGACGAGGTAATAGGCAAGCGCGATCAGCGCTATGACACCACCGAACATGAGACCCGACGTCAGATAGCCCATCTCGAAGCTCTCGGCGACGAGATCGCCGGCGGCGGTGCCGAGCGAGAAGGTGAACAGGATCGCCAGCCAGTAGAAGATCTCACGGCGGGTGGTGAAGATGGTGTGGATCGACAGTGTTCTTTCGCTGGCGTACCAGACCGCGAAAGTCGCGATGAGCGCGACCGAGAAAGCGATCGTCGTGGTCTGCAGGCGCACGCCGAAATTGTCGACGAGGTTGTCTGATATCAGCGTGCCGACGACGCTGATCAGCACCACCGCCAGCCAGTAGGCCCAGGGAACGTAGCGCTTCTGCGCGAACTGCAGGACAAGGGCAACGATCAGGACGCCGGTCATGATCAGCGAGGTGACGGTCAGCCCGAGCCCGAGATTGACGGCGAGATAGTCGGCAGCCGTTTCGCCCATGGTGACCGCCATCAGCTTGATCAGCCAGAAATCGAGAGTGACGTCCGGAACCCTGTTGTGGGCGGGTGCGGCGGGATGGGTGTGGGGCGCGAGCATGGCCGAAATCCTCGATGGCTGTGGCGGGTTACTTGCCCATGACCTTCATGGCCTGGGCGAAGAAATCGTCGGCGCGCTTGTCGTCATCCGCGTTGCAGCGTTCGATACCCTTGGCCTCCAGCTCCGAGACCTTGTTCTTGTCGGTGGCGCTGAGCTTGGCTGCCGCTTCAGCGGCCCGAAGGGCCTTCAGCGTGTCCTCGCAAGGCGCGGTGGCCGCATAAACGGTGGAAATCGAGGCCGAGACGGCGAGGATGCCCACTGCGACGGCAAGTGCAAATCTTCTCATGAAACCATTCCCCTTTGCTGATACCAGCCCATCTGATGAAGGCGGTCCGGCTGCGGTAATCGAAGCCGGCCCCTAAATGGCGGGCCGGCATCTCGACAATAGGGAAGCGACGTCACGCCGGCCTGTCCGCCGGCATACAATTTCGTAAGAATGGGTGCCGGTCAGCCAAAGGGCCTTTACGAAAGCCGCGTGGTGCGCTGATAGAAAGCCACTGCCTTGTATCCGCCATCAATGGCGTGCCCCAGTGCTCCCGGGCCTGTCGCCCCAGGAAAACACGAATGAGCTACGCTTCCCTCAAGCCGGTCACGGAGGCCTTCGCCCAGCGCAAGCGGCTGATCTTCGTGCGGGCGGCGGCGGTGCTCGCGGTGCTGCTTCTGTTCCTCACCAAGCCGGCGCTGAGCGAAGGCTCGAACGGCCACGAAACGCTTGAATTTCTCGGCTTCTGTCTGGTGCTCGCCTGCGTCGCCGGCCGGCTCTGGAGCATCCTCTATGTCGGCGGCAAGAAGAACGAGGAACTGGTTTCGACCGGACCGTTCTCAATGAGCCAGAACCCGCTCTATTTCTTCTCGACGATCGGCGCGATCGGCATCGGATTGCTCTACGGCTCGCTGGTGGCGGCCGGCGTGCTTGGCGTGGCCAGCTTCCTCATCTTCCGTTTCACGGCGCGCAAGGAGGCCGAATACCTGCTGGGCAAGTTCGGCCCGGCCTATGCCGCCTATATCAAGGCCACTCCCCGGTTCTGGCCAAATCCGCTGCTCTACCGCGACGACGATCAGCTGCAGTTCTCGCCCCGCGCGCTCAAGCGCACATTCTTCGACGGGCTCTATTTCCTCGCCATCTTCCCGGCCATCGAGCTGATCGAGTATTTCAGGCACACCGGCCTGCTGTTTCCGGCTTTCATCACGCTCTACTGATCATGGTGACGCGACCTGTCTCCAGGGCGGCTTCAGAGCGGACGCAATTCCGGACGGAAAACCGCTTCACAGTTTTCCTGGAATTGCTTCAGCCGCCCAGCGGATAGGGCATGTAGCCGACGAAGCCCGCGATCTTCCAACTGCCTGCGACCTTCCTGCAGAAATACAGCGTCTGCCATTTCAGCCGGTCGACACTGCCATCCGCCTTGGCGACGGTGCCGTCGAACTTCTTGTGCAGCACGGCGCGGTCGCCGTCGACATCGATGTCGCGCAAATTGGTGACGCGAAACAGCGCCTCGCGCAGCGGCTCGGCGAATTCCGTGGCCGCCGTCTCCCTGGCCTGGCGCAGCCACTCGTCGCGATAGATTTCCAGCCTGGGGAATTGCAGCCGCCAGGCGTCGGCGTTGGGCAGGAAATGCGCGTGCATGCCGAAAAAGCTTTCGGCGAGGAAATCATGTTCGACCATCGGCCAGTCCTGGCCGATGAAGGCGTCGATGTCGCGCCGCACCAGCATCTCCCACAGCGCGTGGCGGTCGGCATCGCCTGGTGGAAACGGGTTCTTGTCGAAGGTCATTGTGGTTTCTCCAGTCGGGAAGGCACGGATCCTTGGCGGTTTCGGGAGCCGCCCGGCGCACGCACGATGCAGGCGCTTCTGTAATAAAGCAACGTGGACTTCGAAGAATGTTGCTTTCCAACAAGGCCTCTATCCGGATCGTCCCGATCGGGGTAAATCTCGGCCAAGGCGACCGCGCCAAAGGCGCGGTGTCGCGTTATCACAGGAGGTCACCCCTTGCCCAAGCAGACTTTTGGAACGTCCCATGTGCCGCTGTCGCCCGCCGTGCGGGCCGGCGACTTCGTCTATGTCTCGGGCCAGGTTCCGGTCGGCAGCGACGGCATCGTGGTCAAGGGCGGCATAACGGAACAGACCGAGCAGGTGCTTGCCAACGTCAAGGCCGCGCTCGCGCTGGCCGGCTGCACCATGGACGATGTGGTGAAGACCACGGTCTGGCTCGAGGACGCGCGCGACTTCGGCGCCTTCAACGCCGTCTACGGCAGGCACTTCCCCAAGGACCCGCCGGCCCGCACCACGGTCGAGTCGCGGCTGATGATCGACATCAAGATCGAAGTCGAGGCCGTCGCTTACCGGCCGGTCTGACAAAGACAACGAAGCGGAGGTTCCCCCAATGCAATTCGACCTCCTGCTGAAGGGCGGACGGCTGATCGATCCGGCGGCTGGCCTCGATGCGCCACGCGACGTCGCCATCGCCAATGGCCGCGTCGCGGCGGTCGATGCCGACATTCCGGCCGATCGGGCCACGCGGGTGGTCGATGCGACGGGCTGCATCGTTGCGCCAGGCCTGATCGACCTGCACAGCCACGTCTATTGGGGCGGCACCTCGCTCGGCGTCGATGCCGACCGGCTGGCGGCCAAGAGCGGGACCACCACCTTCATCGATGCGGGCAGTGCCGGCGCCGGCAATTTCCTCGGCTTCCGCCGCCACGTCATGGAGCGTTCGAAGGTGCGCATCCTGGCCTATGTCAACATTTCCTTTGCCGGCATTTTCGGCTTCTCGCAGACGGTGTCGGTCGGCGAATGCGGCGATCTCAGGCTCTGCGAGCCGCGCGAGGTGGTTGCCGCCGCGCGCGAGCACGCCGATGTCGTGGTCGGCGTCAAAGTCCGCTCCGGCAAGCATGCCGGCGGCACCAGCGGCATCGCCCCGGTCGATCTCGCGCTGGAGGCCGCCGACAAAGCAGGCCTGCCGCTGATGGCGCATATAGACGAGCCGCCGCCCGGCCGCTCCGAAGTGCTGCCGCGCCTGCGCCGGGGCGACATCCTCACCCATTGCTTCCGCCCGTTTCCCAACGCGCCGGTCTTCGCCTCCGGCGCGGTGCGGCCCGACATGCGGCTGGCGCGCGAGCGCGGCGTCATCTTCGATCTCGGCCACGGCATGGGATCGTTCGATTTCGACGTCGCCCGGGCGATGCTCGCCGAGGGGCTGGCGCCCGACGTGATCTCGAGCGACGTGCATCTCTACTGTGTCGACGGTCCGGCCTTCGACATACTGGTCTGCATGTCGAAGCTGATGGCGCTCGGCATGCCGCTGGTCGAAGCCCTGCGCGCGGCGACGCAAGGCCCGGCGCGGGCGATCGCACGGCCGGACCTCGGCACGCTGGCTGTCGGCACGGTCGGCGACGTCGCCGTGCTCCGGCAGCGCCCGGGCCGCTTCACCTTCGTCGACGCGATCGGCGCCTCGCTTGTCGCCGACCAGCGGCTGGTGTCGGAAGGCATCGTCATCGGCGGCACATGGTGGCCGAACGAGACGCCCGACCATGACGAGACGGAGCGTTTCGAGGCGCATCCCGCGCATACGCATGTCGAGGTGGCGGCCCGGCATTTCGGGCATCGGCACGATTGATCCGCCCGCGAAGGCCACGTTGCGTGCAGCGGCTGATTGACCGCCGATACCATTACGCCGGGTCGTAATTACGCGATGCCCGGCGCATTCAAGAAACGCTCGACACCCATCGCCGTCAACAGCTCGACGCGTTCGCGGATCAGATCGTCACTCCAGTTCCACCACTGCAAGGATAGCAGGCGCTCGATGATCTCAGGCGCGAAACGATATCGGAATACACGAGCCGGATTGCCGACCGCGATGGCATAGGGCGCAATGTCCCTGGTGACGATGCTGCCCGCGCCGATCACCGCGCCATTGCCGATCGTCACGCCGGCAAGAATAATGCTGCGGGCACCGATCCAAACGTCGTGACCGACCGTGATTGGCCCCTTGCCGGTTGTGCCGGGCGCATTGTGGATCTTCCCGTCCACAAACTGGATCGGATAGGTGGTCGCGGTGTCGAGACGGTGGCCGGCCGCGCAGATGAAGAGAACGCCTGGGCCGACTGAACAGAACGAGCCTATTCGCACCGGCACGTTGCGATGCGGGACGAAGAACGATTCCTTCGTGAGACCGTAGGTGTGGCGACCGATCTCGACACCTGGAAGGGGTGGCAACGGATCCTTCTTCAGGCCCAACCTTATGCGTAGCCCTCTTAACCACCCCATCCGCGTTCCTCCCCCGAGTTACGGCCATTGTAGCGGAAAATCCTCCTCGCATCTCAGACTTTGCGAGAGAATTCGATCCAGGGTGCTGGTCCAGAGCGCCGGCTCGATTCAGGTCCGACGCGAAGCATTGCTCGGCTTCCCATAAACCGGGGTTGCGATACCCTCCATCCGGGCCTTGATCTGCAGCGCCACGTATTTCGAATAGAAGCGCGACAGCGCCAGATTGCCGCCGTGGAACCAGAGCGCTTCCTGTGCCGTCGGCTTCCACATGTTGCGCAGCTCTCCTTGCCAGGGGCCGGGATCGCCCTTGACGCCCGAGCCGAGACCCCAGCACGGGCCGACCTTGTCGGCGACCTCGCGCGAGACGAGTGCCGCGACATTCTCGTTCATGGACTGGTAGCCGGTGCAGGCGACGATGGCGTCGGCCTTGAGTTCGCTGCCGTCCTCGAACAGAATGCCGTTCGGCGTCAGCGACTTGATGGCGACGCCACTGCGGATGCCGATCTTGCCGTCGATGATCAGGTCCGAGGCGCCGACATCGATGTAATAGCCGGAGCCGGTGCGGTAGGCCTTCATCAGCAGGCCGGTCTCGTCGTCGCCGAAATCAAGGGCGAAGCCGGCGGCGCGCAGGCGGTCGTAAAAGGCGGCGTCGCGCGCCTTGATCACCTCGTAGAGCGCGCGCTGGCCCTTGGGCACCAGCGCGAACGGGGTCGAGGCGACGATCATGTCGGCCTTCTCGGTGGTGATGCCGCGCGCCAGCGCGGTCTCCGAGAAGATCTCGAAGCCGACCTCCATCAGCGTGTCCGATTTGACCACGGTGGTCGGCGAGCGCTGGATCATGGTGACATCTGCGCCGCTTTCCCAGAGGTCGACGCAAACATCATGCCCCGAACTTGCCGCGCCGATGACCGCAACCTTTTTGCCGCGGAATTTCTCGCCGCTGGCATACTGGCTGGAGTGCAGCAATTCGCCCTTGAACCGGTCCGCGCCGGCCAGGTCGATCTTTCGGGGCGGGCCATAGGCGCCGGTGGCGAAGACGATGTGCTTCGGCTTCAGCGTGATCTGCCGGCCGACACGGTCGACCACCACGGTCCAGACTTTTTCGGCCTCGTCATAGGAAGCGCTGAGGCATTTGGTGGCGACCCAGTAGTTGAGCTCCATGACGCGCGTGTACATTTCCAGCCAGTCGCCCATCTTGTCCTTGGGCGTGAAGACAGGCCAGTTCTCCGGGAACGGAATATAGGGCAGATGGTCGTACCAGACCGGGTCGTGCAGCACGAGCGTGCGGTAGCGGTTGCGCCAGGAATCGCCGGGCCGCGCGTTCTTCTCGATGACGATGGTGGGTACGCCGAGCTGCCTGAGCCGCGCGCCGAGCATGATGCCGCCCTGGCCGCCGCCGATGACCAGGCAATAGGGCTGCTCGGATGCGCCGAGCTCGCGCGTCTCGCGCGCCCGCGCCTCCGACCAGGTCTCGCGCTCGGGGTCGGCCTTGTGGCGCACGCCGAGCGGCCGTTCGGCGCCCTTGCGCTCCTCGAACCCCTTGAGATCGGTCATCGCTGTGAACAAGGTCCGGCAACGGCCGTCGCGCAGGCGCACGATGCCCTGTCCCCAGGCCACCGCCGTTTCGAAGCTGAACCACGCCTCGATCGTGCCTTCGTCGGTGGTCGCCTCGCCGGTGAGCTGCCATGCGGTCGACTTCGTGGTGGCGAACGTTGCCTCGAGCATGTCGGCGATCGCTTCGCGGCCTTCCATGGTGGTGACGTTCCAGGTGAAGGTCAGCAGATCGCGCCAGTAGCAGTCGTCGACGAACAGGTTGCTTGCTGCCGAAACGTCACCGGCCGCGAGCGCGCGTGCCAGGGATTCGAGCCATGCGGCTGCCTGTTTCGTCGGTGCTATTTCGAGCATGTCTTTTCCTCTTTCCTCAGCTTGGTATCGCGCGGTCCTTCCTTTTCCCCTTGCGGGGTGAGAAGCGGTCTGCGTAGCGGACGAAAAGCCAATTGCTTGGCTTTTCGAGCTTCGAACGCCCGGAGCCTGCGAAGGGCCGGGGGGTGGCCGATCCACCCCGCCGGGTCCCCGCTGCTTCGCAGCGTCCCAGCGTTCGCCGCCTTTCATCGTGCCACCGGCACGATGAATTCGCTGCGCGAACCAGCTGCTCACCCCACAAGGGGAGAAGGTGGAAGATGTGCCCTAATCTCCCAGCGGCTCCATCTCCTTGCCGGTGCGGTGGATCTGGGCGTTGTACTTGATGCGGCGCACCGTTTCGCGCGCCGAGGCGTCGAGCTTGTAGGCCGCGGCGACGGCGAGCAGGTCGATCATGGCCAGAAAGGCATAGCGGGAGGCGGTCGGCTTCAGCGTGTCGGGATATTCCGGCACCGCGACCGTCAGCCTGACGTCGCAGGCGCGCGCGAGCTCCGTGTCGGGCGCGGTCACGCCGACGGCGTTGGCGCGGTAATGCTTGGCGAGTTCGACGGCCTCGATCACCTCGCGCGTGCGCCCGGTCGCAGAGATCGCGATCACCAGGTCGCCGGGTTTCAAGGTCGAGGCGGTCATGCGCATCAGATAGGGGTCGCACTGGGCATTGACCGTGATGCCGTAGCGAAACAGCCGGTACTGGGTTTCCTGCGCCAGCGCCGAAGAGCTGCCGCCCAGCCCGAACACCGTGACCTGGCGCGCCTTGGCGATCAGCTCGGCGGCCTTTTCCAGTTCAACCGGATCGAGCTGCCGCTCGGCCTCCTGCAGCGCCCGGCGCGCCTCGCCGAACACGGCATTCCAGAATGGCATGCCGTTGCCGCTGCCCGGCGCCGGCGACTTGGCCAAATAGAGCGCGCCGACGACGAGGCTCTGAGCCAGCTTGAGCTTGAAATCGCGCACGCCCTCGCAGCCGATGGCGCGGCAAAACCGCGTCACCGTCGGTTCGCTGACCCCGGCGCGCTGGGCAAGGGCGGCGTTGGAAGCGTCGACCGCGTATTTGACATCGTCGAGCACGACATCGGCGACGCGGCGCTCGGCCCGGCGCAACTCGCTGTAGGAATCCTTGACCAGCGAGATGATGTCGGGAATGCGCCTGACAGGCTCGCGCCCATCCTGGTCGTGATCTGGAACAGGCTCTTCGTGGCTGGCAGCTTCGGTCATGAAGTGGGTCTTCCTCCGCCCCTTTGGACCTGACCTCTTATCACGTTTGAACGCTGTCGTTCCATGCGCCCGGCCACGGTGCAACCGTTGCGTGCCGCAAAGGCATGTTCGCGCTCCTCTCGACAAGTATGTAGGAAAGCAACACGGAATTCAAGACGTAGAAAATATTGCAAAAACAATTCCATAGCCTTTAGGTGGAATTTTGATGATACGGTTGCCACCGCCGGTGCTTGACAGCAAAGTAGGATAGTTACAGACTGATTTTCGGCAGTCCGATGACCATTGGGATCATCACGCAGTCTCCGAGGGGCGGATGAACGCGGGCGAGATAACAACGCCGAAGCTTGGCGTGCAGGCAGCGACCAAGATCTATCACACGGCGTCCGGCGACCTGCTGGCGCTGGACCGCTGCAGCCTCGATGTCCGCGCCAATGAAATCGTCTCGATCGTCGGCCCGTCCGGCTGCGGCAAGACCACGCTTTTGTGGTCGATGTCGGGCCTGCACAGCCTGACCAGCGGCGAAATCCGGCTCGACGGCAAAGAAATCACCGGGCCGCATCCCGACATCGGCATCGTCTTCCAGGAAGCAAACCTCCTGCCGTGGCGCAATCTCGACGCCAACATCCGCTTTCCCTTCGAGATCAAGGGCGAGAAGCCTGACCGGGCGTGGATCGCGCATCTGCTCAACCGGGTCGGGCTCGACGGCTTCGGCGGCAAGTTCCCGCGCGAGCTTTCGGGCGGCATGCAGCAACGCGCGGCGATCGTGCGGGCGCTGGCGCTGAAGCCATCGGTGCTTTTGATGGACGAGCCGTTCGGCGCGCTCGACAGCTTTACCCGCGAGGAGATGAACCGGCTGGTCGAGGAGATCTGGCTCGACACCAAGACTACCATCGTCTTCATCACCCACAGCATCGAGGAAGCGATCTTCCTCTCCGACCGGGTGGTGGTGCTGAGCGCGCGGCCGGGCAGGGTTGCCAGGGAATACCGGGTGCCGTTCGCGCGGCCACGCTCACTGGAAATCATGGCGACCAAGGAGGTCTTCGACCTCACCAACCGGATCAAGATGGACATTGTCGGCGAGCGCGCCAGGCCGAAGCCGCCGGAACAGGAGCGCACCAGCGCCGAGATCGTGAGGATCAGGCCGTGAGCGACGCCATCCCGGAATTCTCCAAGTCCAAGTCGGGCACCAAGTCGGGTGACGGCCACGATGTCAGCCTGACCAATTTGTCGGCCTTCGCCAGCGGTCCCGGCATCAAGTCGGGCAAGGAAGTGGCGGCAATCCTCGCTGTCGCGGTCATTATCATCGGCGGCATCGAACTGGCGCTGCGGCTGTTCCATGTGCCGCTCTACATCATGCCGCCGCCGAGCTCGATTGCCTATGCGCTGTTCGACGAGTTCCCGCTGATCGCGCCGCATCTCGGCTACACGCTGGTCGAGCTTGTGTCCGGCTTTGCCATCGGCGCCGTCGTCGGCCTGGTGCTGGCCGCCGTCATCACCCAGTTCCCGTTCGCGGAAAAAATCGTCGCGCCTTACATTTTGCTGCTGGTCACCACGCCGATGCTGGCGCTGGTGCCGCTGCTCATCCTGCGCTTCGGCTTCGGCTACACGCCGCGCATCATCGCGGTGGCGCTGGCCGCCGGGCCGATGGTGATGATCAATGCCGCCACCGGCTTTCGCCGCGTCGACAGCGCCAAGATCGCGCTGGCGCGTTCCTATGGCGCCAGCACCTTGCAGATCTTTTGGAAGATCCGCGCGCCGATGGCCCTGCCGATGATCCTGGTCGGCCTGATGATCGGCGCCATCTTCGGCCTGCTCACCGCCGTCGGCGCCGAGATGGTCGGCGGCGGCTTCGGCCTCGGCAACCGGCTGACCACCTATTCGTCGATGATCCAGATGCCGCAGTTCTTCGCCGTGGTGCTGATCCTGTCGACGCTCGGCATCCTGATCTACGTGCTGTTCTTCCTGATCGGCAAGAAATGGGCGAGCTGGGAGGCATGAGGGTTTAAAGCAAGACGCCCGGGAGGCGGGCGGCAGACTGACGTCAAACAAAAAGGGGAATGCCATGACCAAAGACGATTTCGTCCAACAGGCGGGAATGAGCCGCCGCACTTTCCTGCAGGTGACCGGCGCCGGCCTGGTGACGGCGACGGCGCTTGGCGCCACCGGCTTCAAGGCGCGGGCCGAGGCCTATGGAAAATTCACCTGGATATCGCCGCGCGGCACGCTCGAAGTGCTCGACGACTACCCCTACTGGGCGGCCAAGAAGGCCGGCTATTTCGACGGGCTGGAGACCGACATGCAGCCGGGGCCGTCGGATGGCACCGCGACGGTGAAGTTCGTCGATGTCGGCCAGGCCGACATGGGCTTCCCGTCGCCCGGCGTGTTCTCCTTCGCCATCCAGAACGGCATGAAGCTGAAGTCGGTGTTCCACATGGGTGCGCGCGACACGTTCAGCATCGCCTTCCGCAAGGGCGAGGGGTCGAACGATTTGAAGAAGCTCGAAGGCAAGACCATCCTGCTCGGCTCCGCCGCCTGGCAGTCGATCACCGATCCGCTGCTCGCCGCGCAAGGCGTCGACATCAAGAAGGTCAAATATGTCGAGGCCGGCTGGCCGACCTGGGGCACGGCGCTTGCCGGTGGCCAGGGCGACGCTGCCTTGTCATGGGAGGGGCTGCGCGCCGAATGGATCGCCAAGGGCCTCGACTTCGAATACTGGCTCGGCGTGAAGAACTCCAAGCTGCCGGCCAACACCTTCGTGGTGCGCGCCGCCGACCTCGAGGATCCGGACAAGAAGGCGTTCCTGGAAAAATATCTGCGCGGCTGGGCGATGGGCCTGGAGTTTGGCTATCAAAATCCACGCGCGGCCGTCGAAGCGGTGTTCGAGCAATTCCCGACACTGGCCAAGAATCTCGGGCCGGGGCTCGGCACCACCTCGATCCTGCAGCAGATCAACGTCTTCCGCGGCGACATGGACAAGCGCGGCGGCTGGGGTTCGCACGACATGGCGAGCTGGCAGGGCTTCTTCGACGAGATCCACAAGATCGGCCAGATCACCAATCCGGTGAAGGCCGAGGATGTCTGCAGCAACGACCTCATTCCCGCGGCCAACGACTTCGACAAGGCCAAGGTCAAGGCCGATGCCGACGGCGTCAAGCTCTCGGAAGGTTTTGCCGCGCTCGATGTCGAGAAGATCAAGGCGCATCTGTTCGATTCGGCGGTGAAGTGAGGGCTGCAACCGAGGTGAGCGCCGCCCTTGGCCCGCTTTGGCTCCTTTCCTCTCCCTCCGGAGGGGGAGAGGTGGCGCCGCGCAGCGGCGACTGAGTGGGGGAAGGCGTTCGCCAAACGCGCAGTCGCTGACCTGAGACGGGCGGCGAAGGTCGACCCCCACTCCGTCGAGCTTCGCTCGACACCTCTCCCCCGATCGACGCGGGAGAGGAAGGGAGCCAAGGCGGGCCAAGGGCGGTGGCGCTGACCTGAGGTGATTGTCCCGGATAGACATACGAGCGGCAGCCGATCGCCGCGCACATTCAATGAAGAATTGGTCAATGAAGAATTTGGGAGGCTGAAATGGCCGACAAGGTAAAAGTGCTGGTGGTGGGTCTCGGCAATATGGGCGCCTCGCACGCCAGCGCCTATCACCGCTCGGACGGTTTTCAGATCGTCGGCATCATGAGCCGGTCGATCAAGAGCAACACGAAGATACCGGCGGAATTAGCCGGCTATCCGCTTTACGAGGATTTCGACCTGGCGCTGAAGGAAACCAGGCCGGACGCCGTGTCGATCAACAGCTGGCCAAACACGCACGCCGAATATGCGCTGAAGGCGATCGCGGCCAATTGCCATGTGTTCATGGAAAAGCCGCTCGCCACCAACATCGAGGACGCCGAAAAGGTCGTGGCCGCCGCACGGGCGAAGAACCGCAAGCTGGTGCTCGGCTATATTCTGCGGGTCCATCCCTCGTGGATCAAGTTCATCGAGGTCGGCAAGACGCTGGGCAAGCCGCTGGTGATGCGCCTCAATCTCAACCAGCAGAGCAGCGGCACCGCCTGGCACTGGCACAAGAACCTGATCGATTCGCTGATCCCGATCGTCGATTGCGGCGTGCACTATGTCGACGTCATGTGCCAGCTCACCGGCGCCAAGCCGGTGCGCGTGCACGGCATCGGCGCCAAGCTCTGGGCCGAGGCCGACAAGCAGAATTACGGCCATCTGCACGTCACCTTCGATGACGGCTCGGTCGGCTGGTACGAGGCCGGCTGGGGGCCGATGATGAGCGAGACGGCCTATTTCGTGAAGGATGTGGTCGGGCCCAAGGGCGCGGTGTCGATCGTCGCTGGCCAAGCCGCGAGCAATGACAAGGACGCCGAAGTGTCGAACTCGGCCGACATCGACCGCCACACCAAGACCGATGCGCTGAAGATCCACTATGCCTCCCTCGACGCCGACAAGAATTTCTCCAAACCGGACGAGATCGTCAGCATGGAGGACGAGCCCGGCCATCAGGAACTGTGCGACCGCGAGCAGGCGTTCTTCCTGCGCGCCATCCGCGAGGATCTCGATTTGACCGAGCAAATGGATGCGGCGGTCAACAGCCTGCGCATCGTGCTCGCCGCCGAACAGAGCATCGCGCTGGGGCGCACCGTCGAGCTGGCCTGACGTCGCGCTAGCCCCCTCATCCGGCCGCTTCGCGGCCACCTGTGCCGGGGCGAGTCACCGGCCTCGCCCGTCCTTCGGACCCCCGTGGGGGAGAAGAGGGAGGCGCCAGCGCGAGACGGTCTCCCTCCTCTCCCCTCGGGGAGAGGTCAGCCGAGCGAAGCGGAGGCTGGGTGAGGGTGAGTCACTCAGATCCGACATAAAAGGAGCAATACATGGCCGCCGTCACCGACAGCTTCCTGAAAACCTATGCCGAGTCCGATGCGCTCGATCTGACGGGACTGGTGCGCGGCGGCCAGGTCTCGCCGGCGGAGCTGGTCGAGGCGGCGATCACGCTGGTCGAGCGGCTCAACCCGGCGCTCAACGCGGTGATCCATCGCCTCTACGACATGGCCCGCGCGCAGGCGCAAACGGTCGACAGATCGGCGCCTTTCGCCGGGGTGCCGTTCCTGCTCAAGGAACTCGCCTCGTCCTGGACTGGCGCGCCGAACACCAATTCCTGCTTCTACCTGAAAGACATCGTCGCCGACTTCGACACCGAGGTCGTGCGCCGCATGAAGGCGGCGGGGCTGGTGCTGGTCGGCAAGTCGAACGCACCGGAGAACGGCTGGTCGATCACCACGGAGCCGAAACTCTACGGCGCGACGAAAAACCCGTGGAAGGAGGGCATCACGCCCGGCGGCTCGAGCGGTGGCGCGGCGGCGGCCATCGCCGCGCGCATGGTGCCGATCGCCGAGGCCAGCGACGGCGCCGGTTCGATCCGCATTCCGGCCTCCTGCTGCGGCATCGTCGGCTTGAAACCGTCGCGCGGCCGCGTCAGCCTCGCGCCGTTCGGCGACTATTGGTATGGCGGCGCCTAGTTCCTGTGCTGCTCGCGCAGCGTGCGCGACACCGCAGCCTATCTCGACGCGGTATCCGGCGCGCTGCCGGGCGACCCCTATACGCCGCCGGTCCCGGACGGCTCCTGGCTCATCCTGTCGGCGCGGGCGCCGAAGAAGCTGCGCATCGGCTTTTCCGTGACGCCGCCCAACGGCACGGCGATCGACCCGGAGGTGAAGGCGGCGGTGCTGGCGACCGTCGCGATGCTTGAAGGGCTGGGTCACGACGTCGAGGAGCATGACATGCCGTTCGACGCCAATGGCGTCTGGGCGACTTACACCAACATGACCTGCGTGCAGACGGCGGCGACCTTCGCTTACCATGAGACGGTGATCGGCCGGCCGGTAACGCCAGATGACGTCGAGCCGGTGACCTGGGCGATCATCGAGCGCGGCCGTGCGACCAGCGGCATCAGGCACATCAGCGATGTCGAGCAGCTCCGGCAGGTCGGCCGCGACATCGTCGGCGATCTCGGCGCCTACGATCTCTTCATCACGCCGACGCTGACCCAACTGCCACGGCCGTTCGGCTATTACGATATGTCGGAGACCGATATCGACCGCTACAACGCCAAATGGACGGATGCAGTGTTTGCCTTCCCCTTCAACATTTCCGGCCAGCCGGCGATCTCATTGCCGCTCGGCTGGTCGAAAGGCGGCGTGCCGATCGGCGTGCAACTGGTCGGCCGCTATGGCGACGAGGCGACGGTGCTGGCCGCGTCGGCGCAGTTGGAGCAGGCGATGCCGTGGAGGGAGAGGCGGCCGGCAGTGAGTGGTTAGTTGGCTAGGCAATCGGCGTCGAGTTCCGTGGCGCCCCCCTCTGTCCTGCCGGACATCTCCCCCTCAAGGGGGGAGATTGGACGTTTCGGCGCCGGCTCGTCTTCTTGCAATGTTGAAAATTGGCGAAAGCGGTCACGGCAGCCGATCTCCCCCCTCGTGGGGGAGATGCCCGGCAGGGCAGAGGGGGGCGCCGTAGAGTGGCGGCCTACCCAATCGTCTCCAGCCGCCTCGGCAGCCGGTTCATCGGCCTCGGCCCATCCGGCGTGATCAGGAACTGGTCTTCCAGGTTGAAGCTGGCGAGGCCGTCTATATAGAGCGGGATTTCGAAGGCCAGCACCATGCCGGCCTCGATCTCGACATCGCTGTCGGCGGCAATGAACGGCCATTGTTCGGAGAAGACCGATTGACCGACGCTGTGACCGAAATGGCCGCGGTGATAGGAGCGCAGCCCTTGCCGCGCCAGGCTTTCGGTGGTCACGCGGTGCACATGGGCGAGCGTGTTTCCCGGCACGAGCGCGGTCAGCCCGTCATCGAAGGCGCGCTCGGCGATGGCGTGCAGTTCCGCCTGGTCGGCGGAAGGCGACCCGAAAGTGAAATTGCGCGACATGTCCGAGGCATAGAACCCGACCGTGCAGACCATGTCGCACTTCAAGGGATCGCCGGCCGTTGCCTTGGGGTCGGCGCCCTTGGCCCGGGCGCCCAGCGTCACATATTCCGCCGTCGCCACCGTATGGGACAGCCCGGCCGCCGCGTCGGCGACGCCTTGCCGGTAGAGCGCGACGAGATCGGCCTGGCGCATGCCGCCCATCGCATCCACCTGCAGCCGCTCCAGCCCGGCTTCCGAGAGAAAAATGCCTTGCTGCAGGAGATCGATCTCGCGCTGCGATTTGATGGCCCGCAGCCTGTCAAGCACCGGCGAGCCGTCGACCATCGGGCAATCCGGCAGCAGCGCCTGGATGGCGGCGAAATCGGCGGCGGGGATAAAGTCGAGGTCGACGCCCAGCGTCGCGCGCGCCAGTCCGAATTCGGCGAGCAAGGCCTGCAGCTGGCGCACCGAGCCGGCGAGGTCGAAGGTGGCGGGACGGGAGAAATCGGGCGCGCGGCCGAGCGAGGCGAGGCCGGCCTCGATGCGCTCGGCTAGCGGGAGGCTCTGAGATCCTGTCTCGACCGGTGCGGATTCGATCCAGATGGGGTGCGAGCGCATCACCGCCTTGGGCGCCGCGGTCCGCAGCTGCGCCGCGTTGAAGTCGGCGACCACGACGCCGATCGGCAGGTCCTGCCGGGCCGGGATGACGACGAAGCCGCCGCCGGCACGCCGGAACAAGCCCGCCGGGCCGATCCAGGCGCCGGTCGCATAGTGGAACGCCTCGGGCGCTGAGAGCACCAGCGCCGCGATGCCGGCCCGTTGCATCAAATGCGCGGCGCGCTGGCGGTCGACAAAGCCGGTCATGTTCTTTCTCCGCGTGCTTGAAGCGGCAACGGAGCATTGCGGGTGCGGACAATCAAGCAGGTTGCTCGAACTTCATCATCCTGAGCGGAGCAGCCGCAAGGCGGCCTCGTGGAAAGCTCGACCGAGACAAGAATGGCATTCCATGTCAAACTTGCGCAGGGGGGAGATTTCATGAGGATCGACAAAGCCGGTGCCCTGAAAAAGACAGCCATGGGCCTGTTGGGACTGGTCGTCGCCATGGCGGCGGGGTGCGGTTCAATCGACTATCAGAAACTCACCACGGGTCACCTGTCGGGAAGCCTTTTCGTCATGTGGGTCGGTGAGGGCAACAGTTCGGGCGACGGAAATTTCCTGTTCGTGCCCGACCCACGAGATCCATTGATCTTCCATCGATCGGATCCGTCTGCTCCGGGCAGCACGATCCAGCCGGGTCTCATGTACACGGATGGCGGTTCGATCCCGAAAATCGCGCAGGTCTTCAAGGGGCTGTCGCCTTGGGGCTACGCGCCGGCCTACATGATCCATGATTGGGTCTTTATCGCCCATCATTGCATAGTGGACGGCAGCAGCGAGAACCGGTTCGACCAGGTTCGCGACGTAGAATTCGACGATTCCGCCGCAATTCTCGGCGAAGCGATCAAGGCGCTGATCAAGGCTCGACAGGTGGCCCCCAACGACGTGGCGCCAAACGCCATAACGGCTGCCGTCGGAAGCGTCGTCGCCAGGAACCTTTGGGATGAGAAAGGCGCTTGCAGGTCCCTGCAGGTCAGCGCGAAGGACATCGCCGCCGCGGAGGCAGCCATACCGGGATCGACCAGCAAGGCACGGAATTTGAGGGCTTTCCAGGTTCCGGAGACGATCGCGCCCGCAATTCCCCAGGCAAAGCCGGCGAAGATCGTGGCTCGCGTGACATTTTGAGCTGATCCGTGCAAATGCCGGCCGCTGCTGGTCACCCTGCCTTTGGTCCGCCCAAAGGCTCGCTTTTCCGGGCTTTTCCGGTTTCCGCCCGGATAAAACGAAAAGGCCGGACAATAGCCCGGCCCTTTTTCGTAGATGCTTGATTCCCTGAAGGAAATTGGAGCGGGTGAAGCGATTCGAACGCTCGACCCCAACCTTGGCAAGGTTGTGCTCTACCCCTGAGCTACACCCGCTCACACGGCGTCTTGGCCGCAAGCCGGGCCTATATGGCTGAAGAGCGCGGCGATTGCAACAGGGAATCGCGAGCCTTTTTACAAGCTCCGGGGTGATGCCGGCAAACCGCCGGCTCGGCGCGGATTTCACCGTCGCCTTGCGCGATGGTCTTGTGTCTGCCGCCTCATTGGCCGTAAACGGCAAGGCAAGCAAACGGACGAAGAAGAAGATCGATGCCGAAAACCGAAGCCGAACTTTTTGCATTCCTGGCCGAACTCGGGATCGCTGTTTCGACGATACGCCATCCGCCGCTCTACACGGTCGCCGATTCGCAGGCGCTGCGCGGCGAAATCGCCGGCGGGCACACCAAAAACCTGTTCCTGAAGGACAAGAAGGACAATTTCTTCCTGGTCACCGTCGGCGAGGACGCCGTCGTCGATCTCAAGCAGATCCACCAGCTGATCGGCGCCGCCGGCCGGGTTTCGTTCGGCAAACCGGAGATGCTGATGGAGCTTCTCGGCGTCGCGCCGGGCGCGGTTACCGTGTTTGGCGTCATCAACGACAGGGAAAATAGGGTCAAGCTGGTGCTCGACAAGGATTTGATGGAGCATGCCGTCATCAACGCGCATCCGCTGACCAATGAAGCGACGACATCGATCGCGGCGGCCGACCTGATCAGATTCGTCGAGGCAACCGGGCATGATGCTGCTATCTTGAAAGTCTCGGCGTGATCGCCACATGGATGGCGAAACCGACTTCCAATGAAGACTTTGCGTCGACCCGCGGGCCGGCGGCGCAACCGAAAGGGTGACGAGATGAGCGACAACAATCCGTTTGGCGGGTCATTCGGCAGCAATGGCGGCCAGTATTCGCCCTCGGTCCAGTACGGCGGAACCGAGCCCGCGCGCGCGAAAGTCGCGCTTGGCGATGCGCCCGCCGGACCTGTTGCTGCTGGGGATGTCATCAAGGACACCACGACCGCCGCCTTCGCCGCCGACGTCATCCAGGAATCGCGCCGCCAGCCGGTGCTGGTCGATTTCTGGGCGCCGTGGTGCGGGCCTTGCAAGCAGCTCACCCCGCAGCTGGAAAAGGCGGTCAGGGCCGCCGGCGGCAGGGTCAAGCTGGTCAAGATGAACATCGACGATCATCCCTCGATCGCCGGCCAGCTCGGCATCCAGTCCATTCCGGCGGTCATCGCCTTCAAGGATGGCCAGCCGGTCGACGGCTTCATGGGCGCCATCCCCGAGAGCCAGATCGCCGAATTCATCACCAAGGTCGGCGGCAAGGGCAATGGCGCGCAGGCCGTGGCCGAGGCGCTGGCGGCGGCGACCGAGGCGCGCGACGCCGGCGACATGCAGACCGCCGCCGATATCTATGATGCCGTGCTGGCGCAGGCGCCGGATACGATCGAGGCGATCGCCGGGCTGGGCGAGCTGCTGTTCGAGGCCGGCGACACGGACGGCGCCGAAGCGCTGCTGGCGACAGCACCGGAGGCCAAGAAGGATGCGCCGGCGCTTGCCGCCGTGCGCGCCAAGATCGCGCTGGCCGCGCAAGCCGGTTCGCTTGGCAATCCGGCCGAGTTCGAGCGCCGGCTGGCCGACAATCCCAACGACCATCAGGCGCGTTTCGATCTGGCCATGATCCAGAACGCGAGGGGCGAGCGCACGGCGGCGGCCGACAATCTGCTCGCCATCATCAAGACCGACCGCGCGTGGAACGAAGACGGCGCCAAGACGCAATTGCTGCAGTTCTTCGAGGCCTGGGGCATGACCGACGAGGCGACGCTGGCCGCGCGGCGCAAATTGTCGTCGCTGCTGTTCTCCTGAGCCGGTTATCGGCTGTTTTGTCGCACAGGCTTGCGAGATCAGGCCAAAGCGCCAGATAGGTCAGGCTGGAACTTGGCAGGCTGGAACCAGGCAGAGTTGACGCGCTTCCTTGTGGAAGCGATCGGAGGAACGAGGTGCAAGCGGGAAACGCGCATTACCGGCTCGCCAAGGATTTGCCGTCAGCGATCCCGATCTTTCCGCTCGAGGGGGCGCTTCTGCTGCCGGGCGGCCGCATGCCGCTCAATATCTTCGAGCCGCGCTACCTGCAGATGGTGGACGAGGCGGTTGCCGGTTCGCGACTCATCGGCGTTATCCAGCCCCGCCTCGACGGCGCGCTGCGCGACGATGGCGAGCCGGAGCTCTGCAATGTCGGCTGCGCCGGGCGCATCATCGCCTTTTCCGAGACCGGCGACGGCCGCTACCTGATTTCGCTGCAGGGCGTGTGCCGGTTCCGCATCGCCCACGAACTGACGGTCAAGACGCCGTTTCGCCAGGCCAAGCCGGCGCCTTTCCTCGCCGACCTCGATGAGGACCAGGCGGCGGACGAGATCGACCGGCCCGCGCTTTTGAGAGCATTTCGCGCCTATCTGCAGGCCAATGACCTGGAGGCGGACTGGGAAAGCGTCAGCCGCGCCGAGAACGCCATGCTGGTCAACGCGCTGTCGATGATGGCGCCCTACGGGCCGGCCGAAAAGCAGGCGCTGCTCGAAGCAGCGGACCTGAAGACGCGCGCCGAAACGCTGATCGCCATCACGGAGATGGCGCTGGCGCGCGAGAATGAGGATTTTGGTTCGAGCCTGCAGTAAGATGCGTCGATATCCGGGTGATGCCGGCCGCAAATGGCGGTTTGCTGCGCTTCCGGTGCTCACGTACGAAAGTACGCTCCGCTCCGGTTCTCGCAAGCCTCCATTTTCGACTCGGCCTGACCCGGATCTCAACACATCTTCTGCGTGAAGCTGGAGGAGAGCGCGATGGCGGATGGGCGTGACGGAAGGAAAACCACTGTCGACCCCAAACTGCTGGAACTCCTGGCCTGCCCGCTGACCAAAGGGCCGCTGGCCTGGGATCCGGAGCGGGGCGAGCTGATCTCGCGGGTCGCCAAGCTCGCCTATCCGGTGCGCGACGGCATCCCGATCATGCTGCCATCGGAGGCGCGGACGATTTCGGCGGAGGATGTGCTGTCGCCGCCGAAATTGGGTGGGCCGTCGTAAATTCGAACATATGCGACGAGAAGATTGCCAGAGGCTAGCGGGACAGCGCCCCCCTCTGTCCTGCCGGACATCTCCCCCACAAGGAGGGAGATTGGCTGCTGTCTCCGCTTTCGCCAATCTCCAGCGTTGAAAGACAGGCCGGCTGGCGAAGCTGCCGATCTCCCCCCAAGTGGGGGAGATGTCCGGCAGGACAGAGGGGGGCGCTGTCCCGCCGACGTCAAGGTTGCCTCTCACTCCTGCTCCGCCGTGGGTAACGAAGGTGAGGCTGGGCCTACTGAAAATTGCGTCCCTTGGGCATGACCCTTTCCGCCTCTTCCGATAGCGTTGCGAGATCCTGCCCGACCGGTGCTTTGCGTATCGCGGGTTGGCTGGAGCGATCGGTTCCCTGCCTGGAGACGTGCCGCTGAGAAGCAGCGTCCGGCGCTCCCGCCTGGCTGACCTTCTCCAGCAGCACGGTCAGCCAGGGCGTCAGGTCCTCGATCTTCTCGGCGACGATGTGGACGACACCGGATTCCGATTGCAATTTGCCGCTGACCTTCACGAACCGCGCGCCCATGACGATGGGGCGGAAGCGGGTAAAGGTTCTCTCCCAGAAGATGACGTTGGCGACGGCCTTGTCGTCCTCCAGCGTCAGGAAGATCGCGTTGCCCTTGCCGGGGCGCTGGCGCACCAGCACGAGGCCGGCGACGGAGACCCGCCTGCCGTCGCGCACGGAAGAAAGGTTGGCATTGGGCGTGACGCCGGCGCGGTCGAGCCGTTCGCGCAGGAAGGCCACCGGATGCGCCTTGAGCGACAGGCCGAGCGAGCGGTAGTCGTGGATGACATGCTCGCCGAGCGGCATTTTCGGCAGCTTGGTCTCGGGTTCGAGTTCGCGCAGGCGCAGGGCCGGCTGGTCGAACAGCGGCAGCTTTTCGGCGGCACTCTTGCCGTCCAGCGCGCGCACCGCCCACAAGGCTTCACGGCGATCGAGGCCGAGCGAGCGGAAGGCATCGGCCTGCGCCAGCCGCTCGATCTCGTGGACATCGAGGCCGGAGCGCAGCCAGACGTCGCGGACGGACAAGTAGCCGGAGCTGCGTCGCGCGACGAACTGCTCCATGCGTTCCTTGGACAGTCCCTTGATCTGCCGGAAGCCAAGCCGCACGGCGTGGGCCGTCTCGATGACACCGCGCATTTCGGCATGGCGCGGCAGGATGCGGGCCGGGTCGAAAGGCGCTTCTTCCAGGGTGCAATCCCAGATGGAGAAATTGACGTCGACCTCGCGGATATCGACGCCGTGGTCGCGCGCGTCGCGGACAAGCTGGGCCGGCTGGTAGAAGCCCATCGGCTGCGAATTCAGGATCGCGGCGCAGAACACGTCGGGATAGAAGGTCTTGAACCAGCAAGAGGCATAGACGAGCAAGGCGAAGGAGGCGGCGTGGCTTTCGGGAAAGCCATATTCGCCAAAACCCTCGATCTGCTTGAAGCAGCGTTCGGCGAAGTCTTTCGTGTAGCCCTTGCCCATCATGCCGTCGATCATGCGCTGGCGGTAATTGCCGATTGTGCCGGTGCGTTTGAAGGTGGCCATGGCGCGGCGCAATTCGTCGGCCTCGCCCGGCCTGAAGCCGCCGGCGACGATGGCGATCTTCATCGCCTGTTCCTGGAACAACGGCACGCCCAGCGTCTTGCCGAGGATCTCTTTCAGCTCCGGCTTGGGATACTCTGCCTCCTCCTTGCCTTGGCGGCGGCGCAGATAGGGGTGGACCATGTCGCCCTGGATCGGGCCGGGCCGCACGATCGCCACCTCGATGACCAGGTCGTAGAAATTCTGTGGCCTGAGCCTGGGCAGCATCGACATCTGGGCGCGCGATTCGATCTGGAAGACGCCGATCGTGTCGGCGCGGCAGATCATTTTGTAGACCTGCTTGTCCTCCGGCGGCAGCGTGGCCAGCACATAGGGTTGCCCATACGGATCCCGCGCCTTCGGATAGTGCTCCGTAAGCAAGGTGAAGGCGCGTTGCAGGCAGGTCAGCATGCCGAGCGCCAGGATGTCCACCTTGAGGATCTTCACCGCGTCGAGATCGTCCTTGTCCCATTCGACCATCTTGCGCTCGTCCATCGCCGTCTTGATGATCGGCACGATCTCATCGAGCCGGTCCCGGGTGATGACGAAACCGCCGACATGCTGGGAGAGGTGGCGGGGAAAGCCCATGATCTCGTTGGCGCGTTCCATCACGTGCCTCGACACGGGGTCGGTCCTGTCAAGGCCGCCGGCGCGGGCTTCCTTCTCGCCAAGCTCGGAGGTCGACCAGCCCCAGATCGAGCCGGACAGAGACGCCCTGACATCCTCGGACAGGCCCATCGCCTTCGACACTTCGCGCAGCGCCGAGCGGCCGCGATAGCTGATGACGGCGGCGGCCAGCGCGGTGCGCTTGGAGCTGTATTTCTCGTAGATGTACTGGATGACGGTCTCGCGCTTTTCATGCTCGAAATCGACGTCGATGTCGGGCGGCTCGTTCCTCTCCTCGGAAATGAAGCGTTCGAACAGCGTATCGATCTTGTCCGGCCCGACTTCTGTGATGCCGATGCAGAAGCAGACGATCGAATTGGCGGCCGAACCACGGCCCTGGCACAGTATGTCCTGGCTGCGGGCGTATTTGACGATGTCGTGGACGGTGAGGAAATAGCGGGCGTAGTTGAGGCGCTCGATGAGAGCGAGTTCTTCCCCGATGCGCTTGATCACGAAGGCAGGCACTCCGGCCGGGTAGCGCCTGGCGGCTCCCTCCCGCGCCAGTCTCTCAAGCTCCGCCTGTGGGCCGAGACCGGATTCCGTCGGCTCGTCGGGGTAGTTGTACTGGAGGTCGCTGAGCGAGAAGGTCAGCTCTTCCGCGAACCGCAAGGTCTCGGCCAGCGCCTGCGGATGCCGGCGGAACAGGCGGGCCATCTCCAGCGGCGGCTTCAAATGGCGCTCGGCATTGGCGGTGAGCTGCAGCCCAACCTCGGCGACCGGCGTGTTGAGGCGGATCGCGGTCAGCACGTCCTGCAGCGGCCGCCGCTCGGCGGTGTGGTAGAGAACGTCGTTGGTCGCCATCAGCGGGATGCCGGCACTCTCTGCAAGCGCGGCTGCCTGCTCGATGCGGAAACGGTCATTGCCGGCATAATCGGGCGAGACGCCCAGTCGCAGGGCTTTACCGAAACGGTCCTTGAACCGGCGGATGAGGGCGAGACTGTTTTCAGCGCCCGCCACCGGATCAGGCAGCACCGCCAGCGACATCAGGTCTCCCCATTCGAGCAGGTCGCCGCGCTGAAGCAACGTTGCGCCCTTTTCGGTTTCGTCACGCAGGTTGGCTTGCGTCAGCATGCGGCACAGATGCCCCCAGCCCGTGCGGTCCCTGGGATAGGCGAGAATGTCCGGCGTGCCGTCGCAGAAGACCAGCCGGCAGCCGGGATGATAGGAAAGCTTTTCGACCTTGGCCTGCTGCCAGGCGCGTACCACGCCGGCCACCGTGTTGCGGTCGGCAAGGCCAATCGCGGAGAAGCCCAGCAGCTTGGCCGCGACCACCAGCTCTTCCGGCTTGGAAGCGCCGCGCAGGAAGGAGAAATTCGACTGGATGCCGAACTCGGCATAGGGGATGGCGGTCAGCGCGTTCATGCGAAGATCCCGTGCATGAACCAGCGCGGCGGGATCTGCGAGGCGCCGCCGTAAAGCCCTTGCCGGTAGAGCCAGTAGCGGCGGCCGTCGGCATCCTCGATGCGGAAATAGTCGCGTGTCGATGCCGCGGCGTCGCTTGGCGCCTCGCGCCACCATTCGGCGGCGATGCGTTCCGGTCCCTCCGCACGCGTGACCCGGTAGAGTGCGCGCCGCCAGCGGAAATTCAGCGGCGGTCCCTCAGGCATTTCGGTGGCCGGCACCTCGATCGGCTCGGGCGCGCGGAACAGCCGGATCGGCCGCTCCGGCGGGAAGATGGTCATCGGCGCCTGCAACCGGTCCGGCTTCCTTGGCGGCGTGGTCCGGCGCGGGGCCTCGGTGAAGGGGATGGTCGCGACAGCGCGTTCCGGCAGATGGCTTTCCACAGCGACCGGCTGCAGGACAGCACCTTCGCCGAGCCGGGCGCGAATGCGGTCGGCGAACAGCGCGATGTCGGCGCCGTCGTCGTTCACCTCGCCGGTCAGATCGGCCTGTTGCATGTCGAAGGCGGCGGCCGCCAGCACGGAAAGCCGCACCAGGTCGAAACCATAGCCGGCATCGATATGCTGCTCGAGCGCGGCCAGCCTTTCATGGAAGAGTTTCTGGATCAGCCGGGGATCGCGCATCGGCCGCGAGGTGCCGAGCGCAATGCGGCTGACGGCGCCGTCGACGCGAAAGAGCAGCAGTGCCAGCGTCCGGGCACCCTCGCCGCGGCGCTCGAGATCGGCCTTCAAGGTCGTCGCCAGCATGCCCACCAGCCGCTCGATCTCCTCGGTCAGGGTGACGGGCTCGGCGAGGTGGCGCTCGACCGAAAGCGGCGCGATGGGAAGGCGCGGCGAGACCGCCTCGTCGAGGCGGCCAAGCGCCTGGTCGAGGCGCAAAAGCAGCGAGCCGCCGAAGCGGCGGGCAAGCGGGGCGCGCGGTGCCGCCATGACGGCGCCCGCCGTGCGCAGGCCTACGCTTTCCAGGCTGGTGCGGGTTTCCGGCGCTATGCGCAGTGCGGCCAGCGGCAAGGGCGCGAGCAGGGCCTCCTCCTCGCCTGACACGACGATGCGGTCGCCGCAAAAGCGCGCCGCCGCCCAGGCCGCGCCCGGTGTCGCGGCAAGCCCGGCACGGACGGCAAAACCCTGATGGAAGAAGCGCGACAGGATGTCGTCCAGCATGGCGCGTTCGCCGCCGAACAGGTGGGTGCAGCCAGTGACGTCGAGAAACAGCCCATCGGTGCCGTCGATCGCCACCAGCGGGGTGTAGCGGTCGCACCAGTCGGCAAGGCCTTCGAGCAGGCGCCGGTCGGCCTCGGGATCGGCCTCGACGATGTCGATCGACGGGTACATGGCGCGCGCGTCGGCAATGCCCATGTCGCGTTTCAGGTGCAGCGCCTCAGCCCGCTCGTCGAGGGCCGAGATACGCTGTGCGTTCCCTTGGCGGTGGCTGATCACGAGCGGCGGGTGAAATGGCGTCAGGTGATCCGAAGGCCGGGAACGCCAGGACCGCCCCAGACGCTGGCGCAGGATTCTTTCCACCGCCAGATAGGGAAACCACAGGGACAGGATCCTTTGCCCGGTCTCTTTCGCGCCTTCTTTCGTCGCCCGCTCTTTCATCGAATCCGCGTTCATCGGGGTTCCACTCCAGTGTGAATTGTCCAGGCAGGGCCGTGCGGCTCTTGCCGATGGTGATGGTGAAGGCCGGGCGGCCGATCGAACCGGCGAGCGGCCCGGCGACCGTGGCGCGCGGCGCCGCCGGCGCCGGCGCGACGATGAGGCGGACGGGCGCCGCCGTCGGCTCGGGCCCGGCCGCCTGCCGCAACAGGAACACCGGCCGGCCGGCACTCATCGCCCGCGCATGCAGCCGGCGCGTCGCGGTCAGGTCCAGCCGCTGCGGGTTGCCGCGAATTTCCAGGATGACAGCAGCGAGCGCCGTCATCCGGGCGGCCTCCTCGGCGACCCACAGCGCATCGACAAGCCTGGGCGCCTCGGAAAACAGCAATTGCTCCGGCTCGATGCCGAACGAAGCGTGCAGTCCCCTGGCATAGGGAAAGCCGGCCTCGCGGAAGATTTCCGTGGTGCCGATCCATAAGATGGGCAGCCCCCGCGCCTGCTTGAGGATCAGGCTGGTGAGCGACAGGGCGAAACCGGCGACGGCCCCGGCGTCGCGGGTTTCCAGGCCATGGATTTCGCTGAGCGCGGCTTTCGGCAGGCCGCCGCTCAGGGCAGCATCAAGGCGGTCGACGCCGATCGGCAGGAAGGCATCCGGCGCCGCCGCGGCAAGGCCGCGGCGGATGATCGTGAGATCAAGGCTGGAGGTGGGATCGGCATTGGTTGCGAGATCAATGCTAGAGGCAAGATCGGGGCTGGCGCCAGCACCAAGGGGCGCGGCGGCCGGCGCCTGCAGGCGCTCGGGCAGCGTTCCCTCGATCTTCGCAATCTGGCGGCGCAGGGCAAAAACAGTCTCCCGCGCCACGGCGGTCATCGCCATGACGGTCAGCTTCCACTCACAATTGTTCCCGTTATGTTCTAATAGATTCCAGAGGCGGTCCGAAGAGTCAAGCAGAGTCACAAGGAATTTATTCCTGGCTATCTGCAAGCGCGGGGCGCACCGGCCGCATCGTTTGCCGATTCCGGTGCGAAAGCCTATATGCCGGGATCAAAGGACAAAGCATGGCTCGCATCTACAAAACCCGCACCTGGCACGGCGAACTTGCGCCCTCGATGGAGGAGTTGGAGTTCCTGGCGCTGGAGGCCTACGCCCATCTGCCGGAGGAGTTTCGCAAGCTGACCGGCGAGATCGTCATCCAGATCGCCGAATTCCCGACCGACGAGATCATGGACGATTTGTCGCTGGAAACACCATTCGACCTGCTCGGCCTGTTCGAGGGACGCGGCATCGCCGAACGCTGGAACCCGCAGACCGGCGAAGGCCCGAACCGCATCACGCTCTATCGCCGCGCCATGCTCGACTACTGGGCCGAAAACGAGGAAACGCTAGGCGACATCATCACCCACGTGCTGATCCACGAGATCGGCCACCATTTCGGCCTGTCGGACGACGATATGGAGCGGATCGAAGAGGCTGCCGAGTAGGACCACCTTCGTCATCCTAGGGCGGAGCAAGGAGCGAAGCGACGCGGCGCAGACCCTAGGATCCATGCCGTGCCGGTGGTGCAGTGCTCCGGCGGCGCAAGAAACAGCGAACCTACCAGCCTGTTCCACGAAAGAGTTCGAACCACTCGGGATTGGCCTTTTCGATCAGCTCGATCTTCCATTGGCGCGGCCAGCGCTTCAGCGACTTTTCGCGCTGGATGGCGTCTGCGATGTCGAAAAATTCTTCGTACCAGACAAGGCGTTGCACGCCGTAACGACCGGTGAAGCCTGAGCCTTGGCCAGACTTGTGCTCGGGTACGCGGCGACCGAGATCGTTGGTGACGCCGATGTAGATCGTGCCGCGCTTTTGGCTCGCGGTCATGTAGACGTAGCCGGTCATGGTCGAAGGGTAGCCCGTGTCAGTGGGCGTGCAAGCGCCATTTCTGCTCCGCCACACTCTACGACCAATGTCACGGCATGGATCCTAGGGTCTGCGCCGCGTCGCTTCGCTCCTTGCTACGCCCTAGGATGACGAAGAGAGAGAAGGGCCTCGCCGCTTGGCAAAATCTACCAGTCGCTGAGCTTGGTATCCGGCCCATATTCCTGGCCCTCGACGTCCTTCACCACGGCCTGGCCGCAGCGCATGGTCTTGGCCTTCTTGTCAAAGGCGTAGGTCGGCGAGCCGAACAGGTGCCAGCCCTTGTTCAGCGCCGCCGTCACCTTGTGGCAGAAGCTGGCATCGTCGGGGGCCGTCAGAAAGCGATAGAGTTTCATTTTCCAGTCCTGTCGTGAATACCCATAGCCCGCGAGCATAGGGCCGATATCATGCGCCGATGGCGGCGGCCTTCGCCAGCAGTTTTTCAGCCTGCGTCAGGTGCAGCCGCTCGACCATCCTGCCATTCAGCGCGATCACGGCCTTGCCGGCATTTTCGGCGAGCGAGAAGGCGTCCTTCACCGCGCGCGCCTCGGCCACCGCTTGCGTTGACGGCACGAAGGCGCGGTTGGCGGCTTCGATCTGGGCCGGGTGGATGAGGGTCTTGCCGTCGAACCCCATGGCGGCGGATTCCGTGCATTCGCGGGTGAAAGCGTCGAGGTCACGAAAATCATTGGCGACGCCGTCGAGCATGTCGAGGCCGCCGGCGCGCGCGGCCAACACCATCTGCATCAGCCAGGGCACGAGGTAGCGGCGATCGGGTATCGCCAGCACGCCGGTGTCCTTGACCAGGTCATTCGTTCCGGCAACGAGACAATCAAGGCGTGAGGCCGGATCGCGGCCAAGTTCGGCGATCGCGCCGATGTTGAGCAGCGCTTTGGGCGTCTCGATCATCGCCCACAGTTTTACGCTATCGGGGGCAAAAATGTCGTCGAGCATATCGCCGGCCTCGAGCAGGTCGCGCGGCGCATCGACCTTGGGCAAGAGAATGCCGTCGGGTTCGCAGCTTGCGGCGGCCAGCAGGTCATCGGCGCCCCATTCGCTGGACAGCGCATTGATGCGGACGATCATCTCGCAGCGGCGATCGGCATCGGCGAAGATCTTCGCCAACTTCCCGCGCGCGGCGATCTTGTCGGCCGGCGACGAGGCATCCTCCAGGTCGATGATGACGGCATCGCACGAAAGCTGCGCGATCTTGGCCAGCGCCTTGTCATTGGAGGCCGGGACGTAGAGCACCGAACGGCGCGGGCGATAGATATCCATGTCCGATCTATGCCGCGTGTGGCTGGTGGAGGCAAGCGCGCAGGGCAGCGTTTCACCCTCCCCCTTGTGAGGAGGGTCGCTGCGAAGCAGCGGGGTGGGGGTGCGGCGCCAGACCCCACCCGGACCTTCGGTCCGACCTCCCCACAAGGGGGAGGTAGAAGCCGCCCTCCTCGTCCCTGCACGAAAACTGCACGCGACTGCGGGAAACCTCCTTGCATCCGCCGCACGGTTTCCCCGTCGGTCTGCGAGACAGGCGGCATGCAAAAGCGAGCAACTCCCCGTCTGCCCTACCGGTTGCGCAGTGAGTGCTGGTGGCTGGCCGATCCGCCACGGGCGGGTCCCACCGCCATGCTCATTCCCTTTGTCCGCAAGAGCCCGCCGCCAATGCGGCCGGATGCGATCAGGCCAGAAGCTGCCAGGCCAGATGCTGCCAGGAAGGTCGGTTCATGACGTCGTTCTTCACAGCGGCACCAAGCTATTGCAGCCGCTTCGGCATTGCCGTGCTGCTGGTCGTGCTGGCGGATTTCCTGTTCTACCGCCAGCCAGTCGGCATCACGGTTTTGCTGTTCGCCATCCTGATCGCCGCCGCGGTCGTGGCCGTGCATCCCGCGGCCTTCAGCGATAGCAGAGTCTGGCTGAAGCCCGCCGCGCTGCTGGTCGCGCTGCTCCCGCTCGCCGAAAATGCCAGCGCCTTGTCCGTCTCGATCGCGCTTGCGGCCCTTGTCGTGTTCGCGCTTTCGCTGAGCGGGCGCCTGCGGCACGGCCCCACCCGCATTGCCCGGCAGATCGCCCTGTTTTGGCTAACGGCGCCGTTTCGGTTCGTTGGCGATTTCATCCGCTGGCGCGGGACAGCGCGCCGGTTCGGCCGGCGCCGCGTCCGGCTGGCGGCGATCGCCGTCTGGGTGATGCCGTTGACGCTGGGCGCCGTCTTCCTGGCGCTGTTCGGCGCCGCCAATCCGGTCATCGGCTACTGGCTGTCGCTGATCGACCTTCTGAAGCTGCTCGATCTCATCCAGCTGGCGCGCATTGCCTTCTGGCTGCTCGTGCTCGCCGGCGTCTGGGCCTTTTTGCGGCCACGCCTGCCGCGATTTCGTCGGCGCGCCTCCCGGCAAAACCATGTCCCGGCTGCTCAACCGGCGACCAATCCGCAAGTTCACGTCATCGAGGATATCGTTTTCGGCAAGGCGGCCATCCTGCGCGCGCTGATCGTCTTCAACGTGCTGTTCGCGCTGCAGACCGGGCTCGACGCCACCTATCTGTGGGGCGGGGTGGGCCTTCCCGACGGCCTAAGCTACGCCGCCTATGCGCATCGCGGCGCCTATCCGCTTGTTGCCACCGCGCTGCTTGCCGCCGGATTCGTCCTGGTAGCGCTCAGGCCCGGCAGCGCGACCTCGGCCGATCCGGTCGTTCGCCGGCTGGTCTATGCCTGGGTGGCGCAGAACATCATGCTGGTGATCTCGTCGATCCTGCGGCTCGATCTCTATGTCGGCATCTATGCGCTGACCTACTGGCGTATCGGGGCTTTCGTCTGGATGGGGCTGGTGGCGGCGGGCCTTGCGCTGATCATCGCCCGCATCGCACTGCAAAAATCCAACGAATGGCTGTTCTCCGCCAATCTTCTGACGTTATCCCTGGCGCTTTATGGCTGTTGCTTCATCAACTTCGCGGCAACGATCGCCAATTACAATGTCGACCATTCCCTTGAAATGACCGGCCAGGGCATTCCCCTCGACGCCTGGTATCTGCGCTCGCTCGGCCCGGGCGCGTTTCCGGCGCTCGACCGGTTCTTCGATCACCAGGACAAGACGCCTGCCGCCGGCGCTGTCCGCGAGCTGGAGCGTGTGCGCGACAGCGACGAAAGCTGGTATCGCAGCGTCCAGAACAACTGGCGGGCCTGGAGCTTTCGAGACTGGCGCCTGCTGCGCGATCTCGACAGCAAGGGGTCGCTCGTGCTTCCTCAGCCCTCGCAACCTACCGCGCCGGACCGCTGATCCATGCCGCATCACATCCTCGTCGCCGACGATGACCCGCATATCCGCGAGGTGATTTGCTTCGCCCTGGAAAAGGCCGGCATGAAGACGGCTGCCGTTTCCGACGGCGCGGCCGCCCTGCAGGCGATCGAACGGCACACACCTGACCTGGTCGTGCTCGACATCGGCATGCCGGAGATGGACGGGCTGGAGGTCTGCCGGCGGCTCAGGCACACATCCGATGTGCCGGTGCTGTTCCTGTCGGCGCGAGACGAGGAGATCGACCGCATCCTCGGTCTCGAAATGGGCGGCGACGATTATGTAACGAAGCCGTTTTCCCCGCGCGAGCTGGTCGCCCGCGTCAACGTCATCCTGCGGCGCGCCCGGCCGATGGCGCCCGAACCGGCCGACGACAGGCAGTTCGCGCATGGCAAGCTTATTCTGGTGCCGGCCAGCCACGGCGCCGCCTTCGATGGCAAGCCGCTGTCGCTGACGGGTATAGAATTCTCGATCCTGAAAGGGTTTCTGGCGCGGCCGGCGCATGTGCTCGACCGCGACGCGGTGATGGCCAATGCCTATGCCGGCAAGGTCCATGTCGCCGATCGCACCGTCGACAGCCATATCCGCAACATCCGCGCCAAGCTGGCGGCGGCGGGTTGCCTTGATGCCATCGAGACGGTGCACGGCGTCGGCTTCCGGCTCGGCCGATGCGGCTGACCAGTTCGCGCAAATGGATCGGCCGCAAATGGCGGCCACGGCTTGCCACCGTCGTCGTCGCTATCCTGGTCATGGTGATGGCGCTGCCGCTGGTCGGCCTGTTCTTCTTCCGCCTCTACGAGAACCAGCTGATCCGCCAGACCGAGGCGGAACTGATCGCGCAAGGTGCGGCCATCGCCGCCATCTACGCGCAGGACGTTCGCGACGCCGGCATCGCGCCGGAAAAGCTTGGCGCGCCGACACCTGGGGCAAATGGGATCTCAAGCCGAAGCAACAATCCCGACGGCCCCTACCGGCCGATCGAGCCGCGCCTCGATCTCGCCTCGGATTATGTGCTTCCGACCCGGCCGGCGGCGACGCCCGCAATCGCCGATCCCGCCTTCGCCGCGATCGGAACGCGCCTGTCCGGCATTCTCGACGCCACGCAGAAAACCACGCTGGCCGGTTTCCGGCTGCTCGACCCCCGGGGCGTCGTCATTGCCGGGCGCGGCGAGGTCGGGCAGTCGCTCGGCGAGGTCGAGGAGGTGCGCACCGCGCTCGGTGGCCGCTATGCCAGCGCGCTCCGGCTGCGCATTCCCGACCAGCCGACGCCGCCCCTCTATTCGGTCAGTCGCGGCACCAAGGTGCGTGTCTTCGTCGCTTTGCCGGTGGCCGTCGACGGCAAGGTCGCCGGCGTGGTCTATGTGTCGCGGACGCCCAACAACATCGTCAAGCATCTCTATGGCGAGCGCGGCAAGGTGACCCTGGCGGCGATCGCCATCCTCGGTGGCACGCTGCTCATCGGCCTGGTCTTCCTGCGCACCGTCAGCCGGCCGATCTATGCGCTGATCGACCGCACCGAGCGCATCGCCGCGGGTGACCGCGACGCGATCCGGCCGCTCGACCACCACGGCACATACGAGATGGCCGAGCTTTCTGCAGCCTTCCTCGACATGGCTGAAAAGCTGCAGGCGCGATCGGACTCGATCCAGACTTTCGCCACCCATGTCTCGCACGAGCTCAAATCGCCGCTGACGGCGATCCAGGGCGCGGCCGAGCTGCTGCGCGATTCCGGCTCGGCGATGGACGATGCCGAGCGCCGGCGCTTTTCCGACAATATCGTCACCGATGCCGGTCGGCTCAACCTGCTGGTGCGGCGGCTGCTCGACCTGGCACGGGCGGAAAACCTCGCGCCCAGCGGCCAAAGCACCTCGATCGATGCAGCGCTCGCCCTGCTCCCGGTCGACACCAGGCTGGCGGTTCGCGTCGAGGCCGGCGGCGACCTGGCCTTGCGCATATCGGCGGAGAACGCGGCGATCGTGCTGGGCAATCTCATCGACAATTCGGCCCGGCACGGCGCGACACAGGTTTCGATCATCGCTGCAAGCGCCGGCGGCAAGGCGACGGTGCTGGTCGGCGATGATGGCGCCGGCATTTCGCCGAGCAACCGGGCACGCATCTTCGAACCGTTCTTCACCACGCGGCGCTCTACCGGCGGCACCGGCATGGGCCTCGGCATCGTGCTGGCCCTCCTGAAAGCGCATGATGGCATGATCCGGCTGGTTGACAGCGAGCCCGGCACGCGCTTCGAGATCATTCTGCCGGTAGTATGAGAGTGAGCATGATCTTTCCGAAAACCGGCGGCCACTTTTCGGGATCATGCTCTAGGCTTGGAGAGGCATAAAGCGTGCGCTACGACATCGTCATCATCGGCGGGGCCATCGTCGGGTCCTCCATCGCCTATTACCTGCGCGAGGAAGGGTTTTCCGGCTCGATCGCGCTGATCGAGCGCGATCCGCAATTCGCGCAGGCGGCAACGACGCTGTCCATGGCCTCTATCCGGCAGCAATTCTCGATCCCGGAAAACATCCGGCTGTCGCAGTTCACGCTGAAACTGTTCCGGCGGCTGAAGGAAGAGTTCGGCACCGATGCGGATATCGGTTTCCGCGAGGGCGGTTATCTCATCCTTGCCGGGGAAGCCGGGCTGCCGATCCTGAAGGCCAATCACGAGGCGCAGATCGCCGAGGGCGCCGACATCGTGTTGGAGGACGCCGAGCAGCTGACGCGGCGCTTCGCCTGGCTGTCGACCGAAGGCATTTCCGCCGGCGCCTATGGCCGCACCGGCGAAGGTTGGTTCGATGCGCATGCGATGCTGACGCTGTTCCGCAAGGCGTTGCGCGACAAGAAGATCGATTTCATCACCGCCGATGTCACCGGCATCGCGCGCGACGGCAACCGCGTCACCGGCGTCAGCCTCGACAATGGCCAGGCGCTGGAAGCCGGCATCGTCGTCAACGCCGCCGGGCCGAATGCCGGCAAGGTCGCGGCTCTTGCGCGGCTCGAGCTGCCGGTCGAGCCGCGCAAGCGCAACGTCTTCGTTTTCGAGGCGCGCGAGAAATATGCCGACATGCCGCTGCTGGTCGATCCCTCCGGCATTTATGTGCGCCCGGAAGGCTCGGTCTACCTCACCGGCGGCGCCGAACCCGAAGAGGGCGACGGCCCGGCCGCGCCCGGCGATTTCGAGGTCGACTGGCCGCTGTTCGAAGAGGTGATCTGGCCGGTGCTGGCGACCCGCATTCCGGCCTTCGAGGCGATCAAGGCGACCCGCGCCTGGGCCGGCCACTACGACTACAACACGCTCGACCAGAACGCGGTGATCGGCCCGCATCCCGAGGTCGGGAATTTCATCTTCGCCAATGGGTTTTCGGGTCACGGGCTGCAGCAGGCGCCGGCGGTCGGCAAGGCGCTGGCTGAACTCATCGTGCATGGCAGTTACCGGACGGTGGATTGCGCGGCGTTCGGCTATGGCCGGGTTGCAGAAGGAAGGGCGTTCCGGGAATTGAACGTGATTTGACGCCGGCAGACCAGGAGGGGCGCGCGAAGGACCGCTGCGCAGCGTTTTTTAATTCTGTAGCCCTGCCAGCCAGTAGCCACTGGAGAAAAAGTCAGCCCCTCCGGCCGAACCAGAAGGCATCGGGCATGCGCTTCATGCCGATGCGCTCGTAGAAGCCGAAGGCGTCGGGCATCGAAATCAGGCTGATGGCGACGGAGGGGCCGAGCTGCCGCCGTGCCTCGTCCATCAGGCCCTTGCCGATGCCGAGACCCTGCGCCGATCGGGAGACGGCGAGCTCCGATATGTAACAGACCCAGGAGAAATCGGTGACGGCCCTGACGACGCCGATCAGCGGCTTGCCCTCCACGTCGAGACGAGCGGTCAGCACCAGGTTGGCGCCTGAAAGCATCGCCTGCAGGCGCGCGTCGTCATCGACGGGCCGCGTCTCGCCGAGGCCGGATTCCACCAGCACACGGCGGAATTCGGCGATGTCGAGCGCTGCTTCGCGCGCGTACAGGACGAGGGGGTTTTGAGCCATGTCCGCCAGACTGCATCATCGGGCGGCCAATTCGAAGCTGTTTTTTGCGCGGCCGGCGTGTGGCTTCCTCATATAAACGATTGCCTTTTATTTGCCCGCGGCTTTGTGTAAACCGTGCCTCAGCAAATTCCCCCCGCAACGAAAAAACGGGCCAAAGCCATGGAAAAATTCACCAAGCTCACCGGCGTCGCCGCGCCGATGCCGATCGTCAATGTCGACACCGACATGATCATCCCGAAGGATTATCTCAAGACGATCAAGCGCACCGGGCTTGGCACCGGCCTATTCGCCGAAATGCGCTACAAGGACGACGGTTCGGAAAATCCGGATTTCGTGCTCAACAAGCCGGCCTACCGCAAAGCGCAGATCCTGGTCGCCGGCGACAATTTCGGTTGCGGCTCGTCGCGCGAGCACGCGCCGTGGGCGCTGCTCGATTTCGGCATCCGTTGCGTCATCTCGACCTCGTTCGCCGATATCTTCTACAACAACTGCTTCAAGAACGGCGTGCTGCCGATCACCGTCAGCCCCGAGGATCTCGAGAAGCTGATGGACGATGCCTCGCGCGGCTCCAACGCCACGCTGTCGGTCGATCTCGAAGCCAAGGAAATCCGTGGCCCGGACGGCGGCGTGGTCAGCTTCGACCTCGACGACTTCAAGCGCCACTGCCTCTTGAACGGCCTCGACGATATCGGCCTGACCATGGAGAAGGCCGGCGCCATCGCCTCGTTCGAGAAGAAGAACGCCGAACAGCGCCCCTGGGCCTGAGCGGTACTCTGCTGGAGATATAACCCGGCCGCTCAGGCCGGGGTTGCGGCGACTGAAGGGGAGGAACAGTCATGGCGCGTTCGCTTCTTGCCGGCGTTTGCGGGCTGGCATGGGTGCTGATGCCGGTGGCTGGTGCGCATGCACAGACCGACACGGTGCTCGTGCCGGCTGGCGATGCATCCAGCGGGGCCACCGACCCGGGCGCGTCGAGCAATGCCGCCCTAGCCGACGATGACAACCAGGGCCCGATACCCTTCGAGGGCGGCCAGTTGACCATCACGCATCCGGAGCAGGATGGCGAGAAGGTGCTCGCCTATGACGGCAAGCAGCTGGCCAGCAACTACGACGTCTTCTTCGACAAGGTCGTCGAGGTCGGCGGCGTCAAGGTGGCGCTGTTCGATGTCGGCGATGGCGGCAATCAGTGCGGGCCGGCGACGGTGATCGTCTGGAAGCCGGAAGGCGAGACCATCCAGAGCACGACGGTCGAACAGGACGAGTGCGGCGCGCCGCCCTCGGCGGTGTCGGACAACGCCATCTATTTCGTGCCCTATCTGTTGCCGGGCGATCAGAAGCCGGCTTTGCAATGGTCGCCGACGGACGGGTTGACGATTTCGGGCAATCTGACCTACATGCCTGAGCCCGGCACCGACTGGAAAGACATCGATCCGGAAAAGTACCAGAACATCATCGACGCCTTCCACAACGAGGCCGTCTACAAGCAAGCCGAGACGCTGCTCGGCAAGGACATGCCCGACGTGGCGACCAGCCTGCTGGTCGGCGGCGGCACGGAAAAGACCGCGTCCGGCGCCTTCTACGCCAGCGGCTGCGTGCCGCATGATTGCGGCGGCAATGACGGCTTCATGGCCGTCGACCCGGCCCAGCACAAGCTCTACTTCGCCCGCCGCGGCGACAATGGCCAGCCGAACACCTGGCCTGACGCGAAGACCTGGCCGGCCGATGTGAAGGCGGCGCTGGACAAGGCGCTGGGCGAAGCGAATTAGAACGGGCTCCTGCTGTGAGGCCGCGATCCTTCGCGCCCCCCTCTGTCCTGCCGGACATCTCCCCCTCAAGGGGGGAGATTGGCTGTTTCGGCGCTCCGCTCATTCCTGCAATAATTTGGCGAAAGCCGGGACGACTGCAATCTCCCCCCTTGAGGGGGAGATGCCTGGCAAGGCAGAGGGGGGCGCTGTCCCGCCGACATCAACCGCTTTGGCCCATGGTCACCCCAGCCCTTTCCCTGCAAAATGCCACTAACATCCGCAAGGCCTTCCATGCGCAAACTCATCTCCACCGGTTCGCCGTTCGAAAAAACCGCCGGCTATTCGCGCGCGGTGGTGCAGGGCGACTGGTGCTTCGTGTCCGGCACGACCGGCTATGACTATGCCACCATGACGATGCCCGACAGCGTCGAGGCGCAGACGCGCAATTGCCTGGCGACGATCGGCAAGGCGCTGGAGGACGGCGGTTTTGAAATGGCCGATGTGGTGCGGGCGCACTACTACATCACCGACCAGGCTTTCGTGGACGTGGTGTTCCCGATCCTGGGCGAGACGTTCGGCGACATCCGGCCGGCGGCGACGATGATCGTCTGCCAGCTGAACAAGCCGGAGATGAAGATCGAGATCGAGGTGACGGCGCTGCGGCGCTCGGCCTAGAGCACTTCACCGTTTCACGAAACGGCGAACCGCTCTATCTCTTTGTTTTGACGCAATTCCGGACGGAAAACCGTTCACACTTTTCCTGGAATTGCTCCAGGTAGTTGAGGCCAAGGCCATGAAGGTCCGGCGCATGGTCGCCAATATCGCTACGCAAGACATCGCGGCGGCGAAGCGCTTCTATCAGGACGTGCTCGGCCTCGACGTCCTGATGGACCTTGGCTGGATCGCCACCTACGGTTCCGAGGCGGAGATGCAGGTGCAGGTCTCCTTCATGGCCCAAGGCGGCTCCGGCACGCCGGTGCCGGATCTCTCGATCGAGGTCGACGATGTCGAGGCGGCGCTCGAAGGCATGAAGACGGCAGGCTTTGCCATCGAATACGGGCCGGCCGACGAGCCCTGGGGCGTGCGCCGCTTCTATGTGCGCGATCCGTTCGGCCGGCTGGTGAATATTCTCTCGCATCGGTAGGCGGCCACAGGACCTCTTCGGACGCTCGTGGGAAGGATCTCGGCGCTCGTCCCCTTGCGTCGCAAGCGCTTGGCGTTTAGCAAAGCGCCGGTTCAAATCTTTCTGGGACGGTTTTCATGGCAACGAAGCATCTTTTCCTGCTCCCCGGTGACGGCATCGGCCCCGAGGCCATGGCCGAGGTCAAGAAACTGATCGCGGCCATGAATGAAAAGCTCGGCAGCGACTTCGCCACCGACGAAGGCCTGGTCGGCGGCTGCGCCTATGATGCGCATGGTGCCGCGATTTCGGATGCCGACATGGCAAAGGCTATGGCGGCGGATGCGGTGCTGTTCGGCGCCGTCGGCGGGCCGAAATGGGATGCCGTGCCCTACGAGGTGCGCCCCGAGGCCGGCCTGCTGCGGCTGCGCAAGGACATGGAGCTGTTCGCCAACCTGCGCCCGGCCATCTGCTATCCGGCGCTGGCCGCTTCCTCCTCGCTGAAGCAGGAAGTGGTCGAAGGCCTCGACATCCTGATCGTGCGCGAATTGACCGGCGGCGTCTATTTCGGCGAGCCCAAGCAGATCATCGACCTTGGCAACGGCCAGAAGCGCGGCATCGACACCCAGGTCTACGACACGTTCGAGATCGAACGCATTTCGGGCGTCGCCTTCGAGCTGGCACGGACGCGCAAGAACCACGTTACCTCGATGGAAAAGCGCAACGTCATGAAGTCGGGCGTGCTGTGGAACGAGGTTGTCACCCAGACGCACAAGGCTAGATATTCCGACGTCAAGCTCGACCACATGCTGGCCGATGCCGGCGGCATGCAGCTGGTGCGCTGGCCCAAGCAGTTCGACGTCATCGTCACCGACAATCTGTTCGGCGACATGCTGTCCGACATCGCAGCCATGCTGACCGGCTCGATCGGCATGCTGCCGTCGGCCTCACTCGGTGCGCCCGACGCCAAGACCAAGAAGCGCAAGGCGCTCTACGAGCCGGTGCATGGCTCGGCGCCGGACATTGCCGGCAAGGGCATCGCCAACCCGATCGCCATGATCGCTTCCTTCGCCATGTGCCTGCGCTATTCCTTCGGCATGGTCGATGAAGCCGACAGGCTGGAAGGCGCGATCGCCGCCGTGCTCGACCAGGGCCTGCGCACAAAGGATATCTTCTCGCCCGGCATGACCGAGGTTGGGACGGTCGAGATGGGCGACGCGATTATCGCCAAATTCCTGGGCTGATCCACCATGGCGGTCGCCGTCCGTTGGGCGACGACTGGCGACGCCAGCGCACTTGCCCCCATGCTGTGTGCGATGGCGGTGCACTATAAGCAATCGCCGCTCGACCCGGACCGGGCCCTGTCGGCGGCGCGCAAATGGCTTGGCGAGGAAAGCCCGGCCTATCCGCACTTCGCGCTCGCCTTCGTCGACGGAGAGGTCGGCGGGCTGGCGTCGGTGGCGATCGCGCATCCGGGTATCGATCTCGAGCGGCTGCTGTTCCTCAAGGATCTGTTCGTGCTGGACGGAACCCGGGGCGGCGGTGTCGGCCGAGCGCTGATCGGCTTTCTCGCCGGCCATTGCATGCGCGAAGGCATCGGCCGCATCGACCTGACCACCGAGGACTGGAACGAGGGTGCGCTGCGTTTCTACGACCGGCTTGGCGCCGAGCGCCACGGCCAGAAGATCTTCCTCAGATTGTCTGGCGCCGCCTTGAAGAAGATCAAACCCTGACGCCCGCCGGCACCGGTCCCCACTGGTTTTCGCGCCCCTGCGTCGGGATCAGGGCGAAGACCAGGATGATCAGGCTGCCGAAGGTCGGGATGAGGATCAGCAGGCAGAGCCAGCCGGTCAGGCCGAGGTCGTGCAGGCGGCGCACGATCATGCCGAGGCTAGGCAGAAAGGTGGCCAGCAGGAACATGCCTAAAAGCCCGATCGTCATCGCGGGCATCTCGGAGCTGTCGAAATTGCCCATTTCGATATCGGCGAAGATGCCGATGCCGCCGATGATCAGCAGGCAAACCGTCCAAAACAGGCAATAGCCCCAATATTCCTTGCGGCGGGCGCGGCCGGCAAAATTGAAGTAGTTCTGGGTCACGCCCCGCCAGAAATAACCCCAGAGGTCGCTGGGTTCGGCCGGCTCGGAGGAGCGGCCGAAATGCCGTGCCTGCGATGGGGCGGCTGCGGGTGCCGCACCAGCTTGAGCCGGTGCGGCGCTCAAAGCGGCGTCGGCAACCGGGCTCGCAGCGGCGATCGAAAAAACATCGCGCGCCTGGCCGCCGCCCGGTTGGAACTCGACCACCGTCCCCTTGGTCATTGCGGTTTGCCGGCGCAGGTTCTCGCGGGTGAAGGTGTAGCGGTTACCGTCGGCTCCGGTGATGAAGCCGAAGCCCTGGTCCTCGTCATAGTGAAGAACTTCGCCGCGCATGCGCCACCCCTGTCGCCAATGTCCCTGCCAAGGTGTCGCATGGGGCCGCGCCCATGGGCAAGCCATGCGCCATGGCTACCATATCAGCGGCAAATGAAGCATAAGGCGTCAGAAGCAGCCATCCTCGCCCAAAGCAGACAATGACAGCCGAGTGCCCTGATGCCAGTGTCGCGACGCAAGCCGGCGAGGCCGAGAGGCCTGCCCCCTCTGTATTGGCGATCGACGCCACCGGCCTGATGCTCTGGCCACCCGGCAAGGGGCTGGCCGGCATCCCGCGGGTGGAAAGCTTTCTCGTCAACGCGGCGCTGGCCGATCCCGACCCTTGCGTGGAGGTGGTCGCGTTCAGGTCTGGGGACGGCCGGTTCGGACCACTCGCACCCTATGAACAAGACCATGTCGCGGCAGGCGAGATTTCACCGCATCATGTCACACGGTGGCCAGGAAGGCGCGCTGCGCTGTCGCAGGCCTTCGAGGCCGTGAGGCAATATCCATCGGGGAGGCGCGAGACGGATCGCCATCTGGCCAAGGCGGTGACCAATGGTCGTAAGGGGATCGTCTACCAGGCGACCCGGCTGCTTATCCGCGCCTATCGTCTCTACCGGCGGACCAGGGTCCGCCTAAGCCAGCTGACTCCACCCCTGCCGGTCGAGGTTGAACGCGGCCTCGTGCTGATCAGCCATCACATCCTGACCAAGGAAGACCGGTCCGCCGTCTCCGGCGACGCCGGCAAGCTTGCCTTCCTCTGCCACGATATCATCCCGGCGTTGCGTCCCGATTTGCTTGGAGCGGGCACTGGTGAACGCCGCTTCGGGTCTTATATCGAACACCTCGTGCGCCAAGGCGCGCCGGCGTTCTGCGCTTCCGACGCGGTCGGCGTCACGCTGACCGATCACATGCGCAAGGCCGGCATCGCCGCGCCGGTCGTATACCGGTTCCCGATGCCCTCGATCCTGCACGAGACGGCATCGCGCATGGGCGCGACGTCGCGCACCGAGACCGGCGAGCCATTCGTGATCTACTGCTCGACCATCGAAGTGCGCAAAAACCACATCCTGCTGGCGCGGATCTGGCAACAGGCGCTGGAAGAAGGGGTCAAGCTGCCAAGGCTTGTCTGCGTCGGGCGCTGGGGCTGGATGATCGAGCCGCTGCGCGCTTATCTCAAGGCGCATGCCGAACTGCTCCGGTCGATCACGTTCACCGGGCTGGTCAGCGACGAGCAGCTCATCCAATATTATCGCAGCGCCACCTTTGGCGTTTTTCCCTCGCATATCGAAGGCTGGGGCTATGGCGCTTCGGAATGCCTCGATTTCGGCGTCCCGGTCATCGTGTCGATGGCGCCGTCGCTGATCGAAGCGACCGGCGGGCTGATGCCGGCGATCGATTCCAATGACCAAGCCGGCTGGTATGCGGCCATCCGCAGGATAACGGAGGATCACGCCTGGCGCTCGTCGCTGGCCGAGCGCATCGCCAAGCAGCACCGCCCGACGCCTGCATCGGCAAGCTGGGCCGCCATCAAGGCCGGTCTGCATGCGTCGGTCTCCCGGGCTTCGAACGCCTGACCGAACCGGCCGGTTTCGATCCGTTACTGGCCTGGAACAATGGAGAAAAATGAGTGCAACAGGGCTGTTTGGCGGAGGTAAAATGAAGAGCAAAAGACTTGCCCTGTACACTTTCGGCATATTCCGTGCTCCAGCCAGTGATCCCGTGAACCAGGGTTTTCATGACCGCAACGATCGCAATTTTCTGATTGCCGAAACGAGCGAGGGATTCATCGCAAGGTCGGGCTATGAGGAGGAACCTGGTCCGGAAAGCTGGGGCACGCAAGTTTTTCCGCGCTTCTATAGTGAACGTGGAGACGGTTGGTCGCCATCGACGTTGTCGCTGTGGAAAGACCTGGCATCGCCGATGGCATTCTCCTATGAGGGAATTCATAGGGAGGCGATGAGGCACGGACGAGAATGGTTTCTCAAACCCGCCTGCCCGCCCTATGTGCTGTGGTGGGTCGAGCGGGATTATACGCCCACCTGGACGGAAGCCGTGGTCCGACACGAATTTCTCCACGACCACAAGGCCAGCGCTTTTGCCTTCGATTTCAAGACATGTTTCGATGAAGACGGCTGCTCGACGACAGTCGACAGCCAGGTGGTCAAGCAAAACATGCGCTTGAATGACGAACGCCAGCAGCAAATGATCCAGACCGTGAACTCGTAATGCGGAATGGCCGAGATGGGAGTGACAGCCGCCTGTCCGTTTCTTGCCATCGGAAGGGACAGGCCGCTGCCCTGCCGAGCTATTTCAGAGGCAGAAAGAGTTCAACGACCACTTCGCGTAGCGGCCCCTCCGGGAAGTGGGACAGATGTCGTTGGCAATAGATTGGAAAGTCGCGTGCTTCCTCGCCGCTGGCAGGAAGCCACTCACGATAAAGGTAAAGTGCTGCGGGCTCGAGATTGTTGGTATTGCCGGGGTAGCGCAGCACCGCACAGCGTCCGCCCGGGATCACGCCAGCCTTCATCTGCGCGTCATTCGCCTCGATCGGTTGGTCGGTCCCGGCACAAATGTCCATGCTGTAGTCAGCCGGGACCGCAGGCTCTCTTTCGGAACGGAAGACGTTGAAGGTCGGGCTTGTCTCGGGCGACAAGCCCGCGGCCTTACGCCAGGCGATGAAACGCTGGATGGTGTCCTGGAGCGTCGCCCGGTCTCCGCGATGCTCCATGATCGCCACCGGCGTCGGGGGCACATCGCGGATCGTCACGTCGCCGTGATCAAAAATTATCTGCATGAGTGTGTTCCTTGCTTTTTCGAGGGGCCCGAAGGCCATGAGCCACGACCCCCAGTCGGGAGACTTCCGGAACGACGAGGGCGATTGTCCGAACCGTTGCCGAAAGGCGCGGGCGAAGGCATCCGGCGCGTCATAACCGGCATCCATCGCGATATCGGTGACGCTTTGGGCGTCACTTTCGGCAAGCCTGTATGAAGCGCGCTTCATGCGGGCGAGCTGGACATAGCGATGCACGGACAACCCGAAGGTGGACGTGAACTGCCGATGGAAATGGTATTTCGAGAACGCCGCGACACCGCTCAACGCCTCCAGGCCCAGATCGTCATCCAGATGCTGGTCGATGTGGTCCAGCACCCGCTGCATTCGGGCTTGGTAGTTTTCAAGTGCTGCCTTCAACGCTCTTCCTCCGTGGCGACACCAACTAGGCCTTTCCGGATATGTCGCGCTCGACCGATCTTGCGATTTTGGCATGGATCAACAGGGGCCTGGACACCATGGCGCGATCTGCCAGCGCGCGACGGCCCGGGCACGATCAGCCACAATCGCTTTGTGCGCTGCTGAAAGGCGGAGGCCGCATGATGGATGCCATCGCGGCAGCACAAGGCGGCGACATCCAAATGATCGACAGCGCGAGTGCAGTTCACCGTTTCACGGAAACGGCAACCCACTCTATCTCTTGGCTTTGATGCGATTGCGGACGGGAACCCGTTTCACACTTTTCGCCATCATGCTCAAACTGGCCGCTTCTTCGCCTTCTTGTGCTTCGGCGGGCCGGCATTGTCGAATTTCGGCTTGCCCGGCTTCTTCGCCCACGGCTTTGCCTCATGCGCGGCGGCGGGGCGTTCGGCTGCCGGGGCACGTTTCTCGAACTTGTGCTTCGGTGCGTTGGGGTCGAACGGCGCCTTGCCGCGATGCGGTTTCTTGTCGGGGCTTGGCGGCTGGTAGCCGGCCCGCGACAGGTCCGGCGTGCCGTCCAGCCGCTTGACCACGATGTTGCCCTGGAGTTTGCGGTCGGGACCGATCGCCGTCAGGAAACGATCGGCCCAGTCGGCGGCGATCTGCACGAAGGTTTCTTCCGGCTGCATCTTGATGGCGCCGATCTCGCGCTTCGAGATGCTGCCGGTGCGGCACAGCATCGGGATCAGCCAGCGCGGCTCGGCATTCTGCCGGCGTCCGATCGACAGCGAAAACCAGACGCTGGCGCCGAAATCGTCGCGCCGGCTGGGTGCCTCGTCGCGGCGCGCGAAACCTTCGCCCGCCGGTCTTTCACGCGAGGGCGTGAACGGCGCGACATCCATGAGATCCTCGGGCGCGGAGCGGCTGGCGCGGCACTGGCGCACGAAGGCGGCGGCCACCTGCTCGGCGCCATGCTGGCTCAGAAGCGCGTCGATGAAGGCGCGCTCGTCGTCCTTGACCGGCTCGTCGAAGACCGGATCGGCAAGGATGCGCTCGTCGTCGCGCCGGATCACGTCGTCGGCCGATGGCGGGCTTGCCCATGTCGCGGTCAGCTTGGCGCTCTGCAGCAGGCGTTCGGTGCGCCGGCGGGCGCTGTTGGGCACGATCAGCGCGCTGACGCCCTTGCGCCCGGCGCGCCCGGTGCGGCCGCTGCGGTGCAGCAGCGTTTCCGGGTTGGTCGGCAGGTCGGCGTGGATGACCAGTTCGAGATTGGGCAGGTCGATGCCGCGCGCCGCGACGTCGGTGGCGATGCACACCTTGGCACGGCCGTCGCGCATCGCCTGCAGCGCATGGCTGCGCTCGTTCTGGCTGAGCTCGCCGGACAGCGCCACGACCGAAAAGTTGCGGTTGTTGAAGCGGGCGGTGAGATGATTGACGGCGGCACGCGTGTTGCAGAACACCAGCGCGTTCTTCGCCTCATAAAAACGCAGCACGTTGATGATGGCGTTCTCGCGGTCAGCCGGGGCGACGCTGAGCGCCCGGTATTCGATGTCGAGATGCTGTTTTTCCTCGCCGGCGGCCGAGATGCGCACGGCATCGCGCTGATAGCCCTGGGCGAGCGTGGCGATCGAGCGCGGCACGGTGGCCGAGAACATCAGCGTGCGGCGCTCGGCGGGTGCTGCGTCGAGGATGAATTCGAGATCCTCGCGAAAACCGAGATCGAGCATCTCGTCGGCCTCGTCGAGCACGACGGCTTTCAGCGCCGACATGTCGAGCGAGTTTCGGGTTATGTGGTCGCGCAGCCGGCCGGGCGTGCCGACGACGATGTGGGCGCCGCGCTCCAGCGCGCGCCGCTCGGTGCGCATGTCCATGCCGCCGACGCAGGACGCCACCGTGGCGCCGGTCAGCTCGTAAAGCCATTCGAGTTCGCGCGTCACCTGCAGCGCCAGTTCGCGCGTTGGCGCCACCGCCAGCGCCAATGGCGCTGTGGCTGGGGCAAAGCGTTCCGCACCGTCGAGCAGCGTCGGCGCCATGGCAAGGCCGAAGGCGACGGTCTTGCCGGAGCCGGTCTGCGCCGAGACCAGCGCATCGGCCTGGCCGAGCTCCAGGACGGCCTTCTGCACCGGCGTCAGGTCGGAATAGCCGCGTTTTTCCAGCGCCTTTGCCAGCGCGGGAACAAGTGCTTCGAAGTTGGACATCTTACTCTTTCGGAATTCGAGGTTCTGCGCTCATCATGGGAGCACGAGCCGGGGCCGGCATCGCCAGCCAAACAATCTTGGCCGTTCGTACTTCCTGCCGCCGCTCTTGTACAGGGCAAGCGGCACCGGCCTTCCCCCTCGCCCGATTGACTCCTGATACAAACCGCGTAAAAGCCGGCTTCGAACGGGATTGTTTTCGATGCGCGGCCTTCTGACGGCTCTTCTTGCATTCGACGCCCCCAGCCACAATGTAAGGCATTGGGCTGGGCGCTCGGACGCGTCCGTCCGTTCCAGCAAAACCATGGCCAAAACCACCACCAAAACGGTGTGATTCCCTTGGCCTAACCACCCTCTCCCGGGTTCGGCCCGGGGGACGGAACCCGCATCGGCCGGCGGGTTTTCTCCAAAAACCAAGCGGAGAGGGACAGGAGATTTCGATGAGTTTCAAGGTTGCAGTCGTCGGCGCCACGGGCAATGTGGGTCGGGAAATGCTCAACATACTGGAAGAGCGCGGCTTTCCGGTAAGCGAAGTCGTGGCGCTCGCCTCGCGGCGCAGCCAGGGCACGGAAGTGTCGTTCGGCGACCGCACGCTGAAGGTCAGGACGCTCGACCAGTATGATTTTTCCGACACCGACATCTGCATCATGTCGGCCGGCGGCAACGTCTCCAAGGAATGGTCGCCGAAGATCGGCAAGCAGGGCTGCGTGGTCATCGATAATTCGTCGGCCTTCCGCTACGACCAGGACGTGCCGCTGATCGTGCCGGAAGTGAACCCGGACGCGATCTCGCTGTTCACGCGCAAGAACATCATCGCCAACCCGAACTGCTCGACGGCACAGCTGGTCGTGGCGCTGAAGCCGCTGCACGATGCCGCCACCATCAAGCGGGTCGTCGTCGCCACTTATCAATCAGTATCCGGCGCCGGCAAGGAAGGCATGGACGAGCTGTTCACGCAGACGCGCGCGGTGTTCGTCGCCGACCAGGTCGACGTCAAGAAGTTCACCAAGCGCATCGCCTTCAACGTCATCCCGCATATCGACGTCTTCCTCGACGACGGCTTCACCAAGGAAGAGTGGAAGATGGTGGCCGAGACCAAGAAGATGCTCGACCCCAAGATCAAGCTGACCGCGACCTGCGTGCGCGTGCCGGTATTCATCGGCCATTCGGAAGCGGTCAACATCGAGTTCGAGAAGCCGATCACCGCCGACGAGGCGCGCGATATCCTGCGCGATGCTCCCGGCTGCCAGGTTTTGGACAAGCGCGAGGACGGCGGCTACATCACGCCGCTGGAATCGGCCGGCGAAGACGCCACCTTCATCTCGCGCATCCGCGAGGATTCGACCGTCGACAACGGCCTGTCGATGTGGATCGTCTCCGACAATCTGCGCAAGGGCGCGGCGCTCAACGCGGTGCAGATCGCCGAACTGCTGGTCGAGCGCGGCCTGATCCAGCCGAAGAAGAAGGCGGCCTGACGGCTCTTTGGTTATCGCTCACGGGCCGCACCGCCGCTTGCGCGGCTGGCCCTCCGCAGGGGCGCCGGACGACCGGCGGCCCGCAGTCGCGGGCTCGGCCTTCGGCCGATTGGTGTTAGATTTGCGAAGGCATTGATGAAGGCCAATCTCCCCCCTCGTGGGGGAGATGTCCGGCAGGACAGAGGGGGGCGCTGTCCCTCTGTCTCTCAAATCGATCTCGGCTGTGCTCACCGACCCTTTTACTGGGCAAATGAAGGAGGTTGGCATTCCTTCACGCCCCCCTCTGCCCTACCGGGCATCTCCCCCACGAGGGGGGAGATCGGCAGCTTTGGCCGCCGCGCTAAACTCTGTTCTCCTTGGCCAATTGCATCAGCAGCTCCATTGCCTCCTCGGCCCGCTCCGCCGGCACGAACAGGTGATCGTGGTAGAAAGCCGAGACCGGATTGACGCCCATGCCGGCAGTTGCCAGCCGCGTGGTGATGGCGGCGAGGAAGCCGACTGCTTCCAGCGATGAGTGGATGTTCAGCGTGATCATCCGGCAGCGGAACGAGGCGGCCAGCCCGGCGGCACGGGCCGCCGCCTCGGTCACGATCAGCGTCATGCCCTCGCGCTCGCGGAATATCATGAGCGGTTCGAGGCCTTCCGGCCGGGGAATTCCAGGCGCCAGCGTGGCGAAGACATAAATGCCATCCAGCAATTCCGGCGTCATCGATGCCAGCAATGTTTTCAGATCGGTTTCGCCGGTCATTTGTTCCTCACCTGGATGCATCCATAGCCGCGAGCGTTGAATGCCGATAGTCGCGATGTGAGGCTGGAGGGACAGCACCCCCCTTTGCCTGGGCATTTCCCCCGCAAGCGAGGGGAGATCGGATGTCGCTTCTGCTTTCGCCAATAGCCAATTTCGCTGATTGGCTGGGATTTTCGACGTCGGCCTCGCCATCTGGAGCGCGAAACCGAGGCATGACCGGCGCGGCACGCTACCGCTTGTTCGAGCAGGCGGCGTCGCGATCTTTGTTCTCCTCGGGATCAAATTAGCCGTCTGAGAGTTAAGAACCAGGCGGCGAGACGGCGATCCGCGTGTGAGAGGAACGAAAAGATGAGAAAAATCTTGACCATTCTGGTGTTGGCGACGGCGCTCGGCGCATGTTCGCAGACGGAAAAAGGCGCTGCCGTGGGTGGCCTTGGCGGTGCCGCGGTCGGTGCCGCGGTTGCGGGCGATCCGGTGCAGGGCGCGGTTGTCGGGGGCGCGGTCGGTGCCGTGGCCGGCGCACTGATCGGCCATGCCAGCGAAAGCGGCCAGTGCCGATACCGTGACCGCTATGGTCGGGTCTATGTCGACCGCTGCCCGAGCGGCTATTGATCGCCTCAGGGCTGAGATCAAAACGGCGGGCACAGGCCCGCCGTTTCGTCGATGCGATGAAGCAATATTTTACTCGGCGGTGGCGGCTTCCGCTTCGGCAGGAGCCGCGGCAGCGGCCGCGACGGCGGCAGCGGCGTCTTCCTGCGCCTTCTTCAGCAGGGCGGCGCGCTCCTGCGCCTTCTTGCCCGGCTCGGCCTTCTTCGGGTTGGAGCGGGCATCGCGCTTGGCGAGGCCGGCCTCGTCGAGGAAGCGCAGCACGCGGTCGGTCGGCTGGGCGCCATGCGACAGCCAATGCTTGACGCGGTCGGCGTCGACCTTGACGCGCTCGCCGTCCTTGGGCAGCAGCGGGTTCCACGAGCCGAGCGACTCGATGAACCGGCCGTCGCGTGGCGAACGGGCGTCGGCAACGACGACGTGGTAGTAAGGACGCTTCTTCGAGCCCGCACGGGCCAGTCTGATCTTCAGTGCCATTTCTTTTCTCCTAAAAGCTCTGATTTCGTTTGATTGGATTTCAACTGAGATTTCTCAGCCGGTTTTCGTCACGCCGTTGGCAGCGGATTTTTTGTCCCGCCGCTGCTCGAAGCGGCGATCTGTTCGTGGTGCCGGATCACTTCGCGGACGACGAAGTTGAGGAATTTCTCCGCGAAATCGGGGTCGAGATGTGCGTCATGCGCCAGCTGGCGAAGACGGGCGATCTGCTGCTGCTCGCGCGCCGGATCGGCCGGCGGCAAGCCATGCTCGGCCTTCAGCACGCCGACCGCCTTGGTGCAGCGGAAGCGCTCGGCCAACATGTGGATGAGGGCGGCATCGATGTTGTCGATCGAGGCGCGGTAGCCGGCCAGGATGGTGCGTGCGTCGGCCATGTCTTTTTCTTCGTTCATAGCGCCCTCACTTCTTCTTGCCGAGGCCGGGCAGCCCGCCGCCGCCGAGGCCCGGAAGCCCCGGAAGCTTCATGCCGCCGGGCAGGCCGGGCAGGCCACTACCTCCAGGAAGACCGCCGGGAAGGCCCTTCATGCCGCCAAGGCCCGCGGCCTGCGCCTGCTTCTGCAAGGCTTCAAGCTGCTTGGGGTCCATCTTGGAAAGGTCGGGCATGCCGCCCATCATCCCCCCGGGGCCGCCGGGCATCATGCCGCCAAGGCCCATCTTGGAGGCAAGGCCACCCATCATGCCGCGCATCAGGCCGCCGCCTTTGCCCTTGCCGCCCATCGCCTTCATCATGTCGGCCATGCCGCGATGCATCTTCAGGAGCTTGTTGATCTCGGCCGCGTCGGTGCCGGAGCCGGCGGCAATGCGCTTCTTGCGCGAGTGCTTGAGCATATCGGGATTGGCGCGCTCGGCCTTGGTCATCGAGGAGATGATGGCGAGCTGGCGGCCGAACATCTTGTCGTCGAGGCCGGCGGCGGCCATCTGGTCCTTCATCTTGCCCATGCCCGGCATCATGCCCATGATGCCGCCCATGCCACCCATCTTCGACATCTGCTGAAGCTGCTGGGCGAGATCGTTCAGGTCGAACTTGCCCGACTGCATCTTTTTGGCCATCGCCGCCGCCTGCTCGGCGTCGATGTTCTCGGCGGCCTTCTCGACCAGGCTGACGATGTCGCCCATGCCGAGGATGCGGTCGGCGATGCGCTTGGGGTGGAATTCCTCCAGCCCGTCCATCTTTTCGCCGGTACCGATCAGCTTGATCGGCTTGCCGGTGACGGCGCGCATCGAAAGTGCGGCGCCGCCGCGGCCGTCGCCGTCCATGCGGGTCAGCACAAGGCCGGTGATGCCGACGCGTTCGTCGAAGCTTTTCGCCAGGTTGACGGCGTCCTGGCCGGTCAGCGAATCCGCGACCAGCAGGATCTCGTGCGGGCTCGACACCTTCTTGATGTCGGCCATCTCGACCATCAACGGCTCGTCTATATGGGTGCGGCCGGCGGTGTCGAGGATGACAACGTCATGGCCGCCGAGCTTGGCCGCCTGGACGGCGCGCTTGGCGATGTCGACGGGGTTCTGGCCGGCAATGACCGGCAGCGTCGCCACCTTGACCTGCTCGCCGAGCTGACGCAGCTGCTCCTGCGCCGCGGGCCGCCGCGTGTCGAGCGAGGCCATCAGGACTTTCTTGTTCTGGCGCTCGGTCAGCCGCTTGGCGATCTTGGCCGAAGTGGTCGTCTTGCCGGAGCCCTGCAGGCCGACCATCATGACGACGACGGGCGCCGGCGCATTGAGGTCGATGGCCACGCCTTCGGCGCCCAGCATGTCGACCAGCTCGTCATGGACGATCTTGACGACCATTTGGCCGGGCTTGATCGACTTCAGCACGGCGGCGCCGACGGCCTTCTCGCGCACCTTGTCGGTGAAGGTGCGCACCACTTCGAGCGCCACGTCGGCCTCGAGCAGCGCACGGCGCACCTCGCGCAGCGCCGCCGAGACATCAGCCTCCGACAGCGCGCCGCGGCCGGTCAGGCCGTTCAGGATGGAGCCAAGACGCTCCTGCAGGGACTCAAACATTGGTCAACTCGCCGCGCGAGAGCGCCTTGGATTCATAGCAATCCCTGTCGGGCCGATGGCCCTCCACGCCTCTTGTGCGCTCCTGTAGCGATTCAAACATCGATCGTCCTTCAATCTCGGTTCGGGTTCGATCCGAGAAGTAATGCGTTCGCGCCAAGTGTCCAAGTCTCGTGGCGAGCAAAGCCCAAAACCAAAAAGCACCCGGGGGCGCTCAGCGCTGCCGGATGTTGGCCTCCAGGATCTGTTTACAGCACTTGGCCTCAAAGAGGCTTCGGCGTCCTGGTCGGCTTGCTCGGAGGGATACTCGTCGCGGAATTCGAGGCGTGTAGACAGGAAATCGGCCGAAGAGTCAAGGCAAGGGCTGCAATTGCGTCAGGTCCGCGCTGCCCCTCATCCGCCTGCCGGCATCCTCTCCCCGTATAGAGACGGGGAGAAGGGAGCAGTCGCAGCGGCCGCTTCGGCGACCGCTGGTCTTTATCAACGCACCACGTACATGATGCGTCGCGTCTGCGGATCGACCAGGGTCGGCTGGCCGTTCACATAGACATAGCGGTAGTTATAGTCCGGGATTTCGCGCAGTTCGACGGTGTCGGGCAAGGTTGCCCCGGTCACCACCTCGCCATCCAGATAGACGGGGTCGAGGCGATGCGTATCGACATAGGTGCGGACTTCGGCCGGTGGCCGCGGGATGGCATCGACCGGCTCGCCGGCGACGATCGCTCCGGTATAATCGGTCGAGTAGTCGCCGATGTCTTCCGGCGGCGAGACGACGGCGACGCTGGAGCCGTGCGGGCGCTGCGTCAGCACCACCCGGCTGCCGCCGAAATCGGCCGTCACATAGTCGGAATAGACCCAGCCCTGGCCGCCGGCTTCGGCGATGGTGCACCATTTGCTGTTTTCGATGCAGCCATTGAGCGTTGCCGACTGGCCGGCGGCGAGCACGCCGATGACCGGATATTGCGGCCCGGGGCCGGCGCGAACGTTGAGATCGGTGACCGCCGAGACGGCGGTATCGGCAAGTGCTGAACCCGACATCACGGTCAGCATCCCGGCGACCGCGGGAAACAATACGGATTTCATGATTTCTCTCCGTTTTCATGGTCCCTCGGCGGTGAAAACGGCGCAGCGGCGTATGCGTTCCGGCTAAAACGCCTGCATCAACTCACGATTTGTTCCCGGTTCTTTCGGCAAACCGGTCAGAAGGTCGTGAACGAAGGTGAGTTTCCGCGCCGTGACGTCCGAAATGACGAAGGGGTAGAGGTCGGGCAGGCCCATGCAGCGGTTGATCGAGTTGGAGGCTTCCGACAGCACCAGCCAGCGGGCAAGGATCTTGTCGAAGGGCTCGGGCGTGTTTGCGGGTTCCGAAGGTGCTGCCTGCAGTTCGCCGCCGGTGTCGCCTCGCGGCAGATCGTTGGCTTCCACTGTCTCGAGCCGGCCGAGCGGGAAGTTCAGCGCATGGACCATCTCCAGCGTGTCGGTGATGTGCAGATGGTGGGCCCAGGTTTCGGCCCAGTCCTCCCACGGATGCGAGGTGGCATAGGCCGAGATGTGGTTCTGCTGCCAGTCGGGAGGCGCGCCGTTGGCATAGTAGGTCTTCAGCGCCTGTTCGTAATCGGCGCGTTCATCGCCGAACAAAGCGCGGAAGGCTTCCAGCCTTTGCGGATCGTCGCGGATCAGGCGGTCCCAGTAATAATGGCCGAGTTCATGGCGGAAATGGCCGAGCAGCGTGCGGTAATTCTCACCCATCTCGACGCGGCGCTTTTCGCGCTCGGCGGAATCGGCCTCCGCGACATTGAGCGTGATCAGGCCATTGTCGTGGCCGGTAAGGATCCGTTCGCCGCCGGGGCCGCCGCCGATCGGATCGGCGAGGAAGTCGAAGGCGAGGCCTATCTCGTCGGTGGGGGCCTGCTTGGGCGCGACCGGCAGGCCGAAGGCGAGCAGCGAATAGATGGCGCGCTTCTTGGCCGCCTCGACCCGGATCCAGCGGCGGCGATTGCCGTCGACCGAGAGATCGGGGATCAGCTGGTTCAGCACGCAGGCACGGCAAAAAGCCTGTCCGGGTTCGGTCATCCAGTTGCAGGCGCACTCGTCGGCGTTGGTGCACTGGAAGGCGCCGTCGGCGCCCGACAAGGCAAATCGGGCATGGGCGGGATCATAGAGCACGAGACTCCCGCAATTCAGGCACCGGGCGTTCTCGAAGTAGAGACGGTGGCCGCAATGCGGGCAGTCGAAAAGTTTCATGTCGGTCTCAATCGTCGGATCAGGGGGAAGGACGTCGTTCAAACGCCGATCATCAGGCGTCGTTCCCGACCGTGACACCATTCAGCAACATGGTGGAAGGATCGGCGGGGTTTCGGCCGCGCCCGCCACAATAATCACTTGATCGTAGGCAAATTCCACGGCATTCGCCAGCATTGCGGTAGAGACAGTGACAAGAGGACGTCCGAGACAGCGACAAAGGGCGCGTCTGGGACAGTGACAAGAGCATGTTTCGCTGGCAAATTCGCGCGGGACGTGAATCAGGCAACCAGGAGAACAACATGGCATTTCTTGCCAAGGGTAGGATTTTAGCGGCCACCGTAGTGGCGGTACTTGCGCTGGCAACGGGCGCGCAGGCAGCATCCAGCTGCGGCAAGACCGGTGCCGGCTTCGAGGCCTGGAAACAGGATTTTGCCGCGGACGCCAAGGCCGAAGGTGTCGGCTCGAAGGGTCTGGCCGCCTTGGCCGGCGCGACCTACGCAACCAGGACGATCTCCGCCGACCGTGCAATCCACAAGGCTTTCAGCGGCTCGGTGGAAGCCTTCATGAAACGCCGTGGCGGGGCCGCGATCATTTCCAAGGGCCGTGCGCTGAAGAAGTCGAACGCCGCGCTGTTCAACCAGATCGAGCGGAACTACGGCGTGTCGCCGGGCGTGTTGCTCGCCATCTGGGGTATGGAAACCGGCTTCGGTGCCTCCATGGGCAACCAGAACACGGTCTCCGCCATTTTGACGCTGGCCTATGATTGCCGCCGCCCGGACTATTTTCACCCGCATGCCATTGCGGCCTTGAAGCTGGTCGATCGCGGAGCGCTGAGCGCCTCGTCGGTCGGCGCCATGCATGGCGAGGTCGGCCACACGCAGTTCCTGCCTGGAAATGTCCTGAAGTATGCGGTCGGCAGCGGGAACCTGCGTGACAAGGCCACGGCGCTCGCTTCCACCGCCAACTTCCTCAAAGGCCACGGCTGGCGCGCCGGCGCGGGCGCAAACGCGAATATGGGCGCGATTGCCGGCTGGAATTCCGCGAGCGTCTATCAACAGGCCATCGCCCAAATCGCCACGGCGATCGACGCCGACTGATAGAAATCTCTATTCGGCAAAAGCCCGGCCATGGCCGGGCTTTTTTGTTGATGGGAGCGGCAAACACGGCTTCAGCGTCTGGAGGCTACTTCACGTCGAGCGCGTAGGAGCAGCCAGCCAGCGCCTTGCCGGGGTGGGATTCGACGGTCGCGACGTTGAGCGTGATGCGCGTGGCAAGTCTCACGCCGCCGCTGTCCTCGGTGCTTTCGGCCACGACCTTCTCGCCCAGGAATTTGTCCGGGGTCGAGACCGCCGCCGGGACGTTGAGCTGGCGGGCGAGATCCGCTGCGGCGATGCCGTCAAGCACGGCCATCGGTCCGGTTGCGGTAAAGGCGATTGTCACCGTCTCGCGTCCGAAGACATGGACCGGAGCAGGCAGTTGATACTGCCGCAGGAAGGGATTGCCCGATGCAACCTCTTTCCAGCCAAGCGTATCCGCCGCCCTACGCTCGCCGGCCAGCCACAGGCCAAAGCTGTTGTAGTTCGGCACGTCTGCCCGGCATTCGAGGAGTGCGGCGAGGTCGAGCGAGGCGGGATCATAGTCGCCGGCTTTGGCAACAGCCAAATTCGCCAGGATAGCCACCGCCGGCAGGAAACAGTTTCCAGGAATGGCCGAGCGCCTAGACACATCACACTCAATAATGCGCGTAGCCGCTCAACGGGCATTTTTGGGAGGCGGGAACCCGGAAGGTGCCGTCAATACCGCTGCAGTTACGGAATCTAGGGTTTTGCGGCGGCGGGGCAACCGTCCTTCGCTTGCCCTCGATGACCGTCGGGACTCCGGAATTCTGCGCGTAGCCGCTCGAAGGGCATTTCTGGGAAGCGGGAACCTGGAAGGCGCCGTCAATGCCGCTGCAGTTACGGAAGTTGGGTGACCGCGGCGCCTGGGCTTGCGCGGGCGCAGCCGCCTTTGCTTTGCCCTTGAGGACCATCCAGATTTCGGTCGGCTGGTCGAGCTGAAGCCTGTTTATGTCGGAATAGCTGATGCGGCCGCTGCGTATCCCATCGGCAATGCGCTGGCAAAACAGGGCGGGCATGCGCTCTTGCGAGACGCCCATGAACAAAGCCATGTCATGCTTGAACGTAAGGTCCCGTGTGCGAGCGGAGGCGACGCATTCGTTCATCTCCGCCTTCGGGTCACGCTTGGCGCCTGCCTGTGAGGACTGGCACACCGTCAAGACGACGATCAAGCCAAGCAGAAGAGAAATACTATTCTTCACTGTCAAACCCCCTAAACCCGCAAGTGAACTTAGATGATACCGCCAAAAGGTCAAACAGGAACCGAGTCCAGGCGGCTTGATTTTGTTTATATTAGAGGCGCCAAATAAAACCCGACGTCTCCGTCGGGTTTCTTAGGCGTAGTTGGCAAAGCGCCAGGCCGTTGTCCGGATATCAGCCCTTGCGGTTGCGTGCGGCCAGCGTGCGCAGTCTGAGCGCATTGAGGCGGATGAAGCCGGCGGCGTCCTTCTGGTCGTAGGCGCCGCGGTCGTCCTCGAAGGTGACCAGCGCGTCGGAATAGAGCGTCTTCCTGGACTTGCGGCCAGTGACCATGACGTTGCCCTTGTAGAGCTTCAGCCGCACCGTGCCTTCGACGTCTTCCTGGCTCTTGTCGATCATCGCCTGCAGCATCAGGCGCTCGGGCGCGAACCAGAAGCCATTGTAGATGAGTTCGGCGTAGCGCGGCATGAACTCGTCCTTGAGGTGGGCAGCACCCCGGTCGAGCGTGATCGATTCGATGGCGCGGTGCGCGACGATGAGAATGGCGCCGCCGGGCGTCTCATAGACGCCGCGCGATTTCATGCCGACGAAGCGGTTCTCGACCAGGTCGAGCCGGCCGATGCCGTTGTCGCGGCCGAGATCGTTGAGTGCCGCCAGCATGGTTGCCGGCGACAGCTTCTTGCCATTGAGCGCGATCGGATCGCCCTTCAGGAACTCGATCTCGATCTCGGTGACCTTGTCGGGCGCATCCATCGGCGAAACGGTGCGCTGGTGGACGAATTCCGGCGGCTCCACCCAAGGGTCCTCCAGCACCTTGCCCTCGGAGGAGGAGTGCAAGAGGTTGGCGTCGACGGAGAAAGGTGCCTCGCCCCTCTTGTCCTTGGCCACCGGGATCTGGTGCTGCTCGGCGAAATTGATCAGGTCGGTGCGCGACTTGAACGACCAGTCGCGCCACGGCGCGATGACCTTGATGTCGGGGTTCAGCGCGTAGGCCGAAAGCTCGAAGCGAACCTGGTCGTTGCCCTTGCCGGTGGCGCCATGCGCGATCGCATCGGCGCCGGTCTCCCTGGCGATCTCGACGAGGTGCTTGGAGATCAGCGGACGCGCGATCGAGGTGCCGAGCAGGTAGGTGCCTTCATAGACGGTGTTGGCGCGGAACATCGGGAACACGAAGTCGGACACGAATTCCTCGCGCACGTCGACGACGCGGATGTCCTTGATGCCCATCATCTCGGCTTTCTTGCGCGCCGGCTCCAGCTCGCCGCCCTGGCCGAGATCGGCGGTGAAGGTAACGACCTCCGCGCCGAGCTCGGTCTGCAGCCATTTCAGGATGATGGATGTGTCGAGGCCGCCGGAATAGGCGAGCACGACCTTCTTGACGTCTTTGGTCTTGGACATTTCTGCTCCGTCGATGGCGGACACTTGGGCGTCACGCATTGTCGGAGCGCCTTTTAGCAGGAACGGCAAAGCGAGCAAGCATGCGCGGCGCCAGACTGCTGATCCAGCGCGTGGCGGCTGGCGTTTCTGAAACTCTTCGCGATTTGGAATGGATCGTCAGCCTGATCGATGCACGTGAGGAAGCTCCGAAGCGTCCGGCCACCTAAAAGAAAGGTCCTTGCCGCTCGAGGGTGCCCGCCGGAGATGCACTAACTAGCCATCTGGCGCCGGCGCGACGCGTCTTGTATAGGCCCCAGGTTCTCCCGGAGCCTTCCATGTCCTTCATTCCAGACACCACCACGCTGATCCAGTTCGCCATCGCCACGGTCATCCTGGCGATCACGCCTGGACCCGACATGACGCTGTTCGTCTCGCGCACGCTGAGCCAGGGGCGGGCCACCGGCTTTGCCTCTATGGCCGGCGCGCTGTGCGGCACGCTGATCCACACCACGCTGGTGGTGGTCGGCATCTCGGCGCTGATCGTCGCCTCGCCGATGGCTTTCTTCGGGCTGAAGATCTTTGGTGCCGGCTATCTCGTCTTCCTGGCCTGGCAGGCGATCGCCAAGGGCTCGGCCTTCTCGCCGGAAAAGAAGACGGGCCCGCGGATCTCGCTGTTGCGCAGCTGGGCGGCGGGGCTCGGCGTCAACCTGCTCAATCCGAAGATCATCCTGTTCTTCATGACCTTCCTGCCGCAATTCGTCTCCGCGCACGACCCGAACGCGCCAGGAAAGCTGTTTTTCCTTGGGCTCATGTTCATCGTGCTGTCGATCCCGGTGACGGCGCCGATGGTGCTGGCGGCGGAAAAGTTCTCGGCGGCGATGAAAGCCAGCCCGCGGGTCACGCGGGTGGTCGACTATCTCTTCGCCGGCGTGTTCTCCGCCTTCGCGCTCAAGATCCTGACGGCGCACGCGAAATAGGCTTTCCCGTTACCGCAAATTTACCGGCGCTGTTGCATTGTTGCAATTGTAGGCTCCGTTGCGCTCGCCTAAGAACCGCTAGGGCACTTGGGGAAATCAATGAAAAGCATACTTTTGGCATCTGTCGCCTTGATCGGGCTGGTCTGCGAGGCCAGCGCGCAGGACGCGGCTTACAACTGGTCGGGGTCTTATATCGGTGTCGAGGGCGGCTATGCCGGCTCTTCGGTCCGCTTCAATGCCGACGCGACCAGCTTCGACGACACCTACCACAAGGATGGTTATCTCGGCGGCATCTACGCCGGGCATGACTGGCAAAGCGGACAATTCGTCTATGGCGTAGTCGGTGATTTCGATTTCATCGGCATGCACGACACGGAATTCGGCCAGCTTGACCTTCTAGGCAAGGGCGAGACCTACACCTACGACGTCGACTGGGTTGCGACCGCGCGCGGCCGCGCCGGCTATGCGGTGACGGACGGTTTGCTGGCTTATGTGACCGGTGGCGTGGCGGCTGGGCATTTTCAGGCGACATCCTATTCAAACGTCTTCGTTCCGTTTCCTCCGTTTTCCTCGGCGTCGACCTCGGACTTCTCCGGCGTGAAGTTCGGTGGCGTGTTCGGCCTTGGCACCGAATATGCGCTGGCTGACAAGTGGTCGCTGAAGTCGGAATATCTCCACTACATATTCGACGAGATCGAGCCGGGGCCGGGCGGTACGGCCGGCGCGAGTTTCCGGCCGTCTCTCGACACAGTGAAATTCGGTATAGCGTATCGCTTCTAAGGGTAAGCTAGGCGGGAAGACCGGGTCCGGCGAAGGGGCGGATCAATCCGGCCGCCTCGGCCATCTTTGCACGCTCTTCATACTCTTCGAGCGTCAGCGCATAGAGCATCTGGTCGATGCGTTTGCCGGTGCGGCCATCGATGCGGTGCGACCGCAAGGTGCCTTCGAGCCGCAAGCCGGATCGCTCGCAGACGGCGATGGCCGCTTGATTGCGCGCCAGTGGCTGGAATGTAACCTTCTCCAGTTTGCGCTCGCGAAAGAAATGCCGGAGCAACACGATCGACGCCTCGAACGCCATGTTGCGGCCGCGGTTGTCCGGATCGCCGATGATCAAATGGAGCGAGCCGAGGCGGTGCCTCAGGTCAACCTCCATCACGGCCAGGCCTAGCGGCACGTCATCGGGCCGTCGCAGGATCGCCATCAGGTTTCGCTTCAGATTGTCGAAGCTCGCGGCATAGGCGCGGAAAGCGTCGAGACCCATGGCTTTCTGCGGCGCGTTCAGCCCTTCCATGACAGCCGGATCGGTCAGCCATTCCGTGATCTCAGGCGTGACCTCGGACGGCACGAGCGTTCGGATGCGAGCCTTGTCGCTCCACCTGTCGACAAAGACCGGCTTCAGTCGCTGTGCCGCAAGAGGTGTAACAAGCGGTGGGAGTGGCGACCTTGCGCCCTGCTGCGGCATTTTTGGCATCGCCTAGTCATGCGAAAGCAAGCGGTCGGGGTCAAGAGCGCCGATCGAGATCAGGCGCCTGAAAGCTTCGCGTGGCCATTTGCCACCAGCTTCCCGCCCAGCGCCCGGCGGCGAGCCAGTAGAAGATGCCGCCGACCATGCCGCTGCCGATCACCGCCATGATGGCGCTGGTGCCGGTCACCGCGAAGGTGGTGTCACCGATGTGGTCGACAATGCCGAGGAACACGGCCGCGACAACGGCGCCCGCCAGCGCATAGAACAGCCAGTCGCGCCGGCCGAGGATTTCGGCAACCAGGACGACGACCGCCGCCGGCATGAAAGCGAAATAGGCGACGAACAGGGCGACGAAGGGAATCGAGAAATACAGCGAAGCCGTCGCCGCCGGATGCGCCTGTTCCGGCGTGTAGCCGAGCGATGCCAGGAACAGGACGTTGAGAAAAGCGCTCGCCGCCAGCGAGGCGACGGCATAGCCGAACAGGATGACGGCAAGGCGCACGATGTAGGTGACCAGGCGGCCCATCACGGATCCCGCTGCTTGAGCTGACCGGACCCACGCCCAGCCAGAAGCCAGTAGACCCAACCGGCAGCGGTGCCGGCGGTGGCCAGGAAACCGAGGAAGCCAGGATTGAAAACAAATCCTCCCGCCGAGCCCGGGACCAAAACACCAAAGGCGATGGACGTGATCGCACCCGTGGCCGCGAAGTAGAACCATCCCTGAAGCGATCGCCATTCGGCGAGAACGATGGCAGGGCCGACGACCAGCAGCGCGCAGACGGCCACGGTCAACACGGCGAGCGGAAAGGACCCCAGCCAGTCGAAGGTGAAAACCAGGGACCAGTTGCCGTATTCGATCCCTTCCAGAAGCGTGATCAGCAGGACTGGCACCAGGATGGAGGTCAGCACGGCGGCGACATAACCGACCGCTATGATGGCGAAACGCTTGAGCCCGGCGACGAGACGGTTCACGCCTCGCCGTGCCCCGCGATCATCATGGCTTCCAGCGCCAGCCGGTCGACCTTGCGCATGCGCTCCGATTCCGACTTTAGCTGGCCGCAGGCGGCAAGGATGTCGCGGCCGCGCGGCGTGCGGATCGGCGAGGCATAGCCGGCATTGTTTATGTAGTCGGCGAATTTCTCGATCGTCTCCCAGTCCGAGCACTGGTAATTGGTGCCCGGCCATGGATTGAACGGGATCAGGTTGATCTTGGCCGGAATGCCCTTGAGCAGCTTGATCAGGCCCTTGGCGTCCTCGATGGAATCGTTGACGTCCTTCAGCATCACATATTCGAAGGTGATGCGCCTGGCGTTCGACAGGCCGGGATAGGCGCGGCAGGCGGCGATCAGCTCCTTGAGCGGATACTTCTTGTTGATCGGCACCAGCAGGTCGCGCAGATCGTCATTGGTGGCGTGCAGCGAGATCGCCAGCATGACGCCGATCTCCTCGCCGGTGCGAAAGATCTCGGGCACGACGCCGGAGGTCGACAGTGTGATGCGTCTTTTCGACAAGGAAAGCCCGTCACCGTCGGAGGCGATCAGCAGCGCCTTCTTGACCGCTTCGAAATTGTAGAGCGGCTCGCCCATGCCCATCATGACGATGTTGGACACTTTGCGGCCCTCGGCCGGCACGATGGCGCCGTCGGGCGTATCGCGGTCGGGAAAATCGCCGAGCCGGTCGCGGGCAGTGAGCAATTGCGCCAGGATTTCCTCGGCAGCCAGGTTGCGGACAAGCTTCTGCGTGCCGGTGTGGCAAAATGAGCAGGTCAGCGTGCACCCAACCTGCGAGGAGATGCAGAGCGTGCCGCGGCCTTCCTCGGGGATGTAGACGGTCTCGATCTCGACCGGCCGGCCGGCGCCGCGCGGCGGGAAGCGGAACAGCCATTTGCGGGTGCCGTCGGCGGAAATCTGCTCCTCGACGATTTCGGGCCGCGCCACGGTGAAATGCTTGTCCAGTTCGGCGCGCAGGTCCTTGGAGATGTTGAACATGCCGGCGAAGTCGGAAACGCCGCGCACATACATCCAGTGCCAGAGCTGCTGGGCGCGCATTTTTGCCTGGCGTTGCGGCACGATGCCCGAAGCGACCAGCGCCTCGCCGAGCTCGGCCCGGGTCAGGCCGATCAGCGACGGTTTTTCGGCCGACGAGGCGCGGGCGCGCAACGCGTCACGGGCGCCTTCAGCGGTGAGGTCGAATGAAAGGGTCATGGTTTCACAGATATAAGCGGTTTGCGGCCAATGTTCAGACATCGTGCCGGACGTGAAGCGCGGCGCATAGCACAGGTTGAGGGCGGAGTCATGCCGGATGGCACACAACGCCTTCGTGCCGGCGGGGTCTCGATCGTGAAGGTTCTGGTCGACGGACGAACCCATGGGGCTGACCCGAGCACTCACGGACCACCCGGTCTGACGCACGACAACGCCCGCTACGCCGGCCTTGCGGCCGCTTCCGGTGCGCTGGGACCGATCACATTGTCGTGTTGGCGTAACGATTCCCATGCCGGCTTCGAAGTCTGAAAGGGGCAACCATGCCCTCGACAAATGGGAGTATGCACAATGAACTCGATCAAGATCGCCGTCCTTGCAGGGCTCGTCGGCCTTTTCGCCTCGCAGGCACTTGCCGAAGATGCGATGGGCAAAATGACCATGATGAAAGGCGGGGAGGTGACGGCGATCATGCCGGACGGGCACATGGGCACCATGATGCCGGATGCGAAGATGGGTGCCGAGATGATGAAGATGGCAAAGCCGATCAAGCATTGCATGATGATGATGACCGACGCCAAGGGCAAAGCCTACATGATCGATACGTCGACCAAGAAGGCCCAGGCCGAATGTGAAAAAATGGCCATGTGAGGCCTGGATCCGTAGCGACTTGTCCCGTCGGCGCACGCGCCGGCGGGCTTGATCGGCGCCATGTCTGTGCTAGGGCTCAGACTCCATCCGAGGACAGACATGGCCGGCCAATCGCGAAAATATCCCCTGTTGCGGCGCTCGCGCGCGATGTGGGGCTCGCGGCGCGTCTGGCAGCCGCGGCTGGTGTTCTGGGCCGGCGCCGTCGGCATCGGCGTGATCAGCGTCCTGTTCGCGGTGCTGGCCGACAGGGCGCAGGAACTGTTCCATCTGATAACGGGCAGCGAGGACGGCTGGCGTTTCTATCTGCCGCTCATCCTCACGCCGCTGGGCTTCGTGCTGTGCGCCTGGCTGGCCCACAGCTTCTTCCCCGGCTCGCAAGGCAGCGGCATTCCGCAGGCGATCGCCGCCCGGCACCTGCGCGACGACGACGACCGCAGCCACATCCTCTCGCTCAAGCTGGTGGCGGGCAAGATCGCGCTCACCATCGTCGGCCTGTTCTGCGGCGCTTCGATCGGCCGCGAGGGGCCGACTGTGCAGGTCGGCGCCTCGCTGATGCTGCAGGCGGCGCGCTGGGGCGGCATGGCGCAGGCGCGCGGCCTGATCCTGGCCGGCTCGGCGGCCGGCATCGCCGCCGCCTTCAACACGCCGCTGGCCGGCATCGTTTTCGCCATCGAGGAAATGGGGCGCACCTATGAGGCGCGCACCAATGGGCTGGTGCTGACTGCGGTGATCCTGGCCGGCATCGCCTCGCTCGGCCTGCTCGGCAACTACACCTATTTCGGCGTCTCGAAGGAGACGATCGCGTTTGCCGCCGATTGGCCGCTGGTGATCGCCTGCGGCGTCATCGGCGGCGGCTTCGGCGCGCTGTTCTCGCTGCTGGCGCTGAAGATAACGCGACGGATCCGGCGCTGGCACACAGGGCAACCCCTGCAGCGCGCCTTGCTGGTGGCCGCCGTCTGCGGGCTTGCCGTTGCGGCGATCGGCATCGCCTCGGGCGGGCTGACCTTCGGCACCGGCTATGTGCAGGCGCGCGGCGCCGTCGAGGGTACGCCGCTGCCCTGGTTCTTTTTCGCCGAAAAGTTCCTGGCCGGGCTGCTGTCGATGGTCTCGGGCATTCCCGGCGGCATCTTCGCGCCATCGCTGGCGGTCGGCGCCGGCATCGGCAGTTCGCTCGGCCTCGTCCTCGGCGCCAGCACCGGTGCGGCGGCTCTGCTCGGCATGGCCGGTTATTTCGCCGGCGTCGTGCAGGCGCCGATGACGGCTTTCGTGATCATCCTGGAAATGACCGGCAATCACGACAACGTCATCGCGCTGATGCTGGCCTCGATGCTGGGCTATGGCACGGCGCGCATGATCTCGCACGAGCCGCTCTATCACGCGCTGTCGCGCGTCTTCATCGCCGAGGCGATCCGGCGGCGGCGGGCGGAAGCCGCGCCGGCCCCGCAGGACTGAGCCGCAGGGGCCGAAAAAGCAAAAGGCCGGGCTTTGCGGCCCGGCCTCCGGTTCAAATATGGTTCGTGCCTATTTGCACTTGGCGATCGACGACAGCGCCGCCGAGATGCCCTTCAGCGAGAAGACATAGGAGGTCGGGTTGCCGCGGCCGGACTTCGCCGAAACCTTCATGTCGCTGCCGGTCTTCATGGCGGCGATCAGCACCGGCTCCTCGGCGGCGTTCTCGACCCAGGCCGACTTGCCGCGCGTGAACATCGAGAAGGATTTCTTGTCGATGGTGACGGTGGCCTTGGAGCCTTCCTGGAAATTGTAGCCGGCGATGAACTGCGGCTCGTAGGAGACCTGCTGGCCGGGGCGCTGGCTGACGAAAAAGAACATGTCGCCATGATCGAGCGTCGGCGGCTGCTTGTCGGTCGGCACGGTCAGCACATAGCAGACCTTGCCGCCCGACGCCTGGTAGCTGTAGGTGCCCCAGGCATTGTGCTGGCCGATCTTGGTCGCCTGCTGCGCCAGCGCCGGCGCTGCAAAGGCCACCAAGGCCAGACCCGAGACTAGTGCAATCAATCCGCGCATCGTTTTTCCCGTATTCCAAATGGTGCGGAGGCGGGCCGCATGGCGTCCTGCCGTCGCTTCATTTTGATTTAATCTGGGTTACCAAACGGTGAACTTCTCTGAGAAAAGGACACTCACCCTAGGAAACCGCCGCCATTTTCGCGCCGCCGCCTTGTCAGCGGCTGGCGCGACGTCCCTTCGGCGACTTGGAGGCCACGAAAGCGGCAAGAGTTTGACTTTTTTGCCGGGCCTCCGAACGCCTGTATCCAGAGGCCTGGCGGGCATCGGGACGCTCAGCCCTTGTCGGCGATGGCATCCCTGGCGGCCTGTCGATGCGCCGGCGTGATGTGGGCGCTGACGGCGGTAATCGCGGCGGTCAGCACGGCAATGTCGTCGGTGAAGCCGAGCCCGAAGATGAAGTCGGGGATCAGGTCGACCGGCAGCACGAAATAGCCGAGCGCCGCCACCAATATGCCCTTGGCGCGCAGCGGCGTGTTCTTGTCCATGGCGCAGTAATAGGCGGCGACGACGTCTTCCATGAACGGAATCTGCCGCGCTGCCTTCTTGGCCGTGCGCCAGAATTTCTCGCGCACTTCGCCCTCGCCGGCGAGCTTGTCGCCAAAGCCGAAGAAATCAAAACCGGATTCTTGCGCCATCAATCGCTCCTCGCGGGTCTCATGCGCATCCAAGCGCACGCCTCGCGAGCGAAAATGTGGTGAAAGCCGAACCCCGCTGCAAGATGCCGGTGCCGATTTGGCGATCCGCGCCCGGTTGCGGGCATGAAAAGGTAATGTTCAGCCGCCGGCAAAGCGGTTCATCTTCTTCGCCAACTCGATGTCGAGTGCCGTCAGGCCGCCGGCATCATGGGTGTTGAGCGTGACCTCGACCGTCTTGTAGACGTTCGACCATTCGGGGTGGTGGTCCATCTTTTCCGCGGCAAGCGCGACGCGGGTCATGAAGGCGAAGGCCTCGGAGAAATTCTTGAAGGTGAAGGTGCGGCTGATGGATCCTGCATCTGCGGCCAGTGACCAGCCATCGAGCCCGGTCAGCGCTGCTTCGGCGGCTTGCCTGTCCAGTTTCTCTCTCGCCATGTTCTTTTCCCATGCTATCTCGATTGAAGTCGTCACCATAATGCATGTCGCGGTTTTGGGATAACGACATGCGCAACGAAATTCCGGATCGATGAGCGCGAAGCCGATAAAATCCATTCTGTTCGTTTGCCTCGGCAATATCTGCCGTTCGCCACTGGCCGAGGGCGTGTTTCGCGCGGTCTGGGCGGAGCGCGGGCTTGGCCGGGACATCCTGCTCGATTCGGCCGCCACAAGCGGCTGGGAGGTCGGCTCCGCTCCCGATCCGCGCTCGATGGCGATTGCCGTGCATCACGGCATCGACATTTCCGCGCAGCGGGCACGCCGGATCACGTCGCAGGATTTTCACCGCTTCGACCTGATCCTGGGCATGGACCGATCAAATGTTCGCGACCTGAAGGCGCTGGCGCCGGCGGTGATGCGCGAGCGCATACACCTGTTCCTGGACTTCGCGCAGGGAAAACCGCGCGACGTGCCGGATCCCTATTACGACGGTCAGCAGGCTTTCGCCGAGGTCTACCGCATGATCCGCGAGGCGTCGGAGGCGCTGGCGACCCGGCTGGCCGGGCGGGCGTCGGTGCTCGACAGCGGCCAGGCTTCCTCGACGATATAGGGTCCTCCGCCGACCGAATCGCGCGACGACATCAACACGAAGCGGCCGATGCGGAACGGCAGGGTCGAGAAATTGCCGCGCGCCGACAGATATTGGGCGACGTCCAGCGGGCTCGAATTGCGCAGCCTTGCAAGTGTGACATGCGGCATGAATTTGCGCGGGTCGGCAGGGATGCCGAGCCGCTGGCAGATGCGATCGATTTCCCCCTGAAGTGCCGCCAGATCGGGCGAAGCCGACACGCCGGCCCACACCGCATGCGGCTTTTTCTGGCCGAAAGCACCGACGCCGGTCAGGGTCAGCGAGAAGGACGGGCGGTGGACGCGGTCGAGCGCGTTGGCGATCTCGTCGGCGACATGGCCCTCGACATCGCCGATGAAACGCAGCGTCAGATGATAGTTTTCGACATCGATCCAGCGCGCCCCTGGCAGGCCACCCCTCAAAAGGGACAGCGAAAGGGCGGCGTCACGCGGAATTTCGAGGGCGGTGAAAAGACGCGGCATGAAAAGCCTCCCTTCCTCGAATCGAAACTGTCACCCGTAGCGAATCATCGATAATCAAATGGAGCAAGTGGTTTGTTGATCGCAGGTCCTTAACTAAGCTTCCGCACCGGAAGTTGTTCCGGTTCGGTCCTTACGAAGCTTTCGGGGCAGCCGCGATGGCCTTCTCGACCGTCGGCAGGATGCGCTCGACCATCCGGTCGATGCCTTTGACGCTCGGATGCAAGCCATCCTCGAGCTGCATGCCGGGCTGTCCGGCGACGCCGTCGAGGAAGAATGGATAAAGGTCGATGTCGTATTTCTTCGCAAGGCCCGGGAAAATGGCGTCGAAGGCGTTCTGATAGTCGGCGCCGAGATTGGGCGCGGCGCGCATGCCGGCCAGCAGCACCGCGATCTTGCGCTCCTTCAACTTGGCCAGCATCTCGTCGAGGTTCTTCCTGGTGATGTCGGGCGCGACGCCGCGCAGCATGTCGTTGGCGCCAAGTTCGAGGATGACCAGCCGCGTGCCGTCGGGCACCGACCAGTCGAGCCGCGCCAGGCCGCCGCTGGTGGTGTCGCCCGAAACGCCGGCATTGGCGACAGCCACATCATGGCCCTTGGCACGAAGGACTGCCTGCAATTTGTCGGTAAACCCCTCGTCGGGTCCGAGGCCGAAACCCGCCATCAGGCTGTCACCGAAGCCGACGATCTTGAAAGGCTCGGCGCGCGCCGACGAAATGGCGCCGCAAATGGCGAGGAAAACGATCACGCCTGCGGCAATGCGGCGTTTGAAAGACATGCGGCAGGCCCCATATGAGCAAACGAATTCTTCCGGCGACGGCTTCCGGCAAGCAGAGCCTTCCCTCCCATATAGGACGCTTTCATTTTGACAGAAGCCGTCATCGAGTTGAAAGACGTATCCCTTACGCTCGGTGAAGGCGTTTCCTCCGTCCATGTGCTGAAGGGCATCAGCCTCGAGGTGGCGCGCGGCGAAGCGACCGGCATCGTCGGCCCGTCGGGCTCCGGCAAGTCGACCTTGCTGATGGTGCTGGCAGGCCTGGAGCGGATCGATTCGGGCACGGTACGGATCGCCGGCGAACTGCTCAACGGCAAAAGCGAGGACCAGATTGCTTCGTTTCGAGGCCGAAACATCGGCATCGTGTTCCAGTCTTTTCACCTCATTCCCAACATGACAGCGCTCGAAAATGTCGCCGTGCCGCTCGAGCTGGCCGGCCACGCCGATCCGTTTTCGGTGGCGGAGCGCGAATTGGCGGCGGTTGGCCTCAGCGACCGCGTCACCCATTATCCCGGCGAACTTTCGGGCGGCGAACAGCAGCGCGTGGCGATTGCCCGGGCGCTGGCGCCGTCGCCGCGCATTCTCATCGCCGACGAGCCGACCGGCAATCTCGACCAGGCGACGGGGCGGCAGGTCGCCGATCTCCTGTTCGCCAAGGCGGCCGAGCGCGGCATGACGCTGGTGCTGGTCACCCATGATCCGTCTCTTGCGGCGCGCTGCTCACGCCAGGTCTCGATGCGCTCCGGCCTGATCGAGGACGCGCCCTTGCTCAAAGTGACGGCCTAGCCATGGCGGAAAAGGCTGACTGGTCGCGGACCTTTTCACTCGCCGTCCGCTTCTCGCTGCGCGAAATGCGCGGCGGCCTTTCCGGCTTCCTGATCTTCCTCGCCTGCATCGCGCTTGGCGTCGCGGCGATCGGCGGCGTCAATTCGGTGGCGCGCTCGATCAGTGCCGGCGTCGCCAGCCAAGGCCAGACGCTGCTTGGCGGCGACCTTCGCTTCCAGATCAACCAGCGTGGCGCCAGCCCGGCCGAACGCGGCTTCCTCGACGGGCTGGGTGCGGTCTCGCGCACCGCCAGCATGCGCTCGATGGCGCGTCTGGCCGACGGGTCCGACCAGGCGCTGGTCGAGGCCAAGGCCGTCGACGACGCCTACCCTCTCTACGGCGCGCTGGAAACCGAGCCGGCGCTGACGGAACAGGAATTGTTCGGGAGGCAATTCGGCGTTTTTGGTGCGGCCGCGCCCGATCTCTTGTTCGAGCGGCTGCATGTCAAGCTCGGCGACCGGCTGAAGCTCGGCACCGCCACGTTCGAACTGCGCGCCAGGCTGGTCACCGAGCCGGACGCGGTGTCCGACGGTTTCGGCTTCGCGCCGCGGCTGATGATCTCGACCGAGGCGCTGGCCGCCACCGGGCTGGTGCAGCCGGGCAGCCTGGTCGAGAACGCCTACAAGATCCGACTGCCGGCTGACGCCGACGAAGCGCGGCTGAAAGCCATCCAGGACCAGGCGGCAAAGGATTTTCCCGAGGCCGGCTGGTCGATCCGCACGCGCGGCAATGCCGCGCCGGCGCTGTCGGCCAACATCGAACGGTTCTCGCAGTTTCTGACGCTGGTCGGGCTGACGGCGCTGGTGGTCGGCGGCGTCGGCGTCGCCAATGCGGTGCGCGCCTATCTTGACGGCAAGCGCGGCGTCATCGCCACCTTCAAGAGCCTTGGCGCTTCCGGCGGCTTCGTCTTTACCGTCTACCTCGTGCAGATCCTGATCATCGCGGCCCTTGGCATCGTGCTCGGCCTTGTCATCGGGGCGCTGATGCCGTTCGCGGCAAGCGCTGCCCTGCAGTCCGTCATTCCGGTGCCGGCGCAAGGTGGCTTCTATCCCGGCGCGCTCGGCATGGCGGCGCTGTTCGGGCTGCTGGTGACGCTGGCATTCGCGCTGCTGCCGCTCGGCCGCGCCCGCGACGTGCCGGCGACCGCGCTGTTCCGGGAGATGGGGATGGAAGGCCGTGGCCGGTCGCGCCTCGTCTACGTCGCTTCGGCGCTTGGCATCGCGCTGTTCCTGGCGGCGTTGGCGATCCTGTTCTCGGGCGACCAGCGCATCGCCTCCATCTTTGTCGGGGCCACGATCTTCGCCTTCCTGGTGCTGCGCCTCGTCGGCGCGCTGGTGCAGTGGGCGGCGAGGAAGAGCCCGCGTGTGCGCTCCGTGGCGCTCCGGCTTGCCGTCGGCAACATCCACCGGCCCGGCGCCTTGACGCCGTCGGTGGTGCTGTCGCTGGGGCTCGGGCTGACGCTATTGGTGACGCTGGCGCTGATCGACGGCAATCTGCGGCGGCAGATATCCGGCAACCTGCCCGAGCGGGCGCCGAACTTCTTCTTCGTCGACATCCAGGGCAGTGATGTCGACGCGTTCTCCGCCCTAATCGGCAAGGAGGCACCACGGGGCACGCTGGCCAAGGTGCCGATGCTGCGTGGCCGGGTGATGGCGCTGAACGGCGTCGACGTCGACAAGGTCAAGGTGCCGGCCGAAGGCGCCTGGGTGCTGAAAGGCGATCGCGGCCTCACCTATGACGCGAAACAGCCTGAAAACGCGACGCTGACCGAGGGCAAATGGTGGCCGGACAATTATTCCGGCGAGCCGCTGGTCTCGTTTTCGGCGCAGGAGGGCAAGGAAATCGGGCTGAAGCTCGGTGACACCGTCACCGTCAATGTTCTCGGCCGCAACGTCACGGCCAGGATCGCCAGTTTCCGCCAGGTCGAATGGGAGACGATGGGCATCAATTTCGTCATGGTGTTCTCGCCCAACACATTCACTGGCGCCCCGCATGGGTGGATGGCGACGCTGACCGAAAAGAGCGCCACGACGGCCGACGATGCGCGCATCCTCAATGCCGTCACCCGCGCCTTCCCGGCGGTGACGACGGTGCGCGTGAAGGATGCGCTCGATGTCGTCAACCGGCTGGTCGGCCAGCTCGGCACGGCGATCAGGGCCGCAGCCGGGGTGGCGCTGATCGCCTCGGTGCTGGTGCTGGCCGGCGCGCTCGCCGCCGGCAACCGGGCGCGCATCCATGACGCGGTGGTGCTGAAGACGCTTGGCGCGACCAGGCGAACGCTGATAACGGCATTCTCGCTGGAGTACATGCTGATCGGACTGGCCACGGCACTCTTCGCGCTGGCGGCCGGCGGGATCGCGGCCTGGTACATCGTCGCCCGCATCATGACCCTGCCATCGCATTTCATGCCGGAAGTGGCGGTCGCAACCATCGTCTTCGCGCTGGTGATCACGGTCGGCATCGGTCTTGCCGGCACCTGGCGGGTGCTCGGCCACAAGGCGGCACCGGTGCTGCGCAACCTGTAAATTCAGGGCCGGAACGGCTATCCCAGGTTAAATCTTGGTAAGGATGCCGGCCAGAAAGCCCGGGAATCGGCATTTCGGCCTCTCACGAACCGTTACATCCGGTTACGGTCTTGTTCTTGACGCGAATAACCATCATATTTCGCCACAGGCATGCTGGAGCCCCGCCAGCGGCGCCTGGGTCCGGATGGACCTGACACCGGACGGGGCAGAAGCAATAGAGGACTCCAATGGCTGAACCCATTCGCAATTATCAGACGCGCGCCGTGCCCGGCGCCGGCGTCGATATCGATCAGGGCCTGCGCGCCTACATGGTCAAGGTCTACAATCTGATGGGGCTTGGCCTCCTCATCACCGGCCTTGCCGCTGTCGGCACGATCATGCTGGCCACCACCACCGATCCGGCCTCGGCTGTCGCAACGCTGCCGAGCGGTGAAATGCTGACCTCCTTCGGCTACGCAATCTTCGGCTCGCCGCTACGCTGGGTGGTGATTCTAGCCCCGCTGGCCGCGGTGATGTTCCTGTCGTTCCGCGTCCAGTCGATGAGCGTTTCGGCGGCGCAGACGACGTTCTGGGTCTATGCCGGCCTCGTCGGCCTGTCGCTATCGTCGATCTTCCTGGTCTACACCACGGCAAGCATCGCGCAGACCTTCTTTGCCACCGCCGCGGGCTTCGGCGCGCTGTCGCTCTACGGCTACACGACCAAGCGCGACCTGACTGCGATGGGCTCGTTCCTGATCATGGGCGTGTTCGGCCTGATCATCGCGATGGTGATCAACATCTTCCTGCAGTCGTCGGCGCTGTCCTTCGCCGTCTCGGCGATCGGCGTGCTGATTTTCGCCGGCCTCACCGCCTATGACACGCAGAAGATCAAGGAGATGTATTTCGAGGGTGATGCTTCCGATGTCGCCGGCCGCAAGGCCATCATGGGCGCGTTGAGGCTCTATCTCGACTTCATCAACCTGTTCATGTTCCTGCTGCAGTTCATGGGCGACCGCCGCTAAGGCACGCATCATGGTCTGACTGGACCATCGGGTTTGGAAGGGCGGCCCAACAGCCGCCCTTTTCTTTTGCGCCGGTCTTTGCTGTTATCGAAGGCAAATGAAAGGCTTGCATAAAGAATGAGCAATATTGCGATCCGGCCGGCGACCTCGGCCGACCTCGACACCATCACAGAAATCTGTGCCGATGCGGTGAAGAACGGCACGGCGAGCTACGAACTGGAGCCGCCCAGTCGCACCGAAATGGGCAAGCGATTCGACACGCTGACGGCCGGCGGCTTCCCCTATCTGGTGGCGGAGAAGGATGGCGCCGTGCTCGGCTATGCCTATGCCGGCGCCTTCCGCCCGCGCCCGGCCTATCGCTTCGTCGTCGAGGATTCGGTCTATGTCGCGCCTGACGCCAAGGGCCAGGGTGTCGGCCTCAGACTGATGCAAAGCCTGATCGCGGCGGTGGAGGCGGCGGGCTTCCGCCAGATCGTCGCGGTGATCGGCGACGGCCATCCCGACAGCGCCTCGGTCAAGCTGCATGAAAGGCTCGGCTTCCGCCATTCAGGCCGCCTCGAGGGCTCCGGCTACAAGCACGGCCGCTGGCTGGACACGGTGTTCATGCAACTATCGCTGAATGGCGGTGCATCGCTCCCGCCCGCCGCTGATTCGTTGCCGGAGCGGAGGTTTCGCGAGGGCAGGGGGAATTGAGGAATGGAGAACTGAGGGAATTGGAGAATTGAAGAATTGAAGAAGGCGAATCATCAGGCGCTGAGTGCCTTTTTCCTCAGTTCCTCAGTTCCTCAGTTCCTCAGTTCCCCAGTTCCCCAGTTCCTCAGTTCCTCAGTTCCCCAATTCCCCCTCAGGCCTCAACAACCTTCAGCTTGCTGTCGAACACGCCAAGCACGCGGCCGAGTTCCTGGCCGCGCTTGAGGATGCGGCCGCCGGCGGCGATGACGGCGAAGGCGCCCTGCTTGCGCGCCAGTTTCGGGTCCTTGACGATCTGGAAAAGCGGCACTTCGCTGGCGCGGCGGAAGACGGAAAACACTGCTCGGTCCGTGAGATGGTCGATGGCGTAGTCGCGCCATTCGTTGGCGGCGACCATCCGTCCGTACAGCCTCAGGATCTGGTCGAGCTCGCGCCGCTCGAAGCGCACCGGCTGGTCGAGGCGCTCGCGTCGGGCCTCGTGCAGCGGGATCAATATTGCGGATGCGTCCCCATCCCCCATCCCGCCGCTGTCATCAGTCATGCCTCGATCCTTCGAAAATGAATCTTTGCCAACCAAAGTTGGCCCCTTCGCCATCGAATTGCAAGAGCCGGCGAAGCAGCGCCAGCGACGCGCCGTTTCGGTCACGTCCAGTCACATTTGCGAACCGCATGTTGGAATTGGTGATGCTTCGCCACATTTCTGCCTTTTTTTATCCGCGCTCGTGCCCCAATCTCCGACGAATTTACCGGCGTTGCCTGAGACGGTTCGGTCCGGCACCGGCTCGTAAACCCCAAGCCCCCCGCCCACGGGTCTGCGTCGGATCGAACCAACCTCGGTTTTTCCTTGGAAAAACCGGGTGCGACGATCCCAAAACCTAAATGACCGACGTCAGAAGCAAGCTGACGTCGGTTTTTTCATGCCCGCATCGCCGCGACGGCGGATTTCCCTCGACCGAGAGCCTGTTTGCGAACCCGCGCCATGATTGGCGCGACCGCTGCCTCGAATCCTGTCACGCTCACCTGAATCATTCGAGAGCATCCCCATGCAAGCCAAGCACAATGGCGACGTGTCGTTCTGGTATGCCGATATCGGCGGCATCCCGGCCTATCGCCCTGCGCTGCCCGGCGACATCGAGGCCGATATCTGCATCGTCGGCGCCGGCTACACCGGATTGTGGACGGCCTATTACCTGAAGAAGGCGCAGCCGTCGCTGCGCATCGCCATCGTCGAGAAGGAGTTCGCCGGCTTCGGCGCCTCGGGCCGCAATGGCGGCTGGCTGTCGGGCGGCTTCAGCTGGTCGCGCGAGAAATATGCGGCGTCCTCGTCGCGGGGCGCTGTCATCGACATGCAGCGCGCCATGTTCGGCACCGTCGACGAAGTGATCTCGGTGACGCAGGCCGAGGGTATCGATGCCGATATCCGCCGCGTCGACAACATCACCGTGGCCACCAACACCGCGCAGCTGCAGCGCGCCAGGGCGGAATACGATGAGCTCCTGCGCTGGGACATGCCACCGGAGAGGCTAGCCTTCCTGGACGCAGGGCAAGCGCGCGAGCGCATCGCCATCGACAAGGTGCTCGGCGGCTTCGTCGTCCGCAACGTCGCCCGTGTGCAGCCGGCCAAGCTGGTGCAGGGCCTGGCGGCGGCGGTCGTGCGATCAGGCGTTCCGATCTATGAGCAGACGCAGGTTCTGGCGATCGAAAAAGGCAAGGTGACCACCGATCGCGGCATCGTGCGCGCCGAAAAGATCCTGCGTGCCACCGAAGGATTCACGGCCGGCATTCCCGGCCTCAAGCGCCTCTGGCTGCCGTTGAACAGCGCCATCGTGGTGACCGAGCCGCTGCCGCAAAAGCTCTGGGACACGATCGGCTGGAGCGGCTACGAGGTGCTGGGCGATGCCGCGCACACCTATTGCTACGCGCAGCGCACCCGGGAAGGCCGGATCGCCATGGGCGGCCGTGGCGTGCCCTACCGTTTCGGCTCGCGCACGGACGTGCGCGGCCAGACCCAGCAGGCGACCATCGACCAGCTGCACGAGATCCTGACCAGGCTGTTGCCGCAGACCAAGGGCGTGCGCCTCGACCACGCCTGGTGCGGTACGCTCGGCGTGCCGCGCGACTGGTGCACCACCTGCGGCTTCGATCGCGAGACCGGCATCGGCTGGGCCGGCGGCTATGTCGGGCTCGGCGTTTCCAGCTCGAACCTGTCGGGCCGCACCTTGCGCGACCTCGTGCTCGGCCACGACACCGAACTGACCCGGCTGCCCTGGGTCAACCGGACGGTCAAGAAATGGGAGCCGGAACCGCTGCGCTGGCTCGGCGTCCACTCCATGTACCAGCTCTATCGCATCGCCGACCGGCGCGAGGCAAACGGTCTCGGGCGGACGTCCCGGCTCGCCGCTTTCGCGGATCGCCTGACCGGGCATTGAAGTCTTTTCAAGGCTTGTGGATGAAGGCGGCGCCGAGAATGGGGCCGGGCATGCCGTCCTTGCCGGCGGACTGCAAGAGCACGGCGCAGCCGCCCTTCTTGACGATCTCGCTTATCGGCAATTCATAGCGCTGCGCCTTGCCGTGCCACATGCCCGCGGTCTGGATGCCGGTAACCGCGTTCCAATAGGTCATCTTGCGGCCGGAGTTCTCGCCCTGGGCGATCTTGATCGTTTGCGGCGGCTCGAAATAGACGATGACGACATGGGCGTCGCTGGGGCCGGTGCCGGCATCGCCGGCATCGATGATCACACGGTCGCTGGTCCGGCTGACCTTGATGGCGACGCGCATGCCTTCGCCGGATCTGGCCATTCGGGCGAGCGCGCCGTCGACCTCGGTGCGATTGGCGCCGTTGACATGGATGCGGCCATTGAGGACCGCCTGCGGCGTGTAGACGGAGCGGCTGCCGAAGGCGCGCATGTAGTCGTACTGCCGCTCGGTGTTCTCCTTGCGGCTCAGCGTGTCCTTCCAGCCGAGATAGTCCCAGTAGTCGACGTGATAGGCGAGCGCGACAATGTCGTCCTTGGTGGCGAGTTCGGCGAAGAAGGCATCGGCCGGGGGACAGGAACTGCAGCCCTGGCTGGTGAACAGCTCGACCACGCCGAGCGGCTTGTCGGCCTGGGGTTCCGCATGCATTTTCTCGGATTCGCTGGCATGGCCAGCACCGGCAACCGCCGAGAAGGCCAGCGCAAGGGCTGCCAGCCACAGGGATCTTCGCGAGGCCATGACCATTCCAATTCCCGCCGGTGATGCCGGCTTTGTTCTGATTTGCTGAAATATGTGGCAGAAGCCGAAGTCAACGGGAAGTCACGTTGCGGTGAAATTTTGCCATTGCAGCCGCAGGTAAGGTCGCAATAGGAGTGGGCACTGCATTTCACTACGCGGTTCGATTCGGGCTGGGATCATCACCATGTGGCAAACTCTCCTGACCCCTGTCGATCTCTATTGCGAGCGGACCGGTCCTGGACTTTGGGCCGAGCCGACGAATGCTTTGACCAACCTCGCCTTCATCGCGGCGGGATTATGGGGTGTGCTCGAAGTGCGGCGGCACAAAACCGGCACCTTCGCGCAAGTGCTGGCCTGGTGGGTGGTGGCGATCGGCATCGGCTCGACGATCTTCCATATCTTTGCCACACGGGGCACGATCTGGGCCGATATCCTGCCGATCGCAAGCTTTACCCTGGCCTACACGCTGTTCAACCTGCGTCGTTTCCTCGGCATGGAGTGGGGCAAGGCGATCGCGGTCTTCGTCGTCTTCTACGCGGTTGTCGGGCTGATCACCTTCGCCGTGCCGGATTGGCTGCGCCAGGCATCGAACGGCACGACGGGCTATCTGCCGCCGTTCCTGGCGCTCGCCTTCTTCGGCGTCTGGGTGACGGTGAGCGGCAACCGCGCCGGCTGGTACAATCTGGCCGGTTCGGCGATCTTCGTGGTGTCCGTCATCTGCCGCATGATCGACCCGATGGTCTGCGGCAGCTTTCCGCTCGGCACGCATTTCCTGTGGCACATCTTCAACGGGCTGATGCTGGGTGTGCTGCTGGCGGCGGCAGCGCGGTATGGGGCGCCGAAGCAAGGGCAGTAGGCAGTAGGCAGTAGGTGTTCTACTCCCTACTGCCTAAGCCCTACTCCCTTGCCGCTACGCGGCTAGATCGCGCAGCACGTATTGCAGGATGCCGCCGTTCTTGAAGTAGTCGAGCTCGTCCAGCGTATCGATGCGGCAGATGATCGGCACGTTCTTCACCGTGCCGTCGCCATAGGTGATCTTGGCGTTCATCGTCTGGCGCGGCTTGATGGTGCTCAGGCCGTCGATCTCGACCACCTCGTCGCCCTTGAGGTTGAGTGAGGCCCATGAGGTGCCTTCCTCGAAGACGAAGGGGATGACGCCCATACCGACCAGGTTCGAGCGGTGGATGCGCTCGAAGGACTGGGCAATGACGGCGCGGACGCCAAGCAGGTTCGTTCCCTTGGCCGCCCAGTCGCGCGACGAACCGTTGCCGTATTCGACGCCGGCGAAGATGACCAGCGGCACGCCTTCCTTCTTGTATTCCATCGCCGCGTCGTAGATCGATTCCTCTTCCTTCGACGGGTAGTGGATGGTGTAGCCGCCCTCGCGGCCGTTCTCGCCCAACATGTGATTGCGGATGCGGATGTTGGCGAAGGTGCCGCGCATCATCACTTCATGATTGCCGCGGCGCGTGCCGTACTGGTTGAAGTCGGCGACGCCGACGCCGTGGTCGGTGAGGTATTTGCCGGCCGGCGACGCCGCCTTGATTGAGCCCGCCGGCGAGATGTGGTCGGTGGTGATCTTGTCGCCAAACAGGCCGAGCACGCGGGCACCCTTGATGTCGCCGATCTTGCCGAAACCGGCGGTCATGCCGGCGAAATAGGGCGGGTTCTGCACATAGGTCGAGTTGTCGTCCCAGGCATAGGTCTGGCCTTCCGGCGCCTTGACGTTCTGCCAGTATTCGTCGCCCTTGAAGACGTCGGCATATTTGCGGGCGAACAGCTCGCGGGTGACGTTCTTCTCGATGAACTCCTGGATCTCGGTCGAGCTCGGCCAGATGTCCTTGAGGTAGACCGGATTGCCGTTCTTGTCCTCGCCAAGCGGCTCGGTGGTCAGGTCCCTGGTGACAGTGCCGGCCAGCGCATGGGCGACGACCAGCGGCGGTGACGCCAGGTAGTTCGCCTGCACGTCGGGCGAGACGCGGCCTTCGAAATTGCGGTTGCCGGAGAGCACCGCGGCGGCAATCAAGCCCTTATCGTTGATGGTCTTGGAGATCGGCGCCGGCAGCGGGCCGGAATTGCCGATGCAGGTGGTGCAGCCGAAGCCGACAAGATTGAAGCCGATCTGGTCGAGCTCCTTCTGCAGGCCGGACTTTTCCAGATACTCGGCGACCACCTGGCTGCCGGGCGCCAGCGAGGTCTTGACCCACGGCTTCTGCTTGAGGCCGAGGCGGTTGGCGTTGCGCGCCAAAAGACCGGCGCCGATCAGCACGCTCGGATTCGAGGTGTTGGTGCACGACGTGATGGCGGCGATGACGACGTCGCCATGGCCGAGATCATGGTCGGTGCCTTCGACGGCATAGCGCTTGGAGATTTCGGCGGCCTTCTTGTATTCGGTCTCCATCGCCTTGGCGAAGCCGGCTGGAATGCCTTCAAGCGCGACGCGGCCTTCGGGGCGCTTGGGGCCGGCCATCGACGGCACGACGCTGCTCAGCTCGAGTTCGAGCAGGTCGGTGAAGACCGGGTCGGCCGAGCCGGCCTCGCGCCACATGCCTTGCGCCTTGGAATAGGCTTCCACCAGCGCGATGCGGCTTTCCTCGCGACCGGACATTGTCAGATAGCGGATGGTTTCCGAATCGACCGGGAAGAAGCCGCAGGTGGCGCCATATTCGGGCGCCATGTTGCCGATGGTGGCGCGGTCGGCCAGCGTCATGTTGGACAGGCCCGGGCCGAAGAACTCGACGAACTTGCCGACGACGCCCTTCTTGCGCAGCATCTGGGTGACGGTGAGCACCAGGTCGGTGGCGGTGACGCCTTCCTTGAGCTTGCCGGTGAGGCGGAAGCCGATGACTTCGGGCAGCAGCATGGAAACCGGCTGGCCGAGCATGGCCGCCTCGGCCTCGATGCCGCCGACGCCCCAGCCGAGCACGCCAAGGCCGTTGATCATGGTGGTGTGCGAATCGGTGCCGACGCAGGTGTCGGGGTAAGCGGTGGTTTCGCCGTCCTCGGTGTTGGTCCACACGACCTGGCCGAGATATTCGAGGTTGACCTGGTGGCAGATGCCGGTGCCGGGCGGCACGACGCGGAAGTTGCGGAACGCCTGCTGGCCCCATTTCAGGAACTTGTAGCGTTCCTCGTTGCGCTCGTATTCGAGCTCGACATTCCTGGCGAAGGCCAGCGGCGTGCCGAATTCGTCGACGATGACGGAATGGTCGATGACGAGGTCGACGGGCACCAGCGGGTTGATCTTCTGCGGGTCGCCGCCGAGCGAGGCCATGGCGTCGCGCATGGCGGCCAGATCAACCACGGCGGGAACGCCGGTGAAATCCTGCATCAACACCCGGGCCGGGCGGTAGGCAATCTCGACGCCGGCCGTACCCTTGTCGGTCAGCCAGCCGGCGACCGCCTGGATACTGTCCTTGGTGACCGAACGGCCGTCCTCGTTGCGCAGCAGGTTTTCGAGCAGCACCTTCATAGAATAGGGCAGCTGGGCGATGCCGGTGAGGCCGTTCTTCTCGGCCTCGACGAGGTCGAAATAGACATACTCGGCGCCGCCCGCGGTCAGGGTGCGGCGGCAGTTGAAGCTATCGAGGGATTTTGACACGTGCGATCCGTCCTTGTCTGTTCAGCCTGAAAGGGAACGGACGCCGATGGCATGCAATCACGCGCAAAGGTGCGGGTACGGCCATTTCCGCTGTCCGTTCCCAAGCAACCCGAGCCGTTCAAGGCGGCGCGTGCGCTGGTTCGGCGCAAATTCTGTTCCCGCGCCGACCGCTGGCACGGATGCACCGCATATAGAGAATTTTCTGGAATAGTTCTAGACAGTTGCGGAGCAAATTTGTGCGATGCGGCAGCGCTCGCGAAACATTGATTTCAGGGCAGGCGAGGGATGCGGCTGATCGCCGAAAATCTGGGCGGCGAACGCGGCGGCGAGACGGTGTTTTCCGGCGTCGGTTTTGCGCTCGACCAAGGCCAGGCGCTGGTCGTCACCGGGCCGAACGGATCGGGCAAATCGACCTTGCTCAGGATCGTCGCCGGGCTGTTGCCGGTGGCCGAAGGCCGGTTGCTGCTCGAAGGCGGCGGCGAGGTTTTTCCGTCCATTGCCTCGGCCTGCCATTATCTTGGCCACCACAATGCGATGAAGCCGGCGCTGAGCGTGGCGGAAAACCTGCGCTTCTGGCGCGATTTCAACGGTGGCGGAGACGTCGGCGTCGACGAGGCGCTGGAGACCGTCGGGCTCGGCGGCATCGGCCATCTGCCGTTCGGCTATCTCTCGACAGGACAGAGGCGGCGCGCGGCGATTGCCAAGCTTCTGGTCAGCCAGCGGCCGCTGTGGCTGCTCGATGAGCCGACGGCGGGGCTGGACAAGGCTTCGGAGACGCGGTTTGCGGGGCAGATGGCGAGGCATTGTGCTGGGGGCGGGTTGATTGTCGCGGCGACGCATCTGCCGTTGGGATTGGATGGGGCGAAGACGTTGGTGATGGGGGAAACAGATTGATGATTGTGCGAGGCACCCCCCTCTGTCCTGCCGGACATCTCCCCCGCAAGGAGGGAGATCGGATGTTGTCTCGGCCTTCGCCAATCTTCAACGTTCAAAGGCTGGGGAGCCGCATGAACTGCCAATCTCCCCCCTTGCGGGGGAGATTGCCGGCAGGCCAGAGGGGGGTGCCTGGGCGCCGACATCTCACATCATGCTAGCCCTCTTCGCCCGCGACATCCGCCTCAACATCCGCGCCGGCGGCGGGGCGCTGACCGGCGTCATCTTCTTCCTGGCCGTCATCGCCACCATTCCGTTCGGCGTTGGACCGGACCTGAAGCTGCTTTCCCGCATCGGCCCGGCGATATTGTGGATAGGCGCGCTGCTGTCCTGCCTGCTCGGGCTCGACCGGCTGTTCCAGGCCGATCGCGAGGATGGCTCGCTCGATCTCCTGGTGCTCGGCAACGACCGGCACATGCTGGCGCTGACGGTGCTGGTGAAATGCCTGGCGCATTGGGCGGGCAGCGTGCTGCCGCTGGTGGTCGCGGCTCCCTTGCTTGGTCTGTTCATGAACATGGAGCCGCTGGCGATAGGCGCCACGGCGCTGACGCTGCTGGTTGGCACGCCGGCGATCACCTTCATCGGTGCCGCCGGGGCGGCGGTGGCGGTGGCGCTGCCGCGCGGTGGGCTCTTGATCTCGGTGCTGGTGCTGCCGCTGACCATACCGGTGCTGATCTTCGGTGTTTCGGCGAGCTATGGCGCCACGGCCAATCCCGATCCGTTTTTGCAACCCTTCCTCATTCTTGCCGCGCTGACACTGTTTCTTGCTGTGCTGGGGCCGGTGTCGGCGGCGCTGGCCTTGCGCCACGGTACGGATTGATGCGGCAGTACAAGCCTGCAGAAGACCATGGGCCTGAGGACTGCGGCGCGGCGTCCGATTGCGAAGCTGCCGATGCGCGGCTAAGGGAAAGCATGATCGAACGACGGTTGAATGGAGACGCTGGAATGGAGCGGACCGCATGAGTGCGCATGCGCTCTATGTCGCCGCGGCCTATGCCATCACCGCGTTGGTTCTGGCCGGGCTGATCGGCTGGATCCTGCTCGACCAGCGGGCGCGCAGGCGCGAGCTCGCCGAACTCGAAGCAGCCGGCGTGAAGCGCCGTTCCGACAAGGGGACGGCAAAGCCGTGAGTAACGAAACCGAAACACCGTCACGCAGCCGGCGCCTGTTCGTGCTCTTGCCGCTGCTGGTCTTCCTCGGCCTGGCAGGACTGTTCCTGTCGCAGCTATTGTCGGGGCGCGATATTTCGGAAGTGCCGTCGGCGCTGATCGGCCTGCCGGCGCCGCAGACCAACCTGCCGGCGCTGGAAGGATCGAACCTGCCGGGGCTCGATTCCAAGACCTTCGCCGGCAAGGTCACGCTGGTCAACGTCTTTGCGTCGTGGTGCGCGCCATGCCGCGAAGAGCACCCGGTGCTTCTGGCGCTGTCGCAGGACAAGCGGTTCGTGATGGCGGCGCTGAACTACAAGGACCGGCCGGAGAACGCCCGACGGTTCCTGGGCGATCTCGGCAATCCGTTCCAGGCCATCGGTGTCGACGAGGCCGGCCGTGCGGCGATCGACTGGGGTGTCTATGGCGTGCCGGAAACCTTCGTCATCGGCAAGGACGGCAAGATCGCCTACAAGCATGTCGGCCCGCTGACGGCGGAGACGGCAAGGGATTTGTTGCTGCCACAGATCGACAAGGCGCTCGCGGCGCATTGATATTCAGGTGATGCCGGCCTGCAAACGGCGGCTTCCTGCGCTTCCGGTGCTCACGTACGAAAAGTACGCTCCGCTCCGGTTCTCAGAATCCACCGTTTTCGTCTCGGCCTGACCTGAATCTCAACGCGCCGGGGTGGCGCAAGGTCAAGAACTCAGCCGTAGATCTGCTTGTGGATCTGGTAGAGCATTTCCGAGCGATCAGCGCGCATGTCGGCGAGGTCGCGGCTGGAAAAGCTGTCGATTTCGGCGACGAGGCGGTTGTAGTGCTTGCGCTTGGCGATGCTGGTGCGAGCGCGGGTCATGAGATCGTTGAAGATCATAGCAAGGGTCCTTCTGTGCCGCATTCTGGCGGCGGGTTCTTCCTCCCTTGGCAGTACGGAACATGACATAGTATTGGTGCGTTGCAAAAAGAAGATGTTGCAATGCACCATTGCGCGTAGTGCATAGCCGGTTAATCGGATCCTAAAGCGCGTTCGGGTCGGCGGCGTGTGCCGAGCCAGGTCGACCGGCTGCTTCCTCTCCGTTTTGTCATACAAATTGCAGGCGTCCCGTCTTGCCATATCGATCGCGGGCTGGCTTGATCCGGCGTCACGTGATGCCGGGAGGAAATGCATGGCGGCCGCAGACTATTACGAAATTCTCGATCCGCGCTTCGCGCGCCTGTTCAACGGCAACGCGCAGGTGGAAAAGCTGTTCACCGGATGCCGCTGGGCGGAAGGACCGGCCTGGTTCGCCGCCGGTCGTTATGTCGTCTGGTCCGACATCCCGAACAACCGCATGCTGCGCTACGACGAGACGGACGGCAGCGTCAGCGTGTTCCGGCAGCCGTCGGGCAATTCGAACGGCAACACCGTCGATCGGCAGGGCCGGCTGGTGACGTGCGAGCACTCCGGCCGCCGCGTCAGCCGTACCGAGCATGACGGCTCGGTCACAACGATTGCCGCCAAATGGAAGGGCAAGCGGCTGAACTCGCCCAATGACGCGGTGGTGAAGTCCGACGGTTCGATCTGGTTCACCGATCCGACCTACGGCATCGACACCGATTATGAGGGCGACAAGGCCGAGAGCGAGATCGGTGCCTGCCACGTCTACCGGGTCGATCCCGATACCGGCGAGATCGAGGCGGTCATCACCGATATGGTCAGACCCAACGGGCTCGCCTTTTCGCTGGACGAGAGCCTGCTCTATGTCGTCGACACCGGCCGCACGCATGGCGCCGAGAACCCGGCGCATATGCGGGTCTTCAATGTCGGCAAGCACGGGAAGAAGGTGTCGGGCGGCAAGGTCTTCGCCGACTGCACGGCCGGCCTGTTCGACGGTTTCCGGCTCGACGCGGACGGGCGCATTTGGACCAGCGCCGCCGACGGCATCCATTGCTACGATCCGGACGGCACGCTGATCGGCAAGGTCAAGGTGCCGGAGGTGACCGCCAATTGCGTGTTCGGCGGCAATAAGCTGAACTGTCTCTACATCGCCGGCACCACCTCGCTCTACATGGTGCGGCTGATGGTGAACGGAGCCAAGACTTTTTGAGTGAGACCGTTTGGAAATTCTACTCTTACGGCCATCTGAAGGCGTTTTCTGCGCTTCCGGTGCTCACGTACCCAGTACGCTCCGCTCCGGTTCTCGAAACCACCATCATATGACTCGCCAGAGCGAATTTCGAAACGGTCTCTCAACGGCGTTAGCCATTTGAAGGGGAGGACGTCATGCCATTCGTCAACATCCGCATCGTCAAGGAAGTGATCGCCGCCGATCCGGCAGGCAAGAAGGCTGACATCGCCAAGAAAGTCACGGCCGCGATCATGGACGCCACCGGGCTCGGCAATGACGATGTCTGGGTGGTATTCGAAGAGGTCAACGCCCGCGACTGGTATGTCGGCAAGACCGATGTGGAGACGTTGCGGAAGGGGTAGGTCTTCCCTTCTCCCCTTGTGGGAGAAGGTGGGTCGGCGCGTCAGCGCCGAGACGGTTGAGGGGTGGGTGACGGAATGCCGTCGGCGCCAAGCTGGAACACTCCTCATCCGACCTCACTTCGTGAGGCCACCTTCTCCCGCAAGGGGAGAAGGAAGAGCGGGCGCCATTCAACGTGCGCGGATAAAGCCCGTGAAAGCCATAAGCGCGTCGCGCATCGCCAGCACATTCGCCGGCTCAGCCAAAATGGCCTCCACCTCCGGCGGCTTCTTGCCGAGCAGGGCAATCTCCAGCACCGCGTCCTCGTAAAGCGCGAACGACATGGTGCGCATGATCTCGGCCAGGGCGGCGCGGGCGTAGAGCGAGCGCGGCGAGGCGTGCGCCAGCATGGCTGGCTTGGCAACGGCGGCGTCGCGCGACACCAGCCAGTCGAGCGCGTTCTTCAGCCCGCCCGGCACGCCATGGGCATATTCGGGACAAGAGAGGATGACGCCGTCGGCACGGGTGACGGCGTCGATCAGCTCGGAGGCTGCGCGCGGCGTGCGCTCGTCCTCGTCGTCGGGGTTGAAGATCGGCAAGCGGCCAAGCCCGTCATAGACGGTGACGCGGCAGCCTGAAGGCGCGGTGCGCACCAGTGCTTCGACCAAGGCCGAATTGGTGGAGGCCGCCCGCAGGCTGCCGGAAATGGCGAGGATGTTCAGCACAGTCGGTGAGGCCAGTTCGGACGAATCGTGTCCGGAAAAGCCTACCACATGGACTGCTTGTATTCGTCGTCCAGCCAGCGGTCGGTCGCCTCGGCCGAATCGGCTAGTGCCAGCTGGTCGCGCAAGATCTGGCCGAGTGTCGGCAGCGTCGCGCGGTCGTACCAGGTCTCCGGCTTCCACAGGTCGGAGCGCATGAAGGCCTTGGCGCAATGCATGTAGGTGGCCTTGACGGTGACGACGATGACGCTTTGCGGCTCCTTGCCATCGACGGAAAGGCGCTCGCGCAAACCCGCGTCGACGGTGATGCGGGCATCGCCATTGACGCGCAGCGTCTCATTCATGCCGGGAATGAGGAAAAGCAGCCCGACCGAGGAATTGCGCAGGATGTTTTCCAGCGTGTCCAGCCGGTTGTTGCCGGGCCGGTCTGGAATGGCGATGGTCCTGTCGTCGAGAACGACGGCGAAGCCCGGCTTGTCGCCCTTCGGCGTTACGTCGGAATTGCCTTCGCCATCGGAGGAGCCGATCAGCACGAACGGGCTCTTGCCGATGAAGGAACGGCAATGGCCGTCGAGCGCCTTCAATTCCTTGCGAATCGAACCATCGGTCGGCCGCGGCGTCTTGTAGATGGTCCGCAGTTCCGCGCGCGTGCTGACGAATTCCATGACCCTCTCCCCTTCTTGTCTTGACGCTACTCCAGGCGGAAAACCTGGAATTGGTCTACTTGCCGGCTTTCTCTTCTCCGCCGGCCTTGTCGTCCAGCGAATGGCGCAGGATCAGCGGCATTTGGCTGAAGGTGAACAGAAGCGTGATCGGCATGATGCCCCAGACCTTGAAGGTAACCCAGGCATCGGTGGAAAAATTGCGCCACACCACTTCGTTGACGATGGCCAGGAACAGGAAGAACAGGCCCCAGCGGAAAGTGAGCTTGCGCCAGCCTTCGGCGTCGAGCTTGAAGGCGGACTCGAAGACATAGCCGAGCAGCGACCGGCCGAAGAACAGGCCGCCGAGCAGCACGCCGCCGAACAGCGTGTTGACGATGGTCGGCTTCATCTTGATGAAGATGTCGTCCTGCAGATAGAGCGTCAGCGCGCCGAAGATGAAGACGACGACGCCGGACACCAACGGCATGATCGGCAAGCTGCGAATAAGCAGCCAGGACACCACCAGCGCGATGGCCGTGGCGGCCATGAAGAGACCGGTGGCGACGAAGATCGGGCCGCCGAACTCCGCCAGCACCGGGAATTTCTCCACCAGCCATGGGCCGCGCGCATTGGCAAAGAAGAAGACCAGCAAGGGCCCAAGCTCCAGCACCAGCTTGAGTACGGGATTGACGCCTTCCTTCTTCTCTTTCTGCGGGTCGGACGGGTCGCGTTCGAGAATGGGTGGGTTCATGATCTTCCTTCTTACGCACGATCCCGTTCAAAAATTTTCGGGATCATGCCGCTACGCAACTCCAGCGATCGCCCTGGCGAATTCGCTTGCCGAGAAAGGTTCGAGGTCGTCGACCTGTTCGCCGACGCCGATGAAATAGACCGGCAATTTGTGCTTCGCCGCGATCGCCACCAGAATACCGCCGCGCGCCGTGCCGTCCAGCTTGGTCATCACCAGTCCGTTGACGCCGGCGACATTGCGGAAGATCTCGACCTGGTTGAGCGCGTTCTGGCCGGTGGTGGCGTCGACGGTCTGCAGCACGGTGTGCGGCGCTTCCGGATCGAGCTTGCCGAGCACGCGCACAATCTTTTCCAGTTCCGCCATCAGCTCGGTCTTGTTCTGCAGGCGGCCAGCGGTGTCGATGATCAGCACGTCGGAGCCGGCTTCCTTCGCCCGCTCGAAAGCATCGTAGGCGAGGCCGGCGGCATCGGCGCCAAGCTTGGAGGCGATGACCGGCGAGTTCGTGCGCTCGCCCCAGATCTTGAGTTGTTCGATCGCGGCGGCGCGGAAAGTGTCGCCGGCGGCGAGCATCACCGACAGGCCGCCATCGGTCAGCTTGGCGGCGAGCTTGCCGATGGTCGTGGTCTTGCCAGTGCCGTTGACGCCGACCACCAGGATGACATGCGGCTTGTGCGAGAGGTCGAGCTCCAGCGGCATGGCGACGTGGGTCAGCACCTTCTCCACCTCGGCCGCCATGATGGCGCGCACCTCGGTGTCGGAGACGTCCTTACCGTAGCGGCTGGAGGCTAGAGCATCGGTGACGCGCAAGGCCGTCTCCATGCCGAGATCGGCGCGGATCAGCACGTCCTCCAGGTCCTGCAGCGTCTCCTCGTCCAGCTTGCGCTTGGTGAAGACGCCGGCGATGTTGCCGGTGAGCTCGCGCGAGGAGCGGGCGAGCCCGTCGCGCATGCGCTGGAACCAGGAGTGCCTCGGCGCCGGCTCCGGCGCCTTCACCGGTTCGGCCTTCTGCTCGACCTTCTTGGTGACGGTCACCTTGCCAGGAGCGGGTTTGGGCTCCGGCGCCGGCGATGGCGGAACAGGCGTGCGCTTTACCTCCCCCTCGATGGGGGAGGTCCCGAGCGAAGCTTGGGGGTGGGAGTGACTGGCGTCGGCGTCGGCGCTGTCACCCCTCCCCGCCACTTCGTGGCGACCCTCCCCATCGAGGGGAGGGTGGGGCGTTGGCGCTTCTTCCTTCTCCCCGTCACTATACGGGGAGAAGGTGCCGGCAGGCGGATGAGGGGCGGCGCTGGCCTTTGAAGTCGGCTGTGCGGAAGGCGCGGCCGGCGGCACCTCGACAGGTGCGGGCTGTTCGGCTGGGACCTCGGCAGGCGGGACCGGCACTTCGACGGGCGCTTGTTCCGGCGGTCCCTCCGGGCGCGACGGAACAATTTCCGGCTCGGCCGGCGCGGGAGCAGGAACTTCTTGCGGCTGAGGCTCGGGAACGGGCTCCGGAGCCGCCGGGGGTACCGGAATTTCCTCTGGCGCCGGTGGCTCCGGGGTCTCTGGCGCGGGTGCCGGCTCCTCGTCCGGCTCCGGTCCGGGCAGCGGTTCCGGCTCGGATGGAACCGTCGGCTCGGGCGAGGGCGGGATGATGGGCGCCGGCTCGGGTGCTGGTTCTTCGGGTGCCGGTTGAGGCGCAGGCTTTACCTCCCCCTCGATGGGGGAGGTCCCGAGAGCGCAGCTCGGGGGTGGGGGTGACTAGCGCCAGCGTCGGCGCTGTCACCCCTCCCCGCCACTTCGTGGCGACCCTCCCCATCGAGGGGAGGGTGGGGCGTCGGCGCCAGTTCCGATTCCGGCGCAACTGCCGGCGCAGGCACGCTCTCTGCCTCGGGCAGCGGCTCGTCGCGCTTCAGGAACTCCGGTACGGCCTGTTCGGCCGCCGGCTTCAGCGCGTCCAGCGCATCCCATTTGATCGGCGGGAGGGGCGCGGTCTCGTCGATCCGTTCCTCGACAATTTCTTTCTTGCCGAACGAAAATATCTTCTTGAAAAAACCAGCCATGCTTTGCGTTTCTCAGGCGGCGCAAGCGGCAAGCGGGGCCGCGATCAGCCGGGCGCCATCGTGGCCAGTAATTGTCGCTTCGACGATCTCGCCCGGCGCGCCGGTGCCCAATGCGGCAAGCGTGAAGCCTTCGGTGCGGCCAAGCCCGTCACGCTCGATCAGGATCGACTGGCGCGTGTCGGGAAGTGACGACAGGTGACGCCGATAGGCGGCTTCACCGGCTGCGCGCAGCCGGGCGGCGCGCTGCTTGACCACCTCGCGGCGCAGCTGCGGCATGCGTGCCGCGGGCGTGCCTTCGCGCGGGCTGAACGGAAAGACGTGGAGATGGGTCAGGCCGCACTCCGCGACGATATTGATCGAGTTCTCGAACATGTCGTCGGTCTCGGTCGGGAAGCCGGCGATGATGTCGGCGCCGAAGACGATTGCAGGGCGCAGCTTGCGCACATCCTCGCAGAAGCGGATCGACTGGTCGCGCAGATGGCGGCGCTTCATGCGCTTCAGGATCATGTCGTCGCCCGACTGCAGCGAGAGGTGCAGATGCGGCATTAGCCTGGGCTCGTTGGCGATGGCGTCGAGCAGTTCGTCATCGGCCTCGATGGAATCGATCGACGACAGCCGCAGGCGCTTCACGTCCGGCACCTGCCGGAGGATCGTCTTCACAAGCTTGCCGAGCTTGGGCGCGCCCGGCAGGTCGGCGCCGAAAGACGTCATGTCGACGCCGGTCAGCACGATCTCGGCATAACCATTGCCGGCGAGACGCTTGACCTGCTCGACCACGGCGCCCATCGGCACCGAGCGCGAATTGCCGCGGCCGTAAGGGATGATGCAGAAGGTGCAGCGATGGTCGCAGCCGTTCTGCACCTGGACGAAGGCACGCGCCCGGCCCTCGATGGCGTCGACCATATGGCCGGCGGTCTCGCGCACCGAGAAGATGTCGTTGACCCGGACCTTCTCGGTGTCGTTGACGCCAAAGTCCGGCAGCGCCCGATAGGCGTTTGCCTTCAGCTTCTCCTCATTGCCAAGCACGAGATCGACCTCGTCCATGGCGGCGAATTTTTCAGGCTCGGTTTGCGCGGCGCAGCCGGTGACGATGATGCGCGCCTGCGGGTTGTCGCGGCGCGCCTTGCGGATCGCCTGCCTGGCCTGGCGCACGGCCTCGCCGGTGACGGCGCAGGTGTTGAAGATCACGGCACCGCCGGCCAGCGCGCCGAGACCCGCGGTTTCGGCCTCGCGCCGCATCACCTCGGATTCATAGGTGTTCAGCCGGCAGCCGAAGGTCACTACGTCGATGCGGCTGGGGGCCTCGGAAAGGGAGCCATCGACGTTCGGGCTCTTGGACAGAGCAACCGACATCAGGCCGCGCTTTCGGTGTCGCGGGCCCAGGCGCCGGTCGAGGGATCGAAGCTGCCGGAAAATTCCCATTCGGCGGCACCGGTCAGGATGACATGGTCGTCGTCGCGCCATTCGACATGCAGCGTGCCGCCGCCGGGGGTCAGCAGGCTGACGCTGCGCCCTGTCCGCCTGGTGCGGGCCGCTGCCACCACGGCGGCGCAGGAGGCGGAGCCGCAGGCCTTGGTCAGGCCGGCGCCGCGTTCCCAGGTGCGGATGATCATGCTCTCGGGCGACGTGACCTGCGCGATCGTGATGTTGGCGCGTTCGGGGAAGATCGGGTGGTTTTCGAGCAGCGGGCCGAAACGGTCGAGCTCGTAGGACCAGACGTCGCGGTCGACCCAGAAGATGGCGTGCGGGTTGCCCATCGAGACGGCGGAGGGGGAATGCAGCACCGGCGCGTCGATCGGGCCGATCTGCAATTCGATCATGCGGGTGTCGCGGAATTCTTCGGCCAGCGGAATGTCCTGCCAGCCGAAACGCGGCATACCCATGTCGACCGAGATCGAGCCGTCGGCATGTTCACTGGCGTTGAGGATGCCGGCGACGGTCTCGAAGGTGAAGCTCTTCTGGCCGGTCTCGGCGGCGAGCGCCTGGACGACGCAGCGCATGCCGTTGCCGCAGGCCTGTGCACCGGTGCCGTCGGAATTCAATATGTCGATGAAAAAGGCGGTGCCCGGCGTCCTCGCGTTATGGATCGCCATGATCTGGTCGAAGCCGGTCGCGGCATCGGCGTTGAGCGCGATTGCCGCAGCCGCCGTCACCCGATCGGCGCGACCGCGCATGTCGGCGACGATGATCTCGTTGCCGATGCCGTTCATCTTGGCGAAAGGGGTCGTGCTTGCCATCGCTCCGAAAAGTTCCGTGTCCGTTTGGCGCTATATGGCGGAAACGGGCGGGAATTACCAGTGCGCAGCCGCTTTACGTCACCGCGAAGACCCCAAACAAGATCAGCAGGAAGATGATGAGCACGATACCGATAAGGATGCGCGCGCCAGTGGCTGCGGCCCCGGCCAACGCCGGCATGCCGAGCAGGCTGGCGGCGGCGGCGATGATCAGGAGAATGATGATCCATCTGAGCATGGAAATGCCTCTCGAGCCGACAGATTTTGTAACTGCATGAAAACGCTGCTGTCGTGCTTGGGTTCCGTCGCTCGCGAAGCGATGTCGGTGGCAGACCTAGCCGGCGATCTCGATGTCGGTGCTGAACGGCCCCGTCTTGCTCGAATTCTCGTCGTGCATGAGGAAGTCGCAGCGGTATTTGCCGGGCGGCAAGCCATCGAGGGACAGGTCCAGCTTGAAGAACAGTTCGCGGTTGCGCGAGCGCGAGGCGACCTGGACGCGGCTGATCTTCTCCATCTTGCCGAGTTCCTCGCCGGAGGCTGAAACCACGGTCAGGTCGACCGAAAGCGAGATCTGCTTGTTGCCGAGCCCGTCGGAGCCGTAACCGTAGCCGACCGGCTCCATGTAGAGCACGATCTTCTCGCCGGGCTTGTAGATGTGGTTCGCGCGCTCGGTGTAGATGCCGAAACCCGCCGCCGTGTCGACGTGCTTGACGTTGAGCACGGCGAGCGGCATCGCCTCCCACAGCGCGTCCTCGGCGCCGCGGAACTTTTCCAGCGCGCCGGCGGAATCACCGGACTGGAGCAGCTTTTCCGCTTCGGCGGCACGGTCGCCGATCTCACCGGCAAAGGCCGTCGAGGTGGAGATTGCGGCGGCCATGAGGGCTGCCAGGACTGTTTTCATGAGACGCGACTCCGTTCCTCGAAACATCACGACATCATGGTGGGCGAAAACCGGCGTGAGGTAAACGCCAATCCTGGCAGATGCCAAGGCCTGACCTCAGGGCACGTCCCAGACTTCGCCGGGCCGTAAGGCGCGAAAGCGCTCCGGCGGCAGCTGCTCGGCCGCAAGCGCCTCGGCCAGCCTCCGGACCGGCTCGTCGATCGGCTCATCGGTGAGCTGGAAGGTGCCCCAGTGGCAGCCGGCGGCGAAAGCCGCATTGCACAGTTTCATGCCTTGCACCGCTTCCTCCGGGTTCTGGTGCTGGGGTGCCATGAACCAGCGCGGCTCGTAGGCGCCGATCGGCAGGATGGCGAAGCGGAAGCCGCCATGCTTGTCAGCCATCAGCTGGTAGTTGATGCCATCGTGGAAGCCGGTATCGCCGGCGAAGTAGGTCTTGCCGCCCGGTGTCTCCACAACGAAGCCGGCCCACAGCGCCATGCGCCGGTCGCGGGTGCCGCGTGCCGACCAGTGATGCGCCGGCTCGATATGGATGAAGATGCCATTGCCGATGTCGACCCTGTCGCCCCAGTCATGGGCCGCCAGCCGCATGCCGGGAACCGCATGGCCAATCAGCATGTCATTGCCGAGCGGAGTGATCAGCAGCGGGTCATGGCCGGCTTTCAACTGCCTGAGCGTGGCGAGATCGAGATGGTCGTAATGATTGTGGCTGACCAGCACGAGGTCGATGGGCGGCAAATCGGCAAAGGCGATGCCCGGCGGGTTGACGCGCTTCGGTCCGGCAAAGGAAAACGGCGATGCGCGTTGCGACCAGACCGGATCAGTGAGGATGTTCAGCCCAGCGGTCTGGACCAGCAGCGTGGCGTGGCCGATCATGGTCACCGCGAGGTCGGCACCTTCGACCTTCGCTGCCGGCCTTGCCTGCGGAAAAGGGCTCGGATCGGCCGCGGGCCACTTCGCGCGTTGGCCGTTGAACTGCCATTTGAGCGCGTCGGCGAAACGCCCGGGCGGCTGGCCGCCAGGATTGAAGAAGAGGGTGCCATCGAAATGGTCGCTGGGCGGGCCGCTGTAATAGCGGTTGGCGTTTTTCTTCCTCGCGGCCAACGTCTGCGCTCCAGCGAATTTCGGCCCCTAGACATAGGATCTGCGCCGATTCGTGCAAGCAGCCGTCACGAGAATGACAGGGATGGACGCTTCTCCATTTGTGATCGTCGAGGCCGAACGGCGAAGCTCCGGTCCATGTCATAGCGACAAATTTGCAACAAATCTTGCTGCAAACCCTATTTTAACCATATCGGGTTGAAATTTCGCCACCTTCTCCATCTTGGTGGAGGTGAGATTGCGCGGACGGCATCCCCCAGCCGGATCCGACGGAGGTTGTAATGAATTTTTCGAAAAGCGGTCTGGTGGCCGTATCGTTGGCAGCGCTTTTTGCGGGCGGCTGCTCGACCTCACGCTTCTCGTCGATGGACGACCAGCAGCCGGCGCCGCTGCAGCCGGCCCCGGCTGGCCAGGTGACCTCGAACCAGCTGCCGCCGCCGGCCGCGCCCGGCACCACCGACCCAGCGCAATTCCCGACAGCGCCGGCGAACACGCAGGTCGCGTCCTTGCCGCCGGATGGCACAGCGCCGGCAGGGGCCGCGGACCTCAGCGCGGCCAGCGTCGCCGGCGTGTGGAACGTCAGCGTTGCCGGCCAGAGCTGCAAGGTAGCGACGCCGCAGACCAAGTTCGGCGCCGGCTTCCGCGCCGGGCCGCTGCATTGCCCGGCGCCGATCGACGGCATCAAGTCCTGGAATGTCGCCGGCAAGCAGTTGACGCTCTATGACGAGAATGGCGGTTCGCTGGCGCGGCTCTATTCCTCGGGCGGCTCCAAATTCGACGGTCAGACTTCCAGCGGCCAGGCGATTTCGCTTACAAGGTAGGCTATGTATGCCGATATTCAGGTGATGCCGGCCTGCGAACGGCAGTTTTCTGCGCTTCCGGTGCTCACGTACTTCAAGTACGCTCCGCTCCGGTTCTCGAAAGCCACCATTCTCGGCTCGGCCCGACCTGAATCTCAACACACCTCGTCCCTGAGGATTCTTGCTCTGTACAAACGACGTGACCGATGCATCTGCGTGACGGCCTCCAGACCCATGCGACCGTCAGGCAGCGCTACGACCATCTGGTGGAGACCGGTGCGATCGAACGCGATCCAGCGCAGGAACGCATCGGCGCGGCACTCGACCGGCTGACATCGGAGATCTCGGCAAAACGGCTGGCGCACAAATCGAGTGCGCTGGGCTGGCTGTTTGCCCGCAAGCGCGAGACCAGGGACGTCGTCAAGGGCCTCTATATCCATGGCGGCGTCGGCCGCGGCAAGACCATGCTGATGGACATGTTCTTCGAGCTGCTGCCGGTCCGGCGCAAGCGCCGGGTCCATTTCAACGACTTCATGGCCGACGTGCAGGACCGCATCCAGAAGCACCGGCAGGCGCGCAAGAATGGCGAGGTCAGGGAAGACGACCCGATCCAGCCGGTGGCCAAGGCGCTGGCCGAGCAGGCCTGGGTGCTGTGCTTCGACGAGTTCTCGGTCACCGACATCGCCGACGCGATGATCCTGTCGCGGCTGTTCTCGGCATTGTTCGCCAGCGGCGTGGTGCTGGTCGCCACCTCGAACGTGGCACCGGAGAACCTCTATAGCGACGGGCTGAACCGCCAGCTGTTCCTGCCGTTCATCGCCATACTGGAACGGCACGCCCAGGTGCTGTCGCTCGACAGTGACAAGGACTACCGGCTGGAAAAGCTCGCCCGCACGCCGGTCTATGTCACGCCGGCGGACGCTGCCGCCGACCGGGCGCTCGACGAGGCCTGGCAAACGATGACGCGCGGCACGCCGACGGCCGCGACGTCGCTGACGCTGAAGGGGCGGCAAGTGATCGTGCCGGCCGCCGCCGGCGACGCGGCGCGTTTTTCCTTCGCCGATCTCTGCGAAAAGCCGCTTGGCGCTCGCGATTTCCTGGCCATTGCCGGGCGCTTCTCGACCGTCTTCATCGACCATGTGCCGGTGCTGGGCGAAGGCAAACGCAACGAGGCCAAGCGCTTCATCCTGCTGATCGACACGCTCTACGACCATCACACGCGGCTGGTGGTGAGCGCCGACGCTCCGCCGCAAGAGCTTTATGTGGCCAAGCGCGGCGTAGAGGTGTTCGAATTCGAACGCACGGCCTCACGCCTGATCGAGATGCAGAGCCGGGACTGGCTGGAGGATTGGGCGGAGCGGCGGAAGGCGAAGGCGGCGCCGGAGGCGTCGCAGGCGCAGGCCTAAGGTTCACAAGGTTGAGATCCTTCGCGCCCCCCGCTGTCCCGCCAGCTTCCAAGACTCGAACACATCCTCGGGACCCGCATCACAAGGGCGTCATCGCCGGCTTCAAGCCTTACGATCTCCATCTTCATTGTGTAAATTCCTCCAAGTCGGCTTACAAATCTTGACGTTTACGTAAATCCCAAACCATCTAACCGATTGAAAATGCTCACACCAAAATAATCGTTTGAATTTACCTCGCACCGGGGCTATTGGGTGCGGCGAAATCTCGCGGTTTCCCGCAACATTCCGGCCTCCTTCCTCGGCACCGTCATCAAGTCGTCAAAGACTTGGGCGCAGTCACAGACAAAGGGAAAACATCCTCACATGGCACGCAACAAGATAGCGCTCATCGGCTCGGGCATGATCGGCGGCACGCTCGCCCACATGATCGGCCTCAAGGATCTCGGCGACGTGGTGCTGTTCGATATCGCCGAGGGCATCCCGCAGGGCAAGGGGCTCGATATCGCGCAATCGTCGCCGGTCGATGGTTTCGATTCCCGGCTGACCGGCGTCAACGACTATGCCGGCATCGAGGGCGCCGACGTCTGCATCGTCACCGCCGGCGTGCCGCGCAAGCCGGGCATGAGCCGCGACGACCTGCTTGGCATCAACCTCAAGGTCATGGAACAGGTCGGCGCCGGCCTGAAGAAATACGCGCCGAAGGCCTTCGTCATCTGCATCACCAATCCGCTCGATGCCATGGTGTGGGCGCTGCAGAAGTTCTCCGGCCTGCCCAAGACCCATGTCGTCGGCATGGCCGGCGTGCTCGACAGTTCGCGCTTCCGCTACTTCCTGGCCGAGGAATTCAAGGTCTCGGTCGAGGACGTCACCGCCTTCGTGCTCGGCGGCCACGGCGATTCCATGGTGCCGATGATCCGTTATTCGACGGTATCGGGCATTCCACTGCCCGATCTCATCAAGATGGGCTGGACCTCGAAGGAGAAGCTCGACCAGATCGTGCAGCGCACCCGCGACGGCGGCGCCGAGATCGTGGGCCTGCTCAAGACCGGCTCGGCCTACTACGCCCCGGCCGCCTCGGCGATCTCGATGGCCGAAGCCTATCTCAAGGACAAGAAGCGCGTGCTGCCGTGCGCGGCGCACCTTTCCGGCCAGTATGGCGTCAAGGGCACCTATGTCGGCGTTCCCGTGGTCATCGGCGCAGGCGGTGTCGAGCGCATCATCGAGATCGACCTCAACAAGGCCGAGCAGAAGATGTTCGACGCTTCGGTGGCGACGGTGCAGGGCCTGACCGAGGCCTGCGTCAAGATCGCGCCGCAACTCGCCTCTAAGTGAACCCCCAGTAGCCGATCTGGAGACAATCCATATGAACATCCATGAATATCAGGGCAAGGCGCTGCTGAAGAGCTTTGGCGCGCCGGTGGCCGAAGGGGTGCCGGTGTTCAAGGCCGGAGAGGCGGAAGCAGCGGCACAAGCGCTTCCCGGCCCGCTCTATGTGGTGAAGAGCCAGATCCATGCCGGCGGACGCGGCAAGGGAAAGTTCAAGGAACTTGGCCCTGACGCCAAGGGCGGCGTGCGTTTGGCGAAGTCGGTGGCCGATGTCGTCGCCAACGCCAACGAGATGCTCGGCCACACGCTGGTCACCAAGCAGACCGGGCCTGCCGGCAAGCAGGTCAACCGCCTCTACATCGAGGACGGCGCCGACATCGAGCGCGAGCTGTACTTGTCGATCCTGGTCGACCGTTCGGTTGGCCGCGTTGCCTTCGTCGTCTCGACCGAAGGCGGCATGGACATCGAGGCGGTCGCGCATGATACGCCGGAAAAGATCATCACCGTCGCCATCGATCCGGAAAAGGGTGTGACCGCGGCCGATCTGAAGGCGCTCAACGGCGCGCTCAAACTTGACGGCGACGCTGCCAACGATGGCAACACGCTGTTCCCGATCCTCTACAAGGCGTTCGTCGAGAAGGATATGAGCCTGCTCGAGGTCAACCCGCTGATCGTCATGAAGAACGGCCGGCTGCGCGTGCTCGACGCCAAGGTGTCGTTCGACAACAACGCGCTGTTCCGCCACCCCGACGTGATGGAACTGCGCGACACCACCGAAGAGGACGAGAAGGAAATCGAGGCGTCCAAATACGACCTCGCCTATGTCGCGCTCGACGGCAACATCGGCTGCATGGTCAACGGCGCGGGCCTTGCCATGGCAACGATGGACATCATCAAGCTCTATGGCGCCGAACCGGCCAACTTCCTCGATGTCGGCGGCGGTGCGTCCAAGGAGAAGGTGACGGCGGCGTTCAAGATCATCACCAAGGATCCGGCGGTCAAAGGCATCCTGATCAACATCTTCGGCGGCATCATGAAGTGCGACATCATTGCCGAGGGCGTCATCGCCGCGGTCAAGGAAGTCGGCCTGAAGGTGCCGCTGGTGGTGCGTCTGGAAGGCACCAATGCCGAGCTCGGCAAGAAGATCATCAACGACAGCGGCTTGAACGTGGTGTCGGCGGACGATCTCGACGACGCGGCCAAGAAGATCGTGGCGGCGGTGAAGGGCTGAGCCGGTGCCTCCGCGCAAGATAAACTTGGTCGAGGCGGCGGATCAGAAGATCACCAGGGTCTTCGATCCGCATATCGCCGGCGACGTCAATGACAGCCAGGCTAAGGTCGCCAAGTTCGGTGGGGCCTTCGACTGGCACGCGCATGACCATGAGGACGAAGCCTTCCTGGTGCTGCGCGGCCGTATCGCCATCGATTTCCGCGATGGTCCGGTCGAGCTTGGCGAGGGCGATTTCATCGTCGTGCCGCGTGGCGTCGAGCACCGGCCGCGCGCGCTGACCGCCGAGCCAGTGGTGCTGATGTTCGAGCCGGCGACGACGCTCAACACCGGCAATGCCAAGAGCGATCTTACCGTCACCGACCTGAAGCGGCTCTGAGCCATGAACGCGTCCCCCTTCTCCTCGCTCTCGGCCGATCACCAGCGCCTGCAGGCGCTGGTCGGCGCGTGGCGCGGCGAGGAAGAGGTGTCGGGCACGCAATGGACCGATGCCGGCACGGCAACTTCCGAAGTGCTGGCGGAGGCACAGTTCGGCGGCCTGTTCGTGGTGCAACGCTATCGCCAGCGCCGCGACGGCACGGTTTCGTTCGGCGCGCACAATGTGTTCGGCTTCGACCAGCAAAGCGGCGCGGTGACCATGCACCAGTTCGATTCGATGGGTTTTGTGCCAGCATCGCCGGCCACGGGCACGTGGGACGGCAGTAGGCTGACGCTGCTGCGCTCGTCACCGCGCGGGGCCGCACGCGTGAGCTACGATTTCGATGGCAGCGACAGCTATCGCATGCGGCTGCAATTCCAGCCTGTCGGCAGCGACGGCTGGCAAGACATGGTGAGCGGCCTCTACCGGCGCGTCCCGCCTTCCGTGATAGGGGAAGGCTGAATGATCGAGCTCGTGGGTAAGGCGGTTGAAGAATTACACATAATCACACATATAATGGCTGTGTATTTATGTGGAGATGAACGATGAAGAACGTCACCCTGGCCATGGACGAGGCTCTGCTGGAAAAGGCGCGAGGCCTAGCCGAACGCCGCAAGACGACGCTCAACGCCCTTATTCGTTCACTGCTTGCGCATGAAGTCGAGCAGGAAGACCGGATTGCTTGGGCGCGGGAAGGTATGCGTAGGCTGATGGCCGAAACTCCGCTCGACCTGGGCCCGGCGTACAAATGGAATCGGGACGAGATCTATGCCGAACGAGAAGATAGAATGCTTTCTCGACTCGAACGTCCTGCTGTACGCGGCTTCGGAGAGGACAAGTGATCCTCGCCGACACGATATCGCGCAAAGGCTTGTGCTGGAGACTGTCTTCGGCGTCTCTGGCCAGACCTTGGCCGAGTTCGCAAACGTTGCAAGACGCAAGTCAGTCTCTGCCGACGCAGTGGTCGATCAGTGGCTGGTGTTCCTCGGCACGTTGCCGTTTGTCCCGGTCGACCAGGCCTATGTCATCGCAGGACTTCGTGTCGCGCGCCGCTATCAGCTTAAATACTACGACGCAGCGCTGCTCGCAGCCGCGAAGCGGCTCGGCGCGCCGATTTTCTACACCGAAGACCTCAATCACAACCAGGTTTATGGCTCGGTCCGAGCCGTCAATCCTTTCTTGTAATCGCTGAATTCAGAGGCGCATCACCCATGTCCATTCTCGTCGACAAGAACACCAAGGTGCTGGTGCAGGGCCTGACCGGCAAGACCGGCACGTTCCACACCGAACAGGCGCTGGCCTATCATGGCACCAAGATGGTGGGCGGCATCCATCCCAAGAAGGGCGGCGAGACCTGGACCGGGTCGAAGGGCGAGAACCTGCCGATCTTCGCCACCGTCGCCGAAGGCAAGGCAAAGACCGGCGCCAACGCGTCCGTCGTCTACGTGCCGCCGGCGGGTGCCGCCGAAGCCATCCTGGAAGCGATCGAGGCCGAGATCCCGCTGATCATCTGCATCACCGAAGGCATTCCGGTGATGGACATGATCAAGGTCAAGGCGCGGCTCGACCGCTCGGCCTCGCGGCTGATCGGGCCGAACTGCCCGGGCGTGCTCACCCCCAACGAATGCAAGATCGGCATCATGCCCGGCAACATCTTCCGCAAGGGCTCGGTCGGCGTTGTTTCGCGCTCGGGAACACTTACCTATGAGGCAGTGTTCCAGACCACCAATGTCGGCCTCGGCCAGACCACCGCCGTCGGCATTGGCGGCGACCCCGTCAAGGGCACCGAATTCATCGACGTGCTCGAGATGTTCCTCGCCGACGACGAGACCAAGTCGATCATCATGATCGGCGAGATCGGCGGTTCGGCCGAGGAAGACGCCGCGCAGTTCCTCAAGGACGAAGCCAAGCGTGGCCGCAAGAAGCCGATGGCCGGCTTCATCGCCGGGCGCACGGCGCCGGCCGGCCGCACCATGGGCCACGCGGGCGCGGTCATCTCCGGCGGCAAGGGCGGCGCGGAAGACAAGATCGCGGCGATGGAATCGGCCGGCATCAAGGTATCGCCGTCGCCGGCACGGCTGGGCACGACGCTGGTCGAGGCGATCAAGGGTTAAGGCAGTAAGGGAGTATGGCAGTAGGGGAATAGGAAGAACGGGACGAGCGCGGCTGCTTTCCCTCCTGCCTTACTCCCCTACTGCCCTACTCCCCTCCAAAAACAGGAGACGGAGCCGGGCTCCGCAGACAAAAAATGGCACGACAAGATCAGGCCAACGACCAGTTTTCGCTCACCTCTTTCCTCTATGGCGGCAACGCGGACTATATCGACGCGCTGTACGCCGCCTATGAGGATGATCCCGCCTCGGTCGATCCCGAGTGGCAGGAGTTCTTCGCCGGGCTGAAAGACGATGCCGGCGATGTGCGCAGGAACGCCAAGGGCGCTTCCTGGGCAAAGCCCTCCTGGCCGCTGCAGGCCAATGGCGAACTGGTTTCGGCGCTCGACGGCAATTGGGGCATCGTCGAGAAGACGATCGAAAAGAAGGTCAAGGACAAGGCGGTCACCAACGGCGTGGTCCTGTCCGACGCCGATGTGCACCAGGCGACGCGCGATTCGGTGCGCGCCATCATGATGATCCGCGCCTACCGCATGCGCGGCCATCTGCACGCCAATCTCGACCCGCTCGGTATCGCCAAGCCGCTCGAGGACTACAATGAATTGTCGCCCGAGAATTACGGCTTCACCGAAGCCGACTACGACCGGCCGATCTTCCTCGACAACGTGCTCGGCCTCGAATTCGGCTCTATCCGGCAGATGCTGGAGATCCTGACCCGCACCTATTGCTCGACGCTCGGCGTCGAGTTCATGCACATCTCCGATCCCGAGGAAAAGGCCTGGATCCAGGCGCGTATCGAAGGCGCCGACAAGGAAATCTCCTTCACCGCCACCGGCAAGAAGGCGATCCTTTCGAAGCTTGTCGAGGCGGAAGGCTTCGAGCAGTTCATCGACGTCAAGTACAAGGGCACCAAGCGCTTCGGCCTCGATGGCAGTGAAGCGTTGATTCCGGCGCTTGAACAGATCGTCAAGCGAGGTGGCCAGCTCGGCATGAAGGAGATCGTGCTCGGCATGGCGCATCGCGGCCGGCTGAACGTGCTCAGCCAGGTGATGGCCAAGCCGCACCGCGCCATCTTCCACGAATTCAAGGGCGGCTCGGCCGCGCCCGACGAGGTCGAAGGCTCGGGCGACGTGAAGTACCATCTCGGCGCCTCGTCGGACCGCGAGTTCGACGGCAACAAGGTGCATCTGTCGCTGACCGCCAACCCCTCGCATCTGGAGATCGTCGACCCGGTGGTGATGGGCAAGGCGCGCGCCAAGCAGGACTCTCTGTTCGGTCGCGGCCGCGAGGAGATCGTGCCGCTGGAGGAGCGCGCCAAGGTGCTGCCGCTGCTGCTGCATGGCGACGCCGCCTTCGCCGGCCAGGGCGTGATCGCCGAAATCCTCGGCCTGTCGGGCCTGCGCGGCCACCGCGTCGCCGGCACGCTGCATTTCATCATCAACAACCAGATCGGCTTCACCACCAATCCGCGCTTCTCGCGCTCGTCGCCCTATCCGTCCGACGTCGCCAAGATGATCGAGGCGCCGATCTTCCACGTCAATGGCGACGATCCGGAAGCCGTGGTGCATGCCACCAAGGTGGCGATCGAATTCCGCATGAAATTCCACAAGCCCGTTGTGGTCGACATGTTCTGCTACCGCCGCTTCGGCCACAATGAGGGCGACGAACCGGCTTTCACCCAGCCGATCATGTACCGCAACATCCGCACCCATAAGACGACGGTGCAGATCTATGGCGAACGGCTGATCGCCGAGGGCCATATCAGCCAGGCCGAACTCGACCAGATGAAGGCCGACTGGCGCGCGCACCTGGAATCCGAATGGGAAGTCGGCCAGCACTACAAGCCCAACAAGGCCGACTGGCTCGACGGCGCCTGGTCGGGCCTGCGCACGGCCGACAACCAGGACGAACAAAGGCGCGGCAAGACCGCCGTGCCGGTCAAGACGCTGAAGGAGATCGGCAAGAAGCTGACCGAGGTGCCGAAGGGCTTCGAGGCGCACAAGACGATCATCCGCTTCCTCGAGAACCGTCGCGAGGCGATCGAATCGGGCGAAGGCATCGACTGGTCGACAGCCGAGGCGCTCGCCTTCGGCGCCATCCTGCTCGATGGCAACCCGATCCGCCTCTCGGGGCAGGATTCCGAACGCGGCACCTTCTCGCAGCGCCATTCGGTGCTCTACGACCAGCGCGACGAGACCCGCTACATCCCGCTCAACAATCTGTCGGCGGCGCAGGCGGGCTACGAAGTCATCAACTCGATGCTGTCGGAAGAGGCGGTGCTCGGCTTCGAATATGGCTACAGCCTGGCCGAGCCGAAGGCGCTGACGCTGTGGGAAGCGCAGTTCGGCGACTTCGCCAACGGCGCCCAGGTGGTGTTCGACCAGTTCATCTCCTCCGGCGAGCGCAAGTGGCTCAGAATGTCGGGCCTCGTCTGCCTGTTGCCGCACGGCTATGAAGGCCAGGGCCCGGAGCACTCCTCGGCCCGCCTGGAACGCTTCCTGCAGCTTTGCGCCGAAGACAACATGCAAGTGGCCAACTGCACGACGCCGGCCAACTATTTCCACATCCTGCGCCGGCAGCTGAAGCGGGATTTCCGCAAGCCGCTGATCCTGATGACGCCGAAGTCGCTGCTGCGCCACAAGCGGGCGGTGTCGACGCTGCCGGAAATCTCGGGCGAAAGCTCGTTCCACCGGCTGCTGTGGGACGACGCCCAGCTCTTGCCCAACCAGCCGATCAAGCTCACCAAGGATTCCAAGATCCGCCGCGTCGTGCTGTGCACGGGCAAGGTTTACTACGATCTCTACGAGGAGCGCGAGAAGCGCGGCATCAACGACATCTATCTGCTGCGCGTCGAACAGCTCTATCCATTCCCGGCCAAGGCGCTGATCACCGAATTGTCGCGTTTCCGCAACGCCGAGATGGTGTGGTGCCAGGAGGAGCCCAAGAACATGGGCGCCTGGTCGTTCATCGACCCCTATCTGGAATGGGTGCTGGCACATATCGACGCCAAGCATCAGCGGGTGCGCTACACCGGCCGGCCGGCGTCCGCGTCGCCGGCGACCGGGCTGATGTCCAAGCACCTTGCCCAGCTCGCCGCGTTGCTCGAAGACGCGCTCGGTGAATAGAGAAGATCTGGGCGAATAGAGAAGATCTGGGCGAACAACAGAACCGAAAGAACGGACAGGCACAATGGCTACCGAAATCCGCGTTCCCACTCTCGGCGAATCCGTCACCGAGGCGACCATCGGCAAATGGTTCAAGAAGGTCGGCGATGCCATTGCCGTCGACGAGCCTCTGGTCGAGCTCGAAACCGACAAGGTGACGGTGGAGGTTCCGGCCGCCGCCGCAGGCACGCTGGGTGAGATCACCGCCAAGGAAGGCGAGACGGTCGGCGTCGGCGCGCTGCTGGGCTCGATCGCGGCCGGTGGCGCCGCTGCCCCGGCCACCAAGCCGCAGGCCGTGGCACAGGCCTCGAGCCCCGACGCGGCGCGGACCACCAAGCAGGCCGCGGCCGAAACCGCAAAGGTTGCCGGCGATGCCGGCCCCGTCGAGCCGCGCACCATGCCGCCGGCGCCAGCCGCCGCCAAACTGATCGCCGAGAACAATCTGTCGGTCGACCAGCTTTCCGGCTCGGGCAAGCGCGGCCAGGTGCTGAAGGGCGACGTGCTCGACGCCATCTCCAAGGGTGCGCCGTCGCAGCCGGCCGAGACGCCGAAGGCGGCACCGGCACCGGTTGCCGTACGTGCGCCATCCTCCGGCGACGACGCCTCGCGCGAAGAGCGCGTGCGCATGACCAAATTGCGCCAGACCATCGCGCGCCGGCTCAAGGAAGCACAGTCGACCGCCGCCATGCTGACCACCTTCAACGAGGTCGACATGTCGGCGGTGATGGCGCTGAGGACCAAGTACAAGGACGTGTTCGAGAAGAAGCACGGCGTGAAGCTCGGCTTCATGGGCTTCTTCACCAAGGCGGTCACCCACGCCTTGAAGGAAATCCCCTCGGTCAATGCCGAGATCGACGGCACCGACATCATCTTCAAGAACTATGCCCATATCGGCGTCGCCGTCGGCACCGAAAAGGGCCTCGTCGTGCCGGTGGTGCGCGATGCCGACCAGATGTCGATCGCCGAGATCGAGAAGGATATCGGCCGGCTGGGCATTGCCGCGCGTGACGGCAAGCTGTCGGTCGCCGACATGCAGGGCGGCACGTTCACGATCTCCAATGGCGGGGTCTACGGCTCGCTGATGTCGACGCCGATCCTCAATGCGCCGCAGTCCGGCATTCTCGGCATGCACAAGATCCAGGACCGACCCGTCGTGGTCGGCGGCCAGATCGTGATCCGGCCGATGATGTATCTGGCGCTGAGCTACGATCACCGCATCGTCGACGGCAAGGAAGCCGTGACCTTCCTGGTTCGCGTCAAGGACAGCCTGGAGGATCCGGAACGGCTGGTGCTCGATCTCTGAGTGATCCGGGATGGCCGAGCCCGCCCAGCCGATCGATCTGTTCGAGCTTCTGACGACAGGCCGTGCGGGTCCTCTCGAACTCGGCAAAACCAGCCGTGAGACGGTTCGAGAACTGATCGACGCGGAGGATGTGCGAGCTGACAATCATTTTCGCCACGGGGACACTGAATCCGCTTGGTGCATATACGGCACGAATTGCGAATTCTTCTTCAGCCCCGATTTTCGCTTGCGGTCAATCAGCATCGAACCCGTCTTTGGAAGATTGCAACCGGGTGGAATGATGGCGACTTGGCATGGTCATCTGGATGTCGATGTTGGTCGGCATCCCGTGACTTTTTCAGGCGTCAAACCGATAGCCATTTGTACCTTGCCCAAGGCGTTGCAGTTCCTCAACGAAAGCGAACTCAAATGGGCAATCGGCGGCGGTCGCGAGCGCGACGTTTATATTGAGCTGGCGGAGAGTTCTCGCATCTTGACCCTCAAATACGAGGCGAATGCGATTCCGGTCGACAGAAATGAAAACGTTGCATTCGAGATAGACTATTTTCTTTCGACCGTTTTCATCCTCGATCAAGCTGTTCAAGGTGGATAGCAGTGACGATCCGTTCTCTCTTGTCCGAAAGCCTGTCGACCGCATCGAAAGCGGTCAGCATGGCAATGATCCCGGCTGCCGCCCACGCCGCCTGCCCGCTGGCGCTCGCTGTCTATGGCGATGCAGAGAGCGATGCCGGCATAGATTTCCGGCCGACGACGGATGCGGTCACCGTCACCAACTCCTTCAGGATGGTGCTCGACAAGGGCGTCGTGCTCGACGGCATCGTCATGTGGACCTCAGGTGTTTCGCGGCCGCATGGATCGCTGATGTACAAATGTCCGACCGGCGACGTCACCGGTGACGAGCTTGCCGCCTGTACGGTGTGGCAGGGCGTGGTCTACAGCGCCGACGACAAGGGCAACATTGCGCTGTTGGCGGCGGAAGGCACGGATGCGCCGCGGAGTCTGATCTTCCCCGATCTCGGTCCGTCGCTGCAGATGTCGTCGGCCTTCGGCGCCAATGGTTTCTCGAAACTGCCGTGGGATGTGTTTCTGCTGAAAGGTTGCCAGGAATGAGCGCGGCCAAGAAAGTGCTTCTGGTCACCGGCGGCAGCCGCGGCATCGGCGCGGCCACCTGCCGGCTTGCGGCGAAAGCGGGCTACCGCGTCGGGGTCAACTATGCCTCGAATGAGGCCGCCGCCAAGGCGCTGGTCGCCGAAATAGAGGCGGCGGGCGGCGAAGCGATAGCGGTCAAGGGCGATGTCGGCGTTGAGGTCGACATCGTCGCCATGTTCAAAGCCGTCGATCGCGCCTATGGCCGGCTGGACGCACTCGTCAACAATGCCGGTGTCGTCGACGTCAAGGCGCGTGTCGACGATATGAGCCTGGCGCGGCTGGAGCGCATGATGCGCATCAATGTCATCGGCTCGGTCCTGTGCGCGCGCGAAGCGGTCAGGCGCATGTCGAGCAAGCATGGCGGCCAGGGCGGCGCCATCGTCAACATTTCGTCGGCGGCGTCGATACACGGTTCGCCGGGCGAATACGTTGATTACGCCGCCTCCAAGGCCGCGATCGACACTTTTACGCTTGGGCTGGCGCGCGAAGTCGCGACCGAAGGCGTGCGCGTCAATGCGATACGGCCAGGCATCATCGACACCGAGATCCACGCCTCGGGCGGCCAGCCGGACCGGGTCGAGCGGTTCCGCGACATGCTGCCGATGAAACGGGCCGGCACGGCGGATGAAGTCGCGTATGCCGTTCTCTATCTCTTGTCCGACGCCGCGTCCTATACGACGGGCGCGATCCTGAATGTCAGCGGCGGCCGTTGAGCGCCAAGCAAAGGGAAATTAACATGGCTTATGACGTCGTAATCATCGGATCGGGACCGGGCGGCTATGTCTGCGCCATCAAGGCGGCGCAGCTTGGGCTGAAGGTCGCGGTGGTCGAGAAGAACGCGACCTTCGGCGGCACCTGCCTCAATATCGGCTGCATCCCGTCCAAGGCGCTGCTCCATGCCTCCGAGATGTTCGCCGAGGCCGGCCATTCCTTCGATACGCTGGGCGTCGAGATACCGGCGCCGAAGCTCAACCTGAAGAAGATGATGGCGCACAAGGACACGACGGTGACGTCCAACGTCAACGGCGTCGCCTTCCTGTTCAAGAAGAACAAGATCGATAGTTTCCGCGGCACCGGCAAGGTGGTCGCGGCCGGCAAGGTCTCGGTAACCGGCGAGAACGGCAAGGTCGAGGAGATCGAGACGGCGAACATCGTCATCGCCACCGGTTCGGACGTCGCCGGCATTCCCGGCGTCAAGGTCGATTTCGACGAGAAGATCATCGTGTCGTCGACCGGCGCGCTGTCGCTGGCGAAGGTTCCCGACCATCTGGTGGTGGTCGGCGGCGGCGTCATCGGGCTCGAGCTCGGCTCGGTCTGGGCGCGGCTCGGCGCCAAGGTCACCGTGGTCGAGTTCCTCGACACCATCCTCGGCGGCATGGACGGCGAGGTCTCCAAGCAGTTCCAGCGCCTGCTCTCCAAGCAAGGTTTCGAGTTCAAGCTCGGCGCCAAGGTCACCGGCGTCGCCAAGGCAAAGAAGGGCGTCAGCGTCACCTTCGAGCCGGTCAAGGGCGGCAATGCCGAGACGATCGATGCCGACGTGGTGCTGATCGCCACCGGCCGCCGCGCCTATTCCGACACGCTCGGTCTGAAGGAAGCGGGTGTCGAGGTCGACGAGCGCGGCCGGGTCAAGACCGACGTTCATTTGCGGACCAACGTGCCCGGCATCTACGCCATCGGCGACGTCATCGCCGGGCCGATGCTGGCGCACAAGGCCGAGGACGAGGGCGTGGCGGTGGCCGAAACCATTGCCGGGCAGGCCGGCCATGTGAACTATGACGTCATTCCGAGCGTCGTCTACACCAGCCCGGAAATCGCCTCGGTCGGCAAGACCGAGGAGGAGCTGAAGAAGGCCGGCATCGACTACAAGGCCGGCAAATTCCCGTTCACCGCCAACGGCCGGGCACGCGCCATGCTGCACACCGACGGTTTCGTGAAGATCCTTGCCGACAAGACCAGCGATCGCGTGCTCGGCGTCCACATTGTCGGCTTCGGCGCCGGTGAGATGATCCACGAGGCAGCGGTGCTTATGGAGTTCGGCGGCTCGTCGGAAGACCTCGCCCGCACCTGCCACGCGCATCCGACGATGTCGGAAGCGGTGAAGGAAGCGGCGCTGGCGACGTTCTTCAAGCCGATCCATATTTAAAGGTCTTTCGGCCGCTACCGCCAAAACAAAACGGCCCGCCTTTCGGCGGGCCGTTTGTATTCGATTTCGAGCCGATTACTGAGCCGGTGCTGGCGCAGGGGCGGGCGCCGGAGCCGGAGCAGGCGCCGGGGCTGGCGCTGGCGCTGGGGCCGGAGCGGGCGCAGGCGCTGGTTCGGCTGGCTTCATCGGTTCAGCCGGCGCGGGCGCCGGGGCCGGTGTGCTGGCCGCTGGCGGTTCGGCGGGTGCCGGGTGTTCGCCACTTCTTCCGAAAACATAATAAGCGACAATCGCCAGGATAACCACGACCAGCGCAATCAGCCAGGGACTGCCACCGCCGCCGCCACTCGGCCTGGGAGTGTCGTTTGATGGATTCGCCATAAAAGTGTCCTCCGTGGATGAAAATGATCAATCAACAGCCATCAACGCGCAACCGTTGAATGGGTTTCACGCTAACGGAGGAAACCGCCGGAAACGCGGCGCCTGTGACCCTCCGCTGCCGTCCGACTCAATTGACAGCGGTGACAGTATAGCCGGCTTTGCGGAAATCCTCGACCAGTCGCTCAGGACTGGAAGGTGGCGCCTCCCGCCAGCTTTATTTCGAGCACTGGTGCCTCGCCGGACGGCGGCGTTTCGCCACGCAGCGAGCCAAGCCAACGGATGCTATCGTTGGTTGTTGGGGATTGCCGGTATGACGATCACTGCACAGACTGTTCCCGATCCCGAACGCGCTCTTGCCGGCGCTCAGTTCGCCGACCGATACGTGCTGACAGCCGATGGTCTTGCCCTGACCGCCATTGGCGCGGCCGAACGCGTCCTGGGGCGGACACCGCGATGGGTCGACCGGCTTACGCGGCTACGCAACCTCGCCGTCAGGCCATTTGGGCTGAAAACGGGGGCAGCACCCGACGCACCGCCGGAAACCAGGATCGGCATATTTCCGCTCATCAGCCAGGCACATGGCAAGGTCGTCCTTGGCCTGGACGACCGGCATCTCGATTTCCGCATCCTGGTGGAGGTGAACGACCTCGGCGCTGGCCGGCAGGAGGTGGCGGCGTCGACGATCGTGAAGACGCACAATCTGTTTGGGCGGACGTATCTCGCCATCATCATGCCGTTCCACCGCATCATCGTTCCGGCGATGCTGGCTCAGGTCTTGATCAAATAGGGCTTAAAGCCCCACGGCAGTGACGGTATAGCCAGCTTTGCGGAAATCCTCGACCAGTCCCTGCGGACCGGGGAGATGCAGGGCGCCGACCGCCATGAAGGCATTGCCCTTGGCGAGGATCGGGCCGGCGTGGTCGACCATCACCTTGTTGCGGCTGGTGATCATGGTTTCCTCGAAGGCGGCATAGCCTGAGGCGTCGTTCTGCTCCTCAGGCATGGCGGCGCGGAACAGCGGCCAGAACATGCCGGTGTCGCCACGCTGATAGAGCACGATCATGGTTTCGTTGATGTCATTGACCTTGTCGCCCAGCTTCAGCGTGTCGACCAGGCCTTTCATGTGAAAGGCGAGCGGCAAGGATGCCATGGCGCGCAATTGGCTCTCGGCCGTTTCCAGTCCCTCCACCGGCTTGCCGGCAGCCTTGGCGCCTTCGGCCAGCTTGACGTCGAGCACCGGTGCCCCGCCGGACTGGCGGGCGAGTTCGCAAGCCGGAAGCGCCATCATGGCCGACAGCATCCACGGCTTCATCTTGGCGACGGTGGCCGGCGGGATGCCGCGTGCGTCGAGCGCGGCGTTCATGGCGGCCGCTTCGTCCGGCTTCAGCAGGGACGACAGCGTCGTGGAGTCCGTGAACATCATCAGGTCCGGCTCCTTCAGCATCGCCGTCATCATCTTCTGCTTGTCGAGCACGTCGGTGGTTTCGATGATGATGGTGCCGGCGGCGTCAAAAGCCTTCTGCGCGGCCGGCGGCAGCGTGGTGACGCGTGGATCGGTCATGTGCATGGTGCCGAACAGGAAGGATGGCTGTTCGCCCGGCTTTTCGAGCTTCCACAGCAGGCCCTTGCCGTTTGGCGTGGCTGCGGCTTCGGCCTCGATCTTCTGGTAGGCGGCCGGGTCGGTCTTCTGCAGGGCCGACACCATGTCGACGCCGGTGCAGGTCGGGATCTCGGCATGCGCCCCGCCGGCCGCGAACAACAGGACGGCGAGGAACGACAGGAAAAACAGGATGTTGAGCGCGACGAGCAGTTTCAGCGAGACGTGCGCTGCGCGGTCGGCGATGGCAATGACGCGTTTCATGACACTGTCTTCTGCTTGATCCATGATCTTGTCCGAAAACCGGGTGCCACTTTTCGGGATCATGGTCAGTCGTAAGCGCAAATAGCGGCAAAACGGTTAACCGGCACTGCAAAATTGAAGGGTTCACGCCCTGGGATGGGCGGATTCGTAGATCTCCAGCAGCCTCGTCGTGTCGACGCCGGTGTATATCTGCGTCGTCGACAGGCTGGCGTGGCCGAGCAGTTCCTGGATGGTGCGCAAGTCGCCGCCGCGGCCGAGCAGATGCGTGGCGAAGGAATGGCGCAGCGCGTGCGGCGTCGCGGTGTCCGGCAGGTTGAGCGCCGAGCGCAACTTGGCCATGTCGCGCTGGATGATGGCCGGGTTGAGCGGGCCGCCGCGCGCACCGCGAAACAACAGCCCCTTCGGGTCGAGATGATGGGGGCAGAGCCGGCGGTATTCGGCGATTGCCCTGAGCGCCACCGGCAGCACCGGCACCAGCCGTGTCTTGCCGCCCTTGCCGGTGACGCGCAGCACGGTGTCGGCTTCCGACGCCAGATCGGCGCCGGCGAGGCCAAGCGCTTCCGAAATGCGCAGGCCGGAGCCATAGAGCAGCGTCAGCACGGCGGCGTTGCGGGCGGCGATCCAGGGTTCTTCGGCCAGTTGGCCTTCCACCGACACCACATGTTTGGCATCGCTTGCCGTCAGCGGCTTGGGCAGGGATTTGGGCTGGCGCGGCGCACGCAAGGCTGCTGCCCCGGCGGCATTGGCGAGGCCACCCCGTTCGAGGAAGCGCAGCAGCGAGCGGATGCCGGCGAGACCCCGGCCAAGCGTGCGGGCGCCGGCACCGGCGTTGCGGCGGGCAGCGAGAAAGCCGCGCAGGTCGGCCGGGCGCAGATTGGCGATGTCGGAAATGCCGGGCGAGCCGCCGCAATGGCCGGTGAGGAAATGCAGGAATTGGCGGGTGTCGCGCTCATAGGCTTCCACCGTCTCGGGTGACAGTCGACGTTCTCGTGCCAGCATCTTCAGCCAGCTTTCGCGCGCCGCCTGCAGATCGGGTTTTGCCGGGATGAGGAATTCCTGCATGGTGTCGTTCCGGTTCGCTGCCATTTTCGGGCACCCGGGTTAGTAAGCGGTGAAGAGGCTGTCATTGAAATCGCAGCCCTGTGGGGCTAGGAGACAGTCGATCGGTGGCAAATCCAAACCATGGTGATTGGCTCCTGAACCGCCTTGCGTACTGGTCACCGTAACGGAATGGATCCTCGGGTCTGCGCAGTCGCTTCGCGCCTGCTCCGCCCGTGGATGACGAAGGTAAAAGCGCCATGAGCAAGCCCCAGAACCCCGTCCAGATGGCCGTGATCGGCGCCGCCCATGGCATCAAGGGCGAGCTCAGGGTGAAGACCTTCACCGGCGAGCCGATGGCGCTGGCCGACTATGGGCCGCTCTATGCCAGGGATGGCCGCGCCTTCCAGATCATCGACATCAGGCCCGCCAACACGGTCGTCGTGGTGCGTTTCAAGGGTGTCACCGACCGCAACGCCGCCGAGGCGCTTGCGGGCACCGAACTGTTCGTCGACCGCTCGATGCTGCCCGACGACGGCGAGGAGGACGAATTCTACCATGCTGACCTGATCGGGCTGGAGGTCCGCGACGATACGGGTGCCGCGCTCGGCAAGGTGGTCGCGGTGCACAATTTCGGCGGCGGCGACATTCTCGATGTGACGCTGGGCGGGCGCAAGGGCGTGCTGATCCCGTTCACGCAGGCCGCCGTGCCGCAGGTGTCGATCGCCGAGGGTTTTGTCCGCATCGACCCGGCCGCGGCCGGGCTTGTCGAGGATGAGGATGGCGAAGCGCCGCGCGAGGAGGATTTCGACCCGAAGGGCAGGCCGCGCGGGCCGCGCGATGCCGGGGGCAACCGGTGACGTTCAAGGCTTCGGTACTGACGCTCTATCCCGAGATGTTTCCGGGCGCGCTCGGCCTGTCGCTGGCCGGGCGGGCGCTCGAGGCTGGCACCTGGTCGCTGGAAGCGATCCAGATCCGCGACTTCGCCACCGACAGGCACCGCACCGTCGACGACACGCCGGCCGGCGGTGGCGCCGGCATGGTCATGCGCGCCGATGTCCTGGCCAAAGCGATCGACCACGCCTCTCCTGAAGGCGATTTGCGGCCACGACTGCTGATGAGCCCACGCGGCAAACCGCTGACGCAGGCGCGCGTGCGCGAACTCGCCGCCGGGCCAGGTGCGGTCATCCTGTGCGGCCGCTTCGAGGGCGTCGACCAGCGGGTGATCGACGCGCGGGAACTGGAGGAAGTCTCGATCGGCGATTTCATCCTCTCAGGCGGCGAGCCGGCGGCGTTGGTGCTGCTCGACGCGGTGGTGCGGCTGTTGCCCGGGGTCATGGGCAATGCGGTGTCGGGCGAAGAAGAGAGTTTTGAGAACGGCCTGCTCGAACACCCGCATTACACGCGGCCCCAGGAATTCGAGGGGCGAGAGATCCCCGAAGTGCTGATTTCGGGCAATCACAAGAAGATCGCCGCCTGGCGGCGGGCGGAGTCCGAGAAACTGACGAAAGAGCGCCGGCCGGATCTGCTCGGCGATCAGCCTTTGCTGAAATAGTAGAAGGCGAGGAACAGGCCGACGGCGATGACGAAGCCGCGCACCACGTTCTGCGGCACGCGCTTGGCGATCCAGACGCCGGCATAGCCGCCGAGCGCACCACCGGGGATCATGACGATCGCCTGCGGCCAGGCGACGACGCCACCCGAGACGAAGACGATGATGGCGACCGCGGCGATGACCACGGCCAGCATGTTCTTCAGCGCGTTCAGCCGGTGGTAGTCGCCGGCCTGGGTCAGGCCGAGCGTCGCCAGCATCATGACGCCCATGCCGGCGCCGAAGAAGCCGCCATAAATGGCGGTGGCGAACTGCGCCAGCGAACCGGCAAGTGACCCCACGGACGCCTCATGCCCTGGTTTCGGCGCCGGCTTCAGCCAGGGTCCGGCGGCGAAAAGCGCCGTCGCCGCCAGCAGCAGCCACGGCACCATGGCGCGGAAGGACGGGTTGGACAGCGCCAGGAGGATGAAGGCCCCGGCCAGTGCGCCGGCCGCCGAGATCAGGCACAGCAGCAGGGCGCCGCGCCAGAAATGCTTGATGTCGGTCCAATAGGCGAGCGTCGAAGTGATGTAGCCCGGAAATTGCGTGACCGAGGAGGTCGCGTTGGCGACGATCGGCGGCACGCCGACCAATGTCATGGCGCCGAAGGTGATGAAGGTGCCGCCGCCGGCGACCGCGTTGGCGGCGCCTGACAGGAAGCCCGCCAGGAAAAGCAGGGTGGCGTCGAGAACAGACATGGAATGCCGCCGTGGAAAACTGTGTTATGTCAGGCTTAGAAAGCCCCGGTGACCAGCGCAACCCGGCACGGCCGGTATTACAATGGGGCCATGCCGGCAAAAAAGTCTCTGGCGCGGGCGTGACAAAGTGCTGAAATAGCTGTATGTGCCCGCCCGTACCGGCAAGAAAAATCTGCCGGGCCCGTCAACAATGACGGTGTAGTCGCCCCTGTCCGATGTCTGAAGATGGATGTCTTCTCGACAAAGGACATAGCCGAGCGGTCATTGGAACTGCAAGGCGAGTGTCGGACGCTCTGACTGTCGGAAGAACAAGAAGTGGATTATTGAGATGGATCTCATCCGTCAGCTCGAGGCCGAACAGGCCGCCAAGATCGAAGCCAAGCGCAAGCTTCCCGAATTCCAGCCCGGCGACACCGTGCGCGTCCAGGTCCGCGTGACCGAAGGTACCCGCACCCGCGTCCAGGCCTATGAGGGCGTCGTCATCGCCCGCGCGGGTTCCGGCTTCCAGGAAAATTTCACCGTCCGCAAGATCTCCTACGGCGAAGGCGTCGAGCGCGTATTCCCGGTCTACTCGCCGATGGTCGAAGGCGTCGAGATCGTGCGTCGCGGCAAGGTGCGTCGCGCCAAGCTCTATTACCTGCGCGACCGTCGCGGCAAGTCGGCCCGTATTTCGGAAAACACCGGCGTGCGCGCCCGCAAGCTCAACGATGAGGAGCGCGATGCGCTGAACGCCGAGAAGGCCCGCATCGAGGCCGAAAAGGTCGCCGCTGCCCAGGCGCTGGCCGCCGAGACGGCCGCCAAGGAAGCCGCCGAGAAGAAGGCAGCCGCCGAGGCCGAAGCAGCAGCCAAGGCCGCCGCGGAAGCGACCCCCGCCGAATAAGGGTTTCGGAAAGTACATTCGAAAAGGCGGCTTCGGCCGCCTTTTTTCGTTTCACCAGACCGTGAACGCTTTCGGCCCCGGAAATCGGATGCGGGGCGTTGACGGCATATTGCCTTGTGTACTAAACAATCGTGCACAAGATAATTGGAGATTTGATATGGCACTCTATACGACACAGGCTCACGTCACCGGCGGCCGCGCCGGCCATGGCGAGACCAGCGACGGCCTGCTCAAGGTCGATCTGGCAATGCCCAAGGAGCTCGGCGGGCCCGGAGGCGCCACCAATCCCGAACAGCTTTTCGCCGTCGGCTACGCCGCCTGCTTCGAAAGCGCCGTCCGCTTCATTGCGCGCAAGCAGAAGCTGCCGCTCGAGGATGCCGCGATAACCTCTACCGTCAGCCTTCTTCCCAATGGCGAAGGCTTCAAGCTCGGCGTCGCGCTCGCGGTGGAGACGAAAGGCCTTGATCAGGCGGCGGCGGAAGCGCTTGTATCGGAGGCGCATAATGTTTGCCCCTATTCGAATGCCATCAGGGGCAACATCGACGTAGCGCTTTCGGTAAGGGCGGCATGACGGGAAAGACCACAAAGAGCGCGAGCGACGTCCCGGCGGAGGCAGTCGGGACGTTTCCCGTTCCACGGCTCGACCAGCAGCTCTGCTTCGCGCTCTATTCGGCGAGTGGGCTGATGACCAAGGTCTATCGGCCGCTGCTCGAGCCGCTCGGTCTCACCTATCCGCAATATCTGGTGATGCTGGCGCTGTGGGAGCACACGCCAAGCACGGTTGGCGAGCTGGGCGTGGCGCTGGGCCTGGATTCCGCCACGCTGACGCCGCTGATCAAACGGATGGAAGCAGGCGGTCTCGTCACCCGCCGGCGCGATGCCGCCGACGAGCGACGCGTGCTGGTGGAACCGACGGCCAAGGGTGAGGCACTGCGTGCACGCATGAAAGATGTATCCGCCGGGCTGGCCTGCGCCGTGCCGCTGGAGCCGGGTGAAGTGAAAGCCCTGCACGCGACACTCACTCGCCTCGTTTCAGGCATGCGCAGCGCCATGGCGGATGACCGGCCGGCGGACGCGAAAGCGGAAGCGGAAGCGGAAGCGCTGATCCCTGTCCCGGTGTAACCGGATCATCCCGAAATTCCTGGCCCGAAATTCATCGATTGAGGGCATCGGAATCCCTTTTCGCCTGCACTGACGCAGCGGATCGTCTTGCATGGCGCTTGCGGCAAGCTAAAGTCGGCGCGAATTTTCCTGCAAGCCCGGCCGATGTCCGGGCGCTTTCAATTTTCGGGAGTGTGTCATGACCAAATCGAAACTGCTGCTGGCCGGCCTGCTTGCCCTGATCCTGACACCCGTTGCCGCTTTCGCGCAGGCGCTGCCCGATCTCGGCGGCAAGAAGGTAGTGGTGGTGACCGAGAACGCCTATCCGCCGCTGCAGTTCATCGATGCCAAGACCGGCAAGCAGATCGGCTGGGAATATGACGCGATGGACGAAATCGCCAAGCGGCTCAATTTCAAGGTCGAATACCAGAACACCTCCTGGGACGCGATGATCCAGGCGGTTTCCGACAACCAGTACAACATCGGCATGACCGGCATCACCATCAAGGACGACCGCAAGCAGAAGGTCGATTTCTCCGACCCCTACATGCGCTCGGAGCAGTTCATGCTGGTGCGTGGCGATGAAAGCCGTTTCACCGACGCCAAGACCTTCGGCGCCTTCAAGGACGGGCTGATCGGCGCGCAGGCCGGCACTACGCCGTTCTACACCGCCGTCTACAGCGTGCTTGATGGCAATGAGCAGAACCCGCGCATCAAGTTGTTCGAGACCTTCGGCGCCACGGTGCAGGCGTTGAAGTCCGGCGACGTCGACGTGGTGCTGACCGACGGCACCGCCGGCAAGGGCTATGTCGATGCTTCCGAGGGCAAGCTGAAGCTGATCGGCGGCCCGCTCGGCACCGAGGATTTCGGCTTCATCTTCCCGAAGGGGTCCGACCTGGTGAAGCCGGTCAACGCGGCGATCGCGGCGCTGAAGGCGGATGGCACGTTCGATGCGCTCAACAAGAAGTGGTTCCTTGATTACAAGATGGGGCAGTGATTTCCCGCTGACTTTGCGCTTGAACGCCCCCCTCTGCCCTGCCGGACGTTCGTCGTTCGGAAAGCCAAGCAATTGGCTTTCCGTCCGCTCCGCGGACCACTTCCTCAACCCCCGCAAGGGGGGAGATCGGATGTCTTTTCCGATTCCGCCAATCAGCAATGTTGTAAGAAGAGTGCCGCCGACGAGGCTGCCAATCTCCCCCCTTGAGGGGGAGATGTCCGGCAGGACAGAGGGGGGCGCCTTGGCGCCTGACCTTCGCGATATCTGCCTTGTCAGCATCGCCTGATGGGATCTCTGTCCTCCTCCAAACCCGACTTCCCCTGGTGGCTTGCCGTTGCCGCCGTCCTGGCCCTGGCGGCCGCCTTGTTCATCGCCACCAACAACCTCTATGCCCAGGTCTTCGCCACGGTCGCCAAGGGCATCGGCGTCACCATCTTCGTCACCGTGGTCGCCTTCGCGCTGGCGTCCGCCATTGGTCTCGGCATTGCGCTGATGGGATTGTCGGGCTCGCGCTGGCTACGCCAGATCGCCCGCTTCTACGTCGAGATCATCCGCGGCGTGCCGATCCTGGTGCTTTTGTTCTGGATCGCCTTCGCCGGCGCGCCGGCCTTCGTCGCGGCCTGGAACGCGCTGACCGCGCCGCTGCAGAATGCCGGCCTGTTCGGCGAGCTCCTGGTGCGCGACGTGTCGCTTTTGTGGCGCGCAGTCATGGCGCTGACCATCGGCTACTCGGCTTTCATCTCGGAGGTTTTCCGAGCCGGCATCCAGGCCGTCGAGAAAGGCCAGATCGAGGCGGCGAAGGCGCTCGGGCTGAGCCGCGCGCAACGCTTCCGGCTGATCGTGTTCCCGCAGGCGATCCGCACCATCCTGCCGCCACTCGGCAATGATTTCGTCGCCCTGGTCAAGGATTCCTCACTGGTCTCGGTGCTCGGCGTCGCCGACATCACCCAGATGGGCAAGGTCTATGCCGCCGGCTCCTTTCGCTTCTTCGAGACCTATTCGATAACAGCCTACATCTATCTCCTCCTGACCGTCGGCCTGTCGCTGGCGCTCAGGGCGCTGGAGCGGCGGCTACGCCGCCAGCACGAGGAATAGTTTTTGGGCAAGGACGGCGTTACGATCATCCCGACATATCTGGTTGGGAGGTTTCATGATCGTCGACAAGGCCAATGCCGCGCTGGATTCCGTCTATGGCGCCGACACGCCGGAAGCGCTTGAAGAGGCCTACGCCGCATGGGCCGCGACGTATGACAGCGAAACCGCCTCGCTCGGCTACCTGCTGCCGTTCCTGATCACCGCCTGGGTGGCGCGGCACGTCCCGGCGGATGAAGGGCCGCTGCTCGACGCCGGCTGCGGCACCGGCCTGTCGGGGCCGTCGCTGAAGGCGTTGGGTTACGGCGACATTGCCGGGCTGGATTTGTCGGACGACATGCTGAAGATCGCCGGCAGCCGCAATGCCTATGGCGAGCTGAAGCAGGCGATGCTGGGCGGTCTGCTGCCATGGCCGGATGGCCATTTCCGCGCCTTCTTCTCGACCGGCGTGTTCACGATCAGCCACGCGCCGGCCTCGGGCCTGCACGAGCTGGTCCGGATCACCAAAAAGGGCGGCCACGCCATCTTCACCGTACGCGACCAGGTGTTCGAAAACGGCGGCTTTCAGGCGGTGTTCGACGAGTTGGAGGGGGCGAGGAAATGGCGGCTTGTGGAGCAAAGCCCGTGGTTTCGCTGCTATGCAATCGCCGAGCCGGAGGCATTGGTGAAGACGTTTGTGTTCGAGGTGCTGTAGCGGCGGCTTCTTCCTTCCCCCCCTTGTGGGGGAAGGTGGCCTCGCGAAGCGAGGTCGGATGAGGGGTGTTCCAGCTTGGCAAAGACGGAGATCCTTCGCGCACCCCTCAACCGTCTCGGCGCTGCGCGCCGATCCACCGCCCGGGGCGAGTCACGGGCCTCGCCCGCCCTTCGGGCCCCACAAGGGGAGAAGGGAAAGCCGCGCCGCACCACGCCGCAATTGCCGAAAAGCCAAAACATTGATATGAGCCACGCCATGGAAGAGCTTTTTGGCGATCCGGCCTACAAGGGGTTCGTGCTGCAGGACAGAAAACGCCTGCCGTCGCGCTTTTCCGCGCGCGTCAGCGGCGCGCTGACCAGCCGACTTAGCTAGGCCGACCTGCCCAGGTCGTTGCGCCGGACCCGACCTGCCGGCATCTGCTCCTTTCCATTCTCATATCGACGGATTTACGCACATGAGCGCACCGCGCACCCTCTACGACAAGATATTCGACGACCATGTGGTCGACCGCCAGGACGACGGCACCTGCCTGCTCTACATCGATCGCCACCTCGTCCACGAAGTGACCAGCCCGCAGGCTTTCGAAGGCCTGCGCCTGAGCGGCCGAAAAGTCCGGCATCCGGAAAAGACGCTGGCCGTGGTCGATCACAATGTCTCGACCTCGCCCGAGCGCAAGTTCGGCATCAAGAACGAGGAAAGCCGCATCCAGGTCGAGGCGCTGGCCAAGAACGCCAGGGATTTCGGCGTCGAATATTATTCCGAGAACGATATCCGCCAGGGCATCGTCCACATCATCGGTCCCGAGCAGGGCTTTACCTTGCCCGGCATGACCATCGTCTGCGGCGACAGCCACACCTCGACGCACGGTGCTTTTGGCGCATTGGCGCACGGCATCGGCACCTCCGAGGTCGAGCATGTGCTGGCGACGCAGACGCTGATCCAGCGCAAGGCCAAGAACATGCTGGTGCGGGTCGACGGCGTGCTGCCGGAAGGCGTCACCGCCAAGGACATCATCCTGGCCATCATCGGCGAGATCGGCACCGCCGGCGGCACCGGCTATGTCATCGAATATGCTGGCGAGGCGATCCGCTCGCTGTCGATGGAAGGCCGCATGACGATCTGCAACATGTCGATCGAAGGCGGCGCGCGCGCCGGCCTGATCGCCGCCGACGAGACGACCTTCGCCTATGTCAAGGACAAGCCCCGCGCGCCGAAGGGCGCGGCCTGGGATGCGGCACTCGGATACTGGAAGACGCTGCAGTCCGACGAAGGCGCGCATTTCGACAAGGTGATCGTGCTCGACGCGGCCAAGCTGCCGCCGATCGTCTCCTGGGGTTCGTCGCCCGAGGATGTCGTCTCGGTGCAAGGTATCGTGCCGAACCCGGCCGACATCACCGATGAGAACAAGCGCACCTCCAAGCAGCGCGCGCTCGACTATATGGGCCTGACGCCGGGGACGAAGATCACCGACATCGCGCTCGACCGCGTCTTCATCGGCTCCTGCACCAATGGCCGTATCGAGGATCTGCGCGCCGTCGCCAAGGTGGTCGAAGGCAAAACGGTCAGTGCGCATGTCGATGCGATGATCGTGCCGGGCTCCGGCCTGGTCAAGGAACAGGCGGAAGCCGAGGGTCTCGACAAGATCTTCCTCGCCGCCGGCTTCGACTGGCGCGAGCCGGGCTGCTCGATGTGCCTGGCCATGAACGACGACCGGCTGAAGCCGCATGAGCGCTGCGCCTCGACCTCGAACCGCAATTTCGAGGGCCGGCAGGGCTTCAAGGGCCGCACCCACCTAGTCTCGCCGGCGATGGCGGCGGCGGCGGCGATCGCCGGCCACTTCGTCGACATCCGCGACTGGAAATAATCCCAACTTCAACAGAACCCGAGCCAAATGGGCTCGGGTTCAAGGCTTTCCGTCGCGGCGGACGAGCTCGTGGAACTCCTCCCGGCGTCCCGGCTGGTCGGCAGCGACCACAAGCGCCAACTGCTGCTCTTCGAAGAGCCTGAACCATTCGTCCCATTCGACGAGTTCATAGCCTCCGGCATTGATCGGCCGTTCCGGCTGGTCTTGATCCTGGTAGGCATGCTGGCCAAAGACCAGCCTCAACATGGGCTGTGTTCCCGCTTCGGGCGATATGTCGACGATCGCGGGAAAACCGGCTCGTCCGGCAGCCCACGAGCGGATTGCTTCGTGGTCGGTCAGTGTAATCATGTCGGCCATGGGCTGCTCCCGATTGTGACCTCAGAACGCTGGCCGCGGGTTGGGGTTCCCTGACAATATGTCGAGACATGGCTCGGCTTAACCGCTTGTTTGGGCTTGCGCTCTAAGCTCTTCCCCGACGTCAGCGAGGGGAAGTCACCGTCTTTTGGACACCGGTCTGTTGATAGCGCTGCTCAATCCGACGATCGCGCTAGCCCTCGGCGCGGCGTTCCTCGTGCTATGGGCCTATCAGCGCCATCGTCCCTATCTGGCGGTGCTGGCGCTCAGTTACTGCGTCTCGGCGCCGGGCTTTCTGTTCCAGTATTTCACCTTGCCCATCGGCATGGCGCTGACCAAGCTGGTGTCCAACATCTGCTTCGCCATTGCCGGCTGCTGCCTGTCCAGCGCCATTGTCGCCCGCTACGGCCGCAAGGTGCCTTATGTCGGGATCGGAGTTCTGGCGCTTGGCGGGCTGGTGTCCTTCTGTTGGTTCCTGTTCGTGGCGCCGGATCTCACCTGGCGTATCCTGGCGATGAATTTCGCCTTCGGAGGCATCAGTCTGCTGGTCGCCGCCGAACTCAGGCCGGTGCGCAACCACGGCCCGACGGAAAAAATCCTGTTCGTGTTGTCGCTGCTGTCAGGCCTCAATTTCTTCGTCCGCACCCTCGTCGTGGTCATCGCGCACGGCCCGTTTGCCAGCTATGACGGGTTCTATGGTTCGTCCTACTGGACGACCGCGCTGCTGTCGCACGCGCTTTTGTCGCTGCTGATCGCGCTCTGCCTGTTCACCGCCGCCGCACTCGACGTGATGAAGGCGCTGAAGACCGAGACGTTTACCGATCCGCTGTCGGGCCTGCTCAACCGCCGCGGTTTCGAGGAGCGCGCCGCGATGCTGCTGGAGACTTGCGCCAGGGCAAAATTCCCGGTGGCCCTGGTGCTGGCCGACCTCGACCACTTCAAGGCGCTCAACGATGTGCATGGCCATGCGGCGGGCGACCGCGTGATCGCCGACTTCGCCGCCAAGCTTCGGGCGGCGGCCGGGACGAGGGGTGCCGCGGGGCGCATCGGCGGCGAGGAGTTCGCCGTACTCCTGCCGCTCAGCGATCTCGCGTCGGCGCGATTGTTCGCCGAGGCCGTGCGCACGCTTTATTCGGCCGGCAGCGTCGACGGGCTTCCTCCGGGCACCAAGGTCACCGCCAGTTTCGGCGTGGCGGCGCGCAGCGGCGGCGAGGCGCTGGAGCCCCTGATGCGCCGCGCGGACGAGGCGCTCTACAAGGCCAAGAAGAACGGCCGCGACAGTGTGCGCCTGTCCTACGAGCGACCGGAAACGGTGTTCGTGGCGGAGCCGCTCAAGGCGAGCTGATCACGCGCGCCCGGCCTCGCGTTAACGTCTTTTTCGCCCGTCGATGCTTAGGTGGGGCTCGGGGTTTAAAGAAGATGAGCGGCGCCAACTTCATCCTGTTGATCAACCTGTCGGTTGCCGGCCTGCTGGCGGCAGCCTTCATGGCGGTCGCATTGCATGATGCCGGCCGCGCGCCGGCGCGCTGGTTTGCCTTCGGCTACCTGCTGGGCATGGTCTATTCGGCCATCGAATTCAGCATTCCCGCCTTCAGCGATGCGCGGCTCCCGGTGGTCGCCGCCTTCGCAGTCTTCCTTGCCGCCACCATCGCCTTCAATGCGGGGCTGGCCCGCAAATACGGCGTGGCGCCGCCATGGTCGCCGATGCTGTTCTTCCTGTTCGCCGCCACCATCGCCGTCTATTTCGTGCAGGACCTGCCGCGCCAGTCGCTGGTCCGCATGATGGCCTACCAGCTTCCCTATGCCGTCATGCAGTTCGTCGGGCTGGCCATCGTCTGGTCGTCAAGACAAAGGCGTGGCCGGCTCGATCTCATATTGATGGCGGTGCTCGCGGCCAGTGGCCTGCAGTTCGCCTCCAAACCGTTCATCGCCCATGCGCTGGGCGGCTGGGGGGCCAATCCGCAGGCCTATCTGCAAAGCAACTACGCGCTGGTGTCGCAGTCGCTCGGCACCGTCTTCGCGCTGGCGCTGGCACTGCTGACGCTGGCGATACTCGCTCGCGATGTGCTGGCCGAAGTGATCTCGAAGTCGGAGATGGATATGCTGTCGGGCTTGCTCAATCGCGGGGGCTTCACGCGCCAAGCCGAGCTGGCGGTGCTCGGCGCCGTGCGGCAAGGCGTGCCGGTCGCCTTGGTGATTGCCGATCTCGATCATTTCAAGAGCATAAACGACGGTTTCGGCCATGCGTCCGGCGACCGGGTGATCGAGACCTTCGCCGGCCTCCTGCGCGAGGCCGCCTCCGGCCACCACGCCGCGGGCCGGATCGGTGGCGAGGAGTTCGCCATCATCCTGACGGGAACCAACCTTGCCGGCGCCCGGCTGTTCGCCGAGGGCACGCGCAGCGCGTTCGGCACACTGCCCATCGACGGGCTGCCGGCCGACAATCGCTGCACGGCGAGCTTCGGCGTTGCCGAACTTCATCCGGGCGAAACCATTGCCGATCTCATGCGGCGCGCCGACGAGGCGCTTTATCTGGCGAAGAATGCCGGGCGCGACTGCGTGCGTGTCTCAGCCGGGCCGGGAGGCGAGTGGCCGGCTAATGCAATGGTCGTGAGTTCCAGATCAGGGTGACGTTTGGTTGGACCGTCATCCTGATCCAACTCTTTTCTTGGAGCATGATCTCTTCCGAAAACCGGTTCCCACTTTTCGGAATCATGCTCTAGCGGCAGGGGCTGAGTTCGGGCATCTCGCCTTCGGAAAGTCCGTACATGTAGCTTCTGCCCTTGACGAAGACCGGCGGCCGGTAGCAATCGCTGCCGCCCGATATCTCATCGGCTTCGTCCTGGTAGATCACCTTGGGCTGGCCGGCGCTGGTGTAGTCGGACAGTCGCTTGGCGAGCTTGCCTTCGCCAACGATGATGCGCTTGTAGCCGGCTGAGCTGTCGATGACGAGATTGCCGAGGGAATCGGCGTAGACGCGATCCTGGTGGCGAGCCCCCGCAAGTGCGGGTGTCGCCAGGCCGGCGACCGAGGCGGCCACGATGAGCGCCGCGAGGCGCGATCTGCCAGAGTTGGAACGCATGACGTCCTCCTGATGGTTAGAGGCCCCTGATGGGTAGAGGCCAAAGCGCGTCGCGACGCGCCTTAATCCTTGTTTGGATGCATGCCGTTGTCCCAAAACCGCTGACGCGTTCTTGGACGACATGCATTGGCTCCTCGAATCAGAAATTAACCTTTTCTTAACCTTTGTTAAGAGGCCGGCGCATTTGCCGGCGATGTCTCGTCAAACATGGTTAATTTCCGACTTGAGGGAAAACCCCGTGGCCATCATTCGGCCATGCTTGGCCGCACCATCGCCGCCAGCCATCGGGTCGATCTTGATCTTGGCAAAGCATAGCGGCTAGCTTGCCGCAGGGGAGGACAGCATATGGCGTTGCGCCGGTCGGTTTGGGTGTCCTTTCTCCCGTTGCTCGCCATCGTTGCCGCCTGTGTGCCGCAGGACAATGCGCCGAAGGCGGCCAACACCGTCTCGCCCGCGCCGGCTCAGCAATCCATGGCAGCCGTGGCGCCTCCGACATCGCCAACCAAGATCACCACCGACCTTACCGCGCCGCGATCCGCAGTGGGTACGGTAACCTATGGATGCGGCAATGGCAGCGCGATCACCATTCAGAATCTCGGCTCGTCGTTGCGTGTGATCGGGCCGGACGGCGCGACCGAAGAATTCGTGGCGTCGCCCGCCAACCAGTCCAGCCGCTATCAGGAAGCCGCCACGCATAACGCAATCGTGATCGACGGGCGCGAGGCGCTGGTGATGAAGAGGGGCTCGACGCCGCGGACCTGCAGGCGATAGGCCGCACAGCTAATGAGTTGCGTATGCTGCACTGCAGCGATATCGAGCAGGCCGCAGGCCACCAGCCCCTAATCGATTGAAGCCCGAGCCTGCCTTTTTGTCAGACTAAATGACGTTTCCAAAACGATTTTCTGGCTTTGACGCGGTGCAAAAAGAGCATTAGAAACCCGCTGTCCGAAGTCATACATAAGGGCGGCAAATGCCGCTTTCCATCGCGGCTCCGGACGTCGAACTGGGGGAGCCATGAGCAGATCACCAGCCACCCGCGCCAATGCCAGACGTGAACGGCCGCTGTCGCCGCATCTGACGGTCTACCGGCCGCCGATCACCATGATGATGTCGATCATCCATCGCATCACCGGCGGTGCGCTCTATTTCGGCACGCTGCTGGTCGCGATCTGGCTGATGGCGGCGGCAAGCTCGCAAGGCGCCTTCGACTGGGTCAACTGGGCCTTCGGCACCTGGCTCGGCCGGCTCATCCTGTTCGGCTACACCTGGGCGCTGATGCACCACATGCTGGGCGGTGTGCGCCACCTTGTCTGGGACACCGGCGCCGGTCTCGAAAAGCACACGGCGTCGAAGATCGCCTGGGCGACGCTGGTCGGCTCGATCCTGCTCACATTACTGATCTGGGTCGCCGGCTACATGGCGCGGGGAGCCTGATCATGAGCACTGGCAAGACCGACATGCGCACGCCGCTGGCCAGGGTCCGCGGCCTGGGTTCCGCCCGCGAAGGCACCGGGCATTTCTGGCGCCAGCGGCTGACGGCGATCGCCAACATTCCGCTGATCCTGTTTTTCACCGGCTTCCTGATTGCGCTCAACGGCGCCAGCTATGCTGAGGTGCGCGCAGCGCTCGCCAATCCACTGGTGGCCCTGGTGATGGCACTGGTGCTCATTTCTCCCCTTTATCACATGCGTATCGGCATGCAGGTGATCATCGAGGATTACGTGCATGGCGAAGGCATGAAGCTGGCGCTCATCGCGCTCAATACTTTTTTCACGGTAGTGGTCGGCGTCGCCTCGATCTTCGCCCTGCTCAAGCTGGCATTCGGAGGCTGATTTGGCCAAGGACGCAAAATCGGCCAATACGGCAGGCTACACTTTCGTCGACCACAAATTCGATGTGGTGGTCGTCGGCGCCGGAGGGGCTGGCCTGCGCGCCACGCTCGGCATGGCCGAACAGGGCCTACGCACGGCGTGCATCACCAAGGTGTTCCCGACCCGCTCGCACACGGTGGCGGCGCAAGGCGGCATTGCCGCTTCGCTCGCCAATATGGGCCCGGACAACTGGCAATGGCATCTCTTCGATACCGTCAAGGGGTCGGACTGGCTGGGCGACATCGACGCGCAGGAGTACATGGTCCAGCAGGCGCCCGCCGCCGTCTACGAACTCGAGCATTACGGTGTGCCGTTCTCGCGCACCGAAGAGGGCAAGATCTATCAGCGGCCGTTCGGCGGCATGATGATGAATTTCGGCGAGGGCCCGCCCGTGCAGCGCACCTGTGCCGCCGCCGACCGAACCGGCCATGCCATGCTGCACACGCTCTATGGCCAGTCGCTGAAGCACAACGCGCAGTTCTTCATCGAGTATTTCGCGCTCGACCTGATCATGGAGCCGGACGGCACCTGCACCGGCGTCGTCGCCTGGAATCTCGACGACGGCACCATCCACCGGTTCTCGGCCAAGATGGTGGTGCTGGCGACCGGCGGCTACGGCCGCGCCTATTTCTCGGCGACGTCGGCACACACATGCACCGGCGACGGCGGCGGCATGGCAGCCAGGGCCGGCTTCCCGCTGCAGGATATGGAGTTCGTGCAGTTCCACCCGACCGGAATCTACGGTGCCGGCTGCCTGATCACCGAAGGCGCACGCGGCGAGGGCGGCTACCTCGTCAATTCCGAAGGCGAACGCTTCATGGAGCGCTACGCGCCGTCGGCCAAGGACCTTGCCTCGCGCGACGTGGTGTCGCGCTGCATGACGCTGGAAATCCGCGAGGGCCGCGGCGTCGGCCCGAAGAAGGACCACATCTTCCTGCATCTCGACCATCTCGACCCGGCCGTCCTGCATGAGCGGCTGCCCGGCATTTCGGAATCGGCCAAGATCTTCGCCGGCGTCGATCTGACCAAGGAGCCGATCCCCGTGCTGCCGACGGTGCACTACAATATGGGTGGCGTGCCGACCAACTATTGGGGCGAAGTGCTGAGCCCGACGGCGGAGAACCCGGACCGGGTGTCGCCCGGGCTGATGGCTGTCGGCGAGGCGGGCTGCGCCTCGGTGCACGGCGCCAACCGGCTGGGTTCGAACTCGCTGATCGATCTGGTCGTGTTCGGCCGCGCGGCGGCGATCCGGGCCGGCCAGGTCATCGACCGCAATTCAGCTATCCCTTCGCCCAACGAAGCCTCTGTCGAAAAGATCATGGACCGCTTCGACCGGCTGCGCCACGCCAATGGCTCGACGCCGACGGCGGCGCTGCGGGAGAAGATGCAGAAGGCGATGCAGGAGGACGCGGCGGTGTTCCGCACCCAGGAATCGCTGGACAATGGCTGCAAGCGCGTCTCGCAGATCTGGGGCGAGCTCAAGGACATAAAAGTGTCCGACCGCTCGATGATCTGGAACTCCGACCTGGTCGAGACGCTTGAGCTGGAAAATCTGATGGCCAATGCCATCACCACGGTCTATGGCGCCGCGGCGCGCAAGGAGAGCCGTGGCGCACACGCCCGCGAGGATTTTTCGGCGCGCGACGACGTGACCTGGCGCAAGCATACGCTGGCGCGGCTCAACGAAGCCGGCGAGGTGACGCTCAGCTATCGGCCGGTGCACACCGAATTGCAGCGCAAGGAAGCCGACGGCGGTATCAACCCGGCCAAGATCGCGCCCAAGGCCAGGGTGTATTGACCATGGCGCTGGCGGCAGCGGGATATTCCGGCACGCCTCTTCCGGCCAAGCTCGGCCTGAAGGACGGTATGACCGCCGCCTTCATCGCGCTGCCTGCGGAACTCGATGCATTGGCCGGCGCCGTCGATTTTGCCGAGGTCGACCGGCTTGCCCAATGGTCCGACATTTCGGGCAGCCATCAAAGATACGACGCCGTCCATGCCTTCACCCGGCAGCGCGCCGAGATCGAGGATCGCCTGGGCGATGTCGAGGCGGCGATCAAGCGCGACGGTATGGTCTGGGTGTCCTGGCCGAAAAAGGCGTCGAAGGTGCCGACCGACGTCACCGAAGGCGTTGTCCGCACTGAAGCGCTGAAGCTCGATCTTGTCGATGTGAAGGTCGCCGCCGTCAATGAAATCTGGTCCGGGCTGAAGCTCGTCATCCGAAAGGACCTGAGGTAAATGGTCGAACTGACGCTCCCCAAGAACTCGAAGATCCAGCAGGGCAAGACCTGGCCGAAGCCGGAGGGCGCCACCAATCTGCGGGAATACCGCATCTACCGCTGGTCGCCCGACGATGATGAGAATCCGCGCATCGACACCTATTTCGTCGACATGGACGATTGCGGGCCGATGGTGCTCGACGCGCTGCTGTGGATCAAGAACAAGATCGACCCGACGCTGGCCTTGCGTCGCTCCTGCCGCGAAGGCATTTGCGGCTCCTGCGCCATGAACATCGACGGCTCCAACACGCTGGCCTGCACCAAGGGCTGCGACGACATTTCCGGCGCCGTGAAAGTCTACCCGCTGCCGCACATGCAGGTGGTGAAGGATCTGGTGCCCGACCTCACCAATTTCTACGCCCAGCACGCCTCCATCGAGCCGTGGCTGAAGACGGTGTCGCCGGAGCCGGCCAAGGAATGGCTGCAGAGCCATGAGGACCGCGAGAAGCTCGACGGGCTCTACGAGTGCATCCTGTGCGCCTGCTGCTCGACCTCGTGCCCGAGCTACTGGTGGAACGGCGACCGCTATCTCGGCCCGGCAACCCTGCTGCAGGCCTATCGCTGGCTGATCGACAGCCGCGACGAAGCCAAGGGCGAGCGCCTCGACAATCTCGAGGACCCGTTCCGGCTCTATCGCTGCCATACCATCATGAACTGCGCCCAGACCTGTCCCAAGGGGCTGAACCCGGCCAAGGCAATCGCCGAGATCAAGAAGATGATGGTGGAGAGACGGGTTTAGGCGGAGGTTAGTCTCGACGAAATTGTCGTCTGTAGCGATCCGTCACACCCCCCTCTGTCCTGCCGGACATCTCCCCCGCAAGGGGGGAGATTGGCCGTCATCTCGACTTTCGCTACTTTCCACCGTTGCAAGAGTGGATGGACAGCGCTGAAGCTGTTGATCTCCCCCCTTGCGGGGGAGATGTCCGGCAGGACAGAGGGGGGTGCTGTCCCTCGACCTCAAAAAGGATACTCATCCAATGAGCGAAGACCTTCCCATCCTTTCCCCCGTCGAAGCCCGCGTGCTTGGCTGCCTGATCGAGAAGAAGGAGCTGACGCCGGATGTCTATCCGCTGACGCTCAATGCCGCACTTGCCGCAGCCAACCAGAAGACGGCGCGCGAACCTGTGATGGCGCTGGAGCAGACAGAGGTGCACCGGGCACTGAAGCTGCTCGAGCAGAAGGGGCTGGTGCGGCAGATGTTCGGCTCGCGCGTGGAGCGCTATGAGCATCAGATGGCGCAGCGCTTCTCGCTGACCACGCCGCAGACCGCCTTGCTCGGCCTGCTCCTGTTGCGCGGGCCGCAGACGGCGCATGAACTCTTGGCGCGCGCCGAGCGCATGGCGCGGTTTTCGTCGATCGAGGCGCTGCGGGGTGAACTCGATATGCTGATCGGCCGTCGCCCCCCGCTGATCCAGGAAATCCCGCGCGGGCCAGGCCAACGCGAGGACCGCTACGTGCATCTTCTCGCCGGCCCGGTGGACATTGCCGCCCTTTCGGCGCAGCGGAGCGCGCCAGCCATGCCTGCCTCCGACCTGGAGGCGAGATTGGAGGCGCTGGAGCAGGAAGTCGCCGCACTACGCGCCCGGCTTGACGCGCTGGGCGGTTGAGGGTTGCCGCTCAGGGCGCCCGGCGCCCATAACGAAAACGCCGGCTCTCAGGCCGGCGTTCGTCACTTCAGGTCGGCCTGCTCAGCCGAGCCGGGCGTCGAGCGATACGTTGATGGCGCCGAGCGCCTTCGAGACCGGGCACTCGGCCTTGGCTTTCTCGGCCAATTCCCCAAATTTCGCCGCGTCGATGCCCGGCACCTTGCCGACCAGCGTGATGGCGCTGCCGGTGATGCCGGTGCCGGGGACCAGCGTCACCACGGCCTTGGCATCGAGTTCGGCGGCGGGCGTGCCATTCTCGGCCAGGAAGTGCGAAAGCTGCATGGCGTAGCAGCCGGCGTGAGCCGCCGCGATCAGCTCTTCCGGATTGGTGCCGGATTTACCGCTCTCGTCCTCGAAGCGCGCCTTGAACGAATAGGGCGTGCCCTTGAGCGTCCCGCTCTGCGTGTCGAGCGTGCCCTGGCCCTCTTTCAGATTGCCTTTCCAGACGGCGTTTGCAGTGCGGTCCATGAAGTCCTCCTTGGTTGCGGTGGCCGGTTGTCTTGGCTGGTTGCCTGGGTGAGCCCGGCGTCAGGCCAACTATAGCGCGCGCGGACACGAAGGCCACTGTGCTCTTTGGACATTGTGCGGTGTTGGGCTGCGACGGTTTAGAACTTTTTGAAAAAAAGTGCGTGCAAAAATGTCGACTTCCATCCGGCCCGACCGTCCTGCGGGCGGCCACGGGGTTGTGGCCGGATGGAGGTTCACATGGATAATCTGTTTTTCGCGCTGTGGAACAACCCGGGCCACAAGGCTCAGCGACGGCAAGACTTCTGGCTGGATCCGCCGGCGTCCGGTTTCGGCAGGCTGCTGGCGGCTGTCGCCATCATCGCGGTCGCGGCGTGCTTTCTCGAGCATGCGGCGGCGGTCGACGGCAAGGCTGACACGCTCGTCGCGGCATCCTATGATTCATCCCGGCACGGGAGTTCGAAATGAAATATGTCTGCCTGGTCTATGGTGAGGAGAAAGACCTCTACGCGCTGACCCCGGAGGGGATGGCCAAGCTCGATGCCGATTCGCTGGCCTATGACAGGTCCCTGGATCAAGCGGGCAAGCTGATCATCGCGCAGGCGCTGCAATCGGTGAGGACGTCGAAGTCGGTGCGACGGCGCGAGGGCAAGCGCCTGATCACCGACGGCCCTTTCGCCGAAACCAAGGAGCAACTGCTCGGTTTCGTGATGATCGAAGCCGACAGTCTCGAGCAGGCGCTGGACATCGCCGGCGACATTCCGCTGGCTGAACTGGGCACCATCGAGGTGCGAGCGATCTACAATGTGCCGGGATCATAGGCAGGATTGTTTGCCTGCGGCCCAACGGAATAGGTGCCTGGCTGAGCGGCCGAGATTTCTTCGCCGTTGAAGCAAGCCGAGAGTTCTCCTATCGTCGCCGGGATCTTGGGGGAATCCGACATGCCTTTCCTGATTGCTGTTCTTGGCGTGCTCGGAGCGGCGGCGCTCTGGTGGTACCGGATGAAGGCCATGAACGAGGCCGCGCGTGACGTTGCCGATGTGATCGGCCGGGTCCAGGGCTCCGTGCGTCGCAAGAAACTGCGCAAGCAGGCGGCCCTGTCGCCGCTGACGGCGATCGACGACCCGGTGGTGGCGGCGGCAACGCTCATCACCGCGATCGTCTCCGAGGACGGGCCGGTGCTGCCGCAGCGCGAGGCCGTCATCCGGTCGGTGATCTCGGAAATCGCCGACAAGAAGAAGACCGACGAGGCGGTGATCTACGCCAAATGGGCGGTCTCGCAGATCGACGACACGACGATCGTCATCGACAAACTGGCGCCGTTCCTGCGCGAGCGTCTTGACGTGTCGGAACGCAACGATCTCCTGCAGATGGTCAACCGCGCCGCCCAGGGCGGCGAGAAGCGCCTCGAGATCGCCGACCAACGCATTTTGCGGCTGCGGCAGAAGCTCGGTTTCGAGGTCAATTAGGCTTGACCGCACACCCTGGTGTGTCCGCCCGTGAGACGGTCAGATCGCTTCGCCCTTCAACAGGCGCGGCGTGCCGGCGGACAGTCCCGACGCCTGGCGGATGAAGAAATCCTTCAGGCGCGGCATGCGTTCGACGAGGCCGAGGCCGATGTCGCGGACGGTGCGCAGCGGGGCGATGTCGTTGGAAAACAGCCGGTTCAGCACATCCGTCGTGACGCCCATCTGCACCGTGTCGAAGCGGCGCCATTGCTGGTAGCGCTCGAGCACGTCGAGCGCGCCGATGTCCTGGCCGAGCCGGTCCGCCTCGACGATCACCTCGGCAAGGGCGGCCACATCCTTGAAGCCGAGATTGAGGCCCTGTCCGGCGATCGGGTGGATGCCATGGGCGGCGTCGCCGGCGAGCGCGATGCGCGGGGCGACGAAGGCACGCGCGATGGTCAGGCCGAGCGGCCAGGCGCGCGGTTTGTCGGCGACGCGGATTTCGCCGAGCTTCAGGCCGAAGCGCAGTTCGAGTTCGTGCTCGAAGACGAGATCGTCGCCTTCCACGAGCGCCTTGGCATCTTCCGCGCGTTCGACCCAGACGATCGACGAGCGGTTGGTGCCGTCCTCGTCGGGTTTCAGCGGCAAGGTGGCGAAGGGGCCGGCCGGCAAAAAGTGCTCTTCGGCGCGGCCATTGTGCGGGCGTTCATGCGCCACGGTGCAGACGATGCCCGACTGGCCATAGTCCCACTTCACGGTCTTGATGCCGGCCATGTCGCGCAGCTTCGAATTGACACCGTCGGCGGCAACCAAAAGCCGCGCCGTCAGTGCGGCACCGTCGGCCAGATGCACCGTGATGCCGGCACTATTGGTTTCGAAGCCTTGGACGGCAACGCCTTCGATGATGTCGATGCCGAGCTTTTCGGCCCTGACCCGCAAGGCGCCGTTCAGCGCCCGGTTGGCCACCATATGCGCGAAGGGCTCGCCCGGCGCCACTTCGCCGCCGAAGGTCAGGAAGACCGGGCGCACCGGGTCGGCGCTGCGCGAATCGGTGATGATCATCTCGGTGATCGCCTGCGCCCGCGGCGCGATCTCGGCCCAGACGCCGAGCTGGTCGAGCATGCGGCAGGCGGCCGCGGCGATCGCCGAGGCGCGGCCATCCCTTTGCCAGGCGCCGGTAGGCGCGGCATCGACCAGCGCCACGGCAAGGCCCGGGCGGGCCTGCTTCAGCGAGACGGCGGTGGCCAGGCCGACATAGCCGGCGCCGGCGACGAGGACATCGAGTCCGGATCTGGTCTTGGCGTCCGCCTTGCGTTCCATAGTCTTGGCTCCTTGCGCGTCGACCGGGGCTTGCGCCCTTGACGGCTCGTTCTTCCTGTCGGAAACCGCCATAGCAATTTTGAGGCGAGGTCACAAAACATGACGGCGGCCATGGACGAGCTTCTCGGCATTCTCGACCTCGAGAGGCTGGAACACAATCTGTATCGTGGTCGCAGCCCCCAGGTGGAGTGGCAGCGCGTGTTCGGCGGCCAGACCATCGCCCAGGCCCTGGTGGCGGCGCAGCGTACGGTGGAGCCTGACCGCTTCGTGCATTCGCTGCACGGCTATTTCATGCGGCCTGGCGACATCAAGGTGCCGATCATCTACGAGGTCGACCGCATTCGCGACGGCGGCTCCTTCACCACCCGCCGCGTGCTGGCGATTCAGCACGGACATGCGATCTTTTCGCTGGAAGCCTCGTTCCAGGTCGACGAGAAGGGGCTCGAACACCAATTCGCGCTGCCCGACGACGTGCCGCCGCCGGAAGGTCTGCAGACGCAGCGTCAGCTGCTCGAAAAAGCCGAGCGCGTGCCGGACGCGGTGCGCCGCTTCTGGGCGCGCGAGCGGCCGCTGGAGCTCAGGCCGGTCAATCTCCAGCACTATGAAAGCCGCGACAAGCTGCCGCCCCGCCAGAATGTCTGGATCCGCCTTGCCGGGCCGGTTCCCGACGACCGGGCGCTGCAGTCGGTGCTGCTCGCCTATCTCTCCGACATGACGCTGCTCGACACCTCGACCTTCGCGCATGGGCGCGGCCTGTTCGATCCCGATATCCAGGCGGCGAGCCTCGACCATTCCATGTGGTTCCACCGGCCGCACGCGCTCGACGGCTGGCTGCTCTATGCGCAGGACAGCCCGTCGAGCTCGGGATCGCGCGGCTTCAGCCGCGGTACGCTCTATGCACGCGACGGCACGCTGATCGCCTCGATGGCCCAGGAAGGCTTGATCCGGCTCAAGCGTTGAGCAATGCGAGTCTTGTTTGAGCAGGATCTCTGGACAAACGAAAACCGTTTGTCCGCGAAAACCGGCTCCGTGTTTCGGTCCCATGCACAAAGCCGGCGAAATAGGCAATTTCGAAAAATTGCACATTTTTTGTGCATACGCTTTGGCGTGCCTGCGTGCACGAGGCGGCCGACAGCCTCTCAATCCTTTTGTTTACAACGGGTTAATGTTCTGCCTCCGCAATTGGCATGAAGCTTGAATCCTAGTTGGCACTCTCCGGCTCTTTGGGATCGGTGAAGTCGTGCAAACGCGGGTCACCGCAACAGCAAAGGGTGAAACCTTATGAAAATCGTGATGGCAATCATCAAGCCGTTCAAGCTCGACGAGGTACGCGAAGCGCTGACCGCCGTCGGCATCCAGGGCCTGACCGTCACCGAAGTCAAAGGCTACGGGCGTCAGAAGGGGCATACGGAAATCTATCGCGGTGCGGAATACGCGGTCAGTTTCCTGCCGAAGATCAAGATCGAGGTCGCAGTCAGTGGCGACATGGTCGACAAGGCCGTCGAAGCCATCACGGCGGCGGCCAAGACCGGCCAGATCGGCGACGGCAAGATCTTCGTTTTCGGCATCGATCAGGCGGTGCGCATCCGCACCGGCGAAACAGACACCGACGCGCTCTGAGCCGCGAACACGTATTCCAATGGAGAGTTCAATGAATATTTCTTCTACCTTGAAGACGACGGGACGCGCCGCCCTTTTGGGCTCGCTCGCTCTCGCAGCGTTGGGCAGCGTCGCCGCCTTCGCGCAGGAAGCGGCTCCGGCCGCCGCGCCAACGCCAGTGCTCGACACCGGCAACACCGCCTGGATGCTGACCTCGACGGCGCTGGTGCTGATGATGACCATCCCCGGCCTGGCGCTGTTCTACGGCGGCATGGTGCGCAAGAAGAACGTGCTTGCCACCATCATGCAGAGCTTTGCCATCACCTGCCTGGTGACGGTGCTGTGGTTCATGTTCGGCTATTCGCTGGCCTTCTCCGACGGCGGCGGCATGAACAGCTATATTGGCGGCGCCTCGAAATTCTTCCACCACGGCATCACGACCTCGTCGTTGTGGCTGCCGGGGGTCGCGAACATACCCGAGTTCGTCTTCTCGATGTTCCAGATGACCTTTGCCATCATCACCCCGGCGCTGATTGCCGGCGCCTTCGCCGAACGATTCAAATTCTCGGCACTGCTGATCTTCATGGCGCTCTGGCTGCTCATCGTCTACGTGCCGATCGCGCATTGGGTCTGGGGCGGCGGCTTCCTCGGCTCAGCCGGCGTGCTCGACTTCGCCGGCGGCACGGTCGTCCACATCAATGCCGGTGTCGCGGGCCTGGTCTGCGCACTGGTCCTGGGCAAGCGCGAAGGCTACGGCACCACCAACATGGCGCCGCACAACCTGGTCTATTCGGTGATCGGCGCCTCACTGCTGTGGGTTGGCTGGTTCGGCTTCAACGCCGGTTCGGAACTGGCGGCTGACGGCCTTGCCGGTGCGGCCATGCTCAACACCCAGGTTGCCACCGCCGCGGCGGCGCTGGCCTGGATGTTCGCCGAATGGATCGTCGCCAAGAAGCCTTCGGTGCTCGGCATCATCTCGGGTGCCGTCGCCGGCCTCGTCGCGGTGACGCCGGCTTCCGGCTTCGTCAACCCGACCGGCGCCTTCATCGTCGGCATCCTTGCCGGCGTCATCTGCTACATCTCGGCGGTCAAGGTGAAGCACATGTTCGGCTATGACGACTCGCTGGACGCCTTTGGCGTGCACGGCGTCGGCGGCGTGGTCGGCGCCCTGCTCACCGGCGTGCTGGCCGATCCCGCGATCAATAGCCTGTCGTCGGGCGCTTCGCTCGGCAAGCAGATCTACGGCGTCGCGGTCACCATCGTGTGGACGGCCGTCGCCACCTTCGTGATCCTCTACGTCGTCAAGGCACTGGTTGGGCTGCGCCCGACGACCCAGGAAGAGGTCGAGGGTCTCGACATCTCCCAGCATGGCGAAGTCGTGCCGTAAGGCCGGCTTGGCCAACGGGACCGGCGGATCCTCCTCCCGCCGGTCCCCTGCCTGTTCCACGCAATCGCGGGCGGCAATGCACTTGCACCCTGCAATTGCCTCGAAGAAGATCCCGTCGTGACACTCCCGAAAGGAGTTCACGCCTTGAGGCCCGGATCGCATCCGGGCCTCTTTTTTTGGTGCAGGCATTCTGCCGCTGCCGGGATTCACGCAATCACGTTCGCGTGAACAAGTTTTTCGAGGAAACATCGACCGCCCAGGCCTCGAACTGTGGGGACGAATCGCCGTTCCGACGATCGCTTTTTAAACACAGGGAAGGAATTTTCTCATGAACTTCAAGAATATCTGCCTCGGGGCACTCGCGCTTTGCATGGTCAGTGGCGTGGCAGTTGCCGGTGCTCTCGACGAACCGGACAACATGGCGCCGTTCTTCACCGATTCCAGCATGAAAACCATGAAGCCGATGGAAGAATTCAAGGCCGCCTTCATGGCCATGCCGAAGGAGAAGCAGGACGCCATGATGAAGGAATGCCAGGACGCGGCGATGAGCAAGCCTCATGCCGAGTTCTGCGCCAATGTGAAGGCGCTCGGCGGGGCCAACAAGTAACGCGCTGCCCGATCCCAAAACAAATGGATGGCGGGCCAACGCGCCCGCCATTTTCATGCGGCTGGGTTGGCCGGAAGATTTTCATGCAATGGGAGTGGCTCCACCGGTCTTATAGTTAATGCAGCCTTAACCTTCCCACGGCTAGTCTGGCCTCCGAATCTGCCGGAGTGCGTCATGCGCTCGGGCTAGGCAATCACTGACGGGGAAGAGCATGCGTTCAGGGGCTTCAGCACCGCTCGCGATGGCCGATACGGGGCACGGCATCCAGGCTTTCGCGCGACGCCAGGTCGGCCGGCTTGTCGGCGTCGGCCTGTTCCTGACTGTTGCCTTCGGGATCGCCAGCCTCGCCACCTGGAACGTTGCCGATCCAAGCTTCTCGCACGCGACGAACAACATCGTCACCAACGCCATGGGCTATGCCGGCGCGGTGTTCTCCGACCTTGCCATGCAGTTTTTCGGCCTCGCCGCGGTTGCCGCGCTGGTTCCGGCGGTGATCTGGGGCTACCTCCTGTTTTCGGCGCGCGGCGTCGACAGGCTGCCCAAGCGCGGCCTGTACTGGTTCGGTTTCGCGCTGCTCTGCGCCGCGATCGCCGGCTGCATCGTCCCGCCCAAGACCTGGCCGCTGCCGACCGGCCTCGGCGGCGTGTTCGGCGACATGGTGCTCAAGATTCCCGGTGTCCTCATCGGCGGCTATCCGACCGGGCTGATCGCCAGCGTGCTTGCCGTGCTTTTGGCCGCGCCGGCGCTCTGGCTGTTCGCCTACGGCGCGGCGCTGACCGGACGCAAGAACGGCTTCGCCGTCATGGAAGAGCCGGCCGCCGCTGACCCACGCGAGGACGAGCTTTTGTTCGACAATGACGAGGATGAGGGCGACGAGGGCATATTGGCGCTCGGTGCGATTACCCATTGGTGGCTCTCGTTGCGTGCATGGATGCACCGCCGCGCCGTGCGCCGCCAGCGCGAGCGGGACGAGTACGAGCCGGAGATGGAGCCGCGCGCCAGCGCCTGGCGCCGTGCCGCCGAACGGGTCGAATCGGCCGAGTTCGCCGAATCACGCATGAGCCAGGACGGCCGCGCCCGCGTCGAGCCGGAATTCTTCGCCGCCATGGTCAATGACCGCAGCGTTTCCGTCGATCCCGACGATGACGACATCTTCGATCGCGACGACCGGGACATGGATTTCGACGAGGAGCCCGTCACCCCGCGCCGTGCCCCCACGGCCAAGGTACAGCAGTTCCGTTCCGATGCCGCCACCCGCGTCGAGGCGCCGGCGCCGCGCCCGGCCCCGGGTGCCCGCGTCCAGCGCGAGGCGCAGACATCGATGATCGGCTCGGACACGTTCGAAATGCCGTCGCTGCATTTCCTGTCCGAACCGAAGAACGTCGCACGAGACCCAAGCCTCTCCAAGGACGCGCTGGAACAGAATGCGCGCCTGCTCGAAGGCGTTCTGGAAGATTTCGGCGTCAAGGGCGAGATCATCGCCGTCCGCCCGGGTCCCGTCGTGACGCTCTACGAGCTCGAACCGGCGCCGGGCATCAAATCGTCACGCGTCATCGGCCTTGCCGACGACATCGCCCGCTCGATGAGCGCGATCGCCTGCCGCGTCGCGGTGGTGCCGGGGCGCAACGCCATCGGCATTGAGCTGCCGAACGCCAAGCGCGAGACGGTGTATCTGCGTGAGATCATGGCCAGCCGCGACTTCGAGACCACCAAGGCCAAGCTGGCGCTGGCGCTGGGCAAGACCATCAATGGCGAGGCGGTCATCGTCGACATCGCCAAGATGCCGCACGTGCTGGTCGCCGGCACCACCGGCTCAGGCAAGTCGGTCGCCATCAACACCATGATCCTGTCGCTGCTCTACCGGCTGACGCCGCAGGAATGCCGGCTGATCATGATCGACCCGAAGATGCTGGAACTCTCCGTCTATGACGGCATCCCGCATCTGCTGACGCCCGTCGTCACCGATCCGAAGAAGGCCGTCGTGGCGCTGAAATGGACCGTGCGCGAGATGGAGGACCGCTACCGCAAGATGTCCAAGGTCGGCGTGCGCAACATCGACGGTTTCAACGCACGCGTCCAACAGGCCGAGAAGAAGGGCGAGAAGATTTCGCGCACGGTGCAGACCGGCTTCGACCGCCAGACGGGCGAGGCGATCTACGAGACCGAGAATCTCGATCTCGAGCCGATGCCCTACATCGTCGTCATCATCGACGAAATGGCCGACCTGATGATGGTCGCCGGCAAGGACATCGAAGGTGCGGTGCAGCGCCTGGCGCAGATGGCGCGTGCCGCCGGCATCCACGTCATCATGGCGACGCAGCGTCCGTCGGTCGACGTCATCACCGGCACCATCAAGGCCAACTTCCCGACCCGCATCTCCTTCCAGGTGACGTCGAAGATCGACAGCCGCACCATCCTGGGCGAGCAGGGCGCCGAACAGCTGCTCGGCATGGGCGACATGCTCTACATGGCCGGCGGCGGCCGCATCCAGCGCGTGCACGGCCCCTTCGTCGCCGACGAAGAGGTGGAGAAGATCGTTGCGCATCTGAAGCTGCAGGGCGTGCCGGAATATCTCGACGCCATCACCGAAGATGACGACGAGGATGATGACGAACCGTCCGGCAAGGGCGGATCGGGCGGTGGTGGCGGCGGCAATTTCGAGGATTCCGACGACCCCTACGACCAGGCGGTCGCCGTGGTGCTGCGCGACGGCAAGGCGTCGACCAGCTATATCCAGCGCCGTCTCGGCATCGGCTACAACCGCGCCGCCTCGATCATCGAGAAGATGGAAAAGGAAGGCATTGTCGGACCGGCCAACCATGCGGGAAAACGCGAAATCCTGGTGCCGACCGAAGACGACAAATTCTGACAAAGGGGCGTTCGCGGCAACTTTGAACTTTCTGGCGCGTTCATGGCACGAAGCAGCGTTCGCCCGGTCAAACTTAAGCCCAACTGGGGGTCCACCACAGCCACCAAATCAGGAATCAGACGAGAGTGACCGATATGAAAAACGATCTTTCAGTGCTCAGCGATCTTGCCCCGACACGCCGCCAGCTGCTCGGCCTTGGCCTTGCCTTCGCGGGTGCGGCGGCCATCAATTTGGTGCCCGGGTTCCAGCTGCTGGCCTCGGCGCAGGCGGCCGTGCCGGCGGCCGCGCAGAAGATCGCCGACCATTTTTCCGCGGTCAAATCAATGAGTGGCGAATTCGTCCAGTTCGGCCCCAAGGGCGAGCAGACCGGCGGCAAGTTCTTCCTGGAACGGCCGGGCAAGATCCGCTTCAACTATGACGGCTCGTCGAACTTCAAGGTGATCTCCGACGGCAAGTCGGTGGTCATCCTCAACAAGAAAATGAACACGTCCGATCTCTATCCGCTGTCGAAAACGCCGCTGAAACTTTTGCTCGACGACCGCATCGATCTCTCCGGCGACCGCGTCAAAAGCGTCAAGCAAGAGGATGATCTCACCACCATCCAGCTTTCCGACAAGTCGGTGTTCGGCAATGCGCGCATCACCATGATGTTCGATCCAAAAACCTATGATTTGCGCCAGTGGACGATCACCGATGCGCAGGGCAAGGACACCACGGTGATGATCTTCAACACCAAGGAAGGCGTCAGCTTCGCCCCGGATACCTTTGCCATCGACTATACGGCGAACCGCGAGCTGAATACGAAGACAAGGTAGCTTCCGTCGCTGCGGCAAGGTTTTTGGGCGTTGGCGCTGCCCCTCATCTGGCTGCCGCCATCTTCTCCCCGTGAACGGGGAGAAGGACGCTGTCATCGCCGATTTCGCCAATTGCAAGCGTTGAAAGAAGGCGCCGCGGCCCGGCCAGCTTCTTTCTCCCCGTTTACGGGGAGAAATGCCCGGCAGGGCAATGAGGGGCGGCGCTGAGATTGGCGGTTAGCACCCGCTTGTTTTTATATCGCGCGGCTGGCAGTAGTTCGGGAACCAACTTCATAGGGCACAATGTCCTGTCCGGCCGTCCTAGAGCTGGCGGGGCTTGCTCTGCCCCGGACTGGATTCCCGCGCATGCCCTTTTCCATCGCCACCTGGAACATCAACTCCGTGCGCCTGCGCATGCCGATCGTCGAGCGCTTGCTGGTCGAGCAGGCACCGGATGTGCTGTGCCTGCAGGAAACCAAGGTTCCCGACGAGCTGTTTCCCGAAAAGGCGTTCCGCAAGCTCGGCTACGAGCACATCGCCTTCCACGGCCAGAAGGGCTACCACGGCGTGGCGACGGTGGCGCGGCGGCCGATCGCGGTGGTCGAGAAGCGCCGTTTTTGCGAGATCGAGGACAGCCGGCACCTTTCGGTGACGGTGCGGGCCGGCGGCAAGACGATCCTGGTGCACAATTTCTACGTTCCGGCGGGCGGCGACGAACCAAACCCCGAGATCAACAAGAAATTCAAGCACAAGCTCGATTTCGTTGCCGAAATGAACGCCATCCGCGCCGAGCATGACGAGGTGTCGGCTTCGGTCCTGGTCGGCGACCTCAACATCGCGCCGCTCGAACATGATGTCTGGTCGCACAAGCAATTGCTCAACGTGGTCAGCCACACACCGGTCGAGACCGAGAACTTCGAAGCGATGCGGCTGGCCGGCAATTGGGTCGACCTGATGCGGCTTAACGTACCATCAGAACAGAAGCTCTACACCTGGTGGAGCTATCGCGCGCAGGACTGGGAAGCGTCGAACCGGGGCCGGCGGCTCGACCATGTCTGGTCGTCGCCGAACCTGGTGCCAAGTTTCACCGGCTACGAAATCCTGCGCCTGGCGCGCGGTTGGGAACGCCCATCGGACCACGTGCCGGTGATTGCGCGGTTCGACCTGGAGTAGCTCACTCCGAAAAGCGTGGCGCCAGTTTCTCGATGCGGCGGATCATCGCCTGGAATTCCTCGGATATGCGCTCATGCAACTTCACCGCGACTTCCGGATATTCCTCCAGGATGCGGCGGAACATCTTGCGGCTGAGCCGGATCACTTCCGAGTCGATCTCGGCCGACGCGCTGGTCAGCCGGTTGGTGTCGGCGATCAATGCCAGTTCGCTCAGGATGGTGCCGGGGCCGGCCGTACCGATCGGGATGCGCGCGCCATTCTGCTCGCGGTAGAGCACGATGCGCCCGCTGACCACGATATAGGCTGAATCGGCCTCGTCGTCCTCGCGGTAAAGCTTGTGGTTGGCTTGCAGCACGGTGTTCTCGGCGCCGAAGGCGAGCAGGCGCAATTGTTCCTGCGTGAAGCCCTCGAAGAGCCTCACGGCGGACAGGATGCGGATGTCGTCATCCAACGCCATCTCTAGCTGCGTCCCCGAACGGTCAGTCCAATCCCTCCTTCACGAGCAGACCCTGAATCCCCTCCGACAGGATCGCACCCGAAAGCGGTCCCGCCCAGACCGCTCATTGGATAATGAAATGTTTAAGGAACCAGCTTGTAGCCACCGCTTTCTGTCACAAGAATTTCCGCATTGGAAGGATCGCGCTCGATCTTCTGGCGCAACCGGTAGACATGGGTTTCCAGCGTGTGCGTGGTGACGCCGGAATTGTAGCCCCAGACCTCCTCGAGCAGCACGTCGCGCGTCACCACCTTCTGGTCGGCGCGATAGAGATATTTGATGATCGAGGCTTCCTTTTCCGTCAGCCGCACCTTGGCGCCGCGCGGGTCGATAAGCAGCTTCTGGCTGGGTTTGAAGGTGTAGGGGCCGACCGAGAAGGTGGCGTCCTCGCTCTGCTCATGTTGGCGCAGCTGCGCGCGGATGCGTGCCAGAAGCACCGCGAAGCGGAACGGCTTCGTCACATAGTCGTTGGCGCCGGCCTCGAGACCGAGAATCGTGTCCGAATCGGTGTCGTGGCCGGTCAGCATGATGATGGGCGCCTTGTAGCCGCCCTTGCGCAGGATCTTCACCGCCTCGCGGCCATCCATGTCGGGGAGGCCGACATCCATGATGAGCAGATCGATGAGGCCGCCGCGCGCCGTGTTGACGCCTTTTGCCGCAGTCGCTTCCTGCAGCACGTCGAATTCCTCGTAGAGGGACAATTGCTCGACCAGTGTGCCGCGCAGGTCGTCATCGTCGTCGACGATCAGGATGGTGCGTGAAGTCATGGATCAATCCGTTGTTTTGAAAAGTGAATTCAGTTGACCGCTGCGTATTTATGCGGAAGCTGGCCGGCACAACAGCCGATCACAGTGATTTGTTCCGTGGCACGATCATACAAGAAAAAACGCGATCGCAATGCAGCCGGCGCAATTTTGGTAAAACGGCTGCGTGTGCTGACCGTGCGGGCGAGGCCCGGGCACCCAACCCAGGGCCTGCTGCAGGCCGGAAACACGGTATTTGCCTGCGCGCTGGGGCGTAGCGGCATCTCGGCCGACAAGCGTGAGGGCGATGGCGCCACGCCGCTCGGCTCGATGCGGGTGCTGTCAGGCTATTTCCGGGGGGATCAGTTTGCCGGCGCGCGCCGGACCCGGCTGGCGATGACGCCGATCGGGCCCGATCTCGGCTGGTGCGAGGTGCCTGATGACCGCAACTACAACCGTCCGGTCAAGATTCCCTATGGCGCCAGCCATGAACGCATGCGGCGCGACGACCGGCTGTATGACGCCTGCCTGGTGCTCGACTGGAACATCGCGCCGCGCCGCCGCGGGCGCGGCAGCGCCATCTTCTTCCACCTGGCGCGGCCAGGCTTCACGCCGACGCAAGGCTGCGTCGCGGTGACGGCGCGGACCATGGCGCGGCTTTTGCCACTGCTGTCGGACAGGACGGTGGTCAGGGTGGTGAGGTAGGCAGTAGGCAGTAGGCAGTAGGCAGTAGGCAGTAGGCAGTAGGCAGTAGGCAGTAGGGTTACGCGTCGATGCCGTCTAATTTCCCTACTCCCTACTCCCTACTCCCTACTCCCTACTCCCTACTCCCTACTCCCTACTCCTTTCGCTTGGGCTGTTGCCAGCCGATGTCGAGAAGGCCTAGCCGGCCCATCTCGCGGTCCATTGCCCGGGCGATGTCCTTGCGGCCGGCGCCGATATCGCGCAGTTGGCGATCGGACAGGTCCTCGACGTTCTGGTGCGGAAGATTGATCGCGACCCTGGCTTGACGCAGCCAGGCACGGATCGCCGCCAGCCGGGCCGGGCGGGCGGTATATGCAGGATGAAAAGCGGTGTGAGACATGATGGCATCCGTTCGTCCGGACATCAAATCCGGTTTGATGGTGTTTCGATCTTCACATCATGCCCGATTGAAATCGTGGGAAGAAACGAGTAGTTTTTTCTCGATCATCAAGTTTTGTTTGAGGATTGAGAGCGCCATGGACCGCTTCGCCGAGATCCCACGCTGATGGCGACCCTGCTGCCGGGAACGCGGGCGCTGAGGACGCTGGAGGCGGCGGCCAGGCACCTCAATTTCACCCGTGCCGCCGACGAGCTTGGCCTGACGCCGGCCGCGGTCAGCCACCAGATCAAGGAAATCGAGGATCAGCTCGGCATCGTGCTTTTCACGCGCACCAGCCGCACGATCCGGCTGACGGAGGCGGGCACGGTGCTGTTCGAGGCTGCGACCGATGCGCTCGACCTGCTTGGCCGGGCCGCCATGCGGGCGCGCAAGATAGCGCGCGGGACGGAATTTCTGAAGGTGACGCTGGACGCCCAGTTCGCGACAAAATGGCTGATGCGGCGGGTCGAGGATTTTCGCAAGCAGCGGCCGGGCATCGAGCTTCGGTTCGACATCGCCTACGGGCTGCGCGATTTCGATCTCGACGATGTCGATGTCGGCATCCGTTTCGGCGCCGGCAAATATCCGGGTCTGTGCGCGCACCGCCTGTTCGACAACGTCATCGTTCCGGTGTGCAGCCCGGGCCTTCTGGCGTCCGGGCCGCCCTTGCGCGAGCCGCGCGATCTCTTCCACCACACGCTTGCCCATATCGAGTGGGCGCGCCAGGGCGTGACATGGCCGAACTGGCGCATGTGGATGGCGGCGGCCGGTGTCGACGATTTCGACAACAGCCGGACAATCGTCTTCGTCAATTCCTCGGATGCCATCCAGGCGGCGATCGACGGCAACGCCGTCGCGCTCGCCGATTTCGCCATGGTGGCCAACGATCTGTCCGAGGGCCGGCTGGTGCGGCCTTTCGAGCTCGGCATCAAGGTCGCGCCCGAATTCGCCTATTTCCTGGTCTATCCCCAGGCCATGGCCGACGATCCGCGCATCGTCGCCTTTCGCGACTGGATCCTGGAGGAAGTGGCCAGGACGCGCACGACGGACAGGGTATAGACCGTCAACTCCGCTCACGACCGGGCGTTGTGGCCAAAGATCATGCGGGTGTATTTCTTCCACTTCCATTTCACGCTTTTGTACAGGCGCGGATAGTTTTTCCCCGAAATGGACGTCTGAAAAGCTCCGTTCTCGCTGCCTTGTTCGACAATCGGCCGTTCGAACCACAGCATTTCAATGCCGAGTTGGTCATCCATCCGTTCGACCTGGTGATCGATCGACGTGGATATCTTGTTTTGGTTGATCCAGGCACAGCGGGCTTCGGCGACCGGGCGGGTGATGAGATAGGAATCGGTGCATCTGGCATGCAGCGCGGGGTAGAGCCTTCGGCCCTTCCGCAGGTTCCAGCTCGGTGTGTAGTAGTTGCTGCCATTGCCGAGATAGATGACGGCCTTGCGGTCGGGGCTGCCGAGTTCGGCCAGTCCCTGGCGGAACTTGGCCACAAAGTCGCGAGCGAGGAAAACGTCGTCCTCGAACACCAAGCAATAGGGCAGGTCGGTCTCGAGGAAATCGCGCCAGATACCGACATGCTTCAGCGCCAGCGAGACGGCAGGCGGGTGGACAAAGCCGGGAGCGACCAATTCGGCGCGGATTTCCGGGGTGACGTCCGGGCGGTCCCATTCGGTGTAGAAGTAGACCGGCACGCCGCGCCGCTCGAACTCGCGCACGATGTGCCGGCGCCGGTCGTCATAGCCTTGCTTGACGTGACAGACGCGGGTGAACACCAGGTCCCGCGGAAATCCGGACTCATCCGCCATCGTCAACCCGCCGTCTCAGCTTGCCACGGCGCCGAACCAGCCGATCACCGCCCCGATGATCAGCAAGACACCCAGCCAATGGCCGCCGTCGATGAGGGTCAGGTCCCAGCCGAAATTCTCGTAGCGATGGTTGACCGAGAGTGTCGTCGCCACGAACCCCAGCCAAAGCACGAAGCCGAAGACAAGGCCGGCAAGCCATGTCGGCTCACCACCGGTCATCGCGCCGACGACCAGCGCCATGATGGTGGCCATGACCAGTTCGGCGATGAAGCTGACGACGAAGGGCAGCGGCGATTTCTTAATCGTCGCCGGATCGAGCTTGGCGGCTTTGAGCCACGGCTTGCTCAACGTCATGTACCAGGCCGCGCCGAACAACCAGGCGACGATGGCGGCGACGATCACCGCCAGCCAGTTCACTGCCGAAAAATCCATCAGCTTCCCCCTCCAGAGCGTTTCACCGTTTCATGGAAACGGCGAACCGCTCCAACTCTTTATTTTGACGCAATTCCAGACGGAAAACCGCTCACACTTTTCCTGGAATTGCTCCAGATACAAATTTATGGAAACGCCTGTTCGGCGACGGCGTCAAGCAAGTCGCCAGACAGTCGTGCGCTTTACCTCGGCATCCTCGAGCGCCCGCGTCACCGGCACTTCGTAGACGCCAAGCGGCTCCAGCCCCGATCGCGGCAGGTAGGAGCGGCCGGGATCGCCGATCAGGATATCGGCGCCGCGCCGTTTGAGAGCCGAGAACCAAGGCATCAGCCGGTCAGCGAAAGGCTTGTCGTAGAAGACATCGCCGGCCAGGACCACGTCCCAGCCCGCATCGGTGCCGACGCAATCCATGCCGAGGAATTGGACCTGGGCATCATTGGCCTCGCTGTTGAGACGGATCGCCGTGGCGCAGAACGGATCGATGTCGGCGGCCATCACCTCGGCGGCGCCCGCTTTGGTGGCGGCGATGGCGACGAGGCCGGAGCCCGAGGCAAAGTCGAGCACGCGCTTGCCCCGCACGGTACCGGGATTGTCGATGACATGGCGGGCGAGGCCCTGGCCGCCGGCCCAGGCAAATGCCCAGAAGGGCGGCGGCAGGCCGATCTCGACCAGTTCGTCCTCGGTCCGTTGCCAGAGGTCGTGCGCCTCGTCGGCGAGGTGCAGAAGAACCTCCGGCACATGCGGCGGCGCCATCAGTGCCGTGTTGTCGAGGATGAATTTTTGCGCGCTGTTTGGCGTGAGTACCGTCACGGAGCAGGCGTCAGGCCGCCCATGCGGCAGACTTCCTTCCATTCGGCTGGGGTCACCGGCTGCACGGAAAGCCGTCCGAGCCGCACCAGCGCCATGTCGGCAAGTTTGGGATTGGCCTTGATCTCCCCCAGCGTCGGCGGGTTGGGCACCTCCTTGAAGGCGCGGATGTCGACGCACTCCCAGCGCGGGTCGTCGGTGGTGCTGTCGGGATGGGCGAGCGCGCAGACCTCGGCGATGCCGACCACGTTCAACCCCTCATTGGAGTGGTAGAAGAAGCCGAGGTCGCCGATCTGCATGGCCTTCATGTTGTTGCGCGCGGCGTAGTTGCGCACGCCGTCCCATTGCGTGCCGGCCTTGCCCTTGGCCTTCAAGGCCTCGAAGGAGAAAACCGAGGGTTCGGATTTGAACAGCCAGTAGTTCATTCTTTTGCTCCCTCCTTGCGCACCACCAGCGAGCAGGATTAACTAACCGCCGGCTTGTTGAACGTCCAGTTCCACTGGCGGATTTCGACGCTTTCGAACAGCCCGGCCTTGGCGTAGGGATCGGCGGCCGACAAGGCCTGCGCGGCGGCCAGGTCGGGCGCTTCGACGACGACCAGGCTGCCGTTGGGCTTGCCGTCGGCATCGAGGAACGGACCGGCAAAGGCCAGCTTCTTCTCGCCGTTTAGCCCTTCGAGAAAGGCGACATGCTCGGGCCGCGTGTCGAGGCGCACCTGCAGGCTTCCCGGTCTGTCCTTGCAAACAAAAGCAAACAGCATGGTCTTCTCCTCTGTCGTCAGATCAATCGTTGGTTTCGGTCTTCAGGGGCCGGGTCATCAGCGCCGTCACGGCCTGCCGCACGGTGATGGTGCCGTCCAGTATGGCGGCGACGGCGGCGATAATCGGCGCATCGATGTTGCGCTCGGAGGCGATGCGCGCGGCGATCGCCGCCGTCGGTACGCCCTCGGCCAGCGGCAGTCCGGAAAGTTCCTTGCCTTGCCCAAGCGCCAGCCCATAGGCGAAGTTGCGCGACTGGGCGGACGCGCAGGTGAGCAGCAGGTCGCCAAGACCGGAAAGCCCCATCAAGGTCTCCGGCCGGGCGCCGAAGGCGGCACCGATGCGGCGCAGTTCGACAAAGCCGCGCGTCACCATGGCAGCCTGGGCGCTGGCGCCGAGCCCGGCGCCGGTGACGGCACCCGCGGCAATGGCGAAGACGTTCTTCAAGGCGCCGCCGATCTCGACGCCGATCAGGTCATCGTTCGAATAGCAGCGCAGGTTCTCGGCCGAGAAGCGGGCGGCAAGGTCGGCTGCCAGCGCTTCGTCGCGGGCCGCCACCACCACCGCTGTCGGCAGGCCGCGGGCAACGTCGGTGGCGAAGCTCGGGCCCGACAGAGCCGCGACGGGGTTTCCAGGGAGGATTTCTTCGACAATCGCCGACAGCAAGGCGCCCGTATCGCGTTCGATGCCCTTGGCGCAGAGGACAAGCGGAATGCCAGCCGGCATATGTGGCCTGGCGGCGGTCAGCATGGCACGAAGCGATTGCGCTGGCGTCACCGCCAGCACGCAATCGGCACCGTCGAGTGCCGCTTGGATGTTGCTCGTCGCCACGATGCCGGCCTGGAGTGCGATACCCGGCAGATAGCGTGGATTTTCGCCGCGATCGATCGCGGCGACGGTCTCCGGGTCGCGTGCATAGAGGCGGACGAAATGGCCGGCGCGCAGCATGGCCAGCGCCAATGCCGTACCCCAGGCCCCGCCGCCGAGCACGGCAACGCGCCAGCCACTTGGCACAGGGTCGCCGCCGCCTATGCTCTCTTCGGTCATGGCCCTCTTGGTCATGCCCTCCTTGATCATGCTTTGGCTCCCCGCCGGCCGGAGCCGACCATCGGCGCCGAGATGCTGTCCAGCGGCCAGCGCGAACGGGGCACGAAATCGAAGCCGTTCTCCTGTGCCATGCCTTCGCGCAGCCGCTCGATACCGGCCCAGGCGATCATCGCCGCATTGTCGGTGCAAAGCTTCAGCGGCGGCGCGACGAAGGTGAAACCGGCCTGAGAGCACAGCTGTTCCAGCGTCGCCTTGATGGTGCGGTTGGCGGCGACGCCGCCGGCGACCACCAGCGCGGGCGTGTTCGTGCCCGGAAATGTCTCGCTGAACCGTGCCAGCGCGCGCGAAACGCGGTCGGCGAGCGCATCGGCAACCGCGGCCTGGAACGAGGCGCAGATGTCGGCCACGTCCCGGTCGCTCAGCGGCTCGATGGCGGTCGCCGCCTGGCGCACGGCGGTCTTGAGGCCGGAGAAGGAGAAATCGGGCTGCGCCGACCCCTTCATCGGACGGGGAAAGGCAAAGCGGGCCGCGTTGCCGGCCTGTGCCACCTTCTCGACGTTCGGACCACCGGGATAGGGCAGGCCGAGCATCTTGGCGGTCTTGTCAAAGGCTTCGCCGAGCGCATCGTCGATGGTGGTCGCCCAACGCTGATAATCGCCAACGCCGCGCACGGCCACGATCTGCGTATGTCCGCCGGAAACCAGCAGCAGCAGATAGGGAAAATCGAGCCCGTCGGTCAGCCGCGCCGTCAAGGCATGGCCTTCGAGGTGGTTTACGGCGATCAGCGGCTTGCCCGCCGCCGCAGCGATCGCCTTGGCCGTCATCAAGCCGACGATCAGGCCGCCGACGAGACCGGGACCGGCGGTGGCGGCGATGGCGTCGATATCGGCCAGCGCCACACCCGAATCGGCAAGGGCGGCCTCGACGATGCCGTCCAGCGCCTCGACATGGGCGCGCGCGGCGATCTCGGGCACGACACCGCCGAAGGCGGCATGCTCCTCGATCTGGCTGAGCACGATGTTGGACAGGATTTTCGGCGCGTCATAGCCTTCAAGCGCCACGACGCTGGCGGCGGTCTCATCGCAACTCGTCTCAATGCCCAGAACGCGGATCAATTCGTCGCTGTCTCCTAAGATTGTATCGTGAAGCTTTCCCCGTTAGGAGAAAGCCGAAAGGCCTCGGTTATTCCAACTGCATTTCCGCGATGCCAAGTGGCTCCACTTGGCTGCAAAATGCTCTGGCCGGGGGTTATCACGGACCGCGCGCCATGCAAACAACCTTGAAAATCGGAACACGCGGCAGCCCGCTGGCGCTGGCCCAGGCCCATGAAACGCAGGCGCGGCTGATGGCCGCGCATGGCTTGCCGGCGGAAGCGTTCGAGGTGGTTGTCATCTCGACCAGCGGCGACCGCATCCAGGACCGGCCGCTATCGGAGGCCGGCGGCAAGGGCCTGTTCACCAAGGAGATCGAGGAGGCGCTGCTGGCGGGCGCCATCGACATCGCCGTGCATTCGTCGAAGGACATGCCGACGCAACTGCCCGACGGCCTTGAACTCTCGGCCTTCCTGCCGCGCGAGGACGCGCGCGACGCCTATGTCGGCAAGGCGGCGAAGACGATCGCCGACCTGCCGCGCGGCGCAAAGGTCGGCTCGTCGTCGCTCAGGCGGCAGGCGCTGATCCGCCGCATGCGGCCGGATCTCGACGTGGTGATGTTCCGCGGCAATGTGCAGACGCGGCTGCACAAGCTGGACGAAGGTGTCGCCGCCGGCACCATCCTTGCCTATGCCGGGCTGAAGCGGCTCGGGCTCGACCATGTCGTCACCGACCTGATCCCGCTCGACGTCTTTCCGCCGGCGCCGGGCCAGGGCGCGATCGGCATCGAGACCCGCATCGGCGATCGCGCTGTCGAAAAGATGCTGGTGGCGATCCATGACGTGCCGACCGGACAGGCGCTCGCCTGCGAGCGCGCCTTCCTGGCGGCGCTCGACGGCTCCTGCCGCACGCCGATCGCCGGCTACGCGGCGATCGAGGGTGGGAAGCTCTCTTTCGCCGGCCTGATCATCTCGCCCGACGGCACGCAGTCGCACACGATCGAGCTGCAGGGGCCAGCGCAGGATGCCGCCCGCATCGGCACGGAAGCCGCCGGGAGGGTGCGGGCCAAGGCCGGTGAAAAGTTCTTCGACGGCTGGCTGTGAAAATGGCTGGCGTCCTGGTGACCAGGCCGGAACCGGGGGCTTCGCGTACGGCGCGGCGGGTCCTGGAGGCGGGTTTCCAGCCGATTCTCCTGCCTTTGACCGAAACGGCGGCTTTGCCTGCCGATGCCGGTCAGGTTCCGGCCGATGCTCTCGCCGTTGCCGTCACCAGCGCCAACGCCGTGCGCCATGCTTCGGAAGAAATCATCGCGGCGTTCGCGGCCTTGCCTTGCCATGCCGTTGGAAGGCGGACAGCCGAAGCCGCGCGCGACGCAGGGTTCCTGTCGGTGCGCGAGGGTCCGGGCGATGCCGAGGCGCTGGCCGAAAACATGGGCGATACCTTTTCCGGCAAGACGATCGTCTATCTCTGCGGACGCGTGCGGTTCCCGGTATTCGAACAGCGGCTGGAAGGCGCTGGCGTCCAGGTCCACCCCGTCGAGACCTACGACACTTCAGCGGTGCGTTGTTCCGACAAGGACGTCCTTGAGCTGACGTCAGGCCAACCCGTCGATGCGGTGCTGCTCTATTCGGCCAAGGCGGCTGCCGCGATGCAGGTTTTGGCCGCAAGGCCCGCCTTGAAACTACTGTTTGAAAAAACACGGTTTTTGGCACTTTCCCAGCGCATCGCCGCTGCTCTTGACTATGGCGCCGAGATTGCCGCGACGCCCGACGAAGACGCGCTGCTGGCACTTTTGCGGGCGCCCCGCTGACCCGCGTCATCACACCGCCCCTTTTCACCGCTTGGTGATGTGCTAGACCCTTTCTGAACCATCACGCGCCGCCAGGCGTTGAGACGAAGCGAATTTGCGGAGCCCAGGCATGGTCAAGACGCCGAAGATGCGACACTCGAAAGGACGCCGCGATCCGGTGACCATCGATCTCGAGCCGGGTGCCGTCTCGCGCATCGTCGACGAGGATGCCGGCAAGGACGCAGCAGCGGGAGAGACAGCAGCCCGGAATGCGGCCCAGACCGACGAGGCGAAGGCGGAGGAAGCCGCGAACGCCTCGCAGCCGGAGGCGCCCGAAGAGCCGGTGCATGCCGACCAGGTCGATCTCGAACCCTGGGAGCATGCCGATGCCGCCGCGGGACAGTCCGGGGCGGATACGGCGGCAAGGGCGAAGGCCGCCGAGCCGGAAATGCCTTATCCCGGCTCGGACACGCCATCCGACCGCGCCAAACCTTCTTCCGACTACAACTTTGAGGACGCAACCACCAAGACTGGTGAAACCAAGACTGGTGAAACCAACGCAGGCGCGGGAAAACCCGACGCAAGGAGCGGACCAATGGCAGCGCAGCCGAAGCGTGGCGGCCTCAACGGCCTCGCCGCCGGCATCATCGGCGGTGTCATCGCGCTGATCGGCGCCGGCGGCCTGCAATTCGCCGGTCTGCTCGGCGCGCCGGGTTCCGGCGCCGGCGTCTCGCTCGATGGCGTCAACGGCGACATCGCCTCGCTGAAGAGCGAAATCACCGGCCTGAAAGAAGCCGGCGGCAACAACGATGCAGCGGCCAAGCTGGTCGGGCTTTCTTCGGGCCTGGAGCAGGTTAAGGCCGATGTCGCGGCGCTGAAATCGGCAGTTGAATCCGGCGGTGCCGGCGACAATGCCGGGCTCGCCGCGCTCGGCGACAAGGTCAAGCAGATGGAAACCGCGGTCGCGGCTCTCGGCAAGGCCGGCAGCGCGGCGCCGGTCGATCTCGGCCCGCTCAACGAAAAGCTGGCCGATCTCGATGCGCTGGTGAAATCGACAAGCGAAGCGGCGAAGACCCAGGACGGACGGCTCGCCGCGCTCGAACAGTCGGTGTCGCAGCTCTCCGGCAAGGTCGACGCCCAGGCTTCGCAGCCGAAGATCGCGCTCGCCATCGCCGCTTCGGCGCTGAAGGCGGCGCTCGACCGTGGCGCGCCGTTCTCGGCCGAACTCGATACGCTGGCCGCGATTTCGCCCAACGCGCCTGAACTCGCGACCTTGCGACCCTATGCCGAAAAGGGCGTCCCGACCCGAGCCGAGATCGCATCGCAGATGGATGCCGCCGCCAATGCCATGGTCGCCGCCGCAACGCCGGTCGATCAGAATGCCGGCTTCCTCGACAATTTGATGTCGAGCGCCGAATCGCTGGTCAAGGTCCGGCCGATTGGCGCCGTGGAAGGGGCCGGCGCGCCGGAAACGGTCGCGCGCATGGAGATGGCGGTCAACCAGGGCGACTACGCCAAGGCGCTCAGCGAATACGACACGCTGCCGGCAGCGGTGAAGACCGCCGGCGCTGATTTTGCCGGCAAACTGAAGGCCCGCGTCGAGGTCGAAACCCAGGTCGACGCGCTGATCTCCAGCGCGATGAAGGCATGAGGGCAACACAATGATCCGCCTGTTCGCCTTCCTCGTCGTCGTCTTCGCGCTGGGGCTGGGCTTTGCCTGGCTGGCCGACCGGCCGGGCGACATGGTCATCACCTTCAACGGCTACCAGTACCAGGTCAGCCTGATGGTCGCGGCGGTGGCCGTCGTCGCCGTCGTGGCCGCGGTGATGATCGCGTGGTGGCTCGTCAAGTCGCTGTGGAACAGCCCCTACACCATCTCGCGCTATTTCCGCGTGCGCCGCCGCGACCGCGGCTATCAGGCGCTGTCGACCGGCATGATCGCCGCCGGCGCCGGCGACGGTGCGCTGGCGCGCAAGAAGACCAAGGAAGCGGCCAAGCTGATCCGCTCCGACCAGGAACCGCTGATCCATCTCCTTGAGGCGCAAGCGTCGCTGCTCGAAGGCGACCACGAAGGCGCGCGGCAGAAATTCGAGAGCATGCTGGACGATCCCGAAATGCGGCTGCTTGGCCTGCGCGGCCTCTATCTTGAAGCCGAGCGCCTGGGCGACCGCAACGCGGCGCGCCATTATGCCGGTCGTGCCGCGGTGATGGCGCCGCAGCTCGCCTGGGCTGCCGAATCGACGCTGGAGGAGTTGACCGCGCGCGGCGACTGGGACGGCGCCCTGAAGTTGGTCGATGCGCAGAAGTCGACACGGCAGATCGAACGCGACGCCGCCAACCGCCGCCGTGCCGTGCTGCTGACCGCCAAGGCGCAGTCGCTCGCCGACAGCGACCCCAACGCGGCCAGGACAGCGGCGCTGGAGGCCAACAAGCTGCGGCCGGACTTTGCCCCCGCCGCCGTAGCCGCCGCCGCGGCGCTGTTCAAGCAGAACGACGTGCGCAAGGGCTCGAAGATCCTGGAGACGGCATGGAAGGCCGAGCCGCATCCGGAGGTCGCCGAGCTCTATACCCATGCAAGGCCGGGCGACGCCGTGCTCGACCGCCTCAACCGGGCGAAGAAGCTGCAGGAGATGAAGAAGAACCACGCCGAATCGTCGATGACGGTGGCGCGCGCCGCGCTCGACGCGCAGGATTTCTCGACCGCCCGCCGCGAGGCCGAGGCGGCGATCCGGATGGACCGCCGCGAGGGCGCGTATCTGCTGCTCGCCGACATCGAGGAGGCCGAGACCGGCGACCAGGGTAAGGTCAGGCAACTGCTCTCCAAGGCGGTACGGGCGCCGCGCGATCCGGCCTGGGTCGCCGACGGCGTCGTTTCAGAACGCTGGGCGCCGGTATCGCCGGTAACCGGCCGGCTCGATGCCTTCGAGTGGCGTGCGCCGATGGAGCGGCTTGGCCAGCTTATAGACAGCCGTGATGAGGCTCCGGACACCGTGCCGGTCATCGAAGCCCTGTCCAAGCCGGTCAGCGAAACGCCGGTCGACGCGATCGAACCTGCCACCACGGGCAGCGAGGCGACGGACAAGGCGGCCGAAAGCCGCGAAGACCACGTCACGCCGGTTACGGCCGCGGCGTTCGCGGCGGTGCCGGCCGATGCCGAGGGCGTGGAGCCGGCGGAAGAATTGACGCGCTTGCCGGACGATCCCGGCGTCGATCCGGACGACGAGGCAGAGAAGTCGCCGCGCCGCTTCCGGCTGTTTTGATTTGGCCATCGGGCGGTTGGGAATGAATTGATGTTCGAACGTGTTCTGTCGTTTCTCAGGGACTTGCCGGCCAGTTCCGGCACGCATGCCAGCACGGACGATCCGCGCGTCGCCGCCTCGGCGCTGCTCTACCATGTGATGAATGCCGACGGCGTGCGGCAGGATGTCGAATGGGAACGGTTCAAGGCGGTGCTGGCGCAGAGCTACTCGATCAGCGGCGCCGAACTCGAAGCGCTCGCCGCCGCCGGCGAGCGTGCCGACAACGAGGCGATCGACCTCTATGCCTTCACCAGCGTTCTCAAGCGCCACCTCGACGCGGACGGGCGCAAGGCCTTCATCGGCCTGATGTGGGAGATCGTCTATGCCGATGGCGAGCTGCATGAACTCGAGGACAACACGGTGTGGCGCGTCGCGGAACTGATCGGCGTCGAGCGCCACGACCGGGTCGAGGCGCGCCGCAAGGCGGCGGCGCAAGCGCCCGGCGCGCGCGGAACCTCCAGCGACGAATAGACGGGATCCCGCCTGCCGATGCCGCGCCAAACGAGCCCGAAGCCAAAAATCCTGATTGTCCTGCATCAGGAGAATTCGAGCCCCGGACGCGTCGGCCACATGCTCATCGAAGAGGGTTTCGATCTCGACATCCGCCGTCCGCCGCTTGGCGACGCGTTGCCGGAAACGCTCGATGGCCATGCCGGCGCCGTGGTGTTCGGCGGACCGATGAGCGCCAATGACGAGGACGAGTTCGTCCGCCGCGAAACCAGCTGGCTGGACATTCCGCTCAAGGAAAACCGGCCGCTGCTCGGCATCTGCCTTGGCGCGCAGATGCTGGTCAATCATCTCGGCGGCAAGGTCGAGGGTCACGGCGAAGGGCTGGTCGAGATCGGCTGGTATCCGCTCAAGGCGACCGAAGCCGGCAAGAAGCTGATGCACTGGCCCGAAATGGTCTACCAGTTCCATCGCGAAGGCTTTTCGCTGCCGAGCGACGCGATCTTGCTGGCGACGGCGGAGACCTATCCCAACCAGGCCTTCCGCTATGGCGATAATGCCTGGGGCATCCAGTTCCACGGCGAACTGACCAGGGTGATGATGCAGCGCTGGGTGGTGCGCGGCGCGCATCGCTTCGAACTGCCCGGCGCGCAGCCCGGCCGCGATCATTTGGGGGGCCGGCTGATCTGGGATTTACATCTGAAGCGCTGGCTGGACGAATTCCTGCGCATGGTGTTCGGCAGGCCAGCGGTACGGTAGCTCGGTTTTCTCCCAATTCCGGACGGGGAGGGTTCGCGTTTTCCGAAAACCGGCATCCACTTTTCTAGGCTTCGAGCACCGGCCGCATGAAGCTGCGCTCGTAGCTGAGAATGCTGCGATTGCGTTTTTCCGTTTCGAACACTTCCTGGCATTCCGGGTCGGCAGCCATCCGTTTGCGGTAGTCCTCGTAGTCGGCAAGGCTCGGAAAGCTGAACATGGCATAGGCGATATTGCTCGCCCCTTCGCTTGGAAGGAAATAGCCGTGATGGTTTCCACCGAGACGATTGACCAGACCGATCCAGCGACGGCCATATTCTTCAAACTCGGCAAGCTTGTAAGGATCAATGACATATTTCAGGTAACAAGTGATCATGGGAGTTCCTGTGACAGGGTGACGAATCTTGCCGACGGTTAGCGCGCGTCAGTTTCGCCCGTTGAGGTGGCGAACCCTGCGCAATTGCGGGAACAGATACGCCCACAGGCCGGCAACGGCGATGGCGCCGACGCCGCCGATCACCACCGCCGGAACGGTGCCAATCAATGCCGCCATGGTGCCCGCACGGAATTCGCCGACCTCGTTGGAGGCGCCGACGAAGACCTGGTTGACGGCGTTGACGCGGCCGCGCACTTCGTCCGGCGTCCACAACTGGATCAGCGTTTCCCTGATGTAGACACTGAACATGTCGGTGGCGCCCAGCAAGACAAGGGCGACGATGGACAGCCAGGTGATGGTCGACAGGCCGAATAGCACGGTGCAGGCGCCGAATGCGGCGACGAAGCCGAGCATGATCTTGCCGGCATTGTCGCGAAGCGGGTGCCCGGCCAGCCAGACCGCAACGCAGATGGCGCCGATGCCGGGCGCCGAGCGCAACAGGCCGAGGCCCCAGGGGCCGAGTTCAAGGATATCGCGCGCATAGACCGGCAGCAGCGCCGAGGCGCCGGACAGGAGCACGGCGAAGAGGTCGAGCGAGATGGCGCCGAGCACGATCTTCTCGCTCCAGATGTAGCGGAAGCCGGCAAACAGCGTTTCCATCGTCGGCTTGTCGGTTGCGGTCTGCTGAGCGGGCTTGGGAATGGTGAAGATCAGCAGGCCCGCCACCAGCATCAGCGCGGAGGCGACAGCGTAGGCGGCTTCCGGCGAGACGCCATAGAGCAGGCCGCCGGCGACCGGGCCAACGATCGTTGCCGTCTGCCAGGCGGACGAGTTCCACGCAATCGCGTTGCCGAAATCTTCCGGAGGCACCAGATTGGCGAACAGCGACGAGGAGGCCGGTCCGTAAAAGGCGCGCGCCATGCCGAACAGCGCCAGAACGACGAAGATCGGCAGCGGACTGACGAGGCCGCGCAGCGTGAAGTACAGGAGAACGAGCGCACAGCTTGCCTCGACCACCGTTGCCAGGGCCATGATCAGGCGGCGGCCGAAGCGATCCGCGACGACGCCGGTGACCAGCACCAAAAGCAGCGACGGCAGGAACTGGACGATACCGACAATGCCGAGATCGAAGGGATCGCGCGTCAAATCATAGATCTGCCAGCCGACGGCGACGGACACGATCATGGTGGCGAAGGTGGTGAGGAAGCGCGCCGTCCAATAGCTGAGGAAGGCTTTGTGCCGGAACGCGGCGTAACGCTGCTCCGGGGAAGTTTGTAGGGATGTCATCGAGTGAGGCCCCGTTGCTATGACATTGACCGGCGGGGCACTTCCCGGATGGGCGCTGTTCCGATCAATGAAACTTATCAAAGTTCGGCGGGCATATGCGTTAAAATCAGGCCTGGATCAAGGGACTTTCGCCTTGGTCGATCCATCGCACAAGGAAGTTACTGTCGCAGCGCGGCCGAAATGGCATCGAGTCCACCCCTCAGTTCGGCCTCGGTCGGCCAGCCGAAACCGACGCGGAAGAAGCGCTTCGGCATCTCGAACCAGTGACCGGGCCCGACATAGGTGCCGTGGTTTTCCAGCAGGTTCATATAGAAGCGGTCGAGGTCGAAGCCGGGTTCGACATTGAGGCGCGGGAAGCCGACGACACCGCCTTCGGGCCTGATCCAGTCGACCAGCGGTTCGCGGTCGATCCAGGCCTGGACGATGTCGCGTCGCCCTGCCATCTCGGGCAGCAGCGTCGCCAGGAAGGCTTCCCGGCGCTCCAGCATGCCGCGTGCGATGCCTTCGTCGATGACGCTGCCGCAAATGCCGATCTGCTCCTTGGCGGCAAGGAACGTCTCCTGAAGGGCCGCATCCCTGGTGATCAGCCAGCCGATGCGGATGCCGGGAATGCCGAAGGCCTTGGACAGCGACGAGACGCTGATGGCCTTCCGGCTCAGCGAGGCCGCCGACGGCAGCCGCCTGCCATAGGAGAGATCGCGATAGGTCTCGTCGACCAGCAAATGGCAGTTGCTGGCTTCGGCTAAAGCCACCAGAGCGTCGAGTTCGGCGCGGCTCATCATCGTGCCGGTCGGATTGTGCGGGCAGGTGACGCTGATCAGCTTCGTGTTCGGCCGCATCGCCGCCTTGACGGCCTCGACATCGATGGCAAAGCCGTCGTCGAAGGCGAGGTCGACAAAGCCGATGGCGCAGCCGATCGCCCTCGGGGTTTCAATGTTGGTGGCATAGTTGGGCCTGACGACGACCAGGTGATCGTCCGCCGACAGAAGCGCGGTCGAGATGATGAACAGCGCGCCGGCGGCGCCGGCGGTGACCAGCACATCATCGGGCGAAACGCCGGCATCCTGCGCCGCGATCAGCGCACGCAAGTCCTTGTCGCCGCGATGCTCGCCATAGAAGAGCGTCAGGTCGGGCAGCGACAGGCCGATGTCGGAGAGCTTCTGGTCGGCGATCGAACTTTCGGAGAGATTGTAGCGGATACGGTCGTAGCCGTACTCTTCCGGCGCCTCTTTCTCGATCACCATCCTGGTGTAGTTCATGGCTTCCCCCAGATCACCCTGTCTGGCCTATCCAAGCCACAAAAACATGAAGCCTGCCAAGGCGAATTCGCCGGCAGGCTTCTGTTCCAGTCGTCCTAACGATTGGCTTAGGATGAAGGGGTCAGGCCGAGACCTTGGCCTTCCGAGCTTTGCCCTTGACGGGTACCACTACGGCCGCCTTGCGGCCAAGGCCGATCGACTTCGCCAGCAGCGAACGCGAGGCGGCGTAGTTGGGGGCAACCATCGGGTAGTCCGACGGCAGGCCCCATTTGGCGCGATAGGCGTCCGGGCTCAGGCCGAAATGCACGCCGAGATGGCGCTTCAGCGATTTGAACTTCTTGCCGTCCTCAAGGCAGATGATGAAATCCGGCATCACCGACTTCTTGGGGTTGACCGCGGGGACCAGGGGCGCCGCCACCGGAACCGCCGGCTTGCCGAGGCTGCTGATCGAGGCGGCGACACTGGCAATGAGGTCGGCCAGGCCGGAGGCGGGCAAGCGGTTCTTCTCGACGTAGGCGGACACAATATGAGCGGTCAGCTCGAGAAGGTCGATGTCTTTGCGAGCGTCGTTGCTATCGTCGGTCAATCTTTCCTCCGTCTATGGCGCGCAGCCTCGAAAATCGGGCTCGTTTTCGAAAGGACAGTGCGCAAACCCTAAGTGCTGAAGCGACTTTCGTGGACCCCTTGGTCGCGCCGCAGTGTAGTTCGGCGAAACTCCTAGTCGGCAAATCTGCTTAATGCAATGACTGACGTGGCGTCACACGTGATTTTGAACAACTATACTAAAACGTAATAATATCAGACGATCAAGGCCTCGTCTCGCCACAGACGAAACCCGCCTTCGAAAGCGCGTGTGTTGTCGCCGCGCCTGCTGTCGGTGGGCAACTCGTCGAGCTTGTCGACATTGCCGCCGCCGACGACGATATAGTCGGGCTGCAAGGCGGCGCGGAGCCGGCCGACGACGTCGAACACATATTTGCGCCACTTCTTCTTGCCGTGCATTTTCAGGCCGCGTTCGCCGACGTAGTCCTCGAAGCTCCTGCCTTTCCTGTAAGGAAGATGGGCGAGTTCCATCGGCTGGCCCACATTGTCGAGGACCATCGCCGCGCCGAGGCCGGTGCCGAGGCCCAGGAACAGCATGCGCCCGCCTTCATAGCTGCCGATGGCCTGCATGAGCGCATCATTGACCACCTTGACCGGCTTGCCGAACTGCGCGGCGAAATCGAAGCCGGCCCAACCCTTGCCGAGGTTCATGGGGTCGAGCACCGGCTTGTTGTGACGCACCGGGCCTGGATAGCCCATCGAGATGACGTCGTAGGACAGGCCCTCGGCGAGCTTTTTCACCACGTCGATCATCTGTCGAGGTGTCAGGTCCGGGCCGGAATCGACCCGGCGTTCCGCTCCGCCGGCGCTGGTCAGGATCTTGACGTGCGAGCCTCCGATATCGATCGAAAGCACGATCTTGCCGGTGTCCGCAGCCCTCTGCTTTGCCGCCTTGGCCATCGCTTCCCCTCCGTTCATGCTACCGGATCGATCCAGCCATTTGGCGGACCGAAGTCGGCCATGGCGTCCGCCGGTCCCCATGTCCTGGGATCGTAAAGGTGCGGCGGGGTGGCGTCGCCGAGCACCGGGCCGACGATGCGCCAGGCAAGCTCGGCCGCGTCCTGGCGCGTGAAGAGCTGGCCATTGCCGTTCATGGCGTCGCCGATCAGCCTTTCATAAGGCGGCATGTCGCCCTTGCTGTCGTCGAGCGCGGTGAGTTCCACCTGCTCGCCGACCATGTCGTCGCCGGGCGCCTTGCGCTGCGCGCCGATGGCGATCACCACCTGCGGGTCGATGCGGAAGCGCACGTAGTTCTGGTCGGCCGGCTTGATCGGGTCGAAGACGTCGAGCGGCGGCCGCTTCAGCCGCACCACCACCTCGGTGACATGCACCGGCATGTTCTTGCCGGCGCGGATGAAGAACGGCACGTCCTGCCAGCGCCATGTGTCGACGAAGAAACGCACTGCCGCGAAGGTCTCGACCGGCGAGTTCGGCGCCACGCCGGGCTCCGCCAGATAGCCGGTGAACTGGCCGCGCACGACATCGTCCTTCGTCAGCGTCCTGATCGCCCGCAGCACCTGCACCTTCTCGTCGATCAGGTCGTCGGCCGAGCGGCCGACGGGCGGCTCCATGGCCAGCAGCAAGAGAATGTTGAGCAGATGGTTCTCGATGACGTCCCTGATGCAGCCGACGTCGTCATAGAAGCGGCCGCGCCCTTCGACGCCGAAATCCTCGGCCATGGTGATCTGCACGCTTTCGACGTAGTTGCGGTTCCAGATCGGCTCGAGCAGCGAATTGGCGAAGCGGAAATAGAGCAGATTCTGGATCGCTTCCTTGCCGAGATAGTGGTCGATACGGAAGATCGACTGTTCGTCGAACACCAGGTGCAGCACCCGGTTCAGCCAGCGCGCCGACTGCAAATCGTGGCCGAAGGGCTTTTCCACCATCAGCCGCGCGCCGTGTGCCGTGCCCGACTGCTCCAGCCCTTGCACGACGGTCTCGAACATGGTCGGCGGCACCGCCATGTAGTGCAGCGGCCGCTGGGCGCTGCCGAGCGCGCTCTTCAGCTTTTCGAACGTCGCGCCGTCGCGGTAGTCGCCGCTGACATAGCGCAGCAAATTGGCGAACTTGGCGAAGATTTTTTCGTCGATCTTGCCGAGCGCGTTGACGATGCCGTCGCGGGCGCGGGCCTGCAACTGCTTCAAATCCCAAGCGTCGAAGGCCACTCCGATCACCGGTTCGGTGAGCGTGCCCTTGGCGACCATCTGGTAAAGCGCCGGAAATATCTTCTTGTGGGCGAGGTCGCCTGTAGCCCCGAAGAGCACCAGCGTGTCGGACCGTTCCTGGCTCATGCCTGCGTCTCCCCTGCCGCCGTCACTTGCCGGCCTTCGGCTTCTCGACATGGCCGCCGAAGGCATAGCGCATGGCGGACAACAGCTTGTCGGAGAACTCGGATTCGCCTTGCGAGGAGAAGCGGTCGAACAGCGCCGAGGACAGCACGGGGGCGGGCACGCCGGTGTCGATCGCCGCCTTCAGCGTCCAGCGGCCCTCGCCGGAATCCGAGACCCGGCCGCCGAACTGCGCCAGGCCTGGATCGCTCTTCAGCGCGCCGGCGGTGAGATCGAGCAGCCAGGAGCCGATGACGCTGCCATGGCGCCAGACCTCGGCGACCTGGGGAAGGTCGATGTCGAACTGGTAGTATTGCGGGTTTTCCAGCGGGCTGGTCTCGGCGTCGGCGGTGCGCTGCCGCTTGCCGGCATTGGCCGATTTCAGGATGTTCATGCCTTCGGCATAAGCGGCCATGACGCCATATTCGATGCCGTTGTGCACCATCTTGACGAAGTGGCCCGCGCCGCTCGGCCCGCAATGCAGGTAACCGAACGGCGCCGTGCCGGCAGCCTTGTCCGGTGAAGGCGCGCCGGCATCGGCGCCCGGCGCCAGCGTGGCGAAGACCGAATCGAGGTGCTGCACCGCGACGTCGGGACCGCCGATCATCAGACAGTAGCCACGCTCCAGGCCCCAGACACCGCCGCTGGTGCCGACATCGACGAGATGGATACCCTTGGCGGCCAGTTTCGCGGCCTGGTCGACGGCGTCATGATAGTAGGAATTGCCGCCGTCGATGACGATGTCGCCGGGCTCCATCAGGGCCGCGACCTGATCGATGATCTTGCCGGTGATGGCGGCCGGCAGCATCAGCCAGACGCAGCGCGGCTTGGCGAGCTTGCCGACGAATTCCGCCATCGAGGCGGCCCCAAGGGCGCCGTCGCCGACCAGGGCCGCGACGCTGGCGGGGTTGATGTCGTAGACGACGCATTCATGGCCGTCGCGCATCAGGCGGCGGACCATATTGGCGCCCATCCGGCCCAGTCCCATCATTCCGATCTGCATGGTTTCGTCCCTGTTTGCTGGAGATTTGGGGTTTGTCGAGGAAGGATTTTAGCGGCTATCCTGCTCGCCTGATGTGACGGAGAAGTCGACATTCTCCCAATCGCCGGTCCCGGGCCAGAAAAAAGTGAAGGTCAGCGTGCTTCCGCTGGGCAGGGCGACGGGCAGATCGACAAGGTGGATGCCGAAAGCATTCTCTTCGGTCTTGCTGTCCTGGGCGGTCGTCCAGTTGTCGATGCTCCAATGGACCGTGGCCGGAGCCAGCAGCTCGACACGCAACGTCTTGCCCCCAGGCAGCGTACGGATCTTGTTGTTGAAGCGCCATGTCCTGAACGGCGATACGGTCCTGTCCTCGATGTAGCGCTTCACGCCTTGCGGCGGCATGTCGAAGACCGCGCCGTCGCGCAGCGAGCGCAACAGCTTGATGTGCTCCGAATGGGCCCAGACCAGCGGCATGGCGCTGCCCGATGGCCTGCCGCGCAGCAGTTCGCGCTCGGGCATGTCGGGGCCGTCCCAGACCTGTTCCGGCAACAGGCCACCCGTTCCGGCGGATCGTTCCAGCGTGTCGAGCAGGCCGGCGGCCTTGTCCTTGCGGCCCGCCGCCAGTTCGTAGTGAGCGCGCTCGCCGGCGAGCAGCGGCCATGGCCGGCCCTGGCCGGTGCCGTCGAAGGGCGAGCCATCTTCGTGCTCGCCATAGCCATCGCCATTGTAGCGGTACCAGAGCGGCCCTTGCGGCAATGCGCAGCGCAATTGCGCGTCGATGACCTTGACGGTGTCGACGATGCGCGGATCGTCGGCGGCCCGCAGGCCAAAGCGGACCAGCGCCAGCGCATCCGGGCTGACGATCTCTTGCGCCGGCCGATCGGTATCGCCAGGTGGCCGGTTCTTGATCGGGACAAAGCCGTCCTTCGGCGAGCCGGCCTCGGCGCTGTCAGGTGGCGCGATGCGGACATAGTAGCCGTCGACGCCGGCCATCTCGCAGGTGGCCGTGGCGGTGACATAGGTCCAGCGCTCGACCTGGTCATTCCAGACGTCCGCGGTCTCGCGCAGATAGGTTGCCGTGTCCGCCTTGCCACAGGCGTCAAGCAGATCGGCGGCGGCAAGCAATGCGGCGATCTCGACGGCGAGCGTGAACGGGCTGTAGCCGGCGTCTTCTTCCCAGCGGTCCTCGCCGGTGACGGGTCCGTTGCGCACGACATAGGTTGCGGCGCGCTCGATCATCGGCTGGAAGGTGGCGAGCCTGGTGCGCGGCAGGTGCCCGGCGCGGTGCAAGGCATCGGCCAGCAGCAGCGGAAAGGCGCATTCGTCCATCTGGATGCCGGGCCAATAGGCGGATCCGTCGAGCCAGGCGTTCTGCGGCCAATGACCGTCCGGCTGCTGGATGGAGGCGAGATAGTCGAGGATCTGCAGCGCCGAGGCGGCATCGCCTGCCGCGAGAAATCCGCCCGCCGTCTCGACAAGGTCGCGGGGCCAGACCAGATGGTAGCCGCCGAGGTCGTCGTCACCTTTGTCGAAGCCCCAGGGGATGGACAGGCTGGCGACCGCCGCGCCCGGCAGGGCGATCGAGCGGTGCGTCGCCAGGACAGCGGTGCTGGTTCGATAGCTGTTGACCCCGGACGCCGCTCGCCGGTCCAGAGGCAGCAGCCCGGCCTGCCATTTGCGCCAGTTCTGGACGTAGGACTTTGCTGCCGGCTCAAAACCTCGCTTCAGGCTGGCGAAGGCGTTTTCCGCGGCCTCATCCGGCGTCGCGCCAAAACCCAGCGCCAGCACGGCCTTTGTCTTGGCCAATGTAAAGCCGATCTCGCCGGTCAGCGCGACATTGCCGTTCTCGGCGCGCTGGCAGGCCGGATCGAGCTTGCCGGCATGGTTCAGTTGCTGCCAGCCGTCTGAGAATCCGACATAGCCGGCTGAACAGTCTCGCCAGGGCAGTGACGAGGCCAGCGCCAGGCAAGAGCCGCGTCCCGACGCGAGCAGCACCGGATTTCCCTTGTGCTCGCCGATCCAGGCGGTGTTGCCCATGCCGGCATTGACCAGATGCGGCGCCAGCAAGGCGTAGACGCGGTAGTCGCCGGGCGTGCCCTTGAGCGGCGTGAAGGTGATTTCCTGCAGCAGTGCGGGGCGCGCCGGGTCGGCAAGGATGCGCTTTTCGATGCGGTAGGCGCCATCGGTGGCGGTGTTGACCAGCCTGTAGGCCGGCACGCCGTCCTCGAACGGCTCGATGGCGTGCGCGGCATCGCGCTTTTCTTCCGAGAAGTAGCCGTCGGGACCGGTGACGAGCAGGCCGAGGTCGCGGGTGCAGGCGCTGTCGAGCCGCGGATAGTAGATTTCGTTGAGGATGCCGTGGCTGATGGTGAACCAGATCTGGCCGGCCGGCGAAAGCGAAGTGCCGACGCCACTCTTGGCGCTTGACGTCCAGCGCGCCGGAATTCCCGGGGCGCCCTGGGCAATTTTTGGCGTCGCTGGCATTCTGTTTCGGTCTCCTGACCCACTCCCTAGACAGGACCCGGAGCCATTTCAATCATTGCACCGCAAGTTGATCGGCACGCCCCGCTGATTGCAGTTGACAGCCCGCCGGCCTTCTGCACTTTTGTCTGACAATAGATAAAAAACAGGTACGCAAGCGCGACAGTCACCAACAGCCCTCAAGACCAGCAACTCTCGGGAGGAGTATGACATGAAGAAGCTATTTGTCCTCGGCACGCTCGCAGCGGTGCTCACCGCCGGCACGGCACTTGCCGACACCAGCGGCAAGAAGATCGCATTCTCCAACAATTATGCCGGCAATTCATGGCGGCAGGCGATGCTCGACAGCTATGGCATCGTCACCAAGAAGGCGGTCGACGACAAGGTCGTCGGCGCGGCCGACATCTTCACCACCGCCGACAAGGAAGTGCCGACGCAGGCGGCCCAGGTGCAGAACCTCATCCTGCAAGGCTACGACGCCATCGTCATCAACGCCGCTTCGCCCGACGCGCTCAACGGCGCCATCAAGCAGGCCTGCGACGCCGGCATCGTCGTCGTCTCCTTCGACGGCATCGTCACCGAACCTTGCGCCTACCGCGTCGTGGTCGACTTCAAGGACATGGGCAAGCAGGAAGTCGAGCAGATGGCCAAGTTCCAGCCCAAGGGCGGGAACCTTCTGGAAATCCGCGGCCTGGCCGGCACCTCGATCGACGATGCCATCCATGCCGGCATCCTCGAAGGCGTCGCCGCCCATCCCGAGTTCAAGATCGTCGGCTCGGTGACCGGCGACTGGGACCAGACGACGGCGCAGAAAGCGGTGGCGACCATCCTGCCGTCGTTGCCCGATGTCGTCGGCATCGTCGACCAGGGCGGTGACGGCTATGGCGCCGCGCAAGCCTTCGCCGCCGCCAACAAGCCGCGCCCGACCATCATCATGGGCAACCGGCAGGACGAGCTGAAGTGGTGGAAGGAACAGAAGGAGAAGGACGGCTATCAGACCTGGTCGGCTTCGATCGCGCCGGGCGTGTCGACGCTCGCCTTCTGGGTGGCTCAGCAGGTGCTCGACGGCCGCAAGGATATTCCGCATGATCTCCTGGTGCCCTATCTCGCCTTCACCCAGGACGATTTCGAGGCAGCCCTGCCGAAGATCAAGGAGGGCGGCGTCGCCACCCACGAATACACGCAGGAAGAAGCGGCGGCGGCCATCAAAGCCAACATCAAGTGAATGCGGCGTTGGCATCCATACTGGCGAGCGGATATTGTTGAGCATGCCTGAAGGGAACGCCGACATCATCAGACTGAACGGCGCCGAAAAACAATTCGGCGCCGTTCGCGCGCTGGGCGGGGTGGATTTCCATGTCGGGCCCGGCGAGTGCGTCGGCCTGGTCGGCCACAATGGCGCCGGCAAATCGACGCTCATGCACATGGTGGCGGGCACGTTGACGCCCGACAGCGGCAAGATCGGCGTGCATGGCGCCGCCGAGGACAGCTACTCGGTGTCGCGCGCGCAGCAGCTCGGCATACGCTGCGTGTTCCAGGAACTGTCGCTGTGCCCCAATCTCAGCGTCGCCGAAAACACGCGCATCAACCACGCTTCGCTCACCGGCTTCGGCTGGCGGCGCAAGGCGGCCGAGCTGATCGCCGCCAAGCTCGACGAGATATTTCCCGGCCACAGCATTTCGGCATCGGATATCGTTGCCGACCTGTCGATCGGCCGGCGCCAGATGGTCGAGGTCGCCCGTGCCTTCACGGTCACCCAGGACCGGCTCGACCTCGTCATCCTCGACGAACCGACATCCTCGCTCGACGCGCATACGGCCGGCCAGCTGCTCGCCTTCGTGCGCCGTTTCGTGGCCAGCGGCAAAAGCTGCATCCTGATCTCGCATGTTCTGGGCGAGGTGCTGCGCAATGCCGACCGCATCGTGGTGATGCGCGACGGCAAGGTGGTGGCGTCGGACGCGGCGGATGCCTTCGATCGCGACCGGCTGGTGACGGTGATGGGCGGGGCGGAGGCTCGCCGCAAGATCGCGGCGCAAGCCTATGCCGCAAAGCCCGAAGCCAGTCCGCTGCGGGTGCAGGCGCGGCCCGCCGCGCAGAAGGACGGCACCGACCTTGTCGCCCGTGCCGGCGAAATCATCGGCCTTGCCGGGCTGGCCGGACACGGGCAGACCGACCTGCTGCTGTCGATCTTCAGTGCGGCCTCACGCGCCAAGAAGGGCATCGAAGTGACAGCGCCGGTGGCGCTGGTGGCCGGCGACCGCCAGTCGGACGGCATTTTTCCGCAATGGTCGATCGCTGAGAATATCGGCATCGGTTCGCTTGCACGCCTGCGCAACGGGCTTTTGATTTCGCCGCAACGCGAGGCCGAACTGGCGCGGTCCTGGCAAAAGAAGATCGGCATTCGCACGCCGGACATGAACAACAACATCTTTTCGCTGTCGGGCGGCAACCAGCAGAAGGCGCTGTTTGCCCGCGCCCTCGGGTCGGACGCACAGATCGTGCTGATGGACGACCCGATGCGCGGCGTCGACATCGGCACCAAGCTCGAAGTCTACGACCTCGTGCGCGAAGAGGCCGGCCGCGGCCGCACCTTCCTCTGGTACACGACCGAAACCGAAGAGCTCGACAATTGCGATCACATCTACGTCTTCAAGAACGGCCGCATCGTCGCCAATCTGCGCCGCGACGAGCTGACCGAAGAAAAGATCATCCAGTCCTCCTTCGGCGATGCGGCCTGAGATGACGGCGGCGACACTCGAAAACGGTCTCAAGGCGTCCGCGGCGCGCGGCAGCGCGGCACGCGCGCGCCTGCTGCGCGGGTTGCTGCCGGCGCTGTCGCTGGCGCTGGTGCTCATCGCCATCGCCTGGCTCAACCCGCGCGCCATCAGCTATTTCGGGTTCAGCCTGATGCTGAACCTGGCGATCCCGATCGCGCTGGCGACGATCGCGCAGATGTTCGTCATCGCGGGCAACGAGCTCGACCTGTCGATCGGCACCTTCGTCGGTTTCGTCGGCTGCGTCACCGCGACCTGGCTGAAGGACGCTCCGCTGATCGGCGTCGCCATACTGCTCGGCTCGATTGGCATCTATGCGCTGCTCGGGGCGCTGATCCATCTGCGCAATTTGCCGTCGATCGTGGTGACGCTCGGCATGAGCTTCGTCTGGCAGGGGCTGGCCATTCTCGTGCTGCCCAAGCCGGGCGGCAAGGCGCCGGACTGGCTGCTGGCGATCATGTCGTTCAAGCCGCCCTTCGTGCCGTTCCCGATCATCGCGGCGCTGCTGATCGGGCTCATCGTCCATTTCGGCCTGATGCGGACCTCCTATGGTGTGATCCTGCGTGGCTCCGGCGGCAATCCGGCCGCGCTCAAGCGCGCCGGCTGGTCATTGCTCAAGACTAAGATCGTCCTGTTCGCGCTGGCCGGCCTGTTCGGCGTGCTGTCCGGCATGGCGCTGATCGGCATCACCACCTCGGCCGATGCCAATATCGGCAATGGCTACACGCTGCTGGCGATCGCCGGCGTCATCCTCGGCGGCGGCGAATTCGTCGGCGGCCGGGTGTCGCCGATCGGCGCGGTGATCGGCGCGCTAACGCTGGCGCTGGCCGCTTCGCCGCTGCTCACCTTCATGCACATTCCGCCCGACTGGCAGGTGGCCGCCAACGGCGCCATCCTGATTATCGTGCTGGCGGCGCGCGTGCTGATCAGCCGCAGGGAGAGATGAGCGATGACGCTGGTGAAATCGCTGGCCGGCAAACCGTGGATATGGTCATTCGTCGGCGCGCTTGTGGTTTGGCTGGCAACGATCGCCTTCACCGGCGGCTATGGCGGCGGCGGCATGGTCACGGCGGCGCTGTCGCTCGCCGTATTCACCGTCATCGTCGGGGTCGGCCAGATGTTCGTCATCACGCTCGGCCCGGGCAATGTCGACCTGTCGCTGCCGGCCAATATCGGTCTTGCCAGCGCGGTCGCCATGAAGGTGATGGGCGGCAGCGATTCCATGATCGTGGTCGGCCTGCTGGCGGCGCTCGCCTGCGGGGCGGCGATCGGCGCGGCCAACTATCTGCTGATCTGGGCGCTGCGCATCCCACCGATCATCGCCACGCTGTCGGCGAGCTTCATCATCCAGTCGATCGATATCAGCTATGGGCGCGGGCTACAGATCAAGCCGCCGCCGGGCTTCGCCAATTTCGCCAATTGGCAGATCCTGGGCGTTCCGGTGCTGGCGATTTTGACCGTGCTGTTCACCATCGGTGCGGCCATTGCCCTGCAGCGCATGATCTATGGCCGCTCGGTGTTGGCGATCGGCCAGAACATCCGCGCCGCCTGGCTCGCCGGCGTCAATGTCGGCCGCATCCGCTTTCTCACCTACACGCTGTCGGGCGCGCTCGGCGGCATCGACGGCGCGCTGCTCGCCGGCTATTTCCGCGGCGCCAATGTCGATATCGGCAATGAATATCTGCTGGCCTCGATTGCCGTGGTGGTCATCGGCGGCACGTCGGTCGCCGGCGGCAAGGCCAATGTGCCGGGCGTCTGGGGCGCGGCGCTGTTTCTGGTACTTCTGCTGACCATGCTCAACACCTTTGGGGTCAGTGCCGGCGTGCGGCTGCTGCTGACGGGGCTGATTATCGTTGGCGTGATCACGGCGGCGGGTGGGGAGAGGGCGGTTCGGTAGTATTTTGCGCCTTCGCCGCGCTACAGTCTTTCCGGACAAGCATTGTGCCAGTGCGAGGCGCGGTTCCCATTCGCGGCGCGGCCTAGTAAACCCTCCCGATCGCAGCCGGTCTCGGGAGGTTCAGCTTGTCCAGTTTTGTCAGTGTCACCAGGGACAATGATGTCGCCGTCGTCACCATCGACAATCCACCGGTCAACGCGCTGAGTTTTCACGTCCGCGAACCGCTGATGCAGGCGCTGGTTGCCCTGCGCGACGATGCTTCGGTCGCGGCAATCGTCATCGCCTGCGCCGGCCGGACGTTCGTCGCCGGCGCCGACATCACGGAGTTCGGCAAGCCGATGCAGCCGCCGGAGTTGCGCGCCATCGTCGCCATGCTGGAAACCATCGCCAAGCCGACCGTTGCCGCCATCCACGGCACCGCGCTCGGCGGCGGCCTGGAACTGGCGCTCGGCTGTCATTTCCGTGTCGCTGACGCGCACGCCAGGCTTGGCCTTCCCGAAGTGAAGCTCGGCCTCTTGCCGGGTGGCGGTGGCACAGTGCGGCTGCCGCGCCTGGTCGGCCCGGTGAAGGCATTGAAGATGATCGTTTCGGGCACGCCGATCGGCGCGGAGGAGGCGCATGCTGCCGGTCTCGTCGATGCCGTCTTCGAAGGCGATCTAGCTACACATGCCGTGAACTTTGCCAGGGAGTTGGCCCGCAAGGGTGGTCCCTTCACGCCGGTACGTGATCGCGATGGCCGCCTCAAGGAAACCGACCTGGCGGCCTTCGATGCCGAAGTGGCCGATCTTGCCAGGAAGGCGCGGGGCCTCGAGGCGCCGATCGCCTGCGCGCAAGCGGTGCGCAATGCCGTCACGCTGCCCTTCGACGAAGCGCTGGCGGCGGAACGGGCGCTGTTCGCTGGACTGGTCGCCAGCGATCAGTCGCGCGCGCAGCGGCACCTGTTCTTCGCCGAACGTGAGGCGGCAAAGGTTCCCGGCAAGGACATCGTTAAGCGCAGGATCGCGCGTGTCGGCGTCATCGGCGCCGGCACGATGGGCGGCGGCATCGCCATGGCATTCGCCAATGGCGGTTTTTCGGTCACCTTGCTGGAGACCAGCGAGGAAGCGCTGCAACGCGGGCTGGGCACGATCGAGAAGAACTATGCCGTCTCCGTTTCGCGCGGTTCCCTTACCGAGGACGCCAAGCGTCAGCGGCTCGCCCAGTTCAAGGGCTCCACCGACTATGCCGACCTCGCAGGCTGCGACCTGATCGTCGAGGCGGTGTTCGAGGACATGGCGGTGAAGAAGGAGGTGTTCGGCAAGCTCGATGCGGTGGCCAGGCCGGGCGCGATCCTCGCCACCAACACCTCCTATCTCGATATCGACGAAATCGCCGCCTCGGTCTCGCGGCCGCAGGACATGGTCGGCCTGCATTTCTTTTCGCCGGCCAATGTCATGAAGCTGCTGGAAATCGTGCGGGCCGACAAGACCGCGCCGGATGCGCTGGCGACCGTCGTCGACCTGGCGCGGCGGATCGGCAAGGTGGCCGTCGTCGTCGGCGTTTGCCACGGCTTCGTCGGCAACCGCATGCTGGCGGCACGGGGTTCGGAGTCGGAAGCGCTTCTCCTGGAGGGTGCGACACCCAGCCAGATCGACAAGGCCTTCACCGATTTCGGCTGGCCGATGGGGCCGTTCCAGATGGGCGATCTCGCCGGCCTCGACATTGGCTGGCGCAACCGCAAGGCGCGCGGCCAGACGGCCGTCATCGCCGACACGCTGTGCGAGCAAGGGCGCTTCGGCCAGAAGACCGGCCGAGGCTTCTATCTCTACGAGGCCGGCGCGCGGTCAGGCATTCCCGATCCCGAGGTGGAGGCGCTGATCCGCGACAAGGCGGCCGAGCGCGGCATCGAACCGCGCGCGATCGGTGCGGACGAAATCATCGAGCGCACGCTTTATCCGTTGGTCAACGAGGGCGCGAAGATTCTCGAGGAAGGCATAGCTGCCCGTGCATCCGACATCGATGTCGTCTGGGTCAATGGCTACGGTTTTCCAATCGGCAAGGGCGGCCCGATGTTCTGGGCCGGCCTCGAAGGCGCGGCCAGGATCGTCGAGCGGCTCGAGCATTGGCACCAACAGACCGGCAAGGATGTGTTCAAGCCGGCCCCGCGGCTTAAAGCGATGGCTGAGACCGGCTCCTGGGAGGCCGGCGCGACGGGCTGATCACACGGCGGTCGATGAGCGATTTCGTCCGCACGACTGCCGTGGTCTCACGGGGTATTGGTCGAAGCGACCGAAGCGTAAATGGGCCTGGCGCGCCCTTGCCACGCCGTAGCTTCACACGTGCTTGCGGCCGCCAGCCTCGCGGAACCAACTGTCGGGGTAGGGATACCACCATTCCTGGATCACCGGCTTGTGGTCGATGATGACCATCTTGGAGCGGCGGAAGGCATCGAGCCCCTGGCGTCCGAGCTCGCGGCCGAGGCCGGAAGCCTTCCAGCCGCCGAAGGGCAGGGCGTCATTGTCGATCAGAGGGTTGTTGACCCAGACCATGCCGGCCTCGAGCCGTTCCGCGGCCTCATGCGCCTCGGCGAGATCAGTGGTGAAGACGGAAGCGCCAAGCCCGAACGGGCTGTCATTGGCAAGCCGTATCGCCTCGTCGAAATTTTTCACGCGGCAGATGGCGGCGACCGGGCCAAAGCATTCTTCGCGCACGATTGCCATGTCCGGGGTGACGCCGGTCAGGATCGTCGGCTCGTAGAACCAGCCGGTGTTGTGCGCCGGCGGGATGCGACCGCCGGTGACTGCAATGGCGCCGTTGCTGATGGCATCGTCGACCAGACGCATGACCTTGGCCCGGGCCGCTTCGCTGACCAGCGGACCGATCTCGGTCTTGTCCATGCCGTTGCCGATGCGCAGCGCGCGCGTCCGTTCGGCGAAAAGCGCGACGAAGCGATCATGAACGGCGTCGACGACGAAGAAGCGCTCTGCCGAGGTGCAGACCTGGCCGGTGAGGTGGAAGGCCGCAGTGACGCTGCCGGCTGCCGCGACCTCCAGCGGGGCGTGCTCGCTGATGATCAGCGGGTCACTGCCGCCCGCCTCGATGACACAAGGCTTCATGCGCTCGGCGCAGGCGACCGCGACGGCCTTGCCGGCGGCGACCGAACCGGTGAAGGCAACGGCATGGGTGCGGTCGGAGGCAATCAGCGCTTGCGCCGTGGCCGCTCCGCCGGGCAGGCAGGAGACCAGACCTTCGGGCAGCGAGCGGAACGCCGTCATGTAGTCCAGCGTCGACAGCGACGTCGCCTCGGCCGGCTTGATGATGCAGGCGTTGCCGGCGGCGAGCGAAGCCGCCACCGTCCAGCACATCAGCAGGATCGGGAAATTGTAGGGCATGATGTGGACGGACAGGCCATAAGGTTCGTAGCGCGCATACTGGAACGAACCGGCCTGCGTCGTGCCGGCGATCTTGCCGGCATCGTCGCGTGCCATCTCGGCATAGTAGCGGAAGATCGGCGCGCAATTGGCGATCTCGCCGATGGCTTCCGGATAGGGCTTGCCCATCTCGCGCACCATCAGTTCCGCGCAACGCGTGAAGTCGGCCGCCTCGATGGCGTTGGCGACGGCGTGCAGGTGCTTGGCCCTGCTTTTGGCGTCGAGCTTCTTCCAGGCGGCCTGCGCCTTGGTCGCGGCGGTTAGCGCGGCGTCGATCTCGCCGTCGCTGGCCGCGGCGATCGCGCCGACGGTTTCCAGCGTCGCGGGGTCGATCACCGGTTTTGCCGCGGCAGTCATCGGCCGGTAGTCCGGATTGACGAAGAAGGTCGGCCGGTCAGGGGAGAAGTTCATGGACATCCTCTCGGATCCGATCAGCGGATCATGTAGACCTTCTTGATCGTCTCATGGACGGTGCAGACGCCCTTCCAGTCCTGCGGGAAGAAGGCGGCCGTGTCCGGCTCGATCTCGATGACCTCGCCGGATTCATGCACATAGGTGCAGCTTCCTTCGAGGAAGTGGCAGAATTCGTCGCGGGTCACATGGCAGTGCCATTTGCCGGGTGTGCAGACCCACAGGCCGCATTCGGAGCGGCCTTCCGGCCCTTTGTAGAGCAGCTTGCCCGAGGTGTGGGATTGCCCCTCGATCATGGTCGGGATGACGCCCCAGTCGACGAGGTCGGTGACGGCGAGCGGCGATTGCATGATTGGCGTGGTCATAGGGATGTCCTCGAAAGAGTGCTCAGCGGCACATGAAAGCCTTGGTCAGCGTTTGGGTGATGATGGAAATGCCGGTCCAGCCGGGGGAAAGAACACCAGCGTGCCGGCCTCGACCGAAATCTGTTCGCCATTATCATGGACATAGCTGCCGTGCCCCGACAGAAAGTGGCAGAACTCGTCCGACGCAAACGTCACCTTGCGGGTGCCCGGCGTGCAGGACCACAAGCCGCATTCGCTCGAACCGTCCGGGTTTTGCGACAGGATCTTGCCCGACGCGCGCGGCGCGCCGGCAAGCGTGTTGGCGCCCGCGCCCCAATCCTCCAGTTCCATGGTCGAGGCCTTCGGCCAATGCGGTGTCGGCATGTCTTGCTCCTGTGCAGCGGATTCTTGCTTGAGCATGATCTTGTCCGAAAACCGGTTCCCACTTTTCGGGATCATGCTTTCACGCCAGCATGTAGACGTTGCGCATGGTCTCATGCACCGTGCATTCGCCCATCCAGCCGGCGGGGAACATGACCACGGTCCCGGCCGAGACTTCTATCACTTCGCCGACATCCGAGCGGTAGGTCGCGCGGCCGGCGACGAAATGGCACAATTCGTCGCGTGGGATCGAGAGCCGCCAGCGCCCAGGCGTGCACACCCAGATGCCGGATTCCGGCTGGTTGTTGGGGCCCTTGTGCAGGAGTTTGCCGGTGGAGTGCGAAGTGCCTGCCAACGCGTCTGGCTGAATGCCCCAGTCGACGAGGTCGGTGCGGGTGGAGGCTTGGTGGAGGTGCGGGGCGGAGGAGGTCATGGGCGTGCCCCATGATCAAACGCGATCCGTTGCCGCTCTACGAGGCCCCCCTCTGTCCTGCCGGACATCTCCCCCTCAAGGGGGGAGATTGGCAGTTTCTGCGGCGGCGCATTCCTTACGACCTTCGTGATTGGCGAAACCAATGGTGACAGCCGATCTCCCCCCTTGAGGGGGAGATGGCCGGCAGGCCAGAGGGGGGCGCCTTGGCTCGGCATATCAATCATCTCGATCACAGCAGCGCCTCCAGCAAACCCGCCGCCTTCTCGGGCCCGTTCTGCGCGTGCATCTGCGCCGATGTTTTCGCCAGCTTCGCTTTCATAGCCGTATCGGCCAGGCAAGCCTCGATCTTCGCGACCAGCTCGGCATCGGTCCAGTCGTAGCGCGGCATGCCGAAACCGTGGCCGGTTTCCTCGACGCGGGTGGCGTTGTCGTGGCCGTCCCAGACATAAGGCATGATGATCGCCGGTCTGCCGAAATAGAGGCACTCGGTGAACGAGTTGTTGCCGCCATGGTGAATAACGGCATCGACCTGCGGGATGACCGAGGGCTGCGGAAACCAGCTGTCGACGATGACGTTGCCGGGCACGTCCGTGTACTGGTCCTTGTAGCCGCCGACATTGACCAGCGCGCGGTAGCGTGTGTTGCCCAGCGTCGCGATGATGCGCTTCAACAGCTCGACATCGCCGGCGCCGAGGCTGCCGAAGGAGACGTAGAGCAGCGGCCCGTCATTGTTCTTCGCGAAGGTCGGCACCGTATAGGGCTTCTCCTGGCGCACGCAGCCTTCGAGATACTGGAATTTCACCGGGTCGAGCGGATGGCGGCGCCTGAACTTGGCCGCCTCGGGATAAAGCAGCAGGTTCAGATGGGGCGAGGCCTCGAAGAACTGGCCGATCGGATAGGGCGCCTCGTTGTTGGCGGTGAGGAAGGCGTTGAAGTCGTCATGGATCGGCTTGATCACCGCGTTGAAATGATCGCGGTAGCGCTGGTGTCCGGCATGGTCGTTCTCGCCGCAGCCTGAGAGATGGGGCGGGATGTCCTCGTCCTCGATCTCGTTTTCCGAACAGGAGATGACCCGCACCCACGGCCTGCCGTACTGCTTGATCGCCGGGAACAGGATGACGTTGTCGACGCAGATGACATCAGGCTTGATCTCAGCCAGGACGCGCGGCAGGTCCTTCTGCGCCCATTTGGCGCTGTCGACGATCGCGGTCCAGCAATCCTTGACGTAATTGTCGACCTGGTCGTAGGGCGATTTGCGGAAATTCGGGATGTGGCCGTTGATGAAATCCTCCCAGAATTTCGCCATCTGCTCTGGCGGCATCGGCTCGGACAGGTTCACCGGATGCGCCTCGAAGCCGTAGCCCTTGTAGACGTCGACGAAGCCGGGATCGGACAGGAACACGGCTCTGTGGCCGCGCGCCTCGACGGCTTGCGCGATGCCGACGGAATTGAGCGCCGGGCCGTAGGCGGCTTCTGGAAAAAACGCGATCGTCTTCTGCGCCATCAGGCTTCTCCTGTTATTCTGCAAAAATTCTGACGTCGGCGGCGTCCCAGCCGAGTTCGACCTGGTCGCCTGACGAAACCGGCCGGCGATCGGCGGCGTCTGCGGTGACACGCACCAGGAACGGTTTGGACGACAGCGGCGTGCGGACATGCAGCTGCAAGTCGAGCCCTTGATAGGCCAGCGCCTCGACCGTTCCGGTGGTGCGGTTGGCGGTGTCTGCTGACGGGAACAGTCGGATGCGTTCGGGCCGCACCGAGGCCACCGCCGATGCACCGGTCGAAAGCGCTGCCGGAAGTTTGCCGGCGATGCGCGAACCATTCGCGGCCATCACGCCGTCGGCGGCGGCCTTGCCCGGCACGAAATTCATCACGCCGATGAAATCGGCGACGAAGCGATCCGCCGGATGCTCGTAGATCGTATGCGGCGTGTCGCATTGCAGCAGCTTGCCGTCCTTCAGCACCGCCATGCGGTCGGCCATGACAAGCGATTCCTCCTGGTCGTGGGTGACGATGACGAAAGTGATGCCGACCTCGTGCTGCAGGCGCTTCAATTCCAATTGCATGGCGCCGCGCAGCTTCTTGTCGAGCGCGCCGAGCGGCTCGTCGAGCAGCAGCAGCCTTGGCCGCTTGACCAGGGCACGGGCGAGCGCGACGCGCTGCTTCTGGCCGCCGGACAATTGCTCCGGCTTGCGGTCGGCGAAGGGGACGAGTTCGGTGGTTGCCAGAATGGCGTCGACCCGGGAGCGGATTTCTCCAGCCGGCAAACGCTCCATCTCCAGGCCATAGGACACATTGGCCCGAACACTCATGTGCGGGAACAGCGCGTAGGACTGGAACATCAGGTTGACCGGCCGCTTGTTGGGTGGGGTGCGGACAATGTCGCGGCCGTCGAGCAGGATACGGCCGCCATTTGGCGTCTCGAAGCCGGCCAGCATGCGTAGCAGCGTGGTCTTGCCGCAGCCGGAGGGCCCGAGCAGCGCGAAGAACTCGTTCTCGCGGATATCGAGCGAGATGCCATCGACGGCGGTGACGCGGCCAAAATTCTTCGACACATGATCGATGGCCAACAGCGTGCGCGGTTCGCTCATTGGCCGATAATCCCACGGTTGAGCCGCTGCGACAGGGTGAGCGCGGTGATCGAGACCGCCATGACGATGGTGGCCAGCGCGTTGATCTCCGGCGTGATGCCGAAGCGAATCATGGCGTAGATCTGCATTGGCAATGTCGTCGAGGCGCGTCCGGCTCCGGCGGTGAAGAAGGCGATGATGAACTCGTCGACCGACAGCGTGAAGGCAAGCAGGGCTCCGGCGACCACCGCCGGCAGGATGACCGGCAAGGTCACGCGCCGGAAGGTGGTGAGCGCGGAGGCGCCGAGGTCGGCTGAGGCTTCGACGATCGACCAGTCGAAACTCTTCAGTCTTGCCCGTACCACGGAGCAGACGAAGGCGAGGTTGAAGACGACATGGGCGAGGATGATGGTGTGCAGGCCCATGGTCAGGTTGAGCATGGAAAAGAACGACAGCAGCGCGATCGCGAGCACGATGTCGGGGATGATCATCGGTGCGAAGATCAGCGCTTCGAGCCCCTTGCCATATTGCCGGCGCATCTCGACGCCGATCGCCAGCAGCGTGCCGAGCAAGGTGGCGATGGCTGTCGAGACCAGCGCCACGATCAGCGTGTTGAGCGCGGCGGACAGGATCGCGGAATTGCCGGACAGCGAGACATACCATTTCAGCGAAAAGCCCGACCATGCCGTCGGCAGACCGCCCTCGTTGAAGGACAGCGCTACCAGGACGGCGATCGGGATGTAGAGGAAGGCGAAGACGAGAACGAGGACCGTCCGCATGCTGAGAGTGCGAGTAAAGGATTGATTCATCTCGTACCTCCGGTTGCTTGGAGTCGAGTGAACGAGCTGCGTCCTTCTCCCCGTTCACGGGGAGAAGATGCCGGCAGGCAGATGAGGGGCAGCGCTGAGCATGGCAAAGACTGGCGCCGCCCCTCATCCGCCCCTTCGGGGCACCTTCTCCCCGTAAACGGGGAGAAGGCAAGGATTGCGCCGCGCTCAGCCATCGGAATTGCCTTTCGCCTCAGCCGCACGCCCCGAAGCGCGATTGGCAGCGATCGCTTGCACCATCAGCACCAGCAGCATGATGGCGATCAGCGCCATGGCCAACGCCGCGCCGAAGGGCCAGTCATTGGCGGTCAGGAACTGGTCGTAGACGAGGTTGCCGATCATCTGGAAGCGGCCGCCGCCGAGCAGAGCCGGGGTGACGAAATTGCCGATCGAAAGCACGAAGACGAAGACCGCGCCGGCGGCGATGCCGGGCAAGGTCAGCGGCAGGATGACACGGCGGAATGTGGTCATGGCGGAAGCGCCAAGATCGCGCGAGGCCTCGGCGAGTTCCGGGTTGAGGCGCGACAGCGGCGCGTAGCAGGCGAGGATGACGAAGGGCAAATAGTTGTAGACCAGGCCGGCGATGACGGCGCCTTCGGTGTAGAGCATCGATGGCGGCTCGCCGGTGTAGCCGAACCAGCGCAAGAGCTGCGTGATCAACCCTTCGCGGTTGAGCAGGACGATCCAGGCATAGGTGCGGATCAGATAGTTGGACCAGAACGGCAGCACGGCGAAGAACAGGAACACTGGCTGCCACCGGCGCGGCGCGGCCGCGATCGCGTAGGCGGCGGCATAGCCGATCACCACCGCGATGAGGGTCGCGGTCCCGGCGATGCGCGCCGATTTGAGGAAGATGCCGGCATAGAGCGGGTCGAAGACCAGCCCGAAATTCTCCAGCGTGAAAGTGTAGTCGATGCCGCCATAGATACCGCGCCGGAAGAAGGCGAGCGCCAGCACCAGCGCGCAGGGAATCACCATCAGCGCGGTCAGCCAGACCAGCGCCGGCGTCATCAGGAGGGCGCTGCGGGAGGGGAGGTGTTTCACGAAGCGCCCCCCTCTGCCCTGCCGGGCATCTCCCCCTCAAGGGGGGAGATTGGCTGTGGCATCGCCTTCGTCAATCTCCAATGCTTAAGGGCGAGCGGAACATCAGAACTGCTGATCTCCCCCCTTGAGGGGGAGATGGCCGGCAGGCCAGAGGGGGGCGCCACGGAACGCACGCTTAATTCAAGACTAACGCCTACTGCGCGGCCTTGATCTCGCTGACGATCTTGGAATAGTCGCGCTGGGCTTCGCCGACGTCACGCAGCTGCTCGAACTTGACGAGGTCGGCCACCGGCATCGCCATGTTCGGGAACTTCGCCAGGAAGTCGGCCGGCAGGCTCTCCATCGCCGGCTTGTTCGGCACCTTGTAGTCGATGTTCTGCGCCGCCCAGGCGTGGTTCTTGGCGTCGAGCATGAAGTTGATGAACTGGAAGGCGGCGTCCTTGTTGGCGGAAGCCTTCATCACCACCATCGTGTCGACCCAGAGGTCCGAGCCTTCCTTGGGAATGACGTATTTGATCTCGGGCTTGTCGGCGATGCCGTAGTTGCACCAGCCGTCCCAGGCCTGCACCATCAAGGCCTCGCCGGACACCAGCTTGGAATAGAAGGTGGTGTCGTCATAGGCGAGCAGGGTCTTCTTGGCCGAGATCAAGAGATCCTTGACCTCGGCCATCTTGGCCGGGTCGGTCTCGTTGACGGAAAACCCCTTGTCGAGCTGGCCGGCGGCGAGCAGCCAGCGATCGGTCGCCAGCATGGTGGTCTTGCCCTTCAAAGCATCGGAGGGCGCCAACAGGTCGCTCCAGCTCGTGGGCGCGGTCTTCACCAGGTCGGAGCGGTAGCAAAGGCCCGTGGTGCCCCAGGTGTAAGGCACGGAGAAAGTGTTGCCGACATCGTGCGGCAGCTTGGTCGCTTCCGGGTAGAGGTTGGCGAGGTTGGGGATCTTGGCATGGTCCATCGGCTCGGTCAGGCCAAGCTTGTTCAGCACTTCGGCGAAGGGCGAGGAGACGAAGACCACGTCATAGCCCTTGCCGCCGGCGGCAATCAGCTTGCCCATGATTTCTTCATTGGTGGCGTGCACCACCACTTCGCCGGAAACGCCGGTCGCGGTCTTGAAGGCGGCCATGGCATCGGGCGCCATGTAGCCGTCCCAGTTGGAAATGACGAGGTCGGCGGCGACAGCCGGCGCCGACAGCGCCATGGCGAGGCCGAGAGCGATTGAAGAGACCTTGAGCGCACGGCGCCGCGGGCTGGTAGCGGTCATGGCAGACTCCCATTCGGGTTGATCGTCGAATTCTGTGTTGGACCCGGCGCGATCTGTCTCGCGGCTCCGATCCTGTTCCCTCGGTCTTTTTTCCTGCCGATTGTCCGCACAGTACTATTGCAGAAAAAAGTACGTCAATCCATAATTTGACAAGTGACCGAGGAATCTGGGCGACCGAGCAATCCAGCCGATTGCGTCCGGGATGCCGATCGGTCAAATCATACAAGTCACGTCCGCCCAACGAGAACTGTCATGCAAGCCGCAGCCCGACGACCTCGCACCAACCATCTCGACCTGGCGCAGCGCATCCTGGATGTGGCGCGCCAGCGCGGCTTTGGGCCGGACGCCCGCCTGCCCGAGCAGCAGATCGCTTCGCTATGCAATGTCTCGCGCACGCCGGTAAGGGCGGCGCTCAGCCTGCTCGCGGAGCGGGGTGTCGTGCGCTGGGAGGCGGATACAGGCTATCATCTGGCCGTAGACCTCGCCGCGCAGCCGGCCATATCGGCCGAACTGCCCATTACCGAGGAAGACGAACTCGCAGAAGCGATCCTGCGCGACCGGTCGGCGCGCAGGCTGGACCAGACAGTGACCGTCGCCGGGCTGATGCGACGGTACAGTGCTCAGCGTAAAACGGTACTAAAATCACTTAACAGACTGACGGAAGAGAATCTGCTAGATCGTGCGCCGGGCCAGTCCTGGCTTTTCCGCCGCACGCCTGATGATCCGGAGGCGCAAGGCGAAAGCTACGAGTTCCGCTTGCTGCTGGAGCCTGCGGCGATCCTGACACCCAGCTTCCGGCTGGATGGCGCGCGGGCGGCGGCGTTACGCAAGGGCATGGACGCGCTGTCGGCGCTGCCGGATGCCACGTTCGATACGCGCGAGTTCCAGCGGCTGGACATCGATTTCCATGGCATGATCGCCGAGGGCAGCGCCAACCGCTTCGTCGCCGATGCACTGGCCGATCATCTCAGGCTGCGTCGGCTGCCCGGCATCTATGCCGGCGTCAACGTGTTCAGGCTGCGGCAATCGTTGCTGGAACATTTGAACATACTCGACCATCTCGAAAGCCGGCAGTATGAGGTGGCTGCCGATCTGCTTCGCATTCACCTGCGGCTTTCCCGCAACCAGCGACCGCAAGCGGCCAGCCGCGGGGCGCCCGCGCTGTTCGGCATGATCAGCCGGCCGGAATGACGAGGATTAATTGACGCGTAAAGCCAGCCCGACCATCGCGCTGTTTCCCGAAGCAAGCTTCGGCGCGGCGTTGAATTGCGTCGGCATCGCCCAGGCGTTGCGCGCCAAGGGCGCCCGGCCCGTCTTCATCTGCCATGCCGGCTTTTCCGGCGTCTTTGCCGACTATGGTTTCCAGGAATACCAGCTACCGACGGACGAGCCGCTGAGCGACAGCGAGCGCCAGAGCTACTGGCAGGCTTTCGTGCGCCGGCACCTGCCGCATTTCCGGCTGAGCCCGATCGACCAGCTCGAAACCTATGTCGCGCCGACATGGCAGGCGATCGTCGACACCGCTGTCCATGCCGAGGCGCCTTTGCGCCAATTGCTGGGGCGGCTGAAGCCGGACGCGATCGTGCTCGACAATGTCATCATGTTCCCGGCCATCGCCGCCGCCGGTTGTCCATGGGTGCGTGTCGTCTCCTGCGCCGAGACGGAACTGCCGGACGCTGAAGTGCCGCCCTACCTCTCGGGAATGAATGCCGATGACCCGCAACGCGCGGCGTTCGAGGCTCGCTACCTCACCGCCTCGGCGCCGGCGCATGACCGGTTCAACCGTTTTCGCGTGGATGCCGGCCTGGCGCCGCTGCCGAAAGGCCTGTTCCTGGAGACGTCGCCCGACCTCAATCTGCTGTTGACGCCGGCAATCGTGCGCCGCGAGCGCGCCGCGCCGCTCGATCCGGAGCGCTTCGTCTATCTCGAAGGTTGCGTGCGTTCGGAAGGGCCATTCGAGGTGCCGGTGTTCCCGCGCAACAAGGGGCCGCTGGTCTATGTCAGCTTCGGCAGCCTCGGCGCCATGGATGTCGGCCTGATCGAGCGCATGCTCGCCGTCTTCGACAGGCTGCCGGCGCGCTTCATCGTCAATGTCGGCGGCCTGCGCGACGCCTATCGCGCGGTGCCGGACAATGTCTATCTCGACGCCTGGTTTCCGCAGCCCTCGGTGGTGGCGAAGTCCGACCTGTTCATCCACCATGGCGGCAACAACAGCTTTTGCGAGGCGCTTCGCTTCGGCGTGCCGTCCCTGATCATGCCTTATTGCTGGGACGGACACGACAATGCACGCCGCGCCGAGGAGACCGGTACCGGCGACCATATTGGCCGCGACGGCTGGACCGAAGGAGTATTGGAGAGAGCCATTCTCGGCCTGCTGGCCGATGACGCCATGCGCGACCGCCTGAAGGGAAATGCAGCCCAGATGGCGCTGAAACCCGGAACGGACGTGGCCGCGCAAGCCATACTCTCCCTGATACGGACATGAACGAAATGCCTGACAAGAACACGAATACCGCGACAAACGATCCCAAGGCCTGGCTGGCCCAGCACGGCATCAATGAGGTCGAATGCCTGGTGCCCGACATGAACGGCGTGCTGCGCGGCAAGGCGCTGCCGACTGCCAAATTCCTGATGGCGTTGGAAGACCGCGCGCTCTATCTGCCGAGCAGCGCCTTCCTGGTCAGCATCGACGGCCGCTATTCCGGGTCGATCGACGAAGGTTTTGCCTATTCGGACCCGGACATGCGCATTGTGCCCGACGTCTCGACGCTCACCCTGGCGCCGGGTGCCGCCGCGGGAAAGGCCTATGTCTTCGCCGATGCCTTCCACATGGACGGCAGGCCATGGATGGCCTCGCCGCGCCATGTGCTGCGCGCCGTTCTCGACCTCTACCGCCAGCGCGGCTGGCGCGCGGTGGTGGCGCCGGAGCTTGAATTCTATCTCACCGCGCCCAACCCCGATCCGGACAAGCCGCTGACCGCCCCGATCGGCAGCAATGGCCGCGCGGAGGGCGTGCAGCATCCCTATGACATGGCCGCGCTCGAGGAGTTCGAGCCGGTGATCCGCCGCATTTACGATTATGCGGCGGCCGCCGGACTGCCGCTCGACACGCTGATCCATGAATCGGGCACGGCACAGCTGGAGATCAACTTCCTGCATGGCGACGCACTGCCGCTGGCCGACAAGGTGCTTTTGTTCAAGCGGCTGACGCGCCAGGCGGCGCAGCAATGCGGCATGCACGCCACCTTCATGGCCAAGCCGATCGCGGCGCAGGCGGGCAGCTCGATGCATCTGCACATGTCCGTCATCGCCGAGGCCGGCAACACGCTGTTTGCCGGCAATGACGATGCCGATACCGAGATGTTCGGCCATTTCATCGGTGGGCTGCAGAGATACGTGCCGGAGATCATGCCGCTGTTCGCGCCCAACGTGAATTCGTTCCGCCGCATAAGGCCGAACCACAGCGCGCCGGCCAACATCGAGTGGTCGCACGACAACCGCTCCTGCGGCCTGCGCGTGCCGGCCGGCGGACGCGCCGCGCGGCGGGTGGAGAACCGCTTGCCGGGTGCGGATTCAAACCCTTACCTGGCAATCGCCGCTTCGCTGCTCGCCGGCTATCTCGGCGTCGAACAGAAACTGGCGCGCTCGGCCGAAGCGTCGGGCAATGCCTACAAGATCAAAAGCACCCTGCCGAAGACCATGGAGGAGGCGCTGGATCGTTTCGAGGCCTGTGAGCCGGTGCGGAAATTGCTCGGCGAGGATTTCTTCCAGACCTATCTGCGCGTCAAGAGCGTCGAGCTCGACCTATTCCAGGGCGTGGTGACGAGCTGGGAACGCGACCACCTGCTGCTGAAGGTGTGATCATGGCATCTTCAACGGGTTTCAATTCCGGCCTCGATATCGGCCAATCCTATTATGTCGCCACCGCCAATCCGGCGCCGGACCATCCGGCTCTGGTCGGCGATGTCGAAGCCGATCTGGTGGTCGTCGGCGGCGGCTGCACGGGCCTGTCGGCGGCCCTTCACGCCGCCGAGCGCGGCCTGAAGGTGGTGCTGCTCGAAGGCGGCAAGATCGGCTGGGGCGCATCGGGCCGCAATGGCGGCCAGATGATCCCGGGCCTGCGCAAGGGCGCCAAGGGGCTGGTCAAGCTCTACGGGGCTGAGCGGGCGAAGGTGCTGTTCGATCTCGCCTTCGAGGCGCGCGGCCTGGTGCTCGACATCATCGAGCGCCATGTCATCGATTGCGATCTAAGGCTGACCGGCCATCTGGTCGGCGCGGTCAACGGCTCCGATCTCAGGGATCTGGAAGAAGAAGCCAAGTGCCTCGAAAGCGCGATGAAGTTCCGCGATGTCGAGATCCTGTCGGCGGCGGAGGCCAAGGCCAAGGTCGACACACCCTATCACGGCGCGATGTACGAGCCGCTCGGCGGCCATATGCATCCGCTGAACTACACGCTCGGCCTTGCCCGCGCGGCCGTGGCCGCCGGCGTCGTCATCCATGAGAATTCGGTGGCCTTGAAGCTGGAGCGAGAACCTTCGATCCGGGTCTCGACATCGAAGGGGTCGGTGCAGGCCAAGCATGTCGTGCTGGCGGGCGATGCGCTGCTCAATGGACTGGAACCGCGCGTCAACAGCCGCATCATGCCGGTCGGAAACTACATCGTCGCCACAGAGCCCCTGGACGGCCCGCGCAATGTCATCCCGGCCAATGTCGCAGTGTCCGACACGCGCTTCGTCGTCAACTATTACCGCATGTCGGCGGACGGCCGGCTGCTGTTCGGCGGCGGCGAGCGCTATACGCCATCGCCGCCGGCCGACATCGCCGGCTTCGTGCGGCCGCACATGGAAGCCACCTTCCCGCAGCTCAAGGGCTGCCGCATCGATCATGCCTGGGGCGGGCTGGTGTCGGTGACCACATCGCGACTGCCGCATGTCGGGCACTATGGCGAGGTCTATTTCGCCCACGGCTATTCCGGCAAGGGCGTCATCCTGTCGACGCTGTCGGGCAAGCTTTTGGCCGAAGCGATCACCGGCGACGCGTCACGGCTCGATTTGTTCTCGACGCTGACCCCGATGCCGTTCCCGGGCGGCACGGCGCTGCGCGGGCCACTCTATGTGCTGGGCATGCTGTGGTACGCGATGCGGGACCGGATCAAGCATTGAGGGTTGTGAGATGTCGGCGGGCCAGCACCCCCCTCTGTCCTGCCGGACATCTCCCCCGCAAGGGGGAAGATTGGCAGGTTCGGCGCTGCGCTCACCTTACAACAGTGTAGATTGGCGAAACCCGAGATAACAGCTGATCTCCCTCCTTGCGGGGGAGATGGCCGGCAGCCAGAGGGGGGTGCTGCCCCGTCGACGTTGAAGGTTGGCAAGTCCTCTTAAACGACGAAAAAATCTTCAATCCGCTGCCTGGCCTCAAACAGCGCCGGCAGGATCTCCCGTTCCATCTCGGCGACAGAAAATCGCGCCGATTGCGTCGAGACATTGATGGCCGCGACCGTGCTCCCTGAGCGGTCGCGGATCGGCACGGCTATCGAGCGCAGGCCGAGTTCCAGTTCTTCGTCGACGATGCCAAAGCCGTCGGCCTGCGCCTTGCCGACTGCCTCGGCCAGCAATTTTTTGTCGGTGATCGTCTTCGGCGTGCGTCTCTCGACTGTCGCCTGGCGGAGGAACGCGTCCAATTCCCCTGGTGTCAGGCCGCCCAGCAGGATGCGTCCCATCGAGGTGCAATAGGCCGGAAGCCTGGTGCCGACCTCGAGCGACACGCTGAGGATGCGGCGGCCGGGAATGCGGGCGACATAGACGACATCCGGGCCCGACAGGATCGCCGCCGAGCAGGCCTCGTTCAACTGCGCCGCCACCGCCCGCATGATGGGCGCGGCGAAGCTCCACAGCGAGCCGCCGCCAAGCCAGGTGCGGGCGACGGTCAGCAGGCGCGGCGACAGCGAGAACACGCGGCCATCCCGGGTGGCGTAGCCGGTCGCAACCAGCGTCAGCAGGAAGCGGCGGGCGCCGGCACGGGTCAGGCTGGCCTCCTCCGCCATTTCGGTCAGCGTCATGCCCTGAGGGTGACGCGCCAGGATCTCCATGACGGCAAGGCCGCGCTCGAGCGAGCCGACATGGTCACGCGAAACGGTCTCTTCGTCCATCGGGCCTCCATGGAAGGGTACCGCTGCCGGATTGACTCCACGTCTTCGATCAGCTTAAAAAGTATCGCATATTAAACATATGTTCGCAATACGAACTTTTTGTACGTGGAGCCGATGCGATGGTCAAGTTCCTGCCGCTCAAACGGGCCATTGCGGAGAACCTCAACAATGGCGACTCCGTCGCCTTCGAGGGCTTCACCCATCTGATCCCGACGGCTGCGGCGCATGAGGCGATCCGCCAGGGTTTTTCCGGCCTGACCCTGATCCGCATGACGCCGGACTTGATCTACGACCAGATGGTCGGCATGGGCATGGCCAAGAAGCTCGTCTTCTCCTATGTCGGCAATCCCGGCGTCGGCCTGTTGCGGCGCGTACGCGATGCCATCGAGAATGGTTTTCCGAGACCCATCGAGGTCGAGGAGCACAGTCATGCCGGCATGGCCAATGCCTATGAGGCGGGTGCTGCCGGTCTGCCCTGCGCGGTGTTCCGCGGCTATCGCGGCGCGGGCCTTGCGGAGGTCAACCCGAACATCAAATCCGTCACGTGCCCGTTCACAGGTGAGGTGCTGGCCGCCGTTCCCTCGATCCGGCCCGACGTCACCTTCATCCATGCGCAGAAGGCCGACCGGAAAGGCAATGTGCTGGTCGAAGGCATCATCGGCATCCAGAAGGAAGCCGTGCTGGCAGCCAGGCGTGCGGTTGTAACCGTGGAGGAGGTGGTCGACAATTTCGACGACCTGCACCCCAATCTGACCGTGCTGCCGCGCTGGACCATCGCGGCGATATCGGTCGTGCCGGGCGGCTCGCATCCGTCCTACGCGCATGGCTATTATGGGCGCGACAATGCCGCCTATCTCGAATGGGACGAGATCGCCGCCGACCGGGAAAAGTTCCAGGCCTGGATGCAGGCGAACGTCATCGAAAAGAGCGCCGACGATTTTGCTGGACGTGTCGAGCATCTGAGGAAAGCGGCATGAGCGACACTCCATTGGCCTTGGGCTTCACCCCCAACGAGATGATGACCATTGCCGCCAGCCGTGCGCTCACAAATGACGATGTCTGCTTCGTCGGCATCGGTGCGCCGTCCGCCGCCTGCAATGTGGCGCGGCTGACGCATGCGCCCGACATCACGCTGATCTACGAAAGCGGCACGATCGGCACCGCGCCGGATGTGCTGCCGCTGTCGATCGGCGATGGCGAATTGTGCGAGACCGCGGTCACCACCGTCGCGGTGCCGGAGATGTTCCGCTACTGGCTGCAGGGCGGCCGCATCTCGATCGGCTTCCTCGGTGCGGCGCAACTCGACAAGTTCGGTAACATCAACACCACCGTCATCGGCGACTATTTCCACCCGAAGACCCGGCTGCCTGGCGGCGGCGGGGCACCGGAGATCGCGACCTCGTCGAAGGAGATCTACATCACCATGGCGCAGAGCAAGCGCGGCATGGTCGAAAAGATCGACTTCTTCACCTCCTTCGGCCATGGCGAGGGCGGCGATCATCGCAAGCGCCTCGGCATCGACACGGCTGGTCCGACGCTGCTGATCACCGATCTCGCCATCTGGAAGCCTGATCCGGTGACCAAGGAATTCACGGTCGTTTCTCTGCATCCGGGTGTCTCGCGCCACCAGGTGCAGGAGAGCTGTGGCTGGGTGGTTAAGTTCGCCGAGGCGCTTGACGAAACGCCGCCGCCAAGTGAACTCGAACTCAAGACATTGCGCGACCTGCAGGCCCGCACCAAGGCGGCGCATGAAGGAACCGGAAAAACAAGGGCTGCATGACATGGCCGAGGCCTATATCTGCGATTACATCCGCACGCCGATCGGCCGCTTCGGCGGTTCGCTGTCCTCGGTGCGATCAGACGATCTCGGCGCCATTCCGCTGAAGGCGCTGGTCGAGCGCAATGCCGGCATCGATTGGCAGGCAGTCGACGACGTCGTCTATGGCTGTGCCAACCAGGCCGGCGAGGACAACCGCAACGTGGCGCGCATGGCGCTGCTCTTGGCCGGCCTGCCGAAGGAAATCCCGGGCTCGACCGTCAACCGGCTGTGCGGCTCCGGCATGGATGCGCTGACCATCGCCGCACGCGCGATCAAGGCCGGCGAGGCGGAGCTGATGATTGCCGGCGGTGTCGAATCGATGAGCCGCGCACCCTTCGTCATGCCAAAGGCCGACACGGCGTTTTCGCGCAATGCCGAGATTTACGACACCACGATCGGCTGGCGCTTCGTCAACCCGGTGATGAAGAAGCAGTATGGTGTCGATTCCATGCCGGAGACCGGCGAGAACGTGGCGGAAGACTTCGCCGTCTCCCGCGCCGACCAGGACGCCTTTGCCGTGCGCAGCCAGGACAAGGCAGTCGCCGCACAGGCCAATGGCCGATTGGCGAAGGAGATCACGGAGGTGACGATCCCGCAGCGCAAGGGCGACGCGGTGGTCGTCTCGAAGGATGAGCATCCCCGCGCCGGCACCACGGTGGAGGCGCTGGCCAAATTGCCGACGCCGTTCCGGCAAGGCGGCACGGTGACGGCCGGCAATGCTTCCGGCGTCAATGACGGGGCAGCGGCGCTGATCGTCGCCTCCGAGGCCGCCGTGAAGAAATACGGCCTGACGCCGATCGCTCGCATCCTTGGCGGGGCCGCCGCCGGTGTCGCGCCGCGCATCATGGGTATCGGACCGGCGCCGGCGACGCAGAAGCTCTGCGCGCGGCTCGGCCTGACTCCAAAACAGTTCGATGTCATCGAGCTCAACGAAGCTTTTGCCTCGCAAGGCATCGCCGTATTGCGCCAGCTCGGCATCGCCGAGGATGCCTCGCATGTCAACCCGAATGGCGGCGCCATCGCGCTTGGCCATCCCCTGGGCATGTCCGGCGCCCGCATCTCCGGTACCGCGGCGCTGGAGCTGCGGGAACGCGGCGGCCGCTACGGCTTGGCCACCATGTGCATCGGCGTCGGCCAGGGCATCGCCATCGCGCTCGAACGGGCCTGATCGCAGGTTTCTCGGCCGGCCAGGATCAAGACCGGATTGGGCACGCCATCAAATTTGACCATGTGGACAAAAGTCCGGACCCGTTCCATAGTTCCCCGTCTGATTTTTAGAACAGCCGGCTCGACACGGCTGTCGAACAGAGGGGACTGCAATGGATAACCGGAAGAACAAATCTCATTCCGCCCGCGAAGGTCTGTCGCGACGCAATGTGCTTGAGCTCGGCGCGCTTGGCCTGGCGGCGGCCATGCTGCCGGGTGCCGCCTTCGCCAAGGACAAAAAACTGAAGGTGGCGGCGATCTTCGCCACACCGATCGAGGAGCCGTGGGACAACCAGATCCACGTCGCCCTGCAGAAGGCCGAGAAGGAACTCGGCATCGAATACAAATGGTCCGAGAAAGTGCAGACCGCCGATTTTAGCCGCGTCATGCGCGAATATGCGCAAGGCGGCTATCAGCTGGTGCTGGGCGATGCCTTCGCCGCCGAGCGTGAATCGCGGCGCACCGCCAAGCAATTCCCGAAGACCGCCTGGCTGTTCGGCTCGGGCGCCGGCCCCGCCGATCCCAATTTCGGCGTCTTCGACAACTGGATCCACGAGCCGGCCTATCTGTCAGGCATGATCGCCGGCAAGATGTCGAAGTCGGGCACCATCGGCGCCGTCGCGGCGATGGGCATCCCGGAGGTGAACCGGCTGGTCAACGCCTTCTTCGCCGGCGCCAAGGAGGTCAATCCGAACATCAAGAAGAAGGTCGCCTTCATTGGTTCCTTCTTCGATCCACCCAAGGCCAAGGAAGCCGCTGTCGCGCAGATCGATGCCGGCGCCGACGTCATCTACGCCGAGCGCTTCGGTGTCATCGAAGCGGCGGTGGAGAAGAAGGTGTTCGCCATCTCCAACATGTCCGACCAGTCGAGCCTCGGCCCGGACACGGTCATCACCGGCCCGGTCTGGGACATGTATCCGACGGTCGAACAGGCGATCAAGCTGGTCAAGGCCGGCGTCTTCACCGCGCAGGACTATGGCGACTTCTCGCGCATGGCCAAGGGTGGATCGTTCCTGGCGCCCTACCACAAGTTCGACAAGACGCTGCCTGCGGACGTGAAGGAGCTTGTCGAGAAGAAGAAGGCCGAGATCCTGGAGGGCAATTTCCGGGTGGATGTCGACGAGAACACGCCGGTTTCGGATTGAGTTCTGGTCTTTTGGGGGTTGGTGCTAGGCGCCCCCCTCTGTCCTGCCGGACATCTCCCCCTCAAGGGGGAGATTGGCAGCTTTGTCGGCGGCACCCTTATTCGGCGTGGAAAATTGGCGAAAGCCGAAAGTGACATCCGATCTCCCCCCTTGAGGGGGAGATGGCCGGCAGGCCAGAGGGGGGCGCCTCGCGCATCCCCATCAATCAAAGCTGGATCACAAAGCCAAGTCTGATCAGGAGTATCCTTGTCCTTGCCCGCCCCACTCATCGAAATGCGCGGCATCACCAAGCGCTTCGGCGCCGTCAAGGCGAACGAGGCTGTCGACCTGAGCGTCGCGCCCGGTGAAATCCTCGGGCTGCTGGGCGAGAACGGCGCCGGCAAGACGACGCTGATGAATGTGCTGTTCGGCGCCTATGCGCCGGATGCCGGCGAGATCCTGATCCAGGGCCGGCCGGTGCGCATCACCAGTTCGGCCGATGCGCTGGCTGTCGGCATCGGCATGGTGCATCAGCATTTTCACCTCGCGCCAAGGCTGACGGTGCTGGAAAACCTGCTGATCGGCATTCCCGGCAAGGCGGGGCGGATCGACCGCGCCGGCGGGCTGGCGCGGCTCGCCGAAATCGGCCGCCAGCATGGGCTGACGCTCAATCCCGACCTGCCGGTCTCGGCGCTGTCGGTCGGCGAGCAGCAGCGGCTCGAAATCGTCAAGGCGCTGTTTCGCGGCGCCAGGCTTTTGATCCTCGACGAACCGACGGCGGTGCTGGCGCCCAGCGAGGTCGACGGGCTGTTTTCGGCGCTGCGCTCGATGGCGGCGCAAGGGCTCGGCATCATCTTCATCTCGCACAAGCTCAACGAGGTGCGCGCGCTCACTCACCGCTGCACGGTGCTGCGGCATGGCCGTGTCGCCGGGCGCGTCGACGATCCCGCCAACACGACGTCGGCCGCCATGGCGCAACTGATGTGCGGCCACGAGATCGTGCCGCCGGCGCGGGGACCATCGACGCCTGGTGCGGCGGTGCTGACGCTCGACGGTATTTCCACCGCGCGGCATTCGGGCACGGCGCTGCGCGACGTGTCGCTTGCCGTGCGCGGCGGCGAGATCCTCGGCATCGCCGGCGTGTCGGGCAATGGCCAGCGGGCGCTGGCTGAGGTGATTTCGGGCGTGCGCGCGCCCGACGCCGGCCGGATGACGATCGCCGGCAGCAAGGTCACGCGGTTCTCGCCGCGCGAGGTGCAGGCTCTCGGTCTCGGCCGCATCCCGGAAGACCGCATGACCACCGGGTTGGTCACCAATTTGCCGCTCGCCGATTCCATGGTGCTGCCGCGCATCGGCACGGCGGCGTTCAGCAGCAAGGGCCTGCTCAAGCCGGATGCGATCCGCGCCTTCGCCGAGGCCCAGATCAAGGCCTATGATATCAGGTGTCCTGGGCCGATGACGCGCGCCGGCGCGCTGTCCGGCGGCAATCTGCAGAAGGCGCTTTTGGCGCGCGAACTCGCCTTCGATCCGAAGGTCTTGATCGTTTCGCAGCCGACACGCGGCCTCGACATCGGTGCGGCTCGTTTCATCCACGAAAAGTTCCTCGACATGCGGGCCAAGGGCTGCGGCATCATCGTCATCGGCGAGGATCTCGAGGAACTGCTGGTGCTCTGCGACCGCATCGCGGTGATGTATGAGGGCCGCATCGCCGGCACGCTCGACAGCGCCGATGCGACGATCGCGCGGCTTGGGCTGATGATGACCGGGGCGGAGGGGCATAGCTGATGTTTCGCCTGGAAGTCCGCACCTCGACGCCCGCATGGTTCAACCTCGCTTTGCCGCTGCTGGCGATCGGCGCGACGCTCGTCCTGTGCAGCGGCCTGATCGCGCTGGCCGGCGCCAGCGTGATCGAGGCCTATGGCGTGATGTTCACCGCCTCGCTCGGCGACAGCTATGCGATCACCGAAACCATGGTGCGCGCGGCACCGATGATCTTCACCGGGCTGGCCGTGGCCGTCGCCTTCCGGGCCAAATTCTGGAACATCGGCGCCGAGGGACAATTGCTCGCCGGCGCGGTCGCCAGCTGCTTCGTCGGCGCGATCCCGATGCCGGGACCGCTCGCCATGGTCTTGATGGCGGTGGCGGGCGCCGCCGCAGGTGCCGCTGTCGCGCTGGTGCCGGCGACGCTGCGGGTCAAATTCAAGGTCGATGATGTCGTTTCCTCGCTGCTGCTCAACTCGGTCATCTATTACGCGCTGATGGCGCTGATCGAAGGGCCGTGGAAGGATAGTTTCAGCGGCTATCCGATCTCGCCGCCGATCGAGGATTCGGCTAACTTTCCGGTGCTGATCGAGGGCACGCGGCTGCATCTCGGCGTCATCGTGGCGCTGATCGCCGCGCCTTTGATCTGGTTCCTGATCGTGCGCACGACGCTCGGCTTCCGCATCCGGGTCACCGGCGAAAACCCCGAAGCGGCCCGCTATGGCGGCATCCATGTCGAGCGGGTACTGATCTCGACAGCGCTGCTGTCGGGCGCACTGGCCGGGCTCGCCGGCGTCGGCGAGGTTGGCGGCGTGCATTTCCAGGTGATGAGCGACATCTCGCCGGGCTACGGCTATTCCGGCATTGTCGTTGCCATGCTGGCGCGGCTCAACCCGCTCGGCGTTGTGCCGGCGGCGATCTTCCTGGCCGCCGTGATGACCGGGGCCGAGGCGATGTCGCGCGCGACCGGCGTGCCGGCCTTCCTCAGCGATGTCATCCAGGGCACCGCGCTGCTGGCCATGCTGGTGGCGCTGCTGTTCACCGCCTACCGCATCCGCCGCGTCGGAGTTGTCCGATGAGCGCGGTGTTCGAACAGATTTTTCAGGTCGGCTTCCTGGCCGCGATCATCCGCATCGCCACGCCGCTGGCCTTTGCGACGCTCGGCGAAATGTTTTCCGAGCGGGCCGGCGTGCTCAATCTCGGCATCGAGGGCATCATGCTGCTTTGCGCGATGACCGGCTTCACCGCCACCAGCTTCAGCGGCAGCCTGTGGCTTGGCGTGCTGGTGGCGGTGCTGACCGGCATGCTGATGGGCGCGCTGCACGCGCTGTTCACCGTGGCGCTGGGCTTGAGCCAGCATGTCTGCGGCATCGGCGTCACGCTGTTTTCGTCCGGCCTTGCCTATTTCCTCTACCGGCTGATCTTCGGCCAGCAATCGGTACCGCCCAGCATCAAGGGTTTCCAGACGCTGCCGATCCCGCTGCTGTCGGATGTACCGGTTCTTGGCCCGGCGGTGTTCAACCAGTTCGCGCTGGTCTACATGGCGATCCTTGCCATCCCGCTCGCCGCCTTCGTGCTCTACCGTACGCCATGGGGCCTGTCGGTGCGCATGGTCGGCGAGAACCCGCGCGCCGCCGATTCGGCCGGCGTCAGCGTCATCGCCACGCGCTTCCAGGCGGCCATCCTCGGCGGTGCGCTGATGGGGTTGGCCGGCGCTTTCCTGTCGATGGCGCAGTTCAACGCCTTCACCTTCGGCGTCGTGTCCGGACGTGGCTGGGTTGCGATCGCGCTGGTCGTCTTCGGCCGCTGGGATCCGTGGCGCTCGGCGGGCGCGGCGCTGCTGTTCGCCTTCGTCGATGCCTTGCAACTGCGCATGCAGGCGAGCGGCCTCGGGCACATCCCCTACGAAGCGTTCCTGATGCTGCCCTTCATCTTCACCATCGTTGCCATGGCCGTGATGTCACGCAACGCGGTGGCGCCATCGGCGCTGTTGAAGCCGTTTCGCAGGGAGGAGCGTTAGCGCATAAATAACTCGCGTAGATTAGGTTGGGATCGGTGCACGCGCTCGATTCCTCGGAAACCCAATAGCTCAGGCAAACCAAAAACATGCAGGGGAGAGTCCGACTGTCAGTGAGCGTCCCGGTGGTGGGAGCGTCTCTGGTCTGTATGGCAATACGGCCATTTCTAAGAGAGATCGCTGAAAGTTCATATGGGCAATTCGATTGCAGCAATCTTATGCCGAAGCTTTCGGAGGCGACTTCAAAATTCTTACCGGCCGACATCTGCTTGGCCAATAACTATCTATGGGTGGCGTTATTAGTGCTCATCCTCGCATACTTTATTGCTATCGTTTTTGTGTCAGTATATAATTTTAGAAATTGGACTTTTAGATTATTGACGGTTCCAACAAAGGAAATAGTACTCCTTCTATCATTCCTGCTGATCCCGGGGATAGTTGGACTGTGTGCGTTTATCTGGGGCGACATAAACCTGAGAATCTATGGAAGTCCTGCAGAAAATTACCCGCTCGCGATGGATTACGCGAGCGCTCAGATAAACATCTTAATGTATGCTATAAACCTACTGTTCTTCGTTCCAACCGCCGTGCTGCTCGGTATATTTATCAAGCGCAGTAGCTGACGCCTTTGCATCAGCAATGTTGTGAACAGGTTAACATCGCCGTAAAACCATTGTCGACGAACAGATGCGTGCCGTTGACGAAGCTCGATTCGTCGCTGGCGAGGTACAGCGCTGCCTTGGCGACCTCTTCCGGCTCGCCGATCCGGCCCTGCTGCGCGGATAGCGCCGCGTCGGAGACATCGATGCCGAGCCTGCCGAGATCGGCGACCTCGCGCAGGCCGTGCGGCGTGCGGATGAAGCCGGGGCAGACGGCGTTGCAGCGGATGTTGCGGTCGCGGAATTCGACGGCGATGGCGCGGGCGAACATGTGGCAGGCGCCTTTGGTGGTGTCGTAGAGCACCTCCATCGGCGTCGCCGCCACCGCCGAGATCGACGAGGTGCAGACGATCGAGCCGCCGCCGGCCGCGACCATGCCGGGCAGCACGGCGCGCGTCATCAGGAACATCGAGCGGACATTGACGGCGTGCAGCCAGTCCCATTCCTGAACCGTTGTCTCCAGGAAGGGTTTGATGACGATGGTGCCGGCGTGGTTGAACAGCACGGTGACCGGGCCGAGCTGTTCGGTCGCCCCTTTCACCGCGGCCTCGACCTGCGCTTCGTCGGACACGTCGGCGACGAAATGCTCGGCTATGTCTCCCCGCGCACGTATCGCGGCCGCTGTGGCGGCTGCCGCCTCGCGATTGCGGTCGATGATCGCGACCTTGGCGCCTTCGGCGGCAAACAGTTCCGAGGCCGCTCCGCCCATTCCCGTGGCGCCGCCCGAAATGATGGCGACCTTGCCGGCCAGTCTCGTGCCCATTTTCAGTTCCCCATGGTTGATGGTCTTCGTGTGCTCGGGCGATGCTACCGCGCGCGCAGCGGGCGGCCAATGGACGAATTGGGCACAGCGGGAACAAGGACATAGGTCCATTCGATCGCTTCGCGGCAATGCGAACGCCCCGCCGATCCATCGCGCTGACAAGCGCTCTCAGCAATCGGCGACCAATTTGTTGCCCGATATGGGAAAATAATTCTGCTTTTGGCCAAAAAATAGCAATCGACAAAGTCTACAAGTTTATAGATTAACCGGCGAGACGGAGGTCGATATGTCCTATATCCAGAACGCTCAGACTGACAGCAGCGGCCAGAGAGTGGCCAATGCCCAGACCTTTCGCCCGGCCTTTGCCGGCGCTTTCGCCTATCTCGTCTTTGCCCTTGCGTTCGTGTTCACCGGGGCGGTCGTTCTCGGCCTTATTCCCTGAGCTTCAGGCTGGCCCCGAGACATTAGACTGACGGGGGCTAGTTGCCCCATATTTTCAGGCAATCGGAGTTGAATGAACCGGATTCCCGGTGCGCTTGCGCGCGGCTGGGATTCGAACTTCACCGCATCCATGATTCCAGAGATGGAGGAGATGAAATGCCGATCGAATTCACGCATGTACCCGGCAAGACCGCCGATGCCACGGCGCCCTTCTTCTATGATTTCGCCGAGACGGCGACCAAGCTCGATCTGATCGAGGATAGCGGCTTCCGCAAGATCGTCGTCGACGATTCGGCCGGGCTGCTGACCAATATGGATCTCGCTTCCCAGGTGCTTAACCGCACCGCTTCGATGGAAGTGGTGCTCACCCACTGGGCCGGCGTGATCGAACCGACGGTCGCGGCCCGCCAGCTGGCGTCGATCGACAGGGAAAGCGGCGGACGGCTGGCGCTCAGGATGATCAGCGAGCCGTTGAACGATGACGATGCCGAGGCACGTCCGGTCGGACATGGCGTCGTCTGGCAGCGCATCGACGAATATCTGGTGCTCTTGAAGCGGCTGTGGTCGAACGACCGGCCCATCGACCACGAAGGCGCCTTCTACAGCATCAAGGGCGGCTATGTGCCGCGCAAGGGCCCTCACGGCGCCGACCTCGTCATCCGCATGGGCGGACAATCCGGAACGGCGCTCAAGGTGGCCGGCCGGCATGCCGATGTCTTCGAACTGGCGCCGGGCTCGATCGATGAAATCAGGCAATTGATGGAGCGGGCGCGCGGTGCCGCCGCCGAACATGGCCGCGCCGGCAAGCTGCGCTTCGCGCTTCCGGTCCGGATTCACCGGGGTGCGTCCGCCACGGGTCACAAGGCGGTCGACCTGTCCGGGCCGCCGGCTCAGGTCGCGCTGTCGCTGCTTGCCTATGCGGCTCTCGGGATCGATGAGTTCATGATCGTTGGCGTGGACACGCCGCGCGAGATCGCGACGGTCGGCCGGGAAACGCTCGCCTTGCTGCGCAATTCGCTGGCGCGTCGCGAAGATGATGCGTTCCAGCCCGGGGCGTATGCGTCTCGCAGTCGGCCGGGGACCCGCGCCGCGGGGTGAAACATCCTGTGGAACCAAAGCCATTCCGCGACGTCGCGATCCTTCACACACCCCTCTGGCCGGCAGGCCAGAGGCGGGTGCTGTCCCGCAGGCATCGATCTTAAATGCTCTAACTTACCTTGCTGGATAATTGCGACAGGCCGTCGATGACGGCGGCTGAATCCGCCAGCGCGCCGAAGACGCCATCCTCGACCGTCACCATGTGAAGCGCCGCCTCGTGCGCTTGCCGGTCACCACTGGCGCAGGCGTCCGAGATCGTCAGGCACTGAAAATTGCGGTCGCAGGCCTCGCGCAACGTGGTGTGGACGCAGACATCGGTCGTGCATCCGGAAAACATCAGGTGCGTGATGCCTTGGGCGCGCAGCACCAGCTCGAAATCCGTGTAGGTGAAGGCGCTGTTGCAGGTCTTGTCGGCGATGATGTCGTCAGGCGCGACATCGATCTCCGGAACGATCTGGAACCCCGGACCCGAGCGCAGCAGGATGTCGGTGCCGTCGAGACCGGAGCGCTTGCGGCGCCATTTCTCGTAGGGCGTCATGTCGGCCATGTCGGCGCGGTATCCTTGCCTGGTGTGGATGATGGTGATGCCGGCTCTGCGCGCGGCTGATATCAGCCGGTTCACGGTCGGCAGGATCGCCCGCAGCGGTGAAGGGTCATATCCCTGCCTGGCGAAATAGCCCGTCGTCGACAGGAAATCCTGCTGCAGGTCGATGACGACGAGCGCGGTGTTTTCGGCGACGAGCATGCCGTCATAGGGGAAGTCGAAGGGCGTTGCCTTGATCATCGGTGGCTCCCTGTTTTCGACCAACCATAATGGTTCAATGCGCCGACACCAGACGCTGGGCTTCATTGCGCGTGTTTGCGCCTCTCCCGCTTGGTCCGCGTCCGCTGATCATCCGGTGCACCTCCTGTTTTCTGAGGATCCGTTCGCGATATCGGCTGTCACGACGATTTGTTGACCGTTGTAGTCATCTTCAATCTTGACTAGTAATGTCATGTTTCATAGTCAACCGGCACCTGCCTGCCGCGGCCAGAAATTGGACGTCCGGCGGCCGCACTGGAGAAGAGCCATGACGGTGGCTGGAGCCGAGACTGCCTTTCAGATCGACGCGGTGCGTTTTGCCGTCGGCGAGCGGACGTTGCTCGGCCCGGTTTCGCTCGAACTGCAGCGCTCGCGCGTCTATGGGCTGATCGGCCACAACGGCTCTGGCAAATCGACGCTGATCAAGCTTCTGGCACGCCAGCAGCCGGCAAGTTCCGGCGCCATCACCTTCGCCAAACGGCCGCTGCCGCAATGGGGCGCGCGTGAGTTCGCCCGTGCACTTGCCTACCTGCCGCAGACGACGCCGGCGGCGACCGGCCTCACCGTGCGCGAGCTGGCGACGCTGGGGCGCTATCCCTGGCATGGCGCGCTCGGCCGCTTCGGTTCCGAGGACAGGCGGCATGTCGAGGAAGCGCTTGGCCTGACCGACATGGACGGTTTCGCCGACCGGCTGGTGGATGAATTGTCGGGCGGCGAGCGCCAGCGCGCCTGGCTTGCCATGCTGGTGGCGCAGAATGCAGGCGTCATGCTGCTCGACGAGCCGATCTCGGCGCTCGACATCGCCCATCAGGTCGAGGTGCTGGGGCTGGTCCGGGAGCTCAGCCGCAAGCGCGACCTCTGCGTCGTCGTGGTGCTGCACGATCCCAATATGGCGGCGCGCTATTGCGACGAACTGATCGCCTTGAAGGACGGCAAGCTGCTGACGCGCGGCACCCCCGGCGAAATCATGCGGGGCGACGTGCTGAAAGGCATTTTTGGCGTGGAGATGGGCGTGTTCGCGCACCCCGTCACCGGCCAACCCGTCGGCTACGTGCAGTAGGCCGAGGCGGCGGGAAACAGGAAGCGGCTCGCCGCTGTGAAAACAAGGAAGAGGCTCTTGTCGAGAAATGGTTTGTTGGCAGCGTTGGCCGCATCGGTGATCCTGTCGGCTGCCAGTGCAACGGCCCAGGAGCAACCGGCCGGCACCGCCCCCGATGCCGCCCCTGCTGTCGCGGCGCCCGTTGCACCAGCCGCGCCCGCCTCACCGGCGGCTGCCGCACCGGCCACGATGGCACCCGCGCAACAGCAGCCAGCTGGCGCGCCGAATGCGACAGCCGGATCTTCGGCGGCAATGGAGTTGACCTTGCCGCACGACCTGTCGCCATGGGGCATGTTCATGGCCGCCGACATTATCGTGAAAGCGGTGATGATCGGATTGGCCTTCGCGTCCCTCGTCACCTGGACGATATGGCTGGCGAAATCGCTGGAGATTCTTGGCGGCAAGCTGCGCATCAGCCGCGCCGTCCGCGCGATCGGGGATGCCGCAACGTTGAAGCAGGCGAGCCGCGCGCTCGATCGCAGTGGCGGTCCCGGCGCGCTCCTGGTGCGGGCGGCGGAGGAAGAGGCCGCGCTCTCGGCCGGCGCGCTCGACCATGTCTCGGGCGATGGGCTGAAGGAGCGGGTCACCTCGCGTCTGTCGCGCATCGAGGCGGCGGCATCGCGGCGCATGTCGCGCGGTACCGGCGTGCTGGCGACGATCGGCTCGACCGCGCCTTTCGTCGGTCTGTTCGGGACCGTCTGGGGCATCATGAATGCCTTCATCGGCATATCGCAGGCGCAGACCACCAATCTCGCCGTGGTCGCACCCGGCATCGCCGAAGCGCTGCTGGCCACCGCGATGGGGCTCGTCGCGGCGATACCGGCGGTCGTCATCTACAACGTCTTCGCGCGCTCGATAGCCGGCTACCGGCAGATCCTGGCCGATGCGTCGGCCGGCGTCGAACGGCTGGTCAGCCGCGACCTGGATTTCCGCACTGTCGCGCCCGCGACGGCGATGGCGGCGGAGTAGCGGGAGCATAGTATGGGCAGCAGAATCCGCCAGACCATGGATGACGATCTCGAGGAAAGCCACGAGATCAACGTCACGCCGTTCATCGATGTCATCCTGGTGCTCCTGATCATCTTCATGGTCGCCGCACCGCTGGCGACCGTGGATGTCAATGTCGACCTGCCGGGATCGACCGCAACGCCCGCGCCACGGCCGGAAACGCCGCTGTTCCTGACGTTGAAGGATGACCTGACACTGGCGATCGGCAACGACACCGTGCCGCGCCCGGTCTTCGCCGCGACGCTGGACGGCAAGACCAAGGGCGACAAGCAGACGCGCATCTTCCTGCGCGCCGACAAGGCGGTCGCTTATGGCGAGCTGATGGAAGCGATGAACCTGTTGCGCGGCGCCGGCTATCTGAAGATCGCGCTGGTCGGCCTGGAGACGGTGCCCGCGGCCGATGCCCCGGCACCCGCCGCCACCGGAGCGGCAGCGCCATGACGCAAGCGGCCGCCATGCCCACGGCTGAGCTGTCGCGCCTTCGTTGGCGCGACCTTGGCTTGTGGGCAGGCGCAGCCGCGCTGGTGCTCGGCGCTCATGTCGCGGTCGCCTATGCGGTGCAGAGCTTCAGTCCGAGCGAGGCCGACGGCGGACCGCCGCCGGCGCTGGTGATCGAGATGTCGCCGATGGTGATGACGCCGGCGGTGCCGGAACAGGCCGCGATGCTGGATGCCGCGACACCCGACCGGACCGAGGCGGTCGAGGAGATCGAAAAGGCCGTCGAGGCCGAACCCGAGAAGGTGGCCGGGCAGGCGCAGCCGGCCGAGCAGCCGCAAACGGCGCCGCCCGACGAGATCGAGCCGACAGAGACAAGCGAAGCGGAACCAGTCGACCAGCCGCCGTTGGGAGAGGTCGTTCCCGACGTCATCGAGACGGTCGCGCCGGAGGTCGTCGTTCCGCTGCCGCAGCCAAAGCCGCTCGAGCAGCCCAAGGAAAAGAAACCGGTCTCAGTCAAAGCGAAAAAGCCGGTCGAAAAGCCCAAGCCACGGCCAAGGAAGGAAAAGGCGGAGCCGGCAAGGACGGTGGCCGCCGCAAGCGCGAACAGCAGGCCGGCGGCCAAGGCAGCCGCGCCAAAGTCGTCGGCCGGGTTTTCAGGTATCAGCCCGGCCAAGTGGGAGACGCGGCTGACGGCATGGATCAATCGGCACAAGCGCTATCCGAGCGCCGCGAAATCGAGGGGCTCGCAAGGCAGTACCAACGTAACCTTCACCGTGGACGGGTCCGGCCGCGTGATATCGGCACGTGTCGTGCGCTCGTCCGGCGACGCCGAACTCGATCGGGCCGCGCTTGCCGTACTGCAGGGGGCCACCGTTCCGGCACCGCCATCGGAGCTCGGCTCGCGCGTCAGCCGCACGGCGCCTTTCGTGTTCAGTCTTCGGAACTGAAGCAATCCGGGAACTGAAGCAATTCCGGGAAACTGATGCAATTCCGGGAAAAACCGGAGCCGGCTCTCTACCGAAGGCTCATCGACCGGCACAGCGCTTCGACCTGCTCCAGGTAGAAGCGGCATTTCGTGCGCAGGGTCGCGAGGTTCGGATCGCCGGGACCATTGATCTCGACGGTCTGCATCATGAAGTCGAAATGGGCATGGAAAGCATCCGCCGCGCCCCAGAGGCTGTCGGCTTGCCAGGTGTCGGCCACTGCCATGGAAATCAGTTGACGGGCTTCGCCGCGCGCAACATCCGGCGATGCCGGCCGACTGGAGATCAGGGCATGGAGCCGGCCGAAGACGCTTTCGCTGGCGTCGGCGGCCCTGATGGCGGCGATCATGTTCATTTGCGGGTCCCCTCAATTGTCTGCGTATGTTGGCAATCTCGGCTTCGGCCTGCTCGAACCAGTAGACTATTCCGCCATGGTCGAGGTCGGCGGCGGCCGTCTCAGGAGCGGCAGCAGGCCTTGCAGCGCACAAAGTGTCTCCCACCGGTTCGGCGACGAGCCCGCCGGTGCGCACAGGGCTGGCGAGTGCATCCGCTACGCTCTCCTTGGCTGCGCGTGGTTTTCCTTTGCACGCGGCGTGGGATGCATCGGGTTGCCGCTGAGTTGCGCATGCCTTGCCGGCCGCGCGCCGCGCAGGACATCGAAGGCCTCGGCATAGGCCATGCCGAGCAGATAAGAGATCATGGGAAAACGGCTTGCTTCGGCCATCTGCACCAGCTCATTGGTCATCGACGCGATATATTGAAGGCTATCGATCTCCGACTGACGTAGGGACTGATTTGCCACGTGGTGCTCCTGTCATATTGAGTCGGCTAATTAATTGACCGACCCGCCGAATGCGGGCCTGGTTCCGGGGTCGAGAGGGTCAAGGCATAGATCGGTGCGTCGGTGAGGCGGTCGAGGCCGAGAAGACGCTTGATCGCCGTATGGCTGAGCGCGGCCGTGGGGCAGGCCGACAAACCGTGCCTGGTTGCCGCCAACATCATGTTCTGGCCGATATGGCCGGCTTCGATCAGCACGACGCGATAGGCGTTGGCATCCTCATATTTCCACATGGTGCGCTCGAGGCTGGCGCAAAGCAGGATGAGGCAAGGCATGGCATCCGCCCATTCCTGCCCGCCGACCAGTTCGGAGATCTTCGGCAGATGATTGGCCGAGATCCTGCCGAGATCGTGATCGGCGGCGGAATAGTGATAGACGCCAGGCTCCAGGCCCTCGACGCCCAGCGCGATCACATAGGCTTCATAGGGGTTTCGCGCGCCGCCAGAAGGGGTCATGCCCAGCGGCAGGGCGCCAACGCAATTGCTGGTTTCGCCGGTGATGCCCATGCCCGCGAACAGGCAGTCGGAAAGCTGTTTTGCAGTGATGGTGGGCGCGGCCGCCGTGCGATTGGTGCGGCGCTGCGCCATCAAGGCGAGGAGTTCATTGTCATCCAGCGCGCTCGGCAGCGCAATGGCGCCCGCGGCGTTCTTGAGCAGGAGATCGGGCTGCGCGACGTGACCGGCGCGTTCGATCTGCCGAGCCTCGGCCTGTTCGATGGTCATGAACTCCGAGTCCTGGACGCAGAAATGCATCAGCGCGGTCGGGAGCCCCCAGTTCCATTGCCCGGAGAACTGTGTCTCCTGCTCGGCCAGCGGCGAGCCGGCGGGGACCAGGGCGGAAAAATCAAGCAGTTGCGGGACGACGGCATTCAGCTCGGCCTTCGACCATCCGTGGGCACGCGCGATCTCCGCCGTGGAGGCCCATTCGTCCCAGGACGCGAGGAGGCCGATCACCTCGGGGCTGCATTCGAAGACACTTCTGGTCAGGAAATTGCAGGCCGTGACCTTGTTGGTCCCGGGGTAGAAGACAAGCGTTTTTGAAGAGCGCATTTTCATGATGCTGAATGCCGTTTGTGGAAGCGAGGCACTTTGTGGAAGCAAGGCACCGACAGGCCGACGGCCTGTCGGACACCGAGCGACTTCAGCGCTTGTTGTAGTGCATGCCCTGCGAGAAGAAGACCGTCTGCGTGCCTGCGGCGACCGTCAGCTTCGGGGCATTGTTCACTTTCTTGGCCATTTTCGTCCCTTTCCCGACCCCCCGATGGGATCTGATGAGAGATCCCCACAACGGGATCCGCGAGAAGAAAGGTAAGGTCGAAAGAGTTAACAGTTTGTTAAAATTGTAGTAAAGCCAATGTTGTATGAAATATCTTTCTTGCCCGTAAAGTCTAAAAAATCGATTTTTCTCGGATATGGAGTAGCCTGTCGGCAACATACGCTTTTTCGGGGTATCCTTATTCTTATTTAGCGTAACCGGGAGACTGGTCTTGCCAGTCGCGGGCAAGGCTGACGACCAGCTGATCGATGGCCGGATCGTCAAACCCGACGACATGCGCCATGCGGATCGCATGCCGTGCCGGGATGCCGGACAAATCCTGCCGCATGATGACCGATACGAACGCCGGTCCGGCCTCGGTCAGAAGCATGGCCTTGCCGATCAGCACCGGTTCGGAGATGGGAGCCCATTGCACGGAGATCAGCGACGGTTCGCCGGTCTGGCGGCGGTTGACGCCGCTGAAATAGATCCAGTTCAGGCGCGAGATGGCCACGCCATAGTGGTTGCCGCGCGCCCGCGCCCAAGTCGAGCCACCGCGCTCCGACCATCCGGTGACCCTGCGGAACGTGACCAGTTCGGCCTCGCGGCGTACGAAGGTCACCGACCGCATCAACAGATCGGGGCGGGCCGGAATCGAAAAGTAGGTGAAATAGGTGCCTCCCGCGATCGATGGGGCGGGCGGGCGGATCATCTGTTTGAACAGGGTTTCGGAAATCGGCGGCAGGCCGGCAACCGTGGGCTCGGGCGTACCGGGATCCCGATACAGTTCGGCTTCGTTGATGTGGAAGTAGTCGCAAATCAGCTTGGCAGTGGCCTTGTTCGGAACGGTCTGCCCCTGCAGGTAGCGTTCGAACTGTGTGCGGTTGATACCCAACTCACGGCATACCGCGCTAACGGAGGCATGGTCCTTGCAGAGCCGTCTGAGATTTGCAGCGAGATTCTCGCGAATGGACACGTCTTTGCTTTCGCAGGCGAATTCTTCATTTCGACTCGAAGTCCATATAGCGTCTTCGGGTCGCCCCACCGAAACGCCTTGTCACAACACACAGAAAAAACTGATTTGAGAACGCCAGTCTAATGGTGCGGCTTGCAAAAAAAATAGCGCCGATCCCACAGCGGCCATCGCCATAAGTCCAATTGACAATCGTCTTGCCTTGGAAACCGCGTGAAATTGCCCATGGCCTTTTTTGGGGGCATCGGCGCTCGACCACCTCTTCCGCTTCGGAACTGCCAGGGCCCATGCCAAGACGCCTTGGCTCCAGCACAACAGAGAAGGCCTGTGAGCCCAGTACAGGTCAGGAACACGCGGGGGTCGCCCGGCGTGGCGACCTTAGTCCTATTGTCGAACCCGTCAGGCCCTTGAATGGCTGTTGCCGGAGATGGCTGAGGAGATCGCCGCAGGGTTGCCCGTCAGGTTCATTGAGGCCGGCGCAGACGGGCGAACAGGCCACTCTTAGTACTTCGGTGGTCCCTTGTAGAGACACCAAAGCGGATACGCTACAAGACCGAGCAGGATTGCGATTAATCCACCCCAATAAATGAGCGGGTGTTGGATCCGATCTATGAGATAGATGCCACTGCCATAGATTGCGGCGATGCCTTTCCCCGTCCAAAGGGAGGCTGCCACGGCAATACCACCAATCAGCATCTCTGCGATGAGAATGACCTTGCTGATTGGTGAGTGCCGACTGCTTCCGGCCATATAGGTGTCCCCCCTGTCAGCGCCTATGCTTGCTATCGCAATTGCATAGGTGGCGCCAACGACTGGCGTCCGATGGTAGTTCAAATCAGGTCGCCTTTGGAGCGGCTCGCATGCAATCCATCGCTTATCATAGCCCGCGCTGGTTGCATCAGGGTTAAGCGGGCGGACAGTTCGGATGGCCGCCGAACTGGGTCGTCTCGGCATGATTGGAACAAAGGCTATGGGCGCACACCGGCGACATGGCACCGGCGATGGCCTGAAACGTGGGTCAAACGCGTGAGCCAAATTAAATTGGCTCTTTCGGCTATCTTATTGATTTTACTTGGAGATATTCCTTCAAAATTCCGCTGGTGGAGCTGAGGAGGATCGAACTCCTGACCTCGTCATTGCGAACGACGCGCTCTCCCAGCTGAGCTACAGCCCCGTCCAACGGATGGCGCATTTATCGGGCGTGGCGGTTTTCTGTCAAGGCGGCGTTTTGCCGAAATTATCGGCCGCTGGGTGTCAGGTCGCCGCCGATGGAAAGTGGCCTCGCCGGATTCGCATATTCGCCCATTCGTCGGCATCACGCTCTACGGGCTGATCGAGCGGGCATCAGCCTTTTGCCGATCATCCTCGCGCGGCGGCGTGAATCAAGCGGTGCGTCTCGACAGTCGCATCACGACGCCAGGGCTGTTCCCCTCCTGCCACCCGATGATGACGGCGCTGCACCGCTTGACCGACAGTTTGTGGAGGAGAAGCCAATTGGCGCCGCCGGTCACTTCACGGAAAAATCGACCGTTTCCTTCACAGTGCCGTCGACAGCGATCTGCACCTGATAGGTACCGACCGGCCAGCCGGCATCCGGCTTGGTCATCGAGGAGTCGACGTGGTTGTCGATCGCGCCGATTTCGAAGTTGACCTCGTCGATCTTGTAGTTCGCCGGCGCAACACCGCCGGAATCGACCGAAATCCAGCTCACGGTGAGCTTCGATCCCGAAGCCACCTCGTCCGTCAGGTCGGCGGAGAGGAAAATCTTCGCCGTGTCCGGTGAAAATGTCGCCTGCGTCTGCTCCGCATGCTCGGTGGCCGAAAGCACGATGTTTTGGAATCCTTCGGCCTGGGCCGGCAAGGCGAATGCCCCAACCGCCACCAAGGCGACTGTTCCCAACCGTACAACCATCGACCGAATATGCATGCATTTTCCTTTGAAACAAATCGGGGTCTACGCCGACTCACGTCGCGCGTGCCCGCGGCCGGTTTGTAGAGCTTGGGGATTGGCTTTGTCCATGAAGCCTCGGTGCCGTGACCGGACCATTTTTGACACACCGGCATCGAGCCGAGCGGAAAACGGTCATGGTTCGGCATTGGCGCCCATGCAAAGCCAGCCCTTGCCCGTATCGCATGCAATGGCTACATGTCGGCAACAATTGGAGACCGGCATGCTCGCCCTCATTCAAACAATCGTCATGGCGCTCGACCTCTACTGGTGGGTCATCATCGCCTCGGCGATCTTTTCCTGGCTCTACGCCTTCAACGTCGTCAACTCGCGCAACCAGTTCGTCGGTAGCATCGGCAACATGCTCTACCGGCTGACCGAGCCGGCGCTGCGGCCGATCCGCCGCTTCATGCCGGACCTTGGCGGCATCGACATCTCGCCGATCATCCTGCTTTTGATCCTGTTCTTCCTCAGGCAGTTCATCCTCACCACGGTGGCGCCGCTGCTGCTGGGCGCCTGACGACCGCATGAGCGCGCCGTTCCGCATCCGCGACAACGGCATCGATCTGTTCGTGCGGCTGACGCCGAAATCTTCCGTGGACAGGCTCGAAGGCGTCGAAACGGCGGCGGACGGGCGAAGCCACCTGAAGGCGCGGGTCCGCGCCGTGCCGGAAAACGGCGCCGCCAATCAAGCACTGGAAAGACTGGCCGCCAAGACGCTGGGCGTGCCTGTTTCGGCCGTTTCGGTTGTCGCTGGCGGTACGGCCAGGCTGAAGACGCTGCGAATCTCAGGCGATCCCGAGGCGCTGTCACGGAGCATTGAAGCGCTCGGCGGCTGATCCAAGATCCACCGCTTGCGCGGCATGGAGACCCTTGATCTGTCTGCGGGACAGCGCCCCCTCTGTCCTGCCGGACATTCCCCCACGAGGGAGGAGATCGGCAGGCTCTCAATCGCCGAGCGGCAAACGCGGGTCGTCGACCTTCAGCGTGTTCACGCTCTGCTTGATGCGGCGCAAATTCTCCAGCACCTTCGGGCCGCGCGTCTCGGCTACCGACGTCACGATCATGTCGACGATCGCCAGCAGCGCATAGCGCGACGATGTCGGCTTGTAGATGTTGCCGTCCTCGAGCGGCTGCAGATGGATGACCGTGTCGGCGACCTTGGACAGCGCAGAGTCCGGCGCGGTGATGGCGATGGTGGTGGCGCCATATTGCTGGGCGACCTGTACCGCTTCGATGACCGAACGCGCATAGCCTGAGACGGAAAAGGCGACCAGCGTGGTTTCGGGCGTGGCAACGGCGGCGTACATGCGCTGCAGCTGGCCGTCGATCTGCGCCAGCACCGGCAGGCCGAGCCGGAACAGCCGGTTCTGCATCTCGGTCGCCATCATCGAGGAGATGCCGCCGGAGCCGATACACAGAACGTTGCCCGACGTCGCAAGGCGCTCGGCGACGGCGACCAGCGTCGTCATGTCGAGGTTCTCGCTGGCGCGTTGGATGGCTGAGATCGCCGCTTCGGTGATGGCGGAAGCGATGCGCTGCTCGCGCGCGTCGCGGCTCAGCGGCTCGGGCGAAAGATACTGGCCGCCGATGGCGATCGCCTGCGCCAGGTAGAACTTGAAATCGCGCAGGCCCTCGCAGCCGAGATTGCGGCAGAAGCGGGTCACCGTCGGTTCGCTGACGCCGACGCGCCCGGCGATCTCCGAAATCGCCGCCTTGGAGGCGAAGTCGAGATCGGACAGCACCAGGCCTGCCAGACGGCGGTCCGACTTGGTGCCGTCCTGCGATATCAGCTGCAGCCGCGTGATGATGTCGGCCGGCGTCTTCATGCGCGTGTATTCGTCATTGGCGCTTCCGTCGTCATCTCAGCGGCAGGCCCGTCGCGGTGTCGAACAGATGGATTTTGCCGGGATCGACGGAGACCGGCAGCAGATCGCCAGGCCTGACCGGCACCCGGTCGCGGAACACGGCACGCACCGCGTCGACACCAATGGAACCATAGACATGGGTCTCGGAGCCGGTCGGCTCGACGACATCCACCTTCAGCGTCATGGCGTCCGCCGTTTCACCGATCATGAAGTGCTCGGGCCGGATGCCGGCCTCGACCGCGCTGCCCGCCGGCAGCGGGTTGCCGGCAAGCGCAAGCCGGCCGCCGCCGATCGACTCGAACCAGGTCCTCTCAGGCGTCGTCTTGAGAGCCCCGGAGACAAAGCTCATCGACGGGGAGCCAAGAAAGCCGGCGACGAACTTGTTGGCCGGCCTGTCGTAGAGTTCGAGCGGCGCGCCGACCTGCTGGATCCGGCCGCGATCCATCACGACGATGCGGTCGGCCATGGTCATGGCCTCGATCTGGTCGTGGGTGACGTAGACGATGGTCGATTTCAGCCGCTGGTGCAGCGCCTTGATCTCGACGCGCATCTGCACGCGCAACTGCGCATCGAGGTTGGACAGCGGTTCGTCGAACAGGAACACCGACGGCTCGCGCACGATGGCGCGTCCCATGGCGACGCGCTGGCGCTGGCCGCCCGACAATTGCCGGGGGTAGCGGTCGAGGTAGGAGAACAGGTTGAGGACGCCGGAGGCCTTCTTGACCTTGTCGTCGATGGCCGTGCGCGTCTCGCCGCGGATCTTCGGGCCGAAGCCGATGTTGTCGGAGGCCTTCAGATGCGGGAACAGCGCATAGGACTGGAACACCATGGCGATGTTGCGCTGCTGCGGCGGCAAATCGTTGGCACGCACGCCGCCGATCAAAAGGTCACCGGAGGTGATCGTCTCCAGGCCAGCCAGCATGCGCAGCAAGGTCGACTTGCCGCAGCCGGATGGGCCGACCAGCACCACGAATTCGCCGCTCTTGATATCGAGGCTTATGTTCTCGAGGATCTTGTGCTGGCCAAAGGATTTCGACAGGTCGCGAAACTCGACGTCGGTCATGGTCACGCTCCCAATATGTCGTCGATGAAGGGCAGGCAGCCGGCGGTCAGTCCGGCATCCACGGGCATCACCACGCCTGTTATGCCCGATGCGCGGTCCGAGGCAAGGAAGGCCACTGCTTCGGCCACTTCCGAAGCGTTGACGATGCGGCCGAGCGGGTAGAGCCGCTGCAATTTGCCGAGGATCTCCGGATCCTTGGCAAGGCGATGGTCCCAGGCGGCGGTACGGATCGATCCCGGGCAGACGACATTGGCGCGCACGCCGCTGCGGCCAAGCTCGACCGCGATCGATTTGGCATAGGCGTTGATGCCGGCCTTGGCGGCGGCATAGGCGGGATTGCCGAAATGCGCGATGGCGTTGACGGAGGAGATGAAGACGACATTGCCCGAACCGCGCGCGGCCATTGCCTTGGCAATGGGGTCGGCGAACATCATCACCCCGGTCAGGTTGAGGTCGAGCTCGTGCTCGATCTTGTCCGCCGTCAGCGCTTTCAGCGTTTCGGCACGTGTCCAACCGGCATTGTTGATCAGGATGTCGGGCACGCCATCCTTGTCGAGCACGGCAGCAATGGCCTTCTCCACCGATGCCCGGTCGAGAAGGTTGAAAACATGGCGCGAGGCAAGGTTCGGGCTGGCCAGAGCCTCGTCGGACTGGTCGCAGCCGACCACCCGCGCGCCCCTGTCGGCCAGCAGTGCGACGATCGCCGAGCCAAGGCCACCGCCGGCGCCCGTGACAACGACAGTGCGGCCTTCGAATTCGGCTTTCGAAACCACGGCGCTTGCTCCTCCCGCAGGTCAGGCAGATGCCGGCAGGCTAATGAAGGGAATGTAATTAAGCAACATATTAATCCGCTTGCATGCGGCTGATTCATCGATAATGTAGGAAAGTCACATAAATCTTGTGCCAACGATCAGGCTCAAGGAGCGCAAAGGCGCGGACAAAATGGGAGAGATCAGATGAACCTTGCGAAATGGACTGTCGGCCTGATGGCCGGAATGAGCATGCTGGCCTTCGCGGCGCAGGCGAATGCGGGTGAAGTGCGGGTCACCGTTGCCGAATACAGCGCCAAGACCGGCCCCTATTTCGAGGAAGTGAAGAAGGAATTCGAGGCGAAGAATCCCGGCATCACCGTCAAGTTCGAAGTCGTGCCGTGGGATGTGCTGCTGCAGAAGCTGACCACCGACATCACCGCCGGCACAAATGCCGATCTGTCGATCATCGGCACGCGCTGGCTGATCGACTTCGTCCAGCAGGACGTCGCCGAGCCGCTCGATGGCTACATCACGCCCGAATTCAAGGACCGCTTCATCGACACGTTCCTGTCGCCCTCGATCATGAACGGCAAGACCTACGGCCTGCCGATCGCCGCCTCGGCGCGCGCCATGTATTACAACAAGGAACTGTTCGAGAAGGCCGGCATCGCCAAGCCGCCGGCAACCTGGACCGAGCTGCAGGAAGACGCCCGCAAGATCAAGGCGCTGGGGACCGGCGCCTTCGGGTTCGGCCTGCAGGGCAAGGAGATCGAGACCGACGTCTATTACTACTACGCGATGTGGTCGCAAGGCACCGAGATCCTCAACAAGGACGGCACGTCGGGCCTTGGCACGCCGGGCGCGCTCGAAGCCGCCAAGCTCTACAAGTCGATGATCGACGAGGGGCTGACCGAACCGGGTGTCACCTCCAACAACCGCGAGGACGTGCAGAACCTGTTCAAGCAGGGCAAGGTCGGCATGATGATCACCGCGCCCTTCCTGTCCAACCAAATCAAGGACGAGGCGCCGACGCTGAAATACGGCGTCGCCGCCATTCCGGCTGGTCCGACCGGCGCACGCGGCACCTATGGCGTCACCGATTCCATGATCATGTTCAAGAACTCCAAGAACAAGGACGAGGCCTGGAAGCTGATGGACTTCCTGTTCACCACGGAGCAGCGCGCCAAGTTCACGCAAGGCGAAGGCTTCCTGCCGGTGAACAAGGAAGAGGCCAAGATGGATTACTACGTCAACAACGCCGATCTGGCCGCCTTCACCGCGCTCCTGCCCGACGCCCGCTTCGCGCCGGTCATCCCGGGTTGGGAAGAAGTCGCCCAGATCACGTCGGACGCCATGCAGAAAATCTATCTCGGCGGCGACCCCGAGGCAGGCCTGAAGGACGCGGCGGCGAAGGCCAATGCAGTGTTGAAGAAGTAGGGGCAGTGCTGAAGAAGTAAGGGCAGTGCTGAAGAAGTAAGGGCAGTGCTGAAGGAATAGGGCGTATCTCCCTGCGCCCGTGGCGCGCCCCAGACTCAGGCGGGGCGCGCCACATCTTGCAGCCTCGAGCAGAGAGATAGTTCGTCGATGTCAACGCCGCCCAGCCAGGCTCCTTTCCTCTCCCTCCGGAGGGGGGAGAGGTGGCTCGGCGAAGCCGAGACGGAGTGGGGGAACCACCTGGCAGCCGCCGCGAACGGATATAGGAAGAGCACCAGGCGCAAGCCTCGCCTTGCGCCCAGGGGTCGACCCCCACTCCGCCGAGCTTCGCTCGACACCTCTCCCCCGGTCGACGGGGGAGAGGAAGGGCCCCTTCCGCAACTGCCGCGGAGGACGGGCAGGCAGATGAGGACGGCGCTTACAGTTGTAAGCAATCCTGAAGCGGTGCCCTGAAAAGAACGAGGCCGGACCAAGTCAATCTGTTAAGCCAGCGAAATCCAATCTCCCCGCAACGCGGTACAAAGCCAGCCGATGCAAAATCGCTTCCTGCCCTATCTCCTGACCTTGCCCAGCCTGTTCCTGGCGGCGGTCGTCATCTTCTGGCCGGTCTGGGACCTGATCCAGATCTCGATCCATGACGTCAACCGCTTCGGCCAGTTGCGCGAATTCAGCGGCCTTGCCAATTTTGCCGCGCTCACGGCCGATCCCGATTTCATCGCCGCGCTCTGGCGCACGGGGCTGTGGACTGTGCTGGTGGTTGGCGGGGCGCTGTTGCTGTCGGTTCCGGTGGCGATGATCCTCAATACCGATTTCTATGGCCGCGGCATCGCCCGCGTCATCATCATGCTGCCCTGGGCGGTATCGCTGACCATGACGGCGGTCGTCTGGCGCTGGGCGCTGAGCGGTGAAAGCGGCATGCTGAATTCGGCGCTGATCGGGCTCGGCCTGATCGACCACAACATCCAGTGGCTGGCGCAGGCCGAGACGGCTTTTCCGATGCAGGTGCTGATCGGCATACTGGTGACGGTGCCGTTCACCACGACGATCTTCCTCGGCGGGCTGTCGTCGATATCAGACGATCTCTACGAGGCGGCGGCGCTCGAAGGGGCGACACCGCTGCAGCAGTTCCGCGAGATCACCTTTCCGCTGTTGAAGCCGTTCATCAACATCGCCATCGTGCTCAACACCATCTACGTCTTCAATTCCTTCCCGATCATCTGGGTGATGACGCAAGGCGGGCCGGCCAACTCGACCGACATCCTGGTCACCCATCTCTACAAGCTCGCCTTCCGCATCGGCAAGCTGGGCGAGGCCTCCGCCGTGTCGCTGGTGATGTTCGCCATATTGCTCATCTTCACCATGATCTATGTGCGGCTGGCCATGCGGGAGCAGCGCGCATGACGAGTAAACTCAAACGCACCGTCATTGCATGGCTGCTGCTGGCGCCCTTGATCGTGGTGACGATCTTTCCCTTCGCGGTGATGTTCCTGACCGCGGTCAAGCCACGGCAGGAGGTGCTGTCGCCGACATGGTGGCCGAGCGAGTTCCGTTGGTCGAATTTCTCCGACATGTGGGTGGCGACCGGCTTCGGCCAGTCGCTGGCCAATTCGCTCTACGTCTCGGTCATCGCCACGGTCGGCGCGATCCTGATCTCGGTGCCCGCGGCCTATGCCATGTCGCGCTTCCGCTTTGCCGGTTACGGCGCCTTCCGCCAGTTCCTGCTGATCTCGCAGATGATCTCGCCGATCGTACTGGTGCTCGGTCTGTTCCGGCTGATGGCCGCCTGGGGGCTGGTCGAATCGACGACGGCGCTCGGCTTCATCTACATGGCCTTCAACGTCGCCTTCACGGTGTGGATGCTGCAGAGCTATTTCGACACGATTCCGCGCGATCTCGAGGAGGCGGCCTGGATGGAGGGTGCCAGCCGCTGGCTGACCTTGCGAAAAGTGTTCTTGCCGCTCTGCCTGCCGGCAATCGCGGTGACAGCCATCTTCACCTTCATCAACGCCTGGAATGAGTTCGTCGTCGCGCTCACCATGCTGCGCAGCCAGGAAAGCTACACGCTGCCGATCCAGGTGTTCTCGCTGGTCGCAGGCCGCTACACGATCGAGTGGCATCACGTCATGGCCGCCACGCTGCTGGCGACGCTGCCGGTGGCGATCCTGTTCATCTGGCTGCAGCGCTACCTGGTTCGCGGGCTGGCGCTCGGGGCCGTCAAATAGCAATCCCAGCAATTCCAGGAAAAGTGTGCAGCGGTTTTCCGTCCGGAATTGCGAAAAACAAAAAAGTCTACCACGGAGCTTCCATGCGCATCTTCACCGCTTCGCTGGCGACGGAAACCAACACCTTCTCGCCGGTGCCGACAGACCGGGCCTCGTTCGAGATGGCCTTCTATGCCGGGCCGGGCAAGCATCCGGAGACGCCGACGCTGTGCTCCTCGCCGATCGTCGCCTTGCGCCGGCGCGCGGCCTCCGAGGGACTGACCGTGATCGAAGGCACCGCCACCTGGGCCGAGCCCGGCGGCTTGGTGCAGCGGCAGACCTATGAGGCGCTGCGTGATGAGATTCTCGACCAGTTAAAGGCAGCACTGCCGGTCGATGCGGTCATCCTCGGACTGCACGGCGCCATGGTGGCGCAAGGTTACGACGATTGCGAAGGCGATCTGCTGGAAAATGTGCGGGCGATCGTCGGGCCTGACGTGGTGATCGCCTCCGAGTTCGATCCGCACAGCCATCTGACGCCCAAGCGCGTGGCGGCGTCCGATATCATGGCCTATTTCCTGGAGTTCCCGCACACCGATTTCTACGAACGCGGCGAGCATGTCGTCGAGCTTGGGCTGGCCGCGGCGCGCGGCGGGATCAAGCCGGTCATCTCGACCTTCGACTGCCGCATGATCCAGGTTTTGCCGACCAGCCGCGAACCGATGCGCTCCTTCGTCGACCGCATCAAGGCGCTGCACGGCAAGGAGGGCGTGCTGTCGGTCTCGGTCATCCACGGTTTCATGGCGGCGGATGTTCCCGAAATGGGCACGCGTATCCTGGTGGTCACCGACAATGACAAGGAAAAGGGCGATGCGCTGGCGGAACGGCTGGGGCGGGAACTCTATGCCATGCGCGAGAAGACGGCGATGACGATGCTTGATACCGCCGACGGTATCGATCGCGCCTTGGCCGTGCGGGCCGAAAGACAGGACAGGCCGGTGGTCATCGCCGACATCTGGGACAATCCCGGCGGCGGCGTTGCCGGCGATGGCACCGTCGTGCTGCGCACCATGCTGGAACGCGGCTTGAAGAATGTCGGCGTGGCGACGATCTGGGACCCGATCGCGGTGACCTTCTGCCAGGCCGCGGGCGAGGGTGCCGTCATCGATCTGCGCTTCGGCGGCAAGGCCGGGCCGTTGGCGGGCGAGCCGGTCGACGCGCGCGTCAAGGTGCTGAAGGCGGTTCCGGAGGGATGGCAGAGTTTCGGCCCAAGCCGGGTGACGCTCGGACCGGCCGCACTCGTCCGCATCGAAGGCACCGAGGTCGACATCATCCTCAATACCAACCGCACGCAGACCTTCGAGCCGGATATCTTTTCCAACATCGGTGTCGATCCGATGAGCAAGGACGTGCTGTTGATCAAGTCGACCAACCATTTCTACGCCGGCTTCGAGCCGATCGCCGCCGAGATCATCTATGTCTCGGCGCCGAGTTCGTATCCCAGCAATCCGGCGGTGACCGATTACAGGAAGCTGACGCGGCCGGTGTGGCCAAGGGTGGCGGATCCTTGGAAGCAGCCAATCTCCCCCCCTGTGGGGGAGATGCCCGGCAGGGCAGAGGGGGGGGCGAAGGAACGCGACCTCACTTAGTTTGGCTGAGCAAAGAACCAGCCGAGGAACCGGCGGATTTATGATCGACCGACAGGCCGGCGGGACAGCGCCCCCCTCTGGCCTGCCGGCCATCTCCCCCACGAGGGGGGAGATCCGCTAATCACACCAAACCCCGCTTCACCATCATCGCTTCGGGCGAAGGCATCTTGCCGCGGAACGCGGTGTAAAGCTCTTCCGGATCCTTCGAGCCGCCGGCGGCGTAGATGTTTTTCCGCAGCCGCTCGGCGAGCGCCGGGTTGAAGGGATCGCCGGTCTCCTCGAAGGCGGCAAATGCATCGGCGTCGAGCACCTCGGACCACATGTAGGAATAGTAGCCAGCCGAATAGCCGTCGCCCGAAAAGACGTGGCCGAAATGCGGGGTGCGGTGGCGCATCGCTATGGTGTCCGGCATGTCGAGCTTCTCCAACGTTTCGGCTTCGAAACGAAGCGGCTCCGCCGGGGCATCGGGCCGGGCGTGGTAGGCCATGTCCATCAAGGCCGAGGCGGTGAATTCGACCGTGGCGAAGCCGGCGCCGAAGGTGCGCGCGGCCAGCATCTTGTCGAGCAGCGCCTTCGGCATCGGCTTGCCGGTCTTGACATGCAGCGCGTGCTTTTCCAGCACCGCCGGCACCGTCAGCCAATGCTCGTAAAGCTGCGAGGGCAGTTCGACGAAATCGCGGCTGACCGAGGTGCCGGCGACCGAAGGCCAGGTGACGTCAGTCAGCATGCCGTGCAGCGCATGGCCGAATTCATGGAACAGCGTCTTCGCCTCGTCGACCGACAGCAGCGCCGCCTCGCCCGCCGGCGGCTTGGCGAAGTTCATGATGTTGTAGATCACCGGCTTCGAGCCGTGGCCGAGCCGGTAGCCGGACTTCAGCGCGCTCATCCAGGCGCCGGAACGCTTGGAAGGCCGCGCGAAATAGTCGGCAAGGAACAGGCCGCGCTCGCTGCCGTCGGCATTCTTCACCACGAAGACACGCGCGTCGGGATGCCAGGCGGCAATGCCCTTCTTCTCCTCGAAAGTGATGCCGAACAGTCTTGTCGCCACGTCGAAGCAGGCGTCGATGATGCGGTCAAGCTGCAGATAAGGCTTCAGTTCGGACTCGTCGAAAGCGAACTTTTCGGCGCGCAGCTTCTCCTGGTAGAAGCGCCAGTCCCAGGCAGCGAATTTCTCGTTGCTGCCCGCTTCCGCCGCCAGCCGCTGCAGCTCGGTCTGGTCGGCGGCGGCCTTTTCCAGCGCCTTCTCCCAGACAGGATCGAGCAGCGCGTGCACCGCCTTCGGCGTCTTGGCCATGGTGTCGTCGAGCTTCAGCGCGGCGAAGGAGGCGTAGCCGAGCAGCCCCGCCTTTTCGGCGCGCAGCTTCAGCATTTCGCGCACCACGGATGTATTGTCGGTGGCGCCGCCATTCTGGCCGCGCATGGTGAAGGCGCGGAAGGCGATCTCACGCAGGTCGCGGCGTTCCGAGAAGGTCGTGAACGGCTCATAGATCGAGCGCGACAGGGTGACGGCGTAGCGGCCTTTCTGGCCGCGCATCTCGGCGGCTTCCGCCATGGCGCTCTTCAGGAAATCCGGCAGGCCGGCAAGGTCGGCCTCGTCGAGGAACAGCGCCCAGTCACGCTCGTCGGCCAGCACGTTCTGGCCGAAAGTCGTGCCGAGCGAGGACAGTTCCTCGCTGATCGCCGCCAGCCGCTTCTTGCCCTCGGCGTCGAGCTTGGCGCCGGAGCGGACGAAGCTTTTCCAGGTCTTTTCCAGGACCCGCAGGGTTTCGGCGTCGAGCTTGAGACTCTCGCGGCGCTGGTAGAGCTCGTCGATGCGGGCAAACAGCCTCTCGTTCATCGAGATTGCCGAGAAGTGCCTGGACATCTTCGGCGAGATGTCGCGCTCCAGCGCCTGGATCGCCTCGTTGGTGTGGGCGCCGGCCCGGCACCAGAAGATCGACGAGACGTGATCGAGCGCCTCGCCGCCGAGTTCCAGCGCGGCAAGCGTGTTTTCGATGGTCGGCGCCTCCTTGTTGCCGGCGGTCGCTTCGATCTCGGCTTCATGCGCCTTCAGCGCGGCGTCGAAGACCGGGGAAAAATCGCCGTCGCCGATATGGGCAAAATCGGGCAGGCCGAGCGGCCCTTGCCACGCAGTCAGTGGGTGGGCGGCGAGGTCGACGGTTTTCGTGGAGGGCATGGAGGGTCTTTCGCTGGTGATGGCAAGTGGGGTGGCAGGGAATGGCTCGGTGTCACCGATGTAGGGCGTGGCGTTCAGGCCCGCAATATGGCAGTCGGCCGCCTTAGAACCCGTCGCAGTTTTCGGCGATCGCCGCTTGTGAGCTGGCGGTGATGCGGTTGTCGGTGACCGCGAAAGTCTCATGCATCAGCATGTCGTTGCCGGGGAAGTCGTAGCAGGCGATGACCGTGGTGACGCCGGCCTCGCTCTTCTCGATCCGGTGGCGGATCGCGGCACCCGCGACCGCGCCCCTCCATTCGTCGATCGAGGCGATGAATTCCTGCTTGTTCTGGACGATGCCGAGGTCGTCGAGCTTGATGCGAACGTCGTCGGCGAGCAGGTCGGAGAGTTCGGTGCGGTCGGCGACCAGCAGGGCTGAATACCAGCGGCTGATGATGGCGCGGTCATCGGCGCGGGCGGCCATGATGGCGATCAGCAGCGCGACGGCCGTGAAAACGACCGACCGGACGTTTACCACCTGCCGCGCCTTCTCGTTCATTCCAGCACCGGCCGTTCGAAATCCCCGGTGTCCTTGTTCATCAGCCAGAGTTCGCCGGTCGAAATGTCGAACCAGGCGCCATGCAGCGACAGCCGCCCCTTGCCCTCCAGGATCGAGACGCAAGGAAAGGTCCTGAGATTGGCGATGGAATAGCGGATCGAGATGCGCTCGAGCGCGGTCTGGCGCTCCGTTGTCGTCATGAAGGTGCTGGACGAGACGGTCTCGGCGGCGGGCGCGATCAGGCTCATCCATTTGCCGATGAAGTCGCCGGGCGACAGCGGCGCCGAGTTGGGATCGAGCGCGGCACGGATGCCGCCGCAGCGACCGTGACCCATGACGACGATGTTCTTGACCTTGAGGCTTTGCACCGCGAATTCAAGCGCGGCCGAGGTCGAGTGGAACTCGCCATCCGGCTCGTAGGGCGGCACGAGATTGCCGACATTGCGCAGCACGAAAAGCTCGCCGGGTCCGGCGTCGAAGATCGCTTCGGGGGCCGAGCGGGAGTCGCAACAGGCGACGATCATGGTCTCGGGAGCCTGCCCTTCCCGGGCGAGCTCGCGGTAACGGCCGCTCTCGGTGAGATAACGGCCGTTCATGAAATTGCGGTAGCCGGCGAGAAGGTGGTCGGGAAGATGCGGCATGGGCGGCTAAGGCCTTTCCAGTTGGAGGCGGAAGCTCGTTTCGGTCGAGAAAGGCTCTAACGGTAAAAGCCTGTTGCGAGCAATGCAGAATTGTGAAGGCTAGTCATAAATGCCATGCGTCAAAGCGGGGCGTCAGCTGATGCTGTCATGCCCAGATGGCGACCTGTATGCCAAAACCGTCAACGAGCGGCGGGTTGGGAAACGGCCTGGCCTTGCCGTTGGCGATGCGGCCGGCAATCAGCATCATCGCGGCGGCATCGAGAAAATCGTCGGCGGCCGCGCCGCGCGGCGGCACCTAGTCGAGAAAGGCCATGTCATAGCCGTGCCGGCACAGCAGCGCCTTGCGTTCGGCCATGCCGGCCGGATTGATGCTGCCTTTGATCTTCTTCGGCAGCTGCATCGGCTGGTCGTCGTTCAGGCGGCAGAAGGCGACTTCCGGATGCGATTCGAAGACGCGGCCGCGCAGATCGGGCCGCGCGACCAGCAAGGCGTCGATCTCGCGGATCTTCGAGAAGATGCCAAAGGCCTGGATCGAAACGCCGCGCGGCGGATCGGATGTGGTCCTGGCCACCTCGCTTGCCCTGATATGCGCGGCGTACCAGGCTTCGAGCGTGGTGAAATCGTTGGTGTCCGCATAAAGCGCCGATCGGGACGGGATTGAAAAGACGCTGGACTGGCGTGGCCCGAGCAGCGGCCGCACCAGCGCTTCCGGTCCGCGCCCGCCCTTGGCCGAAACCTCTGGCAGGCCGATCGGCATGTCGACGGCGACAACGGCGTCGTCGGGATTGGCCGCGAGCAGCGCCGCGAAGCTGGCGAAGACCTCGACGGAAGGCACCGCGCCCGGCGCGCACCGCACGGCGATCCAGCCGGCCTTGCAGCCGTCTAAGCCGACCAGAACGGCCTCGGTCGAGATCACGCCAGGCGGTCCCGCCCCGGATGCGTGAGGTGGCGCAGCTGCACCATGGCCATCGGATGCGACAGGCTCTGCGCGTCGGTTTCGAGCTGCAGCTCGTCGCCGCCGCGTTTTGCGGTGCGCGCGAGTATCTCGTAGACCGCCGCCGTGGTCGACTGCAGAGCCTTGATCGCCGGTTGGCCGGAGAGGATGCGGGCGAGGTAGACGGCCGCCGTCAGGTCGCCCAGCCCGTTCGGCGGCTTGTCGATCAGGCGGTGCTCGGCGAGCAGCGCCTGGCTGCCGTCGAGCAGAAGATTGCCGGTGCTACCGGTCATCATCGACGGCGCCGAGGTGACCAGCATGGTCGACGGCCCGGCATGGAGTGCGGCCGAGATCACCGATTTGAGGTCGGGAAGCGGCGCGCCGGCCATCCATTCCAGCTCGTAGCGGTTGGGGGTGGCGATGTCGGCGATCGGCATCAGCCGGTCGCGCATGGCGGCCGCGGTTGGTTCGGGCACATAGAGGCCGCCCGAATCGCCCATCACCGGATCGCAGATATAGACCGCGTCAGGCGTCCTGGCCTTGACGGCGGCGACCAGCGAGGCGACGGCCTCGGCCTGGCCCGCCTCGCCGAGATAGCCTGACAGCACGGCGCCAACCTCGCCCAGCCATGGCGCCCGCTCGAGGTCGGCCATCAGCGCCTTGAACTGGTCGAGCGGCGGCACGATGCGTGTCGCCCGCCCGTGGCCGGGATGCCAGGGCAGGATGACCGTCGGCACCGCCCAGACCGGAAACCCCAGCGTCTCCAAGGCAAAGACAGCGGCGCGGTTGCCGACCGAACCACGGGCGACATGGCTCGAAATGACGATGACCGCGCGCGGCGCGTCGGGTTTTTCGGCGCTCATTGTTTTTTGATTCCTAGCTGCCCCGGATGAGGAAAAGCACGAGCCAGACCATCAGGCCCAGCGCCAGAAGCAGGCCGAGTATCCTGCCAATGCGCGTACCCCAGACCTCGACCGGGTCCGCGCGGTCGGCGTCGGCGGCGGCGACGTGGTCGCGCACGCCTTTCGCGGTCCGCGCCACCAGCGAGGTGCCGGACGGATCGGTCTCCTGCGCGACGCGCTCGAGGATACGGCGCGATTCGTTGTCGCTGTCCTGTCGTCCGGCCATGATGGTGTCCTGCCTTCCGCCGACCTTATCGTGATCGCCTCGCCAATTACAGTGTCTTGTCAATTGCAGGATATTGCTAGCTATTACAGGGTCTTGCGGCCGATGGTAACGTGCCGATAACCCGTTCCCGCCGAGGCCGTTTTCTTGCGCGCCGATTGTGGTAATGCTTCGCATGCAACTTCTGTCGAGGGACCGATCATGCTTGCCCAGCGCCTTGCCTCACCATCCATGTTCCGCACGCTTCCCGCCTTACTGATGATGGCTTTCGTGCTGCCGCTGCTTGCCGGCTGCGGTTACAACACCATCCCGACGGCCGAGGAAAACGCCAGGGCGGCATGGAGCGAGGTGCTGAACCAGTACCAGCGCCGCGCCGACCTCATCCCCAACCTGGTCGAGACGGTCAAGGGCTACGCCTCGCATGAGAAGGACACGCTCGACGCGGTGGTCGAGGCGCGCGCCAAGGCGACGCAGATCACGGTGACGCCGGAAACGCTCAAGGATCCCGAAGCGCTCAAGAAGTTCCAGGATGCTCAGGCCGGGCTGACCAGCGCCCTGTCGCGGCTGATCGCGGTGTCGGAAGCCTATCCGGATCTCAAGGCCAACCAGAACTTCCTGGCGCTGCAGGCGCAGCTCGAAGGCACGGAAAACCGCATCGCGGTGTCGCGCCGCGACTATATCCAGGCGGTCAGGGACTACAATCTGACGCTGAGGACCTTCCCGTCGGTGCTGTGGGCGACCTTCTGGTTCCGCGGCAACGAGCCGTTCGCCAATTTCACGGTGGACGAAGACAAGATGCAGGTGCCGAAGGTGGATTTCGGCACGAAACAGGGCGGGTGATAGGCGACTGTCATCGGAATAAATCCCGCGAAATGACGGACCGCTGGCGTGCAAACACCCCCCTCTGTCCTGCCGGACATCTCCCCCTCAAGGGGGGAGATTGGACGTTATATGGGTCTTCGCCAATAACCGACGCAGAAGGATGAGCGATGCGCTCAAAACCGCCAATCTCCCCCCTTGAGGGGGAGATGTCCGGCAGGACAGAGGGGGGCGCCTCGCGCTTACCTCACCCTTCTTTGTCTTCTTGCCAGCTTCTTTCTCCCCATCACCGCCTTCGCCGCCGAACTGCCTGCCCTTACCGGCCGGGTGGTCGACAATGCGGGCATCATCGATGCCGCGACCAAGGCGGCGCTGACGCAGAAGCTCGCCGACTTCGAGACCAAGGGCTCCGACCAGATCGTCGTCGCCACGATCCCCAGCCTCGGCGGCGAGGAGATCGAACCCTATGCCAACCGGCTGTTCCGCTTCTGGAAGCTCGGCCAGGCAAAGGAAAACAACGGCGTGCTTTTGCTGGTCGCGCCGAACGACCGCAAGATGCGCATCGAGGTCGGCTACGGGCTGGAAGGCACGCTGACCGACCTGCACACCAAGCTGATCATCGAAAACGACATGGTGCCGGCCTTCCGCACCGGAGATTTTTCCGGCGGCATAGCCAAAGCCGTCGACGACATGGTCATGGTGCTGGAAGGCAATCCGGAGGAACTGGAAGCGCGGGGAAAACGCAACCAGCAGGCGCCGTTCAATTCCGACGACCTGTTCTTCGCCATTTTCATCAGCATCTGGGCAATCATCTTCTTCGGCAGCATCGCGGCCTCGATCCTGCCGCCGATCTTCGGCCAGAAGCTCGGACCCGGACGCTATCGCTGGCTCGGCATGACCTTCGAGCCCGGCCGGCGATCCTCGAGCGGTGGCTGGTCCTCGGGTAGTTCCGGCGGTGGCTGGTCTTCGGGTGGCGGTGGCTTTTCCGGCGGCGGCGGTTCGTCCGGCGGCGGCGGCTCATCTGGCAGCTGGTGAGCCCATGCCAAGGCCCGCCCTCGCTCTTTCGATATCCGGTCATTTCGCCAAGGGGTTGCGCCTTGCGCTGATGTCCACGGTGGCGCTGCTGTTTGCCTTGCTCAGCGCCTTCGCCGCCGAACTGCCTGCTCTGACCGGGCGGGTCGTCGACAATGCCGGCATCATCGATGCCGGCACCAAGGCGGCGCTGACGCAGAAGCTCGCCGACTTCGAGACCAAGGGCTCCGACCAGATCGTCGTCGCCACGATCCCCAGCCTCGGCGGCGAGGAGATCGAACCCTATGCCAACCGGCTGTTCCGCTTCTGGAAGCTCGGCCAGGCAAAGGAAAACAATGGCGTGCTTTTGCTGGTCGCGCCGAACGACCGCAAGATGCGCATCGAGGTCGGCTACGGGCTGGAAGGCACGCTGACCGACCTGCACACCAAGCTGATCATCGAAAACGACATGGTGCCGGCCTTCCGCGCCGGCGACTTCTCCGGCGGCATAGCCAAGGCCGTCGACGACATGGTCATGGTGCTCGAAGGCAATCCGGAGGAGCTGGAAGCGCGGGGAAAACGCAATCCCGCCGACAGCGGCACATCCATCGACCCGATTGCCGCGGTGTTCCTGATCCTATGGGCGACGATGTTCTTCGGTGGCCTGGCGATGGCATTCCTGCCGCCGATGTTCGGCACGAAACTGTCGCCGGGCGTGTATAGATGGCTGGGCATGACGTTTCGTTATGGCCGGGGCCCGAGCGGATCCTCGGGCACCAGCGGCTGGACAACGGGCTCGTCGGGTGGCGGCTGGTCGTCGGGAAGTTCCGGCGGCGGCTGGTCCTCGGGATCGAGCAGCGGCGGATTTTCGGGCGGTGGCGGCTCGTCCGGTGGTGGCGGTTCTTCAGGAAGCTGGTGAGACAATGGCAACACGACCGATCAACCCGCAGGATCATGAGCGCATCGCCGATGCAATCCGCGCCGCGGAAACCAGGACCGACGGCGAGATCTACTGTGTCGTGGCGCATGCCAGCGACGGCTATTTCGCCCCCGCCGCCTTGATGGCGATGCTGTGCATGCTGGTCGTCAGCCTCGCCGTCGCCTATGGGCTGGAGGCCTGGTGGCTCACCATCCGGCTGCCGCATTTCGTCCTCGCCCAGCTTTTGGCCCTGGCCTGCGTGCTGGCCCTGCTGTGGGCGCTGCCCGGCTTGCGCATCCACATGGTGCCACGGCGGCTGCGCTATCAGGCGGCACACGCCAATGCGATCAAGCAGTTCCTCGCCCGCAACGTCCACCGCACCGCGGCGCGCACCGGCGTGCTGGTCTTCGTCTCGATCGCCGAGCGCTATGCCGAGGTGGTCGCGGATTCGGGCATCGACGCCAAGGTCGCCCAGCATGTCTGGGACAGCGTGGTGCGCGACTTGACCGCGCATGCCGGCAACGACCGGCTTGCCGACGGTTTCGTCAAGGCGATCGAGCAGGTGGGCGCGGTGCTGGCCGAGCATTTCCCGGTCACGTCCGGCGACACCAACGAACTTGACGACCATCTGGTCGAAATCTAAGCGCCTGCCGTCGAGATTGCTTTGCCGGTCCGGCCTGTTTCCGGACGGGCTTTGCACGATGTCACCTACCATGATCGTCTGTGAGAAAGCGGTTGGCGGGCTGCCCGGACTCTTGCAATCGGCCAGTGCGGGTTTATGGTTAACAAATCATGAATACGCTGACGATCGACATCCGGAAGGCAGAGCCGCGCGACGCTGGCGCTATCGCCGAGGTGCATCTGGAAGCCTGGCGCGGCGCCTATTCCGGCATCATTCCGCACCGCACGCTGACATCGATGATCAATCGCCGTGGCGCCGACTGGTGGGCGAATGCGATTCGCCGCGCCGCGACCGTCCTTGTGGTCGAGATCGGCGGCACGATCGCCGGCTACGCGACCATCGGCAAGAACCGGGCCCGGGAACTCAAGCAGCAGGGCGAGATCTACGAACTCTATTTGCGCCCGGAATATCAGGGCATCGGCCTCGGGCGGCGGCTGTTTTCAGCCGCCAAGGCGCGGCTTGCCGACCATGGCCTGAAAGGCATGGTGGTGTGGGCGCTGGAAGACAACCAGAACGCGCTCGCCTTCTACGCCGGCGCCGGCGGCCGCGACATCGCCGAAGGCGTCGAGATCTTCGAGCAGAAGGCGCTGAAGAAGGTGGCTTTCGTCTGGGAATGACCGCCGAGGGCTGATCGCGGAAAGCAAAGCCGGCTCGCGGGATAATCCAACGCGAAATCACGGCGCTGAAACATCTTGTTCCGATGATTGAACGTGCCGGATGCCATCGCGTCTCGCCCGACGTCGGTCAGCACCATTCGCCGCATTGCGCCATTCTGCGCCGCCCGCTATCTCCTCCCCATCGAGAGAGGGACAAAAGCCATGCGCATTGAAGCCATAGCCAGCGGAAAGAACCCGCCTGAGGACGTCAACGTCATCATCGAGGTGCCGATCGGCGGCGAGCCGATCAAGTACGAGATGGACAAGGAAGCCGGTACCTTGTTCGTTGACCGCTTCCTGCACACCTCGATGCGCTACCCCGGCAATTACGGCTTCGTGCCGCACACACTGTCGGGCGATGGCGATCCGATCGACGTGCTGGTCTGCAACACGCGCGCGCTGGTGCCGGGCTGCGTCATCAATGTCAGGCCGATCGGCGTGCTGATCATGGAAGACAATGCCGGCCAGGACGAAAAGATCATCGCCGTGCCGTCGCCCAAGCTGACGCTGCGCTACGAGAACGTCACCGAGTATACGCAGTTGCCCGACATCACCCGCCAGCAGGTGCAGCACTTCTTCGAGCACTACAAGGATCTCGAGCCCGGCAAATGGGTCAAGATCGAAGGCTGGCACGATTCCAAATACGCCAAGAAGATGATCATGGACGCGATCGAACGGGCGAAGAAGAGCAAGTAGCGCTTCTGATCAGTTGTCGACCCGGCCGAAGGCCGGCACATTGCCGATGACGGTGTGCCGGTCCTTGCCGCAGGCGAAGGTTCGCGCCTTCTCGTCGGCGAGTTTGCGGGCCTGGTCGTTGGCTTGCGGGTTGCCGGTGGCCAGTACCAGGCCGACGGTGCAGCCGGCGCGGGCGTCCATCTGGCCGACCTTGGCGACGAGCAACACTTCGGTCGACTTGTTCTCATCCTCGCCATTGCTGATCGTGCGGCGGTGGATGACCGCGAAGGGTACGGCTTTGTCGCCATTGGTCTCGACGCGCCATTCGACCTTGGCCCCGGACGAATTGAAGGCGGAAAAACTCTCCCAGGCGGATGTCATGTCGCCGCCGGGCGGAAAACCATAAAACAGCGATTCGCGGGCATCGTCATAGGCGATCAGCACGGGATAGCCGCGGTAGCCCGAACAGGCGAGGTCGGCCCAGTCGCCGTCGCCTTGTTCGGCCTGAGCGTAGGTCACGCAGTTCTTCTTCCAGTCGAGATCGGTATAGGCGCTCGATATGTCACCGGCATGGGCTGCCTGACAGAGGCCGGCGAGGGCAAGCGGGATCAGCAGGTTGCGCATGACGGATATCTCCGTTGGAGCTCGCCACAACGTATCGCCAATCGCTATTTCTTCAAGCTGGCTTCAATCAGCAGGTCGGCATTGCGGGCGACCGACTGCGCCGGCCCACCGAGCCCGAACAACTGGCCGCTGATATAGGCGCCCTCGAGCAGCAGCAGCAGCCCGTCGCCCAGCGTGTCGGCATCGCCAGCGCCCATCGCGGCGGCCATGGCGCGCAGCCGGCGGCGCAGTTCCTGCTTGTTGTCTTCGCTCACCATTCGGGCCGGATGGCCGTGCTCGGGGTATTCGACCGCTGCGTTGGTCATGCCGCAGCCGCGATAATCGGGTTTTTGCGTGCGCTTTCCGACGCGGGTCAGGAAAGCCTTGATCTGGGCGCGCGGATCGCCGGGATGGGCGTCGACAGCCTCGTCGAAGCGCTCCCAGAATTCGAGGTCGTATTGCCGCAGGTACGAGGCGGCCAATTCGTCCTTGGAAGGGAAGCTGCGATAGAGGCTGGGCTTGGTGACGCCGGCGCGCTTGACGATCTCGTCGACCCCGATCGCCCGGATGCCGCGCCGGTAGAACAGGTCGTAGGCGACGTCGAGGATTTTTTTGGCGGCCTTCGGCGGTGCCGATGCATGACCATCGCTGATGGTCAGTTCAATATTTTTGTCGGTTGGCATCATGGGACTCGGTTGACAATGTTACCGATCGGTACGTATACATGCTCCCATCCTGCAACGTACCGGTCAGTAACATGATAGCTCAATCCCGCCCGTTTGGCCAGCGCTACGCCTTCGTCGTGGTCGGCGTCATCTTCCTCTGCCTGCTGATCGCGGCCGGCCTGCGTTCGGCTCCCGCCGTCATGATGCTGCCGCTCGAAAACAGCTTCGGCTGGCGGCGCGACGTCATCTCGCTGGCCGCCGGTGTCGGCATCCTGCTCTATGGCCTGACCGGTCCGTTCGCCGCCGCGCTGATGGAGCGGATCGGACTGCGCCGCACGCTGATCGCCTCGCTGGTGATCATGTCGGGCTCGACCGCGCTCAGCCTTCTGATGACCGAGCCCTGGCATCTCTTCATCACCTGGGGCGTGTTCTCCGGCATCGGCTCCGGCGCCGTCGCCAGCGTGCTCGGCGCCACCATCGTCAACCGCTGGTTCAAGACCAATCGCGGCCTGGTCATGGGCTTGATGTCGGCCTCCAGCGCGACTGGCCTTCTGGTGTTCCTGCCGCTGCTTGCCTCGCTTGCGCAAACGGGCGGCTGGAAGCCGGTCGCCATCGCGGTCGCGGTCGCCACGGCCTGCCTGTTGCCGCTGGTCTGGCTGCTGGTGCCGGAGCGTCCGGTGTCGATCGGCATGGTGCGCTATGGCGCCGAGGCCGATGACGTGCCGCCGACATCGCCGGCATCGCAAGGCAATTTCCTGGCGCACACGCTCAACACGCTGCGCCGCGCCGCCGGCACGCGTGTGTTCTGGTATCTGTTCGCCACCTTCTTCGTCTGTGGCTTCACCACCAACGGGCTGGTCGGCACGCATTTGATCGCGTTCTGCGGCGACATGGGCATTGGCGAGGTGCAGGCGGCCGGCCTGCTGTCGATGATGGGCATTTTCGACCTGATCGGCACGACGCTGTCCGGCTGGCTCACCGACCGTTTCGACCCGCGCAAGCTGCTTGGCGTCTACTATGCCATCCGTGGCCTGTCGCTGATCTACCTGCCTTATTCCGGCTTCTCGGCGACCAGCCTGATCATCTTCGCGGTGCTCTATGGCCTCGACTGGATCGCCACCGTGCCGCCGACGCTCAGGCTCGCCAACGAGGCGTTCGGCGACCGCAGCGGACCGATCGTGTTCGGCTGGATCGTCGCCGGCCACCAGGTGGGGGCCGCCACGGCGGCGGCCTTCGGCGGCACCATGCGCGAGCTGCAGGGCAATTACGAACTGGCCTTCCTGATCGCCGGAATGACGGCCATCGCCGCCGCCTGCATCTCGCTGCTGATCAACACCAGCCGGCCGGCCTTCGACCCGGAACCGCAAGCGGCATAGGCGCGGCCCTCCCTTCTCCCCTTTTGGACCCGCAGCGTTACTGGGCGCGTGAGAGGAGACGGAAAGGGCAGCCCTGTTCATTGTTATCAAACGTTCATGATTTCGAGATGCGCCTGAAACATTGAGGCTGGAGCTTGGTGGCAACGTTCAACGCCATCTAGGAGACAGCCATGAACAAGCTCTCGATGACTCGCCGCGCTTTTGTCACCTCCGCCAGCGCCGTTGGTCTGGTCGGCGTTTCCAGCCTGGCGCTGCCCTATTATTCTCGTGCCAACCAGCGCCCGGCCTTCACCCATGGCGTCCAGTCGGGGGATGTCGACGCCACCAGCGGCATGGTGTGGACGCGCACCGATCGCCCGTCGCGTGTCATGTTCGAAGTGTCGTCGACCGAGAATTTCGCCAACGCGATCCGGCTGGCGCCGCTCGATACGTCGCCGGCCAGCGATTATACGGTCAGACGCCTGCTCACCGATCTCGCTTCCGATCAGGACATCTTCTACCGCATGACGGCAGCCGACCTCGCTGACATCAACGCCGTCTCCGAGCCGATCGTCGGCCGCTTCCGCACCGCGCCGGCTTCGAAGCGCGACATCAAGTTCGCTTGGTCGGGCGACACCGCCGGCCAGGGCTGGGGCATCGACGAGACCGGCATGAAGACCTACGCCACGATCGGCAAGCACACGCCCGATTTCTTCCTGCATTCGGGCGACACCATCTATGCCGACGGCGCGATGAAGGACGAGGTCGACCTGCCCGGCGGCGGCAAGTGGAAGAACGTCGTGCTAGTCGATGGCAAGCGCAAGGTCGCCGAGACGCTGGACGAATACCGCGACCAGTGGAAATACAACATGATGGACAGACACGTCCTGGGTCTCAGCGCCATCTGCCCGACCTTCTATCAGTGGGACGACCACGAGGTGCTGAACAACTGGTCGGATTCGAAAAATCTGAGCGCCGACAATCGCTACACGGAAACATCCATCCATGTGCTGGCGGCCCGCGCGGCCCGCGCCTTCCATGAGATGACGACGATCCGTTACGAGCCGTCGGAGCCGGGCCGCGTCTACCGCAAGATAGCCTACGGGCCGCTGCTCGACGTGTTCTTCCTCGACATGCGCTCCTATCGCGGCCCCAACGGTCCGGACATGCAGGATGAGATGACGCCGCAATCGCGCATGCTGGGCGAACAGCAGACGAAATGGCTGAAGCGGGAGCTAGCCAACTCCAAGGCGACATGGAAGATCATCGCCGCAGACATGCCGCTCGGCCTCGTCGTCTGGGACGATGGCGTCAAAAAGGCAGGCGCGGAGGCTGTCAGCAATGGTGACAACGGCCTGCCAAAGGGACGTGAGCTGGAGATCGCCGACCTGCTGCGCTACATCAAGAATGCTGGCATCAGCAACACCGTCTGGCTCACTGCCGACGTGCACTACACAGCCGCGCATTACTACAATCCCGAGAAGGCTCAGTTCCAGGACTTCAGTCCGTTCTGGGAATTCGTCTCCGGCCCCATCCATGCCGGAACGTTCGGCCCGAACGATTTCGACATGACCTTCGGTCCGGAGCTGAAGTTCATCAAGGCGCCGACAGCCGAGCAGGGGCAGAACCTGCCGCCGTCAACCGGCCTGCAATTCTTTGGCCTTGTCGACATTTCCGGCGCCACCGAGCAGATGACCGTGCGGCTGATGGATCGCGACGACAACGAACTCTACAAGATCACGCTCGACCCGGTACGGTCGGCGTAAAGACCTGAAGGTCGTCAGTCCGGGTAGCAGACCATTGGAATGTTCGGCCAGACGGCGCTGTCGCAGTTGGCTGCGTCCTGGCGCTGCTTGAAGGCGGCGCTGACCGGGCCAGTCACAATCGGATCGACGCCGTCGGGGGCGTCGGCGAAAGCCTGTTGGGCCGAAGGCGCATCGATCGGCAGGGACGACCGTGCTTCCTTCAGCGTCGCGGCCGACTGCGCGGCGTTGGCCGCCAGCAGAACGGCAAAGGCCGCGGAGGCGATTAGTGGCCAAAATCGGTTGAGTTTATCGGTCATGACGTTCGAACTGCCCGGGCCCTGAATGGTTCCCGCCTTGGTTAACAAAATCATTTCACACGCAGATGCTTAAGATTTGATGAGTATTTGGTGTTGCGCTTCCCCTTTCGCAACTGCGAAAAACCCTGTATGAGCCGCGCAACCGAAAGAGGCAGCGCCTTTGGCCTGCTGCCTGCAACGCTTCCGAGATCAGAACATGAAACTCCGTAATATCGCGATCATCGCGCACGTCGACCATGGAAAGACCACCCTGGTCGACCAGCTTTTGAAGCAGTCCGGCTCGTTCCGCGACAACCAGCGCGTAGCCGAACGCGCCATGGATTCCAACGACCTCGAAAAGGAACGCGGCATCACCATCCTGGCCAAGGCGACCTCGGTCGACTGGAAGGATACGCGCATCAACATCGTCGACACGCCCGGACACGCCGATTTCGGCGGTGAGGTCGAGCGCATCCTGTCGATGGTGGATTCGGCCATCGTGCTGGTCGACGCCGCCGAGGGCCCGATGCCGCAGACCAAGTTCGTGGTCGGCAAGGCGCTCAAGGTCGGCTTGAAGCCGATCGTCGTCATCAACAAGATCGACCGGCCGGACGCCCGCCATGTCGAGGTCGTCAACGAGGTGTTCGACCTGTTCGCGGCCCTCGACGCCACCGACGAGCAGCTCGACTTCCCGATCCTCTATGGTTCGGGCCGCGACGGCTGGGTCTCGGAAAATCCGGAAGGCCCCAAGGACCAGCAGCTTGCGCCGCTGTTCGATCTCGTGATCAAGCATGTGCCGGCGCCGACCGTTCATCCCGGCCCGTTCCGCATGATCGGCACCATCCTGGAAGCCAATCCGTTCCTCGGCCGCATCATCACCGGCCGCATCGAGAGCGGCACGCTGAAGTCGAACCAGGCGGTCAAGGTACTGCACAATGACGGCACGCAGATCGAAACCGGCCGCATCTCCAAGATTCTCGCCTTCCGTGGCCTCGAGCGCCAGCCGATCGAAGAAGCGCAAGCGGGCGACATCGTCGCCATCGCCGGCCTGTCCAAGGGCACCGTCGCCGACACGTTCTGCGACCTGGCGGTGACCGAGGCGCTGCATGCGCAGCCGATCGATCCGCCGACCGTGACCATGTCCTTCCTGGTCAATGACAGCCCGCTCGCCGGCACCGAAGGCGACAAGGTGACCAGCCGCGTCATCCGCGACCGCCTGCTGCGCGAAGCCGAAGGCAATGTCGCGCTGAAGATCGAGGAATCGCCCGACAAGGATTCGTTCTTCGTCTCCGGCCGCGGCGAATTGCAGCTCGCCGTGCTGATCGAGACGATGCGCCGCGAAGGCTTTGAAATCGCCGTGTCGCGTCCTCGCGTCGTCATGCAGAAGGGCGACAACGGCGAATTGCTGGAGCCGGTCGAGGAAGTCGTCATCGACGTCGACGAGGAACATGCCGGCGTGGTGGTGCAGAAGATGTCGGAGCGCAAGGCCGAGATGGTCGAGCTGCGCCCGTCCGGCGGCAACCGCCAGCGCATCGTCTTCCACGCGCCGACGCGCGGCCTGATCGGCTACCAGTCGGAACTGTTGACCGATACGCGCGGCACCGCCGTGATGAACCGCCTGTTCCATGCCTATGAGCCCTACAAGGGCGAACTGCCGGGCCGCACCAACGGCGTGCTGATCTCCAACGAGCAGGGCGAGTCCGTGGCCTACGCCATGTGGAACCTGGAAGACCGCGGCCCGATGGTCATTGATCCGGGCGTCAAGGTCTATCAGGGCATGATCATCGGCATCCACTCCAGGGACAACGACCTCGAAGTCAACGTGCTGAAGGGCAAGAAGCTGACCAACATCCGCGCCGCCGGCAAGGACGAGGCGGTCAAGCTCACCCCGCCGATCCGCATGACGCTGGAACGCGCGCTGGCCTGGATCCAGGACGACGAGCTGGTCGAAGTGACGCCGAAGACCATTCGCCTGCGCAAGCTCTATCTCGACCCGAACGAGCGCAAGCGCTTCGAGAAGTCGGCCAAGGCGGTCGGCGCGGCGTAATCTTCTGATTCCTTGTATAAAAAGGGGCGGAGCACCGCGTGCTCCGCCCCTTTTTCATTCAACCGCCGGCTGCCGAGATGATGGCTTCGCGGTCGGGTTCACTCTCCAGATCGATCAGCACGATCGTCCCCTCGCGAGCCCCTCTGCGCAGAGCTTTGGCCCCGTCCGGTCCTATGGCCAGCAATCGCCTCTCTTGCAAGGCCTGAAGCCGCGACCGCGAGATGCCGAGTTCGTTGGCAAGCAGGCGGTCGAGGCGGAGCGATATCGGCATTTCCAGCCCAAGCCTGAGTTCCAGCGCTGTCGCGCTCTCGCTTGTCTCCCCAACCAGATGCCTTTGCACGGCGACATCGGGAAACTCCTCGACACGTCCTACCTGATTGCGAAGCGCGGAGACGTCGAAGGCATGGCGCCGGGCCAGCCCCGGATCATTGCTTTCGAGCGCCTGGAGCAGCGCCGGTTCGATGTCGCGGCGGTTGCAGCGCTCAAAAATGCCGAAATTCCAGGAATTGTCGCAATCGACGCAGCGATAGATCAGCCACACGTCGATGCGCTTGCCGTTGGCGTTGACGCGGAACTTTTCGCTGCAGCGATACGCCTTCACGCCGCCGCAGCGATTACAGTTGACCAGGGGTCGAGGAGCGATTGCGGGCGCGATCGCCCAGTCGATACGCACAATGCCGGACATGCCGATAAGCCCTTCCCGTCGGGAAGTTCATCAGGTCGGCAATCTCGAGATGCCCATGCGGGCGCGGCGTGGCGATAGGTTGCGGAGATCGTGAAGTCAGGTGTCGCTGGCGGAAAGCGCGACAGCGGTTCAGCAGTGCCAAACCGGTCTCGAACCGCCGCCAGAGGAACACATGAAAATGAAACCAGGCACCACGAATGCGGCGCCATGCAGGTGTGTCGGGGGAGTTGACGAGACCGGCGGTTACGTAGGCAAAGTGAAGCTCAAAAATTGTTTCGCGGCGGTTCTTCTAGCCGCGGGACGCGGAGCCGGCAAGGGATCGCGAGCACGGAGGCCTGGGCTGCCGACCAAAGCGATTACCTTGTCTTTGCCAATGCTGCTGTTGCTGGTTAGTGTGGCAGTCAAACCTCAGTCGAGATCCTTGCCATGCATCTCACCTCGCTGCTCATTTTCGCCGCCGCCCTGTTTGTCGCTGCCGGCTCACCGGGCCCCTCGATCGCGGCTCTGGTCGCGCGGGTCATCTCGAAGGGCTTTCGTGACGTGTTCCCGTTCCTGCTCGCCATGTGGATCGGCGAGGGCATCTGGCTATCGCTGGCGGTGTTCGGGCTGGCCGTCGTGGCGCAGACCTTCCATTTCGCCTTCGTCGTGATGAAGTGGGTCGGCGTCGCCTATCTCGCCTACCTCGCCTGGAAAATGTGGACCGCACCTGTCGACGCCAAGGAAGGCGAGATGCCGCGCGAGGATTCACCGGTGAAGCTGTTCTTTGCCGGCATGGCGGTGACGATCGGCAACCCCAAGATCATGATGTTCTACCTGGCGCTGCTGCCGACCATCATCGACCTGGCCTCGGTCAGCATCGTCGGCTGGGTCGAGCTGACGGCGACCATGGCCGTGGTGCTCATTTCCATCGATCTCGCCTGGGTGCTCGCCGCCTCGCAGGCGCGCAAGCTGCTGAAGAGCAAGCGCGCCATGAAGATCGCCAACCGCATCAGCGCCACGACGATGGCCGGCGCCGCCGCGGCCATCGCGGCGCGGTCCTGAACCGGCGCGTCAACCCATAATATTGAGGATCGGCGCGATCTCGACGTTGCAGTTCGGCTCCATCAGGATCGGACAATCCTTGGCTTTGCTGGTGGCGTCGTCGATGTCTTTCGCCTCGATGATCGAATAGCCGCCGGTCGGGTTGCTGCCGCCATTGTTCTCGACCTTGCCGCCGGGCAGGACGGTTTTCGACATGCCAACCGGATTGCCACGGTCGACCACAGCCGAGCCAAGTTTTCCGAACCAGCCCGTCCAGCTGTCCGTCAAAGCCTTTAGATCGGCCTCGGTCGCCGGCATCTTGCCGGAACCGTGATAGACGTAGAGAAATTTCGCCATGTTCTCCTCCCTTCATCAGCGGCATCGAACCGGCATGCGGTCACGCCGCGCGCCGATCATCGGACCAAACGGGCAAACAATCAACGAAGATGAGGGATAGCTGATATAAGGCGGGCAGGATTCCGGCCGCCGCGCCTCACCTTGCCATGGCGTGGTATTCGTCGTTCGGCCGCATGTCGATCGCCGCCGCCACGCGGTTCGACATGTTGAAGAAGGCAGCGGTCGAGGCGATGTCCCATATGTCGCGATCGGTGAAGCCGGCGTCGCGCAGCGCTGCCCGATCAGCCTCGACGATCTTTGCCGGCTGTTCGGTCAGCTTGACGGCGAATTCGAGCATTGCGGTCTGCCTGGGCGAAAGATCGGCGGCGCGGAAATTCATCACCATCATCTCGCCGAGCGCCGGGTCGCCGGACAGCTGGCGCACCGCCGCGCCATGCGCGGTCAGGCAATAATAGCAATGGTTGATGGAGGAGACGGCGACCGCGATCATCTCGCGCTCCAGCTTCGACAGGCCTGACTCACCCAGCATCAGATCGTTGTACATGTCGGTGAAGGCGCGCAGTTTCTTGTCGTCGAAAGCGTAGGCCTTGAGCACGTTGGGAACGAGGCCGAGCTTCTCCTCGCATTTGGCGAAATAGGCTTTTGTCGGCTCGCTCAACTCTTCGGGAGCCAGATCAAGCGCCGAAATCTTGCCGTTCATTGCTCATCTCTCCACCCTGGATGATGGCTTGCCGCCGAATTCCGACAATTGGAATTCCGATAATTCTTGGCAAGCCGTCAAACCTTTGTCGCCAAACAGCGGTCATCTGCTACCATAGTCTCAAAAGCATGCGACGGGAGGCAAGAAGCACCATGGCCAGCGTGAAAACCGCAGCTAAGTCGAAAAAGAAGGCAACAGCGGCGGCGAAAACGGAGGAAAGGCCAGCCAGGCTTGCCGATTACCTGCTTGCCCGCGCGCCGGCCGAAGATATCGCCGCCTATGAAGTGGCCGACCTCGAACGCGCCGCCGACCTCGCCGGTCAGGCGGTCGCCGGGCACAAGAAGGGTGAATGCGTCGTCGCCGTCGAGGCCGATTCGGGTGTCTTCCGCGAAGGCCGGCCCGTAACGGTCATCACCGTCGTCAACGACAACATGCCGTTCCTGTTCGATTCCATCCTCGGCGAGGTCACGGAAACCGCCGGCGAGCCGAGCCTGGTCACCCACCCGGTCATCACGGTTCGCCACGGCAAGGGCGGAGTGGAAGAGATCCTCGGCGATGGCAATTTCGCCAAGGACGACGGCAGCCACGATCGGCTGAGCGTCATCCACGTTCATATTCCACGGGTGACGGTCGAAGCTGCGAGCGGCTTGACCGAGCGGCTGCGCAAGATGCTCGGCCAGGTTCACGCCGCCGTCCACGACTGGAAGCCGATGCTGGCCCGGCTCGACCAGGCGATCTCGGAGTTCCGCTATTCGGCGGTGCCGCTCGACAAGAAGAGCGTTGCCGAAGCTATCGCTTTCCTGGAGTGGCTGCGCGACGACAATTTCACCTTCCTCGGCATGCGCGAATTCAAATACACCGGCGGCGAGGAAAGCGGCACGCTGGAGCGCGCCGACAAGGCCGGCCTCGGCATCCTGACGGATCCCGACGTGCTGGTGCTCAGGCGCGGCACCGAAGCGGTGACGACGACACCGGAAATCCGCGCCTTCCTGCACGGGCCGGAGCCGCTGATCGTCACCAAGGCCAATGCCAAGTCGCTGGTGCACCGCCGCATCTATCTCGATTACGTCGGCATCAAGACCTACACCGCCAAGGGCGCGTTGGCGGGCGAACTGCGCATCGTCGGCCTGTTCACCTCCACCGCCTACACGCGCTCGGTGATGAAGATCCCCTATCTGAGGTCCAAGGCCGAAACCATCATCGCCAAGTCCGGCTTCGACCGCCACGATCATTCCGGCAAGGCACTGATCAACGTGCTGGAGAGCTATCCGCGCGACGAACTGTTCCAGGTGCCGGTGCCGATCCTGAGAAAGCACGCCGCGGCCATTCTTGGCCTGGTCGAGCGGCCGCGGGTGCGGGCGCTGGTGCGTGCCGACCAGTTCGACCGCTTCGTCTCGATCCTCGTCTTCGTGCCGCGCGACCGCTACGACAGCGTCGTGCGCGAGAAGATCGGCGCCTATCTGAAAACCGTTTTCGAGGGCCGGCTGTCGGCCTATTACCCGGCCTTCCCCGAAGGCGGGCTGGCGCGCGTGCATTTCATCATCGGCCGTTCCGGCGGCAAGACGCCGAAAGTCGAGCAGGCGACGATCGAGGCGGCGATCCGAGACATCGTGCGGACCTGGGAGGATGCCCTTTCCGACGCGGCGGATGCCCATGGCGGCGACCAGGCGCTGAAGGCGATCGCCGCGAGGCTGCCGGAGAGCTATCGCGATTCGTTCAGCGCGACGGAGGCATTGGTCGATGCCGGGCGCATCGCCAAGATCGGCGCCGACAATCCGATCGCCATCGACTACTACCGCCATGCCGAGCAGAAGCCGCATCAGGCGGCGCTGAAGATTTTTCACCATGCCAGCCCGGTGGCGCTGTCGCGGCGCGTTCCGCTGCTGGAAAACATCGGCTTTCGCGTCATCAGCGAGCGCACCTTCGAGGTTGGTGACGAGCAGTCCGGCAGGGTCTTCATCCACGACATGGAGTTGGAGAACAGCTATGGCAAGCCGATCAACCTCGGCGATGGCGGCGCGTTGTTCGAGGACGCGTTCCTGTCCGTCTGGCGCGGCGACGTGGACAATGACGGCTATAACGGCCTTGCCCAGACCGCCGGCCTGTGGTCCGACGAAATCACGATCCTGCGCGCCTATGGCCGCTATCTGCAGCAGGTCGGCATTCCGCAAAGCCAGGACTTCATCGCCGCGGCACTGAACCGCTATCCCGACATCGCGCGCGGCCTGCATGCGCTGTTCATCGCCCGGCTTGGCCCGACCGCCGAGGGCGAAGGCGTGGTGGCAGCCAAGCATCTCAAGGCCAAGATCAAGGATGCGCTCGAAGATGTGCCCAACATCGATGACGACACCATCATCCGCCGCTACCTCAATCTGATCGAAGCCTCGCTGCGCACCAATCATTTCGTTGCCGATACGAAGGAGAAAGGCCAGTCGCTGGCGATCAAGCTCGACTCGCAAGCGGTGGAAGGGCTGCCGGCGCCACGGCCGTGGCGGGAGATCTTCGTCTACGGTTCCGAGGTCGAGGGCCTGCATCTGCGCTTCGGCCCGGTGGCGCGCGGCGGCCTGCGCTGGTCTGACCGCGCCCAGGACTACCGCACCGAGGTGCTCGGCCTGGTCAAGGCGCAACAGGTCAAGAACGCGGTCATCGTGCCGGTCGGTGCCAAGGGCGGCTTCTATCCGAAAAAGCTGCCGATGAGCGCCGGGCGCGACGCGATCTTCGAGGCCGGCACATCGGCCTACAAGAATTTCGTCTCCAGCCTTTTGTCGATCACCGACAATATCGGGCTGGACGGCGTCATTCCACCGGCCGGCGTCGTCAGGCGCGACCAGGACGATCCGTACTTCGTCGTCGCCGCCGACAAAGGCACGGCGACCTTCTCCGACACCGCCAACGCGATCTCCGAGAAACACGGCTTCTGGCTCGACGACGCCTTCGCCAGCGGCGGCTCGGCCGGCTATGACCACAAGAAGATGGGCATCACCGCCAAGGGCGCCTGGGAAGCGGTCAAGCGGCATTTCCGCGAGATCAACCGCGATATCCAGACGTCGCCCTTCACGGTTGTCGGTGTCGGCGACATGTCGGGCGACGTGTTCGGCAACGGCATGCTGCTATCGCCGAAGACAAGGCTGATCGCCGCCTTCGACCATCGCGACATCTTCATCGATCCGGACCCGGACATGGCGGCCTCGATGGCCGAGCGCGAGCGCATGTTCGCTCTCGCCCGCTCATCCTGGCAGGACTACGACAAGAGCAAACTGTCGGAAGGCGGCATCATCGTCTCGCGCAACCAGAAGTCGATCACCTTGCCGGCGGCATCGGCGGCGGCGATCGGCTTGGCCAAGACGACCGCCACGCCGGTCGAGATCATGACCGCTATCCTCAAGGCGCCGGTCGATCTCCTGTGGTTCGGCGGCATCGGCACCTATCTCAGGGCATCGACCGAAACCAACGCCGAGGTCGGCGACCGTGCCAACGATGCCGTCCGCATCACGGCACTTGACGTTCGTGCCAAGGTGATCGGCGAGGGCGCCAATCTTGGCGTCACGCAGCGGGCGCGCATCGAGTTCGGCATGAATGGCGGCCGCTGCAATTCCGACGCCATCGACAATTCGGGCGGCGTCAACTGCTCCGACGTCGAGGTCAACATCAAGATCGCGTTGGCGTCGGCCATGCGCAAAGGATCGCTGACGCGTCCGGCGCGCAACAAGCTGCTGGCCGAGATGACCGGCGAGGTCGGCTCGCTGGTGCTGTCGAACAACTACCAGCAGACGCTGGCGCTTTCGATCGCGCGCAAGCGCGGGCTCGCCGACATCGCGCATCAGGCGCGGTTCATGACCGCGCTCGAGGCCCGCGGCCTGCTCGACCGTGCCGTCGAGACGCTGCCGTCTCCGGCGGCGCTTGCCGAGCGCGAGGCACGCGGCGAGCCGCTGACCCGGGCGGAGCTCGGCGTGCTGCTCGCCTACGCCAAGATCGTGCTGTTTTCCGACATCGTCGCCAGCGACGTGCCTGATGATGCGCATTTCGACCGCGACCTGATGGGCTATTTCCCGGACCGGATGGGCAAGAAATACGCCGCCGAGATCCACGGCCATAGGCTGCGCCGCGAGATCATTGCCCGTGTCGTCGCCAACGACCTGGTCAATCGCGGCGGCCCGTCCTTCGTCAACCGGCTACAGGAAGCGACGGGCCGCACCGCCGCCGACGTGGTGCGCACCTTCGCGGTGGTGCGCGACGGCTTTGCGCTGCCGGCGCTCTATCGCGAGATCGACGCGCTCGACAGCCAGATCGACGGCCAGGTGCAACTCGATCTCTACCAGATGGTTAGTCGGCTGATCTATGTGACCTGCGGCTGGTATCTGAAGAACGATGCCGGCACGGCGCCGCTCGGTCAGCGCATCGCCGAGCTGCAGGACGCGCGCAAGGCGCTGGAGCCGAAACTCGTTTCGCTGCTGCCGGCGTTTTCACGCGAGCGGATCGAGGAGAAGCGGCACGGGCTGTTCAAGGCCGGCGCGCCGGAAAGATTGGCCGGGCAGTTGGCTCTGAGCGAGGTGGCGGAATTGATCCCCGACATCGCCCTGACCGCGCGCACCGCCGGTGCCGACATCGTCGCCGCGGCCAAGGCGTTCTTCGCGGTCAGCGACGCTTTCCGCATCCCGCGCGTCGAGGACGCCGCACGCTCGATCACACCTTCGGACTATTATGACCAACTCGCTCTGTCCCGTGCCACAGACACGATCGGCGCGGCGCGGCGCGGCATCGCGGTGGCGGCGCTCACCGGCCATGCCGATACGGCGGACCCGGTGGCGGCCTGGCTGGAAGCCGGCGGCGAGCGGGTGGCGCGCATCCGCGAGCGGTTGCAGGCGCTGACCGAAGGCGGCGACATCACCGTGTCGCGGCTGTCGGTGGCGTCGGGACTGATGAGCGATCTGACGGGGATGTGAGGCCGATAGCGTGCATAGCAGCTTGGCGCATGCATTGTTATGCCGCGCTGGTCGACCCCCACTCCGTCTCGGCTTCGCCGAGCCACCTCTCCCCCGACCGACGGGCAGAGGAAAGGCGCCAAGCTTTTTTGTCGTCAACGCGCGTCCAGCAACGCTCCTTTCCTTTCCTCCGGAGGGGGGAAAGGTGGCGCTGCGAAGCAGCGACGGATTGGGGGAACCACGTGGCAATCGAGCCTCGGCCGATCAGTCACGCTAATCACACAAGATGTGCGCATAGCGTAGCTTTCGTGGGGGTACGGAACCCAGGAGCAATGAACGGCAGCTGGACGCTTGTCATTTGCGCGGTCATGAAAAACATGCAGACATGGCGCCCGACACGGGCGCGGCCGGGGGAATCATCATGGCGGTAGAAACAGTGCAGCGTGCGTCGGGACGCGGCATCTGGGGATGGATGTTCTTCGACTGGGCGGCGCAGCCGTTCTTCACGGTCGTCACCACCTTCATCTTCGGCCCCTATTTCGTTTCGCGCATGGCTGGTGATCCCAATACCGGCCAGGCCGTCTGGGGCTACGGCATCGCCGCCGCCGGGCTGGTCATCGCGGTGCTGTCGCCGATCCTCGGCTCGATCGCCGACCAGACCGGGCCGCGCAAGCCGTGGATCGCCTTCTTCGCCGCGATCAAGATCACCAGCCTTATCCTGCTGTGGTTCGCGGCGCCCGGCTCGGACCTGTTCCTGGTCGTGGCGCTGTTCTCGCTGGCTTCCGTGGCTGCCGAGTTCTCGACCGTATTCAATGATTCCATGATGCCGCGGCTGGTGCCGAAGAGCGAGATCGGCCGCATCTCCAACATCGCCTGGGGCCTCGGCTATCTCGGCGGCATGATCGCGCTGATCTTCGTCGTCACCTGCCTGGCCGGTTCGCCGGAGACCGGCAAGACGATCATCGGCATCGACCCGCTGTTCGGGCTCGACCCGAAGCTCGGCGAAGACGCCAGGGCCACCGGGCCGCTATCGGCCGGCTGGTATTTCCTGTTCATCCTGCCGATGTTCTTCTTCACGCCGGACGCCATCAAGGGCATTCCGATCGGGCCAGCGGTGCGTGAAGGCCTGTTGGAGCTGAAATCGACCCTGGCCGAGGTGCGCAAGCGCGGCGGCATCTTCCGCTTCCTCGTCGCCCGCATGATCTACCAGGACGGCGTCAACGCCTTGCTGGCGCTCGGCGGCACGTTTGCGGCAGGCATGTTCCACTGGTCGATCACCGAGATCGGCATGTTCGGCATCATCCTCAATGTCGTCGCCATCTTCGGCTGCTGGGTCGCCGCACGGCTGGACACCGCGCTCGGCTCAAAGGCCGTGGTGATGATTGCGCTGGTCATGCTGTCGGTCGCCACCATCGGTGTCGTCTCGACCGGTCCGGGCTTCACGCTGCTCGGCCTGATCCAGCTGCCGACCACCGATTCCGGCGGGCTGTTCGGCACGGCGGCGGAGAAGGCCTACATCCTGTACGGCCTGCTCATAGGACTGGCTTTCGGTCCTGTGCAGGCGTCGTCGCGTTCCTATATGGCGCGCAGCGTCACGGCCGCCGAATCCGGCCGCTATTTCGGCATCTACGCGCTGGCCGGCCGCGCGACCAGTTTCCTGGCGCCGTTCCTGGTGGCGACGATCACCGCGGTGAGCGACTCGGCCCGGCTCGGCATGGCGGTGATCATCCTGTTCCTGGCTATAGGCATGGCGATCCTGCTCAGGACGCCGTATCCGGCGGATCGGCCGGTGGAATAGCGCCTCTTCCTTCTCCCCTTGCGGGAGAAGGTGGCCGAGCGAAGCTCGGTCGGATGAGGGGTGCGCCAGGGAACGCCAACGCCTCACTCCGCTGGAACACCCCTCAACCGTCTCGGCGCTGTCGCGCCGATCCACCGCCCTGGGGCGAGCCACGGGTCTCGCCCCGTCCTTCGGACCCCACAGGGGGAGAAGGAAAAAGGCGCCTCAGTGCCTGAAGTGCCTGACGCCAGTGAACACCATGGCGATGCCATGCTTATCCGCAGCGGCGATGACGTCGTCGTCGCGCATCGAACCGCCGGGCTGGATCACCGCCGTGGCACCGGCTTCGATGGCTGACAGCAAACCGTCGGCGAAGGGGAAGAAGGCGTCGGAGGCGACGACCGAGCCCTTGGTCAGTGGCTCCGCCATACCGGCTGCTTCGGCCGCGTCGAGCGCCTTGCGGGCGGCGATGCGTGAGGAATCGACGCGGCTCATCTGGCCGGCGCCGATGCCGACGGTGGCGCCGTCCTTGGCGTAGACGATGGCATTCGACTTGACGTGCTTGGCGACGCGGAAGGCGAATTTGAGGTCGGCCATTTCGGCCGGCGTCGGCGCGCGCTTCGTCACCACCTTCAGCTCGAGCTCGTCGACCACGGCATTGTCGCGGCCCTGGACCAGCATGCCGCCGGCGACCGACTTGACCGTCGTGCCGGGCGAGCGCGGGTCGGGCAGGCCACCGGTGACCAGCAGGCGCAGGTTCTTCTTCGCGGCGACGATCGCCGCCGCCTCGTCGGTTGCGCCGGGCGCGATGATCACCTCGGTGAAGGTTTTCACGATCTCCTCGGCCGCCTCGGCGTCGAGGGTGCGATTGAGAGCGACGATGCCGCCGAAGGCCGAGACCGGGTCGCAGGCCAGCGCCTTGGCGTAGGCGGCTTTCAGCGAGGCGCCCTCGGCGACGCCGCACGGGTTGGCATGCTTGATGATCGCCACGGCGGCGGAGCGGCCGGGATCGAATTCGCCGACCAGTTCGAAGGCGGCGTCGGTGTCGTTGATGTTGTTGTAGGACAGCTGCTTGCCCTGCAGCTGGCGCGCCGTGGCGACGCCCGGCCGCTTGTCGCCATTGACGTAGAAGCCGGCGCCCTGGTGCGGGTTTTCGCCATAGCGCATCACCTCGGTCAGCCTGCCGCCGAAGGCGCGCCAGGTCGGATGCTCGATGTCGAGTGCCTCGGCGAACCAGCCGGATGTCGCCGCGTCATAGCTGGCGGTGCGGGCAAAGGCCTTGGCGGCCAGCTTCTTGCGGAAGTCCAGCGACAGCGAGCCGATGTTCATCTCCAGCGCGTTCAGCACCGAGGCGTAGTCGCCGGGATCGGTGACGATGGCGACATAGGCGTGGTTCTTGGCCGAGGCGCGGATCATCGCCGGGCCGCCGATGTCGATGTTCTCGACGATCGCGGCATAGTCGGCGCCGGAGCGGCGCACCTCCTCGAACGGATAGAGATTGGAGACGACGAGATCGATCGGCTCGATGCCGTATTTGTGCATCGCCGCCGAATGTTCGGGGTCGTCGCGCACGCCAAGCAGCGCGCCATGCACCGATGGATGCAGCGTCTTGACGCGGCCATCCATGATCTCGGGAAAGCCGGTGAGCTCGGAAACGTCGCGCACTGTCATGCCGGCGTCGGCGATCGCCTTGGCGGTGCCGCCGGTCGAGACCAGTTCGACGCCGGCCGAAGCCAATCCCCTGGCGAAGTCGATGAGGCCGGTCTTGTCGAAAACGGAGAGCAAGGCACGGCGGACGGGAACGAGATCCGGTGCGGGAATGTTCTTGGCGGCGACGGCCATGGCTGGCGGCCTTTCACGGCTGGAGGGGCAAGCCCGCGCCCTAGCACATGATTTCAAGAAATCAAACCGGCGGTCGGGTTTTGCCGCAATTCACAAGGGAAAGCGCTGCGCGCTTTTCCCGGAAAAACCGCTTCACACTTTCCTGGAATTGCTTCAGTTGTTTTCCGGGTAGCCGGCGATGCTGGTGCGCGTCAGCTGCCAATGGACTTCGGCCACATCGGACGCCTTGAATGCAAGCACGATCTGGCGGTTGCGGCGCGGGCCGCCAAGACCGGCGAAGTAGATCGATTCCTCGACCTCCGGCACCACTTCGCTGGAGGTGAACACCCAGGTGTCGGCCTGGTCGGCGGTCAGCACCAGGCGGTCATGCTCGTCCTGCAAAAGGTTGATGTCTGGATGGATATGGAAGCGCACGGTGACGAAGTCGCGGCCGTTGTTGCGGATCTCGGCATTGCCGGGCCGCTGGAACCGGTCCCTGCCGGCGAGCACATTGCCGTTCGAGGACAGTTTCAGGTCGCGCTCATGCAGGAAGCCGAAGCGCTGGAGATAGCCGTCATGACGGGCGATGAAGCCGTGAACGCCCTTCTGGTCGGTGCGTTTGCACTGGACATGCTGCGGGCCGCCAATCAAGGGCGAACCCAGCTGGTCGTTGACCCGCAGCGAATGGGTGAACCGCGCCGAAGAGGTGTCGTTGATGGTGGCGGTCGAGTGCGCGGCGGTAGCGCGGGCCAGCGGCCGGAACTCGGCGGCGCCATAGGTATCGATGCCGGCGTTGACGATATAATGCTGGCGGCCCGACGACAGTTCGAAGGCGAGACAGCCGGCGTGGGCCGCGTTGGACACGTCGACCGGCGGCGGCAGGCCGGTATCGGCAATGACGGTGGTGCCGCCCATCGACAGCCGCTCATAGCCCGAATGCGGCGCATGCAGCAGCGGAGCTCCGGCGGTGTCGTCGTGGCGCAGGATGGTGGCGATACGGTCGTGGATCGTGGCGCCCATGCCGTTGAAGCGGGCCAGGCTGCCATCCTGGTGGCGGAAGAAGCGCAGCGCCGGCAGCATGCGGTCGATGGCGCCGATCAGCGCCTGCGGCGGCGCCTCCGCCTGGTTGGCGTAGGTCTGGCGCAGCGGCAAAAGATCGGCGAGGATTTCCAGCACCGTCATCGGATTGCGTGAGATATGGCCGCCGTCGGCGAGGATCTGGCGGTTGAGTTCCTCGGCCAGGTTGCGGGTGGCGCCGCGCAGCGCCGAAGCCGGCGCAGGCAGGGAAAGTGCCGCGAAGGCCAGCGCGATGCGAGCCCGCAGCCGGTCCTTGCCGTCAGGCATTTCGCGGGCCATCGACCTCAGGTAGCGGATCTGGACGGCCAGCGATTTCAGGAAGGCGCGATAGAAGGGAAACTCCGCGCCTTGCAGCACCACGGAAGAATGCTGCAGCCAGGCGATGATGCGCTTGGCCGTGATGCCAGGCTCCCAGGCGATGCCGGAAATATGGCTGCCATGCATGGTGATCCAGTCGGAAACCAGAGCGCGGGCATTGGCGGCGGCAAGCTCGGTGCCGGCTGCGCGCATGTGGCGAAGCCAGCGAAAGCCATGCAGCGTCTTTTGCCAGCCGTGATTTGGAACATTGATCTGGAAGGGTGACTTGCCGCCGGTCTCGACCAGATGCCCCGACAAGGGATAGCGGCCGTAATAGATCTCGAGCGCGATCTGCGGGTCGGCGAGGCGCAAGTCCGGCGGCGCGATAAGCACGCGTTCGGGCGTGCGCCCGGAATAGCGCCAGCGATAGACTGGCCCGGCGCGCAAGCGCCGGCGCGTCTTGCGCCAGAACTCCTTCGCGACAAGCGTCCAAAGACGCGTCGTGTTGCTGGCAACCAGTGCCAAAAGCCCTCCTGGACGTCCTCTACCCCGGTGCAAGTTTATATGATTCAAGAACTTATGCGAAGGCCGATTTCGCCTGATCGAGCCACTTCACGCGGCCGTGGCCGGTCGTCCCTAAAAAAGTCACGTCTTTTCCGGGTCATACACCTGGTTCATGCCGCGACTTAGGTCCTCTTGTGGCGTGGCGATCGGCACAAGGCATAGTGCCGGCTGGTCATGAGCGAAAGAGTCCCGGTCGGTTTTCCACCTATGGGAAGAGTTGAGATACCAAGCTATTGTTCTGCCAAGGTCGAAGCCATCCAGGTGATTGAAATGTCGATATCAGCCGGCGAACAGCCATTGCGGGGCGCCCCGCCGGTTGCCTTGACAGCCAACGGCAAGGTGCTGTCGACGATGCCGAACAGGCTGGGCTACCTTTCGCCGACGGACCCTTCCATTGGCGTCGAGGCCATTCGCCGCCTTTTTGGAACGCAAGGCTATGTCTGGCTGAAAGGGCTCTTGCCGCGCGGTGAGGTGATCGAGTTTCGCGGCTGGGTGCTTTCCCATCTTGCCGATAGCGGACTTTTGAAGCCGGCGACCAACCCTTCGCTCGGTATCGCTTCCGACAGTGCTATCGATCACCAGCTCGCCAATCGCGGCTTGATGTCGGTGGTCCGTTCGGCGGCCTATGAGGGCTTTTGCGCGCAGCCGCGCCTATCGCGCCTGATGGACGCTTTCACGGGCGGGTTATCCTACCTGCACAAGCGAAAGATCATGCGCTTCACCTTGCCTGGCACCGCCACCGCGACGCCCGCGCATTACGATCTCGTCTACCTGCGCGGCGGCACAAGCCGCGTGGTGACGGCCTGGATACCGATCGGCGATGCCTCGATCGACATGGGAGGTCTCATCTACCTGGAGGGATCGCATGCCATTGGCGCTACCCTGGAGGCACAATTCGCCAGGGACAATGCCGATCTCGGTCCCGAGGAACGCATCAGCGCCTACAACCGCAATATGACAGAGGGTGGCTGGGTGTCGAAGGACCTGCCTCACATGGCGGAACAGTTCGATACAAGGTGGCTGATGGCGGATTTCGAGGCGGGCGACATCGTCCTTCACTCGCCCTACATGATCCATGCCTCCACCACCAACCAGAGCAAAAACGGGCTGATCCGGCTGTCGACCGACATCCGCTACCAGAATGTCGACGACGAAATCGATGCTCGTTGGGGCAACCACTGGAGCCTGGACGACATGCTCTAACTCTTTGTTTTGACGCAATTCCGGACGGAAAACCGTTCACACTTTTCCTGGAATTGCTCTAAAGAGCTCGGCGCATGCGCGCGGCGAAGAAGCCGTCCAGACCCGAGCGCTCCGGCGCTCCGAGGTCGAGGTCAGCGGGCGTGGTGCGCAGCGTGCCTTGCGCCGTCAGGAACGAATCGATGCCGGCGATCTCGCCCTGATGCAGGGGATCGTCGGCGACCGCCGGCGTTGCCTTGAGGAACGCGCGATGGAGATCCTCGCCTTCGATCGGGTCGAGCGAACAATTGGAAAAGACGATCCGGCCGCCTGGCTTGACCAGGGTGACGGCGCGGGCCAGCAGCCTGTTCTGCAGATCGGCGAGTTTTTCGACATCGGCCGCCGTCTTGGTCCAGGGTACGTCGGGATGCCGGCGCACCGTGCCGGTCGACGAGCAGGGCGCGTCGAGAAGCACGGCGTCGAACAGTTCCGCCGGCTCGTATTTGATGAGGTCGGCCTGGACGATGTCCGCGGCAAGGCCGAGGCGGTCGAGATTCTGCGCCAGCCGGGCCAGCCGGTTCTTCGAGGTGTCGACGGCGGTAACCCTGGCTCCGGCCAGGATCAGCTGTGCGGTCTTGCCGCCGGGCGCCGCGCAGAGATCGGCGACGCGCAGCCCGCTGACATCGCCGAACAGCCGGGCGGGAAAGCTGGCCGCCGCATCCTGCACCCACCAGGCGCCCTCCGCGAAGCCGGGCAGTTCGATAACGGGGCCGGCAAGATTTTCCACTCGAACCGTCCCGGTCGGCAGCACGATGCCGCCGAGCTTTTCGGCCCAGAGTTCGGGATCGGCCTTGACCGTGAAGTCCACCGGTGCCTCGTGCCGGTGGGCGGCGAGAATTTGCTTCGTCTTGTCGGCGCCATAGGCGGCCTTCAGCCGGTCGGAGAACCATTTTGGCGCTTCGTCGGTGGCGGCAAGGGCAGCTGGCAGTTCCGTGTCCTTGGCGCGCGCCAGGGTGCGCAGCACGCCGTTGACCAGGCCTGAGAAGCGCTGCGTGCGCGGGTCGGATTTGGCGTGGGTCACCGCCAGGTCGACAGCGGCGCTGTCGGGAATATCGAGGAACAGGATCTGCGCGGCCGCCACATGCAGGATGTGGGACAAAGCGGTGGCGTTGGGCGGCAGGGACTTTTCCAGGCGCCGCGCCAGCAACCCCGTAATGGTCATGCGATAGCGCAGCGCGGTGACCAGGATGGCTCGCACCAAGCCACGGTCGCGCGGATCGAGCGCCTTGTATTGCGGATGGCCGTTCTCGTGGTCGGTCAGCCCGTCGAGCGGCGTCCTGGCATCGATGACAGCGGCAAGCAAGCGCGCCGCCGCCTTGCGGGCGGCGAGACCAGCAACGAATTCGCCGCCGTCCTTGTGTTCCTGATCGCCTGAAACCGTGCGTCGAGGTCCTCTGTCCGCCACGCTCACGACCACCGGCCCTTGGGCCCGGTCGGGTTGCGACCCCATGGATTGGAGTTCGGCCTGGCGGGTTCGGCGGACTGTTCCGGTGCGGCCGGCTTGCCCCACGGCCCGGCCGATTGCACTTCGTCGGCCCGCGGCGGCACGGGAGCCCCGCGGCCCGCCGTCCGGGGGGCACTGTCGCCCATCTGCCGCGCCATTTCCTGCAGCGCAGCGATGCGGTTCTCGGTGGCCGGGTGGGTGGAGAACAGACTGTCCATGCGCTCGCCGTGTAGGGGATTGATGATAAAGAGATGCGCCATCGCCGGATTGCGCTCGGCATCGGGGTTGGGAATGCGTTCGGCGCCACGGGCGATCTTGTCAAGCGCCGATGCCAGCCACAGCGGGTGTCCACAGATTTCGGCGCCGCGCCGGTCGGCCGCGTATTCGCGGGTGCGGCTGACCGCCATCTGCACGATCATCGCGGCGAAGGGCGCCACGATCATCGCGGCCAGCACGCCGACAAAGCCGAACGGGTTGTTGTCGCGGTTGCCGCCGAGGAAGAAGGCGAAGTTGCCGAGCATCGAGATGGCGCCGGCAAAGGTGGCGACGATGGTCATGGTCAACGTGTCGCGATGCTGGACGTGGGCGAGTTCGTGCGCCATGACGGCCGCGACTTCCTCATGGGTCAGCCGCTGCAAGAGGCCGGTGGAGGCGGCGACCGCGGCGTTCTGCGGATTGCGGCCGGTGGCGAAGGCGTTCGGCTGGGGACTGTCGATCAGATAGGTCTTGGGCATCGGCAGGCCGGCCTGCTGGGCCAGCGCCTGGACGATGGCGTAATATTCCGGCGCGTTCTTCTCGTCGACCTCGACGGCATGGTTCATCGACAGCACCATCTTGTCGGCGTTCCAGTAGCTGAACAGATTGGTGCCGGCGGCGATCACCAGCGCGATCATCATGCCGCCTGACCCGCCGATCAGGAAGCCGACGCCCATGAACAGCGCCGTCATCGCGGCAAGAAGCATGGCGGTGCGAATGGTGTTCATCGTCTGCTCCTGTCCAGATCGCGAAAGGGGGTCGATAGTCCTGGGCTCATCGCTATATGATGGGAAACGCCTGTCCCTGTTTCAATGCGCTGGAAATATCGCATGAACGACGAACCCAGTAAAACGCCGGCCGAAACCGATGACGACACGCCGTCAAAAGAACTGACGCCAGCCGCTCGCCGTGCCCTGGCGGAAGCCGAGGCACGACGGCAAGACTATCGCCGCAAGGAAGCCGCGCTGCCGCGCGAAATCGGTGGCCGTGGTGGCAAGGAACCCGGCCGCTACGGCGACTGGGAAGTCAAAGGCCTGACCAGCGATTTTTAGGGTGTGTTGAAATTCAGGTGAGACCGGCCACCATTTTCGACTCGGCCTGACCTGAATCCCGACACACCCGATAACGCCACACCTAGGCGGCGCTGCGTTGCGCCTCAAGCGCCAGCCAGCCGCGCTCGTCGACGGTGATGCCGATGGCGTCGTAGTCTGCGATGGCGGCGTGCGGCGTTTGCACCGGGTGCTGGTGCGTGGCGTTGATCACCATGACCGCGGCTTCCGCGGCCTCGGCCGCCCTGATGCCGGCGGGGGCATCCTCGAACACCAGGCAGTCGCTCGCGTCGAAGCCAAGCCGTCTTGCGCCGAGCTGGAAGCAGTCGGGCGCCGGCTTGCCTCGGGATACGTCTTCCGCCGCGACGAGAACGGCGGGAACCGGAATGCCGGCAACCTTCATGCGTGCAAGCGCCAACGAGCGTGGCGCGGAGGTCACGATCGCCCAGCTCTCGGGAGGCAGCGCCTCGAGAAACGCCACGGCGCCGGCGATCGGCATAATGCCATCGAGATCGTCGGCCTCGGCTTTCAGCAACAGGTCGGCCTCATGCGCCGGATCGATGCCTGGGAGGGCAAGGCCGGTGATGGTCTCGATCGCCCGCACACCGTGGATCGTCGGAAGGAAGGCGGCGACGTCGAGGCCGTGACGACGTGCCCAATCGCTCCACACCCGCTCTGCCGAGGCGATGGAATTGATCAGCGTGCCGTCCATATCGAAGAGGAAGGCGGCGAATTTTCTGCCTGCAAACATGATTTTCCTTGAAGTCCGGGGAGCGTGTCGAGGGAGGGCGCAACCGTAGCGTCAAGGCACCGACATGGGAAGGCACGAGGGTGTCTTTTCGGACGCTCCAGGGAACCACGGCTCCCCTCCGGCGTTTCAACGACACTGCTTTCCATGACGATTGAAGGGGGGACGTGTGATGCTGATCCGGCTCGGCTATGAAATCGCCATTGAATGCGCCGAGGCCACTCCGGTGATTTCGCTGCTCGAGATCCACAAGGACAGGCAGGCCGACATCAAACGGCAGACGCGCGTGCTGACATCGCCTTCCGTGCCGACCAGGCTCTACCACGACATGCATGGCAATGCCTGCCGCCGCTTCACCGCGCCTGCCGGAGGCTTTCGTATCCTTTACGACGCGGTGGTCGAGGACAGCGGCGAGCCGGATGAAGTCAACATGCTGGCCAGGGAGGTACCGGTGTCCGAACTGCCCGACGAGGTGCTCGGTTATCTCCTCGGCAGCCGCTACTGCGAGACCGATCATCTCAGCAATCTCGCCTGGCAGCTGTTCGGTCACCTTCCATCCGGCTGGGCGCGGGTGCAGGCGATCGTCGACTATGTCCACAACCGCCTGTCGTTCGGCTACGGCTATGCGCGTTCGACCCGCACGGCGGCGCAAGCGCATGAGGAACGGGTGGGCGTCTGCCGCGACTTCGCCCATCTGGCGATCACGCTCTGCCGCTGCATGAATATCCCGGCGCGTTATGTGAACGGCTATCTCGGCGACATCGGCGTGCCGACCGATCCGGCGCCGATGGATTTCTCGGCCTGGATGGAAGTGTTCCTGGACGGCAAATGGTACACGTTCGACCCGCGCCACAACCGGCCCAGGATCGGCCGCGTCGTCATCGCGCGCGGCCGAGACGCCACCGACGTGCCGCTGCTGCACAGCTTCGGCCCGCACCGGCTCAGCCTGTTCAAGGTTTGGACCTATGAACAGGAAGGCAGGCTGTTCAATCCGCCCTACCACGGCATCGACAAGACGGTCAGCGCACGGATGCTGGCCTAGCCTCTCACCATTTCGGTTTGCAGTTGGGGACAACTGGTCCGCTTGGGCACACAAGCGCTGTGCCGCAACAGGACGTCGCCAGACGATCGCCCGCAACATCGAAACCCTGGCGCTGACGAAGTAGGCTCGCCCCAAAAAGGAAAAGGCCGCCGCTTCTTGCGAAGCCGGCGGCCTTCCGTGTTTCCGTCCATGGCGCGGCCTGTGGCGGCGACCCGAGGGTCACCCTCCGCGCATCTCGCGCCTTAACGGGAAGACTGCTTCCCGAAAGTGCAATCCTGCGAGGCCACGTTCTGGAAAACGAAATCACTCGACATCGGATCACCTCCTTTCGATTTGTTGAACACATGGACATGATGGGGTGCGTTGCAGCAAATGACAAGATGCCATGCTGAAAAAGGCACCCTGCCGGAACTGCGGCGGGCATTTCATTGCGCTTGCGATCCGCGCGCCAAATGGACAAGATCGCGTCATCGAGCCGCAGGGAGGGAGCATGGACGCTACCGAGAAAGCCGCGCGCGTCGTTCGAACGGTGATCGAAACGCTGAAGCCCGGTTTTGCCGTCAGGCTGTGGACCGGCGAGCGGATCGGCCCCGCCGGCGGGCCGGTGCTCACCGTCAACGACCAGGACATCGTCTGGCAGGTTGTGAGGCGACCGTCTTTGTCGACGCTGATCGAGATGTGGATTTCCAAGACCATAGACATCGAAGACGGGACGCTGTTCGATTTCTATGCCCTGCCGTCGCAAGGCAAGCTGCGGACCAAGCTCAAGTCGCTGCCGAAGCTCGCGATCCTGCGCGACCTGCCTTCCGTGCTTTTGTCACGCAAGCAGATGAGCGCGCGGACCGATCTGTCCGGGCGCAATCCCTATGTCAGCGGTTCGAGCCAGGAAGCGATCCAGCATCACTACGACATTTCGAATGCCTTTTACCGGCTCTTCCTCGACGAGCGCATGGTCTACAGCTGCGGTTACTTCAAGGATTTCGCCAACGGCATCGACCAGGCGCAGGCCGACAAACTCGACCACATCTGCCGGAAACTCCGGCTGAAACCGGGCGAAAGGCTGCTCGACATCGGCTGTGGCTGGGGCGCCATGCTGATCCATGCCGCGAAGAATTACGGCGTCGTCGGCCACGGCGTCTCGCTGTCGCAGGCCCAGACCGATCTTGCCCGCGAGCGCATCCGCGCCGAGGGGCTGGAGGACAAGATCACCATCGAGATCAAATCCTATGCCGAGCTCACCGGCTCTTTCGACAAGATATCGTCGATCGGCATGTTCGAGCATCTGGGTATTGCCAACCACGCCACCTACTTTTCCACCGTCCACCGGCTGCTGAAGCCGGGCGGCATCTATCTGCATCACGCCATCACCAGGCGCAGCAAGGGCGACATGAAGAAAACCCTGCGCAAGGGACCGGAATACAAGGCATTGCTCAAATATATCTTCCCCGGCGGTGAACTCGACACGATCGGCATGACAACAGGCAATCTCGAGGCGCACGGTTTTCTCGTCTACGATGTCGAGAATTTGCGCGAGCATTATGCCCGCACCTGCAGGCTGTGGGCCGAGCGGCTGCAGGCCCGCTTCGACGAGGCAATCGCCGAGGTCGGCGAGGCCAAGGCGCGGCTGTGGCTGCTTTATCTGACCGGGTGTTCGATCACCTTCGAGCGCGCCTCGGCGCAGATCTTCCAGACCGTCGTCACCAAGCGCGCACGCGGCCCGAGCGGTCTGCCGCCGACGCGGGCGGATCTTTATCGGTGACTACACGAACCGCATCTCGTCGCCGAGCTTGATGCTGGCCGGCTTGTCGACCGTGCAATATACCCCGAGATTGTGCGCGTTGTGGCGGACCAGGTTGCGCAGGATGCCGGGATCGTTGTCGAAGCCGTCCTGGGCGATGATGGTGAAGCCGCAGCGGCGGCATGGTTCGGAAATCGTCAGCAGCAATTCGCCGACCGCGAGCTTGCGGCCGATCCATTCCGTCTCCGGAAACGAACCTTCGATCGCCGCCATGTCGACGACGATGTTGGGGCGGAAGCGGCGAGGGTCGGCGGCGCCCTCCGGATGCAATGCCTTCAGCCGCGCCAGCGAAGCCGTGGTCAGAAGATGGATCGGCGCCTTGCGGTAGCGCTCCGCCGTCAACGGGCCGGAATAGTCAGGCGCATTCTCCTGGCCGAACGGCCGGATCGAGGCTTCGAAGCCGAGATAGGCCGACACCGCGCGGTCGCTCTCGACGCCGGGAGCAGGCAGCCATTCGCCGTCGGGCACGGCGACCTCGAGCTGGCGAGCGGGGTTCAACCGGGTGCGGATCAACGGCGCCTTGTGCCACTTCTCGGCGCGGTCCGGCCGGGCGATCTCGTTGTCGGATGCATCGACCAGGCCGAACATGCGGTCGCCCTCGATGCTTTCGAGCGCAACGGAGATCGCCTCCAGGCGTTCGCCGGCGAGCGAGCTCGCCGGATAGCGCCAGAGTTCGCTGACAGTGCCGAGCAAGGCCGCGTCCCGCATCAGCCCTTCTTGTTCTGCCGGTTGGCGACCAGGTCGTCGACCACGGCTGGATCGGCCAGTGTCGAGGTGTCGCCAAGGGCGGCAAAATCGTCCTCGGCGATCTTGCGCAGGATGCGGCGCATGATCTTGCCGGAACGCGTCTTGGGCAGGCCGGGCGCGAACTGGATCTTGTCGGGCGAGGCGATGGCGCCGATCTCCTTGCGGACATGGGCGACAAGCTCCTTGCGCAGCTCTTCGGTCGGTTCGGCACCCTTCATCAAGGTGACGTAGCTGTAGATGCCCTGGCCCTTGATGTCGTGCGGGTAGCCGACGACGGCGGCCTCGGAGACCTTCTCATGGCTGACCAGCGCCGATTCGACTTCGGCCGTGCCCATGCGATGGCCGGAGACGTTGATGACATCGTCGACACGGCCGGTGATCCAGTAGTAGCCGTCAGCGTCGCGGCGGCAGCCGTCGCCGGTGAAGTACTTGCCCTTGTAGGTGGAAAAATAGGTCTGCACGAAACGGTCGTGATCGCCATAGACGGTGCGCATCTGGCCCGGCCAGGAATCGGTGATGCAGAGGTTGCCGTCGGCCGCCCCTTCCAGCACCTTGCCTTCGCCGTCGACCAATTGCGGCTTGATGCCGAAGAAAGGCCGCGTCGCCGAGCCCGCCTTGAGATCGGTGGCGCCAGGCAGCGGCGTGATCAGGATGCCACCGGTCTCGGTCTGCCACCATGTGTCGACGATCGGCACCTTGCCGTTGCCGACGACGTTGAAATACCACTCCCAGGCTTCCGGGTTGATCGGCTCGCCGACCGAGCCCAGCACGCGCAGCGACTTGCGCGAGGTCTTCTTCACAGGGTCATTGCCGGCGCCCATCAGCGCGCGCAGCGCCGTCGGCGCGGTGTAGAAGATGTTGACCTTGTGCTTGTCGATGACTTCCCAGAAGCGCGACTGCGATGGGTAATTCGGCACGCCCTCGAACATCAGCGTGGTGGCGCCGTTGGCGAGCGGGCCATAGACAATGTAGCTGTGGCCGGTCACCCAGCCGACATCGGCGGTGCACCAGTAGATGTCGCCGTCATGGTAGTCGAAGACATATTGGTGCGTCATCGAGACATAGACGAGGTAGCCGGCGGTGGTGTGCAGCACACCCTTCGGCTTGCCGGTCGAGCCCGAGGTGTAGAGGATGAACAGCGGATCCTCGGCCTTCATCTTCTCCGGCTTGCACTCGGCCTTCACCGTCGCGACCTCGTCGTGGTACCAGACGTCGCGGCCCGGAGCCCAGCCGGTCTTGCCGCCGGTGCGGCGCACGACGACCACGTTCTTGACCATCACATGCTGTCTGGCGGCGATGTCGATCGCTTTGTCGGTGTTGTCCTTCAGCGGGATCGGCTTGCCGCCGCGCAGGCCCTCATCTGCGGTGATGACGAAGGTCGATTCGCAATCGACGATGCGGCCGGCCAGCGCATCCGGCGAAAAGCCGCCGAAGACGATCGAATGGATGGCGCCGATACGGGTGCAGGCCAGCATCGCATAGGCGGCCTCCGGGATCATCGGCATGTAGATGGTGACGCGGTCGCCCTTCTTGACGCCGTGCTTCTTCATCACATTGGCGAGCCGGCAGACATGCTCGTAAAGCTCGTTGTAGGTGATCTTCTTATCGTCGTAGGGATTGTCGCCTTCCCAGATGATGGCGGTCTGGTTGCCGCGCTTCTTGAGGTGGCGGTCGATGCAATTGTAGGAAACGTTGGTCAGCCCGTCCTCGAACCACTTGATCGAGACCTTGCCGTCGAAGGAGGTGTTCTTGACCCTGCTGTAGGGCTTGAACCAGTCGATGCGCTTGCCGTGCTTACCCCAGAATTTGTCCGGGTTCTTGATGCTGTCGGCATACCATTTCAGGTAGGTATCGTTGTCGATCAGCGCATTCTTCTTCCACGCCGGCTGGACGCGATGGACATGAACCTCGGACATTCCTGACTTTCCTCCCGAACCAATCCGCCGGCTTGAAATGCCGGCGGGATCGCGGTGACACGACCGCGAATTCGGCGGCATTATTACCAGTTCCGCCGTTACGGCAATATTAGACGTTGGATTCGCGCGGCGGGATGCCGCAGGTGGGCTTTGGAAGGTTGTCAGCACTCGGTCGAGCGCGCTGCTAACTGCATGTTTTCGCGTGGTAAAGCCGGTTTCGATGAAGAAAAAATCAATAGACGGTTAAGCAACGGCGCGCACAATCGGCTTTGGGAGGAGAGGAGAATCAACAAGGGACCGCCCAGGGGGACCGCAATGCGCGATCATGCCGAAATGGACCTGATGCTCAAAGGCTATGGCCTGACCACGGCCAAGATTCTGTACCACTTTCCCGATCACCCGCATCTGCTGCAGAGCTTTATCTGGCAGGACTACGACATCGCGCCGAAGTTTCCGGTGCTGATCAAATTCATCGAGTTCTGGAAAGCCAAGCTCGACGGGCCGCTGCACTCGGTCAGCTATACGCACCAGAAGCTGATCGCGCCGAACGAATGGCGCAAGGTGGACGGCGAGTTCGTGCTGCATTAGGCGGTGGCTAGGCATTTTGTCGACCGCTAGTGATTGGCGGAAACCCCCGCCGCTTCGTCATCCACGGGCGGAGCAAGGAGCGTAGCGACGCGGCGCAGACCCGAGGATCCATGCCGTTACATCTGAACGATACTAACGGTGCAGAATTCTGCACCGCTGCGCTCTACGGCCGGGGTCACGGCATGGATCCTAGGGTCTTCGCGACGGAGCTTCGCTCCTGCTTCGCCCTAGGATGACGAAATTCGGAAGGCTTCGGCCAAACCTCGAACGATCGCGATGCAATCACACCGCCGGCGGGTTGAGCCGGGCGAATCCCTCCTGGCGTCGGTAGGGGAAGTACGGGTAGGGTGCGGTGACTTCGCTGGCGGCGTCGAGCTTTTTCATCTGCTCCGGTGTCAGCGTCCAGCCGACGGCGCCGAGGTTCTGGCGCAGCTGCTCCTCGTTGCGGGCGCCGATGATGACCGATGACACGGTCGGGCGCTGCAGCAGCCAGTTGATGGCGATCTGCGGTACGGTCTTGCCGGTTTCCTGCGCCACCGCGTCTAGCGCATCCATCACCCGATAGAGATGCTCGTCCTCGACCGGCGGACCGAAGCTCGCGGTGTCGTGCAGCCGGCTCGTTTCCGGCAGGGGCTGGCCACGGCGGATCTTGCCGGTCAGGCGGCCCCAGCCAAGCGGGCTCCACACCAGCGCGCCGACGCCCTGGTCGAGGCCGAGCGGCATCAGTTCCCATTCATAGTCGCGACCAACCAGCGAATAGTAGACCTGGTGCGCGACATAACGCGGGTAGCCATGCTTATCCGCTTCCCCCAGCGACTTCATCACTTGCCAGCCGGAGAAGTTGGAGACCCCGACATAGCGCAGTTTGCCGGCGCGCACGAGCGCGTCCAGCGTCGACAAAACCTCGTCGATCGGCGTGCCGGCATCGAAGGCGTGCAGCTGCAGCAGATCGATGTGGTCGGTGCCGAGACGTTTCAACGCGGCGTCCACGGCCTTGATCAGCCGCGAACGCGACGAGCCGTAGTCGGCCGGTCCGTCGCCCATCGGCAGCGAGGTCTTGGTCGAGATCAGCACGGCGTCGCGGCGGCCTTTTATGGCTTCGCCGAGCACCTCTTCCGAGGCGCCGTTCGAATAGACGTCGGCGGTGTCGAACAAATTGACGCCGGCCTCGAGGCAGATGTCGACCAGCCGGCGCGCTTCCTTGGCGTCGCTGTTGCCCCAGGCACCGAACAGTGGGCCGGAGCCGCCAAAGGTTCCCGCACCGAATGAAAGTGCGGGCACTTTCAGGCCCGATGCGCCGAGAGGTCGATAGTCCATTTTTCTACTCCTGATGATATCGAAAACGGATTGCGGGCGAGCCTTACGAGTTGGCGCAGACAGGCGTGCCGAGCGAGGCGCTGCGGTCGAGGCGCAGCGCCAGCCCGGCGACGCCAAGGGCCGCGACCGGCAGCAACGCGGCGACCCAGGTGAGCGCGCCAAGGCCGAGGCCGTGGGCAATGACCGCGCCGCCAAGCCATGCACCGCCGGCATTGCCAAGATTGAAGGCGGCGATGTTGAAGGACGAGGCGAGGCTCTGGCCGGCGCCTTGGGCCTTTTCCAGCACCCACATCTGCAGCGGCGCGACGGTGGCGAAGGCGGCGGCACCGAGCAGACCGACATAGATCACGGCCATCACCTGGCTGTGGATGGCGAAGCTCATGGTTACGAGCACCAAAGCGAGCGCGACGAGGCTGCCGAGCACGGACGGCACCAGCCAGCGGTCGGCGACCTTGCCGCCGGCGAGATTGCCGGCGATGAGACCGCCGCCGAAGACGAGCAGGATCGGCGATACCGCCGCTTCCTTGAAGCCCGAGAGCTCGGTCAACAGCGGGGCGATGTAGGTGAAGACTGCGAAGACGCCGGCATAGCCAAGCACGGTGGTGGCGAGGCCGAGCAGGACGGGCGTGCGGCGCAGCACGGCGAGATCGGCGCGCAGATCGCTCTTCTCGGGTGCTGTCCGGCTGCGCGGCACCAGGGCCAGGATGACGGCGAAGGCCGCCAGGCCGACCGCGGTCACCGCCCAGAAGGTCGCGCGCCAGCCGAAGGCCTGGCCGAGCCAGGTGCCGAAGGGCACGCCGAGGATGTTGGCGATGGTCAAGCCGGTGAACATCAAGGCGATCGCCGAAGCCTTCCTGTTGGGTGCGACAAGGCCGGTGGCGACCACCGAGCCGACGCCGAAGAAAGTGCCGTGGGCAAAGGCGGTGATGACGCGGGCGCCCATCAGCGTCCAATAGTCGGGCGCCAGCGCACAGGCGAGATTGCCAAGCGTGAAGATCGCCATCAGCGCCAGCAGCACGGTCTTGCGCGGCCAATTGCCGGTGGCGATGGTGAGCAGCGGGGCACCGATGACGACGCCCAGCGCATAGCCCGAAATGAGCTGGCCGGCGGCCGAGATCGAGACGCCAAGGTCTTTGCTGACGTCGAGCAGCAGACCCATGATGACGAATTCGGTGACGCCGATGCCGAAGGCACCGGCGGCGAGGGCGTAGAGAGCAAGAGGCATGGTGGTTCCCACTTCGGCGATGACGAGCGCCTTGTCCAAACCCGCGCCCGACCCGGAAGATCGTGTTGCCGTGCATTGTGAACCAGACTTGCTCCAGGCATATTTTCTGTGAAATAGATTCACAGATGGCCAGACCTGACATCAACCGCTCCGGCGAGATCGAAGTCTTCGTGCGCGTCGTCGAGGCGGGCAGCTTTTCGGCCGCGGCGCGCAACCTGCGCATGACACCCTCCGCGGTCAGCAAGCTGATCGCGCGGCTGGAAGCCAGGCTCGGCGCCCGGCTGGTCAGCCGCTCGACGCGCAAGCTGCAGCTGACGCCGGAAGGCAGCGCGTTCTACGAGAGCGGGCTGCGCATCCTGGCCGACATGGCGGCGGCCGAGCGCGAGGCGGCGGCGGGTGCTGCGCCGCGCGGGCGGCTGCGGGTCAACACCTACGTGCCCTTCGGCGTGCACCGGCTGATCCCGCTTTTGCCGCGCTTCCTCGAACGCTACCCCGAAATATCGGTCGACCTGGTGCTGACCGACAGCGTCATCGATCTGATGGCGGAGCGTGCCGATGTCGCCATCCGGGCCGGGCAGCTCGGCGAGTCACGGCTGGTGGCACGCAAGCTAGGCCAAAGCCCGATGGTGGTGGTTGCCGCCCCGTCCTATCTTGGAGCGCGTGGGACACCGCGCCTGCCTGCCGAACTCGACCGTCACAATTGCCTTGCCTTCGGCTTCGCCCGGTACAGCGACGGTTGGCCGTTCACCGACGGTACGTCCTTCACGGTTCCGGCCAGCGGCAATGCGATGGTCAGCGACGGCGAAGCTATGCGGCTGATGACGATTGCGGGAGCGGGCATTGCCCGGCTGGCGCGCTGGCATGTCGAGCCCGATATTGCCGCCGGCCGGCTGATGCCGCTGCTGGAAGACTTCAACCCTGGCGATGTCGAACCGACACATGCCGTCTATGTCGGCCACGGCAAGCACCTGCCGGCCAGAGTGCGGGCTTTTCTCGATTTTCTGGTCGAGACCGTGCGGATGGCCTGAAGTGATACCCGGGAGCCGTCCGACTCCCGGGGATAGTCTTCGTCGGCCACGTTATGCTTTGGGCGTGAACGGCGCCGGCCGGCGGCCGGCCGCCTGGCGTTCGACCATCCAGCCGGGATATTCCGCCGGCAGCGCGCTGACCTCGTCGAGACGGGCGAGATCGTCGGTGTCGAGCTTCACTTCAGTGGCGGCAAGGTTCTGTTCGAGCTGCTCCATGCGGCTGGCGCCGATGATGACGCTCATCACGAAAGGCTTGGCCAGGACATAGCCGAGCGCCACTGTGGCAACGCTGACATCATGCTTCCTGGCGACCTCGCGCATGACGGCGACGGCCGCCCAGGCGCGGTCCTCGTTGACCGGCGGGAAGTTGAAGGACGCACGGCGGCCCTCGCCATTGCCGGGCGCGCCGGGGCCGTATTTGCCGGACAGCAGGCCACCGGCCATCGGTGACCACACCATCAGGCCGAGCTTCTCCTCGTTGATGAGCGGCACGATCTCGCGTTCGAGGTCGCGGCCGGCGATCGAATAATAGGACTGGATGGTCTCGAAGCCGGCAAAGCCCTTGGCGTCGGCGATGCCGAGCGCCTTGGCGATGCGCCAGGCCTGCCAGTTGGAAACGCCGACATAGCGGACCTTGCCGCTGGCAACGAGATCATCGAGGGCCCGCAGCGTCTCGTCGATCGGCGTCACCGTGTCGGTCCCGTGCAGCTGATAGAGATCGATATGGTCGAGCTGCAGCCGTTCGAGGCTGGCATCGACCGAATCCATGATGTGGCCGCGCGAGGAGCCGCGCTGGTTCGGCCCGTCGCCCATGGCGCCATGGACCTTGGTGGCGATCACCACGTCCGAGCGTTTGACGCCAAGATCCCTGAGCGACTGGCCAAGCAAGCGCTCGGATTGACCGAAGGAGTAGACATCGGCCGTGTCGAAGAAATTGACGCCGGCGGCAATCGAGCGGCCGACGATCTCGTTGACGCCCTTCTGGTCGAGGCTGGCGATCAGGCCCCATTGGGCGTTTTCGCCGGCGGCGCCGAAGGTCATGGTGCCGAGGCAAAGTTCGGAGACGAACATCCCCGTATTTCCAAGCTGATTGTAACGCATGGCGAAGGCTCCAGGAGAATTGTGATGACACTAATCAAATAGGAACGGTACGTTTCGTTTCCACGGCTGGCGTAACGACCGCTTGAGATTGGCCCAATGCGCGTGAGCGTAGATGGAACGCTTCGAAAAGCAGACGAACGAGCTTAGACGTTCCAGGGATCGAGCACCGTCACGCCTGTATCATCGAAGTCGGCGGTGTTGCGCGTCACCAGAATAAGATCATGGACAAGGGCGGTTGCCGCGATGAGGGTATCGGCGCTGCCTCTTGTGCGGCGGGCCGTGATACGGCCCCAAGCCAACGCGACATCTTCGGTAACGGCAAGAATACGGTCGGCATTGTCCCGCCGAAGCTCTCGCAGCCACAGATCGAGGCGTGTTGCCCTTTCGGGTTCGGCCTTGCGCAGCTTGGTGATCCCACGCTCGATCTCTCCAAGCGTAATGACGCTGAGATTGACCGATGCCGGGTCCACCGATGCCAGCCAGTCAGTCGGCTTGGGCAATCGCCTCTGCACATCCGAAACGATGTCCGTGTCGAGCAGATACATCAGAGATCGACATCCCGGATCATCGTCTTCGGGCGGCGGTTGACCTCTTCGGCGAAATCATCGTCCCAGACAGGACCTGTCAAAAGGTACTCGGCCAGCGATTTTTTCCTTCCAGCGAGACGGTCGTAGTCCTCGGCGGAGAGCACTACCGCGGCACGCTCGCCGCGCAACGTCACCGTCTGCGGTCCCTCGCTTCGCGCACGCTGAACCACCTTGGAAAAATTGTTCTTCGCGTCCTGAAGGTGCCAGTTCATGAAATGCTCCTAGCTAGCTTGGCTAGCATTTGCATGGTGAGGCAGCAGGAAATGTGCTGGTGCCGGGCGGGACTAACGACTGCCGAAGATCGCCGAACCGACCCGGACGCTGGTGGCGCCGAAAGCGATCGCCGTCTCGTAGTCGCCGGACATGCCCATCGAGAGTTTGGCGACGCCGGCTTCCTTGCCGAGCTTTTCCAGCAGCGCGAAGTGCGGACCGGGATTCTCGTCGGCCGGCGGGATGCACATCAGGCCTTCGATGGCGAGCCCGTGGACGTCGCGGCAGCGCGCGACGAAGGCCACCGCCTCACGCGGTTCGATGCCGGCCTTCTGCGGTTCCGAACCGGTGTTGACCTGGACGTAGAGCTTTGGCGCGTGGCCTTGCCGGGCGATCTCCCTGGCGAGTTCGGCGGCGATCTTTTCGCGGTCGACCGTCTCGATGACGTCGAACAGCGCGACGGCCTCCCTGGCCTTGTTCGATTGCAGCGGGCCGATCAGGTGCAGCTCGATGTCCGGGAAAGCTCCTTTCAGCGCCGGCCACTTGCCTTGCGCCTCCTGCACGCGATTCTCACCGAAGACGCGCTGGCCGGCCTCGATGACCGGGCTGATGTCGGCGGCCTCGAAGGTCTTTGAGACGGCGACCAGCGTCACCGTCCCGGCTTCGCGGCCAGCCTCGCGCTCGGCCCCGGCGATCTTCGCCTTGACCGCAAAAAACTGCTGAACGGCGTCGCCCATATGCAAATCCTGCTGTTTTGACCCGCGTTTTTGGCCGACGCGATGCCCATATGGTTGACGGGTTTGCCAAACCATGGTGAACACCCGGACCACATTCCCTGAACTGCCGAGCGTCTCGCCCGCAGTCCGTGCATGCTTTTAAGTGAAAAACGTCCCATGGCAACCGAACGATACAATCCGCGCGCGTCAGAACCCAAATGGCAGAAGGCCTGGGCTGCCAAGAAGCTTTTCGAAGCGCACAATGACGATCCGCGTCCGAAATACTACGTGCTGGAGATGTTCCCCTATCCGTCGGGGCGCATCCATATCGGCCACACCCGCAACTACACGATGGGCGACGTGGTGGCGCGCTACAAGCGGGCCAAGGGCTTCAACGTGCTGCATCCGATGGGCTGGGACGCCTTCGGCATGCCGGCCGAGAACGCGGCGATGCAGAACAAGGTCCATCCCAAGGAATGGACATACCAGAACATCGCCACCATGCGCGAGCAGCTCAAGGTCATGGGCCTGTCGCTGGACTGGGCGCGCGAATTCGCGACCTGCGACGTGGACTATTATCACCGCCAGCAGATGCTGTTCCTCGACTTCGTCGAGAAGGGCCTGGTGACGCGCAAATCCTCCAAGGTCAACTGGGATCCGGAGGACATGACCGTGCTCGCCAACGAGCAGGTCATCGACGGGCGCGGCTGGCGCTCGGGCGCGCTGGTCGAACAGCGCGAGCTGACGCAATGGTTCTTCAAGATCACCGACTTCGCCCAGGACCTGCTGGATTCGCTGGACGGCCTCGACGAGTGGCCCGAAAAAGTGAAGCTGATGCAGCAGAACTGGATCGGCCGCTCGGAAGGCCTGCTGATCCGATGGCCTTTGGCCTCCGACATTGCCGGCGAACACGAGCTGGAAGTCTACACGACGCGACCCGACACCATCTTCGGCGCCTCTTTCATGGCCATCGCCGCCGATCATCCGCTGGCCAAAAAGGCGGCCGAGACCAATCCGGCGCTGGCGAAGTTTATCGACGAGGTCCGCCATATGGGCACGTCGGTGGCGGCGCTGGAGACGGCCGAGAAAAAGGGTTTCGACACCGGCATCCGCGTTGTCCACCCGTTCGACGACGGCTGGACGCTGCCTGTCTACGTGGCCAATTTCGTGCTGATGGAATACGGCACTGGCGCCATCTTCGGTTGCCCGGCGCATGACCAGCGCGACCTCGACTTCGCCAACAAATATGGCCTGCCGGTGGTGCCGGTGGTGATGCCGGAAGGCGAGAGTCAGGCGACCTTCCAGATCGTCGACGTGGCCTATGGCGACGATGGCGCGATGATCAATTCGCGCTTCCTCGACGGCATGAAGCCGGACCAGGCTTTCGACGAGGTGGCGAAGCTCCTGGAGCAGAAGACGATCGGCAACCGGCCGATGGCCGAACGCAAGGTGAATTTCCGCCTGCGCGACTGGGGCATTTCGCGCCAGCGCTACTGGGGCTGCCCGATCCCGATGATCCATTGCGAGGATTGCGGCGTGGTGCCGGTGCCGAAGGCGGACCTGCCGGTCAAGCTGCCCGACGATGTCGATTTCGACCGGCCGGGCAACCCGCTCGACCGTCATCCGACCTGGCGGCATGTGAAGTGCCCGCGATGCGGCAAGGACGCGCGCCGCGAAACCGACACGATGGACACGTTCGTCGATTCGTCGTGGTATTTCGCCCGCTTCACCGCGCCCTGGGCGCACGAGCCGACCGATCCCAAGGCGGCGAACGAATGGCTGCCGGTCGACCAGTATATCGGTGGCATCGAGCACGCGATCCTGCACCTGCTCTATTCGCGTTTCTTCACCCGCGCCATGCGCGAGACCGGCCATGTCGATCTGGCCGAGCCGTTCAAGGGTCTGTTCACGCAAGGCATGGTGGTGCACGAAACCTATCGCGTCGGGTCGGCATCGAACGGTCGCTGGCTGGCGCCAACCGAGGTGCGGCTGGAGGAAGCCGACGGCAAGCGCCGCGCCATCGAGATCGTCACCGGCGAGGACGCGACGATCGGCCCGCTCGAAAAGATGTCGAAGTCGAAGAAGAACACGGTCAGTCCGGAGGACATCACCGACGGCTACGGCGCCGATACGGCGCGCTGGTTCATGCTGTCGGATTCACCGCCCGAGCGCGATGTCGAATGGACCGACGATGGCGCCGCCGGCGCGCATCGCTTCATGCAGCGCATCTGGCGGCTGGTATCGACGGCAGCCGAAACGCTGGCTGGCGTCAAGCCGGCGGCGGCCGACAATGGTGAAGCCGGAGCGGTTTCCAAGGCCGCGCACAAGATACTCAAGGCGGTCGGCGAGGACATCGAGAAGCTCGCCTTCAACCGCGCCATTGCCCGCATCTATGAACTGGCCAACGTGCTGACCGCGCCGCTCAACGACGTGGCGGAAGGCAAGGCCGATCCGGCGATGCAAGGCGCCTGTCGCCAGGCGGTGGAGATCCTGGTGCACCTGATCGCGCCTGTGATGCCGCATTTGTCCGAGGAGTGCTGGGAGGCGTTGGGCGGCACCGATCTGGTTGCCGAACGCCCGTGGCCGGTCTTCGATCCGGCGCTGGTCGTCGACAATGAGGTCACCTATCCGGTGCAGGTCAACGGCAAGAAACGTGGGGATTTGACAATTGCCCGCGACGCGGACCAAGGTGCGGTCGAAAAAGCTGTGCTCGCTCTCGACTTCGTGCAGAAAGCGCTCGAAGGTAAGGCCCCGCGCAAGGTGATCATCGTGCCGCAGAGGATCGTCAATGTCGTTGCCTGACCTTGAGTTGCCTGACCTGGAAAAGACAGAGCTGAGCCGCTTGCTGCGCCGCCTCGCGCTTGCCGGCCTTGTCGGCTCGCTGGCACTGGTTTCGGCCTGTCAGGTGCGGCCGCTCTATTCGACCGCGCCGCTGACCACGGGCTCAAGCGCAAACGCCGAACTGGCGTCGATCGCCGTCAAGCCGGTCAACTCACGTTATGCCCAGCAGGTGCGCAACAATCTGATCTTCGGATTTGGGCGCGGCGCCGGCGAACCGGCCTCGCCGCTTTATTCGCTGGGTCTCAGCGTGACCGAAGCCGTCGATTCGGCCGCGCTGGTGCAGGTCCAGACCGATCAGGACGAGCCGACCGCCGGTTCGGTGACGCTGACCGCCAGCTACACGCTGACCGATGCGAAAACCGGCGCCGTAATCGCGGTCGGCAAGCGGGCGATCACCTCGTCCTTCGACAGGCCCCGGCAGGAATTTGCCTCGTATCGGGCGCAGATCGACGCCGAGAATCGCGCCGCGCGCGAGCTGGCCGAAGCCCTGCAATTGTCCATCGCCCAGGATCTGGTCAGGCACGGCAAGACGGCTGGCTAACGCTGTTTTTCGTTTCACGCAAAAGCCGAGCCACGGACGGGCAAAACGCACCGGCCTTGATGCCGCCAACGGCATGTGAATTCTGGTCTTCGACTCGCCTCGCGACGGCCAGGGCCGATCTCTATTTTCAGCTTTTCTATCGCTCCGGCGCTGCCGACGGGAAGCAACTGTTAACCACTCGCTCCCTATTGCTCAGCAGACGTTTCAGAGTGAGTCTTGAGCATGGAATCCAGGCGTTTTCTCCGGGTCAATTCATTGAAGGCAGCTTCGCCCGATGACCCCGGGATAAAGCGTTTCAACCCCATGAGCGACAAGGCGGACGGCCAGCAGCCCCGCGCGGCCGGAGCCGGCAATTCCGGTGATTTCGTCGATCTTGGCGGCAACGAAAGCCCAGCCTGGCAAGACTATTTCTTCCTGGCGCCCAATGTGCGGTTTACCCGCACGCCGGACTATGAAGCCAAGACGCGCCATCCGCAGCGCGACCAGATTGCCGCCGCGCAAAGTGAACCGCCGGTCCCACCGGCGCAGCAAGCAAGCGCTCGGCCCGCCGCGGCCGCGCCATCCCATGCAGCTTCGTCTTCACCATTGCTGAAAAGCCGGAACCCCGTCTTGGACGCCGTCCGTTCGACCGCCGGCAACCGGGACGCAGTGCTGCAGAGGTCGGCGGGTTCGGCCCCGACATCCGTTACGCCAAGGCATACCGGCGAACCTGCGGGGTCAAGGATGGCCGCAACGTCACGCGTATCGGCTCCGGTCCAGGGGACGGCGGCGCCGGGCAAGGTGACAAACCGCGAAAGAGTGCGCTGGCCCTATCTGTCGGATCACGCCTTTTTCGAGGTCATGGCGCCCTATATGGTCGAGGCTCCGGTGCCGCAAGCCGTCCCGGCGCCGCGCCCGGCCGGGCCGGTGGTCGCCAAACCGGCCGACAGCCACGCCGCGCCCACGGCCGATCCCACCTCGCTGTTCCGCGTCATCGAATGCCTTCCGGGCCTGCAAGCTCCGCCTGCACTGCCGGACGTCCGTCCGGCCAATTCGAACGAGGCCGAGATCCAGCCGGTGGCGAGCAGCGCGCCGCGACAGGCCCGGACGGCGATCGCAACTTCCGCCGTCGCGCGCAAAGCCGTTCCGGTTCAGGTCGCGCAAAGCCTGGAGGAGACCGTGCGGGCTCCGGCCGGGCGCGCCTCTTCGCCGCTGCCCAAGGCCGGCAAGATCGTGCCGTCCACGACCGGCGAGGCATACGAACTTCCCTCCGAGGAGCTGCTGCAGCAGCCGCCGGAAGGGCAGGGCTTCTACATGTCGCAGGAGCGGCTCGAGCAGAATGCCGATCTCCTGGAAAGCGTGCTGGAGGATTTCGGCGTGCGCGGCGAGATCATCCACGTTCGTCCCGGCCCGGTCGTCACCCTCTATGAGTTCGAGCCGGCGCCGGGCGTCAAATCGTCTCGCGTCATCGGTCTCGCCGACGATATCGCCCGTTCCATGTCGGCGATTTCGGCGCGCGTCGCCGTGGTGCCCGGCCGCAACGTCATCGGCATCGAGCTTCCGAACGAGACCCGCGAGACCGTCTATTCCGCGAGCTGATCGAATCGCAGGGTTTCCGCAAGACTGGCTGCAAGCTGGCGCTTTGCCTCGGCAAGACGATCGGCGGCGAGCCCGTCATCGCCGAACTGGCGAAGATGCCGCATCTGCTCGTCGCCGGCACCACCGGCTCCGGCAAGTCGGTCGCTATCAACACCATGATCCTGTCGCTGCTCTATCGGCTGAAGCCGGAAGAATGCCGGCTGATCATGGTCGATCCCAAGATGCTCGAACTCTCCGTCTATGACGGCATCCCGCATCTTCTGACCCCGGTCGTCACCGATCCCAAGAAGGCCGTCACCGCGCTCAAATGGGCGGTGCGCGAGATGGAGGACCGTTACCGCAAGATGGCGCGGCTCGGCGTGCGCAACATCGACGGCTATAATGAACGCGCCGCCCAGGCCCGCGACAAGGGCGAGACGGTCGTCATGACCGTTCAGGCTGGTTTCGAAAAGGGCACCGGCGAGCCGCTCTTCGAACAGCAGGAAATCGACCTCGCGCCGATGCCTTATATCGTGGTCATCGTCGACGAGATGGCCGACCTGATGATGGTCGCCGGCAAGGAGATCGAAGGCGCGATCCAGCGCCTGGCACAGATGGCGCGCGCGGCCGGCATCCATCTGATCATGGCAACGCAGCGCCCCTCGGTCGATGTCATCACCGGCACGATCAAGGCCAACTTCCCGACCCGGATTTCCTTCCAGGTCACGTCCAAGATCGACAGCCGCACCATCCTGGGCGAGCAGGGCGCCGAGCAGCTGCTTGGCCAGGGCGACATGCTGCACATGATGGGCGGCGGGCGCATTTCGCGCGTGCACGGCCCCTTTGTCTCCGACGCGGAGGTCGAGCACGTCGTGGCGCATCTGAAGGCGCAGGGCCGCCCCGAATATCTGGAAACGGTGACGGCCGACGCGGATGAAGACGAAGACGAAGGCGACCAGGGAGCCGTCTTCGACAAGGGATCCGTTGCGGCCGAGGACGGCGATTCCAGTTATGACGAGGCGGTCAAGGTGGTGTTGCGCGACAAGAAATGTTCGACGTCCTACATCCAGCGTCGCCTCGGCATCGGCTACAACCGCGCCGCTTCCCTGGTCGAGCGCATGGAGAAGGAAGGGCTGGTCGGCGCGCCCAACCATGTCGGCAAGCGCGAGATCATGACGGGCCGGCGCCCGCCGGTTGCCGCGCCCGACGAAGAGGGCGCGGATTGACCGGCAGGTCGACGAAGGGTCAATAAAAAAGGCCGGTTGCCCGGCCTTTTTGGTATCGGATATCGGATCGCTCAGCCGATCTTCTGGCCGGTCTTGGCCCAGTCGGCGAGGAAGGCGGCGAGGCCTTTGTCGGTCAGCGGATGGTTGACCAGCGCCTTCAGCGTGGCCGGCGGCGCGGTGACGACATCGGCCCCAATCAGGGCCGCCTGCTTGACGTGGTTCACCGTGCGCACCGAGGCGGTCAGGATCTCGGTCTGGAAATCGTAATTGTCGTAGATCTGACGGATCTCCTGGATCACCTCCATGCCGTCCGAGCCGGTGTCGTCGATGCGGCCGACGAAGGGCGAGATGAAGGAAGCGCCGGCCTTGGCGGCGAGCAGCGCCTGGTTGGCCGAGAAGCACAGTGTGACATTGACCATGCGGTTCATTTCGGTGCGGATCGTCTTGCAGGCCTTCAGCCCATCGAGCGTCAACGGCACCTTGATGGTGACATTCGGCGCGATTTTGGCCAGCACCTCGGCCTCGGCCATCATGTTCTTGTACTCGGTGGCCACGACTTCGGCCGAAACCGGGCCTTCGACGATGTCGCAGATCTGCTTGGTGACCTCGGAGATCTTGCCGCCCGATTTCAGGATCAGCGAGGGATTGGTGGTGACGCCGTCGAGCAGCCCCAGATCGATCAGCTCACGGATTTCCTTGATGTCGGCGGTGTCGGCAAAAAATTTCATGGCGGTCTCCTGAAGATTTCAGCGTGCTTGGGAAGGCACGTTCAGCGTTGCCCTTTGATCTAGACCAAAGTCGGGGCAAGGTCACGCCTCATGATCGAAGATTCGCCCTTTGTCGCAGCCGCGCCGGTGCTGGTGCCGATGCCTGCCGAACGCCCCTACACCTATGCCGTGCCGGCCGGCATGCGCGTCGTGCCGGGCTCGATCGTGCGCGTGCCGCTCGGGCCACGCCAGGTCGCCGGCATCGTCTGGGATGGCGTGGTCGAGAATATCGACGCGAAAAAGCTGCGTCCCATCGAACAGGTGTTCGACTGCCCGCCGATCGACCGTTCGATGCGCCGCTTCGTCGACTGGGTGGCGCAGTACACGCTGTCGGCGCCGGGCATGGTGGCGCGCATGCTGCTCCGGGCGCCGGAGGCTTTCGACCCGGAACCGTGGATCGAGGGGCTGCAGCGCACGCTTCTCGCGCCCGACCGGATGACGAGTGCCAGGGAGCGGGTGCTGGAGGTGGCCGAAGGCGGCCTTGCCTGGACACGCTCCGGCCTTGCCCATGCCGCCGGCGTGTCATCGACGGTGATCGAGGGACTGAAGGCGCAAGGCGTGTTCGAGACGGTGATGATCCCGCCACGCCCGGTGGTGGCCGCGCCTGATTCCCTGTATGCCGTACCGGAGCTGATGCCGGACCAGAATGACGCGGCATCGATGCTGCGCGCCAATGTCGCGGCCGGCACCTTCAACGTCGCGCTGCTCGACGGCGTCACCGGGTCGGGCAAGACGGAGGTTTATTTCGAGGCGGTGGCGGCCGCCCTCGACCAGGGCAAGCAGGTGCTGATCCTGCTGCCGGAAATCGCGCTGACCCACGCTTTCCTCGAACGCTTCCAGCAGCGCTTCGGCGCCAAGCCCGGCGAATGGCATTCGGACCTGCCGCCAAGGATGCGCGAAAAGGTCTGGCGGCAAGTGGCTGAGGGCACTGTGCGCGTCGTCGCCGGCGCGCGCTCGGCGCTGTTCCTGCCGTTCAAGGAGCTCGGCCTGATCGTCGTCGACGAAGAGCACGACCCCGCCTACAAGCAGGAAGACCGCGTTTTCTACAATGCGCGCGACATGGCGGTGGTGCGCGGCCACATCGGGGGTTTCCCAGTCGTGCTGGCGTCGGCGACGCCATCGGTCGAGAGCCGGGTCAATGCGAGCCAAGGGAAATACACCAGAGCTATTCTCTCGGCTCGATTCGCCGAGGCGGCGCTGCCGCAGCTGAAGTCGATCGACATGCGGCGCGCGCCGCCGGCGCGTGGCGGCTTCCTGTCGCCGGTGCTGCTCGACCATATGCGCCAGACGCTGGAGAGGAAGGAGCAATCGCTCTTGTTCCTCAACCGGCGCGGCTATGCGCCGCTGACGCTGTGCCGCGTCTGCGGCCATCGCTTCGGCTGCCCGGTCTGCTCGGCCTGGCTGGTCGAGCACCGCTTTCGCGGCCAACTGGTCTGCCACCATTGCGGGCACAATGAGCGCCGCCCGGAAGCCTGCCCGGAATGCGGCACGCTCGACCATCTGGTCGCCTGCGGGCCGGGCGTGGAGCGCATCGCCGAGGAGGTCGTCGCGCATTTCCCCGATGCGCGCACCATCGTTTTGTCCTCGGACCTGATGGGAGGCGTGCGGCGGCTGCGGCTGGAACTGGAGGCGATCGCCGATGGCGAGGCCGACATCGTCATCGGCACGCAGTTGGTCGCCAAGGGCCACAACTTCCCCAACATGACGCTGGTCGGCGTTGTCGATGCCGACCTCGGCCTTGCTAACGGCGATCCGCGCGCAGCGGAGCGGACGTTCCAATTGCTCAGCCAGGTGACCGGCCGCGCCGGCCGCACCGGCAAGAAGAGCCTCGGCCTGTTGCAGACCTTCCAGCCCGACCATCCGGTGATGCGGGCAATCGTTTCCGGTGACGCCGAGGCGTTTTACGAGCGCGAGATCGCCGAGCGCGAGCGCGCGGCGCTGCCGCCCTTTGGCCGGCTCGCCGGCGTCATCGTCAGCGCGGTGACGCGAGCCGAAGCCGAAGGCCATGCGCGCGGCCTGCGCCGCGCTGCGCCCGAGTCGTCGGACCTGTTCGTGCTCGGGCCAGCCGAGGCGCCGCTGTCCCTGCTTGGCGGCCGCCACCGTTTCCGCCTGCTGATCCAGGGCGAGCGGCGCGCCGACATGCAAGGTTTTATCAGGGCTATGCTGGCCAACGGGCCGAAGCAGCGCGGCTCGGTGCGGGTGCAGGTCGATATCGACCCGCAGAGTTTTTTGTAAGGCGACGATATCGGCGGTAGATTGCCTCCAAATCAGCCAGGAATGAACGATTCCATGAAAACCCTTGGCCTTCTGGGCGGCATGAGTTGGGAATCGACCGCCATCTACTATCGGTTGCTCAACGAGATCGTGCGCGAGCGTCTTGGCGGGCTGCATTCGGCCAAACTGCTGCTCTGGTCGTTCGACTTCGCCGAGATCGCCGAGCGGCAGCATCATGGCGACTGGGAGGGCGCCGGCGTGCTTCTCGTCGAAGCCGCACGCAAGCTGGAGGCAGGCGGCGCTGAAGGGCTGCTCCTGTGCACCAACACCATGCACAAACTGGCCGACCAGGTGCAGGCCTCGGTGTCGATCCCGTTGATCCACATCGCCGACGCCACCGCGGTGGCGATCAAACGCGTGGGGATGCAGCGCCCGGCGCTGCTGGCGACGCGCTTCACCATGGAGCAGGATTTCTACAAGGGCCGGCTCGCCGACAAATACGGACTGCAACCGATAGTGCCCGACGCCGCCGGGCGCGACATGGTCCATCGCGTCATCTATGACGAACTCTGCCAGGGCATTGTCAGCGAGACCTCGAAGGCGGCCTATGTCGCCGAGGCCGAACGCTTGCGCGCGAAGAGGCCGCTGACAGCATCATCATGGGCTGCACCGAGATCACCATGCTGATCGGGCAGCAGGAGTTCGACATTCCGGTGTTCGACACGACACGCATCCATGCCGAGGCGGCGGTCGGGTTCGCGCTCGGTTGATGCGCTTTTTCTAAAGTTCAGGAAGCCATCTGGCGTGGGGTTTTTCCTCCGTTAGAATGCCCGGAATTTCAAAACCGGCATTTCGAGGGGACAAGATGGATTTTGCGCTTCCATGGCCGACGAGCCAGGGCGAATGGCTGGCCTGGTCGAGCGCCGTCGTCACCGTGCTGCTCGGCCTTCTGTTTTTCCTGGCGCCGGGCGTGGCCTTCCGAGTCCTGCGCCTGCAGGTCAAACCGGAGAAGGCAGCGGCGATCGCCGAGGGACGCGGCAGGATGTCGGGCTTCTATCTCGGCGTCGGCTTGTGCTGCATCCTCCTGGCGCAGCCGCTGGTTTACATGGCGCTCGGCTTCTCCTGGCTGTTCACCGCCTTCGGCCGCCTGCTGTCGATGATGTCGGATGGCGCCAACACGCCTTTCAATTGGGTTTCCATTGTGGTGGAATTGGCCTTGGCGGCATTGCCGCTCGCCTTTGCCTTCGGCTTTGTGCCCTGAATCCTTAGTTATTCCGGGGCGCGAGGCGGGACTCTTTCGCCAGATGCGACAATAGTGCCTGAAAACCATGCGGAACGACGCATTGCGGTCTTAAAATGCCTGTGCTAGACGGCAATCGACTTTCGGCCGGGGATAGCGGAAGCCGCGCCTCCGTGCTTGAAAAAATGCAGTAAGGTCAAAGATTTAGCCAGAGTTTTTGCTCGCGCCAACAATCTGCGGCCTGTCAGACAAGAGAAAAGACGGTCCGTGGCTCAATCGTCATCGCCAATCTCAGGTGTCGCAGAACGCTACGCGGGTTCGCTGTTCGAACTCGCGCTGCAGGCAAATTCCGTGGCCAAGGTCGAAGCCGACCTCAACAGTTTCGAGGCGATGCTCGCGGGCAGCGCCGACCTGACCCGACTGATCAATAGCCCGGTGTTCTCCAGCGAGGACCAGGCCAAGGCCATCGCGGCAATCGCCGACAAGGCCGGGATTACCGGCCTCACCGGCAATTTCCTGCGCGTCGTGGCCCGCAACCGGCGCCTGTTCGCCGTGCCCGGCATGATCAGGGCATTCCGCCAGATCGCCGCCGAACATCGTGGCGAGACCGCCGCCGAAGTGACGTCGGCTCATGAGCTGACCGCGGCCCAGCAGGCTGAACTCAAGGCGGCGCTGAAGAGCGTTGCCGGCAAGGACGTGGCCATTTCCGTCACCGTCGATCCGTCGCTGCTCGGCGGGCTGGTGGTCAAGATGGGCTCGCGCCAGATCGACACGTCGCTCAAAACCAAACTCAATTCGCTCAAGCTTGCACTGAAAGAGGTCGGCTGATGGACATCCGCGCCGCGGAAATTTCCGCAATTCTGAAAGACCAGATCAAGAATTTCGGCAAGGAGGCCGAGGTCTCCGAAGTTGGACAGGTGCTGTCCGTCGGTGACGGTATCGCCCGCGTCTATGGCCTCGACAATGTCCAGGCCGGCGAAATGGTCGAATTCCCCGGCGGCATCCGCGGCATGGCGCTCAACCTCGAAGCCGACAATGTCGGCGTCGTCATCTTCGGCGCCGACCGTGACATCAAGGAAGGCGACACCGTCAAGCGCACCGGCGCCATCGTCGACGTTCCGGTGGGTCCTGGCCTGCTCGGCCGCGTCGTCGACGCGCTCGGCAACCCGATCGACGGCAAGGGTCCGATCAAGGCGGTCGAACGCAAGCGCGTCGACGTCAAGGCGCCCGGCATCATTCCGCGCAAGTCGGTGCATGAGCCGATGTCGACCGGCCTCAAGGCCATCGATGCGCTGATCCCGGTCGGCCGCGGCCAGCGCGAGCTGGTCATCGGCGACCGTCAGACCGGCAAGACCGCCATCATCCTCGACACTATGCTCAACCAGAAGTCGGTGCACGACAACGGCCCCGAGAAGGAAAAGCTCTACTGCGTCTACGTCGCCGTCGGCCAGAAGCGCTCGACCGTCGCGCAGTTCGTCAAGGTGCTCGAAGAGCGCGGCGCGCTCGAATACTCGATCATCGTCGCCGCCACCGCGTCCGATCCGGCGCCAATGCAGTTCCTGGCGCCGTTCGCCGGCTGCACCATGGGCGAATATTTCCGCGACAACGGCATGCATGCGCTGATCAGCTACGACGATCTGTCGAAGCAGGCCGTCGCCTATCGCCAGATGTCGCTGCTGCTGCGCCGCCCGCCGGGCCGCGAAGCCTATCCGGGCGACGTCTTCTACCTGCACTCGCGCCTGCTCGAGCGCGCCGCGAAGCTCAATGACGATCTGGGCAATGGCTCGCTGACCGCCCTGCCGGTCATCGAAACGCAGGCCAACGACGTGTCGGCCTACATCCCGACCAACGTGATCTCGATCACCGACGGCCAGATCTTCCTTGAAACCAACCTGTTCTTCCAGGGTATCCGTCCGGCCGTCAACGTCGGCCTGTCGGTGTCGCGCGTCGGTTCGTCGGCGCAGATCAAGGCGATGAAGCAGGTTGCCGGCTCGATCAAGGGCGAGCTCGCGCAGTACCGCGAAATGGCGGCCTTCGCGCAGTTCGGCTCCGATCTCGACGCCGCCACGCAGCGCCTGCTCAACCGCGGATCGCGCCTGACCGAACTCCTGAAGCAGCCGCAGTTCTCGCCGCTGAAGACGGAAGAGCAGGTCGCGGTGATCTTCGCCGGCGTCAACGGCTATCTCGACAAGCTGCCGGTCAACCAGGTTGGCAAGTTCGAGCATGGCCTGCTCAGCCACATGCGTGCGGCGGGCAAGGACGTTCTCGACGCCATCCGCAAGGAAAAGGCACTGTCGGACGATCTGCGCGCCAAGCTGAAGGCCGAGATCGACGCTTTCGCCAAGACCTTCGCCTGAGCGAAGCGACAAGACGGGATCAGGTTTGAAGCATGCCTTCATTAAAAGACCTTCGTAACCGTATCGCCTCGGTCAAGGCGACGCAGAAGATCACCAAGGCGATGCAGATGGTCGCCGCGGCGAAGCTGCGCCGTGCGCAAGAGGCCGCGGAAGCGGCGCGCCCCTATTCGGAGCGCATGGGTTCCGTGCTGGCCAACATCACCCAGGCGATCGGCGGCGGCGGCGATGCTCCGGCGCTGATGACCGGTACCGGCAAGGACGACGTGCACCTGCTGGTCGTCTGCACCGCGGAGCGCGGCCTGTGCGGCGGCTTCAACTCGCAGATCGCCCGTCATGCCCGCGACCACATCCGCAGGCTTTTGGCCGACGGCAAGCAGGTCAAGATCATCTGCGTCGGCAAGAAGGGTTTCGATATCCTGCGCCGCGACTATGCCTCCATGATCCTCGAGCGCATCGATCTGCGCGAGGTCAAGACGCTCGGCTTCGTCAATGCCGACGCGATCGCCAAGAAGGTCATCCACCTCTTCGACGAGGGCGGCTTCGATATCTGCACGCTGTTCTATTCGCAGTTCAAGTCGGTGATCAGCCAGATCCCGACCGCGCAGCAGATCATCCCGGCAGGCGTCGCTTCGGCTCCGGCCGAGGCAAATGATGGTGGCAATGCCGTCTATGAATATGAGCCGGAGCCGGGCGAAATCCTTTCCGACCTCATCCCGCGCAACATTTCCGTGCAGGTTTTCCGGGCGCTGCTAGAAAACGCGGCCGGCGAGATGGGTGCCAAGATGAGCGCCATGGACAATGCGACGCGCAACGCCGGCGACATGATCAACAAGCTGTCGATCACCTACAACCGTCAGCGGCAGGCGCAGATCACCAAGGAACTGATCGAAATCATTTCGGGCGCCGAGGCGCTCTAGGCGCGGTCCGGGGCCATTTGGCCCGCGACCGGACCGCGTGAGAAACAAAGGACGAAAAAGGGTAAAGACGATGGCGAAAGCAGCGACCCCCCAGAAGGCAACACCCAAGACGGCAGCCGCGAAGGCCGCAGTCCCCGCGAAGGCTGCAAAGGCTCCGGCGGCAGCCGCGAAGGCGGCTCCGGCCAAGGCCGCTTCGGCCAAGACACCGGCAGTGGCGAGCAAGGCAACCGGCGTTGTCGGCCAGGTCCGCCAGGTCATCGGCGCTGTCGTCGACGTCCAGTTCGGCGAACATTTGCCGGCGATCCTGAACGCGCTCGAGACCACCAATGTCGGCAACCGCCTGGTGCTCGAAGTTGCCCAGCATCTCGGTGAAAACACCGTGCGCTGCATCGCCATGGACTCCACCGAAGGCCTGGTGCGTGGCCAGGAAGTGCGCGACACCGGCGCGCCGATCACCGTGCCGGTCGGCCCGGGCATGCTCGGCCGCATCATCAACGTCATCGGCGAGCCGGTCGACGAAGCTGGCCCGGTCGACGCGATCGAGATGCGCTCCATCCACCAGCCGGCTCCGACCTATGTCGAGCAGTCGACGGAAGCACAGATCCTGATCACCGGCATCAAGGTGCTCGACCTCCTGGCGCCCTACGCCAAGGGCGGCAAGATCGGCCTGTTCGGCGGCGCCGGCGTGGGCAAGACCGTGCTGATCCAGGAACTGATCAACAACATCGCCAAGGCGCATGGCGGCTATTCGGTGTTCGCCGGCGTCGGCGAGCGGACCCGCGAAGGCAACGATCTCTATCACGAGTTCATCGAATCCGGCGTCAACAAGAAGGGCGGCGGCGAAGGCTCCAAGGCGGCCCTCGTCTATGGCCAGATGAACGAGCCGCCGGGCGCCCGTGCCCGCGTCGGCCTGACCGGCCTGACGGTTGCCGAATATTTCCGCGACCAGGGCCAGGACGTGCTGTTCTTCGTCGACAACATCTTCCGCTTCACGCAGGCGGGTTCGGAAGTGTCGGCTCTGCTCGGCCGCATTCCGTCGGCGGTGGGCTATCAGCCAACGCTCGCCACCGACATGGGCGCGCTGCAGGAACGCATCACCACCACCACCAAGGGCTCGATCACCTCGGTGCAGGCCATCTACGTGCCCGCCGACGACTTGACCGATCCGGCGCCGGCGACCTCGTTCGCCCACCTTGACGCGACGACGACGCTGAACCGCGCCATCGCCGAGAAGGGCATCTACCCGGCGGTCGATCCGCTGGATTCGACCTCGCGCATGCTCGACCCGATGGTTGTGGGCGAAGAGCATTACGGTGTCGCCCGCCAGGTGCAGTCGATCCTCCAGCGCTACAAGTCGCTGCAGGACATCATCGCCATCCTGGGCATGGACGAGCTGTCGGAAGAGGACAAGCAGACCGTGGCCCGCGCCCGCAAGATCGAGCGCTTCCTGTCGCAGCCGTTCTTCGTCGCCGAAGTGTTCACCGGCGCGCCGGGCAAGCTGGTCGACCTCGCCGACACCATCAAAGGCTTCAAGGGCCTCTGCAACGGCGACTACGATCACCTTCCGGAAGCCGCCTTCTACATGGTCGGCGGCATCGAGGAAGCAGTCGAGAAGGCACAGCGCCTTGCGGCTGAAGCGGCTTAATCAAGGGAATAGGGAGTAGTCAGTAGTCAGTAGTGAATAGCAGCTGGGTGATTGGGCGGTTTTTATCCTCTCTCCCTACTCCCTACTCACTATTTCCCTACTCACTAAATTGACATGGCTGAAGCTTTCAAGTTCGAACTGGTTTCTCCGGAGCGCCTGCTGGTTTCCGCCGAGGTCGAATCGGTCGTCATTCCGGGCGCCGAAGGCGAGATGACTGTCATGGCGCATCACGCGCCAGTCATGACCACGATCCAGCCCGGTGTCGTCACGGTGAAGAACGCCTCGGGCAGCGAAGAGCGCTATGTCGTGTTCGGCGGCTTTGCCGACATCGTTCCGGCCGGCTGCACGCTGCTGGCAGAATCGGCTGTCGCGGTGAAGGATGTCGATCGTGCCGATCTCGCCCGCCGCATCCAGGAAGCCAGGGAAGATGCCGCAGACGCCAAGGACGACCAGGCACGCAGCAAGGCCGAACAGTTCCTCAGCCAGCTCACGACGCTGGAAGGCGCCATCCTGCCGGCGTGAAAATCCGCACCAATTGACTGACTGAAAAGCGGGGCCTGCCCCGCTTTTTCTATATTCCCAAGGCAGCGAAGGCCAGGGTCGGACCGTCCCGCCGCAGGTGGACGAGATGCACGGCCACCAGTTCAATCAGCGTCTGGCGTTCGGCGTGATCCCCAGCGAAGCCAGCCAGGTCGAACACCGCCGTTACGGTTTCGTTCGCCGGCAGTTGCTGGCTCAAAAGGGCTGTCAGCGACGCATCGAGCGGATCGGTGAAATGGCCTTCCGGCAAGGTCTTACCCCGCGCCGCGCAGGCGGCGATCCAGGCGGCAACCACCAGCGTGAGATGCACAAATTCAGTGCCGGCTTCCATACACTCCACGGCCGAAGCAACAATACGCTGCGGCAGTTTCTGGCTGCCGTCATTGGCGATTTGCGCCGTGCGGTGAGCGAGCGCGGTGTTGGAAAAACGCTCGGTGAGCTCAGCCGTGTAGGCTGAAGTGTCGAGCCCGGCATCCTCGGGCAGGGTCGGGATGGCTTCGGCCCATAGCGCGTCGACGAATTGCCGGATCGCCGGATCGGCAAAGGCGCGGTCGACGGTGGCGTGGCCGCTGAGCAGGCCGAGATAGGCGATGCCCGAATGCGCGCCGTTGAGCAGCCTGAGCTTCATGTCCTCGAAGGGGGCGACATCGCCGACCATGGTGACGCCGAACTTTTCCCAGGACGGCCGGCCCGCCGGAAAATTGTCTTCGATGACCCATTGGCGGAAGGGCTCGGTCATGACCGGCCAGGCGTCCTCGACGCCGAGCTCCACGGCGATCCGCGCCCGGTCGGCGTCGGTGGTCGCCGGCACGATGCGGTCGACCATGCTTGAGGGGAACGCGACCTCGTCGGCGATGTGGCCGGCGAGCCTGGCGCTGCTGTTTGCGTCCGGGCTGGCATCGCGCAATTCCGCGAATTCGACCAGCAGGCGATGCAGCGTTGCGCCGTTGGCCGGCAGGTTGTCGCAGCACAGCACGGTGAAGGGCGGTGTGCCGGCGGCACGCCGCCGGGTGAGCGCCTCGGTCAGAAAACCATGCGCCGTCCTTGGTCTTTGCGGATTTGCCAGATCGTGGACGATGTCGGGATGGGCGGCGTCCAGTCCGCCGCCCGCTGCCCTCAGATACGCCTTTTCAGTGATGGTCAGCGTCACGATGCGGGTGCGCGGATCGGACAGCGCGGCCAGCACCGCACCGGGGTCTTCCGGCGCCACCAGCATCGAGCCGATCGAGCCGATGACGCGGAGCTCCTCCTCGCCGCTGCTGCGGATCGCCAGCGTGTAGAGCCCGTCCTGCGGCGCCAGCGCATCGCGCGTGTCGGGGCTGCGCAAGGAAACGCCGACTATGCCCCAGTCCGTCTCGCCCGCCGTCAGGCAGTCGTCGACATAGGCTGCCTGATGGGCGCGATGGAAAGCGCCGACGCCAAGATGCACAATGCCAGGCGCGATGCGGCCGCGATCATAAGAGGGTGTCGCGACCGGGGCCGGTAGCGCTTGTACCGTTGTGGCGGAGAGGCGTTTGGTCGTCGCGGCGCGGCTGGTCTGGTCGGATGGCATGGATGGCCTCGGCATGGGGTCGGCGAGCGGCGTAACACCCGATCTCTTGCCACACAATGGCTTCAAAAGTCATCATACAACAATCCAATTTTTGTATGTTGACATTATTTCTTGCCAACCCTACCGATAGCAGCCTTGGGAGGATAATCGTGGCACTGACCAATGCGGATTTGCTGTTTCCCGCCGAGGCGCATCCGCGCTCGATCGCCCGCGATCTCTATGCCGGGATCAAGGACCTGCCGCTCATCAGCCCGCACGGCCACACCGATCCGCGCTGGTATGCGCTGAACGAGCCGTTCCCGGATCCGGCGCAACTGCTCATCGTGCCCGACCACTACATCTTCCGCATGCTGTGCAGCCAGGGCGTGCGGCTGGAGGATCTCGGCGTGCCGACCCTCGACGGCGGGCCGGTGGAAACCGACGGCAGGACGATATGGCGGCGCTTTGCCGGGCACTATCATCTGTTTCGCGGCACGCCGACGCGGCTGTGGTTCGACCATGTGCTGGCGGATCTGTTCGGCATCGAAGAGCCATTGAGCGCGGAGACGGCCGACCGCCACTACGACACCATCGCGACCGTGCTGCAGTGGGAGAATTTTCGTCCGCGCGCTTTGTTCGAGCGCTTCAACATCGAGGTCATCGCGACGACCGAAGGCGCGCTCGACGATCTCAAATGGCACCAGATGATCCGCGACAGCGGCTGGGAAGGCCGTATCGTCACCGCCTACCGGCCGGATGCGGTCGTCGATCCCGATTTCGAGGGGTTCTCGGCCAATCTCGACCGGCTCGGCGAGATCACCGGTTGCGACACCGGAACATGGGCCGGCTATCTCGACGCGCATCGGCAGCGGCGCGCCTTCTTCAAAAGCTTTGGCGCGACCTCGTCCGATCATGGCCATCCGACGGCCGATACCGCAAATCTTTCCGACGCGGCGGCGCAGGAGCTGTTCAGCCGCATCCGCCGCGGCTCCGACGACGAGCGCGAGCGAAAACTGTTCCGTGCCCAGATGCTGACCGAGATGGCCAAGATGAGCCGGGACGACGGGCTGGTGATGCAAATCCATCCCGGATCCTGGCGCAATCATTCGCCCGACATTTTCCGGAAATTCGGCCGCGACAAGGGCTTCGATATCCCGACCCGGACCGACTACGTGACGGCGCTGAAGCCGCTGCTCGACTGCGTCGGGCTGGAGCGCGACCTGACAATCATCCTCTTCACGCTCGACGAGACCAGCTACGCGCGCGAACTGGCGCCGCTTGCCGGCGTCTATCCGGCGCTGAAGCTCGGGCCGGCCTGGTGGTTCCACGACAGCCCGGAAGGCATGCGCCGCTTCCGCGAGATGACGACGGAGACAGCCGGCTTCTACAACACCGTCGGCTTCAACGACGACACCCGCGCCTTTCCATCTATACCCGCCCGCCACGATCTGGCGCGTCGGGTCGACTGCGCGTTCCTGGCGCGCCTCGTCGCCGAGCACCGGCTGCGCGAGGACGAGGCGCATGAGCTGGCCAAGGAGCTTACCTACACGCTTGCCAAGAAGGCGTACCGGCTCTGAGCCGGGCGCCTTGATTCTAAAGGGAGGAAGTCATGTTGCATTTTTCGAAATTAACAGCGGTCACATTCGCCTTCGGCTCACTGCTGATAGGCATTGCCAACGCCGAAACCGTGCTGCGCTCGGCCGACACGCACCCCGACGGCTATCCGACCGTCGAGGCGGTGAAATACATGGGCGAGCTGATCAAGCAGCGCACCGACGGCCGCTATTCGGTCGAGGTGTATCATTCGGCGCAGCTCGGCGAGGAGAAGGACACGATCGAGCAGACGCAGACCGGCGTCATCGACCTCAACCGCGTCTCGATGGGACCGTTCAACGGCATCGTGCCGGAGACGGCGGTGCCGTCGCTGCCTTACATCTTCCGTTCGGTCGACCACATGCGCCATGTCATGGACGGGCCGATCGGCGACGAGATCCTCAAGGCGTTCGAGGCGCATGACCTCGTCGGCCTGGCCTTCTACGATTCCGGCGCGCGGTCCTTCTACAACACCAAGAAGGACATCGCCTCGATGGCCGACATGAAGGGCATGAAGTTCCGCGTCATCCAGTCGGACGTGTTCGTCGACATGGTCAATGCGCTGGGCGCCAACGCCACGCCGATGGCTTATGGCGAGGTCTATTCGGCCTTGCAGACAGGCGTCATCGACGGCGCCGAGAACAACTGGCCGAGCTTCGAATCCGCCAAGCACTACGAGGTCGCCAAGCACTATACGATGGACCAGCACCAGATCGTCCCGGAAGTGCTGGTGATGGCCAAGGCAAGTTGGGACAAGCTATCGCCGGAGGATCAGGCGATCGTGCGCCAGGCGGCCAAGGACAGCGTCGTCAAGATGCGCGAGTTGTGGGACGCGCAGGAAAAGAAGTCGCGGGACATCGTCGAAGCAGCCGGCGTCAAGGTCAGCGAGATCGACAAGCAGCCGCTGATCGACGCGATGAAGCCGGTCTATGACAAGTATCTGTCGACGCCGGCACTGAAGGACCTCGCCACCCGCATCCAGGCGACGAAATAATGGAAGCCGGCGGACCGGGCGCGGCGCGGACTTCCGCGCCGCCGTCGAGCGAGGGTGGCTTGAAGGCGTTCTGGCTGGGCACCGAACGGCTGTTGGCACAGCTGTCGAGGCTCGCACTGTGGGTCAGCGGCGCCGGACTGACCCTGATGACGGTGATCATCTTCTGGCAGGTCTTCTCGCGCTATATCCTGAACAGTTCGCCAAGCTGGACCGAATCCTCAGCGGTGCTGTTGATGGGCTGGTTCATCTTCCTCGGCGCGGCCGTCGGCGTTCGCGAGCGCACGCATCTGGGTTTTGACGTGCTGCTCTATTTTCTGCCGCCTTCGGCCAAGGCGGTGCTGCGCAGCATTTCGGACGTCGTCGTGCTCGCATTCGGCTTCGGCATGATCGTCTATGGCGTCCAGCTCGCCAGGCTGACCTGGAACACGGTGATGCCGTCGCTCGATCTCCCGGGTGGCGTCAGCTTCCTGCCGGTCGTCCTGGGCGGCGCACTTGTCTGCTTGTTCTCCCTGGAGCGGCTGGCTGGGCGCTTTGCCGGCCTGCCCGTCGATGCCGACCAATACGCCACGGGCGAGGAGGATCTCTAGATGGCCCTGACGGTCCTGTTCGGCACCTTCGTCTTCCTGCTCGTCATCGGCACGCCGATCGCGTTCTGCCTCGGTGTCGCCAGCTTCGCCACCGTACTGGTGCTGGGCCTGCCGCCGCTGGTGGTGTTCCAGCGCCTCAACTCCGGTGTCAGCGTGTTTTCGCTGATGGCGATCCCGTTCTTCATCTTCGCCGGCGACCTGATGGTGCGCGGCGGCATCGCCGCCAGGCTCGTGGCGTTGGCCGGCTCGCTGGTCGGCCATTTGCGTGGCGGCCTGGGCCAGGTCAACATCGCCGCTTCGACCATGTTCGGCGGCATTTCCGGCTCGGCGGTGGCCGATGCATCGGCGGTCGGCGGGCTGATGATCCCGCAGATGAAGGCGCGCGGCTACGGCATCGACTATGCCGTCAACATCACCTCGGTCGGCGCCATCATCGCGCTGCTGATTCCGCCCTCGCACAACATGATCATCTATTCGATTTCAGCCGGGGGCCGGATCTCGATCGCCGACCTTTTCACCGCTGGCGTCATACCTGGCCTGCTGCTGGCGCTGTCGCTGATGGTCACCGCCTACTGGGTCGCGAGCCGCCGCGGCTACCCGACCGAGCCGTTCGCCGGCTTCGGCCGGGCCCTGCAATTGCTCGTCGCCGCCATTCCCGGCCTCGTCCTGATCGGCATCATCTTCGGCGGCGTGCGCTCCGGCATCTTCACTGCCACGGAAAGTTCCTGCATCGCCATCGTCTACGCCTTCCTGGTGACGCTCATCATCTACCGTTCGATGAGCTGGAACGACTTCGTCGCCGCCACCAGCGCCGCGGTGCGCACCACGGCGATGGTGCTGATGATCATCGGCTGCGCCGCGGCCTTCGGCTGGCTGCTCGCCTATCTCAGGGTGCCGGCGGCGCTGGTCGCCTTCCTGCAGTCGGTGTCCGACAACAAGCTGGTCATCCTGCTGCTGATCAATGTGGTACTCCTGATCCTCGGCACGTTCATGGACATGTCGCCGCTGATCATCATCACCACGCCGATCTTCCTGCCGGTTGTCATGGCCTATGGCGTCGACCCCGTGCATTTCGGCGTCATCCTGATCCTCAATCTCGGCATTGGCTTGTGCACGCCACCGGTCGGCGCGGTGCTGTTCGTCAGTTGCGCCATCGGCCGCATTCCGATCTGGACGGCGATGCGCTCGATCTGGCCCTTCTACGGGGCAGCCTTCGCCGTGTTGATGCTGGTCACCTACATTCCGGAAATCTCATTGTGGCTGCCCAGCCTTTTCCACTAGGGGGGCCTTTTCCACTAGGGGGCCTTTTCCACCAACGGGTCCGTTCCATTAGGAGGTCACGTGTCCGATACCGTCGCCGACCTCAGGGTCGAAAGAAGACCAAAACTGTCAGAGACCGTCATCGCGGCGATCCGCAAGCAGTTGCAGGCGGGGGAGATCCTGCCCGGCCACAAATTGCCGACCGAAGGGCAGCTGACCGAGACCTTCGGCGTCAGCCGCACGGTCATCCGCGAGGCTCTGGCCAAGCTTGCCGCCGATGGCCTTGTCGAGCCGCGCCAGGGCGCCGGCGTCTTCGTCACCGAGCATATCTCGACGATGTTCGGGGCGCTCGCCGCCGACATGGGAGCCAAGGATTCCATCGCCCTCAACGTGCTTGAGGTGCGCCTGGCGATCGAAATCGAATCGGCCGGGCTTGCCGCCATTCGCCGCAACGCCGCACAGGAGGCGGCGATCCAGGAGGCCTTCTTCGAGTTCGAGCGGCTGCTGCTCGCCAGCGAGCCGACCGGGCCGGCCGACCTTGCCTTCCACCGCGCCATCGCCAGCGCCACCAACAATCCGTTCTATGTCGAGATGCTCGACGTGCTCGGCCGGCGCGCCATTCCGTGCGACGTGACCTCGCCCTGGTCGACCGAACTGGCGCAGTCCGACTCTTACCAGCGCGGGCTGCAGCGCGAGCATCTGGTGATCCTGAATGCGATCACCTCAGGCGACGCCGAAGCCGCGCGCGAGGCGATGCGCAAGCACCTCACCGCCAGCCAGCAGCGCTACCGCGAGCGCCTGCACGCCAGGCAGGCTTTTTATGCCGATACGGTCAGGGCCGCCGGCGAGTGATCCATTGCAAATCAGGACAGTCATGAGCCAGAGCCATACCGACTTCACCTCGCGCTTCGCAATCGATCCGGCCGCCGCCGCGACGATGGGAACCGATGAGCTGCGCCACAATTTCCACATCGAAGACCTGTTCCGGCCTGGCCGGGTCAGCCTGACCTACACCCATTACGACCGCATGATCGTCGGCGGCGCCGTGCCGGTGGTGGCGCCGCTGCCGCTGGAAGCGATCAAGCCGACCGGGACGAAAAACTTTCTCGACCGCCGCGAGCTGATCGTCGTCAACATCGGCGGTGCCGGCAGCGTGAAAGCAGGCGGCCAATCCTTCGAATTGCAAACGCGCGACATGCTTTATCTCGGCATGGGCAGCAACGACGTGTCGTTCGCCTCTGCCGACAAGGACGCTCCGGCTAAATTCTATCTGCTCAGCGCGCCGGCGCACCAGGCCCATCCCAGCCGGCTGATCCGCCTCGGCGACGCCAAGCGGCTCGATCTCGGCAGCAAGGAGGCCTGCAACGAGCGCTCGATCTTCCAGTTCATCCATGCCGAGGGAACAAAGACCTGCCAGCTCGTCGTCGGCATGACGCAGCTTGCGCCGGGCTCGATCTGGAACACCATGCCGTGCCATGTCCATGACCGGCGCATGGAGGCCTATCTCTATTTCGACCTGCCGGAGACGGCGCGGGTCTTCCACTTCATGGGCGAGCCGGACGAGACACGCCACATCGTCATGCGCAACGAGGAGGCGGTGCTGTCGCCAGGCTGGTCGATCCACTCGGGCGCCGGAACCTCCAACTACGCCTTCATCTGGGCGATGGCCGGCGACAACGTCGACTATACCGACGTCGACCTGGTGGCGATGGACGATTTGCGGTGAGCGATTCCGCCTTCAGCCTGGCCGGCAAGCGCATCGCGGTCACCGGCGCCAACACCGGCATCGGCCAGGGCATCGCCATCTCGATTGCTCGTGCCGGCGGCGCGGTGGTCGGCGTCGGCCGCTCGTCGATGGACGATACGGCAGGCAGGATCGCCGCCCTTGGCGGACAGTTCGAAGCTGTGAAGGCGGATCTCGCCGACACGGCGGCGGCAGGGCCATTGCTGGACCGGGTCTGGGAAGAAAACGGGCCGCTCGACGGGCTGGTCAACAATGCCGGCATCATCCGGCGCGCCGACGCCGTCGATCTCAGCGAAAGCGATTGGGACGACGTCATGGACGTCAATTTGAAGACCGCCTTCCTGCTTTGCCAGTCCTTCGCCCGGGGTGTCCTTGCCAACGGGCGCCGGGGCAGGATCGTCAACATCGCCTCGGTGCTGAGTTTCCAGGGCGGCATCCGCGTCGCGTCCTACACGGCCTCTAAACATGGCGTGCTCGGCATCACCCGGCTGCTTGCCTGCGAGTGGGCGTCGAAGGGCATCAACGTCAACGCCATCGCGCCGGGCTATATCGAGACCAACAACACGCATGCGCTGCGCGCCGACGCCGACCGCAGCGCCGCCATACTGGGGCGCATCCCGGCCGGCCGCTGGGGCGAACCGGGAGACATCGGCGACGCCACCGTCTTCCTGCTGGCACCGGCATCGAACTACATGCATGGCGCGGTGGTGCCGGTGGATGGCGGCTGGCTGGCGCGATAGAGCTCTGAGGAGACAACGATGACCAATCCGAAGATTTTCGCCCATGCCGGCGAAGCTGCGTGGGCGCCGACGCCGGATGGCAACAGGCGACGCGTTCTGCTCCATACCAACGAGCTGATGTTGGTTGAGTTCGGCTTCGACAAAGGCGGTGTCGGCGCCCTGCATTCGCACCCGCATGTCCAGGCAAGCTATGTCGCCGAAGGTCGCTTCGAGGTGACGATAGATGGCCAAACCGAGATCGTCGAGGTCGGTGGCAGTTTCATCGTGCCATCCGGTCTGATGCACGGCGTCAAGGCACTGGAAGCAGGGCGGCTGGTCGACAGCTTCACGCCGCACAGGGCCGATTTCCTCGCCTGATCGAGCGGAATCAATACGTGCCAAAGGCGCCCGCGCCGCTTTGCTCCAGCACATCTCGCAAAGGAAAAGCCCGCACCCCTCCGGAGAGGCGCGGGCCCGCCATTGATGGAAGTGGCCGGTGAATCGTCACTTCTTACTCGGATCTTCCGCCGGGTTGACGTAGGTGATCGCGAAGGGCCCCTCGCCATGAACCTGGACAATCGTATCGCTCGTCGTCCAAGCGAAGTGGTTCATTCCAGCCGGGGCAACGCCGAAACCGCCATCCGTCAGTTCGATGCCGTTCGCCTCATCGAGCCTGTCACCCATTCCGATATGAAAGTTGCCGGAAATCACCGTCACATATTCCGAGGTAGGGTGGTTGTGCGCGGGAATTTTGTAGCCTGCGGGCATCTTCAGCCGCAGCACATAGATGCCGTCCTTTGACGGATCGCCGGCAACAACCGCGAACTGTGCGCCAGCTGGAAGGACGGCAGGAGCAGGACCCCATTTGATGCCGTCGGCATTCATAGGCATATCATCAGCAAGCAGGGGCGCTGTTCCAGCCAGCAGAAGTGCAAGTGTGCAGGCTAATTTCAACATCCTGGTGTCTCCATTGGTTTGCAGAAAGTCTTTTTTGCCAAGCTGGAGGTTGATAAGATCGCGCATCGGGTGATGCGGGATTAATCTGTCGAGCTGCAGCGTTCTGGAGGTGTAGCCGCCAGACTTCAGGTTCAGCAATGACTGCAACATCGGATTTACATACAGGGACGCCGGACCATGGGCCGGATCTGCTGTCGGAAATGCTGAAAGCCGTAAGGCTGACCGGCTCCGTCTTTCTGAACGCCTGCTTCAGCGCGCCGTTCGGCGTCGTGGCCCCGAAATACTATGACCCGGTCAGCCCCATGGCCTGCCTGCGCCACATAAGCATTTTCCATTTCATCGTAGCGGGCAACTGCACTTTCGAGGCCGCAAATGGCGAGCGGCGAGAAGTCACTGCTGGCGATCTGCTGTTCCTGCCATTCGCTGGCCATCACAGGTTTTGGAAGGGTGAGCCGCTGGTGATGGCTGCGGCCGGAGAAATTGTGCAGCCTGGCCGGATCGAAGGAATGTGGACCGTCAACTACGGCGGCGGCGGTGACGAATTGCGCATGATCTGCGGCTTCCTCGAGTCTTCGGAATTCCTGTTCGCGCCGGTGTTCCGCACACTTCCGGCGCTCATCGTAGAGAAGGTGTCGGAGAACAAGGTAGGCGCCCTGATCGCTTCGACGGTGCGGGAAATCGATTTGCATGTCGAGGCGGCGGCGCCGGGTTCACAGGCGATGCTTGGAAGACTCATGGAGCTTCTGTTCGTCGAACTGCTGAGGCGCCATGTTGCCCGGCTTCCACCCGGCTCAAAGGGTTGGTTCGCCGCGCTGAACGATCCGATTGTCGGAAGGACGTTGCAGCTTCTCCACGCCGATCCAGCGCGCCATTGGACCGTCGGTCAGATTGCCGACAAGGTTGGCTCATCGCGCACGATCGTTGCGGAGCGGTTCAACGCGCTGCTCGGCCGCCCGCCGATCGAATACCTGACGGGTTGGAGGATTCAACTGGCTGGCGAGCGCCTGCGTTTCGGCCATGAAAGTCTCGCAAGTATCGCTGCCGGCGTGGGGTATCAATCCGAGGCCGCATTCAGTCGCGCCTTCAAACGCGTCACCGGGATCACACCAGGAAAATGGCGAGAACGGACCGGCCGCCGTGCGGGTCTTGCCTTAGAATCCGCTTCGCCTTAGGCCGTTTCGAGGCGATCATCGATGGCAGGACAGAAATCCTCGAGACCGCCAGCGGCGGAAGCGGGCCGGCTTGGCGACGGTTTTTCAAAAATGAAAACCCGCGCCCCAAGGAGCGCGGGTTTGTTGCCTGGGCGCTTGTGGCGCCGCGGTACTCAAGACATCACCGCAGGATTGGGAACCTGCCGAATGATGGTGAATATAAACTTAATGCGCGGAGATCACGGCGTTTGATCAGGTGATCCGCCGAAGCAGGGCGAAAAGTCGTTCGAACGTCTTGCCGTAGGGCGGGCGCAGCAGGGCGCCCGCGCTCAGGCGCGACTGCAGGAAGACCGGTTTCTCCTTGCTGAAGGTGCGGAAACCCCATTGCCCGTGATAAGCACCCATGCCGCTGGCGCCGACACCGCCGAAGGGCTGGTTCTCCTGCACCAGATGCAGCATGCAGTCGTTGATGGTGACACCGCCGGCGACGGTTTCGTGCAGGATGCGCTGGCGGTTGCCGCTGTCGCGCCCGAACCAGTAGAGCGCCAACGGGCGGTCGGCCCGGTTCACATGGTCGATCGCCTCGTCGATGGTGGCGTATTCGACGATCGGCAGCACCGGCCCGAAGATCTCCTCGCGCATCAGCCGCAGGTCCGGGCTGGTATTGCTGACCAGTGTCGGCAGGAGCTTGCGGCTGGTGGTGCCGAGATCTTCGCCGGCCGGGTTGATTTCGGTGACATCGGCGCCGGCATCGCGGGCCTCGGCGATCATGTCGCGCAGACGCTGGTAGTGCCGGTCGCTGATGATGGCGGTATAGTCGGGATTGTCGCGCAAGGAGGGGTAGAGCCGCGCGATCGCCGTTGCGAGCTTGGCGGCGACCGTGCTTGCCTGTCCCTTGGGCACCAGCAGATAGTCCGGCGCGATGCAGGTCTGTCCGGCATTCAACAGCTTGCCGTAGGCGATGCTGGACGCCGCCGCGTCGAGATCGCAGGACGGATCGAAGATCGCCGGCGACTTGCCGCCGAGTTCGAGCGTGACCGGTGTCAGGTTGGCGGCCGCGGCGATCGCGACCTGGCGGCCGACCGCGGTCGAGCCGGTGAACAGCAGATGATCGAACGGCATCGACACGAATGCCTTGCCCATTTCGGCATCGCCGGTGATGACGCTGAGCTCATCGGGTGCGAAATGCTCGCCGGCGAGTTTGGCGAGCAGCCCCGAGAAAGCAGGCGTCAGTTCAGACGGCTTGACGAGCACGCGGTTGCCGGCGGCAAGGGCTGCCGTCACTGGCGCGACGGCAAGTTGAAAAGGATAATTCCAGGGCGAGACGATGCCGACGACACCGAGCGGCTGCGCAACGAGGCGGTTCTTGCCCGGCAGGAACGGCAAGGTGGTGGCGACACGGCGCTCCCGCATCCAGCCTTTCAGGTGGGACAGGGCGTGGCGGATACCGGCACGCACGACAAACAGTTCGGCAAGGCGCGTCTCATGCGTCGAGCGGCCGCCAAAGTCGATGTCGATCGCCGCGCAGATGTCGGCCTCATGCCGCTCGGTCAGCGCCAGCAGGCGTTTCAGGCGGTCCTTGCGGACGTCGATGTCGGGAAAGGGCTGCTTCTCGAAGGCGGCACGCTGCAGCTGGAACCGCTCGCCGAGGATGTCCTGTCTCACCTGCAGCATCGTGCCCTCCCTGGCTCGCCTGACCAAGCTTACATCCTAGCGCGTGAAGGAATCCAGCGGGGTGCAGGTGTCGCAGGGGAAGGTGTTCGTGACTGATCGTTGCTGGGGACAACTCTGAAGCTCTTGCGTGCAGATACAATCTAATGCATCCTATGCGAGAACAAGCGAGGTTACCATGAGCTGCAGATGAGTCGTTTGGACGACGCCTCAGTCGATATGCTGCATGGGCGCGCAACGGACAAAGATTGCGGACAGACCAGGGGGCGGATATGAACGCAAAACATCACATGCTGGCGGTGGCCGTCATTTTCTTTGTGACGGGTGCGATCGGGATTATCTCCTCAATCGCTCTGCTGATGTTTGGGCAGTCACCGAATATCGTCAGCGCCATCTCGAGTCTGGCCTATGTCATCGGCGCGTACTACTTCCTGAAGGGATCGCGACCCGCGAAAATTTTCCTTGCAGCGATGGCTGGCCTCGCGACCCTGCTCGAGGGAGTGCTTGGAATAGCTGTCGTCGCATATGGCCAAATGGCGTTCGGGCTGCTTATTCTGCTGCTGGCGGCACTCACCGCTTATTGCTTCTGCATGCTGCAGTTCTCGAAAGCCCTCAATGCCGAGTTCGATCGCCGATCCGAGGCTTATCGGTTGAAGAAGGAAAAGGCGGCTCGGCGCTTCTATGAAGAGCTGGAGCAAGGCGGCAGCCGGGAATGATGCCAGCGGCTGCGGGCGGCCTGCAAACTATCATCGCAAGGCAATTGTCGTTGCAGGCCTATGTGTGCGCGCGTTGCATGATAATGGTGCGCTCTTCGCCGTGGTAGCTGTCGCGCACGGCCCTGAAGCCCAGCCTGGCGTAGAAGGCTTCGGCCGTAAGGGACGAAGGGACGGTCAGCACTTTCACCCCGCCTTTTCGTGGGCCAGTTCGATCTCGGCCATCAGTCACCTGCCAACGCCTTGTCCCTGGACATCGGGAGCGACGAACACAGTTCTGATCACCTCTCCATCGAGGCTGGCGGTTCCGACGATGCGGCTGGCGATCATGGCGACAAAGACGTCACGCTTGCCCATCAATTCCAGCACGGCGGACGGGCTGAAGCTCGGCTCCACTCGCGCGATGATCCCAGGCGAATAATCCCTGGCATTGCTCTCCCGCAAAGAGCGCAAGATCACCGCGCTGATGTCGGCGGCATCGCTTTCCCGGGCAACGCGAACCTTGCACGTCATGACGGCTTATGGCGGCTTTCCACGGACTGTCTCCGTCCCTTGTAAACAAGGCGAGGCCGGCTTCTCAGCCATGCGGTCTCGCGGGTTCCTGCGAAGGGGCGTTGTGGTTGCCTGACGGCTGCGCTACTCCAGGGCATCGAAAGGAGAGCATCTTGACCAGTTTCCACATCCTCTCCAATCCCCGAAAAATCGCTCCCCGCCCGGTGTCCGCCTGATGCCGGCACAGGCAGCGAGCATGCGGGCCGAGGATCCCAAGCGGCGTGTCCTGAAGGACGTGTTCGGCTTCGACGATTTCCGGCCCGGCCAGGCCGATGTCATGGACGCGCTGCTGGGCGGGCGCCATGTGCTGGCCGTCATGCCGACAGGGGCCGGCAAGTCGCTTTGCTACCAGGTGCCGGCGCTGGTCCTGGGCGGGCTCACCATCGTCGTTTCGCCGCTGGTGGCGCTGATGCAGGATCAGGTCGCAGCCTTGCGGCTGGCAGGCGTCGCCGCCGACACGATCAATTCCTCGCTCGACCGCGACGCCAATGTCGCGGCCTGGCGCCGCGTGGCTTCTGGCCAGACGCGGCTGCTTTACCTGGCGCCGGAGCGGCTGATGACCGAGCGCATGACCGAGGCGCTCTCGCGGCTCGATGTCAGCCTGATCGCGATCGACGAGGCGCATTGCATTTCGCAATGGGGCCCGGCGTTCCGGCGCGAATATGAGGATTTGTCGCGGCTGCGCGGCATTTTTGCGAAAGTGCCGATCATCGCCGTGACGGCGACTGCGGATGAGAGCACGCGCACCGACATCGCCGTCCGGCTGTTCGCCGAGCGTGTCGAAACGCTAGTGCTGGGTTTCGACCGGCCCAACATCTAGCTCGCCATCGCGGCCAAGCAGGACAGCAAGCGCCAGCTGCTCAACTTCATCGAGCGGCATCCCGGCCGCAGCGGCATCGTCTATTGCCTGTCGCGCAAGAAGACGGAGGAGATGGCGGCCTTCCTTGAGAAGAACGGCGTCACCGCGCTCGCCTATCATGCCGGCATGAGCAAGGACGCGCGCGAGGCGAACCAAAACGCCTTCATGACGCTCTCGGGCGTCGTCATGGTGGCGACCATCGCCTTCGGCATGGGCATCGACAAGCCGGATGTCGCCTATGTCTTCCACACCGATATGCCGGGCAGCCTCGAAGCCTATTATCAGGAGATCGGCCGCGCCGGCCGCGACGGGCGGGAGGCCGAGGCGCATATGCTGTTCGGCCTTGGCGACATCCGCATGCGCCGGCTGTTCATCGACGACGAGGATGCGTCGCCCGAGCACAAGAGGCGCTCGCATCGCCGGCTCGACACGCTGATCGGCTATTGCGAGACGGCGCAATGCCGCCGCCAGGTGCTGCTCGGCTATTTCGGCGAGGAAGCCCAGCCTTGCGGCAATTGCGACAATTGCCTCGACCAGGTGCCGCGCGCCGATGGCGCCGCCGAGGCGCGCATCATCCTGGCCACGGTCGCGCAGAGCGGCGAACGCTTCGGCGCCGCCCATGTCATCGACATCCTGACCGGACATGAAACCGAGAAGGTGCTGGCCAGGGGTCATGAGAGGCTTGCCAGCTTCGGCAGCGGTGTGGCGCACAAGAAGGATTTCTGGATGTCGCTGATCCGCCAGCTTGTCGCTGGCGGTTTCCTGGAACCGGACCCGAGCGGCCATGGCGGCCTCGCCATCGCCGAGAAGGGTCATGCGCTCGGCCGGGGCGAGGTGGCGTTCCACTACCGCGTCGAGGTGCGCGTCCGAGCCTTGCGCAAGATGCGAGCGGCCGAGGCTTCGGGAGCCGAAGGCGTCGATGCTTCGTTGCTTGCCACGCTCAAATCCGTGCGGCTGCGGTTGGCGAAAGAACGCCAGGTGCCGGCCTATGTGGTGTTTTCCGATCGCACGCTGATCGACATGGCCGAACGTTGCCCGCGCGATCTCCACGCCTTCGCCGAAGTGAATGGCGTGGGGGCGGCGAAGCTCAAGGAGTTCGGCCAGGCTTTTCTCGCGGCAATCGCGGCGCACCAGTCCGATGGGTCGGCCTGAGGACCTCACCGTGCCGGCATTAAATCTATACCGACAGGCCGCCATCGCCGTGAGTCTAGCAAATCGATCACGCCGAACTGGAAGGTCTGACAACCCCGGCGATGCGGATAGCGACTGCATCAAGTCCGCCCTCGTAAATTCTCGTCAGGACGTGTTCGGAAGCTTCGGCCCTTTGGGCAGTGCATCCGAGAAGGTCGCCACCGCCTAACCGTGCCGCCCGATTGGCGGCGCAATCCCAACCCTCCACGAACCGTCGCATTCAATGTGACAGTAGAATCTGTGCTGGCGATTTTCCATGCAAGCTAAACCCCCAGCTTGGCCTTTAGGACCTAAATCCATGAAGGTCGTTAATGGGGCGGTGGCCGGCAATGCGTCGCAGACAGCCGGCGGACTGGAGAAAGGCGGCCGGTGCCAAGGGGTGGGAGCCATGGGGTTTTGGCGCCGGCCAAGCGGACAATCAGATCCGCCGCGCCTGCAGACATGACGGATTCAAAGGGCGAGCGTTATGGCGTGATCACGGACTGCTCGCTGGCAGAGCCAGGACCAACAAAAGCAGGACGGCGGTCGAGAGGGCAAGCGGCGGTGTCGACGGTTATCGCTGGCAGCCACAATATTCACTTGCGCTAATATAAAAGTGACGTAACGTCATGCCCCAGCATCTTGGGGATGCGCAACCATGGGGAAGTACGATGCGAGTGGCTATATTTTGCGTTGCGATTGTAATCGCTGCGACTGGTGTCGCTGCGGCCAAGGAGAAAAAGGTGGTGGTCAGTGACGCCGCGGCCCTGTGCTCTGCCAAGCATTCGGCCAAGAAGCCGGTGCCGGAGCTGGACTGCAGTTTGACTGGTACGGCCAAATTGTCGGATGCAGCAACGCCGGAAAAACCGCGCCTCGGATACGAGACCAATCCTTGGATTGTCGTCGGATTTTAGTGCGGGATTGATCGAGCGACGGCAGCAAATCCGCGTCAGTGACAAGCGCCACGCCATTTTGCGTGATCGCCACGCAAGCGGCGACTATGTGAAATCGGTTACGGAAGACCGGTACCGGGCACTCTACACAGCCGCATGGAGAACATGCCGCTCGTGACGGTCGCCTTCGTATCAGTGCTCGGCATGGCGGTTCCAGGGCCGGATGTCGTGCTGGCCATCACCAACGGCTCACGTTACGGCGTCAGGAACGCCTTCATTGCCATGGCCGGCGTGGTGCTTTCCGACTTCGTCCTCATCTGCATGGTTGGGCTCGGCTTCGGCGCGCTTCTGCTGGCCTCGGAACTCTATCTCTCCGCGCTCAGGATGGTTGGCGCCGGCTATCTGCTTTTCGTCGCGGTCCGCACGCTCCGCCTCTCCGGCGCGTCCCGACCTGCAATCGATCCCGGCATTCTCCAAAAGACCCAGTCGACCAAGGCCCTCATGCTGCGTTGCTTTGTGGTGGCGGTCACCAACCCCGAGGCATGGCTGTTTTTCCCCGCCATCCTGCCACCCTTTGTCGACACCAACGAGCCGATTGCGATGCAATATGCCGTTCTGGCCATCATCATCGCGGTGGCGGATGTCTTAGTACTGATGCTCTACGCGACCCTTGGCTCGCGGGCGGTCAAGCTCCTGGCCGGCCCCAAGGCCGTGTGGATCGATCGATCCTATGGTCTTGCCCTGCTCGTTCTTTCGAGCGTTCTCATCCTGCAGGCCCTGGGCCATCTTTGAGGTGGCCCCGAGGCGACGCTGTGGCAATGGCGGCCGAGAACGATGAACGGAGAACTATAGCTACGCTATCCCTCTCCATAGCCTTCCCTAGCTGTCGAGACCCCAAAGATCCGGATTCCGTTTGAAATACTCAGTCAGCATTTCGGTGAGCACCCGCACCTTCCGCGTGGGATGCTGACCCGGCGGGCGGACGACATACGCGGCCCCCGGCGGTACCGGATAGCGCGTCATGATCGGGACCAGCGCGCCCGAGGCCACATAGTCATATGTGATGCAATCGGGGAGCCAGGCGATGCCGAGACCTGCCGCCGCCGCCGCGGCAAGCGCGGTGGCGCTGTCGGCCTTGAACCTGCCCTGCGGCTGAACCGTGACAATCCTGCCGCCATCCATGAACTGCCAGCCTTCCGTTCCCTGCATCAGCGCCTGATGGGCGATGAGTTCATCCGGGGTCTCGGGTGATCCGTGTAGCTCGATATAATCCGGGCTTGCGACAAGCTTTCCATGGATCGGCCCAACGCGTTTCGCGATCAGGTTGGAGTCCTGAAGATAGGCGCTGCGGATCGCACAATCGAAACCCTCCGCGATGAGATCGACGAAGCGATCGCTGTAGGAAGTATGGATGTGAAGTCTTGGATGCAGACGCGCCATTTCCGCAAGCACGGGGGCGAAGTGGGTCGCCCCGAAAGTAAGCGGCATTGCGACCCTCATACGGCCGCGCAGCTCGCCGGTGGGGAGGATTGTTTCCCTGGCGGTATCGATCTCGGCGCTGGCTCGGGCCGCATGGTCCCTGAACGTGATTCCCGCTTCCGTGAGTGCCGCGCCGCGGGTTGTTCGTGCAAGGAGCTGGACGCCAAGCTCGGCTTCGATCCTGAAGAGCCGCCGGCTGACGATTGACTTGGAGACGCCGAGCCGGCGTGCGGCGGCCGATACGCCCCCTGCATCGGCCACTGCGACGAATGTCTGCAGGTCTTCGATGTCCATCCAGCGTTCCTCATTTCGCGACACAGCTTGCCTGAATGTGACACTACCGCATCACCAAGAGGAACAGCAAATTGCGGCCAGGCAACGTCGCCCGCCGGCGCATGTCTCCTGTGAACCTATTGCCGTCCATGGCGGCAGAGAAAGGAAGTCTTGATGAACCATCGTAACGGCCTCGATTCGCTTCTTCGCCCCGAAGACTCGGTCCTCGTTCTGATCGATCACCAACCTTATCAGCTCGCAAACCTGAACAGCCACGATCCGCACATGGTGGTGAACAACACGACCGCGCTGGCGAAGCTGGCAAAAGCCTTCAATGTTCCGACCATTCTCACCAGCGTGATCGCGGCGCGCGGTGGACTGCTCTTCAAGCAGGTCACCGACGTATTTCCGGACCAGGAAGTCATCGATCGCACCTGGGTGAACACCTGGCAGGACGAGAATGTGGTGAACGTCGTCAAGGCGACCGGCCGCAAGCAGCTGATCATCGCCGGCCTGTGGACCGAGGTCTGCGTCGCAATGCCTGTGATCCAGGCAGCCGGCGAAGGCTGGGACGTGACCGTGACCACCGACGCGTCGGGCGGGATCTCGAAGGAGTCTCACGAAGTCGCCATCCAGCGAATGATCGCGGCCGGCGCGAACGTGATGACCGTGATGGCGCTCGCTGGCGAATGGCAACGCGATTGGGCGCGCACCGAGCATGTCGAGGAGCTGACCGAGATTCTCATCCAGCACTTCGGCGGCAGCGGCATCGCGTATCTTTGGGAGCAGCAGCTTCTCAACACGCCAGTAGCCGGCTGATCCCGGCCGGCATGGCGGTGAGGGTCGGAATCGATCCGTTTGCCGGCCCTCGCCGCCTCACCTCCCAGGGAAGCCTTCTGCCGAAACAAATCCACTCATGTGCGGCGATTGCGTGTGATCCAACCCGCCGCCTTTGAATAACTCGCGGAGTTCCTCAATGCCTCCCACCTTCACCCTTGGCCTGCATCATGCTCTGGTGTCGACTCCACGCTGATGTAGCTCTCGCGGAGACCCCGCGAATCGTTGAAACTGATGTCCTCCGGCATCCGGTCTGAGCGGCAATGAGCGAATATCAATACTACGAGTTCCAGGCGATCGATCAACCGCTCAGCGTCGCGGAACGCGCGGCCCTGCGGGATCTGTCGACACGGGCGCGGATCACGGCCACCAGCTTCATCAATTTCTATGAATGGGGTGACTTCAAGGGCGATCCGGACGAGCTCATGGAGCGCTGTTTCGATCTTCATCTTTACCTGGCGAACTGGGGCTCACGCCGCTTGATGATGAAGCTGCCGGCCCGGCTGGTCGACCGGAAGCGTCTCTGCGCCTTTTTCGAGGGGACCGACGGCGTCTCACTCAGGATGGTCGGCGAGAACGTCATTTTGAGTATCTCCCGCGACGAATTGGAGCTCGAGGATTGGGGCGACGACGAGCGTTGGCTAACAGCCATGGGACCGCTTCGGGCGGACCTGCTCTCAGGCGACCTCCGGCTTTTCTATCTGCTTTGGCTGATGGCTGCCGAAATGGAGGCGATCGAGCCCAATGAGCCGGAACCGATGTCGGGCATCGGACCGTTGACAGATGCGCTCGAAGCGTTTGCCCGGTTCTTCGGCATCGACTACGATCTTGTCCAGGCAGCGACGGAGCGAAGTGCTGCCGCTGATCGGGACGGCGCTTCGCCAGATATGGTTCAACGGACAATCACCGCGATGACCGATGCCGAGAAAACCGGCCTGCTGGTGAGAGTTTTCGATGGCGAGCCGCATGCGTCGGCGGAACTGCGAGCCATGGTCCGGGCGCGCTTGCAGCCCCCGGCCGCGGTCGCCGTTCCACGCACAATGGCCGAATTGCAAGCCAGGGCACGTGAAATCCGTCTTGCCCGTGAGCACCGTGAGGCAGAATTGGCGGAGATGCAGCGGCGACTTCAGGCGGAAGCGGCCGAGAAGGCCCGCCAAGTTCGGCTTGAAGGCATTCTCCGCCGAGGGGAAGAAAACGTATGGAGGGATGTCGAGGATGAAATCGCGCGTCGCAACCCCGCCGGCTATGACAAGGCGGTGGCTCTTCTTTCGGATCTTCTGGCGCTTGCAGAAAAACAGGGTGCGACAGAGGAATTTCATCTCCGGCTTCAATCGATCCGGGAACGCCACGCTGGCAAGGGCCGCTTCATCGAACGTCTGGGGATCGCCGCCCTCCTACGCTGAAGCTTCGGAGGGCATCCTGCTTCGCGCGACCGGCGCACCAAATCCTGCGAAGCTCGAAGAGCGAAGCAGGATGGCGGAGAGGGAGGGATTCGAACCCCCGATGGGCTTGCACCCATGCCGCATTTCGAGTGCGGTGCATTCGACCACTCTGCCACCTCTCCGCGGTCATGGTCGGCCGTTGCCGGCGCGGCGCACTAGATAACGGCTGAACGGGCAGGTTACAAGGCCAAATCCGCGGGGAAATTCAGCTTGCCGTCCGGGTCCGGCCGGGATCGAGATCATCCGTCCCCGACAGGCGGTGCCAGCCGGTACGCCAGGGTCAGGGAAACGGGCCGTTTGCCTTGACTCGCGCTCAACCTTCGGTTAGGGACAGCGCGCAATCGGCGTGGAGGGTTCTTCCGCGCCGCTTGTTTTTTGAACCCGCAGACTGACAAAAAGACGGCCGAACCGCCAGAGGCGGTTCATCAAGGCCGACCGAACAGCGAAAGGCAAAAAATGTTCGCAGTCATCAAAACGGGCGGCAAGCAGTATCGCGTCGCCGCCAACGATCTCCTGAAGATCGAAAAAGTCGAAGCCAATGTCGGCGATATCGTCGAGATCGGCCACGTGCTCGCGCATGGCGAGGGCGAAAACGTCACGTTCGGCGCGCCGTTCGTCGATGGCGCTCTGGTCACGGCCGAAGTCGTCGAGCAGGGCAAGAACCGCACGGTCATCGCTTTCAAGAAGCGCCGCCGTCAGAATTCGCGCCGCAAGATCGGCCATCGCCAGCTTTTGACCACCGTGCGAATCTCCGAGATCCTGCTGGGTGGCGCAAAGCCGACGAAGACGGCAGCGGTGAAGGCGCCGAAGAAGGAAGCCAAGGCTGAAGTGGCCTCCGAGGCAAAGGCCGAGGCCGCGCCGAAGGAAGCCAAGGCCAAGAAGGAAGCTGCTCCGAAGGACGACGCAAACGCCGAGACCGCCGCCGCGCCGCTGTTCAAGGCGCCGAAGGGCGAGCCGGACGATTTGACCGTGATCAAGGGCATCGGCCCGGTCGCCGCCAAGGATCTCGCCGAGCAGGGCATCATCACCTTCGCGCAGCTCGCCAAGCTGACCGAAAAGGACGTCGCCAAGATCGACGAGCACATGCCGTTCAGCGCCGACCAGATCAAGGACTGGCGCGAACAGGCCAAGGAATTGGCGAAGAAGTAATTTTTCCGGCGACTGGGTCGCCGGATCGGACTTGAAACGGAACGCGAACGCGTTCATAAGGCCTTTTAGGCGCCTTGCGGCGCAACGGAGTTAGTTAGATGGCACACAAGAAAGCTGGCGGCTCGTCGCGCAACGGTCGCGACTCGCATTCCAAGCGTCTGGGCGTGAAGAAGTTCGGCGGCGAAGCCGTCATCCCGGGCAACATCATCATTCGTCAACGCGGCACGACCTGGCATCCCGGCGTCAATGTCGGCATGGGCACGGACCATACCCTTTTTGCGCTCGAATCCGGCGCCGTGATGTTCAACAAGAAAGCCAACGGCCGAACCTACGTATCGGTCAACCCGATTACCAAAGCCGCGGAGTAGCCGGTTCCGCACTAGAACACCGGCGCCCATCTCGGGACCGGTGTCTGGCAAAACCAGGAAAAGGATCAGGGGAGATGGGTTTCCATCTCCCCTTTTTCTTGTGCCTGGAGGACTTCTAATGGTTGCCGAAGCGGAAGACACCGAAGACGAAAGTTACGCGATAGACTGTCCGGTGCTGGTCACCGAGCGGCTGGTGATGCGGGCGCCCTGCGAAAGCGATGTCGCGCAACTGGTGGAACTTGCCGACAACCGCCATGTCGCCGAAATGCTGGCGCGCATGCCGCACCCCTATGGCGAGGCCGAGGCACGCGCCTTCCTCGCCATGACCAAGTCGCGCCGCGCAGGCATCGTCTATGCCCTGACGCTGGCCGGCACCGACACCTTCGTCGGCTGCGCGGGCTTGAACACCACCGATCGCGGGCTGGAGCTCGGCTACTGGATCGGCGAGCCCTGCTGGAAGAGGGGCTATGCGACGGAAGCCGCCCACGCGCTGGTCGATCTCGCCTTCCAGAAGACCTCGATCCAGGTGCTGCATGCCTCGACACGGGTCATCAATCCGGCCTCGCGCAGGGTCATCCACAAATGCGGTTTCCAGTATGCCGGCCAGGGAATGTTGAACTCGATCGTCGCCGGCCAGGTGCCGGTTGAGCGCTACCGGCTGGATCGCAAGACCTGGATCAGCCTGCGGAACTGGGTGCATTTCTGATGGTTCGTGCGAGTCAAGCCAGTGGCTGGTGATAGAAACGATCTTGAAACAGTCGTGATCGCGCCGATAGGGCGGGGTGATATCGAAAGCTTTCATCGCGCGCTCGATCTCGTTTCGCGCGAGCGAAAGTACCTATCCTTCCTTGAAGCGCCACCGCTCGATCAAACCCGAAGATTCGTAGCGGACCGTATCGCGAGAGGCGACCCAGGGTTCGTGGCCGTTGTGCGTGGCGAGGTTGTCGGCTGGTGCGATATCACTCGCCAGGATCGGCTCATACATGCTCATCGCGGCACCCTCGGAATGGGGATTGTTCCCTCCTATCGTGGGCGTGGCCTTGGACTGCGGCTTATCACTGCGACCTTGGCACAAGCGCGCAAGGCCGGCTTTGTCCGTGTCGAGCTTTCCGTGCACTCCGACAATTCTCGCGCTATCTCTCTTTACGACAAGGTCGGGTTCATCAGGGAGGGTGTGCAGCGTGACGCCGTCTACATCGACGGGGAATACCGCGATGCGATCATGATGGCGATCGTCGAACGTGAAAACGCCGCCGGATAATAGCCGTCAGCCCAGTTCGGCCCAGACGGGCAAATGGTCCGAGCCGACCGCTTGGCGGTCGACCCACAGGCGTTTCAGGGATCGAGCAAGCGAGGCGCTGGTGAAGACGTAATCGATGCGCTTGTGGCGGCTGGCATCCTCCGGCCGTTTGGGATCGACCCAGGTGGCGAGATCGGCCACATCGAGGCGTACGGCGGCATCGACGGCAAAGTCGGCGGTCAGCGGCATGCCGAATTCATGGTCCGGACGGCCGGCGAGTTCGATATATTCGGGCGAGCCGGCCAGCATGTTGAAATCGCCCATTCCGACAAAGGCTTCCGGATGCGGCAGTTCCGGCAGGCCGATCTCGGCGACGCCGGACAATGCTCCGCCTTCGAGCGCGTAGTTCAACAGGCGCTGGCGCAGGAACTGGATCTGGCTGGCGCGTTCGACCGGGCTGCGGTGATCGAGATGGATGGAATAGAAGCGGATGAAACCGAGGGGCGTCTCGATCAGCGCTTCCAGCGCGCCGCGCTGGAAGTTCATCATCTCGAAGCTGCGGCTGCGCGGCAGAAGCAGGTTGCGCGACAGATGAATGGGCGTCTTCGACAGCACCATGTTGCCGAGCTGGAAGGTCGTGGTGATGGCGCGTCCATCCTCGATGCGCGAACCGATATTGGCCTCGAAATTGCTGCCATAGACGGCAAAGTAGTCGGGCAGCGCCTCGCCGATCTCGGCGACCATGTCGCGGCCGCCGTTCCTCGGATTGTTGCGGGTAACCTCCTGCAGCGCAATGACGTCGGCGTCGCGCACGGCCTCGGCGATGCGCCCGACATCGTACTGCCCGTCGAGACCGACGCCGTACTGGATGTTGTAGGTTACAAGCTTCATTCCGCCATCTCCGGCCAACCCCATGCGGCCATTGTCACAAAACGGCCTCGCCCTTCGCCGCGCCTTGGTTTAGAGCAAGGCCTAAGGTTTAGAGCAATGCCGCAAGGCCAATAAAGAAACTGCGATCCATGAAATTTCTCGATCAAGCCAAGGTCTATGTCCGCTCCGGTGACGGGGGCGCCGGTTCGGTGTCGTTCCGGCGCGAAAAGTTCATCGAATTCGGCGGGCCGGACGGCGGCGATGGCGGTCGCGGCGGCGATGTCTGGCTGGAAGCGGTCGACGGGCTGAACACGCTGATCGACTATCGCTACCAGCAGCACTTCAAGGCCAAGACTGGTGTCCATGGCATGGGCCGCAACATGACGGGGGCCAAGGGCGCCGACGTCACGCTCAAGGTGCCGGCCGGAACGCAGGTGTTCGAGGAGGACAATGAGACGCTGATCTGCGACCTGACCGTCGTCGGCCAGCGCTTCCTGCTCGCCAAGGGCGGCAATGGCGGCTTCGGCAACCAGCATTTCAAGACCTCGACCAACCAGGCGCCGCGCCGCGCCAATCCCGGCCTGCCGGGCGAAGAGCTCAACATCTGGCTGCGGCTGAAGCTGATCGCCGATGCTGGCCTTGTCGGGCTGCCCAATGCCGGCAAGTCGACATTTCTGGCCGCCGTCACCGCGGCCAAGCCGAAGATCGCCGACTATCCATTCACGACGCTGCATCCCGGCCTCGGCGTCGCCCGCATCGACGCGCGCGAATTCGTCATCGCCGATATTCCCGGTCTCATCGAAGGCGCGCATGAAGGCGTCGGCATCGGCGACCGCTTCCTCGGCCATGTCGAGCGCACGCGCGTGCTGCTGCACCTGGTCTCGGCGCAGGAAGAAAATCCGGGCAAGGCCTACAAGACCGTGCGCGCCGAACTCGATGCCTATGGCCATGGCCTGATCGAGAAGGCCGAGATCCTGGCTCTTTCGCAGGTCGATACGCTTGATGCCGATGAGCGCAAGAAGAAGGTCGCTTCGCTGAAGCGCGCCGCCGGCCGCGCGCCGATGCTGTTGTCCGCCGTCACCGGCGAAGGCGTCGAGGCGGTGCAGCGCGCCCTGATGACGGTGATTGCCGAGGCTCGCGCGCAAGCTCTTCCCGTGGCCGAGACGCGCTGGGAAAAGTAAGGCATGCAGTCGCTCAGGAAATACCGGCGCATCACCGTCAAGATCGGCTCGGCGTTGCTCGTCGACCGCGTGGCGGGCCTGAAGCGCGACTGGCTGGCCTCGCTCGCCGACGATATCGCGGTGTTGGCCAATGGCGGCGCGGAAATCCTCGTCGTGTCGTCGGGCGCCATCGCGCTTGGCCGCACCATTCTTGGCCTCGGCAAGCGTGCGCTGAAGCTGGAGGAAAGCCAGGCCGCGGCCGCCGTGGGACAGATCGCGCTCGCCGGCGCCTGGTCGGATGCGCTTGGCAAGGGCGCCCTGAAATCAGGCCAGATTCTCTTGACCCTTGGCGACACAGAAGAACGCCGGCGCTATCTCAACGCCAGGGCGACGATCTCGACATTGCTCAAGATGAAGGCGGTGCCGGTCATCAACGAGAATGACACGGTCGCCACCTCCGAAATCCGCTATGGCGACAATGACCGGCTGGCCGCGCGCGTCGCCACGATGATGGGCGCCGACCTCCTGGTGCTGCTCTCCGACATTGACGGGCTCTACACGGCGCCGCCGGCGCGCGATCCGCAAGCCAAATTCATCCCCGTGGTCGACCGCATCACATCCGATATCGAAGCCATGGCGGGAGCCGCCGCTTCCGAATTGTCGCGCGGCGGCATGCGCACGAAGCTCGATGCCGGCAAGATAGCCACGGCCGCCGGCACGGCGATGATCATCACATCGGGCACGCGGCTGTCGCCGCTGATGGCGATCGAGCGCGGCGAGCGCGCCACTTTCTTCCGGCCAAGCGCCAATCCGGTCAAGGGCTACAAGACCTGGATCGCCGGCCAGCTCGAGCCGGCCGGCCGGCTGACGGTCGATGCCGGCGCCATCGGCGCGCTGTTGTCCGGCAAATCCCTGCTGCCGGCCGGCGTCAAGCTGGTCAGCGGCAATTTCTCGCGGGGCGACACGGTGGCGATCCTGTCGCCAGAGGGCCGCGAGATCGCGCGCGGACTGGTTGCCTACGATGCCGCCGATGCCGTAAGGATCGCTGGCCTGAAGACAGCCGAGATCGAAACCATTCTCGGCTACGAAGCGCGTTCGGCGATGATCCACCGCGACGATTTGGTGGTCAATCACGCCGGAGACGACACAAGCGGAGGATGAGCCATGCTGAAACTGCATGAAAAATCCGGGGACGACACCGTGGCGCTGATGGCCGATATCGGCCGCCGTGCCCGCGCTGCCGCCCGGCCGCTGGCCATCGCCACCACCGCCGCCAAGAATGCCGCCCTCCTTGCAATGGCCAAGGCGATCGTCGCCCGCGAGCAGGAGATTCTCGACGCCAACGCCATCGATGTCTCGAATGGCCATGAGTCCGGGCTATCCGCTTCCTTCATGGACCGGCTGAAGCTCGATCCGGTGCGTATCCATGCCATGGCCGAAGGGATGCGCGAGATCGCCGAACTCAAGGATCCCGTCGGCGACGTCATCGCCGCCTGGGAGCGGCCGAACGGCCTGCAGATCGAGCGCGTGCGTACGCCGCTCGGCGTCGTCGGCGTCATTTATGAGAGCCGTCCGAACGTGACGGCGGATGCCGGCGCGCTCTGCCTCAAGGCCGGCAATCCGGTGATCCTGCGCGGCGGGTCGGATTCGCTCAATTCGTCTTCCGCGATCCACGACTGCCTCGTCGAAGGCCTGAAGGCGGCCGGCCTGCCGGAAGATGCCATCCAGTTGGTGCCGACCACCGACCGCGCCGCTGTCGGCGAGATGCTGAAGGGGCTTGGCGGCACGCTCGACGTCATCATCCCGCGCGGCGGCAAAAGCCTTGTCGGGCGGGTGCAGAGCGAGGCACGCGTGCCGGTCTTTGCCCATCTCGAAGGTATCTGCCACCTCTACATCGACCGCTCGGCCGATCTCGACATGGCGGTCAGGATCGCCGTCAACGCCAAGATGCGGCGCACCGGCGTCTGCGGCGCCGCCGAGACATTGCTGGTCGACCGTGCCGTGGCGTCGACGCATCTGGTGCCGATCCTCGACGCGCTGCGCGCCGCCGGCTGCGAGATCCATGCCGATGGCGAAGTGCTGAAGCTGTTTTTCGACGCCAAGCCGGCTGATGATGCCGACTGGGTGACCGAATATCTCGACGCCATTATCGCGGTGAAGCTGGTCGACGGCGTCAGCGGTGCGATCGAGCATATCGAGACCTTCTCCTCGCATCACACGGAGGCGATCGTCGCCGACGACGCCAAAGCGGTGGAGCGGTTCTTCAACGAGATCGATTCGGCGATCCTGCTGCACAATGCCTCGACGCAGTTCGCCGATGGCGGCGAGTTCGGCATGGGCGCCGAGATCGGCATCGCCACCGGCAAGATGCATGCGCGCGGACCGGTCGGCGTCGAACAGCTGACATCGTTCAAATACCGCGTGCGCGGGTCGGGACAGGTGAGGCCGTGACGTTTTTTGCTGCTAGGGCGTGAAGCGTTGCGCCCAGGCACCCCCCTCTGTCCTGCCGGACATCTCCCCCGCAAGGGGGGAGATTGGCTGGCATTTCGGATTTCGCCAACCCTCAACGCTGCAAGATTTACCTCTTCGCCGAAATTGCTGATCTCCCCCCTTGCGGGGGAGATGCCCGGCAGGGCAGAGGGGGGTGCCTAGCGCGATGCTATCTCCTTCCCCACCCCCAGCACCCTCCGCCTACCTCAAAATGCCGCATGCCGAAAAAGGCCTGGCCGTCGGTCTATTCGGCGGCTCGTTCAATCCGCCGCATGCCGGCCATGCGCTGGTCGCCGAGATCGCGCTGAGGCGCCTGGCGCTCGACCAGTTGTGGTGGATGGTGACGCCGGGCAATCCGCTGAAGAACACGCGCGAACTGGCGCCGCTGACCGAGCGGCTGCAGTTGTCGGAGCGGATCGCCAAGAACCCGAAGATCAAAGTCACCGCCTTCGAGGCGGCGCATCACGTACGCTACACCGCCGACACGTTGGCGCTGGTCAAGGCGCGCAATCCCGGCGTCGATTTCGTCTGGATCATGGGCGCCGACAGTTTGCGCGACTTCCATCACTGGCAGCGCTGGCGCGAGATCGTGCTGACCTTCCCGATCGCGGTCATCGACCGACCGGGGGCGACGCTGTCGTTCCTGTCGTCGGTCGTCGCCAAGACCTTCGACTATGCCCGCGTCGACGAAGGCGATGCGCCGCGGCTTGCGCGCATGAAAGCGCCGGCCTGGACCTTCATCCACGGCCCGCGCTCGTCGCTGTCGTCGAGCGCGATCCGCCGGATGGCAAAGGGATAGGGGTGCCACGGGGTTCCTCCCTTCTCCCGCAAGGGGAGAAGGGAAGACCGCCGATGTCGCTTTTGCAGGGGCTTTTCGCCGTGGAGTGGGCGATCTTGTCTGAACATGACCACTCTCGTGAAGCACCAACCCGCAGTCGATCCGGAGCAGGGCAGCGCGCCGACGCCGCTGATCGCGATCGCCAGCGTCATCGTTTCGATGGCGCTGATTGCCATCGGCAACGGGCTGATGTTCGCTTACATACCGGTCCGGCTCGGTGCCGAAGGTTTCGACCCGACCTGGGCCGGGCTGATCGTCACCGGCCTGTCGGCCGGCGGTCTCGCCGGCTGCATCCTGACCGGGCCGCTGGTGCGCAGGGTCGGCCATGCCCGTGCCTTCATGGTGCTGTCGGCGCTGATAGCGCTGTCCAACGCCGCCATCGGCGCCGGACCCCATCCGCTGCCGTGGATCGGGGCACGCGCCCTCTACGGCTTTGCCATTTGCGGCCTGTTCATCGTTGCGCAGAGCTGGCTCAACGATGCCATCGCCAATGCGATACGCGGCCGGGTGATGGCCTTCTTCTACGTCGCCTATGTCGCCGGGCTCGGTGTCGGCTATGCGGCGCTGGCTTTCATCGACATCAGAGCCGCGGATGCGCCCTTGATCGGCATCGCCTTCACCGCCCTGTCGATCCTGCCTGTCGGCATGACGCGGCTGGCGCAGCCGCCGGCGCCCCAGGCAGCCTCGGTGGCGCTGCGCCGGGCCTGGCGGATTTCACCCGTCGGCGTTGCCGGCATGCTGGCGGTCGGCGGCCTGTCGATGTCGATTTCCGGCTTCGCGCCGATCCATGCCACGGCCAAGGGCTACAGCCAGGCCGAAGTGGCGCTTTTGCTTTCGGTGATGCCGCTTGGCACGCTGATCCTGCAGCTTCCGCTCGGCTGGATCTCCGACCGTACCGACCGCCGCTATGTGCTGATCGGGGCGTCGGCGCTGGCCGCGGCGGCGGGCATGCTTGCGCTCGGTTTCGACGGCGGTGCGCTGGCGGCGCTGCTGGTGATCTATGTCTTGTGGGACGGCGCCTCGGAATCTATCTATTCGCTGGCCAGCGCGCACGCCGCCGACCGTGCCGGCAAGGACGACATGGTGGCATTGTCCAGCTCGCTCCTGTTTGCCTGGTCGCTGTCGGGCTTCATCGTGCCGGGAATCGTCACGGCGCTGTCGGCCGTCTTCGGCACACAGGCCTTCATCTATGTGGCAATCGTCATTGCCTGCGCCTTCTGCCTGTTCGTGCTGCTGCGCGTGTTCACGACGCGGCCTGTTCCGGCCACCGAGACCGGCAGCTTCGCGCCGATGACCGCGCAGGCGCCGCTGCCGGTCGAACTTGCCTATGCGCCGGACGAACAGGACCGGCCTCGAAGCAATTGATTATTGCCGGCGGGCTTCCGGCGCCGGTGCTTCCGGTGCTTCCGGTGGCGGCAGCGGGATCGATATGCCTTCCGAATCGAATTCCTGCTTGGCGCGCTTGGTGAGATCGGCCTGGGTGGCGAAGAAATCCGCTGACGATGTCCAGTAGCGCAAGGTGATCGAGACGGTGCTGTCGCCCAATGCCGCAACGAAGGCGATCGGTGCCGGCTGGCGCCTGATGCGGCGCTCGGCGGCGGCAATGGCAAGCAGTGTCTTCTGAGCCCGGTCGATGTCGTTCCACGAGCCGATGCTCAAGGTGATGTCGCCACGGCGCACGCCGTTGCGCGAAAAGTTGCGCACCGGCTGGTTCCACAGCGTCGAATTGGGCGCCAGGATGTAGACGCCATCGGCGGTTCTGAGCTTCGTGGCGAACAGCCCGATTTCCTCGATCGAACCGGCGATGGAGCCAACCTCGACGGATTCGCCGATGCGGAACGGCCGCAGCGCCAGAAGCATGATGCCGGCGGCGATGTTCTGCAGCGTGCCTTGCAGCGCCAGGCCTATGGCCAGGCCAATGGCGCCGAGCGCCGCGATGATCGACGCGGTCTGAACGCCGAACTGGCCGAGCACCATGATGACGACGAGGACCAGTATGGCGTAGCGGACGATCTTGGAAAGGAAATGCCGCAGCGTCTGGTCAAAGCCGTGAATATGGCCGAGGCCGGCAAAGATCGAGCGCTCGCCGAGGCCGGCGATGATGTAGCCGACAACCAGAAGGATGACCGCGCCGATGGCGGAGAAGGAATAGGAGACGATCAGCGTACTGAGTTGCGCGAGGCCGGCCTGGAGGGTGAGCAGAGTGTCTTGGGGGTCGATCGGCATGGCAGGGTTCCGGTTGGTCGATGAGCCGATAACCGATGCGGGAAGGCTGGGTTCCGACCTTTTTGCCTCTCGCATGGAACAACCGCGCAGCCGGCGAGTTCGCGTGAATTGGAGCTCCGTCTTGAAACTGCAACGGAACTCTGCCTATCTAAGTGGTGTCATCCGCTTTTGGGGTGATTTGGTTGTTCTTGCTGCGAAAGGAAATACACTGAGAACAGCACTGCGGAAGAGGGCCGATATCGTGCCTTCGCCGGCCAGGATCAGCGTAGACGACGCCGTGTCCCGTGCCATCAAGACAGTCCTTGCCAGTCTGGAAGACTCCAAGGCCGAAAACATTGTCTCAATCGACATTCAGGGGAAATCGAGCCTCGGCGACTACATGGTCGTCGCGTCGGGCCGATCGCACCGTCATGTCTCGGCTGTCGCCGATCATCTCCTCAAGGCGCTCAAGGATGCCGGCCTCGGCACGGCGCGCGTCGAGGGGTTGTCCGGCGCCGACTGGGTCCTGATCGATTCGGGCGATATCATCGTCCATGTCTTCCGTCCCGAAGTCCGCGAATTCTACAATCTCGAAAAGATGTGGCAGGCGCCGGATCTCGAGGAAGAGACCCTTCACTAAGCTGCCCTGTGTCGTCGCCCAGAACCGGATTTCCTTTGGGTGACATGCATTGGCGGCTTATAGAGGCGGGATGAAGATTTCAGTTCATGCCGTGGGCCGAATGAAAGCCGGCCCCGAGCGAGAGTTGGCCGAGCGCTATTTCGAGCGCTTCGCCAAGAGCGGCCCTGCCGTGGGGCTCGAATTCGCCGGCGTCACCGAGATCGCCGAGGGCCGTGCGCAGGGCGCCACCGAGCGCCAGCGCGACGAAGCTTCCCGGCTGCAGGCGCAACTGCAGCCAGGCACAGCGCTGATCCTGCTCGACGAGCGCGGCAAGAGCCTTTCCTCGCAGGATTTCGCCAATCGCATCGGCCAGTTGCGCGATGGCGGGCGCAAGGCGCTGGTGCTCGCCATAGGCGGCGCCGATGGTCACGACGCGTCGCTGCGCGAGCGGGCTGAGCTGGTGCTGTCGTTCGGCGCGCTCACCTGGCCGCATCAGCTGGTGCGGGTGATGCTGGGGGAACAGCTCTACCGGGTGGCGACGATCCTGTCGGGCCACCCCTATCACAGATCCTGAAAGCCGCCGCTCCACACCGAATTCCGCCCCAATGCCGCGCAAGATCCCGATGAAGGAACCGCTTTCCTTGTGCATGTCGTTGTTCCAAAAGCACCGCGCAACTTTGGGCGACACGCGTTAACATGGTTGATGGTTCGTTAACGAAGCCGCAGATAGAGTCGATCGCGAATGTCTGAAGGCTGGAAATCGACACTGAGTCTATCAACAGGGGACTCGTCAACACGCAGCCCTTGGCGCGTGCGCTGCGGCATCGCGGCGGCGGCGATCCTTCTGTCACTCCATGCGGCGCCGGCCGAGAACACGCTCGACATGGCTCCCGATCCGGACCAGAGCCGCGCCGAATACGAACAGGTTTCCAAGGAAATAACGCTGTCGTCGGAACGGCTGGCCAAGCTTGCCGCCGACATCGCCGCGGTCAAGAAGGACCACGCCTCGATCACCGCCGCGTTGATCCAGTCGGCGATGACCGAACAGAAGCTCGGCCAGGACATCGAGGATATCGGCGCCAAGCTGGAGGGGCTGAAGAGCCAGCAGCAGAAGATCCGCGCCTCGCTCATGGCACGACGCGATGTGCTGGCCGAAGTGCTGGGTGCCTTGCAGCGCATGGGCCTGAACCCGCCGCCGGCGATCCTGGTCAAGCCGGAGGACGCGCTGTCGTCGGTGCGCAGCGCCATCCTGCTCGGCGCCGTGGTGCCGGAATTGCGCCAGCAGACCGATGCCCTGCTGGCCGACCTCAGGGAACAAACCCGGGTGACGGCCTCGATCGAGGCTGAACGGGCGCGGCTGACGGAGGCGGTCGGCGAGCAGGCGGCGGAAAAGAAGCGGCTCGGCATGCTGCTCGAGGCCAAGCAGAAGCTCGAGGCTGACACAAAGGCGCAGATGGCGGCCGAGCAGCAGAAATCCGAGGCGCTGGCAGCCAGGGCCAGCAGCCTGAAGGATCTGATCGCGTCGCTCGAGGCGCAGGCCGAGAAGACCCGCAAGGCCGCGGATGCCGCAAAGGCGGCCACGCCGGGCGCCGATCAGACGGGCGGCGACAAGACGGCGTCGCTGCCGGTCCCCGAAGCCAATCAACTCACCGCGACTGCCCCCTTTTCGGCACTGCAAGGGCAGATCGCGCTGCCGGTCACAGGCCGAATCAAGCGCCGGTTCGGCGCCGATGACGGTAGCGGCGCCTTGATGCTTGGCGACATGCTTGCGACACAATCGGGAGCCATCGTCACCGCTCCGGCGGATGGGAATGTGCTTTATGCGGGGCCGTTTCGCTCCTACGGTCAACTCTTGATCCTCAATGCCGGCGACGGTTATCATGTCGTTCTGGCGGGGATGAGCAGAATCAGCGTCGTGACTGGCCAGTCGGTGCTCGCAGGAGAGCCGGTCGGCGCGATGGGAGAAGCCCGGGTAGCGAGTACCTCGGTTTCGAAGAATGGAAATGCCACGCCGGAACTCTATGTCGAGTTCCGTAAGGATGGAAAACCCGTCGATCCGGCCCCATGGTGGGCGGACCGTTTTTCTGGAAGGACGTGAAATGATGCGGAAACTGTCGCTTCTGTTTGCCGGTGCGCTGATGGGCGCGTCCGCCATGAGCCTTGTTTACGGCGCTCCTGGCTCGTCGGCGAACGCTGCGGGGTCGGAGACCTACAAGCAACTGGCGATCTTCGGCGACATCTTCGAGCGGGTGCGGGCACAGTACGTCACGCCGCCCGACGACAAGTCGCTGGTCGAGAACGCCATCAACGGCATGCTTTCCTCGCTCGACCCGCACTCCTCCTACATGAACGCCGAACAGGCGCAGGACATGCGCGTGCAGACCAAGGGTGAGTTCGGCGGCCTCGGCATCGAGGTCACCATGGAGAACGACCTGGTCAAGGTGATCACGCCGATCGACGACACGCCGGCCGCCAAGGCTGGCGTGCTGGCCGGCGACTATATCGCCAAGATCGATGGCGAAGAGGTTCGCGGCCTGACGCTCAACGACGCGGTCGACAAGATGCGCGGCCTGGTCAACACGCCGATCAAGCTCACCATCCTGCGCCAGGGCGCCGACAAGCCGATCGAGCTTACGGTGGTGCGCGACATCATCAAGGTCAAGGCGGTCAAGTTCCGGGTCGAGAATGACATCGGCTACATGAAGATCACCTCCTTCACCGAAAAGACCTATGACGACCTCGAGAACGCGATCGACACCATCAAGAAGCAGGTGCCGGACGACAAGCTCAAGGGCTATGTGCTCGACCTGCGCCTCAATCCGGGCGGCCTGCTCGACCAGGCGGTGAGCGTGTCCGACGCCTTCCTCAAGCGCGGCGAGATCGTCTCGACGCGCGGACGCGATCCGAAGGACGTCACCCGCTTCGACGCCAAGCCGAAGCAGACCGACGACATCAACGGCAAGCCGATGATCGTACTCGTCAATGGCGGCTCGGCCAGCGCTTCCGAAATCGTCGCCGGCGCGCTGCAGGACCTGCGCCGCGTCACGGTGGTGGGCACGCAGTCCTTCGGCAAGGGTTCGGTGCAGACCATCATTCCGCTCGGCGAGAATGGCGCGCTCAGGCTGACGACGGCGCTTTATTACACGCCGTCGGGCAAGTCGATCCAGGGCAAGGGCATCACGCCCGACATCAAGGTCGACCAGCCGTTGCCGCCGGAACTGCAGGGCAGGGACCTGACGCGCGGCGAGTCCGATCTCAAGGGCCACATCAAGGGCGCGGACGAGAGCAAGACCGGTTCGGGCTCGGCCGCCTATGTGCCGCCGGATCCGAAGGACGACCTGCAGCTCATCTTTGCAGAGCAGCTGCTGCGCGGCCAGAAGACCGATCCGGCCTTCCCGCCCAATCCGGAAAAGGCCGTGCTCAACCAGTAGTGGTTTGGCCGGCCAGGTCTGGCCGCCTGACCCAAGCAATGCGATGCTGCCGGGACCCTTGGGTTCCGGCAGTTTGATTCGGGGGCAAGATGGGGCCTCCAGATGCGGCGCCAAGGGGTGCGCCAGGATTGATGAATTCGCGCAGGTCTTCTCGAAGGACTACCCTTCGGAACGATGCGCCCCGGGGACAGGGCTTGGCTGATATCGGCAAGGACATCGAACGCCCGCTTGGACAGACCGTCCGGGCGCCGCGCGCTGCCGGCAAGGTCAGCGCGGGCATGATCGCCGCAGCCATTGTCGTGCTGGGCGTGGTCGGCGTTTCCGGTGCGATCGCGCTCAGGGAAAAGCCGTTTCGCAAGCCGCAGGAGGTTGCCGTCTCGACGCCGAAGGTGACGGCGCCTGCCGAACCCGCCGCCGCGCCTCCAGCCTTGGCGCCGGCCGCCGTCCCGAAGGCGCAGACGCCAGCCAAGACAGGCGGCCCGCAGATCATCCATGTGCAGACGGAAGAGGGCGACGGCCCGCCCAAGGCGGGGATCGTCATCCGCGATCCGTCGAGCATCGGGCAGAACTTGAAGATCGCGCATCTTCCCGACAAGGCGCTGATCGAAGCCAGCGATAGCGGGCCCTTGCCGATGCGCGCCGCCGATGGAAGGCGGCCATTCGACGTCTATGCGCGGCCCTGGTCCGGCGCGCGCGGGGCTCGCGTGGCGATCGTCATCGGCGGGCTCGCCGTTTCACAGACCGGCACTCAGGCGGCGATCGCCAAGCTGCCGCCTGAGGTGACGCTGGGCTTTGCCCCGCAGGGCAACAGCATCGGCCGCTGGATGCAGGCCGCCAGGCAGAGCGGCCATGAGATCGTCATGCAGGTGCCGCTCGAACCGTTCGACTATCCCAGCGTCAATCCGGGCCGCAACACGCTGACCGTGGCGGCAAGTGTCGATGAGAACCTGAAAAGCCTGCACTGGGCGCTGTCGCGGACGACGAACTATACCGGCGTCATGAACTATATGGGCGCCCGTTTCTCGGCCGACGCGACGGCGATGGGACCGTTCATGGCCGAGCTCGGCAAGCGCGGCCTCGCCTATATCGACGACGGCTCGTCGGCGCGCAGCCTCGCACCCGACCTGGCGCTGAAGGACGGCGTGCCCTTCGTCGCCGGCGACATGGCGATCGATGCGGTGCAGGATCGCGGCGAAATCCTGAAGAAGCTCGACAGCCTGGAAGCGACAGCGCGAGCCAAGGGCTTTGCCGTCGGCATCGGCTCGGCCTTCGACCTGACGGTCGACACGGTGTCGTCCTGGGTGGCCGAAGCCAAGAAGCGCGGCATCGAGATCGTGCCGATTTCAGCTGTGGCCATTGATCCGCAAAAAGGCTGACGATCCGCTGATCGCAACGAACCCACTGGAACGACCGGAGAGAGCGTCGGATGGCCAAAAAGATCGACCGCGAAACGCTGCCTTATCGCCCCTGTGTCGGGCTGATGATCCTCAACGCCGAGGGCCTGGTCTGGGTCGGGCACCGCATTGCGGAACCCGACAGCGAATTTGCCGGCACCACGCAGCTCTGGCAGATGCCGCAAGGCGGCATCGACAAGGGCGAGGAGCCGCTGGAAGCGGCGGAGCGGGAGCTCTATGAGGAGACCGGCATGCGCAGCGTCTCGCTCATTGCCGAGGCGCCGGACTGGATCAACTATGATCTGCCGGACCATCTCGTCGGCATTGCCTTCAAGGGACGGTATCGCGGCCAGACGCAGAAATGGTTCGCCTTCCGCTTCCACGGCGAGACAAGCGAGGTCCAGATCAATCCGCCGCCGGGCGGCCATACGGCCGAATTCGACAAGTGGACTTGGCGGCCGATGCAGGACCTGCCCGACCTGATCGTGCCGTTCAAGCGCCATGTCTATGAGGATGTGGTGGCGGCGTTCCGGCACCTGGTGGCATAAAAGGACGAGACGCAGCTGCGGTTGCCGCGCGGGTCCTGCGGTCCTATTGATGTCTGTCCGCCACGAGAAGGGTCGCCATGAACGACGCCTCCAGAAGGTCGTTGCCCGGGGATACCGCTGCCGTAACCGAAGCGGCGGCGGGAGCCATTCTCAGCATCGATCTCGGCGCGATCCGTGAAAACTATCGGCGGCTGAAAGCGCAACTGGGCGGCGTGCGTTGCGCTGGCGTGGTCAAGGCGGACGGCTATGGTCTCGGTGTGGCGCAGGTGGCATCGGCGCTGATGAAGGATGGCTGCGACACTTTCTTCGTCGCGCTGCTGGCCGAAGGCATCGTCCTGCGCAAGGCGATTGGCGCCGGGCCGGACATCTACGTGCTGAACGGGCTGCCGCCGGGCTCGGAGCCGGAAGCCGTCGCTGCCGGCCTGTGCGCGGTCATCAACAGTGGCGCGCAGTTGAAAGCCTGGCGCGCGACGGCGCATGGCGCCGGCCGCCGGCTGCCGGCCGCCATCCAGGTCGACAGCGGCATGTCGCGGCTTGGCATGGCGCCTGCCGAGGTCGAAGCGGTGGTGAAAGATGCCGGTGCGTTCGCGAGCATCGACATCAGATACGTGATCAGCCATCTGGCCTGCGCCGACGAGCCGCGCCATCCGGCCAACGAGCAGCAACGGCTGGCATTTGAACGGCTGCGTGCCCTGCTGCCGGAGGCGCCTGCCTCGCTCGCCAATTCCTCCGGCATTTTCCTTGGGCCGCGCTACCACTACGATCTCGCCCGGCCGGGGGCGGCGCTCTACGGCATCAACCCGACGCCTGGCGCGCCCAACCCGATGCTGCCCGTGGTGGGGCTGCAGGCCAAGGTTGCGCAGACGCGCGGCATCGAAAAAGGCACCGGCGTCGGCTATGGCCACACCTATCACGCCGAAGGCCCGGGCAGCCTGGCGACGATCTCGTTCGGCTATGCCGATGGCTGGTTGCGCCGCTCGGCCTCGGCGGCCTGGTTCGAAGGGGTGCGTCTGCCTTTCCTCGGGCGTGTGTCGATGGATTCGATCATACTCGACATTTCGGCCCTGCCGCCAGGCAAATTGCGCGAGGGCGACCTGGTCGAGTTGCTGGGTCCTTCGCAAAGCGTCGACGATGCGGCCGGCCATGCCGGCACCATCGGATATGAAATCCTGGCCAGCCTCGGCAAGCGCTTTCACCGCCGATACGTCGATAGCTAGCCCCTCGAGACTAGCCTCTTGGCGGGCGCGGCAAAATCCGGCAGACAGGGAATCGCATGCCCGGTGTTAGTGGCGGCGTGGAGCGTGATGCAATGAAAATCATGGTGCTGGGCGGTGGCGTCATCGGCGTGACCACGGCGTATTACCTCGCCGAGGCTGGCCACGAGGTGACGGTGGTCGATCGCCAGAAAGGCCCGGCGCTGGAAACCAGCTTCGCCAATGCCGGCGAGATTTCGCCCGGCTATGCCTCGCCCTGGGCCGGGCCCGGCATTCCGCTCAAGGCGATCAAATGGCTGCTGATGAAGCATGGCCCGCTGGTCGTGCGGCCGGCCTTCGACCCGCATATGTGGACCTGGCTGGTCAAGATGCTGCGGAACTGCACGGCCGAGCGCTACGCGATCAACAAGTCGCGCATGGTGCCGCTGGCCGAGTACAGCCGCGACACGCTGAAGGCGCTGCGCGAAGCTACCGGCATCACCTATGACGAGCGGACCCAGGGCACGCTGCAGCTGTTCCGCACGCAAAAGCAGCTCGACGGCACATCAGGCGATGTCGAGGTGCTGAAGAAATACGGCGTGCCCTACGAAATCCTCGACCAGGACGGCTGCATCGCGGCCGAGCCGGGCTTGGCCAGCGTGCGCGAGAAGTTCGTCGGCGGCCTCAGGCTGCCGCATGACGAGACCGGTGACTGCAAGATGTTCACCGACAAATTGGCCGAGCTCTGCGTGGCGCGGGGCGTGAAGTTCGAATACGACATGACGATCTGGCGCGTCCTCCGCAGCCGCAACCGCGTTGCCAATCTCAGCACCAGCAAGGGTTTCAAGGCGGCCGACGCCTATGTCATGGCGATGGGCAGCTATTCGGCGGGGTTCATGCGCCGGATGAAGCGGCCGATCCCGGTCTATCCCGTCAAAGGCTATTCGATCACAGTGCCGATCAAGGATGCCGCACTGGCGCCGGTATCGACCGTCATGGACGAGACCTACAAGGTGGCGATCACGCGGCTCGGCGACCGCATCCGCGTCGGCGGCACGGCCGAGATTTCCGGCTTCGACCTGAGGCTGCACGAATCGCGGCGGCGCACGCTCGAACACTCGGTCGGCGATCTCTTTCCCGGCGCCGGCGCCATGCGCGAGGCGACGTTCTGGTGCGGGCTTCGGCCGATGACGCCGGACGGGCCGCCGCTGATCGGCCGCACCGAGCTGTCCAACCTTTATCTCAACACTGGCCACGGCACGCTCGGCTGGACCATGGCCTGCGGTTCGGCCAAGGTGCTGGCCGACATCATCTCGAGCCGAGTGCCCGATATCGATGTCCGCGCCCTGGCGCAGGAGCGCTATCTCAAATAGCGGCGTCCTGGGTGCACGGGTCAGAACGCCTGCCTGACCCAGACGTCGTCGAACAGCAGCCGGTAGGCCCACGGGATCATTGGCGGCGACCGGGTTGGAATGGACGAGGTAATCGTCATAAACCGGCTTCATCCTGACGTAGAAGGCGGGGTCGAGCACCACCATGCCGTTCTCCGAGTCATGGAAGAAGCTGCGGTTGTTGAGGTTGACCGAGGAGATGGCCACCAGCCTCTCGTCGATCATCATGATCTTGGAGTGCAGCACCACATCGGGCGCCTTGAATTCGCGGATGTTGATGCGGTCACCATATTCTTCGACGAACAGCTTGTTGAGCGCGGTGAGGAACTTGCCGCCGATATCGCCCTTGAGATCGATGCGGCCGACGATATCGATCTTGACCCCGCGCGCCAGCGCCCGGTCGAAGGCTCGCGCGAGGCTCGGCGTCAGGTTCAGGTAGGGATTGACGATCTGGATATGATGGCTGGCTGCATCGACCAGCTCGACGAAATAATCCTCCAGCGCGTGGCTGTCCTCATAGGGCACCGAAATGAAATGCCGGGCATTGCCTGAGGGGCGGCCACCCTTGGAACGGACCGGGATGGAGAAGGGGCGCGCCAGGTTGGTGTCGGCGTCGCGCAACCATATCGTCGACAGATGCGCGGCGAGCGTGTTGACAATGGTGGGGTCGGCGAACTCGATGTCGAAGTCGCTCCAGTTCGAGTAGTAGTTCAGCGAAAACCCGTCGGTCTTGCCGTATTGCTCGAGGTCCGGATGGCGCGACAGATCGATCGGCTGGTGGAACAGGAAACCGTCGTGGATGTTGCGGCCGCCGATTATGACGCGCGAGCGCGCGGGATCGAGCGCCAGCGCCGCCAGCATCTTGACGTGATGGACCTTGTGCAATTGTGAAATCTGCTCGTCGATCGGTGCGCCATGGTCCGCCTGCCAGCGATATTCCTGCAACTCGACATTGGGGAATTCGGCCGCCAGCCGGTGCAGCATGGCGTCGTCCTTCTCGCGTTCCAGCACATCGGTGACCATGATGCGCACCTTGGTGCCAAGCGCTGCATGGTGGCGGATCAGCCTTTCGATGATGCGGCCGGAAAAATCCGCCTTGAACTCGAGCGATGAGAGATAGATCAGCTTCAGCCTTGGCGCCCTGGAGAAATCGAGCGGCAGTTCCGGGTCACCCTTGTCGATGGCCGCGTCCGACAGCGGCGTGCCCATCAGCGCCTCGACCTTGGCGTTGAAGCCGTCACGCGATTTGCGCAGCAGGCGCGGGTGGCCGATCGGCACGGCGCAGGTCTGCGACAGCCAGCGGCTGGCGTAGAAGACGCGCTCAAGCGCGTCTAGGCTGGCATCGTCGGGAACGGGGCAGCGCTGGTAGCGGCTGTCGAAGGCGGCAAGCCCTGGATCGGCGGCCTCTTCGCGCCGCATGGCGAGCGGTGCGCCTGCCCGAGCAAGGCTGGAGCGAATCGTCGCGTTGCAGCGGTTCAGGCTGTCACTAGGAAACAGGCTGGCCGTGTCGTCCGCGCCGGACAGGCGAAAGCGGAATGCCGTGCCCGCGGCTATGGTGCGTGAGCCGCCGCCGGCACGAATGACCAGCACGCCGTCGCAAGACCCTTCGATGTCGGCGGGCTGCTTGCCCGCCTGGCGCACGACGATCTCGACGCTGCGTGCCTGCAAACCGGTGAAATCGAAAATCTTGGGCGCCGAGGGTCGTGCCGCGGCGTCGATGTAGAGCGTCTGCCGCGACACCCGCCAGCGTCCGTCGAAACGGCCCTCGCCGACGTCGCCGCCGGACGGCGGCAGACGCGGCTTGGCCACCGGTCCGGCAAGTTGCTGCAGCGTCGTGTAGGTCGTCTGGAAGTCGCGGTTCTGGACGTCGCGGCGGTTTCGCCCGAACGGTCCGGTGCCGTTGGCGCGGTCCATGGCACCGAGCTGGTTGTTGGCAAGCAGCGCCAGGAACCTTCTTTCATAGTCGCTGGTACCGGCGTCTCCGAAGAATTGCGCCGCGGCGACCTGCGGCCCGGGCGTGCCGGCCGACAGCGCAGGGCGGGTGCAGGCTGCCTGTCCCGGCAGGAACTCGCAGGCGTTCCGGCCTGGGTCCGCGCAGCCGGCAAGGGCAGTGAGCGCCAGCCCGAACACGGCCAGGATGATCGATGCACGGCCGTTCAATCCGTTGCTCCGGCCTTCAGGGCACGCAACTGCGTCGGGTCTCGCGGTGGCATGAAGCCTTGCGGAAAAACCGTGCAGATCGGAATGGCAAAGGTGGCGATCAGCAATTCCGCTTCGCTGCGCATCTTGCGGGGCGCCGTCTTGTCATCGCGGATCGCCCTGGCCGAAGCGACAAGAGCGCCATCGCAGTCGCAATGGTTGTGACGGGCGATGTAGCAGGCGTCATGGGTCCGGCAAACCGCGTCGAGGCGGTCGACCGGCCGGGCCGAGAGATCCCCGGTGCGGGTGCCTGGGCCGCAGTAATTGCCGATGACGAAGGGCGAGGGGCGCGCCATGGCGTAACGGATGGGCTTGGGCAATTCGGCTTCCGGCACTTTTGTCCATGGGTTGGCGCAGGCCGAGACGAAAAGCAGCGGCAGGATGGCAAGAACGGCTCGCATTTTTATCCGCGCCAGCTTTCTGACGATTTCCCCACCCGGCGGCCCCGCTCATAGCGGTGGCCGCATGCCTGATGCCACACTGGCTGGTTTTGTGGCAAGCGCAAGGCGGCGCCGACAGCCTCGGTCATGTATTGCAATGCTGGATTGATCTGCCCGATAATACTCACTCGGGCACCCGGAGTGTAAGCACCAGTGATGCAGCGTTGCCTTATCGTTACGTTTGTTGGATTTCTGTCTGGCGTCGCGGGGGCGAATGCCGCCGACAATACCGTCCATGACCGAAATAACTGGATCTCGCTGACCTTTCCCGAAGAATGGACCAGTGAGCCGCCTTCTGGCGAAGCGATGTTGCTGGCTGTTGATTCCACAGAAAATGAGGGCCTTTCCTGCATGGTGTCGGGCTCGCTTTACAATCCAACCGGTTCGCCGCCCGATCCGCGCAAGTTCATCGAGGACTGGCCGATGGGCACTTGGCAGAGGATGATGGGCGAACCGTTCAACACAGCCGATTTCAGCAATGACAAGCTGGCAAGGTTTCCGGACGGCTATCCTGTGCGCCTTGCCGATCTGGACTTCACGGTTAGGAACGAGAATAACATTCTGCACGGCCATTCCAGGTTTGCGTTTTCAGTTCGGGGTGCGCGCTATGGTTATGTCAACTGCTCGTTGATGGCCGAGAGCGCCGAGGAGGTGGCGCAGCGATGGGCACCATTGGCGGACGAGGTTGAGCGCGTGGTGAATTCCTTCGTTCTCTACCCGCCTTGAATGGCGCATTGCCTTCGCCGGTTGGTGAAATCAGGTGAAAAGGCCCCGCTCCCGCTCCACCGCCTTGGTGATGAAGCTGGCGACGATCTGGACCCGCCGCAGCGGCCTGACCGATTCGTGATAGACCAGCCAGTAGGCGCGGCGGATGGGTGCCACCACATCGACGGCCATCAGTTCCGGCATCGAGCGGGCGACAAACGTGTGCAGGATGCCGATGCCGGCACCAGACCTTACGGCTTCGGCTTGGCCGAGTGCGGAGGAAATGGCAAAGCTGGTGCGCCAGTCCGGGCTGAATTCGGCGGCGTAGTCGAGCGAGGGGCTGACGATGAGGTCGGGCACATAGCCGATCAGCGTGTGCTGGCCGAGCTCGGCGGCGGTCCTGGGCAGACCATGCGCTTGCGCATAGGCGCGAGAGGCGAACAGGCCGAGCGTGTAGTCGACCAGCTTTCCCGCCACCAGCCGGCCCTCGGTCGGCCGCTCGACAGTGATGGCGATGTCGGCCTCGCGGCGCGACAGCGAGAAGGAGCGCGGCACCGGCACGAGCTGGATCGTCAGTTCGCGGTGCAGCGTGGTCAGTTCACCGAGGCACTTGGCCAGGAAGGCGACGCCAAACCCGTCGGGCGCACCGATGCGGACCGTGCCCGAGACGTCGTCGCCTTCGCCCGATATGGTCGAGCGCGCGGCGATCATGTCGCCCTCCATGCGCTCGGCAATGTCGAGAAAACGCTCGCCCGCGGGCGTCAGCTCGCTGCCGGTGGTCAGCCGGCGAAAGAGTTTCGTGCGCAGCGCCTCCTCGAGGGCTGCAATGCGGCGCGAGACGGTGGCGTGGTTGAGTTCCAGCCGTTTGGCGGCGCCGAGGATCTGGCCGGCGCGGGCCACGGCGAGGAAGATACGGACGTCATCCCAGTTCATGAGAGTGGTCCGAATGACAATGGTCAGCGTAGCGTTCTGTGGCGCCCCCCTCTGTCCTGCCGGACATCTGCCCCTCTAGAGGGGAGATTGGCAGCGTCGCCGACAGTCCCTCCTTGACAGCCCCCATGATTGGCGAAGGCGAATATGACAGCGCAATCTCCCCCCTAGAGGGGGAGATGTCCGGCAGGACAGAGGGGGGCGCTAAGGAACTCAACGTTGATCATTCCTGGTGTAAGAGGCCCCATCATTTGCGAGAATTAATGCTCTCCCGTCAAACGTTATCTATTTTCCGCACAACGGTTGCGTTCTCGCTCGCGTTGCCATTCGCCGGCCGAAGGCGGACAATGCTCCATCACGAACAAAGGGAGAGACATCATGATCGAATACGGTCATTTCATCGGCGGCAAGCATGTCGCCGGCACCAGCGGCCGCAAGCAGGACGTCATGCAGCCGATGGACGGCACGGTGCGCGGTACGGTGGCGCTGGCTTCGCAGGCGGAATTGCGCGCGGCGGTCGAGAACGCCAAGGCCGCACAGCCGAAATGGGCCGCCACCAATCCGCAGCGCCGCGTGCGCGTGCTGATGAAATTCCTCGAACTGGTCGCCCGCGACTACGACGAGCTGGCCGACATCCTGGCGCGCGAGCATGGCAAGACCATCGCCGACGCCAAGGGCGACATCCAGCGCGGCCTCGAAGTGGTCGAGGTCTGCATCGGTGCCCCGCACATGATGAAGGGCGAGTTCACCGACGGCGCCGGCCCCGGCATCGACGTCTATTCGATGCGCCAGCCGCTCGGCGTCGTCGCCGGCATCACGCCGTTCAACTTCCCGGCGATGATCCCGCTATGGAAGATCGCCCCGGCGATCGCCTGCGGCAACGCTTTCATCCTGAAGCCTTCCGAGCGTGACCCGGGCGTGCCGATCCGCATTGCCGAGCTGTTCCTCGAGGCCGGCCTGCCGGCGGGCGTCCTCAACGTCGTCAATGGCGACAAGGAAGTCGTCGACGCCATCCTCGACGATCCCGACATCAAGGCCATCGGCTTTGTCGGCTCTACGCCGATCGCGCATTACATCTATTCGCGTGGCACTGCCGCCGGCAAGCGCGTGCAGTGCTTCGGCGGCGCCAAGAACCACATGATCATCATGCCCGACGCCGACATGGACCAGACCGTCGATGCGCTGATCGGCGCCGGCTACGGCTCGGCGGGCGAGCGCTGCATGGCGATCTCGGTTGCTGTCCCGGTCGGCAACGACACAGCCAACCGATTAATGGAAAAGCTCGTTCCGCGCGTCGAGAGCCTGAAGGTCGGCCCGTCGACGGATTCGGCCGCCGATTTCGGCCCGCTGGTGACGCGCCAGGCGCTGGAGCGGGTGAAAGGCTACGTCGACACCGGGGTCAAGGAAGGCGCCAAGCTGGTCGTCGACGGCCGCGGCTTCTCGATGCAGGGCTATGAGAACGGCTACTACATGGGCGGCTGCCTGTTCGACAATGTCACGGCCGACATGAGTATCTACAAGGAAGAGATTTTCGGGCCGGTGCTCTCGGTGGTGCGCGCGCCGACCTATGAGAGCGCGATCAAGCTCGCCAACGACCATGAGATGGGCAATGGCGTCGCCATCTTCACCCGTGACGGCGACGCCGCGCGCGACTTCGCTAGCCGTGTCCAGGTCGGCATGGTCGGCGTCAACGTGCCGATCCCGGTGCCGATCGCCTACTATACGTTCGGCGGCTGGAAGGCGTCGTCCTTCGGCGATCTCAACCAGCACGGTCCGGACGCTTTCCGCTTCTACACGAAGACCAAGACGGTAACCTCGCGCTGGCCGTCCGGCATCAAGGACGGCGCCGAATTCGTCATCCCAACGATGAACTAGCCGGACGCTTTGCTGCTTGCGCGTCCTCGCCTTCGGCTGCGGGCGCGCGGGCGGGCATCAAGGACGGCGCCGAGTTCGTCATCCCGACGATGAACTAGCCGGCGGTTTCCTGCTTGCGCGTCTTCGGCTGCGGGCGCGCGGGGCGGGCATGAAGGCAGACAGCAAAGGCTCGGGCTCAGAACCCCGAGCCTTTTTGCTGTCCGGTCGCGGTCGGTATCCACGTGAACGCTAATGTGATGGAACCTGGGGCGCGTTGCCGTCTTAGGTTGCAGTCCTGCCGCCTGGAGGCCTGGAGGCGCGGCAGATCAACCAACGGCGCTGGCGACAGCTTCGGGGGCAATCGTTTGGCGCAGGGAGGTGTCAGATGGCACGTCTTATGGCAACGATATCTCTGGCGGCGGCTTCCGCGTTTTTCGCCGCCCAGGCATCGGCAGCACCGCAATGCGCGGCGCGTACGGACATGGTCAAGGCGCTCGGTGAGAAGTTCCACGAAAGCCAGGCGGCGCACGGCCTGGTCAACCCGAGCGTGATACTCGAGATCTTCGTGTCCGACCAGGGCACCTGGACCATCCTGGCCACCGACATCCATGGCCAGAGCTGCGTCATCACGGCGGGCGAAGGTTGGGACGGTGCCGTGATGGCGGGGATGCCCGGCGCCTGAATTGACAAGCAGGCTCAGCGCGTCGCTGCCGCCTCGGCATGGCCGCGCAGCAGCGCCATCAGCCGCTTGGCGTCCTTGGCCGCGGCCTCTTCGTCTCCGTCAAGGATAGAGCGGATCAGGGCAACGTGGTGCTCGGCCGATTCGGCGAGCCCGGTATCGGCCTTGTAGCGGAACCAGAAGCGGCGGCTGTGGGTCTGCAAAGGGGCGGCCAGCCGCGCGGCAAAGGGGTTGTCGGCGGCCATCGCCAGCGCTTCGTCGAGCGCCTTGTCGGCCTGGATGAAGGCCAGCACGTTGCCTGAGATGACCGCCTTCTGCATGGCAAGGGCTGCCTCGTGAAACAGGTCGGCGGCCTCGCGGGTGACGAAGCGTGCGGCCGAGCGGGCCAGCACCACCTCGACGCCGCGCCGGGCGTCGAGCACGCGCAGCCAGTCGCCCGGATGCAGCGGCGCGATCGCGATGCCGGCACGCGGACGCACGTCGAGCAGCCCTTCCCAGGCCAGCCGCTGGATCGCCTCGCGCACCGGCGTGCGGCCGAGCGCCAGCCTATCGATGAGGGCGCCCTCCGTGACGAAGCTCGCCGGCGCCAGTTCGAGCGTGACGATCATGTGCTCGAGCACGCGATAGGCCCGGGTCGCGGCCGGCTCCGACAAAGCGCGTGCTTCCTTGGATATCAAAGGCTGTCTCCTGATATATCCAGAATATATCATAACGGATTCCGCATTGACAGCGGCTTTCTTAACAGATATATGGCTGATATATCAGATGGAGCAATGATCATGTGGACCGGAGTTTTCCCCGCCGTCACGACCAAATTCACCGACGACGATCGTCTCGACCATGCCGAGATGGAGCGCTGCTTTGCCCTGCAGATGGAGGCCGGCTGCGACGGCATCATCGTTTGCGGCTCGCTCGGCGAAGGACCGATGCTGTCGCATGACGAGAAGATCGAGGTGCTGAAGACCGCCCAGAAAGTCGCAGGCGACAAGCCCGTGCTGCTGACGGTCAACGAAGCCGGCACCCGCGAGGCTGCCAGCATCGCAAAGCGCGCCGCCAAGGAAGGCGCCAACGGCCTGATGGTGGTGCCGAGCCCGATCTACCACACCAATGCGGAAGAGACGGTGGCGGCCCTTCGCGCGGTCGCACAGGCCGGCGACCTGCCGGTGATGATCTACTCCAACCGCCTGGCCTATCGCGTCGACGTCACCGTCGACCAGATGGAGGAACTGGCGTCGGACAAGCGCTTCGTCGCCGTCAAGGAATCCTCCGACGACATCCGCCGCTCGACCGAGATCATCAATCGTCTGGGCACCCGATACGACCTGTTCACCGGCGTCGACAATCTGGCCTTCGAGGCGCTGTCGGTCGGTGCCATCGGCTGGGTGGCCGGCCTGGTCACCGCTTTCCCGCGCGAGACCGTCGCCATCTACCAGCTGATGAAGCAGGGCCGCCGCGAGGAGGCGCTTTCGATCTACCGCTGGTTCCGGCCGCTGCTCGATCTCGACGTCTCGACCTATCTGGTGCAGAACATCAAGCTTGCCGAAGTGTTCGCCATTCAAACCAATGACCGCGTGCGCATGCCGCGCCAGCCGCTGTTGGGCGAGCGCCGCAAGGCGGTCGAAAAGATCATCAAGGACGCGCTGGCGGTGCGGCCGACGCTGCCGCAGTTCTAGACGGGATATGTCGCCGCAGTCCCCCTCATCCGGCCGCTACGCGGCCACCTTCTCCCCCAGGGGAGAAGAGGTCGTCGGCGCTGGCGCCTGTCTCTTCTCCCCGCCGGGGAGAAGGTGGCCCGAAGGGTCGGATGAGGGGGCTGGCTGTAAGGGGCGGGATTGGCACATGCACCACGGCACGCAGCCATGAATAGCGATGCTGCAATCGACATCGCCATCATCGGCGGCGGCATTATCGGCATCTGTGCGGCCGCCTTGCTTGCCGAGGCGGGGCGCGACGTCACGGTCTTCGACCGTACCGGCATCTGCGAAGAGACGAGTTCCGGCAATGCCGCCGCCTTCGCCTTCTCCGACGTGCTGCCGTTGGCCCACAAGGGCATGATCCGGCAATTGCCGAAATGGCTGGCCGACCCGCTCGGGCCACTCAGCATCCCGCCGGCCTACCTGCCGAAGCTCCTGCCTTGGCTGATCCGTTTCTGGCGGGCCGGCGCGCCGGAGAAATACGAGGCGAGCCTCGCCACCCAGGCCGGCATGATGAAGCTCGCCGAAGCGGAGTGGATGGGCTTGCTCGACCGCTCCGGCACGCGATCGATGCTGCGCGAGGACGGCTCGCTGGAACTTTACGAAAGCGAAGCCGAGTTTCAGGCCGGGCTGTCCGGCTGGGCCGCGCGCGAACGTTTTGGCATCGGCTTTCGCCATGTCGAGGGCGAGGACCTTGCGACGCTGCAGCCCGGCCTGTCGCCACGCTTCGTCAACGGCACGTTCGTGCCGGGCTGGAAGACGGTCGCCGACCCAAAGCTGCTCGGCAAGGCGGTGTGGGCCTATGCTCAGTCCAAGGGCGCGCGTTTTCAAATGGCTCGGATCGACCGTGTCGCGGCGGACCAGGATGGTGCGACGCTGACGCTGGCCGATGGATCCACAAGGCGCGCCAGGCAGCTCGTCATCACCGCCGGCGCCTGGTCGCACCTTCTGGCCAGGCAGCTCGGCGACCGCATTCCGCTCGAAACCGAGCGCGGCTACAACACGACCTTGCCGACGAGCGCCTTCGACGTGAAGCGGATGCTGATCTTCTCCGGCCATGGCTTCGTTATCACGCCGCTGGAAACAGGCTTGCGCGTCGGCGGTGCGGTCGAACTCGGCGGTATCGAACGGGCGCCCAATTATGCCAGGTCGAAGGCGCTGCTGCGGAAGGCGCAGAAATTCCTGCCGGGGCTCGATCCCTCGGACGGGCGCGAATGGATGGGATTCCGGCCCTCGCTGCCGGATTCGGTGCCGGTCATCGGCAAGGCGCAGGGAAGCCGGCCGGTAGTCTATGCCTTCGGCCACGGCCATCTCGGCCTGACCCAGGCGGCGGCGACGGGACGGTTGATCCGGGAGCTCGTCCTGGGGCAGACTCCGCCTGTCGATCTGGCCCCCTTCAGTCCACAACGGTTTTGATTTTCGGGTTTTGATTTTCGAGGAACGACATGGCCAAGAAATCCTTCTTCTGCATCGACGGCCACACTTGCGGCAATCCGGTGCGGCTGGTCGCCGGCGGCGGGCCATTGCTGCAGGGTTCGACGATGATGGAGCGGCGCGCGCATTTCCTCGCCGAGTATGACTGGATCCGCACCGGATTGATGTTCGAGCCGCGCGGTCACGACGTGATGTCCGGCTCGATCCTCTACCCGCCGACGCGCGAGGATTGCGACATCGCCATCCTGTTCATCGAAACCTCCGGCTGCCTGCCGATGTGCGGCCACGGCACCATCGGCACGGTGACGATGGCGATCGAGCACGAGCTGATCAAGCCGAAGACGCCAGGCGTGCTGAGGCTCGACACGCCAGCCGGCCTGGTCATCGCCGAATACAAACAGGTCGGCGAATATGTCGAGGAGGTGCGCATCACCAACGTGCCGTCCTTCCTCCATGCCGAAGGTTTGACGGTCGAGTGTCCCGGGCTTGGCGAGATCACCGTCGATGTCGCCTATGGCGGCAATTTCTACGCCATCGTCGAGCCGCAGGCGAACTACCACGACATGGCCGACTATTCCGCCGGCGACTTCATCGCCTGGAGCCCGGTGGTGCGGCAGCGGCTCAACGAGAAATACACTTTCGTGCATCCGGAGAACCCAGGCATCAACCGGCTGTCGCACATGCTGTGGACCGGCAGCCCAACGGTCGCGGGAGCCGACGCCCGCAACGCCGTCTTCTACGGCGACAAGGCGATCGACCGCTCACCCTGCGGCACAGGCACCTCGGCACGCATGGCGCAGCTTCACGCCAAGGGCAAGCTCAAGGCCGGCGACAGCTTCGTCCATGAATCGATCATCGGCTCGCTGTTCAAGGGCAAGGTCGAAAAGGAGGTCACGGTCGCGGGAAAGCCGGCGATCATTCCCTCGATCGGCGGCTGGGCGCGCACGACCGGATTGAACACGATCTTCATCGATGATCGCGATCCGTTCGCGCATGGGTTCGTCGTCAAATAGTCGATTCATCACGTTAGGGAAGGCGCGCAAACACAAAAGGGAATTCTGTCAGGAACGCAATGATTCTTCTCATCACCTAATTTTGACGGCGATTTCTTCGAAGCGGGGCGCATGATGAGGTCGAATCGTCAAAGACATTGCGTTATGCCAATGGTAGGGTCCGCGATAGTCCAGGGGTCGGGAGCGAAAAAACGGGCAATCGGACGGCGTGCCGCCAAAACACGCATGACGATTGAAAAATCACGTTGCAATCCGGCCTCGAAACTTTACGACTAGGGGAAATACGAAAAGGAATGCGTCTGCATGGGCGACATTCCAGGGGAGCCATGTACACATGCAGTATTTTGTCCAGCAGCTTATCAACGGGCTGACGCTGGGATCGATCTATGGGCTGATCGCGATTGGCTATACGATGGTCTACGGCATCATCGGCATGATCAACTTCGCCCATGGCGATATCTTCATGGTGGGCGCCTTCGCGGCGCTGATCGTGTTCCTCATCCTCGGCGCGCTGTTCTACTCGGTGCCCGTGGTCATCGCACTGCTGGTCATGATGATCGTGGCGATGCTGCTCACCAGCCTCTACAACTGGACGATCGAGAAAGTCGCCTACAGGCCGCTGCGCGGCTCGTTCCGCCTGGCGCCGCTGATCACCGCTATCGGCATGTCGATCGCACTGTCGAACTTCGTCCAGGTGACCCAAGGACCGCGCAACAAGCCGATCCCGCCGATGGTTTCCGAGGTCTACAACATCAACGGTGTCAGCGTGTCGCTGAAGCAGATCATCATCGTCATCGTCACCGCGCTGTTGCTGGCGCTGTTCTGGTATCTGGTCAACAAGACCTCGCTTGGCCGCGCCCAGCGCGCCTGCGAACAGGACCGCAAGATGGCGGCGCTGCTTGGCATCGATGTCGACCGCACCATCTCGATCACCTTCATCATGGGCGCCGCCCTCGCCGCCGTCGCCGGCACGCTGTTCCTGATGTACTACGGGGTCGTTGCCTTCTCCGACGGCTTCACGCCTGGTGTGAAAGCCTTCACGGCCGCAGTGCTCGGCGGCATCGGCTCGCTGCCGGGCGCCGTACTCGGCGGGCTGCTGATCGGCTTCATCGAAAGCATGTGGTCGGCGTATTTCTCGATCGACTATAAGGACGTCGCGGCGTTCTCGATCCTGGCGATCGTGCTGATCTTCCTGCCTTCCGGCATTCTGGGCCGGCCAGAAGTCGAAAAGGTCTGAGATCATGGCCGTCACCGTATCTCCCGAGCGCGACACCGTCGCCACCCCTGTCCAACGCGCCCTCAAGGAAGCGTTCTATGCCGGCGCCATCTCGTTTGGCCTGTTCGTGCTGTTCATCGGGCTGAAGACCGGCCAGAACATGTCCAATGAACTGGTCGTCACGACGCGTTGGGGCCTGCTCGCCGCCGTGGTCATCGCCACGGCCGTCGGACGCTTCCTCTATGTCGCCTACGGCCAGCCGTTCATGGCCAGCCAGAAGATAACCAATGTTGCCACCGGCCTGTTGCCGGCCAGCGTGGCGTCACGGTTCTTCCAACTGCCGTGGTTTATCGCGGCCGTTGTCGCGGCGGTGCTGCTGTTTGCATTGAACAGTTCTCTCGCCGGATGGGTGGGAGCAGAACCGGCTGGCTATCTGCAATTCCTGCGCGCCGTGGCGGTCATCTACGTGCTGGCTTGCGTGATCTACTATTTCCGCGCCTTCATCCACGCCAACTTCACCAAATTGGGCATCACGGCGTTGGTGCTGTACCCGATCCTGGTGATCGCGGTGCTGTCGCTGAACGCCTGGTCGATTGTCGGCGGGATGCAGGGTTCGCTGAAATGGGTCGATAATTTCGGCATCCAGATCCTGATCTATGTGATGCTGGCATGGGGCCTGAACATCGTCGTCGGCCTCGCTGGCCTGCTCGACCTCGGCTACGTCGCCTTCTATGCACTTGGCGCCTATGCGTATGCACTTCTCGCCACGCATTTCGGCCTGTCTTTCTGGATCCTGTTGCCGGCCGCGGGCGCCATGGCGGCGCTGTGGGGTGTGCTGCTCGGCTTCCCGGTGCTGCGGCTGCGCGGCGACTATCTGGCAATCGTCACGCTGGCTTTCGGCGAGATCATCCGCCTGGTGCTGATCAACTGGCGTGAGGTCACCAACGGTTCAGCCGGCATTTCGGGCATTCCCAAGGTCAGCTTCTTCGGCCTGATGTCGTTCAACGTGTCAGACCCGAACTACATTGCCAAGGTGCTAGGCATCGCCCAGTCGGGCGCCTACTACAAGATCTTCCTCTACTACCTGATCCTGGGCCTTTGCCTGCTCACCGCCTTCGTCACCATCAGGCTGCGCCGTCTGCCTGTCGGCCGTGCATGGGAAGCCTTGCGCGAGGACGAGATCGCCTGCCGCTCGCTCGGCATCAACACCACCACCACGAAACTGACCGCCTTTGCCACCGGTGCCATGTTCGGTGGCTTCGCCGGCTCTTTCTTCGCCGCGCGGCAAGGCTTCGTCAGCCCGGAATCCTTCGTCTTCCTGGAATCGGCCATCATCCTGGCCATCGTCGTGCTCGGCGGCATGGGATCGCTGGTCGGCATCGCGGTTGCCGCGATGGTGATGATCGGCGGCACCGAGGCGCTGCGCGAACTCGACTTCCTCAAGCAGATCTTCGGGCCGGACTTCACGCCCGAACTATACCGCATGCTTTTGTTCGGCATGGCCATGGTCATCGTCATGCTGTGGAAGCCGCGTGGCTTCGTCGGCAGTCGCGAACCGACGGCTTTCCTGAAAGAGCGAAGGGCGGTCTCCGGGTCCTTTACCAAGGAAGGACACGGCTGATGAATGCGAACCCGATCGAGAAGACCAACACCGGCATGAACGACGCTATCCTGCAGGTCGAACATCTGTCGATGAAGTTCGGCGGCCTGGTCGCCATCGGCGACCTGTCCTTCACCGCCAGGCGCGGCGAGATCACGGCGCTGATCGGTCCCAACGGCGCCGGCAAGACCACCGTGTTCAACTGCATCACCGGCTTCTACAAGCCGTCGGAAGGCATGATCACGCTCAACCGGGCCGACGGCTCGAGCTACCTGCTGGAGCGGCTGCCCAACCACGAGATCCCGGCGCGCGCCAAGGTGGCGCGCACCTTTCAGAACATCCGCCTGTTCTCGGGTATGACGCTGCTGGAGAACCTTTTGGTTGCCCAGCACAACAAGCTGATGAAGGCATCCGGTTATACGGTGCTTGGCCTGTTCGGCTTCAGCGGTTATCGCAAGGCCTCGGCCGAATCGGTGGAGCTCGCCAAGCACTGGCTGGAGAAGGCGGATCTCGTCGACCGTGCCGACGATCCGGCCGGCGATCTGCCCTATGGCGCGCAGCGGCGGCTCGAGATCGCGCGCGCCATGTGCACCGGGCCGGAGCTTCTGTGCCTCGACGAGCCGGCAGCCGGTCTCAACCCGAAGGAATCGCTGGCGCTCAATGCGCTGCTGATGGATATCAAGAATACGTCGGGCACCTCGATCCTGCTGATCGAGCACGACATGTCGGTGGTCATGAAGATTTCCGACCACGTCGTGGTGCTCGAATATGGCCGCAAGATCTCCGACGGCAACCCGCAGTCGGTGCGAACCGATCCACGCGTCATCGCTGCCTATCTCGGTGTCGACGACGAGGAGGTCGAGACGGTGCTGACCGAAGTCGGCGACGAGGACGTCATCGAACAGCTCGACACCGGTCCGGATTCCGCGCATGGGCCGGGCACGTCATCGTCGTATCTCGCCGGGCCGGTGAGCGACACGGTTAGCCACAGCGAAGGTGAGCGCGTCACGGTGTCCAAGGGCGCCTCGAAGGCGGCACAGGTCGATGCGCGCGCGGCGAGCGTGGCAAGCAGGCCAATCGTCGCCAACCCGGCCCCGGCAGCCAAGCCGGCGGCGAAACCGGCAGCGAAGAAACCGGCGGCCAAGAAAACGGCCGCGACGAAAACGACGGGCAAGGCGCCCGCGGCGAAGGCCGAAGGCGTTTCGAACCGCCTCGCTGCCCCACGTGGCGGCAAGGCCGACAATCTGACCCTCATCAAAGGCATCGGTACGGTCAACGAGAAGAAGCTCAACGAACACGGCATCTTCCATTTCGACCAGATCGGCGCCTGGAAGAAGGCCGATGTCGAGGCGGTCGAAGCCTATCTCGCCTTCGACGGGCGCATCGCGCGCGAGGAATGGGTCAAGCAGGCCAAGCTGCTCGGCCAGGGCAAGGATACGGAATTCTCGCGCCGCGTCGATGCGGGCAAGGTGGCGACCAGCCATGCTTCCGGGAAGGCCACAAAATCGGCTTCGAAGACTACAAACGTGGCTTCAGAGAAGACCGCAAAATCGGCTTCGAAGACCGCAAACGCGGCTTCCGGGAAGACTGCTGCCAAGCCTGCCGCAGGCAAGCGCGGAGGGGGCAAGTGATGGCCGGGACAACGCTGCTCGATATCAAGGGTGTGCAGACCTACTACGGCAACATCCGGGCGCTGAATGGCGTCGACGTCACGGTCAGGGAGGGTGAGATCGTGGCGCTGATCGGCGCCAACGGCGCCGGCAAGTCGACGCTGATGATGACCATCTTCGGTGCGCCGCGCGCCCGCTCGGGCACGATCACCTTCGCCGGCACCGACATTACCCAGTTGCCGACGCACGAGATCGCACGCATGCGCATCGCGCAATCGCCGGAGGGGCGCCGCATCTTCCCGCGCATGACGGTGATGGAAAACCTGCAGATGGGCGCCAGCCTCGACAACCTCAAACATTACGACGAGGACGTCGAAAAGGTGTTCACGCTGTTTCCCCGCCTGAAGGAGCGCATCGCCCAGCGTGGCGGTACGCTGTCGGGCGGCGAGCAGCAGATGCTGTCGATCGGACGAGCGCTGATGGCGCGGCCGAAGCTGCTGCTGCTCGACGAACCGTCGCTGGGGCTGGCGCCGCTGATCGTCAAGCAGATCTTCGATGCCATCCGCGAGTTGAACCGCACGCAAGGGCTGACTGTGTTCCTGGTCGAGCAGAACGCGTTCGGCGCGCTCAAGCTCGCCACGCGCGGCTACGTCATGGTCAATGGCAATGTGACGATGAGCGGCACCGGCAAGGAACTGCTCGCCAATCCGGAAGTGCGCGCCGCCTATCTCGAAGGCGGACATCATTGAGTTTGGAGCGGGATGTGCATCCGGCATTCCGCTCCAAATTGTTTGTCACATGATCTTTGTCCGAAAGTCTGGAACTTTTCGGGATCGTGCCAGGGAGACTTCACCATGCAAGGCATTCTCTATGAGGAACCGTCGATCTGGCAGTTCTTCTTCGTCACCTGCCTGCTCGGCGGCTGGGCTGCCTGGATGACCGGCAAGGCCAGCGCCCAGACGTGGCGCAGCTTTATCCAGCTGTTCGCCTATCTGCTGGGGCTCGGCATCGGCATCCGCTTCATCCATCATGCGCTGTTCGACGGCACGATGTTCTCGCTGCATTACTATGTCGTAGACACCATCGTGCTGATGATATTGGGCTTCGTCGGCTATCAATACACACGAACCAACCAGATGGTCACACAGTATAATTGGCTCTACGAAAGAGCTTCGATTTTGAGCTGGAAACCGAAAGGTTGACGTTCATCATTAACGCCGCGTCAGGGATGAAACGGCGTGACAAGTGCCTGAAAATCGGCAAACTATGCTTTCTGCGATAAGGGTGGGCATCGCATGAAAGCTTCATCCACGCCCACTCCGTTAATGGGAGCGTTTAAATGAAAAAGTCACTTTTGTCCGCCGTGGCCCTGACCGCGCTTATCGCGTTCAGCGGCAATGCGTGGGCTGACGTACTGTTCGCCGTCGCCGGTCCGATCACCGGCCCGAACGCGGCCTTCGGCGCACAGTTGCAGAAGGGCGCCGAGGCGGCCGTCGCTGCGATCAATGCCAAGGGCGGCATCAATGGCGAGCAGATCAAGCTCGAAATCGGTGACGACGTCTCCGATCCGAAGCAGGGCATCTCGGTCGCCAACAAGTTCGTCGGCGACGGCGTCAAGTTCGTGATCGGCCACTTCAACTCGGGCGTCTCGATCCCGGCCTCGGAAGTCTACGCCGAAAACAACATCGTCGAAATCACGCCGGCCGCGACCAACCCGAAGTTCACCGAGCGCGGCCTGTGGAACGTGTTCCGCACCTGCGGACGCGACGACCAGCAGGGCGCCATCGCCGGCGCCTACATCGCCGCGAATTTCAAGGATGCCAAGGTCGCCGTCATTCATGACAAGACCCCCTATGGCCAGGGCCTTGCCGACGAAACCAAGAAGGCAATGAATGCCGCTGGCGTCAAGGAAGTCATGTATGAAGGCATCAATGTCGGCGACAAGGACTTCTCGGCGCTGATCGCCAAGATGAAGGAAGCCGGCGTCACCCTGATCTACTGGGGCGGCCTGCATACCGAAGCCGGCCTGATCATCCGCCAGTCCGCGGATCAGGGCCTCAAGGCTCCGATGATGTCGGGCGACGGCATCGTGACGGACGAGCTTGCGGCGATCGCGGGCGACGCCGTTGCCGGTACGCTCAACACGTTCGGCCCCGACCCACGCCTGATCCCGGCCAACAAGGAACTCGTCGAGAAGTTCCGCGCGCAGGGCTTCGAGCCGGAAGCTTACACGCTCTACGCCTACGCCGCCGTGCAGGTGGTCGCCGAGGCGGCCGCTGCCGCCAAGACGAACGACCCGCAGGCCGTTGCCAAGGCGATGCATGAAAATGGTCCGTTCCCGACCGTTCTGGGCGATCTTGCCTATGACGCCAAGGGCGACCCGAAGCTGCCAGGCTACATCATGTACGAGTGGAAGAAGAAGGACGACGGAAAGTATTCCTGGTTCCCGAAGTCGTAATCCACTCAGACAGATCTGAGACCAATGATGCCCGGCGCCACGCGCCGGGCATTTTCTTTGGCGCATTCCGGTGGCCGATGACCTTTCTTCGCCGGCTCTCCTTAGGCCGGAGAGATCGCATCCAGGATCGAAATTGTCGCCCTTGTTCCGCCCGTTCGAGCGAATGCGTGCGAGTGTTGGCCGGATAATTGATTTAAATCGGTTTAAATGCGCGTTGATTTTGTTTGCACTGCAGCATTTTCACGCTAATCATGGCGCCGGTTTCTCTTCCCTTCCGCTGCTGGAGCCCAGTCCTTGGCCATCACGAAGATCCTCGTCGCCAACCGGTCAGAAATCGCCATCCGCGTCTTTCGCGCGGCCAACGAGCTGGGCCTCAAAACCGTGGCGATCTGGGCCGAGGAAGACAAATATTCGCTGCACCGCTTCAAGGCCGACGAGAGCTACCAGGTCGGGCGCGGCCCGCATCTCACCAAGGACATGGGGCCGATCGAGAGCTATCTGTCGATCGAGGAAGTGATCCGCGTCGCCAGGCTTTCGGGCGCCGATGCGATCCACCCGGGTTACGGGCTTCTGTCGGAAAGCCCCGAATTCGCCGAGGCCTGCGCGCAGGCCGGCATCACCTTCATCGGGCCGAAGCCGGACACGATGCGCCGGCTCGGCAACAAGGTCGCGGCGCGCAATCTGGCCATCGAGGTCGGCGTGCCGGTGATCCCCGCCACCGATCCGCTGCCCGACGACATGGACGCGGTCAAGAAACTGGCCAAGGAGATCGGCTATCCGGTGATGCTGAAGGCCTCTTGGGGCGGCGGCGGACGCGGCATGCGCGCCATCCGCGCCGAGGCCGATCTCGCCCGCGAAGTCACTGAAGGCAAGCGCGAGGCGAAAGCCGCCTTCGGCAAGGACGAGGTCTATCTCGAAAAGCTGATCGAGCGCGCCCGCCATGTCGAGGTGCAGGTGCTTGGCGACACCCACGGCAACGCCGTGCATCTCTTCGAGCGCGACTGCTCGATCCAGCGCCGCAACCAGAAAGTCGTCGAGCGTGCGCCCGCGCCCTATCTCGAAATGTCGCAGCGCGAGGAGCTTTGCGGCCACGCGCTGAAGATCGCGCGAGAAACCAGCTACATCGGCGCCGGCACGGTCGAGTTCCTGCAGGATGCCGATACCGGCAAGTTCTATTTCATCGAGGTCAACCCGCGCATCCAGGTCGAACATACCGTCACCGAGATGGTGACCGGCATCGATATCGTCAAAGCCCAGATCCACATTCTCGACGGCTTCGCCATCGGCACGCCGGAATCGGGAGTGCCGGCGCAGAGGGACATCAGGCTGAATGGCCACGCCTTGCAGTGCCGCATCACGACCGAGGATCCCGAGCATAATTTCATCCCGGATTACGGCCGCATCACCGCCTATCGCGGCGCCACCGGCTTCGGCATCCGCCTCGATGGCGGCACCGCCTATTCCGGCGCGGTCATCACCCGCTTCTACGATCCGCTGCTGGAGAAGGTCACGGCCTGGGCGCCGACACCGGCCGAGACCATCGCGCGCATGAACCGCGCCTTGCGCGAGTTCCGCATCCGCGGCGTCGCCACCAACCTCACTTTCCTCGAAGCGATCATCAATCACCCGAGCTTCGCCGACAATTCCTATACGACCAAGTTCATCGACACGACGCCGGAGCTGTTCCAGCAGGTCAAGCGTCAGGACCGGGCGACCAAGCTCGTCAACTACCTGGCTGACGTCAGCGTCAACGGCCATCCCGAGACGCGCGGCCGGCCGATGCCGAAGGCCGATGCGGCGCCGCCCGTGGTGCCCTATCTCAACGGCAACGTCCCCGCCGGCAGCAAGCAGAAGCTCGATGTGCTCGGCCCGGAAAAGTTCGCCGCCTGGATGCGCGAGCAGAAGGAAGTGCTGGTCACCGACACGACGATGCGCGACGGCCATCAGTCGCTGCTGGCGACCCGCATGCGCACGCATGACATTGCCGGCATCGCCGGCACCTATGCGCGCGCCCTGCCGCAGCTTCTGTCGCTCGAATGCTGGGGCGGCGCGACCTTCGACGTGGCGATGCGCTTCCTCACAGAGGACCCGTGGGAGCGGCTGTCGCTGGTGCGCGAGGCAGCGCCCAACCTGTTGCTGCAGATGCTGCTGCGCGGCGCCAATGGCGTCGGCTACACCAACTATCCCGACAATGTCGTGCAGCATTTCGTCAAGCAGGCGGCTGCCGGCGGCATCGACCTGTTCCGTGTCTTCGATTGCCTGAACTGGGTCGAGAACATGCGCGTCGCCATGGACGCGGTCGGCGCCGAGGGAAAGCTCATCGAAGCGGCGATGTGCTACACCGGCGATATTCTCGATCCGGCGCGGGCCAAGTACGACCTCAAATACTATGTCGGGCTGGCCAGGGAATTGCAGGCCGCCGGCGCCCACATCATCGCGGTCAAGGACATGGCCGGCCTGCTGAAGCCGAGCGCTGCCCGCGTGCTGTTCAAGGCGCTGCGCGAGGCGACCGACCTGCCGATCCATTTCCACACCCACGACACGTCGGGCCTGTCGGCGGCGACGGTGCTGGCGGCGGTGGAGAGCGGCGTCGACGCCATCGACGCGGCGATGGATGCCTTTTCCGGCAATACGTCGCAGCCTTGCCTGGGCTCGATCGTCGAGGCGCTGAAGGGCACCGAGCGCGATCCGGGCCTCGACCCGCAATGGATCCGCAAGATCTCGTTCTACTGGGAAGCGGTGCGCAACCAGTATGCAGCCTTCGAAAGCGACCTGAAAGGACCGGCCTCGGAAGTCTACCTGCACGAAATGCCGGGCGGACAGTTCACCAACCTCAAGGAACAGGCGCGCTCGCTTGGGCTGGAGACGCGCTGGCACGAGGTGGCGCAGACCTATCACGACGTCAATTTGATGTTCGGCGACATCGTCAAGGTAACACCGTCGTCCAAGGTTGTCGGCGACATGGCGCTGATGATGGTGAGCCAGGATCTGACGGTCGCCGATGTCGAGAACCCGGCCAGGGACATCGCCTTCCCGGACTCGGTCGTCTCGATGCTGCGCGGCGATCTCGGCCAGTCGCCGGGCGGCTGGCCGCAAGCGCTGCAGAAAAAGGCGCTGAAGGGCGACAAGCCGATCACGGAGCGGCCCGGCTCGCTGCTGAAGCCCGCCGATCTCAAGGCCAGCCGCAAGGAGATCGAGGAGAAGCTCGAGCGCAAGCTCTCGGAATACGAGTTTGCCTCGTGGCTGATGTATCCGAAGGTGTTTTCCGACTTCGCCGCGGCGCAGGAAGCTTATGGCCCGGTCAGCGTCCTGCCGACGCCGACCTATTTCTACGGCATGAAATCGGAAGACGAGATCTTCGTCGACATCGAGAAGGGCAAGACGCTGGTGATACGGTGCCTGGCCATCGGCGATGTCGACGACAAGGGCATGGTCACCGTGTTCTTCGAGCTCAACGGCCAGCCGCGTCGCGTCAAGGTGCCGGACCGGGCGCATGGCGCCTCCGCCGCCAAGGCGCGCCGCAAGGCCGAACCCGGTAACGAGGCGCATGTTGGCGCACCGATGCCGGGCGTGGTTTCCGCGCTTGCGGTCGCCGCCGGCCAGGCTGTGAAGGCCGGCGACGTGCTGCTCTCCATCGAGGCCATGAAGATGGAGACGGCACTGCATGCCGAGCGCGACGGCACGGTCGCCGAGGTGCTGGTCAAGGCCGGCGACCAGATCGATGCCAAGGATTTGCTGATCGCCTTCGCCTGAAGGCTCACTCAAGCGGGCAGGCTGTCGGCTTCTGTTGGCAGCCCTTGGCGCGCTGTTCGATAACCGCTTGACCCCGTGCCCCCGGTCGGGCATCGAACCGCTGAAATTCGCCGTGGCACGGTCCCCGAGTCGCGGCGCAGAACCGATTTTTTGGAGAAAAACATGGCCGACGATATCACCGAGACCAGCCAGACTGTTGCCGCCGGCCAGCTGCGTGCCCTCATCGAGCGCATCGAGCGGCTCGAGGAAGAAAAGAAGACGATCGCCGACGACATCAAGGAAGTGTTCGCCGAGGCCAAGGGCACCGGCTTCGACACCAAGGCAATCCGTACCATCATCCGTCTGCGCAAGAAGGATCAGGCCGAACGCCAAGAGGAAGACGCCATCCTCGATCTGTATATGGCCGCGCTCGGCATGGTGTAGAGACTGTTTGGAAATTCTACTCTGGCGGCCATCTGATGGCGTTTTCTGCGCTTCCGGTGCTCACGGACCAATGTCCGCTCCGCTCCGGTTCTCGAAACCACCACCATATGACTCGCCAGAGCGAATTTCGAAACAGCCTCTAAGGGCTCGGCAACGATCTAAACCTGGGTGATGCTGGAGCGGCATCGAACCATGAGCGAATTCGACTTTGGCGGCCGTCGCGCCTCGGAATTCCGCCATCGCGGCTTCTGGTCGCTGTTCGCTGAACGGCATCCGGAAGAAAGGGCGCGGTTGGCGCGGCGTGGACCCTGGTTCTGGCAGCGCGGATTGCCCGATTTTGCCCTGGTCCTGTCCATGTATGTCGCGCCCGCGCAGAACCATGTCGGCGTCTTCTTCGGCCGCAACGAGAAGTTCGGCGCCACGCAAAGCCGGTCGCGGCTGAAGCCGTTCCAGCCGGCGATCGAAGACAGGCTGAAGCTCAGGCCGGAGCAAAATTGCGAGGGCCTAGGCATCAATTCGATGTGGCGGGTGAACTGCTATGCCGAGGACAACTGGCCGGCGATGACCGACTGGCTGGTGACGGAATGTTCACGTGTCGAGCAGGCTGTTATCGAAGTGCTGGGGCAGGCGTAGGTGATCGCGGATTTCTTCCGTTCGCGCTGGCTTGGCCAGGTGCCGCTCGACCGGCTGTTCTGGCGCGACATGCTGCTCGTCGGGACATTGATCAATATGGCGTCTTCGGCGCTGGCGCTGGTCCTGCTCGGCCTCAAGCTGCCGCTGTGGCTGGTTCTGGCGGTGCATTTCGCGCCGGTGCCCTACAACATCTTCCTGACGTCGGCCGTGTGGCGGACGGCCGAGAGCGGCGGCAAAGCCTCGCTGATACTGCTGGGCTCCGCACTCTGGCTTATCGCCACAGTGGTCGTCTGAAGAACGCACCAGGCATGAAAAAGGGCGGCCCAGGCCGCCCTTTCCGGAGCTAGAGCGTTTCCTGTTTTGAGAGAATCGTAGGATTCCCAAAGAGGGGTGTTTGTGATTCAAGATGCTGGCTGGATGGAGGCCAGCATCTGATGACGCGAGCCCTTTCAAATGATCTTCGTGAGCGTGTTGTTGAGGCAGTTGGAGCGGGTGAGAACTGCCGTGCAGTGGCATCGCGCTTTGGCGTTGCGGTTTCCTCGGTGGTGAAGTGGTCGCAGCGTTACCGTGCCACCGGCTCGGTAGTCCCGGGCAAGATGGGCGGACATCGCAAGCGCGTTCTTGAGCCGCATCGGGCTTTCATTGTGGAGCGGATCAATCAGGCCTCTGATTTGACGCTGCATCGGCTGAAGGATGAATTGGATGTGCGCGGGATCAAGGTCTCGCACAATACGGTGTGGCTGTTCCTGCGCCGCGAGGGCCTGAGCTTCAAAAAAAACGCTATTCGCCCTTGAGCAGGCGCGGGCTGATGTTGCCCGCAGGCGTCAGCGATGGCGGTCCTGGCAGGCGGGCCTCGATCCGCAGTGCCTGGTCTTCATTGATGAGACCTGGATCAAGACCAACATGGCTCCGCTGCGAGGTTGGGGACCGAAGGGCAAGCGGCTGCGCGGCCTGGCTCCGCACGGCCACTGGCGCACGCTGACCTTCCTTGGCGCGCTGCGATGGGATCGGCTCGCAGCACCTTGTGTCTTCGACGGACCGATCAACGGCCAATGCTTCCGCGCCTATGTCGAACAGCAGCTCGTCACCGTGCTGAAGCCTGGCGACATCGTCGTCATGGACAATCTGGGAAGTCATAAGTCGGCGGCCATCAGGCAGATGATCAAGGCTGCCGGCGCCAGGCTTTGGTACCTGCCGCCCTACTCTCCCGACCTCAATCCGATCGAGCAGGCCTTCGCCAAGATCAAACATTGGATGCGCCAAGCCCAGAAGCGCACCGTCGAGGACACTTGGCGCCACATCGGCCACCTCGTCGAAACCATCGAGGCAGCCGAATGCAAGAACTACTTCGTAAACGCCGGCTACGCTTCCGTCAAAACGTGAAACGCTCTATAGGCTGCCGTTCAGGCGGCCGGTTCGAATTTCAGCGCCACACCGTTGATGCAGTAGCGCAGGCCGGTCGGCGGCGGGCCGTCCTCGAAGACGTGGCCGAGATGGCTGCCGCAGCGGGCGCAGTGGCATTCGGTGCGGACCATGCCGTAGCTGCGGTCGATGGTGTTCTCGACCGAACCTGGCACCGGGTCGTTGAAACTCGGCCAGCCGGTGCCACTCTCGAACTTCAGCTTGGATTCAAACAGCGGCTGGTCGCAGCCGACGCAGGAAAAGGTGCCGGCGCGCTTTTCGTAGAGCAAGGCGCAGCTTCCCGGACGCTCGGTGCCGTGGCCGCGCATGACCGCATATTGCTCCGGCGTCAGCCGGGCGCGCCATTCGGCGTCGGTGCGGGTGACGGGATAGGTGTGGGTGTCCATGTGATCTCCTCAGCCTTGGCGGCTCGTTATTGGTTGCAACCTCATATTCGCCTGAAGATAGGCGTTTGTTACCGGCATGGCCAGTTCTGGCGCACTCACTGCTTCCTTGAAAGCTGTTTCGTGGCGCCTTCCAGCCCGGCCAGCGTCAGCGCAAACATGCGGCCGCCGAAGATGTCGCGGATCATCGCGATCGAATGCGTAAAGCCCCAGTTCTTTTCGCTCTCCGGATTGAGCCATACCGCGTTCGGCCATTGCCGTAGCAGGCGGCCGAGCCAGACAGCGCCGGCTTCCGGGTTCCAGTGTTCGACCGAGCCGCCGGGATGGGCGATTTCGTAAGGGCTCATCGAGGCGTCGCCGACGACGATCACCTTGTAGTCCGGCCCGTATTTGTGGATGAGGTCGAAGGTCGGGACCGTTTCGGCATGGCGTCGCCGGTTGTCCTTCCACACGCCCTCGTAGAGGCAGTTGTGGAAATAGAAATATTCGAGCTGGCGAAATTCGGCGCGGGCGGCCGAAAACAGCTCTTCGACGCTTTTGATGTGATCGTCCATCGAGCCACCGACATCGAAGAACATCAAGAGCTTCACGGCGTTACGCCGCTCGGGCCGCGTCTGCACGTCGAGATAGCCGTGCTCGGCGGTGGCATGGATGGTGCCGGGCAGGTCGAATTCCTCCTCGGCGCCTTCGCGCACCCAGCGGCGCAGCCGCTTCAGCGCGATCTTGATGTTGCGGGTGCCGAGTTCGACCGCATCGTCGAAATTCCGGAATTCGCGCTTGTCCCATACCTTCACCGCGCGGCGATTGCGGCTTTCATGCTGGCCGATGCGCACGCCTTCGGGATTGTAGCCATAGGCGCCGAAGGGCGAGGTGCCGCCGGTGCCGATCCATTTCGAACCGCCCTGGTGGCGGCCCTTCTGCTCCTCGAGCCGCTGTTTCAAGGTCTCCATCAGCTTGTCGAAACCGCCGAGCGCCTCGACCAGTCTTTTCTCTTCCTCGGTCAGGTGCTTTTCGGCAAGCCGGCGCAGCCATTGCTCGGGAATATTGGCGACATCCACCGCATCCGATCCGCCCAGCGCCTCGATGCCCTTGAAGATATGCGCGAACACCTGGTCGAAGCGATCGATATGGCGCTCGTCCTTCACCAAAGCGGCGCGCGCGAGGTAATAAAAACCTTCGACGTCGTAGTCGACCAGCCCGGCTTCCAGACCCTCCAGCAGCGACAGATATTCCCTGAGCGAGACGGGAACGCGCGCGGCCTTCAGTTCGAGGAAGAAAGGGATGAACATGGCCGATTATAGCATATCGTACTCGATGAAGCCCGTGCGGCGGGCGACGTGGTCGTAAAGCTTGCGCGCGGTGGTGTTGGTCTCGTGCGTCATCCAGTAGACATTCTTGACGCCGATCTTGCCGGCTTCCTGCTTGACCGCCTCGATCAGTGCCGCACCGATACCCTTGCCGCGGACGTCCGGGTCGGCGAACAAATCCTGCAGATAGCAGTTGTTTTTCTCCGACCAGCCGGAGCGGTGGTACAGGTAGTGCGTGAGACCGACCGCTTTGCCGTCCAGTGTGGCGATGAAGCCTTTCGGCTCGAATTCACCCGGAGTGAATAGCCGCTTCCAGGTGACGGCGTAGACCTCTTCCGGCAGCTTGGTCTCGTAGAAGGTCAGGTAGTCGGTCCACAGCCGCCGCCAGTCGGCATGGTCGGATTGGGCAAGCGGGCGGACGGTGATCTCGGTCATTTCGTTTCCTCCGAAGGGGTCAGGTCGAAGCTGCCCACCTGTTCGGCTAACGGCAACGGTCCACAGCCGGGGAAAGCGCTAACCCTGCCTGCGCGCCAAGAAGGCCAGCCGCTCGAAAAGATGAACGTCCTGCTCGTTCTTCAGCAATGCGCCGTGCAGCTTGGGCAGCGCGTTCTTCGGGTCGGCGCGCAAATCCTCAGGCGCGATATCGTCGGCGACCAACAGGCGGATCCAGTCGAGCGCCTCGGAGGTCGACGGCTTCTTCTTCAGCCCCGGCACCTCGCGGATCTCGTAGAACTGGGTGAGCGCCGCGCGCACCAGATCGTGCTTGATGCCGGGATAGTGGACGTCGACAATCCTGTGCAGCGTCTCGACGTCGGGAAAGCGGATGTAGTGGAAGAAGCAGCGGCGCAGGAAGGCGTCCGGCAGCTCCTTCTCGTTGTTGGAGGTGATGATGACAATGGGACGGATTGCGGCGCGGATGGTCTCGCCGGTCTCGTAGACGAAGAACTCCATCCGATCGAGTTCCTGCAGGAGGTCGTTGGGAAACTCGATGTCGGCCTTGTCGATCTCGTCGATCAGGAGCACGACCTTCTTGCCGGCGGCGAAGGCTTGCCAGAGCTTGCCGCGCTTGATGTAGTTCTTGATGTCGTTGAACCTGGTATCGCCGAGCTGGCTGTCGCGCAGCCGCGACACGGCATCATATTCGTAAAGACCTTGCTGGGCCCGCGTCGTCGATTTGACGTGCCATTCGATGAGGTCGAGGCCGAGTGCCGCCGCCACCTGGCGGGCGAGTTCGGTCTTGCCTGTGCCGGGCTCGCCCTTGACCAGCAAGGGCCGCTCCAGCGCGATCGCCGCGTTGACCGCCACCATCAGATCCTTGTCGGCGACATAGGCCTCCGTGCCTTCGAAACGCATTTCTGCTCCTTGGTTCATTCCGGGAGACCGTAAGGAGGCGGCTCGGCCCGCGCAAGGGTGGGGTGTCCGTGACGACTGTGCGAGACCCGCAGGGAAAGAACGCCAATTCTCTGGCGCTTAGCCGACCGGCGGCCTATATTGGGCGGGACGGTCTGCGCTTCCCGGCAGGAGAACATTTTCCCCGGGGCCTTAACGATCCTTAGGGAGCTGTCCCTGGGAAGACCCGTGGGTTTTCTCACACGGCGCCCACCTACTTTGTAGGTTCCCGGGATCGCTCTCTCCACCGGTTGTGTGGATCGTCACTTCTTGCCCATCTCCGCGCATTCCGGTGGATGTTGCGGTAGAAAACGTCGCTCTTAAAACGCCATCCAGATTTGACCTTTTCTATCGTCGCGGCATGACATCTCTCAAAGACCTGAAAAAACAGCTGCGGCTCGAGGCTCTCGACCGCCGCGATGCGCTTGATGAATTCTGGCGTGTGGAAGTTGCGCTCGAGATGGCCGAGACGGCGCGCGACCAGCTCGCCATCGAACCGGGCCAGATCGTGTCGGGCTTCTGGCCGATGCGCTCGGAGGTCGACGTGCGGCCGCTGATGTTCGCCCTGCGCGAAAAGGGGGCAAGGCTCTGCCTGCCCGCCATTCTCGACAAGACCACCATCGTCTTTCGCGAGCTGGTGCGCGGTGCGCCGATGGTCGAGATGGCTTTTGGCACGGTCGGCCCGCACCACGAGGCCGAGGTGCTCGACCCCTCGGTGATGCTGGTGCCGCTCGCCGCTTTCGACGCGCGCGGCCATCGCATCGGCTATGGTGCCGGCTATTACGATCGCGCCATCGCCAGACTGGTCGCCAAGGGCCATGCGCCCCGGCTGATAGGTATCGCCTTCGACTGCCAGGAAGTTCCGCAGGTTCCGGACGAACCCCACGACATCATCATCCCGGAAATACTCACCGAGACCGGGTTGCGCCGCTTCACGCCAAAATTGTAGATAAATGGACGCATGATCTTTCACTGGCGTCATGCAGCTTTTGCTTCGCTGACTTTCGGTGCGGGATCATATGAGACTTCTCTTCCTCGGTGACATGGTAGGCAAGACGGGACGCACGGCGGTTTGGGAACAACTGCCCGGTCTGATCTCGGACTTCAAACTCGATTTCGTCATCGTCAATGGCGAGAATGCCGCCGGCGGTTTCGGCATCACCGAGGAGATATTCCGCGAGACCATCGCCGCCGGCGCCGATGTCGTCACCACCGGCAACCATGTCTGGGACCAACGCGATGCGCTGGCCTTCGCGCCACGCGAGGAACGCTTCCTGCGGCCATCCAACTTCCCCAAGGGCACGCCCGGGCGCGGCTCCGGCGTCTACATCGCCAGGAGCGGCGCGCGCGTGCTGGTCGCCAACATCATGGGCCGGGTGTTCATGCATCCCGAGCTCGACGATCCGTTCCAGGCCGGTGAACGCGAGCTTGCCGCCTGTCCGCTCGGCGAGCAGGCGGATGCCGTGGTGATCGACTTCCACGCCGAGGCGACCTCGGAGAAGATGTGCTTCGCGCATTTCGTCGATGGCCGCGCCAGCCTCGTCGTCGGTACCCACACCCACCAGCCGACCGCCGACCACCAGATCCTCAATGGCGGCACCGGTTATTTGTCCGACGCCGGCATGTGCGGCGACTATGATTCCTCGCTCGGCATGGACAAGGAGGAGCCGCTCAACCGGTTCCTGTCGAAAGTGCCGAAAGGGCGGTTCGAGGCGGCGAACGGACCGGCGACATTGTGCGGCGTCGGTGTCACCATTTCCGACCGCACGGGACTGACCGAGAAGATCGCGCCGTTTCGTCGCGGGCCGCGCCTGGACGAAACGGCTCCGTCCTTCTGGACGTGACATTGATATAGGCGTTCGCAATACCTAACTGCCGGCGACACTGCTCTAGATCGTAGAGGGGACGACCTCCATGCAGCTTATCGAATTCCTTGCGCCGCATTTTCAATTTGTTTCCGATCCAACGGCCTGGGTCGCGTTGTTGACGCTGGTTGTGCTCGAGATCGTGCTCGGCATCGACAATCTGATCTTTATCTCGATCCTGACCAACAAGCTGCCGGAAGCGCAACGCGCCCGCGCCCGCCGGCTCGGCATCTCGGCCGCGCTGATCATGCGGCTGGTGCTGCTCGCCACCATCTCGATCATCGTCCAGCTGACGACGCCGGTGTTCACGGCGCTTGGCCACGGCTTTTCTTGGCGCGACCTGATCCTCATCGCCGGCGGCCTGTTCCTGGTGTGGAAGGCAACCAAGGAAATCCACCACACGGTCGATCCCGACGACCACAAGGACTCGATGATGGGCGAGACGCTGCAGATCAGCCTTGCCGGCGCGATCTTCCAGATCCTGCTGCTCGACCTCGTCTTCTCGATCGATTCGATCATAACCGCCGTCGGCATGACCGACGAGATCGCCATCATGTACATCGCGGTGATCGTCGCCGTCAGCGTCATGATGCTTGCGGCCGGGCCATTGGCGGACTTCATCGCCAAGAACCCGAGCATCGTCATGCTGGCGCTGGGCTTCCTGCTGATGATCGGCATGACGCTGATTGCCGACGGCATGGGCTATCACGTGCCCAAGGGCTACATCTATGCGGCGATGGGTTTTTCTGCGCTGGTCGAGGGCCTCAACATGCTGGCGCGGCGACGCAAGAAGGCGAAATCCGGCGACCGGCACTGAGGCTTGCCGGGGCGAGCTTAATGCCCCGGCACGCCCTTTGGGTGACGGTCGCCGATCAGGCCCAATGTCAGGCCTTGCTCCAGCCAGGCCTTGGCGCCGGCCAGGACGAGCGTGAAGCCGCCGGTCGAGCCGACGGCTTCCTTCACCTGCTCGTCGCAATTGCCGGCAAAGCCGAAATTGCGGACCTCGACAAAGGTCGCATCAGGCATTTCGGCGAAGGTCCAGACCACCGTGGTCGGCGGATCGCTCCATTGCATGACGATCTTCTCGTTCTTGACGATCTCGCTGACATTGACCGTCGTCGAGACGCCATACATGCGCCATTACCAGCGAACCTCATTGCCGCTGTCCAGCCGGCTGCTGCCGTCAGTGAACCAGAATTGGGCGGTGATGGCCGGATCGACGATGGCCTCGAACACCTCGGCGACGGGCCGCCGGATCAGCATGCCTGCTTCGGCGGTTGGTGTTTCGCGGATTTCCATGGTGGCCTCCTTCGAAAGGTCGTTCATCGCACGAAAGGTCGTTCATCGCACCGCGACCGGCGTTTACGCGGTTCCAGACAGCAAACGCCAAGCGCCATCCCGAGTTGCCTCACCCCCAAGTTGCCTCAGGCCAGATTTATCTGCCAGGAGACGCCGAACCTGTCGTTCAGCCAGGCGAAGCGGCGGCTGAAGCCGTAATTGTCAGGCGGCATCAGGAACGCGCCGTCCTTTGCCAGGGTCTCGACAATGCGGTTCAGCTCCTCTTCGGAGGAACAGTTCACGTAGAGCGAGACCGAGGGTGTGAAGGTGAAGGCGTGATGCACCGGGCTGTTGAAGACCATGGCCTCCAGGCCGGCGATGGATACGCGCGCCAGCTTGACCACGCCTTCCGGGCCATCCTCGCCGGCGCCGTAGCGCGTGACGTCAAGGACCTCGCTGTCGGGAATGGTCTCGCAATAAAGGGTCATGGCCTCTTCGGCCTTGCCCTCGAACATCAGGAATGGCGTTACTTTCGTCATCGCGGGGCTCCGTCCTGATTAAGATCAGACATTGGTCTCGTTGGCGGGTTCGCCCTTCATCTCGCTGCGGTAATAGCCGTCGCGCAAATTGATGCCATATTCGACATAGGCCTTCATGCAGGCCAGCATCTGCGACCAGCCCTCGCAGTTGAGGTAGGATTTCTTCAGCCCGACCGCGCCCTCCCGCCAGCCGCTCTCGGCGATGGTGACGAAGGTGCCGCCATCGTCCAGCGGCTCGAAATTCATCTCGATACGGGTCTTGTAAGCGGGCCTGCCGTCGGCGTCGGTGGCGTCCCAGCGCAGCACGATGCGGCTGTCCTTGACCACTTCGTCGACTTCGACCGGCACCTTGCCCCACCAGACGACGCCTGCGCCGGCCTCAAGCGGCGCGCTGGCGCCGCCGATGGTGGTGAAATAACCGCTCAGCTTCTTCGGATTGACGACGGCGTCGAAGACTTCGGCGACGGGCTTGCCGATGCGTCCGGAAACCTTGAATCCAAGAGACATATCCACAGCTCCTTCCTTGATTGACCCAAGAATATGTTATAGAAACATAACATGTCAAGCCGATCGCAAGACGACAATGTTTTCAAGGCGCTGGCGCATCCGCGCCGGCGCGAAATGCTGGACCAGCTGAAGGAAGAGCCGAAGACCACGGGGATGCTGTGCGATGCCTTTCCCGACATCGACCGCTGCACCGTCATGCTGCATCTCAAGGTGCTGGAGGAGGCCGAGCTGATCGTGGCGCGCCGCGAGGGACGCGAACGCTGGAACCATCTCAACGCGCTGCCGATCAAGCAGATCCATGATCGCTGGATCAGCCAGTATGCCGGCCATGCGCTCAGCATCATCGACCGGCTGAAATCCGATCTCGAGGCGTGAGCCGCGCTGTCTCTCCCGCTGCGAACGCGGCGCGGCTGGACGAATTGAGCCGATTTATCTATAAGCCGGCCATTCCGACAGAGAACGCCGTGCTTCCGCGAGTTGCACCCGGGACGCTCTGAAATTTTGAATTCGAGCATTTTGCAAAAGCGAGGTGAGCCACCTCGTCGCAGTGTGCTCTAGCCGAACACGACAGGGGTGCCATGGCTGGCCATTCACAGTTCAAGAACATCATGCACCGCAAGGGCCGTCAGGACGCGGTGCGGTCGAAAATGTTTTCCAAGCTGGCGCGCGAAATCACCGTTGCCGCCAAGAGCGGAACGCCCGATCCTTCGATGAACCCGCGCCTGCGCCTGGCGATCCAGAACGCCAAGGCGGTGTCGATGCCGAAGGACAACATCCAGCGCGCCATCAACAAGGCCTCGATGGGCGATGCCGAAAACTATGAAGCCGTACGCTACGAGGGCTATGGTCCCGGCGGCGTCGCCGTCATCGTCGAGGCCCTGACCGACAACCGCAACCGCTCGGCCTCGAACGTGCGCGCCGCCTTCACCAAGGCCGGCGGGGCAATGGGTGAAACCGGCTCGGTGTCCTTCATGTGGGATCGTGCCGGCGAGATCTATTATCCGGCGTCGGCCGGCAGCGCCGACAAGGTCATGGACGCGGCGATCGAAGCCGGCGCCGATGATGTGGAGTCGGACGAGGAAGGCCACACGATCTATTGTGCCTTCGAGAATGTCGGCGAGGTGTCGAAGGCACTGGAAGCCTCGCTCGGCGAAGCGGAATCGGTCAAGCTGATCTGGAAGCCGCAGAACACCGTTCCGGTCGACGAGGAGCGCGCACAGTCGCTGATGAAGCTGGTCGCCACGCTCGAGGATGACGACGACGTCCAGAGCGTCTACGCCAACTTCGAAGTCGATGAGGCGACGCTGGCCAAGCTCAGCGCGGCATGAGCGCAGTTCGACCCGGCGTGGACGAAAAGCGGCTGCCCGGCATCCGCATCACCTATTGCACGCAGTGCCAATGGCTGCTGCGCGCCGGCTGGATGGCGCAGGAGCTGCTCTCCACCTTCGGCACGGATCTCGGCGAAGTGACGCTGGTGCCCGGCACCGGCGGCATCTTCACCATCTCCTGCAACGAGGTGCTGGTCTGGGACCGCAAGCGCGACGGCGGCTTTCCGGATGCGGCCAAACTGAAGCAGCTGGTGCGCGACGTCATCGACCCGGATCGCGACCTCGGTCATGCCGATCGGAAGACAAAGGCGTAAGGGCCGCCGGCGCTGCCGTCACTTTCCTCGCCATGCACCGAAGGCGACGCCAATCGCGATGCCCATGGCAATGCCCACCGGAAGGTCATCCAGGGCGGTGCCGATCGCGGCGCCGATACCAACTCCGATTGCCATGCCGAAGGCCATCTTCGAATATTGATCCTTCAAAACGCGTCTCCCGACGATCGTCCTGAACTTTTCAGGCGCTGGAAATGACTCCTGCCGTCAACGCGCGGCGAACCAGAAGGATGCCATAGCGGCTATTGCCGTGATGGCGCGGACATGGTTCCACATCACCCATTCATCAAGGTAGCGGGACCACAGCATTGCGCCTTCGCTGCTGGCCGGGTCGACGGCCGCCAATGCATCGTTGAGCGGCACGTTGAAGACCATGGTCACGATCGGGTTGCCGACGAGATAGATCAGCGCGCCAGCGAGAAGCCAGAACGAGCCCGGCTGGCTCCAGCCGATGATGGCGCCGGCGATAAGCACAAGGCAGATCAGTCCGGTGCCGAAAAGTGCGGTCATGAAAGCCGGGGTGATGACGGTGACGTTGATCGAGTTCATCGCGGCGATGCCGCCCGCCGCAGGCAGGCGGGCGAGCGCCGGCATGACGAAGTTGGAAAAGGCAAAGAACACGCCGCCGACGACGCCCGAGCCGATTGCGGCGATGAAGATCAAGGTGGGGAGAGATTTCGCGATCATGTCGGCTGCTCCAAGAAAATATGAATAATCCTCACATTTGCAAAACGTGATAAACCCTCGTATTTTTCGAGTCAAGCCATTGCTTGGCCATTTTGTTGAAATCGGAGCCATCATGGAGGACACCGCAGCGCCCGTTTCCCCGCAGGAACAGCTTGCGTCGCCACGGCGCGCGCCAAGCCAGCAGCGCAGCCGCGAGCGGGTCGAGCGCATGCTGGCCGCCGCCTCGGCGCTGATCGCCGAGCAAGGCAGCGATGCCATGCGCATGGGCGAGGTGGCGGAACGGGCAGGGGTTTCGATCGGCTCGCTCTACCAGTTCTTTCCCGACAAGCGGGCGCTCATCTGGGCGCTGGCCGAGCGCTACACCGCCGAGAGCCAGGCCTGCATTTCAGCGGCGCTCAAGGATGTCCGTGATGCAGAAGGCCTGCGGCGGGCTTTCTCGGAATTGGTCGACATCTACTACCGGCTGTTCCTGGCTGAGCCGGTGATGCGTGACATCTGGTCGGGCACGCAGGCCGACAAGGCGCTGCGCCAGCTGGAACTCGCCGACAGCCGGGCCAATGCTGAATTCCTTTTGGCGGTTCTGAAGCGATTGCGTCCGCGAGCCGATCCGGTGGCGCTGGAGACCATCGCGTTTCTGGTGTGGCAGATGGGCGAAGCCGCGATGCGGCTGGCGATCTCGGTCGAGCGGCAGGAGGGCGACAGGCTGGTCGATGCCTACAAGCGCATGGCGCTGAGGGAATTGCTCGCCGAGTAAGATGCTCTCACCCTTCCCCTCGTGGGGAGGGTCGCTGCGAAGCAGCGGGGTGGGGGCGGCGCCGGACCCCCACCCGGACTTTCGGTCCGACCTCCCCACAAGGAGGAGATAGAGGCGCCAGCTTGAGGCGATCTGCCTTGCGGCCAACAAAAAACCCGCCTCGGAGGCGGGTTTTTGATCTGCGGCAATGCCGAAAGGGCTTAGAGGCCGAAACCTTCGAAACGCTTCTTGAACTTCGACAGGCGGCCGCCGCGGTCGAGCAGGGTCTGCTGGCCGCCCGTCCAGGCCGGGTGGGTGGTCGGGTCGATATCGAGGTTCATCGTATCGCCTTCCTTGCCCCAGGTCGAACGGGTCGTGTACTCGGTGCCGTCGGTCATGACGACCTTGATGGTGTGGTAGTCGGGATGAATAGCGCTCTTCATGGGTCGGTTCCTGGCTTGTCGGCGCGGCTCACGGGCCAATGGCCTGCGTCGATGCGCCCCTTTTTAAAACTCGAAGCCGCAGCTATTGAGGAGCCACGGCTTCTAAAACGGTCGGCGTGCCTATACATCAGCCGGAATTGAATCACAAGGCCGCGGCGAGCGCATATTGAGGCGCACACACCGAGGCGGCTAGAGGAAACACCGAGATGGCGCAATCCAGCAGCGCAGACGAGCGTCGACGCTCGCTCAAGCCGCTCAGCCGCCTGTTCCCCTATATAACGCATTACCGCACGCTGGTTGTCGGTGCCCTCATCTCGCTGACCATCGCGGCGGCAACGACATTGGCGCTGCCGCTGGCCGTGCGGCGCATGATCGACCATGGTTTCTCCTCAGCCAACACCATCTTCATCGCCGAATATTTCGCCGCCCTTGTGGCAATGGCTGCCGTGCTGGCGGCCGCATCGGCCGGCCGCTACTATTTCGTCATCACGCTGGGCGAGCGCGTCGTCGCCGATATCAGGCGCGATGTCTTTGCCCATGTGACGACGCTGTCGCCTGCCTTCTTCGACACCGCCCAGTCGGGCGAGATCGTGTCGCGGCTCGCCGCCGACACCACGCAGGTCAAGTCGGCGGTCGGCGCCACCGCCTCGGTCGCGCTGCGCAACGTCATCCTTGGCCTGGGCGCTGTGGGAATGATGGTCGTCACCAGCCCGAAGCTGTCGGGCCTGGTCATTGCGGCCATTCCCGTCATCGTGCTGCCGCTGGTCGCCTTCGGGCGGTCGGTGCGGCGCAAGTCAAGGCAGGCGCAGGACACTCTGGCCGAGGCGACCGCCTATGCCAGCGAGCAGATCGGTGCGGTGCGCACCTTGCAGGCCTTCACCAATGAGAAGCTGGTCACCGGCCATTTCTCCAGCGCCGTGGAGGCTGCTTTCGAGGCGGCGCGCGCCTCGATCTTCGCGCGCTCCTTCCTCACCTTCTTCGCCATCTTCACCATCTTCTCGTCTGTCGTCGCGGTGCTGTGGTTCGGCTCGCGCGACGTGCTCGAAGGCACGATATCGCCGGGCACGCTCGGCCAGTTCCTGCTCTATTCGGTGTTCGCCGCCGGTGCGCTCGGCGCGCTGTCGGAAGTCTGGGGCGAACTTGCGCAGGCCGCGGGTGCGGCAGAAAGGCTGACCGAGATCCTGGCCGAGAAGCCGGCGATCCAGGCGCCGGCCGATCCGAAGCCGCTGCCGGCGGTCGCCAGGGGAGCGATCGTCTTCGACGACGTCTCCTTCTCCTATCCGGCCAGACCCGACCGCGCCGCCGTCCACGGGCTGAGCTTTCAGGTCATGCCCGGCGAGACGGTGGCGATTGTCGGTCCTTCGGGTGCAGGCAAAAGCACGGTCTTCTCGCTGATCCTGCGCTTCTACGACCCTGAAACCGGCAAGGTGCTGATCGACGGCGTCGACGTGCGCGAGGCCGATCCCGCTTCGGTGCGCGAACGCATCGCGATCGTGCCGCAGGACGTCACCATCTTCGCGGCCACCGCGCGCGACAATATCGGCTTTGGCCGGCCGGGCGCCGGCAAAGCCGAGATCGAGGCGGCGGCGAAGGACGCGCTGGCCGACGAATTCATCCTCAAGCTCGACAAAGGCTATGACAGTCAGGTCGGCGAGCGCGGCGTGACGTTGTCCGGCGGCCAGCGCCAGCGGGTGGCGATCGCCCGCGCCATCCTGCGCGACGCGCCGATCCTGCTGCTCGACGAAGCCACGTCGGCGCTCGACGCCGAAAGCGAGACGCTGGTGCAGACGGCGCTCGAACGGCTGATGCAGGGCCGCACCACCATCGTCATCGCCCATAGGCTGGCAACCGTGCTGAAGGCCGACAGGATACTGGTCATGGATGGCGGCTCGATCGTCGAGGAAGGCACGCACCATAGTCTCGTCGCCAAAGGCGGCATCTATGCACGGTTGGCCAAGCTGCAGTTCGAGACCGGCGCCAGCGCCTTCCGGGGCGCGGCGGAGTAGGCATTTTCCGATCCGGCGGGCTGTTGCCGCCGGTCGCCGAAAACCGGAATGGCGCGATGGCCGGTTTCAGCCGCCGTAGCGCTGCTTCAAGTGGTTGACGAAATACGCGGCGTTGAGCTTTTCGCCGGTGGCGCGCTCGAGCAGCTCCGGGGTCGACCAGCGCGATCCTTGCGACCATATCTTCTTGCGGCGCCAGTCGTTGATATCAGCGAAATTCCCTTTCGCCAGATCGTCATCGACCGACGGATGCTCCCGCGTCAGCGCGGCCCATTGCTGCGCCGCCATCATCGCGCCCAGCGTGTAGGAGGGGAAGTAGCCGAAGGCAGCACTTGGCCAATGCACGTCCTGCATCGGCCCGTCGGCAGGATTATCAATGGTCGAGAGGCCGAGATAATCGCGCATCCTGGCGTCCCAGGCTTCGGGCAGATCAGCCACCTCCAGCCGGCCCGTGACAAGTTCCTGCTCCAGTTCGTAGCGCAGGATGACATGCAGCGGATAGGTCACCTCGTCGGCGTCGACCCGGATCAGGCCGCGCTCGACATGGTGCACATGCGGCAGGATATGGTCGAGCGACCAGGCTTCGCCGAGATGCTTTTCCACCACCGGCAGAGCCCAGCGCCAGAAGGCGGGGTTGCGGCCGATTTGCTTTTCGACGAACAGGCTCTGGCTTTCATGCACGGCCATGCCGCGGGCCTTGCCGAGCGGCCAGTGCGACCATGCCTTGGGCAGGTTCTGTTCGTAGAGCGCGTGCCCGGTCTCATGCAGCACGCCCATCAGCGCCGACAGGAAATCCGATGTCTTGTAACGGGTGGTGATGCGCACGTCGCTCGGCACGCCGCCGCAGAAGGGATGGTGCGACACCGAGAGCGAGCCGTGTGTCAGGTCGAAGCCGACCGCCGCCATCATGGCAAGACCGAGTTCGCGCTGGCGGTCGATCGCGTAAGCGCCCGAAAGCGGCTTCAGAGGATGCTTGCGCAGCCGCGCTTCCTGCACTGCCAGCGCCTCCGGCACGAACCCCTTGAGGAAGGCCTTCAGCTCGGTGAAGACAGGGGTGATGTCGGCGACGCGGTTGCCGGGGTCGTATTGCTCCATCAGAGCATCATAGGGCGCGAGGCCGAGCACGTCGGAGCGCAGGGCGGCCTCTTCGCGCACCAGCGCCACCACGCCCTCCAGCGCCGGCTGAAAGCCCGCCCAATCATTCTTGGGGCGCAGGTCGCGCCACAGCTGCTCGCAACGCATGCGCGCCGTCGTCTGGCGTTCGACGAATTCGACCGGCAGGCAGGTCAAATTGGTGTATTGCCGCCGCAGTTCGGCGAGTGCCGCGCGCTGCTCGTCGTCGAGCACCTCACCTTCGGCGGCGGCGATCCAGTCGGATATCTCCGGTGCGGTCGCCCTGGTGTGGTACATGCCGGCAAGGGCTGCCATCGCCTCGGCACGCTTTTCGCCACCGCCCACGGCCATGTGGGTCGCTTCATCGGCACCGAGGATGGCCAGCGCATGCTCGAGCGCTTCAAGCTTGTGGCCGAGATCGTCGAGTTTCTGAAAGGACATGGCGGCTTCCGTGATTGAGGACGGTGCGAAAAGACACCAACGCAAAAGCGTTAGCAACCCTCAGAGATCGTCCGGCAGATGCGCCTTGCGCCGACGCCGTCGCGCATGAAATGCTGACGGGCCAAATGAAGGGGGAGCAAATGATCGGCAACATCCTGGTCGGGCTGGTGGCTTTGATCCATGTCTACATCGTCTATCTCGAGATGGTGCTTTGGGACACGCCGCGCGGGCACAAGACATTTCGCCTGACGCCGGAATTCGCCAGCGCCTCGAAGGTGCTCGCCGCCAATCAAGGTCTCTATAACGGATTTCTCGCCGCCGGCCTGATCTGGGGGCTCACCCTCGGCGCGGCCGGTTTCCAGGTCAAGGTCTTCTTCCTTTTGTGCGTGGCCATTGCCGGCCTCTACGGCGCGGCAACGGTCGGCCGCAAGATCCTGTTCATCCAGACCGTGCCGGCTGTGCTCGCCCTGATCGCGGTCTGGCTTGGTTGGTAGGCAAACTCGGCCGATTAGGAAAAAGGGCGCCCGCGGGATTGGGGTCCCGAAGGCGCCAGGTGGTCCTTCCTCTGGGATCTTTCCAGGCGGGATAGCCTCAGCCGTTCGGATAGTTTCCGCCGTCGGAGCCGTCGCCCATCATGAAACCGCTGCCGGTGTCGCCCCTCAGCCGCTGGTCGACATTGTCGAGGCGGCGCAGCAGGTCACGATACTGCGCTGACGGGATCCTGCCGTGATCCGACGCGGCGATCTTCTCGGCGGCCTGGCTGATCTGGTTGGTGCGCATTTCCAAGTGTTCGGCGACCGCCGGGGTGATGTTGTTAGCCTGTCTTGCGTCCACGATGCCCTGGCGGACGCCCAGCGCCTGTTCGATGAGAGCCTCGACACGCGGGCGCGCCATTTCGGTCGGCGGGGCGGCGTCGAGCGCGCCCTTGTGATGGCCCGCGGCATAGGCGCCGGCAAGAGGGGCGGCAATCAGTATTGCGGCAAGGGTTGCAGTCTTGAGAGATGCTGAAGAGCGCATGACGGCGCCTCCTTTTGCTGGGGAAAAGGGAGCGGCCTTGCCGCCCCGCGTTCCGGACGCGGGCCGTCCGGTTCCGTCGCGTCGCGATGGGAGGCATCGCCGGCGGTTCTCGGCCCTGCGCAGCAAGCTAGGAGCGCTCTGGCGCGAAGTGTAATTAAAAAAAGATAATCTTTTCAGGCCTTGCCGGTCGCGCTTTGCGCCCTAGAGTTGAGCCGGCGAACAAATTCGCGTGACATCGCGTGATGATGGATCAACGTTCGGTGAGCTTGAGTTCAATGCGGCGGTTCTTGTTGCGCGCCTCTTCGGTGTCGGCGGGATCGAGCGGCTGGAACTCACCAAAGCCGGCGGCGACCAGCCGGTTGGCAGGCACGCCGTTCTCGATCAGGAACTTGACCACCGAGGTCGAGCGCGCCGTCGACAGTTCCCAATTGTCGCGATAACGGCCGGTGCCGGACAGCGGCTTGTTGTCGGTGTGGCCATCGACGCGCAGCACCCAGTTGATCTCCGGCGGAATTTCCCTCTGCAGCTCGATGATGGCATCGGCGAGTTTCTTCATCTCGACCTTGCCTGCATCGTTGATCACCTCGGAGCCGGTCGGGAACAGCACTTCCGACTGGAAGACGAATCGGTCGCCGACGATACGGATGTTCTCGCGATCGGCGAGGATTTCGCGCAGGCGGCCGAAGAAGTCGGAGCGGTAGCGGTTCAGTTCCTGCACGCGCTGGGCCAGCGCGACGTTGAGGCGGCGGCCGAGATCGGCGATCTTGGTGTTGGAATCGCGGTCGCGCGTTTCGGACACGTTAAGCGCGTCCTCGAGCGCGCCGATCTGCTTGCGCAGTGCGGCGATCTGCTGGTTGAGGATCTCGACCTGGCTCAGCGCCTGCTGGCTGATCTGGCGCTGGTTGTCGAGTTCTCCGCCGAGCTCCGCGGCCCGCCGGTTGGCGGCGTCGCCGGCGCCGGCGCCTTGCGCCAGCAATTGTTCGAGCCGGCTCTTCTCGGCCTCCGCCGCCGATAGCGACGCCTGCAGATTGGCGAGCGAATCATCCTTGTCCTGTGCTGTCGAGCGCTCCAGCGCCAGAAGCTGGGTCAGTTCGTTGATCTGCGAATTGAGGCGTGACAGCGCCGTATCCTTGCCGGAGATTTCGCGGCCGAGCAGGAACTGCGCCAGCACGAAGACGGTGAGCAGGAACATGATGGCCAGCAGCAGCGTCGACAGTGCATCGACGAAGCCCGGCCAATAGTCGATGCGGCGATCGGCGCGCCGCGCCCGTGCCAGGGCCACGCTAGTGTACTCCCTGCTTTTTCAGGGCATCAGCGATCTTTTCCAGAGTGTTGCGCATCGCCTTCTGCTCGTCGGACTGAGCCTCGACCCAGTCGCGCATGATCTGCTGCTCGGAACGCATGTTCTTGACCAGGCCGGAAATGCCATCGGCGAGATTGGCCATGGCGGTGGCAACGCGCGGGTTGGAGCCGCCGCCGTTCTCCTGCATGCTGCGCAGCTTTTCGGACAGCACGCGGATCTCGTCGGAGGATTCGGTCTTGGCGGGGTCGGAAACCACGATGTCGGACGAGAGGTCCGTGACCGAGGACAGCCAGTTCTCGAGCTCGGTGTAGAAGCGCGTCTGGGCGCGGCCGGCCTGCAGGTCGAGGAAGCCGAGCACGAGCGAGCCGGACAGGCCGAACAGCGAGGACGAGAAGGCGGTGCCCATGCCGGCCAGCGGCGCCGACAGGCCCTGCTTCAGCGAATCGAGCACCGCGGCCGCGTCACCCGTGCCGGGATCGAGCGACTCGATGGTCTCGCGGATCGAGCCGATCGTGTTCAACAGGCCCCAGAAGGTGCCGAGCAGGCCGAGGAACACCAGCAGGCCGACAAGATAGCGCGAGGTGTCGCGGCTTTCATCGAGGCGCGTGGCGATGGAATCGAGCATGGTGCGCATCGAGGAGGTCGAGAAGGCCATCGACGACGAACGGCCGATCATCGCCTTCATCGGCGCCAGCAACACCGGTTCGGTGGTTTCCGAGCCGGCCCGGAAGGAATTGACCCAGCGCACCTCGCGAAACAGCCGCCCGACCTGGACGAAGGCCAGCAGGATGCCGACGGCGAGCACGCCGACGATCAGGCCGTTGAGGCCGGGATTGGTGACGAAGGCGGTCGAGATCTGGCGGGTCAATATCGCGGCGATAAACGCCACGATGGCCAGGAAGATGACCATGGTGAGCAGGAAGACCTGCGGGCTCGACAGTTTATGTGGATCGTAGATCAGGACGTCGGAGCGCCTGCCCATGCCGAAGGATCTGAGAAAAGCCATTCGTGCCCCGTTTCCGATGCCGCTGCCGCCGATCACGTCGTTGGCGACTCTAAACGGAATTGTGACCAAATTGAATGGCGCTTGGCAATATTGCCATGGGGCTAATGTGCAGCGCGTCCATCCGACATGCAAACCGAAATCGGTATCCAGGATTAGAGGCGGTTTATCACCAGACAGTCAACCATGGCTGCCAGATGCAAGCCGGCGCCGGTGACGACGAAGCCGTGCCACAGAGCGTTGTGGAAGCGCAGTCCCTTCCAGGCGAAGAAAACGACACCGCAGGAATAGACGACGCCACCGGCGACAATGAGCCCGATCGACGTCGTCGGCAGCGTCTCGACGAGCGGCTTGACCAGCACGACCCCGCTCCAGCCGATGGCGAGATAGAAGACGATCGCCAGGCGGTCGAAGCGGCCGGGGAAGAACACCTTGATGGCGATGCCCGTTGCCGCCGCGACCCAGACCAACGCGATCATCCAATTGGCCAGCGGCGAGCCGTCGAGCTGTGCCAGAAACGGCGTGTAGGTGGCCGCGATCAGGAGATAGATCGCGGCGTGATCGAAACGCCGCAGGACCCATTTCACCGGCGAGGTCACCGGCCACAGATTGTAGGTCAGCGATACCGACAGAACGGTGAGCAGCGAGACGACATAGAAGGCGGCGGCAATGTATTCGCCTGGCCCGACCCGAGATGCCGCCAGCGCCAGCAACGCCGAGCCGGCCGCGATCGCCAGCACGATGCCGACCGTATGGACGATGCCGTCGGCGATCATCTCCGCGCGGGAGTAGTGCCAGCGCCCGACAAAGGGGATTTGGAGTGCGGCCGGGATTTCGAGTTGCGGCGGTGTGTTCGTCATCGATGATCCTGCGTCACCCTATCTGGGCAGCCGCCGGACAGTATTTCAAGCTTTGGTTGCGGTTTTGCGACTGCGGCGGTTCAGCGCGGCGGCATTTGTGCCTTTACGCAATTCCCCAGGGAAAGCGCTGCGCGCCTTTCCCGGAATTGCTTCAGCGGGGCGCGAAAGGCTTTTTCACCGTCTTCAGCAGCGCGCGCTGGATGATCTCGTTGCCGGCGACGACCGAACCATGGTCCAGCATGTCCTGTCCGCCATCCATGTCGGAGACGAAGCCGCCCGCCTCGCGGATGAGGAGCAGGCCAGCGGCGATGTCCCAGGCCGACAGGCCGATTTCCCAAAACCCATCCATGCGGCCGGCGGCGACATAGGCGAGATCGAGCGAAGCCGAGCCAAGACGCCTGACGCCGGAGACCTCGGCCATGACGTGGCGCAGCTCGATCAGGAAATTGCCGTGCTGGCCGCGTCCCAGATGCGGCACGCCGCAGCCGATCACTGCGTCGACGAGCTTGGTGCGGCCAGCGACGCGCAGACGACGGTCGTTCAGGAAGGCGCCGCCGCCACGCTCGGTCGTATAGAGTTCGTCCATCGCCGGATTGTAGATGACGCCGGCGACGATCTGGCCCTGGCGCTCAAGCGCGATCGAGACGGCGAACAGCGGAATGCCGTGCAGGAAATTGGTGGTGCCGTCGAGCGGATCGACGATCCAGCGGTGCTGGCTGTCGTCGCCGGCGACGACGCCGCGCTCTTCCATCAGGAAGCCGTAGCCCGGGCGTGCCTTCGACAGTTCGGCAAAGACGATGTCCTCGGCCTTGCGGTCGGCCTGGCTGACATAGTCGCCCGGCCCCTTCATCGAGACCTGCAGGTTCTGGACCTCGCCGAAGTCGCGCGACAGCGAGCGGCCGGCCTTCATTGCGGCCTGGACCATGACGTTGAGAAGGGCTGAGCGTGCCATCGTATGTCTTCCTGTGCCCGCATTAAACTCTGTCTTGATGCATGTCGGTGACCCAAAACCGGGGCCACTTTTGGGCGACATGCATCAGTCGGCGCGGCGCACGTAAGTGATTTCGTTGGTGTCGACGATGATGCGTTCGCCGGCGCCGATGAAGGGCGGCACCAGAACGCGGATGCCGTTCTCCAGCACCGCCGGCTTGTAGGAGGATGCCGCCGTCTGGCCCTTCACCACCGGGTCCGCCTCGGTGATGGCCAGGGTCACGTAGTCGGGCAGCGAGATGCCGATCGGCCTTTCCTCGTAAAGCTGCACCGTCACCATCATGCCGTCCTGCAGGAAGGCGGCGCGGTCGCCGACGAAGTCCTTGTTCAATTCGAGCTGCTCGTAGCTCTGGGTGTCCATGAACACCAGCGCGTCGTCCTGTTCGTAGAGGAAGGAAAAATCCTTCAGGTCGAGGCGGATCTGCTCGACCGTCTCGGCCGAGCGGAAGCGCTCGTTGAGCTTGGTGCCGTTGATGAGGTTCTTCAGCTCAACCTGGTTGTAGGCGCCGCCCTTGCCGGGCTTGACGGTGTTGGTCCTGACCGCCACCCAGAGGCCGCCATCGTGCTCGATGACGTAGCCGGGACGGATTTCGTTGCCGTTGATCTTGGCCATGATGAGGTGATCCGGGATGCTGCCAACGGCCAGCCGTTGGTATGGGATTGTCGCTGGGAAAGCGATTTCGGGCTTCCAAGACCACAATTCGCCCGGAGAGGCAAGGGACGCGGGATCGGCTCTGGCCTGCCAGCCGGCATCAGGTCTCGATTTTGATGGCTTCGCCGACGGCCTTTGCAATGGCATCCGCGGCATTCGCCAGCCGGTTGAGGTGCGGAGAGCGAAGCGCCACGACCTGCAGTGAAAGATCTAAATTTTCGATATCGACAAGCGCGAGGCCGTCGGGAAGTCCTCGCGCCGCGAGCCGCAATGGCATCAGGCCGAGGCCGTGCCCACGACGTACCCACTCCATCTGCATTGCCGGATCCTGAATTTCGGCCGCCACAACGAGCCGATGCCGTTCGCCGCCCAAACTTGAGAGGAGTTTCTGACGCGCGTCGCAGGGCTCGGGGCTAAGAACCCAAGACATGTGAGTCCCAGCGTCTGCAAGATGGGTTTCGGTGCCGCCAGCCTGCACGATGCAGAGACGTTCGATGCCGAGCGCGTCCGAGCACTGATGATCGGCAGGTCGCAGAACGATCGCCGCGTCGAGTTGGCCGCGTTCGAATTGCTCGATGAGTTCCGCGCTCCAGCCGGTCTTGAGCCGCAGCGATAGTTTGGGGAACGCAGCAGCCGCGCCGGCGATAGCGCCGGCGACGCTTGCGTCGGACAAACCGTGTGCCAGGCCGACACGCAGTACGCCTTGCGGCTCGGCATCTGCAGCGAACGCCTTCAGAGCCTGGACCGAAGCCAGTATGTGCTTTGCACGCGCCAGCACCTCCGATCCCGCTGCCGTCAGGCGCGGAGGCTTCTGCCGACGATCGAGAAGCGTGGTCCCAAGCATCTCTTCCAGCCGCTGGATCTGCCGGGTAACGGCCGGCTGCGTCAAAGGCAGGCGGCGGGCCACATTCTGGATCGAACCTTCCTCAGCAAAGAGAACAAGGGTGCGCAGTTCCTCCAGCATCGTCGAAATACTCCAGATGCATAATCATTCTGATTATTATGAATTTGAAATCGGCGCGCAGGCAAGCGATTTTCCCTTGGCGGGTTGCCAAAAGGAAAGGGAACACAATGAAGGCCATCGAATTGCAGGCCCCCGGCGGCATCGAAAATCTCAGACCGGTGGAGCGGCCGATGCCGGAACCAGGCCGCCAGGAGATGATCATCAGGGTCAGGGCGACCGCGCTCAACTACCGGGATGTCGAAATCGCCCGTGGCAGCTACCACACTGCCTTTGCGCTGCCGCTGATTCCGCTTTCGGACGGTGTCGGCGAAGTGGTTGCGGTTGGCGCCGAAGTGACCCGCTTCAAGGCCGGCGACCGCGTCTGCGGCACGTTCTGGCAGCGCTGGGTCGGCGGCAGCTTTGCCATGGCCGAACCTTCCTATCAGCGTGGCGGTCCCATCGATGGTCTGCTCAGCGAGTTCGCGCGGCTGGACGAACAGGCAGCCGTGCTTGCGCCACCGCATCTGAGCGATGTCGAAGCGGCGACTTTGCCTTGCGCCGCGGTCACGGCCTGGCATGCGCTGTTCACTGAAGGCCGGATGAAGCCGGGCGATACGGTGCTCAGTTTGGGCACTGGCGGCGTGTCGCTGTTTGCTGTGCAGTTCGCCGCGGCAGCGGGCGCACGCGTGATCGTCACCTCAAGCAGCGACAACAAGCTCACGCGGGCTAAGGCGCTTGGCGCGCATGACGGCATCAACTACCGCAGCGATCCGGACTGGGCGGGGGCGGTGCTGGCGCTGACCGATGGCCGTGGTGCCGACCACATCATTGAAGTCGGCGGACCACAAAGCTTCGACCAATCGTTGAAGGCTGCGGCGCGCGGTGCCCAGATCAACGTCATCGGCTATCTCGGCGGCAGCGAAGGGTCGATCAATCCGCTCGACATCTTTCGCCGCCAGGTCAGGGCGCGCGGCATACCGGTCGGTTCGCGCGAGTCCTTCGAGGCGATGAACCGAGGCATGACCGTCAACCGGATGAAACCCATGATCGACAAGGTGTTTGCCTGGCAGGATGCGGCCGCGGCCTTCCGGCACCTCGAACACGGATCACCCTTTGGCAAGGTCGTCCTGGATCACATCCAATGACCGCATGAGCCAGTCTCAAGGCAGGCGGTTCGCCTTCTGCAAGGCCTGCTTGGTCTGGTCGTCGCTCAGCCCTTGCAGGAAATCATCCATCTGAGGATCGATGAGACCGGCGCGGCGCGCGACGATGTACCAGGCGGCGGCGAGCACCAGGTCGGGGTCGACTCCGATGCCTTCCATATAGAGTTTCGCCAGGCGGTTCTCGGCGGCGACATTGCCGCCTTCGGCTGCCTGCTTCGTCCAGCCGAAGGCGGATTTCAGGTCGCGCGCGCCGCCGCGGCCCTCGATCATCCAGGCGGCGAGGTCGATCTGCGCGGTGTCGTAGTTCTGCCGCGCGGCCTGCGCCAACAGGCGCCTTGCGTGCGCGTCGTCGCGGGTCTTGCCGCCGACGCCGTTGGCATAGATCTGGGACATGGCGTACTGCGCGTCGGCGAGGCCGGTCGCTGCGGCGCGCTCATAGTAGGAGACCGCCTTGCTCCAGCCTGCGTCGCCGGGATCCTGCTGGACCAGCATCTGCGCGAAATTGAATTGCGCCAGCCGGTTGCCGGCTTCGGCGGCGGCCTGCATCAGCGCATAGGCCTCCTTCTCGTCCTTCTTGACGTAGCGCCCGTCGAGCAGCATCAGCGCGTACTGGAACTGAGATTCCGGCACGCCCTGTTCGGCGGCAAGCGCATACCATTTCGCCGCCTCCGCCGCATTGAGCGGCACGCCGAGCCCGCGCGACAGGATCTCGGCCACCAGCGTCTGCGCCGCCGGGTCGCCGTTTTGGGCGCGGACCAGCGCGAGGTTGTAGGCGGTCTTGTAGAGCCCGCGCTGGAAGGCGCCATAGGCCGCGTCCGCCGGCTTGGCGCCGAAGCGGTCGGGGTTGACGTCGTCGGCCGAGGGCAAGGGCGCGGGCTCCGCGGTGGTGGCGGGCTGCGGCAGCTGGTTTTCGATCGGCTTGTCGGTATGCATGCCGGTATCCGGCTTGGGGTGCGGCAAGGATACCGTTTCAGCGGTGGCAGCGGTCTGGATCATGACCGCCGCAAGCAGGGCCTGAAGGGGAAGCCTTGCCGACGCCACGTCAATCCTCGAAGCGTGGCGCGGTTTCGTCGAGCGACGCGTTGGCTAGGGCGATCGCCGCCTGCGGATCGACGCCGTCGGCGAACACCGCGCTGGACAGGGCGACGAATTCGGCGCCGGTGTCGGCCACCGTCTCGATGGATGCGAGGTCGGATCCAGCCATGACGATGCAGGGGATCTGGATCATGTCGGCCCACCATCGCCCCAGCGACAGGTTGCGCGGGTGCGGCTCGGGCTTGTTATCGTAGCCGAAGCGGCCGAAGAAGATGTAGTCGGGCCGCGTCTCGCCAAGCTCAAGCGCATCGTCACGCGTCTTGGCGCCGCCGGTACCGACCATCATCTTGGCCTGGAAATGCCCAATCGTTTCGGCGAGCTCGGCCTTGGAAACCTCGACATGGATGCCGTCGGCCTGGACACGGCCGGCGATCCGGGTGTCGCCGGCGATGATGACGGCCACGCCCGCGGCCTGCGCCGCCGGCACGATTTGTTCGGCAAAGGCCTGGAAGGAGGCCTCGTCCATGCCGTTCTCCGGCAGGATCAGCGAGGCGACGTCGCCGCCGTCGAATGCGGCCGCGATACGGTCCGCCGGCACGCCTGGCGGCGCGATCAGCACAATGCGGCAGCGGTTGGGAGGCGTGGCGTCGTTCATGGTTCTTGATCCCGGGTTTCGCCTATGCCGGGCGAAGATGGTTGGATTGCGGCATAGAGCAAACTGCCCGCTTTGAACAGGCGGAGGGACGGGATCGCTGGTCGAAACGCCTCCAGGTATCTCGTGAGCGGTTGCGGTCGTCAGGCCGGGGCTCGCGACCTCCACAGCGTCCAGCCGAGATTCATCCCGGCGGCGGCAACCAAAATGGCGGCGGCGCCGACGACCTGGCTGAGATGCAAGCGATGGCCGAAGGCGGTGACATCGACCAGGATGGCGACGACCGGATAGATGAAGGACAGCGATCCCTGCAGGTGTGTCGGCAGTTTCTGGATGGCGCCATACATCAGGATGTACATCAGGCCGGTGTGGACGATGCCCAGCGTGGCCAGCATGGCCCAGCTCCATGGGTCGGCGGGGAGATGCGAGAGATTGGCGAAGGGCGCCAGCATGACGACGCCGACACAGACCTGGATGAGCGCGATCAAATGCGGCGGCGTGCCCTTGAGCTTCTTGGTGACGATGGCAGCGACTGCCCAGAAGAAGGCCGCGGCCAGCGCCATCAGGATGCCGGCGAAATAGTTGGTGCCGACATCGCCGGCGTCAGGGGCGGCACCGACGATCAGCACCATGCCGGCGAAGGCTATTGTCAGCCAGGTCAGTTTGGTCAGGGTCAGCCGCTCGGCGAAGAAGAGCGCGCCGAAGCCGACCAGCATGAAGGGCTGGGTGTTGTAGACGGCGGTGGCGATGGAGATCGACGCGCGGGAGAAAGCGCTGAAGAGCAGAACCCAGTTGATGACGATGGCGGCACCGCCAAGCGCGGCGAGGCCGATGACGCGCAGCGGCAGTCCGTTGCGCAACAATCCGAGCGAGGCACAGATGATCAGCAGCGTCAGCGCGCCGAATGCGCAGCGCCAGAACACCACATCCATGATCGGCTGGCCGGACATGATCACGAACCAGCCGATCGTTCCAAGGATCGCCATGGCGGCGGACATTTCGATCGTGCCGCGTACCGTATCGTTCATGATGGACCTCTCAAACCGTTGAGGCTGCATGATCTCATGCGGCGCGGGTGCTTTCCATCATCTGAAAAAGGGAATACGGGTAGAGGACCTAATTATATTAGGTGTCCACTCCGAATTTGCGAGAAATCTGAAATGCTTGACGATCTCGACCGAAATCTCCTCGAAATCCTGGTAAGGGACGCGCGGACCTCGCTGAAGGATCTGGCGGCCCAGGTCGGGCTGTCGTCGCCGAGTGTTTCGGAGCGGCTTCGGCGGCTTGAGGAGCGTGGCGTCATCCGGGCGTTCACGGTCGAGATCGATCCGCTGGCGCTCGGCTATACGCTGCAAGCGATCGTGCGCATCAAGCCTTTGCCGGGCAAGCTGCACATCGTCCAGAAGCTGATCGAGGAGATTGCCGAGTTTGGCGAATGCGACAAGGTGACGGGCGATGACTGCTTCGTCGCGCGACTGTTCGTGCGCTCGATCGGTGATCTCGACGGCATTCTCGACCGCATCGCCGACAAGGCCGAGACCAGCACCGCCATCATCAAGGCGCAGCCGATCCGGCGGCGGCCACCACCGCTCGGGGCACCGTCGGCCTGATTGCCTTGACACCGCGTGGCCGAGGTGGAAATGCGCGGCCAGCCCACCAAATGTCAGTCTTCCACCAGATGATTGTCCGGGAACGATGATTGCCTGACAACGAGGAAAACATGGTTCAGAATATCTACGACCAGCCGGATTTCTTCGCCGGCTACAGCCAGCTTGGCCGTTCGGTCGAAGGCCTGGAGGGTGCTGCCGAATGGCCGGCGCTGCGGGCGATGCTGCCTGAAATCGGCGGCTTGCGGGTTGTCGATCTCGGCTGCGGCTTCGGCTGGTTCTGCCGCTGGGCGCATGAGAATGGGGCGCGAGAAGTTCTTGGGCTGGACCTGTCGGAGAAGATGCTCGCCCGGGCGAGAGCCGCCAGCCCGGACACCGGCATCACCTATGAGCGGGCCGATCTCGATCAGCTCAGCCTGCCGCAAGGCGCCTTCGATCTCGCCTACAGCTCGCTTGCGATCCACTATGTCGAGGACGTCGCGCGGCTGTTCGGGACGGTGCATCGAGCCCTTTCGCCCGGCGGCCATTTCGTCTTCTCGACGGAACATCCGATCTACATGGCTCCGACCAAACCCAGCTGGCTGGTCGATGCCGAAAGCCGCAAAACGTGGCCCGTCGACCAGTATCTGGTGGAAGGCCTCGCCAGACCGACTGGCTTGCCAAGGGCGTGGTCAAATATCACCGCACGATGGGCACCACGCTGAACAGCCTGATCCGGTCAGGCTTCACCATAGAGCATGTCGAGGATTTCTGTCCGACGGCCGACCAGATCGCGGCCAGGCCGGAACTGGCGGAAGAGCTCGAGCGGCCGATGTTCCTGCTGGTTTCGGCCCGGCGATAGGGTCGGCGCCAGCCATTGGCCGGGTGCGCGGCGGGCGACCCGGATTTGCAGTCGCCCGACGCGCAATTCTAGGCTATTCAGGCCGTTGACGCACTTTCCCTCCAGACCAGTCCCTCCCCATGTCAGGCCTGCTTCTCGATCCGTGGTTCTACGCGGCCGCCATTCCGGCGGTCATTCTGGTCGGCCTGTCCAAGGGCGGGTTCGGCGGCGCCGTCGGCTTCGTCGGCGTGCCGCTGATGGCATTGACCATGCCGCCGGTGCAGGCGGCGGCCATCCTGCTGCCCATCCTGTGCCTGATGGACATCGTTTCGGTGTGGACTTGGTGGGGTGTTTACGACCGCAAGATGCTGGTCGACATGATGCCGGGCGCCGTCATCGGCATCGGCCTCGGCTGGCTGACAGCAGCCCTGGTCACCGAGGAAGCGGTGCGGCTGATCGTCGGCGCCGTCGCCATCATCTTCGTGCTGCGCTGGCTCTATTTGCAGTTTCGGCATGGCTCGAGCCATGCCGCCGAACCCAACCGCGTGGCTGCCGCCCTATGGGGAACCGTTGCCGGCTTCACCAGCTTCGTCGCGCATGTCGGCGGGCCGCCCTTCCAGGTCTATGCCTTGCCGATCCGGCTGGACCCCAAGGTGCTCTCGGGCACGGCGGCGATCTTCTTTGCCGCCACCAATGCGTTGAAGCTCGTGCCCTATTTCGCACTCGGCCAGTTCGACACCGCCAACCTGACGGCGTCCGCCGTGCTGATGCCGCTGGCGCCGCTGTCGACGATCGCCGGCGCCTGGCTGGTACGGCGCATGCGGCCGGAGATTTTTTACCCCTTCACCTACGCCACGGTGGCAGTGGTGGCGCTGAAGCTGCTGTGGGACGGCATCGCAGGCCTCATATAACAGGCGAGGCGGCTGTTCAGCCGCCCTCACCGTCTGCGGGATCAGGCGGCGCTGGGCACAAGGCGACGGCTTCCGCCGAAGGCCAGCATGGCGCCCGCCACCAGGACCAGCACCATGCCGGCGAGAATGCCGATGTCATCCGCGGTCGGCTTGAGCACCATGTCGGCGACGATCACCAGCATCACCGCATAGTCGAAGCGTGCCGTGCTCATCATGCGCTGGCCAATGGCAAGCAGGGAAGGCGTGACGCCTTCCGTGGCGATCATCGCAGCCATGCGCTCGCCGGTGGGCTTGAAGATGAACATGCCGATCGAGAAGGTGGTGGCGTAGCCGACCAGGCCGATGATGATCCAAAGATCGGAGAAGCCAACCCAGAAGCCGCACATGACAAGGCCGAAGAGCAAGGTAAGCATCGACATCGGTGCGAAGAAGCGCCCGCCCAACTGCCCACTGGCACGCATCGCCTGAAGCTTGTCCTCGATGTTGCCGGCGCGCTCGGCAATCATACCGAGCAGAAACAGTACGAAGCCGCCGCCGACCCACAAGGTGGCTGAGACGATGTGGAGAAATTTGACGATCGAATACCAGTCCATCGGTTGCTCCTGGGATATTTCCGGGTTGCCGCGGCGGAGCGGACATGCGCCAGCCGTCAGAGGAGCGGGCGTTTAGCGTGCCGCCTGTTTCGGAACGATGTCGCGAAAAACCGCCTGTGTTTCGGCAGGTCGACCGGCGGCTCCCGGCAACAGCCCGGTGCGCGGTTTCGCCGGAGCGAATTTCGAAACAGGCTCCGGGCCTGAAGCGAGGCTCGGTCCGTGTGCTGTTACGGCACAGGAGCGGGGCGTTCGGTCAAAAAACATCGGTGCCGTTAAGGGTCCATTAAGCTTTACAGGCGTTTACTATGTCCATCCAGTGATCTGGATTCTTACCGAGTGGTTGGAGCCACTTTGTTTGACGCCTCCCTGTTAAACTCCTGAGAGCCGCCTTATCCGCGGCTCTTTTTTTGTCCGCATTCCAGCGACATTGCGCGCAGGGGATCGCTGTTAACCTTCTGTTAAACATGTGCTTGCCTTCACCCCTGGCGAAGCGCATTTTCAAGCTTCAGTCATCTAGGGTCCCGGGTGTATCGGCAGTGAGCCGAATCGGCCGGTTGCAAGTGCAGGGGCGTATCCATGAACGAGGCTTCGAAGGGCAGTGCGAAAACCGTCAAACTGGCGGAGCGCCGGGTTTTTTCGCACTCCTTCAAACCGCTCTACCAGGAAGGCATGGGCCTGGTCGAACAGGCAGCGGAATATCTCGACGGCAAGGGCCGGGCCGAGGCCAAGAAGCTGTCGCGGCTGGCCGCCACGCTCTATGCTGCCGAATCGATGCGGCTGACCACCAGGCTGATGCAGGTTGCCTCGTGGCTGCTTTTGCAGCGCGCGGCCAATTCCGGCGAGATGACCCGCGACCAGGTCGCTTCGGAAAAATCCAAGGTGCGCCTCGACACGGCTTCCGCCCATGACGAGGCGGCCGGCTGGGCCGAACTGCCCGACGATTTCCTCGACCTCGTCACCCGCTCGCTGCGCCTGCAGGCGCTGGTGCGCCGCATGGACGAGGAGATCTACGGCGCCAGCGCCATGGTAGACATGCAGCCCGTGGCCCGCCGGGCCAATCCGGTTTCGGACCAGATCAGCCTGCTGAACACAGCTTTCGCTCGCAATTAGCTCCGTTTCTGGTTTGTTCACATTTTGCTGGCATCGCTGTCCGCCGGAGGTAAACTCGCCGGATGGGGGACGCGATTCGCATTATCGGGATTGATCCGGGGCTCAGGCGCACCGGCTGGGGCATCGTCGAGAGCCTCGGTAATTCCTTGCGCTTCGTCGCTTCCGGCACCGTGCGCTCCGAGGACAAGGCGGCACTGGCAACGCGGCTTTGCCAGTTGCATGACGGGCTCGCCGAGGTTCTGCATGCGGCCATGCCGCACGAAGCGGCCGTCGAACAGACCTTCGTCAACAAGGACGCGGTGGCGACGCTGAAGCTCGGCCAGGCGCGCGGCATCGCCATGCTGGTGCCGGCGCGCGCCGGCCTCGTCGTCGCCGAATACGCGCCCAACGCCGTCAAGAAGGCGGTGATCGGCGTCGGCCATGGCGACAAGAAGCAGATCCACATGATGGTGAAGGTGCTGCTGCCGAAGGCGACCTTCGACACCGAACATGCCGCGGACGCGCTGGCGATCGCGATTTGCCACACGCATCATCGGCAAAGCGTTGCTTATCGGATGGCGGCATTGGCATCATGAGAGGCTTTGCGGAATGATCGGCAAGCTCAAGGGCACGTTGGACGAGATCGACGAGGATCATTGCCTCGTCGACATCCATGGCGTCGGCTATGTCGCCTATTGCTCGGCGCGCACGTTGGCAGCACTGCCTTCTCCGGGCGAAGCGGTGGTGCTGTTCATCGAGACCTATGTGCGAGAGGATATGCTGCGGCTTTATGGCTTCCAGTCGCAGCTCGAGCGCGAGTGGTTTCGGCTGCTGATGAACAATGTGCCGGGCGTCGGCGCCAAGGTGGCTCTGGCCATCCTGTCGACGCTGACGCCGGCCGACCTCGCCAATGCGATCGCGCTGCGCGACATCGCCATGGTTTCGCGCGCACCGGGTGTCGGGAAGAAAGTGGCCGAGCGCATCGTCACCGAGTTGAAGAACAAGGCGCCGGCCTATGCAGGCGCCGCCTCCGGCACCATCGGCCTTAAGCAGGAGCTCGGCGAGGGCGTGGCGCCCGCGCCGATCACCGATGCCGTCTCGGCGCTGGTCAACCTCGGCTATTCGCGCGACACCGCCGCCAATGCGGTATCGGCGGCGCTGAAAACGGCGGGCGAGGACGCGGACGCCTCGAAGCTGATCCGCTTCGGGCTGAAGGAACTGGCGCGGTGAGGGCTCGCTTGTCCGTTTCCCGGCCATATGCGAGGAAGACGGCATGAGCCTAGCGCCCCGCCTGATTGCTCCGGAAAAACGCGGCGAGGATGCCGAGCAGACCTTGCGGCCGCAGACGCTTGACGATTTCGTCGGCCAGGCGGCGGTGCGAGCCAACCTCAAAGTGTTCATCGAGGCCGCCAAGGGCCGCAACGAGGCGCTCGACCATGTGCTGTTCGTCGGCCCGCCGGGGCTCGGCAAGACCACGCTGGCGCAGATCATGGCGCGCGAACTCGGCGTCAATTTCCGCTCGACCTCCGGGCCGGTCATCGCCAAAGCCGGCGATCTCGCCGCACTGCTCACCAATCTCGAAGAAGGCGACGTGCTGTTCATCGACGAGATCCACCGGCTGAACCCGGCGGTGGAGGAAATCCTCTACCCGGCGATGGAGGATTTCCAGCTCGACCTGATCATCGGCGAGGGGCCGGCGGCGCGTTCGGTCAAGATCGACCTTGCCCGGTTCACGCTGGTCGCCGCCACGACGCGGCTTGGCCTGCTCACCAATCCGCTGCGCGACCGTTTCGGCATTCCGGTGCGGCTTAATTTCTACACGGTCGAGGAATTGGAACAGATCGTGCGGCGCGGTGCGCGCATCCTGCAGATGCCGCTCGGCGATGATGGCGCACTCGAGATCGCGCGGCGCGCACGCGGCACGCCACGCATCGCCGGCCGGCTGCTGCGCCGCGTGCGCGATTTCGCCTCCGTGGCCGGCGACGGCCATGTCGACCGCCTGATCGCCGATGAGGCCCTGACCCGGCTGGAGGTCGACGCACTCGGCCTCGATGCGCTCGACCGGCGCTATCTCTCCATGATCGCTCGCAATTTCGGCGGCGGGCCGGTCGGCATCGAGACGATCGCGGCCGGCCTGTCCGAACCGCGCGATGCCATCGAGGACATCATCGAGCCCTATCTGATCCAGCAGGGCTTCATCCAGCGCACGCCACGCGGACGCGTGCTGACGGCCAATGCCTGGCGCCACCTCGGTCTCGACGCGCCGAAGGATCTGGCGCAGCAGCAGATCAACCTGTTCCAGGAAGAGTAGCGGCGCCAATGATCAGGCGCGGGTTCCAGACCCAATGATCAAGCATCTGTGAACGCCCTGCGCAAAATCTACTCGTCTTTGCCGATTTGCCGGCGCAATCGTGGACTTTATCGGCGCTGCCTCGCGGCACGACGCCGCGATCCAAATGCCGGAGCCACAGAATGATAACCAGACGCGGGTTCCTGCGCTTCATGGGCGGGTCGTTCCTGTCGGTCGCCGCGTTCAGCGCCTATGCGGTCGGCATCGAGCCGATGCTGCTGACGCATGTGAAGCGCTATGCGCTGACGCCGCCGCACTGGCCGGCGGGGTTGAAGCTGCGTGTCGTCGCCCTGGCCGACATCCATGCCTGCCGGCCGTGGATGACGCAGGAGCGCATCGCATCGCTTGTCGAAGAGGCGAATGCCTTGCAACCGGACCTGATCGTGCTGCTTGGCGACTACATCGCCGGCATGCGCCTGGTTTCGCAAAGAGTGACGCCACCGCAATGGGCGGGCGCCCTGTCAGGGCTCAAGGCGCCGCTCGGCGTGCTGTCTATCCTTGGCAACCACGACTGGTGGAATGACGGCTTCGCGCAACGGGCAGGGGTTGGTCCGACGATCGCGCGCAAGGCATTGGAGAAAGTCGGCATTCCGGTGCTCGAAAACGATGCCGTGCGCCTGGAAAAGGATGGGCATGGTGTCTGGATCGCGGGGCTTGCCGATCAGCTGGCCCTGCTGCCGACCAAAAAGGGCGACAGGCCCAAGGGGCTGGACGATCTCGACGGCACGCTGGCCAAGGTCAGCGATAGCTCGCCTGTCATCTTGCTGGCGCACGAGCCGGATGTCTTCCCGAAAGTGCCGTGGCGGGTTTCGCTGACGCTGTCGGGACACACCCATGGCGGGCAGGTGCGGCTGTTCGGTTATTCGCCGATCGTGCCGTCGCGTTACGGCAATCGCTACGCCTACGGCCATATCGTGGAAAGCGACCGCAACCTGATCGTCTCAGGCGGACTTGGCTTCAGCAATTTGCCCATCCGTTTCGGAATGCGTCCGGAAATCCTGTCGATCGACCTTGGCTGATGCGTGGTTCAGCGCAGGTTGCGGATTGCCTTCATCACGTCCGGCTCGGCCTTGTCGCCATTGAAGGCGTCGACGATGCCGAACGCGCCGCCATAGCTCCACACCGACCATGAGAAACCGTGCGCCTCGGCGCGGGCGATCATGTCCTTGACATAGGCGGCTCGATACTCGGGCGGCATCACGTAGGAATTGCCGTGTTCCTGGCGGATCATGCCGAACTCGCCCAGCGTGATGTTTTCCGGCTTAATGCCGTTGGCCTTCGCCCATGCCTCGGCCTTCTTGAACGGCGCATCCATAAGGCCGTCGAGCTTGTCGGGGCTGTCCATGCTGGCGACCTGTTCGCCGAGATAGGCAAGCAGGCCGCTCTGCCGTGTCCATGGCGCCTCGGCCTTAATCCGGGCGCGGATGGTGTCGAGCGTCATTTCGAGCTGCGCCTTCGGCACTGATGTCAGCGGATAGGGCAGGCCGGTCACATAGGGGATGAAGTCGCCGGCCCAGGTCGCGCCTTGGTGGGTGAGCAGGAACGGATCGTAGGAATGAAAGGTCCAGATGACATTGTCGTCGGGGACGGCCTTCGGATCGATCTTCTCCAGCGACGACGCAGCGGAATAGCAGGCGCCGGTCAGCACCAGGGTGAGTTTCGTTGCAGAGGATCTTGCGGCGGCGAACAATTTCTGCTGGCGTTCGGGCCACAGGCTGGTGCCCTCGCTGTCGCAATCGACGATCGGTTCGTTCATCGATTCGAAGGCGACCTTCCTGGGATCCTCACCGGCCAGGGTGCGGGCCATCTTGCGCACCATGTCGACATAAAGGTCGAAGGTCCGCGGGTCGTCCATCACCTCAGCCATGCCGATCTTGCGGCTGCCGCCGGCGGGGATCAGATGCATGTCGACGATCACCTTCAGGCCGGCGCGGTTGATCATGCGCACCGAGTCCAGCACGCTGGCATAAAGATCGTCGCGCAACGCTGTCGTCTGGTCGGATAGCAAGGGCGACGGGTCAACCGGCATGCGCAGGAAATCGAAGCCGGCGTCCTTCAGCCTCCTGAGATCGTCTTCCCCAAGGAATTTGCGCCACTCGGGATAGGGCAGGATGGCCTTGGCGTCGCTCCATTGATCTTCGCCGGGCCAGGTGACCCACTGGTCGAGATTGAGACCGCGCTTCATCGAGAAGGTCGCCGCATGGCCAGGCAGCGACAGGGCAGCCAGCACCAGCAGCGCCGCCATCAAACTCTTGATCATCGCTGTCAACAGTGCCATCCGATGCTAGGTCACGGGGAACAGGTGCCTCGCCGCGACTGAAAAAGGAAGCGCAATGGGCGATCATGGTGAATCGGCGACGCTGCTGGCCGGGCTTTCCGGTGCGCTGACGGCGTCCGGTCATCGGCTGATGGCGCGGGTCTACTATGCCGACACCGATTTTTCGGGTGTCGTCTACCACGCGCGTTATCTCGAATTTCTCGAGCGCGGCCGCTCGGACTATCTCAGGCTCACCGGCGTGCATCACACCGAACTTGCCGATGGCAAGCATGGCGAAAGAATAGTCTGGGTGGTGCGGCGCATGGAGATCGACTTCCGCATCCCCGCCCGCATCGACGACATCCTGACCGTCGACACCCGTACCGAGGCCATTTCCGGAGCTCGCATCTTCATGGCGCAGCAGCTCAAACGCGGCGACGAGGTGCTGGTCGAAGCCAAGGTCGAAGCGGCGATTATAGGCGAGAATGGCCGGCCGAGACGCTTCCCCAAGGAATGGATCGCGGCGTTCATGCCCAAGTCTGCTGCGTAGGCTGATTGAACGGATTGCCCCTAGCGGCGCTAAAGCTCATCAACCCGGTTTTCAGCCGGGGTGGCGCGTCAGAAAGCCGGGTGGCGCGTCAGAAAATAGTATGACAGCGTCATACACTGTGCTGTGAAGGAGGCACGAGGAAACATTCGCCATGAGAACCAGCAAGCCCATAAGCGTGACGCTTGGACGCCAGCAGAGCAGCCTCGACGCCCGACTGGCGTCGGGAGCGTATGATTCCGCGAGCGAAGTCATGCGTGCCGCGCTTCGCGCCCTTGACCGCGAGGAACAGGTCATCGCCGCCATCATGCGAGCCAAGGTGAAGGAGGCTCTAGATGATCCGCGCCCGGACATCCCTGCAGAGGACGTGTTCAAGGCATTGCGCGAGCACCAAGCGGACCGGATGAAGGTCGCCAAGCGTGACGCATAGGGTCATTTTCAGACCCTCGGCGCAGTCCGATCTCTTTGCCATTTACAATTACATCGAAAAGGAAAGCGGTGCCGCGTGCCGGCGGCTCGCATTGAGGCGGCGTGCATGGCACCATCCATGTTCCCGGAACGTGGCGTCGTTCGCGACGCCATCGGATCCGGCGTCCGCGTCGTCGGCTTCGAACGTCGTGCGTCGATCCTGTTTCGGGTCGACGCAGAGCAGGTGCTGATCCTGCGTATCCTCTAAGGCGGGCAGGACTACCCCACCTATTATGTGGACGAAACGGACTTCTAGCCGCATCGCACAAACCTTATGTCTGCCCTTATGTCTGCGCCCCGGCCACGCCATCGGGCGCGGCAATGCGCCGCGCCTTACGGACTAACCCATCCTTAACCATAACGGTTCATGAAGAGGTTGGTGAAGATTGGCGTTATCCAACGCCTTCCTTTCACCAATATTTGCCCCGAAAAGGCCGCGAAAGGCTCGACTTGGGGTGCCCGGTAGCTTCGTGCGAACCGACCACAAGGGATGCCAGGGGCCAGCCGCCAGCTTCGCCCGGAAATCTTAAGGACGTAACGATGGAAAATATCGCACTCGCCGAACCGGGCGCGCAATTGTCGATTTGGGCGCTGTTCATGCAGGCCAGCTGGGTGGTCAAGCTGGTCATGATCGGGCTGCTTTGTGCCTCGGTCTGGACCTGGGCGATCATCATCGACAAGCTGGTTGCCTATGGCCGCATGCGGCTGGCTCTCAACCGCTTCGAGCAGGTCTTCTGGTCCGGGCAGTCGCTGGAGGAACTCTACCGCACGCTCGCCGACCGCAAGACGTCAGGTATGGGCGCCATTTTCGTCGCCGCCATGCGCGAGTGGAAGAAGAGCTTCGAGAAAGGTGCAAAAACGCCGCTCGGGCTGCAAACCCGCATCGACAAGGCCATGGACCTGGCGCTGACCCGCGAGATGGAGAAGCTGGAGGGGCGCCTCGGCTTCCTTGCCACCACCGGCTCGGCCGCCCCCTTTATCGGCCTGTTCGGCACCGTCATCGGCATCATGACCTCGTTCCAGGCCATCGCCGGCTCCAAGAACACCAGCCTTGCGGTGGTGGCGCCCGGTATCGCCGAAGCGCTGCTGGCGACGGCCATCGGCCTGCTCGCCGCCATTCCCGCCGTCATCGCCTACAACAAACTGTCGTCCGACGCGAGCAAGATAGCGGTGCGCATGGAAGGGTTCTCCGACGAGTTCTCCGCCATACTCTCGCGCCAAATCGATGAAAAAGTCGCGCCGAAGGCCTGAGGAGCACAAAAGATGGGTATGTCCGTAGGCATGGCAGGGCGCGGCGGACGCGGCCACCGGCGGCGCGGCCGTCACCATGGGCTGATGTCGGAAATCAACGTCACGCCGATGGTCGACGTCATGCTGGTGCTTTTGATCATCTTCATGGTCGCCGCACCGATGCTGACGGTCGGCGTGCCGATCGATCTGCCGGACACACAAGCCAAGGCGATGAACGCCGACACGCAGCCGATAACCGTCTCGATCGATGCCGCGGGTAAGATCTATCTGCAGGAGACCGAGATTCCGATCGAGGAGTTGGTGGCCAAGCTGCAGGCGATCTCGAAGACCGGCTATGAGGAGCGCATCTTTATTCGTGGCGACAAATCCACCGACTACGGCACGGCGATGAAGGTGATGGCCCGCATTTCGGCCGCCGGCTACAAGAACATCGGCCTGGTTTCACTGCAGGAACAGGATCAGTAGACAAGACGATGAAGACCGGCCTCACCACATCGGTGATCCTGCACACGGCGGTGCTGGCCTTCGGCCTGTTCACCCTGTCGGCTCCGGCCGCGCTGCCGTCGGCCGATGTCGAGTCGGTCGCGGTCGATATCGTGCCGATGGAAGCCATCGCGCAGACATTGCAGGGCGACAAGGAGGCCGTGATGCATGAAAAGCCGGCGCCGTTGCCGACGCAGCGTCCCGATATCGTGCCGAATGCGCAGAAGGTCGGCGAGAACAGCGTCGACACCGACAAGCCGATAACGCCGGAAGCCAAGCCCAAGCCGGTCGATACGACCTCGGCTCCGCCACCCGCACCGACTCCCAAGGAAACGCCGAAGACCGAAGACGTGCCGAAGCCGCAGGAAAAGCCGAAACCGATTCCGGCGACGGAGGTGGCGCCGGCGCCGCAGCCCAAGGAAGAGGTCAAGCCCGAGCCGGTCAAGCAGGTGGAGCCCAAGCCGACGCCGGCCAAGCCGGCGCCGACCCCGCCGCCGCAGGACAAGACCGCCGCTATCGATCCGACGCCCGAGGTCAAGCCTGATGCGGTCGCCGAGGCCATAGCGAAGGACCCGCCGACCGAAGAGACCCAATTGCCGAGTTCGGCGCCGGCGCCGGAAGCGCGGCCGAAGCCGCAGCCGGCACAGGCGGAAAGCGCCAAGGCACCGGACCGCAAGGATGCCGACAAGCCGGTCAAGGAAGCGTCGTCCAAGCCAAAGTCCGACGACAAGCAGTTCAACGCCGACGAAATCTCTGCTCTCCTCGACAAGCAGAAGCCGTCCGGCGGCGGCGCCAAGCGTTCGACCCAGCAAGCCTCGCTCGGCGGTGACAAGGATCAAGGCCAGAAGCTCTCGAAGTCGGAACAGGGAGCTCTGGAAAGCCAGCTGGGCGGCTGCTGGACGCTGCCGGCCGGGCTGGAGGGCTCGGAGAGTTTCGTCGTGGTGGTGCGCTTCAACCTGGACAACTCCGGCAAGCTCGATGGTCGTCCGTCCGTCGAAAAATCGAGCGGCAACCGGCAGTTCGATGAGAGCGCGGTCCGTGCGGTGCAGAAATGCGACGTGGCCGGGCTGCAGGTTCCCGCCGGCAAGCAAGACATCTGGAACGACATCCGGGTCACCTTCGATCCACGGGAAATGCTCGGCCTTTAGGCCCGGTTATCCGAAAATCAGTATGAGAAGCGAGAAGACATGAAATCAATCCTCAAGCCGCTCCTGATGATCGCAGCGATGGCGATGGGCATGACCGCCGCCGGCACGCTGCCGGCACTGGCGCTGGTCGAGCTCAACGTCAACAAGGGTAATGTCGAGCCGTTGCCGATCGCCATCACGGATTTCCAGGGCGGCGATGCGCTTGGTGCCCAGATCTCGCAAATCATCACCGCCGATCTCAAGCGCTCCGGCCTGTTCGCGCCGATCGACAAGAGTGCTTTCATCGAGAAGATCTCGAACCCGGATGCCGCACCCCGCTTCGACGACTGGAAGGTGATCAACGCCCAGGCGCTGGTCACCGGCAGCGTCAGCAAGGAGGCCGACGGGCGCATCCGCGCGCAGTACCGGCTTTGGGACACCTTTGCCGGCCAGCAGATGGCCGGCGAGCAGTTCTTCGCCAACGATGCCAACCAGCGCCGCGTCGCCCACATCATTGCCGATGCCATCTACGAGCGGCTGACCGGCGAGAAGGGCTATTTCGACACGCGCGTCGTCTTCATCGACGAATCCGGCGCCAAGAACGCGCGCAAGAAGCGCCTTGCCATCATGGACCAGGACGGCGCCAACGTCCGCTATCTCTCGGACGGCCGGTCGATCGTGCTGACGCCGCGCTTCTCGCCGAACCGGCAAGAGATCACCTACATGTCCTATGAAAGCGGCCAGCCGCGGGTTTATCTCCTGCAGATCGAGACCGGGCAGCGCGAACTCGTCGGCAACTTCCCCGGCATGACGTTCGCGCCGCGCTTCTCGCCCGACGGCCAGAAGGTGATCATGAGCCTGCTGCGCGACGACGGCAATTCCAACATCTTCGCCATGGATCTGCGCAGCCGCTCGACGACGCGGCTGACCAATTCTACCGCCATCGACACCTCGCCCTCCTATTCGCCGGACGGCAGCAAGGTCGTGTTCACATCCGATCGTGGCGGCCGCGCGCAGATCTACGTCATGGGCGCGGACGGCTCCGGCCAGACCCGCATCTCCTTCGGCGACGGCGTCTATTCGACGCCGGTATGGTCGCCGCGCGGCGACCTTATCGCCTTCACCAAGCAGACCGGCGGCGAATTCCAGATCGGCGTCATGAAGACCGACGGTTCGGGCGAGCGCATCCTGTCGTCGGGCTTTCAGCAGGAAGGGCCGACCTGGGCGCCGAACGGCCGCGTCCTGATGTTCTTCCGCGACGCCAATGGTGGTCCGAAACTGATCTCGGTCGATCTCACCGGCCGCAACGAGCAGCCGATCCCGACTTCGAATTTTGCGTCCGATCCGGCCTGGTCGCCGCTGCTTGAGTAGGGGAATTGAAGAACTGAGGAATTGAAGAACTGAGGAATGGAGAAGCAGGGAGGCTACGTTGGGCGCGCCAGGGACCTTGAGGTCTACAAGCGGGCCTATGCTGTTTCTCTCGAAATTCACAAAGCCACCCTTGCCTTTCCGAGGATCGAGCAATATGCGCTCGCCGATCAATTGCGCCGTTCGAGCAAGGCGATCTGCGCCAATCTGGCTGAGGGGTTTGCCAAACAACCTCACTCCAAAGCTGAATTCGCGCGGTTCATTTCGATGGCAATGGGATCATGCAGCGAGGTGGAGACGTGGATTTCCTACGCATCCGACCTTGAGTACATCTCGAAGACACAACTCGACAGGTGGCAGCAGTTCTATAGCCAAATCTACGGGATGCTGGTGAATCTCAGAGCAGCGCAATTCCCCTTTTTCCACGCCTTCGTCGCGTTTTGGCCGTATTTCCGCCTAGGGTCCGCGCCAATTGTGGCCTCAAGCCAAACAGCTGCGGACGGGCAGCTAAACCTAATATTAACCGTGTTTCTTGAATACCGGTTAACCCAAACGTGGTTACTGGGTGATCAACGAAATCACTCGAATACGATCACTCGAAATACGAAGGAGAGGCGGCATGGGCCGTATCGCAGCACTTACCAGAAACCCGGTCATGATCGCGCTGGTGGCGATGCTCGCCATCGCCGGTTGCGCCTCGAAGAAGACGCCGAACAGCGCCGCTGATCTCGGCCTCAACGGCGCCGGTGCCGCAACGCCCGGCTCGGCGCAGGACTTCACCGTCAACATCGGCGACCGCATCTTCTTCGACACGGACTCGTCCTCGATCCGCGCCGATGCGCAGACGACGCTTGCCCGCCAGGCGCAGTGGCTGAACCAATACAAGCAGTATGCCATCGTCGTAGAAGGCCATGCCGACGAACGCGGCACGCGTGAATACAATCTGGCGCTTGGCGCCCGCCGCGCCGCGGCGGCCCGCGACTTCCTCGTTTCCAAGGGTGTCGCTTCCAGCCGCCTGAAGACCATTTCCTACGGCAAGGAACGCCCGGTCGCAGTGTGCGACGACATCTCCTGCTGGTCGCAGAACCGCCGCGCGGTCACCACGCTCAGCGGCGCCGGTTCCTGATCGGCGCAGGGCCGTCCAGCGGTGCGCCAGGAGAGGGCGCTACGGTAGCGGCAGAAATGCAACACAGCTTTGCGAAAGGCGGCCTCCGGGCCGCCTTTTTCGTATCCGGCTGCCCGAAACAAAATTTGGCCGAAGTCTCGCGCCCTGCTATGAGCCGAGGGCGCTTGGCTGGTCTCATGGTGATTGGAAGGCGCGGACAACTAACGACACACGCGAGAGGCACATGCATTTGAGATCGGTTCTGAGCGGCACGCTTGCGCTGCTGCTCCTATCAGGCGTCACAGCCTCGGCTAGCGGCCTGGGGGCTAGTGGCCCGGGGCAATCAACCGACAGCGGATTTTCCTTCCATCTGCCGTCGATCGAGTTGCCCAGCCTGTTCGGCGACAAGAAGAAACCGGATCAGGTCCAGCTTGCGCAGCAGTCGAATGGCGCCGGCGCAACCGCGCTCGAGGATCAGCTGCGGCAGATGAACGGCAAGATCGAGGAACTCAATTTCCAGATCCTGCAGATGCAGGAACAGATCCGCAAGCAGCAGGAAGACAACGAGTTCCGCTTCCAGCAGCTCGAAGGCGGGGCGCAAGGCGGACAAGCACCGGCACAGAAGAAGTCGGATGCCGGCACCAACAACGACGTGGCCTCGGCCCCCGCAGCCAAGGCGCCGGCCGATGCCGGCGCCGGGGCCGGCAGCAATCAGTCCACCGGCGGCAAGACGGTCGAGGACGTCATCGTCGAATCGCCCGATGGCGACCCGGGCAAGGTGATCCCCGGAACCGGAGCACCGGAAAAGACCTTTGGTTCCATCACTGTCGACAAGAACGGCAATGTGATCGACGCCGGCGGCAACCAGGCGACCGCGCCGGCGCAGGATGCCGCTCCGGCCACCGGTGCGCCGGCCAAGGCCGGCAAGTCGGACGGCACCGTGGTCGCGGCGCTGCCCGCCACCAACGATCCGGAAGAACTTTACCGCAATTCCTATCAATTCATCCTGTCGGGCGACTACGGCACGGCCGAGCAGGGGTTCCGCGATCACATCTCGCGCTTCCCCAGGGATGCCAAGACGGCCGACGCGCATTACTGGCTGGGCGAGTCGCTGCTGGGTCAGCAGAAATACCGCGACGCGGCAGAGGTGTTCCTCTCGGCCAGCAAGGACTATCCCAAGGCCAAGAAGGCGCCGGACATGCTGCTGAAGCTCGGCGTGTCGCTGGTCGGCCTCAAGCAGCATGACGTCGCCTGCGCTACTTTCGGCGAGATCGGCAAGCGTTATCCCGACATTTCCAGCGCCCTCAAGGAACGCGTCAAGCAGGAGAAGGCACTGGCTGCGTGCTGATTTTTCGCCTGCATGTCCCAGCCCAAGAACCGGGATGTTGATGCTCGATTCCGGGCCTGATCTTTCGACCAGACTTTTTTCGCATATCGATTTCACCAACGGCGCTGTTGCGGCCGTATCCGGCGGCAGCGATTCGACCGCCCTGCTTCTGCTTCTCAAACATCATCTCGATCGATCCGCGCCGTCCGCCAAGCTGTTGGCGGTGACCATCGACCATGGCCTGCGGCAGGGCTCGGCGGCGGAGGCGCAAGCCGTGGCGAAGCTGTGCGCGGAGCGGGGCATCGCCCACCGCACCATGGTCTGGTCCGGGCGCAAGCCTTCGACCGGCCTGCCGGCGGCGGCACGGGAGGCGCGCTACCGGTTGCTGGCAAGCGCAGCCCGGGCGGAAGGCATCGGCCTGATCGTGACCGGCCATACCGCCGACGACCAGGCTGAGACGGTGCTGATGCGCCACGCCCGCGACGGGAGCCTGGGCAATGTGCAGGGACGGGGGCTGGCCGGCATGGCGCCGGCCACGCTCTACGACTGGCGCGAATGGATCGTGCGGCCGCTGCTGGGCACGCGGCGCGCGGCACTGCGCGAGTTCCTGCAAAGCAAACATGTCGGCTGGGCAGAGGATCCGACCAACAGCGACGAGAGCTTCGAGCGGCCGCGCGTGAGAGCGGCACTTGCCGGCGATAATGTCCGGCGCATGGACGAGGCTTTGGTCCTGGCCAGCCAGGCTGCCATCGAGCGCGGACAGCTTGGCCTTGATGCCGCCGACCTGATCCGGCGTTTTGCCAGCCAGCCGGCCACGGGCCTTGTGCGCCTCGACCCGCAACTGCTCTCGACCGGCGACGAGCGCGGGGCCATCTATGCGTTGCGCATCCTGCTGGCGACTGTCGGGGGGATTGCCTTCCTGCCGGACCAGGCCCGCGGCGAGGCACTGTTCGCCCGGCTGAAGGCCGGATTTCTTTGTGCCACATTGTCGCGGACGGTGGTCGATTTCCGGCGTGCCGGTATCTTCCTGCGCCGCGAGGCGCGTGGCTTGCCGCCTGCCGCCGCGGCTATCGACAACACCATCTGGGATGGCCGCCGCCACATCACATTGAACGACAGCTCCGCCGGATTGTTGATCGCGCCGCTGGGTGCGGCAGCAGCGAAGCGGCTGCCGACCGACGCGGGAGAAACCCCGGCAAGCCTGATGCGCGCTGCGTTGGCCGCGGAACCGACATCGCGGCAAGCCTTTGAAAACCCTGATGTGCAGCAGGGCGAACCGGCATCGTCAGGGTTCGACGCGCGGCCGGTCGTTGCGCCTTTTGCCCGCTTCCTGCCGTCCTTCGACCTGGCGCCGGCGCGGGCCGTCGCCGGCCTGATTGGCGCGCCATCGCTTCCCGCCTTGCCTTGCGGCGGCCACAGTGCCGGTTGACGGTGGTCGAAAGCTTAACCCAGACATGCTGTTCTGCTTGGCAAGGGGGGACGCTCTCCCTATGTTAGGCCCAAGTTTCCTCTCATGATGCTGTCCGAAAGCGGACGCCAACGGGACAATTGATGAATCCGAACTATCGCAACCTCGCGCTCTGGGCGATCATAGCGGTCCTGCTCATCGCCCTGTTCAATCTGTTCCAGACGCCGCAGACGCGCGGGGCTTCGAGCGATGTGCCTTATTCGCAGTTCCTCCAGGATGTCGGGGCCGGCCGGGTCAAGACGGTGACCATCGCGGGTGCCCGCATCACAGGCACCTACACCGACAATTCCAGCGGCTTCCAGACCTATTCACCCGGCGATCCCCAGCTGGTCTCGCGGCTGCAGGACAAGAACGTCACCATCAACGCGCGGCCCGAGACCGACGGCTCCAACTCGCTGTTCGGTTACCTGATCTCCTGGCTGCCAATGATCCTCATTCTCGGCGTCTGGATATTCTTCATGCGCCAGATGCAGTCCGGATCCGGGCGCGCCATGGGTTTTGGCAAATCGAAGGCCAAGCTTCTGACCGAGGCACATGGCCGCGTCACCTTCCAGGACGTCGCCGGCGTCGACGAAGCCAAGGAAGACCTGGAAGAGATCGTCGAATTCCTGCGCGATCCGCAGAAGTTCCAGCGCCTCGGCGGCAAGATTCCGCGCGGCGTGCTGCTGGTCGGCCCTCCCGGCACCGGCAAGACGCTGCTTGCCCGCTCGGTCGCCGGCGAAGCCAATGTGCCGTTCTTCACCATTTCCGGCTCGGACTTCGTCGAAATGTTCGTCGGCGTCGGCGCCAGCCGCGTGCGCGACATGTTCGACCAGGCCAAGAAGAATGCGCCCTGCATCATCTTCATCGACGAAATCGACGCTGTCGGCCGCCATCGCGGCGCCGGCCTCGGCGGTGGCAATGACGAGCGCGAGCAGACGCTGAACCAATTGCTGGTTGAGATGGACGGTTTCGAGTCCAACGAAAGCATCATCCTGATTGCCGCCACCAACCGTCCCGACGTGCTCGATCCGGCGCTGTTGCGTCCGGGCCGTTTCGACCGCCAGGTGGTGGTTCCGAACCCCGACATCGTCGGCCGCGAGAAGATCCTCAAGGTGCATGTGCGCAACGTGCCGCTGGCGCCGAATGTCGATCTCAAGGTCGTGGCCCGCGGCACGCCCGGCTTTTCCGGCGCCGACCTGATGAACCTCGTCAACGAATCGGCGCTGATGGCGGCGCGGCGCAACAAGCGCCTCGTCACCATGGCTGAGTTCGAGGACGCCAAGGACAAGATCATGATGGGCGCGGAGCGCCGCTCGTCGGCCATGACCCAGGCCGAGAAGGAGCTGACCGCCTATCACGAGGCCGGTCACGCCATCCTGGCGCTCAACGTGCCGTCGGCCGATCCGCTGCACAAGGCCACCATCATCCCGCGCGGCCGCGCGCTCGGAATGGTCATGCAGTTGCCGGAAGGCGATCGCTATTCGATGAGCTACAAATACATGATCTCGCGTCTTGCTATCATGATGGGTGGCCGCGTCGCCGAGGAGTTCAAGTTCGGCAAGGAGAACATCACCTCGGGCGCGTCCTCCGACATTGAGCAGGCGACCAAGCTGGCACGCGCCATGGTCACGCGCTGGGGCTTCTCCGACAAGCTCGGCCATGTCGCCTATGGCGACAACCAGGAGGAAGTCTTCCTCGGCCATTCGGTGGCGCGCACGCAGAACATCTCGGAAGAGACCGCGCAGATCATCGACGCCGAAGTGCGCCGCCTGATCGACGAGGCCTATTCGACGGCGAAGTCCATCCTGACCAAGAAGAAGAAGGAATGGATCGCACTGGCGCAGGGCCTGCTCGAATACGAGACGCTGTCGGGCGACGAGATCAAGCAACTGATCGCGGGCAACAAGCCCGCGCGAGATTTGGGGGATGATACCCCTCCAAGCCGCGGCTCGGCCGTGCCGAAGTCTGGTGGCCGCCGCAAGAAGGGTCCCGAGCCCGAAGGCGGCATGGAGCCGCAGCCGTCAAGCTGAATGCGCTGCATCTTTGCGATGGAGGCGGAATGATTTCAGGTCGATCGACCTGAAATCATTCGCTTTTCAAGCACCCCGCCTGCATTCGCTCAGGCGCTTGGCGCTTCGGGGTTTGCCGCATGGTTCCTCATGATTCAGCTTTCAGCCGCGCATTGCACAGGCTGTAATAGCCGCCGCCCTTCTGGATCCAGCGAAGGCCGTTCAACGTACCCGCCTCTTTGTTGCCGTGGTAACCCTGCAGGCAGGTTTTCATCCGTGCCTTGGCCGGCCTTTCGGTCTTGAACTCGGCGGCGAGGGTAGTCGGGAATGTGACGCCCGCCGGCGCCACGGTGGGGGCGGACGCCGGACTGGCTTCGTCCTTCGGCTGCTGCGCGGTTTTGGCCGCATCTGCGCTGACACCCTCCGCGAGGGACGTCGCGCATTTCTCCTTACGGAAAGCGGTCCAGTCCATGCCGTTCAGTGTGCCGCCCTCCTTGGCGGTTCGATAGGTTTCGCCGCATTCCTTCATCGTCAGTGCGCTTGCAGGGGCGACGCTCCAAGAAACCAATGCCGTCGCGGCCAATACCGCCAATTTCAAACTGGACATAAGACCCTCCTGGTTGATAACAAGTTTGACGTCTTTTTGTATACTTTTTGTTCTTGTTATGTTCAACAGGAATCTTTCGCAAAGAGCACACGAACTGATGGGACCAACAACTCCGTCATGTACAAAAGCGAGCAAGCCGGGGCGCTGTCATGCGCAACAAAAAGCCCGCGAACCTTGCGGCTCGCGGGCCTATATTTTTTCAGAATGCTGCTGGAGATCAGCTCTTCAGCTTGGCATTGCACAGGCTGTAGAAACCGCCGCCCTTCTGGATCCATTTCAGGCCGCCAAGCGCGTTGGCGTCCTTGAGGGTGTAATACTGGTCAAGGCAAGTATGCATGCGGCCCTTTCCGGGGGTCTCGCTGGCATATTTCGGCGAGATCGCGGACGGGAAGGTAACGCCCTTGGGCGCGACCGTCGTCGGCTTTGCCGGCTCCTTGGTGTAGCTCGCCTCGCTGGGGGCAGGCACGGTGTCGTCATCGGAGGCACCGGCACCGCATTCGGCCTTGCGGAAGTCGTTCCACTTCATGCCCTTCAGCGTGTTTGCCGTCTTGGCAGCCTGGTACTTGGTGCTGCACTCGGCCATGCTCAGGCCCTTGCCGCCGTCTGCGGGAGCCGCGGCTGCCTTTGTGGTGGCCGGCTTGGTCGTGTCGGTGGCAGCGGATGCGCCGGCGGCGCACTCGGCCTTGCGGAAGTCGTTCCACTTCATGCCGTTCAGCGTGCCGGCGGACTTCGCCGCCTGGTACTTGGCGCTGCATTCCTTGGCCGTCAGGCCCTTGGCCGTGCTGTCGGCGGCGGCAGCCTTTGCTGCCTTGGCGGGCTTGGTTTCGGTAGCCTTGGTTTCGGCCTTGGTGGTGGCCTTTGTGGTGGCGGCCGGCTTGGTGTCGGTGGTGGCGGCGGCGTCGGTGCCGCACTGCGCCTTGCGGAACTGGTTCCAGGTCTGTCCGGAAAGGGTCCCCGCGTCCTTGGCCGCGTTATACTTCGTGCTGCATTCGGCCATCGTCAGTGCGTTGGCTGGCGCGGCCAGGAACAACGTCACGACGGCGAGGCCGGTCAAAGTGGCAAGTCGGTGGATGAGCATAGCGTTTCTCCGTTGCAGCAGCCCATGATACGTCCCTGCGAATCAATAACGCTCAACGGTCGGTTGCGCCAGATGCTAAGTAGCGTATATGTCGCCGAAAGCAGGAGCCTCGCGGCAAGGTGATGAAATTGTTCGGACTGTTGGACTTGAGGACAAGATTTTCCAGGTGCATCTACGCTGAAAGGCTAACGTGACTGGTGTATTGCGGCGTGGCAGTCTCAGCAGGTCAGGATGCAATCAGGTTGTGTGCGGTGCACAACAATGATTTTCTAAGGAATGGTAACATATAATCACACAATGTGATCATAGGGCGCGGGCCAATTGTGGCATGACGTGCCGGCTAAGAACAATCAGGGATGCTGGTTAGCATGGCGGGAAATTACTTCGGCACGGACGGCATTCGCGGGCGCGCCAACAAGTTTCCAATGACCGCGGAAATCGCCATGCGGGTCGGCATGGCCGCCGGCCTTTCGTTCCAGCGCGGCAGCCATCGCCATCGTGTCGTTCTGGGCAAGGACACCAGGCTTTCCGGCTACATGATCGAAAACGCCATGGTGGCCGGTCTTTGCGCTGCCGGCATGGATGTGTTCCTGCTCGGCCCTATCCCGACGCCGGCGGTGGCCATGCTGGTGCGTTCGCTGCGAGCCGACATCGGCGTCATGATCTCGGCTTCGCACAACCCCTACTACGACAACGGCATCAAGCTGTTCGGGCCCGATGGCTACAAGCTCTCCGACGAGATCGAGGAGCGCATCGAGAGCATGCTCGACAAGGATATCGAACTGGCGCTCGCCGATTCCGACGGGCTTGGCCGGGCCAAGCGCGTCGACGGCGTGCATGACCGCTACATCGAATTCGCCAAGCGCACCTTGCCCCGCTCTATGTCGCTTTCGGGCCTCAGGATCGTCGTCGATTGCGCCAATGGCGCGGCCTACAAGGTGGCGCCCGAGGCGCTGTGGGAACTCGGCGCCGAAGTCGTGGCCATCAATGTCGAACCCAACGGCTTCAACATCAACAAGGAATGTGGCTCGACCCATCCGGCGGGGCTGCAGAAGAAAGTGCACGAAGTGCGCGCCGACATCGGCATCGCGCTCGACGGCGACGCCGACCGCGTCGTCATCGTCGATGAAAATGGCGCCATCGTCGACGGCGACCAGATCATGGCGCTGATCGCCGAGTCCTGGCACCAGAGCGGGCGGCTTGCCGGCGGTGGGGTCGTTTCGACGGTCATGTCCAATCTCGGCCTCGAACGCTTCCTCGGCGACATGAAGCTGCAATTGCACCGCACCAAGGTCGGCGACCGCTACGTCGTGGAGCATATGCGCGCGCACGGGCTCAATGTCGGCGGCGAACAGTCGGGCCACATCGTGCTGTCGGATTTCTCGACCACCGGCGACGGTCTCGTCTCGGCCCTGCAGGTGCTGGCCTGCATCAAGCGGCAGGGCAGGCCGGTCAGCGAGCTGTCGAAGAAGTTCGAGCCGGTGCCGCAACTCCTGAAGAATGTCCGCATCGCTGGTGGCAAGCCGCTCGAGGAAGCCCCGGTCAAGGCCGCCATCGAGGATGCCCGTCATCGCCTCGGCAAGGCCGGGCGGCTGGTCATCCGGCCGTCGGGCACCGAACCGCTGATCCGTGTCATGGCCGAGGGTGACGATCCACAACTGGTCGAGGCCGTCGTCAACGACATCGTCGAGGTCATCTCGGAAACCCGCAGCGCCGCCTGATCTCCGGCGCGCCGAGTGCGTCGCCCTGTTTACATCGAAAGCCCGCCCCCTCCGGCGGGCTTTTCTCGTTGGCGGCAGGACCGATCCCGCTCTCGATAATTACCCCCGAATGCTTCGGATTTTAGAGATTCGTGGTTAATCGACAGGGTTAAATGCCTTTTAACTTTTGCAATTCATTATCCACGCCTGAAAGCCAATCTTATTCGGACACGATCGCCGTTCCGAGGGTCTAGGGGTGACAAGCATGTTCAATACAGCAAGAAAGGCCCTGTTCGCGTTGCTGTTCGCGGGTCTGGCCTGGCCAGTGCTCGCGGCCGACCTGCCGGAGCCGCAGGTCGAAGAGGCACCGCCGCCGGTTTACGAACAACCGGTTGCCGATGTCGGCGGCTGGTATATCCGCGGCGACATCGACTATCACAAGTCGGACGTGCGCGGCATCGACTACACGACCTACACCATCTGTCCCTGTAACGTGGTCACGCCGGGCAGCAACAGTTTCGATTCCGGCAAGCTCAAGGGCGGTTTCTCGCTCGGCGGCGGCGTCGGCTACAAGATCAACGATCACTTCCGCACCGATCTGACCGCTGACTACTGGTTCAAGTCGAACTTCAATGGCAGCACCTCCGGCGTGGACTTGGGTGGCAACCCCACGACCTCAGTCGAAGTGTCGAAGATGAGCGCCTTCCTGCTGCTCGCCAACGCCTATGTCGATATCGGCACCTACCACGGCATTACGCCCTATGTCGGCGCCGGTATCGGCGGCGCGCATGTCAAATGGGACACCGTCTACGACCCGAACACCGCCGAGACCAATCCCGGCTCGTCCAACTGGCGCTTCGCCTATGCCCTGATGGCCGGTGCCTCCTACTGCCTGACCGACAAGGTCATCCTCGATGCAGGCTATCGCTTCTCGCATATCCAGGGCGGCCGCATGTTCGAGTGGGATGCAAGCAGCGCCGGTCCTGGCTTCGACCGTGGCATCAACACCCACGAAGTGCGCGGTGGCCTGCGCTACCAGTTCGGCGGCAACAACGGATGCGCCGCACCGGTGGTGGCCTACCAGCCCGAACCCGAGCCGATCTACACCAAGTAACCTCCGACATCGGAACAATCGCGAACCGCCCGGCTCAGCCGGGCGGTTTTCGTTTGGCGGTCTCGAGCCGGGCGGCCCGGATGAGTTCGCGTTCCAAATCAATCCGCTAACGCTCTGTTAGCCTTAACCCCGACTTAACCACTATGGTTAACAATGCTCCTTGAAACGATGGCAGCCGTCACGATCGCGGACGGGGCCGAATGCGGGAGCCGGGGACCATGACACTCACATCGCGTATGGCGCAGGCGCTTGCCGCGCTCACCCTGTTGCCGCTGACACCAGCCCTGGCCGCCGACTACGATCCTCCGATCTATGTCGACCAGGCGCCCGATTACGTGCCAGTCGAGGTTGGCTCCGGCTGGTACCTGCGCGGCGATGTCTCCTACCTGGTGGAGAAGAGTTTCAAGAACGATGATTTCGCCTTCACGCCCGCCAGCTTCGACGAGAAAGAAGATTCCGTCTTTGCCAGCATCGGCTTCGGTTATCACTTCAACGACTATCTGCGTGCCGACCTCAATCTCGGGTACTTGCCTGGCAACAAGGCCAGCGCCGGTTATGACGATTCGACGATCGTGGCACTACCGGCAACGGCGACGGTGGCATCGGGGTCCCTGAAGAACTATGCCTTCTCGGGCATGCTCAATGGCTATGTCGATCTTGGCACCTATGTCGGGATCACGCCCTATCTCGGCGCCGGTATTGGCGTGGTCCGCAGCACGCGCAAGCTCTCGGGAAGCTATTTCACCGACAACAACGACAGCACGGACGACTATGTCTTTAACGACAACAAGACCCAGTATTCCCTGGCCTATACGCTGAATGCGGGTCTCGCATATCAGGTATCCAAGAATGTCGCGGTGGATCTCGGATATCAGTACTTTTCGGCACCAGATGCCGAATATGTGACCGCAGCGAGCCCGACATCGTTTCCGATCCGCAAGGGCATCAGCAATCACCAGGTCAAGCTCGGCCTGAGATACGATCTCTGGTAGACTTGGGGCAGACTAGGATTTTGGCGGCGGATCCTGGGGTCCGCCGTTTGCGTTTGAAATCACGAGATCCTGATCAAGGATCGCCGGTATCCTGCCAGCGACAAAAACTTTCCTCTTGACGCCCGAGGCCTGAACGCATATCGCCGTCCGTGGGCCACCCCTCCCCAACGAGGGGCCACTATCTGGAAGGATAGACCACGATGACGACGCATACGAAGCCCGGACTCCGTCCGGCAAATCCCAATTTTTCCTCAGGTCCCTGCGCAAAACGCCCCGGCTGGTCGGTCGAGGCGCTGAAGCATGCCGCGCTTGGCCGTTCCCATCGCGCCAAGATCGGCAAGACCAAGCTCGAACGAGCAATCGAGCTGACGCGCGAAATCCTCAACGTCCCGGCTGACTACCGCATCGGCATCGTGCCGGCGTCGGACACCGGCGCTGTCGAGATGGCGCTGTGGTCGCTGCTCGGCGAGCGTGGTGTCGACATGGTCGCCTGGGAAAGCTTTGGCTCCGGCTGGGTCACCGACGTGGTCAAGCAGCTGAAGCTCGCCGACGTGCGCAAGATCGAGGCCGGCTACGGCGAACTGCCGGATCTCACCAAGATCGATTTCGACCGCGACGTGGTCTTCACCTGGAACGGCACCACGTCGGGCGTGCGCGTGCCGAACGGCGATTTCATCCCGGCCGACCGTAAGGGCCTCACCATCTGCGACGCCACTTCGGCCGCGTTCGCGCAAAAGCTCGATTTCGAGAAACTCGATGTCGTCACCTTCTCCTGGCAGAAGGTGCTGGGCGGCGAGGGCGCGCACGGCATGCTGATCCTGTCGCCGCGCGCCGTCGCGCGGCTGGAGAGCTACAAGCCTTCATGGCCGCTGCCGAAAATCTTCCGCCTGACCTCGGGCGGCAAGCTGATCGAAGGTATCTTCAAGGGCGAGACCATCAACACGCCGTCGATGCTGTGCGTCGAGGATTACCTCGACGCGCTCAACTGGGCGAAGTCGATCGGCGGCCTCGATGCCCTGGTCGCCAGGGCCGACGCCAATGCCGCGGTGCTCGATCGCTTCGTCGACAGGTCGGCATGGCTTGGCCATCTTGCCGCCCTGCCGGCAACGCGGTCGAACACCTCCGTCTGCCTGTCCTTCACCGATCCGCAAGTCGCCGCACTCGATGCCGACGCGCAGGGGGCTTTCGCTAAGGGACTGGTCTCGGCGCTCGACAAGGAGGGCGTCGCCTACGACATCGGCTCCTATCGCGACGCGCCCCCCGGCCTGCGCATCTGGTGTGGCGCAACGGTCGAGGCTTCGGACCTCGAAGCGCTGCTGCCCTGGCTCGACTGGGCCTTCGCCGCGCAGAAGGCGTCGCTGAAAGCGGCGGCCTGAGATTTCGTGGCGGCCCGCGGGCCGCCATTTCCCGACAATCCATTTCAAGGAGGCCGCCATGGCGCCCCGCGTTCTCGTTTCGGATAAACTCTCCACCACCGCAGTCCAGATCTTCAAGGATCGCGGCATCGAGGTCGACTATCTGCCGGACCTCGGCAAGGACAAGGAAAAGCTGCTTGAGGTGATCAGCCAGTATGATGGCCTTGCCATCCGTTCGGCGACCAAGGTCACCGAAAAGCTGATCAACGCCGCCACCAAACTCAAGGTCGTCGGCCGCGCCGGCATCGGCGTCGACAATGTCGATATCCCTGCGGCCAGCCGCAAGGGCATCATCGTGATGAACACGCCTTTCGGCAATTCGATCACGACGGCAGAACATGCCGTCGCGATGATCTTCGCCCTGGCGCGCCAGATCCCGGAAGCCAATGCCTCGACCCATGCCGGTAAATGGGAGAAGAACCGCTTCATGGGCGTCGAGATCACCGGCAAGACGCTGGGTGTCATCGGCTGCGGCAATATCGGTTCGATCGTCGCCACGCGCGGCGTCGGCCTGAAGATGCATGTCATCGCCTTCGACCCGTTCCTGTCGGACAAGCGTGCCGAGGAACTCGGCGTCGACAAGGTGGAACTCGACGAACTTTTCGCTCGCGCGGACTTCATCACGCTGCACACGCCGCTAACCGACAAGACGCGCAACATCATCGATGCCGCTGCAATAGCCAAGATGAAGAACGGCGTGCGCATCATCAACTGCGCCCGCGGCGGGCTGGTCGTCGAGGCCGACCTGATCGCGGCGCTGAAAAGCGGCAAGGTCGCGGGTGCGGGCATCGACGTGTTCGAGGTCGAACCGGCCGAGCAGAACGCCCTGTTCGGCATGGAGAACGTGGTGGCGACGCCGCATCTCGGCGCCTCGACGGCGGAAGCGCAGGAGAATGTCGCGCTGCAGGTCGCCGAACAGATGTCGGACTATCTGATCAAGGGCGCCGTCTCCAACGCCATCAACATGCCGTCGATCACGGCGGAGGAAGCGCCGCGGCTGAAGCCCTTCGTGAAGCTGGCGGAAGTGCTCGGCGCCTTTGTCGGCCAGGTCACCGAGGATCCGATCAAGGAGGTCGAGATCCTGTTCGACGGGTCGACCGCGACGATGAACACGCGCGCGCTGATCAGTGCCGCACTTGCCGGCCTGATCCGGCCGCAGGTCTCCGACGTCAACATGGTGTCGGCGCCGATCATGGTGAAGGAGCGCGGCATCATCGTCGCCGAGGTCAAGCGCGACAAGTCGGGCGTGTTCGACGGCTATATCAAGCTCACCGTCACGACCGAGCACAGGACGCGCTCGATCGCCGGCACCTGCTTCTCCGACGGCAAGCCGCGCTTCATCCAGATCAAGGGCATCAATCTCGATGCAGAGGTCGGGCAGCACATGCTCTACACGACCAATGCCGACGCGCCCGGCATCATCGGCTTGCTTGGCACGGTGTGCGGCGAGAACGACGTCAACATCGCCAACTTCCAGCTCGGCCGTAACCGGCCGGGCGGCGACGCCATCGCGCTGCTCTACCTCGACGCGCCGTTCCCGGAAAAGGTGCTGGAACAGGTGCGGGCGCACAAGTCGATCGATTCGGCCAAGCGGCTGCAGTTCGACGTCGGTGGTGTTTAGGCCCGTACCTTCATAACCGGCAGGCGCATTGTGATGAAGCGCGCCCGCGTGCCCGGCGAGCACGCGGGCGCGTTTTGGTTTTTGGCCCTTAGTCAGCCGGCGGATTACGCCTGTGGTGGACTTCGGTGTGCGCGATCCCGGAAATCCAGGCCGTCCCCGGGATCGGGCTTGACGGCAGCAAGTTCCGGACTGATCCAAGGATTGTTTGTTCAGTTTCTGGTACATTAGCAGGTGACGATAAGCAAAAAGCCTGGCCCAATCCAACGATCCAGTGTTCTGCTTGACGATCCCGCTTTCTTTTCGCAGGTTATCGCCAACTGATTGGTGCGGCTTAAACTTTACAGTTTTCGTCATGAATTTGGCTGCGGCTTTCGGCGTGTGCCTGTTGCTGTCGAGGAGCCTTCGATGGATCATCGCAATACTGTCCGGCTGAGCCGGCGCCTTTTCCTGTCTTCAGTCGCGATGTTTACGGTAACGGCGACCTCGGCAAGCTTCGCCCGCTCGTTCTCGGGATCCTTGCCTTGGACGCCCTTGTCGTCCGATCCGCCGATGCGGGTCGTTCCTGGCGGCTGGCAATTCTTCACGCCACAGGAAGCGGCCTTGGTCGAGGCCATCGTCGACCGCCTCGTTCCCGCCGACGATCTCAGCATGGGGGGCAAGGAAGCCGGCTGTGCCGTCTATATCGACAGGCAATTGACGGGCGCGTTCGGAACCTCGAGCCGGCTCTACACACAAGGGCCATTCGCGCCGGGATTGCCCACGCAGGGCTATCAGGGCGACGCCAATCCCGCCCAGCGCTACCGCACCGGGCTCGCTGCCATCGACGCCTTCCTGAAGCAGCGGGATGGCAAGACATTCGCCGAGCTTCAGCCGGCCGAGCAGGATGCATTCCTGACCGCCATGGAAGCCGGAAAGGTCGAATTGCCTGACGGCGTCAAGGCTGCCGGCTTCTTTGGGCTGCTGCTGCAGAACACCATGGAAGGGTTCTTCGCCGATCCGGTCTATGGCGGCAACAAGGACATGGTGTCGTGGCGCATGCTCGGTTTTCCCGGCGCGCGCTATGATTATCGTGACCATGTCAGCAACCATAATCAGCCCTATCCGCGGCCGCCTGTCTCCATAGAGGGCAGCCCGGAATGGTTCACGAAGAGGAGCTGACGATGACGACGATCCTGCCCCGCAAAGATGTCGTGATCGTCGGCCTCGGCTGGACCGGCGCCATCCTCGCGCATGAACTCACCGATCAGGGCCTCGACGTGCTTGCCATCGAGCGCGGTCCATGGCGCGACACGGCAACCGATTTCAACATCGGCTATGCGCAGGACGAATTGCGCTACAGCGTCCGGCGCGACCTGTTCCTGCAGCCGGCCGTGGAAACCATGACGATGCGCAACGACCCGTCGCAGACGGCGTTGCCGATGCGCGATTTCGGCTCGTTCCTGCCCGGCAATGGTGTCGGCGGCGCCGGTGTCCACTGGAACGGCCACACGTGGCGGTTCTGGGATTCGGACTTTCAGATCAAGACCAACCTGACCCGGAAATACGGCGCGGCGAGGATAGCGGACCTTCAGGTCGAGGACTGGGGCGTGACCGGCGCCGAAATGGAGCCCTATTACGACCAGTTCGAATATCTGGCGGGGATCTCGGGCAAGGCCGGCAACATCAAGGGCAAGTTGCAGGAAGGCGGCAATCAATTCGAGGATCCCCGGGCGCGGGATTATCCGAACCCGCCGATGGAAATGACCTACGCACCGACCATGTTTGCCAATGCCGGCCGGTCGATCGGCCTGCACCCGTTCCCGACGCCGTCCGCCAACATGTCGCGGACCTATGTCAATCCGCTCGGCATCACGATGGGGCAATGCACCTATTGCGGTTTCTGCGAGCGTTTTGGCTGCGCCAACTATTCCAAATCGAGCGCCCAGACCACCGTCCTTCCCGTCCTGATGAAGAAGGCCAATTTCGAGGTCCGCACCGACAGCGAAGTGCTGCATGTCGATCTCGCCTCCGGCGGCAAGTCGGCGCGCGGCGTGACCTATGTCGATACGTCGGGGCAGGAATTCTTCCAGCCGGCCGATCTCGTGCTTTTGTGCGCCTACGGCCTGCACAATGCCCGCCTGATGATGCTGTCGGGTATCGGAAAGATCTACGACCCCGTCACCGGCGAAGGAACGGTCGGCCGCAATTACTGCTACCAGACAAATGCCGGGGTTCAGGTGTTCTTCGACGACAAAAACTTCAATCCGTTCATCGCCGCAGGCGCGCTCGGACAGACGATCGACGACTATAATGGCGACGCATTCGATCACGGCGCACTCGATTTCGTCGGTGGCGCGGGCATCAACTGCATCCCCACCAATGGCCGCCCGATCGCCACCAGGCCGACGCTGCCCGGCACGCCGAAATGGGGCAGCGCCTGGAAGAAGGCCACCGTCGCAGGCTACAAGAGCACGCTCGGCTTCTCGTCGCAGGGCAGCAGCTACGCGACGCGCACCAACTATCTCGACCTCGACCCGACCTACAAGGATCGCTTCGGCCGGCCGCTGATGCGCATGACGTTCGATTTTCCCGACAACGATATCCGCATGTCGAACTATCTCTGCGACCGGATGGAGGACATCGCCAAAGCGCTCGGCGGCAAGCAGTACAGCGTCGGCCGCCGCAAGAAGGGCTGGGACAGCGTACCCTATCAGAGCACCCACAACACTGGCGGCGCCATCATGGGCACGGACCCCAGGAAAAGTGCCGTCAATACCTTCCTGCAGAGCTGGGACGTGCCCAACGTCTTCGTCATCGGCGCGTCGGCCTTTCCGCAAAATGCCGGCAAGAACCCGACAGGAACGGTCGGCGCGCTGGCCTTCCGGGCCGCCGATGCCATCCGCAACCAGTATCTGCGCAATCCCGGCGCACCGCTGGTGCAAGCGTGAGAACGCTCGCTCTCACATTCGCCGCCAGCGCTGCGCTGCTCGCGATCGCCCCGGCAATGGCTGCCGACCAGGCGGACCAGATCATACGCGGCCGATACCAGGCCGTGCTCGGCGACTGCGCGGGTTGTCACACTAGACCGGGCGGCAAACCTCTAGCCGGCGGCCTGCCGCTGGAAACACCGTTCGGCGCGCTGGTGCCGCCCAACATCACACCCGATCACGAGACGGGCATCGGCAATTGGTCTGAGGCCGATTTCCGCAGCATGATGAAGACGGGCATCGGCCACGATGGCGTGCGGCTCTATCCCGCCATGCCATACCCTGCCTATACCAGGATGAACGAGCAGGACATTTCGGACCTGTGGGCGTACCTGACAACGGTCGAGCCGGTTTCGAACAAGGTCGAAGCCAATCAACTGCCATTCCCGCTGAATGTCCGGCTGGCGATGTGGGGCTGGAATCTGCTCAACTTCAGCGAGGACGGCTTCAAGCCGGATCCGTCCAAGTCGGCGGAATGGAACCGTGGCGCCTATATCGTACAGGGGGCAGGCCACTGCGGCACCTGTCATACGCCCAAATCCTTCCTTGGAGCTGATCAGGACAGCGTTTTCCTGCAAGGCGCATCGCTGCAGGGCTGGTTCGCGCCTGATATCACCAACAATGCTCAATCCGGCCTCGGGAAATGGTCGGAGGACGATGTAGTCGCCTACCTCAGGACCGGCGTCAACGCGCATTCGATCGCGTCCGGCCCGATGGCGGAGGCGGTTGAAAACTCGACCTCGAAGATGACGGAACCCGACCTCAAGGCGGTCGCCGTCTATCTCAAGAGCTTGGGCTCGGATGCCGGCAATTCTCAAGCGCCAAAACCCGACGAAGCGCGCATGGCGGCGGGCGAGGCGATCTACCACGACAATTGCTCGGCCTGCCATGGTGGCGATGGTGTCGGGGCCGGCGCGCTTTTCCCGACGCTTGTCGGCAACTCGATCGTCGCGCAGGGCAGTCCCGAAACACTTGCCCGTGTCATTCTGGCCGGCAGCCAGGCCGTCCACACGGCCGGTGCGCCGACGACGCCTGCCATGCCCTCTCTGGCCTGGCGCCTGAAGGATCAGGAAATCGCCGACGTGTTGACCTATGTGCGCGGCAGCTGGGGCAATTCCGCTCCGGCCGTCTCATCCGACGACATCGCGGCGGTGCGCAAGGAACTGGTGCAGTAGCGGCTGTAAGCGGCCAGAGCGAACCTATGCGGGGCGGTTCGGCACCCTGGGGCGGTTAAGTATCGCCGTCTTTCGCCCGCTGTATTCGGCGAGCGCGATGCCGCCCAGCACGAGTACCAGTGCCAGCGCCTGATAGAGCTGGAACGTCTCGCCGACGATCAGCACCGAGAGCAGCGTGCCGAAGATCGGCACCAGATTGATGAACAGGCCGGCGCGGTTGGCGCCGATCAGTTCGTTGCCCCTGATATAGGTTATCTGCGAGATGACCGAGGCGCCGATCGCGGTGTAGACGATGACCGTCCAGCCGCGTGCGTCGGGCACGATGACCTTGCCGGCGACGACCTCCCACAGGAAGAAGGGCAGCGAGGTGATGAGCGCGGCGACCGCCAGGGACAGCATCAGGCTCTGCCAACGCATCACCGGCTTCATCCGCAGCCCGACCGAATAGCCGCTGTAGAGGACGACCGCCACCAGCATGATGGCGTCGCCGAAATTGAGTTCCAATGCGAGCAGCCGGCGCGGATCGCCATGGCAGGCAGTCAGGACTACGCCGAAGATGGTCAGCACCACGCCGGCAATCTGCGCCCAGCTCACACGCAAGCGGAAGAAGATGAAATTGGCGACGATGATCAAGACCGGCATCGCCGCCTGTTCGATCGAGACATTGATCGCCGTCGTGTAGTTGAGCGCGGTGTAGAAGATGGTGTTGAACAGGGTGAAGCCGCTGGCCCCAAGTGCGGCCAGCACGAACCAATGCCGGCGCACGACAGGCCAGTCCTCCTGGATCGTGCGCCAGCCGATCGGCAGCAGGATCGCCACCGCCAGAACCCAGCGCAGGAAGACCAGCGTCATCGGCGAGACGTGATCGACCGCCAGCTTGCCGGCCACCGAATTGCCACCCCACAGCAGCGTGGTGAGCAGCAGGAATATGTAGGCGCTTCGATGCATCGCGGGATTCCGGCCGTGGGGATGGCCACGGTGTTTGCCGGCCTATTGCCCCCGTCAGCCCAAGTAAATGATGTCAAAGCCGAAAATTGTTGTGCCTCAGGGCATTTTCGGCGGCAAAGAAAGGTCGCACTCGCGAGGTCTTGACGCTATAGAGGCCTGTCGTTTCGAACCAAATCCAAGCCGCTCGGCGGCGTCTCAAGGGAAAAGAAACATGGCCAATGTGGTGGTCGTCGGCTCGCAGTGGGGCGACGAAGGCAAGGGCAAGATCGTCGACTGGCTGTCGGAGCGCGCCGATGTCGTGGTGCGTTTCCAGGGTGGCCACAATGCCGGCCACACGCTGGTTGTCGACGGCAAGGTCTACAAGCTGTCGCTGTTGCCGTCCGGCGTCGTGCGGCAAGGCAAGCTGTCCATCATCGGCAATGGCGTGGTCTTCGATCCGCATGCTTTCGTGGCCGAAGTGGCGAAGCTCAAAGCGCAAGGCGTCGAAGTGACGCCCGATCGCCTGAAAATAGCCGAAAACACGGCGCTTATCCTGTCGCTGCACCGGGAGCTGGACGGATTCCGCGAGGACGCTGCCTCAAATTCCGGAACGAAGATTGGTACGACCCGCCGTGGCATCGGCCCCGCCTACGAGGACAAGGTGGGGCGACGCGCGGTTCGGGTGATGGATCTGGCGGATTTGGAAACGCTTCCCCTGAAAGTCGACAGGCTGCTGACGCATCACAATGCGCTGCGTCGCGGGCTTGGCCATGCCGAAGTCACGCATGATGCGATCATGACGGAATTGACCTCGGTCGCCGACGAGATCCTGCCCTACATGGACCGGGTCTGGAAGATCCTCGATGACAAGCGCCGCGCTGGCGAGCGCATCCTGTTCGAGGGTGCGCAAGGCACGCTACTCGACATCGACCACGGCACCTATCCTTTCGTCACCTCGTCGAACACGGTCGCCGGGCAAGCGGCCGCCGGCGCGGGCGTTGGTCCAGGCGCCATCGGCTATGTGCTCGGCATCACCAAGGCCTACACGACACGCGTCGGCGAGGGACCTTTCCCGACCGAACAGAAGAACGAGATCGGCGAGTTCCTCGGCACGCGCGGCCATGAATTCGGCGTCGTCACCGGGCGCAAGCGCCGCTGCGGCTGGTTCGACGCGGTGCTGGTGCGCCAGGCCGTCGCCGTCAACGGCATCAAGGGCATTGCGCTGACCAAGCTCGACGTGCTCGACGGGCTGGATGAGATCAAGGTCTGCACCGGCTACCGCCTCGACGGCGAGGCGATCGACTATCTGCCGGCGAGCCAGGGCGCGCAGGCCCGTGTCGAACCGGTCTACGAGACGCTGGAGGGGTGGAAAGGCACCACCGCCGGGGCGCGCAGCTGGAACGATCTTCCGGCCCAGGCCGTCAAATATGTCCGATACATCGAGGAGCTCATCGGCGCACCGGTAGCACTCCTCTCCACCAGTCCGGAACGGGACGATACGATACTTGTGACCGATCCGTTTCAAGACTAGTTTCTGAAGCCTTTCCGGGCATTGCGGCTGATTTGCGGGGGCCGGCGCGGAAGCAAAAATACAGGTCGACTGAAGCATGGCAGATTTCGTTGCTGTTCTGAAGAAAACGATAGACAACCTCAGCGATCAATCGCCGGAGATGCGGGCGAGGGTCTATGACAAGGCCCGCTCGACGATCGCAGCCAAGATTGCCCTGCGCGATCCGCCGCTGTCGCCGTCGGATGCCGCCAAGCAGAAGCGCGGTCTGGAAGATGCTATCTCCAGTGTCGAGCGCGACTACACCAAGAGCGTGCCGGAGACGGATCCGCTCGCCGAGCTGGAAAACATCTTTTCCTCCATCGACCGCAACAAGAACCAGCCGAACCACACACGCCAGCCGGCGAATGCGGGGCCGTCGTGGCCAGCGCCCGCAGCGGCGCCCACCGCAAAGCCGGAACCCTACCGGCCCGCGCCGCCGCCCGCCGCCAAGCCCGAGCCAAGCTGGCCGAAGCCCGCGTCGGTGCAGCCGGCATCCTTCAATCTGGCTGACAAGAACCTGCCAGGCATGGACGCGGACCAGGAACACGACCAGCCGGATGTCTTTCCCAATGATGACGAGCCGGCCACGGCCGACACCTTCCAGCGTTTGCGTCCCGCCGAGCGCAAGCGCAGCTATGGCGGGCTGATTGCCGCCGTCGTCGCCCTGCTGGTCGTTGCCGGCGGCGGCTATGGCATCTGGCTGAACAAGGATGCCTTCGGCAAGATGCTGGGCCTGGACGGCAGCAAGGTTGCCAAGACCGAACCGGTGAAACCGGCGCCGGCCAAGCCGGCGACCGACGCGGCGACGCCGCCGGCGGCGGGCGCCGAAGCGACGAAATTCACGCAGCGGCTGACCCCTGAAGGCGGCGAAACCGATCCCGGCCCGGCCGGTGGGCAAAGCGGCATAGGCGAGGGCGAATCCGTCGCCGCGTTGACGACGCCGCCAACGGCAACGAACGCGCCGGCCAATACGCCTCCGGCCGCCGCCACGCCTGCCCCCGCCGCGACCCCGCCTGAGGCGGGTGCTGCGCCGGCAACGCCGCCCGCCAACGGCACCGCACCCGCGGCACCGGCCGATGCCGCCGCTACGCCGCCGGCTCCCGCGGCCGCCACGCCGCCCGCAGCCGCCACGCCGCCGGCTCCCGCGGCCGCCGCTCCGGCGACGCAAGCCGCGGTGCCGGTTGGCCAGAAGGCGATCTTCTATGAGGAGCGCACCAGCACCGCGCAGGGTTCGGCCGAGCCCGGCAGCATCATCTGGTCGCTGGTGCAGGAATCGCCCGGCGGCGACCTGCCGCCCGAGCCGGCGATCCGCGCCGAAGCGACCATCCCCGGCAAGGACATCCAGTTGCGCATGACCATCCGCCGCAACACCGACCAGACGCTGCCGGCGAGCCATATCATCGAGATGATCTTCCTGACGCCCGACGGTTTCGAGGGCGGCGGTGTCGACAACATCCTGCGCGTCGCCATGAAAAGCTCCGAACAGGATGCCGGCAGCCCGCTGATCGGCATTCCGGCCAAGATCGCCGACGGCTTCTTCCTCGTCGCGCTCAACGACACCAAGGCCGACGAGGACGCCAACATGACGTTGCTGCGCGGCCAGGACTGGATCGACGTGCCGGTCGTCTACAAGACCGGACGGCGGGCGCTGCTGACCATGGAAAAAGGCATACCCGGCGAGAAGGTGTTCGACGAGGCGATCAAGGCCTGGCAGGCCAAGACGGCGGGCTGAGGAGGCGGCCTAACGATCGCCTTCGTTCAGAAACCCTGGAACAGCATGTCGAGCGCTGCGACGATGTCGTCGTGATGCTTTGAGAGGTTTCCCTCCGCGTCCGATAGTTCAGATGCGGTGAAAGCTGATATAAACTGCGTGACCATCACATGATCTTTGCCGTCTATAGCGAAGGTCGGGTTTAGTCGGCGGCCAGGAACCGGAGCTATTTGGGGCGGCATCAGGGGAACGACGACCCTCGTGTTCAGCCCCTCAAGAAGGTCGGACTGCACATCGAGAAGATAACCGTTACCGTCGGCATTCCGATAAAAATCGTAACGTGCCATCAGAACGGCCGATGTTTGGCCAATGGCAGTCCGTTGCGCCTAACATACTCGTTGGAGCTTTCGATGGCTTCGTTGTTTTCTTCCTGCCATCGACGCGTTTTCTCCGCCGCTATCGCTTTCGCGATACCTGCCTCGGCAGCGCGGGAGATGTTGATGCCCAACGCCTTGGCGTCTTTGATCAACTGAGAGTCAATGGACGTGTTGACGGACGTCCTCTGAGGTTTTGGCGTCGATTGAAGCATGGGGATGCCCTTCTTCCATGCGCATAATATACGCGCATAAAAGACCGCATGCAATCGTTCACCCTTCCATCTCTTCCCGCAACATCTCCAGTTCCAGCCACTCCTCTTCGAGCGCCGCCAGCGTAGCGCGTTCCTTGTCGAGGGCGGCGATGGTCTTTTGGAACGAGGCTGGATCGCGCTCGTAATAGGCCGGATCGGCGATGTTGTTTTCAAGCCGAGAGATCGAGGCGGTCACCGCCTCGATCTTCTTGGGGAGCGATTCCAGCGCGAATTTCTGCTTGAACGACAGTTTCTTCGCCGGTCCTTTTGGGGCAGCCGGCTCGCTCTTGCCCGGTGCCGGCGTATCGCCGACCTCCGCCTTGGCGCGCGCCTTGCGGTCGTCGAGCCTCGTGCCGCCGCGTTGGGCCAGCATGTCGGAATAGCCGCCGGCATATTCGACCCAGCGGCCGCCGCCGTCCGGCGCGATGATGCTGGTGACGGTGCGGTCGAGGAAATCGCGGTCGTGGCTAACCAGGATGACGGTTCCGGCAAAACCGGCGACCAGTTCCTGCAGGAGTTCCAGCGTCTCCATGTCGAGATCGTTGGTCGGCTCGTCGAGCACCAGGAGGTTCGCCGGCCGCGCCAGCACGCGCGCCAGGATCAGCCGCGCCCGCTCGCCACCGGACAGTTCGCGCACCGGCGTGCGCGCCTGTTCGGGCTTGAACAGGAAATCCTTCATGTAGGAGACGACATGGCGCTGCTCGCCATTGATGACGAGGTTTTCGCCGCGCCCATCGGTGAGGTATTGCGCCAGGGTTTCCTGCGGGTCGACCGCTTCGCGCTTCTGGTCGAGCGTGGCGATTTCGAGATTGGTGCCGAGCCGGACCGAGCCTGCATCCGGCGTCAGTTCGCCGGTCAGCATCTTCAAAAGCGTCGTCTTGCCGGCGCCGTTCGGCCCGACGAGGCCGACGCGGTCGCCGCGCTGGATGCGGGTCGAGAACCCCTTGACGACGGTGAGATCGCCAAAACTCTTCTCGATGTTCTTGGCTTCGATCACCAGCTTGCCGGATTCGGCGGCGTCGCTGGCCACCATGGTCGCCGAACCCTCGGCGCCGCGATGGCCGCGAAAATTCTTGCGCATGGTCTGCAACTCGCCGAGGCGGCGCATGTTGCGCTTGCGCCGCGCCGTTACGCCATAGCGCAGCCAGTGCTCCTCGCGCACGATCTGGCGGCCGAGCTTGTGCTGCTCGCGCTCTTCCTCTTCCAGCACCTGATCGCGCCATTCCTCGAAATGGCCAAAACCCTTGTCGAGCCTGCGGGTCTGGCCGCGGTCGAGCCAGATGGTGGCGCGCGAGACGCGTTCGAGGAAACGGCGGTCGTGCGAGATGACGACGAGTGCCGACGAGGTGCGGACAAGCTCTTCTTCCAGCCACTCGATGACCGACAGATCGAGATGGTTGGTCGGCTCATCAAGCAGCAGGATGTCCGGTTCCGGCGCCATGACGCGGGCAAGGGCGGCGCGCCTGGCCTCGCCGCCGGACAGATCGTTCGGCCGCTCCTCGCCCGACAGGCCGAGATGCTCCATCAGATAGCTGGCGCGGTAGGGATCATCGGCGGGGCCGAGGCCTGCCTCGACATAGGCGCGGGCCGTCGCGAAGCCTTCCATGTCGGGCATCTGCGGCAGATAGCGCACGGTCGCCGAAGGCTGGCGGAACACCTCGCCGTCCTGGGGTTCGATCAGGCCGGCGGCGATCTTGAGCAACGTCGACTTGCCCGAGCCGTTGCGGCCGACCAACGCGATCTTGTCGCCGGCCGAAGCGGTCAAGGCGGCGCCATCGAGCAGCGGCGTGCCGCCGAAGGTCAGTTTTATCCCGTCGAGATTGAGAAGAGGCGGGGCCATGTCAGCTTTCGGGCAAGGGATAGGGATGAGCGAGCAGCAGCGCGCGGCCATGGCCGAGCGCGATTTCGAGGCCCCCCCGGACTTCGTTGGAGATGGTCAGCGATGAACCGAAGGCCACCTCGACCTGGTTCAGCGGCCATTTGGCGCCGGTGACGGTCAGGCCGGCAAGATCTGAAAAGCCGAGGATCGAAAACAGCGTGCCGTCGGCATAGTCGAAGCCCGTCTTTCCCAACAGCAAGGGCACGCCTTCCTGGGCGCCGCTGGTCAGCACCACTCCGGTGCCGGTCTGGGCCAGCCGCAGGGCGAGCGACAGATGCAGGAAAGCATGGTCGGCCCGTTTGCCGCCGAAAGCGCCTGCCAGCACCAGCCGGGTCGCGCCGCGCGCGAGCGCGGCGGCGATCGCCAGTTCGCCATCGGTCTTGTCCTTCTCCGGCGGAAAGGTCTGGCGGGGCACGGCGGCCAGATCGTCAGGCAGATTTGCCGGCACCGAATCGAAATCACCCACCCAGAGTTCCGGGACAAGGCCGAGCAGCCGCGCATGGCCGATGCCGGCGTCGGCGGCGATCACGCGGCAGCCTTCGATCTGGCGGTCGAGCCGCGGCGTGCGGATGAGATCGCCGCCAAGCAGGATGGTGAATGTGCTCATATCGTGTGGCCCTTACCAGCCCGACACGCGAAACGGAAGGCGGCAAACTCCACTTGCGCGGTTCATTGGCCCGGCCTATGTGTCGAAACGCTCTAACGGGGTGCCGGACGCGATCTTCGCGGACCGGCTGAGAGGCAGTCTCGCCAACCCGCTGAACCTGATCCGGTTTGTACCGGCGGAGGGATTAGACGTTTCGGACAGTCCGACGCCTCAATTCCTTTCAACTCGAACGAAGGAGGCGCCGATGCGCATGCTTTTATACTCTCTTGTCTCGGCAGCGGTTCTGGCGCTGTCCGGGCCGGCCTTGGCCAAGGACAAGCTCACCGTCTACACCTATGAAAGCTTCACCGCCGACTGGGGTCCAGGCCCCGTGGTGAAGAAGGAATTCGAGGCCGAATGCGGTTGCGATGTCGAGTTCGTCTCGGTCGCCGACGGCGTGGCGCTGCTCAATCGCGTCAAGCTCGAAGGGGCCTCGACCAAGGCCGATATCGTGCTCGGCCTCGACACCAATCTCACCGCCGACGCCAAGGCTTCCGGCCTGTTCGCGCCGCATGGCGCTGTCAGCGACGTCGATGTGCCGGGCGGCTGGAGCGACGATACTTTCGTCCCCTTCGACTACGGCTACTTCGCCGTCGTCTATGACACGCAGAAGCTCAAGACACCGCCCAAGAGCCTGAAGGAATTGGTCGAGGGCAGTGCCGACGACAAGATCATCATCCAGGATCCGCGCACCTCCACGCCGGGTCTCGGCCTGCTTTTGTGGGTGAAGTCGGTCTATGGCGACAAGGCGCCGGAGGCCTGGGCCAAGCTCAAGGCGAAGGTGCTGACGGTGACGCCGGGCTGGAGCGAGGCCTACGGCCTGTTCACCAAGGGCGAGGCGCCGATGGTGCTGTCCTACACCACGTCGCCGGCCTATCACATGATCGCCGAGAACACCGAGCGCTACCAGGCGGCGTCCTTCGAGGAGGGCGAATACCTGCAGATCGAGGTTGCCGGCATCACCACCACGGGCGCCAAGAACCCGCTGGCGGCAAAGTTCATGGCCTTCATGACCAGCCCGAAGTTCCAGGACGCCATCCCCGAGACCAACTGGATGTTCCCCGCCGGCAAGACCGACAAGCCGCTCAACCCGGCCTTCGACAAACTGGTCAAGCCGACCAAGACCTTGCTGTTCAGCCCCGAGGAGGTCGCCGCCAACCGCAAGGCCTGGGTCGATGAATGGCTTTCGGTGATGAGCAAGTAGGGTTGAGGCGGTTGAGGCAAACCGAGCGAAGATGATTGCTCTACGGCGCCCCCCTCTGTCCTGCCGGACATCTCCCCCACAAGGGGGGAGATTGGCAGTTTCCGCGCTTAGCTTATATCTGCAGCGTCGGCGATTTGCGAAATCACCGATGACGTTCGATCTCCCCCCTTGTGGGGGAGATGTCCGGCAGGACAGAGGGGGGCGCCGTAGAGCACAATCCTTTGTAATTGCCGCGACGCGAAGACAGGCGGTCCAGCGTGCAACGCGCGTCTGACCCCCGCGTCAGCGCAGGCATCGTCGGGCTCGCCGCGATCGCGCTGCTGATCGGTGGCGCGTTTACCGGGTTGCTCGTCGAAGGCGCTGACGATTTCTCCGGCGCTTGGGCGGCCTTCGATCCCTATCTGCTGCGCGTCGTGCGCTTCACGCTCTGGCAGGCCGCCCTTTCGACACTTCTGTCGGTGATACCGGCGCTGTTCGTGGCGCGTGCACTGTCGCGGCATCCTCGCTTCCTGGGCCGCGCCTTCATGCTGCAGCTCTTCGCCGTGCCGCTGGCGCTGCCGGCCATCGTCGCGGCTCTCGGCATCCTGGCGCTCTACGGCCGCGCCGGTTATTTCGCCGGCCTGTTCGGCGCGGTCGGCGGCCAGGGCTGGCCAGGCATTTACGGCCTGTCCGGCATCCTCGTCGCCCATGTCTTCTTCAACCTGCCGCTCAGCACGCGGCTGTTCCTCGAGGCGCTGCAGACCATTCCTGCCGACCAGTGGCGGTTGGCGAGCCAGCTTGGCATGGGCGCGCGGCCGGCGTTCCGGCTGATCGAATGGCCGACGCTGCGCGCCGCCTTGCCCGGCGTCGCCGGGCTCGTCTTCATGCTCTGCATCACCTCCTTCACCATCGTGCTGACGCTCGGCGGCGGACCAGGCGCGACGACGCTGGAAGTCGGCATCTATCAGGCGCTGCGCTTCGATTTCGATCCCGCGCGGGCGGTCGCGCTGACGCTGCTGCAGATCGCCTTGACCTTTATCGTGGTGCTGACGCTGACGCGGCTTGGCGCCAATATCGTCGGCGACACCAACCTGCCGGTCGCGCCGCGCCGTTATCTCTCCGTCAACCGGACCGAGACCTGGCTGAACGCGACGCTCATCGTGCTGGCGCTGCTGTTCGTTGCCGGACCGATGGCGGCCACGGTGATCGCCGGGCTTGGCGCCGATCTCGGCCGGCTCGCCGGCGAGGCCGCAGTCCGGCAGGCGACGCTGACGAGTGCGGTGCTGGCCTTCCTGTCGGCGCTGCTTTCGGTGATGCTGTCGCTGGCCTTGACCATGGCGCGCCGGGCGCTGGCGCTGAACCGCCGCTCCGGGCCAAGGACGCTGCTCGAACACGCCACCGATACCGGCGCGGGGTTCGTCCTGGTCGTGCCGCCGATCGTCATCGGCGCCGGCTGGTTCCTGCTGCTGCGCCATGCCGGCGATGTCTTCGCTATCACCCCGGTCATGGTCGTCACCGTGAATGCGGTGATGGCGATGCCTTTCGCGTTGCGCGCCGTCCGTCCCGCCTATGATGCGGGCAGCGAGCGTCACGAACGGCTCTGCGCGCAGCTCGGCATGGCTGGCTGGGCCAGGCTGCGGCTGGTCGACTGGCCGTCGCTGCGGCGGCCGCTCGCCACCGCCTTCGCCTTCGCCATGGCGCTGTCGCTTGGCGATCTCGGTGTCATCGCGCTGTTCGGCAGTGATTCCGTGCAGACATTGCCCTACCTTCTGCTGGCGCGCATGGGCAGCTACCGCACCGCGGACGCCGCCGGCCTGGCACTGTTGCTCGGCCTGGTTTGCCTGGCGCTGGTCCTGGCAGCGGACCGGCTGGGAAAAGGAATGGCCCGCGATGTCTGACGGGGCAATTGGCAGGAAAGACGGGGCGATTGGCAGGAAAGGTGTTCCGGTGCGGCTGGATAAGGTTTCATTCAGCTATGGCGAGGCGCCGCTTGCCTTCGATGTCGCGTTCGCGGCGGCGGAAATCACCGCCATTATGGGGCCGAGCGGCTCGGGCAAATCGACGCTGCTCAACCTGGTCGCCGGGTTCGAGACGCCACGCTCCGGCCGTGTGCTGATCGGTGGGGCCGATGTCGGCGGCGCGCCTCCGGCGGCGCGGCCGGTGTCGATGGTGTTCCAGGAAAACAACCTTTTCGCTCATCTCAGCGTCGAGCAGAATGTCGGGCTCGGCCGCTCGCCGTCGCTGCGGCTGACCAAGGCCGACCGCGCGGCGATTGCCGACGCGCTTGCGCGGACCGGCCTTGCCGGCAAGGAACAACGCGTGCCGCGCGAACTCTCTGGCGGTGAGCGCCAGCGCGTCGCCCTGGCCCGCGTGCTGGTGCGCGATCGTCCGGTGCTGCTGCTCGACGAACCCTTCGCCTCGCTCGGGCCCGCTTTGCGCGACGACATGCTCGACCTGGTTGCCGGCGTCCATGCCGACCATGGCATGACGGTGCTGTTCGTCACGCACCAGCCGCAGGATGCCTGCCGGATCGGCCAGAATGTAGTGTTTCTGGACAATGGCGCCGTCGCGGCCACCGGCTCCGCCGACGATTTCTTTGCCGGGGCTGGTCCCGAGGCGTTCCGGCGCTATATCGGTGCCGGTGCTGGGGATGCCGTATCACGAGATATTGCCCGGAAGCGGACATAATTTACGGTCAAACCGGCTTCGGGCGAAGTGGCGCTTGCTTGCCATGGCAGACGTAGTGTGGCTAGGTCCGCCCTATTGGTCCGGCACAGGCCGTGATTTGCCTACAGCATCCGCCGCACGCCCCGAGGCACGTGTGACGGATGCTGTAGTAGTTTGTTTGCGCATGACAATTCAGAAGATCGCCCCCGATTTTCGCGGTCATGCGCCGGGACCCGAAAGGAAGCCGTTCTGGCGATCGGCGTTGACAGACCAAGATGGAACCCGCTGGCGCGCTTTCTGGCGCTGGCCGGTTTTGCCGTGGCGCTCGCAAGCTGCCAGATGTTCACACCTCCGGCAGTCCAGGAATCCGGCTTCCAGCCGTCCGACAGGCCGATCACGGTCGACAATGTCGGCGCCAACAACAAACTCGCCGAACTGGCCAAGGCGCAGCATCCGCGCATCCTGGCGACCTATGGCGGGGAATATTCCGATCCCAAGCTCGAGCGCATGGTCGCCAAGGTGGTCGGCAGCCTGACCGTGGTGTCGGCCAATCCGACCCAGACCTACCGCATCACCATCTTGAATTCGCCCAACGTCAACGCCTTCGCGCTGCCGGGCGGTTATCTCTACATCACGCGCGGCCTGCTGGCGCTGGCAAACGATTCGTCCGAACTCGCCGCGGTCATCGCGCACGAGATGGGCCACGTCACCGCCAACCACGGCCTGCAACGCCAGCAGTTGGAGGCCGAGGAAGGCCTGGCGACCAAGGTGGTCTCGGACGTGCTCGGCGACAGCCCGACCGCCAAGGCCGCACTGATCCGCGGCAAGCTCAGGCTGGCGCAGTTCTCGCGCAACCAGGAGCTGGAAGCGGACGCCATTGGCATCAAGTCGATCGGCGAAGCCGGCTATGATCCATACGCCGCCGGCCGGTTCCTGCAGTCGATGTCGGCCTATACCGATTTCCGCTCGATCAGCGGTGCCACCGACGCCAGCCTCGACTTCCTGGCGACGCACCCCAACACGCCGCAGCGCATCGATCTGGCGCAGCGCCATGCCCGCCAGTTCGGCGCACCCGGCGTCGGCACGCGCGACCGCGATTCCTTCCTCGCCGGCATAGACGGCCTGCTCTACGGAGATACGCCGGAGGAAGGCTATGTGCGCGGCGAGACCTTCCTGCATCCGGGCCTCGGTGTGTCATTCACGGTGCCGGACGGCTTCATCATCGACAATTCCGCGGCAGCGGTGACGGCGACCGGGCCGGGTGACATAGCCATCCGCTTCGACGGCGTTTCGATCGACAAGAACCGCGCCTTGACCGACTACATCCGCAGCGGCTGGGTCGCCGGTCTCGACGACAGCACCGTCAAGCAGGAAACGATCAACGGCAACGAGGCGGCGACCGCGCATGCCGGCGCCGAAGGCTGGCAGTTCGACATCGCGGTGATCCGCGCCGGCGGCCAGGTCTACCGGCTGCTCACCGCTGCACCCTCGGCCAGCACCTCGCTCGACACGGTGGCACGCTCGGTCAGCGGGTCGTTCCGTATCCTGAGCCCTGCTGAAAAAGCGGCCCTGAAGCCGCTGCACATCCGCGTGCTCACCGTGCAGCCGGGACAGACCATGGGCTCGCTCGCCGCGCAGATGGTGGGCGTCGACCGCAAGCTCGACCTGTTCCGCGTGCTCAATGCGCTGTCGCCGGGTGCCGCTGTTTCGGCCGGTGACAAGGTCAAGATCGTCACCGACAAGTAAGAGCCGGCTTCGCGATCAGGCGGCTGTCGCCAGAAACTCCGGATTCTGCTTTACCAGCGCGACCTTGAGCTTTTCCATGGCGCGGGCCTCGATCTGGCGTACGCGTTCCTTGGAAATGCCGAGCGTTTCGCCGAGTGCCTCAAGCGTCGCACCCTCGTCGCTGAGCCGGCGTTCCTCGATGATGCGCAGTTCGCGGGCGTTGAGGGCGGCGAGAGCCGCTTTCAGCCAGACGGAGCGGCGCGCGACATCGATGCGGTCGCTGACGACCTCATCGGGCAGCGGATCGTCCGAGACCAGGAAATCCATCCGCTCGGTGGCGCCCGCATCGTCGGCCAGCGGCACGTTGAGCGAGGAATCCGGAGCCGACAGCCGCGAATCCATCATCGCCACATCGGCTTCGGAAACACCAAGCGCAACCGACACTTCGCGATACAAGGTTTCGTTGGAGAGCGGCTCGGCGCCGTTTGCCAAACGGGCACGCAAGCGCCTGAGATTGAAGAACAGAGCCTTTTGCGCTGAACTCGTGCCGCCGCGCACGATCGACCAATTGCGCAGGATGTAGTCCTGCATCGAGGCGCGGATCCACCATGTCGCATAGGTCGAGAACCGAACCTCGCGTTCGGGCTCGAAGCGCGCGGCGGCCTCGAGCAGGCCGACATGGCCTTCCTGGATCAGGTCGCCAAGCGGCAGGCCGTAATGGCGGAATTTGGAAGCCATGGAAATGACCAGCCGCATATGGGCGACGGTGATGCTGTGCAAAGCGTTCTGGTCGTTGTCTTCTTTCCAGAGCAGGGCCAGCCGATGCTCCTCGTCGCGCTCCAGGTAGGGGGCCTTCATGGCCGCGCGGACCATGGTCCGTCCTGCCGTGTCTTCCATCATGAGGCACTCCCTGGCTCAGGCGATGCGAATAACGAACTGGCAGGGCGTCGGGTTGAAATCGCGGCGTCGTGCCCTAGAACAGCCAAAACTGCCATGCGCGAGAAAAGTTCCGCCCGCGCGGGCAGGCGAGCGGTATCATCCGGGCGATTTCGCAGCGGTTGCCTGGACCATCAGGATGCTGCGAACAAGTTTCCTTCGGAGAATGCGGTTTCAGAAATCCATCGTTTTTGAAATCTCGTTCCTTATTTTTTCGACCTGCATCTGTCATTTTCCAGCCCTCACAACATGCCGGGTTGCCGGCCAAGGACGGGATCACAGAAAAATGAAATGGCTCAAGTCGCTCATCATCGCCGGAACGCTGCAAGCCCTGGCTGTCGCATCGGGCCATGCCGGCGCCAATCTCGACCAGATCAAGCAGGCCGGGGTCATCAAGGTGGGCACGGAAGGCACTTACGCACCCTTCACCTATCATGACGCTTCCGGCGCGCTGGTCGGTTTCGACGTCGAAATCGCCAAGGCGATCGGCGACAAGCTCGGGGTGAAGGTCGAGTTTCTCGAGGGCAAGTGGGACGGGCTGATCGCCGGCCTCGACGTCAACCGTTACGATGCCGTCATCAACGAAGTCGGCATCACCGACGCCCGCAAGGCCAAGTATGATTTCTCCGACCCCTACATCGCGTCCAAGGCGGTGCTGATCGTGCGCGGCGACAACACCGACATCAAGACCTTCGCCGATCTCAAAGGCAAGAAGTCGGCGCAGTCGCTGACTTCGAATTTCGGCAAGCTGGCCGAGACGAACGGCGCCGAGCTGGTCGGCACCGATGGCTTCGACCAGTCGATCCAGCTGCTTTTGACCGGCCGTGCCGACGCCACCATCAACGACAGCCTGTCGTTCCTCGACTTCAAGAAGCACAAGCCCGACGCCAATGTGAAGATCGCCGCGCAAGAGGAAAACGCCGACTATTCCGGCGTCATCGTGCGCAAGGGCGATCCCGAGCTGGTCGCCGCGATCAACAAGGCGCTGGCCGACATCAAGGCGGACGGCACCTATCAGAAGATCGCCGACACCTATTTCGGCCAGGACGTTTCGAAGTAGGTTTTCCTGGGATGGGCCGGTTGCCGGCCCGTGCGATGCATCCAGCGGCGAGCCGTCTTTGACGGTTTGCCGCTTTTGCCGTGATATGGCTGACGTCTAGCATTCTGGAGGGTCTTTCGTGCCGCACTGGCTGCAACTGATGCTGGAGTCGCTGCCTTCGCTGCTCTGGGCCGCGCTGATCTTCACCGTGCCGTTGACGCTGCTGTCCTTCGTGCTGGGCCTGACGGTCGGCCTGGGCGCGGCGCTCGGCCGTCTGTTCGGACCCAAGCCGCTGGTCGCGCTCGTGCGCTTCTATGTCTGGATATTTCGCGGCACACCGCTCCTGGTGCAGTTGTTCCTGATCTTCTACGGCCTGCCGTCGGTCGGCATATTGCTCGATGCCTTCACCGCGGCGCTGATCGGCTTCACGCTCAACATCGGCGCCTACACGTCGGAGATCATCCGCGCCGCCATCGGCTCGGTGCCGAAAGGCCAGTGGGAAGCCGCCTATTCGATCGGCATGACCTGGAGCCAGGCGATGCGGCGCACCATCCTGCCGCAAGCCGGCCGGGTCGCGGTGCCGCCGCTGTCCAATACCTTCATCTCGCTGGTCAAGGACACCTCGCTGGCAGCCGCCATCACCGTGCCGGAGATGTTCCAGGCGGCGCAGCGCATCGTCGCCACCACCTACGAGCCGCTGATCCTCTATGTCGAGGCGGCAATCCTCTATCTGGCGATGAGCTCGGTGCTGTCGGCCCTGCAGACGCGGCTGGAGGAACGGCTCAACCGCTATGGCGGCTTCCTGGAGGCACGCTCATGATCGGCCTCACCGACATCGAAAAGCGCTTCGGCGACAATCTGGTGCTGAAGGGTGTGACCGTCGCCATCGACGAAGGCAGCGTCACCGCACTTGTCGGCCCTTCGGGTGGGGGAAAAAGCACGCTGTTGCGCTGCATCAACCTTCTGGAGATCCCGACATCGGGCACGGTGCGCATTGGCGACGAAACGCTGGAATTCCGCCCGGGCATCAAGGTGGCGACCGCCGACATCAGGCGCCTGCGCCTGCAGACCGGCATGGTGTTCCAGAATTTCCAGCTGTTTCCGCACCGCACCGCGATCGAGAATGTCATGGAAGGCCTGGTGACGGTGCTGAAATGGTCGCCGCAGAGGGCGCGCGAGCGGGCGCTGGCGCTGCTGGAGAAGGTCGGCATGGTGCACAAGGCCGATGCGTGGCCGGCGACGCTGTCGGGCGGCCAGCAGCAGCGCGTGGCCATTGCCCGGGCACTGGCGCCGTCGCCGAAAGTGCTGCTCTGCGATGAGCCGACCTCGGCGCTCGATCCGGAATTGGCACAGGAAGTGGTCGACGTGCTTGGCAAGCTCGCCAGCGAGGGCACGACCATGGTGATGGCGACGCACGACCTGCGCCTCGCCTCCAAGATCGCCCAGGAAGTGGTCTTCCTCGATGCCGGCGTCGTCGTCGAAAAGGGGCCGTCCGCCGTTCTGTTCGGCAATCCGGAGCGGGAACGGACCAAGCGGTTCATCGCGACGCTGAAGCAGGAGGCGGAGAAGGAGGGCGGGGGCTGAGTCCTCTACCTCTCGTTGTGGAGGTCGGACCCAAAGGTCCGGAGGGTAGGCGCTGCCCCCCACCCCGCTGCTTTGCAGCGACCCTCCCCACAAGGGGGAGGGTAAGCAAAAACCCGGCGCGAGGCCGGGTTTTTCAGAACTCGAAGGTTCAAAGGCTCAGGCAGCTTCTTCCTGCTCGGCTTCCTCGTTGTCGGCCTTGGCGCCGCGCTTAGGGCCCTTGTTGAGATTGACCTCGATCAGGCGCACGGCTTCGGTTTCCGACATGCGGTTGACGGCCGCGATCTCGCGGGCCATGCGGTCCAGCGCCGCCTCATAGAGCTGGCGTTCGGAATAGGACTGCTCCGGCTGATTGTCGGCACGGTAGAGGTCGCGCACGACTTCGGAGATCGAGATCAAGTCGCCCGAATTGATCTTGGCATCATATTCCTGGGCGCGACGCGACCACATGGTGCGCTTGACGCGGGCGCGGCCCTGAACGACCTTCAGCGCGCGCTCGACATAATCCTCTTCCGAGAGTTTGCGCATGCCGATGGAGGTCGCCTTGGCGACCGGCACCTTCAGGCGCATCTTGTCCTTCTGGAAGTCGATGACGAACAGTTCCAGCTTGTGACCGGCCACTTCCTGCTCATCGATCGACACGATCTGGCCGACGCCGTGCGCCGGATAGACAATGTACTCACCGGTCTTGAAACCATGACGCGCACCGGTGGACTTCTTCTGCGGGGTGATCGTAGCCATTACGCCGTGAACTCCTTGTTGTGGTGCCGGCGTCCTGCCGGCCCGAACTCGTGCGATCGGGGGACCCGATCCTTAGCCGCACAACAGATGAACCCATCGGAAAAGCCGGACCGGCAAACCGCACAGATTGCGACCGCCTGGCCCAGATCGCTCTGGTCCGGAATGGGATTTTCACCTTTCAGTGATTTGGGGCGTCTGCGCCATAAATCGACGTGTGTCACCGGCATGTTTGGCTGATGTAACACAAAAAGTCGGAAGAATCAAGGTTTTGCTGCGTAAGCGAAGGCCACAGGTCCGTGCCGCCTGTCAAGGCGGTCAATGCAGCATGGCTCTTAACTTGCGTAATACCGGCCTTGGCGGCCGGCTTGTCAATCGCCTTCGCCAGGCTCGGCGGAGAAGTATTTCTCGAATTTGCCAGCCTCGCCGTCGAAGGTTTTAGCGTCGGCCGGCGGCTCCTTCTTGGCGGTGATGTTGGGCCATTTCTCGGCGTATTCGGTGTTGATCTGCAGCCATTTGTCGAGGCCCGACTCGGTGTCGGGCTTGATCGCGTCGGCGGGGCATTCCGGCTCGCAGACGCCGCAATCGATGCACTCGTCGGGATGAATGACGAGCATGTTCTCGCCTTCATAGAAACAGTCGACCGGACAGACCTCGATGCAATCCATGTATTTGCATTTGATGCAGTTGTCGGTCACGACATAGGTCATCGGTCGGCTCCGGGACGTCCCAGCTCTATTGGGCCAGTTTTGTTGGGCTTTTTCCGTGAGGTAACGCCTTTGTCCGTCGCTTGCAAGGGCAGCCATGCCCGGCGGCATCGGCGTTTCCGGAATGAAATTCCAGCACGCCGGGTACGGCAGGGGCATTTGATGTCCTGTTTGCCGGGTCCGGTTTCCGTCTGGCGTCTGTCGCCGTCCCAAAATCGCTAGTGGCGCGCTTGACCACAACCTCTTGGGCGACAAACCTCAATCTTCGCCGAGCAAGCGGTCGGTCTGGCGGCGCTCCCGTTTGGTTGGGCGGCCGCTGCCGGCCTCGCGCAGCGCCGGGATGGCATCGGGCACGCTGTCGGCCTTCGGTGTAGGCAGCGGCGACATGTCCTCGTAGAGGGTGCGAGCCTCCTCGGCCGGGCCGCGCCGCACACCGGCACCGAGCACCTTCCAGACGAAAATGCGCCGGTCGAGTGTGATGGTCAGCACATCGCCCGGCTTGACCAGATCCGAGGCCTGCGCTGCTTTGTCGCGATTGATACGCACGCGGCCGGCGACCACCAGCTTCGCCGCCAGCGAGCGCGATTTCACGGCCCGCGAGAAGAAGAGCCATTTGTCAATGCGCTGGCGGCCTTCAGCAACCATCGAAGCGCTATCTCTTGGTCTAGGGGCCTACTTCTTCAGCTGGTCGCGCAAGGCGGCGAGCTTGGCGAAGGGTGAGTCCGGATCGAAGCGGACCGGGCGTTCCTCGCGCGGCTTTGGTTGGAAGACGGGTTTCGCGCTTCCTTGATCGGGGCGACCGCCCTTGCCTTCCGGCCTGCCGCCCTTCCAGTCGGGCCGGCCGTCGCGGCGTTCGGGACGCTCGCCTTGCGGGCGGCCGTCGCGGCGCTGTTCGCCTTCGCCCTGCGGCTTGGGCTTGAACTTCGAGCGGTCGAAGCGCGGTTTGCCGGCGCCGTCGCGGCGGCCTTCATGGGCCGGACGCTCGCCTGGCGCGCCCGTTGCCTGGGCTCCGACGGCATCGGCCGGTGCATTGCCTCGGCCGCGCGCCGGGCCGTTGCGCTGGCGATTGTTGCGGCCCTCCTGGTGACGGGGGCGCTGGTCGAAACGGCCCTGACGCCACAACAGGATCGGCTTGGGTGCCTCGGCTTCGGCGGGCTCGCTGGCCTCACCCTCCCCCTCGTGGGGAGGGTCGGAGCGCAGCGCCGGGGTGGGGGGAGCGCCAGCACCGTCAGCACCGCCTGCATCACTGGCTTCATCAGCACGACGTGCATCGTCTGCGCCATCACCCCCACCCGCGTCGCTTCGCGCCGCGACCTCCCCCATCGAGGGGGAGGTGAGGGCGTCGGCGCTTTCGGTGACAGCGACGTCAGCGATGGCTTCCGCTACTGCAGGAGCCTCTTCCGTAACTCCGGCCGGAGCTTCGGTTGGCTCTTCCACGACAGGCTGTGCGGCCGTTTCCGCGATGGCTTCGGCCGGAGCTTCGACGGCCGCCTCGGCGGCCGCCGGCTCAGAACCTTCGACGGCGGCTTCGGCTGCCTTGGCCTGTTCGGCGCGTGCGGCCTCTTCCGCCGCGAGCTTGGCGGCTGCCGCTTCGCGCGCGGCATTGTCCTGCGCCTCCAGCCGTGCCTTGACCTCGGCCACCGGCTTCGGCTCGGCGCGGTAGCCGAGGCCCTTCAGGATCTCTTCCATGTCGTCGGCGGTGGCGCCGAGGATCGACATCATCGGCGGCGTCACCATGAAGGACTGGCCGTCATAGGCGCCGTCCGGCCGCTGGCCAAGGCCGGGCTTCCAGTTGGTCGCCGGACGAATCAGGTCGGCCAGCCGCTCCAGAATATCGATGCGCACGGCGCGGCGGCCAAGATTGCGGTAGCCGGCAAGCTTGTAGAAGGCCTTGTCGAAGGCCGGATCGATGACCACCGAGGTGCGGCCCGATGCCAGCGCGTGGACCACGTCGCCAAAGCCGGGCTTGTCCTTGCCGTCGTTCTTCAGCGCCCACAGCAAGGTCACCAGTCCGGCCGGTGCCGGCTTGATCAGCGCCGGCACGAAGACATGGTAGGCGCCGAAGCGCACGCCAAGCCGGCGCAATGCCGCACGGCCTTCCTGGTCGAGCGACTTCATCTCGTCGGCGATGTCGCGGCGGTTGATGAGGCCGAAGTTCTCGACGAGCTGGAAGGCGATGCCACGGCCGATGCCGGAAATCTGGTCGGCATTCTTCAGATCGACCAGTGGCTTCAGCAGCGTTTCGATCTGGAAATTGACGAACCGTTCGGCACGCGCGGCGACCTTGTCGCGCGCCGGGCCGGTCAACTGTTCGTCGGCCAGCAGCACTAGGCGCGGCTTCAGTGCGTCCTCGCCTGAAACCAGCGTGCCGATCGGTGCGCCGATCCAGCGTAGCGTGCCGTCCGAACCAAGCGCAAGGTCGCCATTGGCGCAGGCGCCGAAGCGTTCGGCGCGCGCCTCGAATTCGGCGGCCAGCGCCTTTTGCGCGGCCGTGCGCACGGCCTTGGCGTCTTCGCCGCCGGCCGTCTGGTCGGCGGTGAAGCGGAACCCTTGCAGCTCGCCGACATGGTGGCCTTCGACAAGGACGGTTCCGGTAGGACTAATTTCGGCTTCAGGCATGGTATTTTCTCTAAGGCGCCGCATGAGGACGGAAGTCCTGCGGTCTACGAAGCGTTTCGTCAACCGCTCATGCAGCGCATCCGACAATCTGTCTTCGATTTCGCGCGTCTTTTCCTGCCAGTGTGCCTGATCGGCCAGCCAGCCGGGCCGGTTCGACACGAATGTCCAGGTGCGGATCTGGGCAATGCGGTGCGACAGCGTGTCGATGTCGCCCTCGGTGGTGTCGGCGCGGCGCACCTGCTCGGCCATGTAATTCTCGTCGACATGGCCGTGCCGGGCAAGGTCCATGTAGATCGAGGCGATGAGGTCGGCATGCTGGGCCGGCGCGATCTTGCGGTAGTCGGGGAGCGCGCAGGCCTCCCACAGCAGCGCCACGCGCCTGGCATCGGTGGCCAGCGCGCGGATGTCGCCGTCGCGCGACAGATATTCGAGCGCCTGTGCGTCGACCGCCGGCAGCGCGCGCGTCAAACCCTCGACCGGGGCGTTGGTCTCGATCGAGCGCTTCAGCGCGTCGAGGCTGGCGAAGTCGAAACGTGCGGTGCGCCACTGCAGCACCTTCACCGGATCGAATTCATGGCCCTCGATCTTCTTGACCAGCTCTTCGTCGAGCGGATCGACCTGGCCGGTGACGCCAAAGGTGCCGTCGCGCAGATGCCGGCCGGCGCGGCCGGCGATCTGGCCAAGCTCGGCCGCCGTCAAATTGCGGTACTGGTAGCCGTCGAACTTTCGGTTCTGGGCAAAGGCGACATGGTCGAGATCGAGGTTGAGACCCATGCCGATAGCATCGGTGGCGACGAGATAGTCGACATCGCCGGACTGGAACAGCGCCACCTGAGCGTTGCGGGTGCGCGGCGACAGCGCGCCGAGCACGACGGCGGCGCCACCTTGCTGGCGGCGGATCAACTCGGCGATGGCATAGACCTCATCGGCGGAGAAGGCGACGATCGCGGTGCGACGCGGCAGCCGGGTCAGCTTCTTGGAGCCGGCATAGGCGAGATGCGACAGCCGTGGCCGTGTCACCACCGAGACGCCCTTCAGCAGCCGCTGCAGGATGCCATGCATGGTGGCCGCGCCAAGCAGCAACGTCTCCTGGCGGCCGCGCAGATGCAGGATACGATCGGTGAAGATGTGGCCGCGCTCGAGATCGCCGGCCAGTTGCACCTCATCTATGGCGACGAAGGCGGCATCGGTCTCGCGCGGCATGGCCTCGACGGTGCAGACCGAATATTTAGCGCCTTTCGGCTGGATCTTCTCCTCGCCGGTGATCAGCGCCACCTTGTGAGCTCCGACCTTTTCGCAGACGCGGGTGTAGACCTCCCGCGCCAGCAGCCGAAGCGGCAGGCCGATGATGCCGGTCTCATGCGCCACCATGCGCTCGATGGCGAGATGGGTCTTGCCGGTGTTGGTCGGCCCAAGCACGGCGGTCACGTCGCGGCCCGACAGGATCAGCGGCTCGGTGTGTTTCGGCTGGATGTTCATCGGCTCGGAAATAGGGCTTTCTGGCCTCTCATTGTCGGGAGCGTGCCCTGGACGGCGCGTATGACAGGCGACACATAGGGATTTCGGGCGCGAAGCGAAAGCGGAATGTTCCGCCGTCGGTTCGAAGGCGCCTTTGTCAAGCTCCCAATCGGTTGCGGATTAAGAGTTGGAACGAGTCTGGAACGAATCGGCGACGAATCGCTGACTCTGTCAGATTCAGCTTTTGTTCACGGCTAGATATAGATTTTTTGACGATGAGTCTCACCACATGCTGAATCGTTGAACTGGCCCGTTTTATGCTAGGTGGCCTCCGTCGTTAATCTTTGCCGGCAAATGAGGAGGGTGGCTCGATCTGCCCCACTCAAGATTATGAGATTGTTAATCTTTCTGAATTGACCGTTAAAGCATTGCCGATGATTTCGGGCCGTTAATGTTAACTTCCGCTCAAAGCCGGAACGAATCGGCGACAAAACGGCGCCGGCGATACTTTCCCCTTTTGTTCTCCCAATATCTTGTGTTGTGAACAGCTTATCCACCGAGAATCCACAGGCTTGGCGACGGGTTTTGCACAGATGCCGCTGCCGCCATTAACCTTTGCGTGCCGGATTGGATCAATCGCGCTGGAACGAGGCATTTTGCTGCGACCAGCATATCAAAGAAAAACGGACCGGTTTCCCGGCCCGCCCGATTTCTCGCTGTCGCAGCTTGTCCCGCCGAAACCACCGCCTCAGGCGAAATACTGGCCGCCGTTTGCGGTGAGGGTCGAGCCGGTGATGAAGCCGGCATCCGGCGAAGCCAGGAAGACGACACAGCGCGCGATCTCTTCCGGTTCGCCGAGGCGGCCGACGGGGATCTGCGGGATGATGCGCTCGTTGAGCACCTTCTCGTCGATCGCCTTGACCATCTCGGTGGCGATGTAGCCGGGGCAGATGACGTTGACGGTGATGCCCGCGCGAGCCCCCTCCTGAGCGAGGGCCTTGCTGAACCCGATGTCGCCGGCCTTGGCTGCCGAATAGTTGACCTGGCCGGCCTGGCCCTTCTGGCCATTGATCGAGGAGATGGTGATGACGCGGCCGAACTTGCGGTCGCGCATGCCGCTCCACAGCGGGTGCGTCATGTTGAAAACACCGGACAGATTGGTGTCGATGACCTCTTTCCACTGTTCGCGCGTCAGTTTGTGGAACATGGCGTCGCGAGTGATGCCGGCATTGTTGACCAGCACCGAGACCGGGCCGAGATCGGCCTCGACCTGCCTGATGCCGACGGCACAGGCATCATAGTCGGCGACCGACCATTTGTAGACCGGAATGCCGGTCTCGGCCTTGAACTTCGCCGCCGCCTCGTCGTTGCCGGCGTAGTTCGCGGCAACCGAATAGCCGGCGTTTTTCAATGCGATCGAAATCGCGGCGCCGATGCCGCGCGATCCACCCGTGACGATTGCAACCTTGGTCATGCGCTCCCTCCCTTTGGTCGGGAGAGCGAATAGGGAGTAGCGAATAGCGAGTAGGGATCAAATGTCCCGTCGCGCTGACGCAATTCTTCCCTATTAGCTGCTCCCTATTCGCTATTCACTTCTCTTTGTTAGAGCGCTTCCACGCACATGGCGACGCCCATGCCGCCGCCGATGCACAGGGTGGCCAGGCCCTTCTTGGCGCCACGGCGGCGCATCTCGAAGACCAGCGTGTTGAAGACGCGGGCGCCGGATGCGCCGATCGGGTGGCCGATGGCGATGGCGCCACCATTGACGTTGACGATCGAGGGATCCCAGCCCATGTCCTTGTTGACGGCGCAGGCCTGCGCGGCAAACGCCTCATTGGCCTCGACGAGGTCGAGATCTCCGACCGACCAGCCGGCCTTTTCCAAGGCCTTGCGCGAGGCGGGAATCGGTCCAGTGCCCATGATCGCCGGATCGACGCCGGCCGTTGCCCAGGAGGCGATGCGCGCCAGCGGGGTGATGCCGCGCCTGGCAGCTTCCGCCTCGCTCATCAGCAGCGCGCCAGCGGCACCATCATTGATGCCGGACGCGTTGGCGGCGGTCACCGTGCCGTCCTTGTCGAAGGCCGGCCTCAGCTTGGTCATGGCATCGAGCGTCGCGCCGTGGCGGATATACTCGTCCTGGTCGACAATGGTGTCGCCCTTCTTGCCCTTGATGGTGAAAGCGACGATCTCGTCCTTGAACTTGCCGGCCTTCTGGGCGGCTTCGGCCTTGTTCTGCGAGGCGAGCGCGAAATGGTCCTGGTCTTCACGGGTGATCTGGAACTGGCGGGCGACGTTCTCGGCGGTGTTGCCCATGTGATAGCCGTTGAAGGCATCCCATAGCCCGTCCTTGATCATGGTGTCGATCATCTTGTAGTCGCCCATCTTGACGCCGGCGCGCAGGTGCTGGGCGTGCGGCGACATCGACATCGATTCCTGGCCGCCGGCAACGATCACCTTGGCGTCGCCGGTGGCGATCTGCTGCATGCCGAGCGCGATGGCGCGCAGGCCCGAGCCGCAAACCTGGTTGAGGCTCCAGGCTGTGGTTTCCTTCGGCAGGCCGGCCATGATCGAAGCCTGGCGGGCCGGGTTCTGGCCCTGAGCCGCAGTCAGCACCTGACCGAGGATGACCTCGTCGACCTCGGCCGCATCGACACCGGCGCGGGCCAGCAATTCCTTGACGACAACAGCGCCGAGCTCATGCGCCGGAGTGGCGGCAAAGGCGCCGTTGAAGGAGCCGACCGCGGTACGCGTGGCGCTGGCAATGACGATGGAAGCGGACATTTTCTTCTCCAGACTTCATGAGTTTGTTCTGCCGTTGAGGACTTTTCTTGCCCTTTCCCAATCCCAAGTCAAACCGGAAATGGGCATGGCGCCCATGCGCCGCAAGCAGGCCGCGCATCGGCGTGACGGCAGGGCGGGCGCTGCTGCGCAACATATTTTGCCTGCTATGCAGCAATATATGATCCCGCACTGCACAAACTGCTTGGAATTATGAGGCTTTTGCGCATATCCTTAAAAAGGGCGCAATCGTTACCGGCCGCTTACTCAGGCGCGCCGGTGTCCGGGGAGGATGCAGATGGCCGCTAAAGACGATCCAATTGTTATCAAGAAATACGCCAATCGCCGCCTCTACAATACGGGGACGAGCACCTATGTGACGCTCGAGGATCTGGCCGAGATGGTCAAGAAGGGCGAGGAGTTCACCGTCCAGGACGCCAAGACCGGCGATGACATCACGCATCCGGTGCTGACCCAGATCATCTTCGAACTGGAGAACAAGGACGGGCAGAACATGCTGCCGATCCCGTTCCTGCGCCAGCTGATCGCCTTCTATGGCGACCAGATGCAGATGATCGTGCCGAGCTTCCTCGAACAGTCGATGATCGCCTTTTCCAAGGAGCAGGAACGCTTTCGCGAGCAGATGAAAGGCGCCATCGGCAAGTCGCCGCTCGACGTGATGAAGATGGCGACCCCGATCAAGGCGCTGGAAGAACAGACGCGCCGCAACATGGAAATGTTCCAGAACGCGATGCGGCTGTTCACGCCATTCCCGCCCGCGGGCTCGGCGCCTGCCGCGGCTCCCGCCGAGCCGGCCAGGAAGGAAGCGCCGGAGAAACCCGACGACCTGCAGCAATTGAAGGACCAGATCGCTGCCATGCAGCGCAAGCTCGACACGATGTCGTGAGCGCTATCATTCACGCAATCTACGGCAGCAATCCCTCATAGCGACCGCGCGGCCTGATGATGCTGCCGCTCACGATCTGTTCGACCACATGCGCGGCCCAGCCGACGCTGCGTCCGAGCGCGAACAAATGGAACGGTGCGTCGCGGGGCAAACCAAGACTGCGCGTCAGCACGGCCAGGGCGAAATCGATATTCGCTGAAGCGCCGGTCGCGGCCATGGCGGCGGTTTCCAGCGATCGCAATGTCTCGTCGGTGTCGTCGATGGCCGCCAAGAGCGCCGTGGCGCGGGGATCGCCCTCGGGATAAAGCGGATGGCCGAAGCCCGGCAGCGGCCGGTCGTGGCCGAGCCAGCGCCGGATCGTGGCATCGGCGCCGTGCCGTGCCGCATCGTCGGCAAGTTGCATCACCGCTTCGCTGGCGCCACCGTGCCGGGGGCCGGAAAGCGTTGCCAGGCCCGCCAGCAGGCAAGCGGCAGGCGAGGCTCCGGTCGAGGCCGCGACGCGGGCGGCGAAGGTCGATGCGTTGAGTTCGTGGTCGGCGAGCAGCACAAGGGCGCGCCGGATTGCTTCCGCACCGCCATCATCCACCGACCAGCCCCGGGCCAATCGCCGATGCAACGGGTCGGATCCCGGCGAGGCACCAATGGTGCCGGCCAGCACGCCGATCGCGCGCGCGGCATCGGCGCAGAGCGAGGCGGCACTGCGTCCAAGCGAGGGCCGCCCCTGGCCGGCAAGCGTGGCAAGGTGCGCGAAGGCCGGGACCCGGCCAAGCTGGCCGGAGGCATCCGACGCCTGCGCTTCGAAACTCACCGGTTCTGGCCGGGCCCAAAGCAGGGCGGCAGTTTCCTCCAGCGTGGCATGTTCGCAGAGCGCAACGGCGTCCCGGCCCCGATAGACGAGCCTGCCGTGCCAAACGGTCGAGATCGCCGTTGCGATCGACGGCTCGCCCCAGGCGATGGCGCTTTCGGCGATGGCCGAGGGGCTGCGTCCGCGCGCCCTTCGCGTCGCCAGCGCCGCCACATCGTCGGCGCGGTACTGGCTGCGGCGCGGATCGGCACGGTCGGGCCGCATGCCGATGCGCCCGCGGCTGACATAGGCGTAGAGCGTCTGCGGCCGCACCTTGAGCCGTTCCAGCGCCTCTTCCCGTGACAGCCATTCGGACATGTCGAGCCTTGATATTGATTCTGTTGATCAAGATTGATGCCTGTGTCGCCCACCCTTATCTCCCATGCGCAAAAGCTTCAAGGAGACAGCTATGGCGAACGGGCTCGATGACGTGGTGGCGGCCGAAACAATCCTGTCGGACGTGGATGGCCTGGGCGGCCGCCTGACGATCCGTGGCCATTCCTTGCCGGAATTGGCGGGACGATGGACCTATCCGCAGGTCGTCCGCTTGCTGCTGGACGGCTTCTTCGACGACCTGCCCGGCGATGCCGAACTGGCGGCGAGCCTGGGCGAGGCACGCGTCGAGGTGTTCGACCGGCTCCAGCCTTCGCTGGTATTGCTGGCGCCGCTTGACGTCTACAGCGCTATGCGCGCCGGCATGGCGCTGCTGCCGGACGGCGAGACGCTGAAGGATGCCTTGCGGCTGATCGCGGCGCCCGCGGTGCTGACGCCAGCCCTGTTGCGCCTGCAGCGCGGCGAGCAGCCGGTTGCGCCGGACGGCAAGGCCGACCATGCCGCCGACATGTTGAGGATGCTCAGGGGTTCCGTCCCGCCACCGGCATTGGCAAAAGCACTCGACACGTATCTGGTGACGGTCTGCGACCACGGCCTCAATGCCTCCACCTTTGCCACCCGCGTCGTTGCCTCGACACTGGCCGGGCTGACCTCATCGGTGCTTGCCGGCCTCGGCGCGCTCAAGGGCCCGCTGCATGGCGGCGCGCCCGGCCCGGTGATCGAGATGCTCGATGCCATCCAGGCGCATGGCGACGCGGCCGGCTGGCTGCGCGACGAGATCGCACATGGCAGGCGGATCATGGGGTTCGGCCATCGCATCTACCGTGTGCGCGATCCGCGTGCCGACGTGCTGAAGGCCGTCGTGCGGCAGATTGGCGGCGAGGGCGACACCGGCCGCCGGCTGGCCTTCGCCGAAAAGGTCGAGCAAACGGCACTCGATGTGCTTCGGCTCGCCAAGCCGCAGCGCTCGCTGCAGACCAATGTCGAGTTCTACACCGCGCTCGTGCTGGAAGCGGCGGGTTTTGCGCCAAAAGCATTCAGCAATGTCTTCGCCGCCGGGCGTGTCGCCGGCTGGATCGCGCATGCGCGTGAGCAGCAAACGACCGGCCGGCTGATCCGGCCGCAATCGCGCTATGTAGGGCCGGTGCCGAACCTCGTCGCCTAAGCCTCCTGTCTGTTTCAAAAGACGCCGCTTCTTCGCTTTGCAGCGGAGAGGCTTCTGCATGATCGAAATTTCATGTGATCACGCGACCGTGTTCGTGTTCTTGCCTTGGTCTGCCCTTATATGCTGCACTGCAACATAGGCCTGCCGTGACCCTGCCGCTCCGATTCCCGGATCGGATGGGTCGGGCACCGAGGTGACAGGAACGCCATGACGAAGAACGGCAAGGCGGAGGAAAAGAAAAAGATCAACATCGCCCTTCAGGGAGGCGGCTCGCACGGCGCGTTTTCCTGGGGCGTGCTCGACCAGCTGCTGGAGGATGGACGGCTGGAGATTTCGGCGGTGTCCGGCACCAGCGCCGGGGCCATGAACGCGGTGGCACTGGCCGATGGATTTGTGCGCGGCGGGGTCGACGGCGCGCGACAAAAGCTCGATGATTTCTGGCATGCGGTGGCGGCAAAGGGCCGGTTCAGTCCAGTTCAGCGCATGCCGTGGGATGTCGCCTGGGGCAACTGGTCGATCGAGAACTCGCCGGGCTATGTCTTCTTCGACACCATGTCGCGGGTGTTCTCGCCCTATGTCGCCAACCCGCTTGGCCTCAATCCGCTGCGCGACGTGGTTCAGCAGGAGATCGATTTCAAGAATGTCCACGCCTGCAAGTCGATGGAACTGTTCATCTCCGCCACCAATGTCGAGACCGGACAACTGCGGGTGTTCTCCGATGGCGAGATCGATCTCGACACGGTGATGGCCTCGGCCTGCCTGCCGCAACTGTTCCGCGCCGTCGAGATCAAGGGCGTGCCCTATTGGGACGGCGGCTATGGCGGCAACCCGGCGCTCTATCCGTTCTTCAAGACGGCGGCGACCGAGGATGTGCTCCTGGTGCAGATCAATCCGGTGGTGCGGGAGGGAACGCCCAGGAGCGCCAACGAGATCCAGAACCGCATCGACGAGATCACCTTCAACGCCGGGCTGCTGCGCGAATTCCGCTCGATCGCCTTCGTCAAGGAACTGATCGCCGCCGGCCGCCTGCCGCATGGCGAATACCGCGACATCCGCATGCATCGCATCGATGCCGACGAGGCGTTCAAGGATCTGTCGGCGTCATCGAAGGTCAATGCCGAATGGGCATTCCTGACCTATCTGCGCGATCTCGGCCGCACCGCCGCCAGCGACTGGCTGGAGGAGAATTACGACGCCGTCGGCAAACGGGCGACGCTCGATCTTTCCGGCGAACTCGATGATGGTTTCAAGCCGGTGCGCGGTCCCGCACCCGGCCGGCGGGTGAAGGAATTCCTGGCGGCGCGCAAGAACCCGGAGGCGGAGCGCCGTCGGGCCTGAGCCCGTCTGTTTCCGAAGAGCGATAGCCGATCTGCATTAGCGAGGGATTTCGGTATCCATGAATGTCGGGCAGACCGACAACCAGTGCGTGTGAATGGCGCATCATCATGCTGACGCCTGCTGCCACCGACCTTCCGGCGATGCCGTGCGCTGTCGCGCGATATTGCCGGAAACGGCGAGCGGAACGGTTGGCACCGTCGTTGCGCGTCGCATGGACAATGACCGGCGTTGCCGCACCCACAGGGCATTCGGGGATGCGTCATGAATGGCAGGTCCGGCGCCCCTCCGGTGTTGGACGCACAGGCGCTTTCGACGCCAAGCTCGATGCCGACGGACTGGTTTTTGGCAATCTAGACCGGAATGACAGTCCCGGCCATTTCATTATTAATTCCAGTGCGTTGCTTAGATTTTCCGGTCTCGGGTATCAGTTGCCTGCCGACGGCCGAAATGATTTGTTCATTCATGAAAATCAGCGTCCGGATCAACGATCCGGCGCGCGACGGCAGCTATGTTTTCGAGAACCCCACGCTGCCCGTCGGCAATGCCAAGCCAGTCGTCCGGGCTTGTCGTGAGGGCAGATCATGAGCCGGCAGCAGGCGCTCCTCAGGGGCTGGCCAGGACGTCACGGACCGTTTCGCGGCTGCCACACTCTGTCCGGTTCCGCAATGCCGTTGCAACTTTCCGACTATATTGCGGTGCAACTTTGATGTAAAAGCCCGCTCGCCGATCACGGCAATTTGAACACGGTCAGGCGCGCACCCATATCGGCGACGCGCCCGCGTCATGAGGGCGCGGTGCTGGCCGAACCCGCAGTGGAAAAAACGACGATGCCGAGAATCAGGTTTCACAAGCTTGCAGCCGTTGTTGTGCTTATTGGTTTCGCGGCCTGGATGGCCACAGGCGAGTTCTCGTCGGTGGGCAGCGCCGCCATCGACAACCAGAAGGCAGGCGAGCCCGCCAAGCCGCAGGACGCCGCCAAGCCGCAGGACGCTGGCAAGCCGAAGGCTGAAGCCGAGCCGAAGGCGCCGTTGCGCACCGTCGCGGTGGTGACGCCGCCGCGCAAGACCTATGCGCGCGCCATCCGCGTTTCCGGGCTGACCGAGGCCGACAAGCGCGCGGTGCTGGCAACCCGCGTCGCCGGCGTCATCGACAAGCTGCCGGTCAAGCAAGGCGATCACGTCAAGACCGGCGACCTGGTGCTGATGCTGGCCGCCGAAGAAAAGATCTCGATGGTCGACAACGCCAAGCAGCTCGTTGTTCAGCGTAAGGCCGAGCTCGATGCGGCGGAGCGGCTCGCCAAGACCGGCAATCTGCCCAAGCTGCAGCTCGACACCGCTCGCTCCAATCTGACCCAGGCACAATCGCAGCTGGATACCGCGCAGGCCGAACTGGACCGTAACGAAGTCAAGGCGCCGTTCGACGGCGTCATCGACCGGGTGCCGGTGGAACTTGGCAGTTCCGTCATGCAGGGCGGCGAGGTGGCGACCATCCTCAAGCTCGATCCGGTGATTGCCCGTGGCGAGATCAGCGAGCGCGACCTGGGCTATCTCAAGCTCGGCGACAAGGCCAAAGTCCGGCTGGTCAGCGGTCAGACCGTGGAAGGCACCGTGCGCTACATCAGCCGCGACGCGTCGTCGGCGACCCGCACCTTCCGCGTCGAGGTGGCGATCCCCAATGCCGACGGCTCCGTGCCGGCCGGCATGACGGCGGAAATCCAGCTCAGCGCGCTGCCCACCGACGCGGTGCTTTTGCCGCGTTCGGTGGTGACGCTCGGCGACAAGGGCGATCTGGGCATCCGCGCCGTCGGCAAGGACAACAAGGTGGCGTTCTTCCCGATCGACCTGGTTGACGACACGCCGACCGGTCTCGTGCTCGGCGGTATCCCGGCCGATGCGCGCATCATCGTCGCCGGCCAGGAATTGGTGAAGGAAGGCGACGAGGTCAAGCCGGTCGAGGCCGACCAGGCGACCATCAACAAATTGATCGGCGAAGCCACCGCCGGGACGCAGTAGCGTAAGGAGCGCCGGCGCCGGGCCTTGCCCGGCGACGTTGTCCGTTCGCCACTCCCGAAGCAACAGCAGGCAGATGTCATGGATATCGTCAGACTCGCAATCAACAATGCCCGCCTGACCATTTCGGTCCTGGTCTTCCTGCTGATTGCAGGCTGGGTCGCCTATCAGTCGACGCCGAAGGAAGCGGAACCCGACGTTCCGATTCCGATGATGTATGTCAGCCTGATCTATCAAGGCATTTCGCCTGAAGATTCCGAGCGCCTTCTGCTGCGGCCGATGGAAAGCAAGCTGAAAAGCCTGAAGGGGCTCAAGGAGATGCGCTCAGCCGCCTTCCAGGGCGGCGGCTACGTGCTGGTCGAGTTCCAGCCGCAGACCAATCTTGCGACGGCGCTGCAGGATACGCGCTCCAAGGTGCAGGACGGCAAGGCCGACCTGCCGCAGGCGGCTGAGGAGCCCGTCGTTACCGAGGTCAACATTTCCGAATTTCCGGTGCTCGTCGTGACACTGTCGGGCGATTTGCCCGAACGCGTCCTGACCGCCGCGGCGCGCGAATTGCGCGACCGTATCGAGGAAGTGCCCGGCGTTCTCGAAGGCTCGCTGCAGGGCTCGCGCGACGATCTCGTCGAAGTCGTCATCGATCCGATGAAACTGTCTTCCTATGGCTTGCAGCTCGACCAGCTGATCGGCGCCGTCGGCGCTTCCAACAGCCTGGTCGCCGCCGGCAACATCGAAGGCTCCGAAGGCAAATACGCGGTCAAGGTGCCATCGCTGATCGAGACGCCCGAGGATGTTGCGGCCTTGCCGGTGGTCGCCGGTCCCAATGCCGTGGTGCAGGCCAAGGATATCGCGACGATCCGCTCGACCTTCGCCGATGCAGAGACGATCACCCGCCTCAACGGCAAGCCGGCCATCGCCATCGAAGTCAAGAAGCGCATCGGCGCCAATCTGATCGACACGCTCACCAAGGTGAGGGAGGTGTCCGACGGCTTCGTCAAGACGATGCCCGAGGGCATGCACGTCACCTACACGCAGGACAAGTCGGTCTTCGTCAACCAGTTGCTTGGCGACCTGCAGAACCATGTGATGATCGCGGTGATCCTGGTGTTCATCGTCATCCTCTATGCGCTGTCCGGCCGTGCCTCGCTGCTCATCGGCCTGGCCATCCCGTCGTCCTTCCTGATCGGCATCCTGTTGCTGGCGATGATGGGTTACACGATCAACATGATCGTGCTGTTCAGCCTCATTCTGGCCGTCGGCATGCTGGTCGACGATGCCATCATCGTCACCGAATTCGCCGAACGGCGCATGAGCGAGGGCATGCCGAAGCAGGATGCATTCGCGCTGGCCGCCAAGCGCATGGCCGGTCCGGTCATCGCGGCGACGATGACGCGCATTGCCGCCTTCTCGCCGCTCCTGTTCTGGCCCGGCATCATCGGCGATTTCATGAAGTACATGCCGATCACGCTGATCGTCACGCTGTCGGCGTCGATGCTCTACGCGCTGGTCTTCGCGCCGACGCTGGGCGCGATCTTCGCCAAGGCGCCGCAGCATCACGAGGATGACAATCGCGACGGCTGGTACATGGCCGTCGTCAAGCAAGCGGTGCGCTTCCCCATCACCGTGATGGTGCTCACCGTCGTCCTGCTGGCCGGCATCTTCGTCGGCTATTCGAAATACGGCGCAGGCGTCGAGTTCTTCCCGAGCGTCGAGCCCGACTACGGCCTGCTCTATGTGCACGCCCGTGGCAACCTTTCGCTGGCCGAAATGGACACCGCGACGAAGATCGCGGAAAATCGGATGCTTGGCTGGCCCGGGATCAAATCCGTCTACACCCGCGTCGGCAAGACGCAGGGCGGCGGCCAGGATGTGCCCGAAGACGTGGTCGGCGTCATCCAGTATGAATTCATCGACTGGCGCGAGCGCAAATCGGCGAACCAGATCCTGAACGATCTGCGCGGCGTAATGGCCGGCATTCCGGGCGTCGACGTCGAGGTTCGCGTGCCCGAGGCCGGACCGCCGACTGGCAAGCCGATCCAGATCAGGCTGTCGGCCGTCGATCCCAAGGGGCTCGACGACAAGGCCCGGGCCGTTGCGGCGCGCGTGGCCAAAGTGCCCGGCGTCATCGATATTTCCGATGGCCTGCCGCCACCCGGCGTGGACTGGGCGCTCGAGGTCGACCGCGCCAAGGCGGCGCAATACGGCATCAGTCCGACCGCTGTCGGCACCGTCGTCCAGCTGGTGACCAACGGGCTGAAACTCTCGGAATACCGGCCGGCCGGCGCTGACGACGCCGTCGATATCAGACTGCGCCTGCCCGAAGACCGGCGCACACTGTCGACGCTCGACGAACTTCGTGTGCAGACCTCGCAAGGCTCGGTGCCGATCTCGAACTTCGTCATCCGCAAGCCCGAGCCGACGGTCGGTATCCTCAACCGCATCGACGGCGCGCGTACGGTGGTGGTGCAGGCCAACGTTGCCGCCGGCCAACAGGTCGCGGCTGTCCAGCAGGAGGTCACCAAGGCGGTCGCCGACATGGATCTCGGCAGCGGCATCCGTTGGAAGCTGGCCGGCTCGAACGAGGACAGCGCCGAAGCCAGCGCCTTCCTCAGCAAGGCCTTCGGCGCCGCGATCTTCCTGATCTTCCTGGTGCTCTTGGCGCAGTTCAACAAGTTCACCAGCGTCTGGCTGGTGCTGTCCTGCGTGGTCATGGCGACGATCGGCGTGTTCCTCGGACTGCTGATAACGGGCGAGACGTTCGGCATCGTCATGTCGGGCATCGGCGTCATCGCTCTGGCCGGCGTGGTGGTGAACAACAACATCGTGCTGATCGACACTTATGACCGGCTGCGCGAAGAGGGCTGGGACAAGATGGAGGCCGTGCTGCAGACCTGCCGCGAGCGCGCGCGCCCGGTGGTGCTGACGGCGGTGTCGGCCATTCTCGGCGTGCTGCCAATCGCCTTTGGCCTTGGCCTGGAAATCTTCCACCACGAGACGACGATCAACGCGCCGTCGACGCAATGGTGGATTTCGCTGTCCTCGGCGATCGTCTTCGGCCTGTCCTTCGCCACGGTGCTGACGCTGGTGGTGACACCCTCGATGCTGATGGTGTTCACCCGCGCCAAGGTCAAGCCCGGCGCCCGGCGCAGCTTGTTCAGCCGGCTGTTCCGGCGCGGCAAGGGCGAGATCTCGTCGGATGCGCCAAAACCGGATGCCGGTTCGGAACCAGCGATCGCCTTCCCGAAAGCCGCCGAATAGGCACGACTTCCCGATTTGAGTGCAAAGGCCGTCCGGAACAACCGGGCGGCCTTTTGCATTGTCCCTCAGCCTCATGGGTTCAAATGCGGGGAAGTCTCATGCCGATCACCACCATCGTCATTATCATCCTGGTCCTTGTCCTCATCGGCGCGGTGCCGGCATGGCCGCATTCACGCTCCTGGGGTTATGGGCCGTCGGGCATTCTTGGCGTGGTGCTGGTGGTGGTTTTGATACTTGTGCTGATGGGCCGGATCTGAGCTGACGCGCAGCCCCTGGCGGTGAGCTCAGGCCGTCTTGGCCAAAGTTCCGGCCGTCGCGATGCCGATGTCCTCCAGAGCCTCGGCGACAGCCTGGTCGAGCGCCGTATGCGGGATCCCGCCGATGATGCCTTCCAGCCGCGTCGAGGCCAACCGGTGCGGCTCGAAGCGCAGATAGGACATCGAGACGATCTCACGCCACATCGCCACGAACGGGCTGCCGGCGCGCAGCACCCACCAAGGCATCGAGGTCATCCTGAGCGGGCGGCCAACAGCCTTCTCGGCCGCCGCCTTGATCTCCAGGTCGGTGACCGCGTGGCCCGGGAAGTTCAGCGCCTCGTAGGAGCCGAGCTTGTCGAGATTCTTGACCAGCGCGACGAAGCCCACGGCGAAGTCAGGCAGATAGGCCCATTCATGCACCAGATCGGCCGGGCCGGGCGCGGTGTAGATGCCCTTGGCGATCTTGGCGGCGACGATCAGGTCGAACCACGAGCCGCTGCCAGTGCCACCGAAGAAGTCGCCGGCCCGCAGAACAATGGTGCGCACGCGGCCGGCGTCGGCCTCGCTGCGAAAAAGCGCCTCCATGGCGCAGCGGATGCGGCCTTTTTCCGTCGTCGGGTGGAAGGGCGTGTCCTCGGTGATCACCGCCGGCATCGGCGAGCCGTAGTTGTAGACGGTGCCGGGGAAGAGATGCAGCGCGCCGTTGGCATGGCAGGCGGCCATGACGTTCTCGGCCATCGGCAGGCACTTGCCCCAGTCGGTGTAGATCGGATTGAGGCCGTTGAAGACGATGTCGACACCTTGCGTGGCGCGGATGAGGGCCTCGCGGTCAAGCGCGTCGCCGGCAATTGCGGTCGCCCCCTTGAGTTCGACCGGCAGCTTGCCGGTGCGGGTGACGGCGCGGACGTCGAAGCCGGTATCAATGAATGCCTTGGCGACGACGCGGCCGAGCCGACCATTGGCGCCGAGAATTGCGATCTTGGTCATTTGAGTTACTCCTGGTTTGTTGCGGTCGGTATCGGTGTTTGCAGGCCGAATATGATTGCCGCACGGATGAATTGAAATTGACCATGGATGCAGTCTTGATATTCATTATTGAATGGTTGATATCGACTGGAACCTGATCAAGAGCTTCGTCACGGTGGCGGAAACCGGCAGCCTGTCGGCCGCGGCGAGAAGGCTGTCGTCAAGCCAGCCGACGCTTGGCCGTCACATCTCGGAATTGGAACAGGCGCTCGGCGTTACCCTGTTCCGGCGCGGGCGAAGCGGCTATGCGCTGACGGAAGCCGGGGCCACGCTGTTCGAGCGTGGCAAGACGGTGAGCGAGCAGGCAAGTGCCTTCTCACTCTTGGCGCTGGGCTCGGTCGAGGCCATCGAAGGCACGGTGCGCATTGCCGCCAGCGAAGTGGTGGCGGCCTATGTGCTGCCGGAGATGATGGCACGGCTGGGCATCGAGGAGCCCGGCATCGAGGTCGAGATCGTCGCCTCGAACCAGGTCGAGAACCTGCTGCGCCGGGATGCTGACATCGCCATCCGCATGGTCAAGCCGGCGCAGAACGAACTGGTGGCGCGCAAGGTCTGCGATATCAAGCTCTGCGCCTGTGCGGCCATTTCCTATCTCGACAGGCGCGGTCGCCCCCTGGAGCCGGGCGACCTCGTCGATCACGCCCTGATCGGCTTCGACCGCAGCGACGAGATGATCCGAGGCTTCACGCAGTTCGGCATCCCGGTCACGCGGAACAGTTTCCGCTTCAGGGCCGACAACCAGATGGTTCTGTGGGAAGCGGTGCGGGCGGGAAATGGCATTGGCCTCGGCCAGGAGCCGCTGGCCGAGCGTGACCCGCTGGTGGAGAAGGTGCTGCCCGGCCTGCCGCTACCCGCTTTGCCGGTCTGGCTGGCCATGCATCGCGACGTGCGCAGCAGCGTGCGCCTCCGCCGCGTGGCGGATTTCCTCCACGAGGAACTGAAATGCTATTCGGCCGGCGCGGCCGCGAATTCGGCGCGGTGAGCAAGGCCCGCCATCAACAGCACGACAATCAGCAGACCAGACATGGCAATGAAGATCGGGCCGAAGCTGGAATGCTCGGCGACGAAGCCGATCGCCGATGGCGCCACGAGGATGCCGGAATAGCCCATGGTCGTCACGACACTCATGCCCGTGCCGGACGACATGCCTTCCTGGTTGCCGCCGGCCGAAAAGATGATCGGCACCATGTTGGCGATACCAAAGCCGCAAAGGGCAAAGGCCGCGATGGCGATCCAGGGTGAGGGCGACAGGCCGGCAACCAGCATGCCGGCGGCGGCGACAACTGCGGAGCCACGCAGGGTCGTCACGGCACCGAAACGGTTCCGCACGCCGTCGCCGAAGAAGCGCATGATGGCCATGACGCCGGAAAAGGCGGCATAGGCGAGGCCGGCAATGGCAAGGTCGGCACCGAGTTCCTGCCTGAGGTAAGGTGCTGCCCAGTCGAGCACCGCGCCCTCGGAGACCATCGTCAGCAACGCCATCAGCCCGACCAGATAGACCAGCGGGTTCGCCGGCAGGGCGAACTTGTGATGCTCGGCCGCCTGCGGCTTGCCCTCGGCGATGAGATGGCCGATCGCCAACGCGATCACCACGAAAGCGAGGGCGGTCACCACCCCGGCATGGGCGAGATGGCCATAGTTCTGGATGGCGAAGCCGCCAAGGGCGCCACCGGCGAAACCGCCGAGGCTCCAGAAGCCATGCGAGGAAGACATGATCGCAAGCGACAATTTTCGCTCCACCACCACGGCATTGGCGTTCATGGCGACATCCATGCCGCCGATCGAGCCGCCGAAGATGAACATGGCGATCGCCGCCAGCGGCACGTTGGGCGCCAGCGCCACGACCAGCAAGCCAAGGCTGCCGCAAAGACCGAACCAGCGCAGCACGGTGCGCGAACCATGTCTCGAGATCAGGTGGCCGCACCAGGTCATGGCCGTGACCGCGCCGGCGCCAAACAGCAGGATCAAAAGGCCGAGCGTGAACTTCGAGATATCCAGCCGGGTCAGGAACACCGGGATCTGCGGCGCCCAACTGCCGGTTAGAAAGCCGTTGGCCAGAAAAATGGCCGCGACGGCCCACCGTCCGCGAATGGCAGTCTGCATGGCGGTTGACGCAATCATACGGCGAATCCGGTCGAGAATTGGACTTTGCGCGGGAAATTAGATCGATTCAATTTGCAGTCAAGCGTGCCTGGAAGTGTTTGGACCAAAGACGCAAATAAGGCCGGTATCGTTCGTAGCGGACTTATCCGCGTTGGAGATTAGCGAAAACGCTTCTCTCTTCGTCATCCACGGGCGGAGCAAGGAGCGAAGCGACCCGGCGCAGACCCGAGGATCCAAGGCGCGTAGCATTATCGATGAAGAACGTGGATTGCTCTAATGATCCGTGGGCCGCCTTGCCTCGAATTCGGCCTTCTTGGCTTCGGAAGCTTCGGTCTGGTGAAGCGCCTGCCATTGCGCATAGGGCATGCCGTAGACGATCTCGCGCGACTGGTCCTTGTCGAGATCGACGCCTTCGGCGTTTGCCGCCTCGCGATACCAGTTCGACAGGCAGTTGCGGCAGAAGCCGGCGAGGTTCATCAGGTCGATGTTCTGCACGTCGCTGCGTTCCCTGAGATGCTCGACCAGCCGGCGAAAGGCGGCGGCTTCGAAGTCGCGTTTCTGCTCATCGCTGAGTTTGGTCATCGAAACCTCCGTCATAACGGCCCGGTGCGCGAGCCGAACATCTTTACCGCATGTATATCGGGACGGCGGTCGATGGCGTCAACGATCGGCGCCAGGCGTTCGGCCCAGGCGATGGCGCCCTTCTGATCCGATATCAGATCCTGGCGGATTTCGATCAGCGCATGGGCATAGCCGTTGACGATGGCATGCTTGAACATGGTGTCGCCGCGCAGCGCGCCGTCATAGGGTTCATTGTCGCCAATCACGAGACCCTCGTCCTCGGCCAGCATGTCGATCAGCGGCCGCGCCACCCGGTCGTCCCGGTCCCAGAGGATCCCGACATGCCACGGACGCTGCCTGCCCTGCATGACCGGCGTGAAGGAATGCACGGAGAAAATGAAAGGTGCCTGCCCGGACGCTTGCGCAACCGAAGCTATCATGGCCCCGACCGCATCGTGATAGGGCCGGTAGAAGCGGTCGAGCCGCCTTTCACGCTCCTCAGGCGCAAGCGGATAGTTCCCGGGCACCACCGTGCCGTCGTAGAGCTGGCGGATGAGCGTCGGGTCGTCCTCACCGCGATTGGGATCGATCAGCAGCCGCGAGAAATTGGCGAGCACCGCCGGGACGTCGAGCAAGGCGGCGAGTTCGCGCGTCACCGCTTCGACACCGATATCGTAGGCGATGTGGCGGTCGAACTCCGCCGGGGGCAGGCCGAGGCTGCCATACTCGTCGGGCAGGTCGCGGCGGGCATGATCGGCCAGGAGCACGATGCCTCGCTTGCGATCGCCCTCGACAATGTCGAAAGGCGCGAAAACTGTGGATCGGGTCATTGGCGGGAAATGGTCTGTTCGCTGGCTTCCGGGGAGGGTGCTATCGTCATTCCACGAAGGCGACGCTTGCGCAATGCCGTTGTTTGGCCAAGGTTTCCCGGGAAATCTGGCGGAGGTCGGCGAATTGTGCGCCGGAGCCTTTCTAAATCGATTGGAATTGAACAAAACGGTGCGTTGACATGCGCCCGGACTTTTCCGAAAAGGGGCGCAGAGAGATGCTGATGTGGTTCTTGAGGGGTTTTGGAATGGGTTCCGCCGGCAGGCAGCGCATGCGCTCTGTCTTTGCCATGCCGCTCCTGACCCTGACCGTCGGCATGTCGGCAATGGTCATGGCCTCGCCGGCGCGTGCCGATTTCCGTGTCTGCAACGCCACGCAGAACCTGATCGGAGTCGGCATCGGCTATCGCGCCAAGGCCGGCTGGATCACCGAAGGCTGGTGGCACATCGAAGGATCGAGCTGCAAGACGTTGATCGAAGGGCCGCTGTCATCAAGGTTTTACTATCTTTATGCAGAAGACGCCGAGCGCGGTGGACGCTGGGACGGCCCGATCAACATGTGCGTGGCTGAAAAAGAGTTCAAGATCGCCGGCGTAAACGACTGCGTCGCCCGGGGCTTCCAACGCGCCGGATTCCAGGAATATGACACGGGCGAACAGGCAAGCTGGATGGTCCAGCTGACCGATGAGCCCGCAACGGGAGGCGCTCCAGCCGCCCCGGGAACAAATAGTCAATGAGACGCAGCCGCAAGGTCAAGATCCTAGCCACCATCGGTCCGGCCTCCTCCTCCGAGGAGATGCTGAAGAAGCTGTTCGAAGCCGGTGCGGATGTCTTCCGTATCAACATGAGCCATACCGATCACGAACTGATGCGCACGCTGGTCGGCCGCATCCGGGCCGTCGAGGAACAGGTCGGCCGGCCGATCGGCATCCTCGCTGACCTGCAAGGTCCGAAGCTGCGCGTCGGCAAGTTCGCCAATGGCAAGGAAGTGCTGACGCTGGGCCAGACCTTCACGCTCGACGACAATCCCGAGCCGGGTACGTCGGCCAGGGTCTATCTGCCGCATCCGGAAATCCTGAGCTCGGTTGAACCAGGCCACCGCCTGCTGATCGACGACGGCAAGCTCGAACTGAAGGCGGTGAAGAGCAACGGCAAGTCGATCGTCTGCACCGTCGTTGCCGGCACCACGATTTCCGACAAGAAAGGCGTCAGCCTGCCCGATACCGACCTGCCGGTCGGTGCGCTGACCGAAAAGGACCGCAAGGATCTCGACGCGGTGCTCGCCACGGGCGTCGACTGGGTCGCGCTGTCCTTCGTGCAGCGGCCCGAGGATCTGGCCGAGGCGCGCAAGATCGCACGCGGCCGGGCGCTGATCATGGCCAAGATCGAAAAGCCGCAAGCCGTTGCCCGGCTGGCCGAGATCATCGAATTGTCCGACGCGCTGATGGTCGCCCGTGGCGATCTCGGCGTCGAGATGCCACTCGAGGCCGTGCCTGGCATCCAGAAGCAGATCACGCGCGCCGCGCGCCGGGCCGGCAAGCCAGTGGTGGTGGCCACGCAGATGCTGGAATCGATGATCACCGCGCCCGTGCCGACCCGCGCCGAGGTGTCCGACGTCTCGATCGCCGTGTTCGAAGGCGCCGACGCCATCATGCTGTCGGCCGAATCGGCGGCTGGTGCCTATCCCGTCGAAGCGGTGGCAATGATGAACCGCATCGCCGCCAAGGTCGAAACCGATCCGACCTATGCCGGCATCATCAACGCGCAGCGCTCCGAGCCCGAAGCGACCGGCGCCGACGCCATTTCGCTGGCCGCCCGCGAAATCGCCGAAACGCTGAAACTGTCGGCGATCATCACCTACACAGCATCCGGCACCACCGGCCTGCGTGCGGCGCGCGAACGGCCGCAGGTGCCGATCATCGCGTTGTCGCCGATCCTCAACACGGCCAGGCGGCTGTCGCTGTTGTGGGGCACGCATTGCGTCGTCTCGCCCGATGCCACCGACCTCGACGACATGGTCAACCGCGCCTGTCGCATCGCGCTGGAAGAGGAATTCGGCAAGCCTGGCGACCGCGTCATCATCACGGCCGGCGTTCCGCTGAGGACGCCCGGATCGACCAATATGCTGCGCATCGCCTATGTCGGATCGGAAACGGCCGGCCGGTAAAGCGCGGCTTCAGCCTGTCGCAATTCTGAGTGCTCGTGCCGCGGCTTCGGCGTGATCCCTGCGCTGAAGAAACGTACGTGCGCGAGGAATAGGGTCGTGCAGGTACTGATCCGGGCCCAGTGTCTTTCGCCGGTTGAGTTCGGCCGTGTCGAGCAGATCGAAATCGACCTTCTCAATCGTGCAATGCCATCCCGCACTGTGCGAGGACCATCCTTTGCTGTGGTGTACCAGGAGCCGCTCACGGCTGGAGTAGCCGTGGTAGTCGAAAGCGACGATGCCGTTCGTCACATAGATATGGTTTCCCGAAAAACCTTCTGGAATGATCCGCTCTGCGTAGAATCCCTCCAGAGGGGGATGCTTGAGGAAGGTGCCGGCGAGAATGGCGCATGCGCCATGACCGAAGAAGATGCGATCCGGCAGTGCCCATCGCTTTTCGGGGTTTCTCTTTATGCCGTGCTTCAGGACGTACATGCCGCTCGGGTCCTGATGGCGCCTTGCGATGACGGTTTTCGGGAGACGCGCATCAGGTCGGTGCCAGCTCCGCTTCAGGTTCCTTGATGTCGGCGCACTTGCCGGCACCGTATGTATCGCCTGCAATCCGTGCTTCCACCACCTTGGCCATCGCCTCCAGATCGACGGTCTTGCCGGCGACCTTCCCGATGGCGCCGACCACGAGGTCGGCGGCGATCCAGTCGGGCTTGTGGCCGAGATTGCGCACCCAGATCAGTTCAGCACCCGATATGTCGCGCGCCAGGCCGATGGAATGGATATGCGCATAGACGACCTTGTCGCGATCGCCGGAGATGATCACGGTCGGCGCCGTAATCCCGTTGTAGCGCGGTGCCGCGCCGAGCGCATAGCGATAGAGCCCGGCGACGTCGGTGGCGTTGGCGCGAAAGGCCGCCGGCCGCAGCACCAGCGGGATCGAGGCCATGCCGGGATAATTGTCCGGCACCTTGTTGGGCGAGAACACGCAGGTGGTGGCATCGGCCATCTGCAGCGTTCCGGCGGGATAGGCCAGCGTTTCGGAGAACAGCCGGCCGATCACCGGAATGGTGGTCAGATCGTAGTACCAGGCAGTCGCGCCGCCCGGCCAGGGATGGGTCGCGGGTGCGAGGAAGACGAGACCGAGCGTCTTGTCGGCATGTTCGCGGCCAAAGGCGGTGCTTATGGCGCCACCGAAGGAATGGCCGACGATGATTGCCTTGCGAATGCCGAGATGATCCATGAGTGCGGCCAGCGTTCTTGCCTGAGCCGACGGATCCTCATTGTTGCCGGGGCCGCGCCCTGACCAGCCGTGCCCCGGCCGATCGAAGAACAGCATTTCGGCGCGTCCTTCGAGCGGTGGCCGCAGCGGCAGCATCTGATCCCGGAGATTGGCGCTGGCACCATGGATGAAGACGATCGGCGGCAGGTCCGCATTGGCGGGCGCCGGGACGTGGACATAGTGGATGCGCGCGCCGTTGATGTCGGCGAATTCACCGATCGGCGGATTGCGGCGCTCGATCAGCCATGAGCCGACGCGGGTGACGCCGGCAAGGCCAAAGACAAGCGCCATCAGGAAGGCGAGTACGGCGGAGATCAGGTTCATTCGGGGAGATACGGGGGTGGGGAGGGATAAGTTCTGGAACAGGGAATAGGCAGTAGGCAGTAGGGATTAGGGCCGTAGGGGAAGCTCAAGCGCCTAGTGCCTATTCCCTACTGCCCAGTTCAAATCCCTTCGCCGGCAAGCTCTTCCGAAAGCGTCGCGACCTGGTCCTGGGCGCTGCGCATCATCGGGTAGATGACCAGCACCTTCTGCCAGGCCTCGAGCGCCGACTGCTTGTGGCCGGTCAATGCCATGATCTGCGCCAGGCCCGACAGCGCGCCGAAATGGCGCGGCTCGAGCTGCAGCGCGCGATCGATGTCGGACATCGACTTGCCGTAGTTCTTCATCATGAAATGCACCGTGGCGCGCCGGTTCCAGCCTTCGGCGTAGCTCGGCTGCAAGGTCACCACCTGATCGAGGAAATCGAGCGCGACGTCGAACTTCTGGTTCTCGATCGCCTTTTGCGACCACTGCATCATGAGGTCGATCGAGGCGCTGCCTGACTGGGACCATTCGTTCCAGATGTTGCCGGCGATGCGTTCGGCCGCCTTTTCGTTGCGCTCGCGCTTCAGGTCGGTGAACAGCTTGTCGAGCCGGTCCTGCTTCGTCATCGGCGCGGCCGGTGCATTCGGGGCTGCCGGCGGAGCCGCCTCGTCATCCGCCAAGGCCGGCAGGGCGCCCGAAACGAGCAAAGCTGTCAAGAATGCAAAAAGAATCCGCATCGCCCGATCCTAGTCCCGGGCGGCGGAACATCAAAGTGATTTTAGCGTGAGAGGCCGGCAGGCCGACAAGCATCAATTGGCGGAGGCAAAGCCTCCGGCCGAAAACTCAGCCCTGGCGCGCCTTGTAGCGGGGGGCGGTCTTGTTGATGATGTAGACGCGGCCTTTGCGGCGAACCAGCTGGTTGTCGCGGTGACGCGCCTTCAACGCCTTGAGCGAATTCTTGATCTTCATGGTCTTGCCTGTCGGTGTGGACCCGGTGCCGGGTCGAAATTTTAAGGCGCGCCAGAGGACGCGCCTTTGAACTGTGGGTGGCTCATAAACGAGGAGGCTTGTCCGTGTCAACCGCAAGCGTGCTCCACTCCGCCTTATCATCAAATATACGCCATATCGGCCTTGCGGCATTGCATGGTCGTGGCCCGGCTGGAATGATCCGCCAGCCGCGACGTGATTTGGGGGATAGCCATGCGCCGAATTTTCCGGTCCGCCTGCCTTGTCCTGCTGGCCGGAACCTCGATTGTCCGGGCGCAGGAATGCGACCGCTCGGACGACAGCCAGCAGATGATGAACATCTGTGCCGGCGAGGATTACCAGGCCGCCGACGCCAGGCTCAATGCGGCCTACCAGGACCTGATCAGCTCGGACGATGCCGACGGCAAGAGATTGCTGCAGGCGGCACAGCGTGCCTGGATCGCCTTCCGCGACGCCGAGTGCGCGCACTCCACAGCCGCCAGCGCAGGCGGTTCCATTCACGCGATGGCGGTTTCGCAATGCCTCACCAGGCTGACCGATGATCGCATCAAGCAACTCGCCGCCGCGGCCAATTGCGAGGAAGGCGATGTCAGTTGCGCCAGCCCCGACGAGGACAGCGACGAGGTGCAATAGCCCTTGGACTAAGCCAAGCGGCCGATGCGGGTGAAATGGCCCATCTTGCGACCGAGCCGCGCCTCGGCCTTGCCATAGAGATGCAGCATTAGGTCGGGCTCGGCGAGCAGTTCGGGAACACGCAGCACGTCATCGCCGATCAGGTTCTCCATCACGCAATCGGAATGACGCCTCGGGTCTCCCAGCGGCAGGCCGGCGACGGCGCGGATGTGCTGCTCGAACTGCGAGACGGTGCAGGCGGCCTCCGTCCAATGGCCGGAATTGTGGACGCGGGGGGCGATCTCGTTGGCCAGCAGCGAGCCATCGGCCAGCACGAAGAACTCGACGCCGATGACGCCGACATAGTCGAGCGCCGACACGATCTTTGCCGCCGCCGCTCGCGCCGCCTGAGCTGTTTCAAGCCTGATGGCGGCCGGCAAGCTCGAGGTGTGGAGGATGCCGTTGCGGTGGACATTTTCGGCCGGGTCGTAGGCAGCCACGGTTCCGTCCAGTCCACGCGCCGCGATCACGGATATCTCGCGCTCGAACGGCACGAAGCTTTCAAGGATCAGCGGGACATTGCCCATCGCCTCGCAGGTGCCGGCAAAACCGCCGGTTTCCATGTTGCGGAAGACGCGCTGGCCCTTGCCGTCATAGCCCATGCGCCGCGTCTTCAGGATGCCGCTGCCGCCGAATACTTTCAGCGCCGCCGTCAGTCCGTCGTCAGTGTCGACGGGGTGGAAATCGGCCGTGGCAATGCCGATGTCGTTAAGGAACGTCTTCTCGCTCACCCGATCCTGCGCCACTTCGAGGGCGCGTGGCGGCGGGTAGACCGGCACCTTGGCGGCAAGTGCGCCTGCGGCGGCAACCGGAACGTTCTCGAACTCGTAGGTGACGACGGCACTTGCCGCTGCCAGTTCGGCAAGGGCCGCCGGGTCGTCATAGGCGGCCGTTATCTGCCGGTTGGCGACTTGCGCGGCCGGACAATCCGCTTGCGGCTCCAGCACCACGGTGCGGTAGCCGAGGCGGGCGGCTGACATCGCCAGCATGCGGCCGAGCTGGCCGCCGCCAATGATGCCGATGGTCGATCCTGAGGGCAGGCTCACGGCGTGTCCGTCGGCTCGGTCGCGACCTTGGCGGTCTGCGAGGCGCGCCAGGCATCGAGCCGCTGGGCGAGCTTGTCGTCGTTCAGCGCCAGCACGGCAGCGGCCAGCAGGGCGGCGTTGGCCGCACCAGCTTTGCCGATGGCGAGCGTCCCCACCGGAATGCCGGCGGGCATCTGGACGATGGAGAGCAGCGAATCCTGTCCGGACAGCGCCTTCGATTCCACCGGCACGCCGAACACCGGCAGCGGCGTCATCGCCGCCGTCATGCCCGGCAGATGAGCGGCCCCACCGGCGCCGGCGATGATGACCTTGTAGCCGGCGGCCTTGGCGCCCTTGGCGAATTCATAGAGCCGGTCGGGCGTGCGATGCGCGGAGATGATCAGCCGCGTGTGCGGAACACCCAGCGCCTCCAGCGTTTCGGCGGCCTGGCGCATGGTCGCCCAGTCGGACTGGCTGCCCATGATGATGGCGACGTCGGCGCGTTGATCGTTCAAGCTAATGCTCCCGGCGACAAAGGCGCGCCTTAGCGGAATTCGCGCGCCACGGCAAGGATAGGCAGCCGAAGTGGCCGCGTATTGGCTCACACCGCAGCCTTGCGGAAGCGGGCGACGAAGTCGTCAAGCTCCGGCCGCTCCATGTCGGAGATCGCCCAGAAGGAGAAGGCGCCATCGCTCCAGTGGACCATCGAGAAGCCGCCCGACGAAAGGTCGTCCGGCTGGGCGGTCTTGCCGCCTTGCTGCGGCTCGGCGACCAGTGTGATCAGGTGCTCGCGGTGCCGGTAGACCAGTGCCGGCACCGGCCGGCCCGATATCACCTCGACCCGGCCGCCGATCAGCGCGAAACCGTCCTGGGCAAGGTCGGGCGCTGGCGGCGAGACGCCGATCCGGGCATCGAGCCAGGGCTTGACCGTATGGCGGTCGGACGAGACGATGTCGATCGGGCTCGCGGCAAGCAGGCTGCGGCGGTGGCCACTGGCGACCGCGGCGGCAAAGCCATCTTCCGCGCCGCTGAACATCACCCACTGCGTCGCCCCGCTGGCCAGCACCGCGCTGACCATCATCGACGCGGCCATGGCGCGCCAGTCGAACGAGCCGAAACGGCGCGCCCTTGGCGATGGCCGCGCCTGGGAAGGCCGTGTCCCGGCTTCCCGGCGCTGGCCGCCGCCGGCGCCCGCAATCAACCCTGGCAGCGCCGGCGGCGCGCCCCGCTGCGGCTCCGTCGCCCCGGCCTGCTCCTGTTGTTCGGTGCCGGCCATGCCGATCGCCGCGATGCGGGCTCGAAAGGCATCGCTGACATCGGGGCGCGGCAAGCGGCTCACCGCTCCCCGCAAGGCCATGATACGGGCATGCTCGGCGGCAAGCCGCGGGTCGGCGGCGATGCGCCGCTCCACGGCAAGTGCGGCGGCCGCATCGAGCTCACCATCGACAAGGGCATGGATCATCAGTCTGATACCTTCGGGATCGTTGGGCAGTCCGTCGTCGTGTGTCATGACGCTCTCCCCAGTTCAGACGCCAGCAGGCCGCGAGCACGGGCCAGCCTGGACATCACCGTACCGATCGGCACGGCAAGCATGGCCGCTATCTCGCGATAGCTCAGGCCATTGATGTCGCGCAGCACCAGCGTTTCGCGAAACGGCTGCGGCAGCGCAGCGATTGCGGCCTCGAGTGCCGCTGTGTCCGCCCTGGCGATCAGGCTCGCTTCCGGGCCATCCTCGTCCGGCAGGCTGGTGCCGTGCGCGGCGGCCATGTCGTCGAGATCGCCGAGGTCGCCGACGGCCGTCATGCCGCGCGGCCGGTTGCGCGCCATCCAGGTGTAGGAGGTGTTGCGCACGATGGTCAGCAGCCAGGCGCGCGAATTGCCGCCGGCATAGCCTGCGATCCCGGCATGCGCCTTGATGCAGGCGTCCTGCACGACGTCCTCGGCATCGGCGGCATTGCCGGTCAGCCAGCGGGCAAGTGCCAGCGCGTCGCCAAGATGCGGCAGCACCACCTCATTGAAGCGTTCCGCCAGCGCCCTCTCGCTCAAAGCAGCACCATGATCCGATACTCCGGACAAGACCGGGCGTGCCGCCTCAGGACGCGACAGCGAGTTTGCCTTGCTCGCCGGGGTAAAGCCCCCAGGAGCAGGCAAGGTCGCCTGCCTTGCTGGAAGTGAATTCATCTGCGTCACCGGTGTCAAGAACCACAGAGGAGGGACCGATGGCGATCATGCGCTCCAGCACATGGCGACGGCTGGCGCCGCAACCATGTTCGCCGGGCTCGCGATGATAGGGCATGCGATCTCCTCAACGCCAGCAGTGGCGTATGACAAGGAGACTTGTTGCGGCTGGGGTTTATTCCCGCAGCGCGCAAATCAGGCTGTTCACAGTCGCGTGATCAGCCTTTAGCCAGTCGATGCTGGTTCCGCGTTCAATCCGGCCAGCGCAAGACGCCCGACGAATCCTTGCGGGCGGCTTTCATCGCATCGGCAGGCCGGTCCTTCGCGGTTAGTACAGCGCGCAGCCGTTCGGCGACGATCTCGGCCTCGCCGGGGTGAAGGTTGCAGGGGTCGAGGAAGAAATGGCCGCGCTCGACCTCGTGGTTGCGCACGATGATCGGCGGCGATCCTGCCGCGAGCGCCGAGGCGAGGCCGGCGGCACTGAACCGGCTCTCCGGCGAGACGAAGATCTGCAGCCGGTCGAGCGGATTGGCGGTCGGATCGGGGATGATGTTGGCAAAGATGCCCGGCAGTCCCTGCAAAGCGTCCAACCAGAGGTTGAGCGCAGCCTCCTCGCGACGGCGGATGCCGGCGTGGTCGCGCTTCTCCCAGGCTTCCAGCGCCGCCATGGTGCCGGCGATGCTCTCCTTGCCGACCTTCATGGCGCGCGCGACGCCTCGGTTCTGCAGATAGGCGGAGCGTACCAGATCCTTGCGTCCGGTGACGATGCCGCTGGTCGGGCCTGAGAGGAATTTGTGGCCGCTGTAGATAACGATGTCGGCGCCGCGCGCGAGGAAGCCGCGCAGGTCATATTCGGACGCGGCATCGACAATCACCGGCACGCCCTTGGCGTGGCAGATCTCGCAGAACTCCTCCAGCGACAGCATGCCGTATTGAACCGTGTGGTGGGCGACGACGTAGAGGCCGGCGGCCGTGCGCTCGTTGACCGCTTCGCGCACGTGATAGTCCTGCGTGACGCTGACGGTGCCGGCGGGGATCACTTTGGCGCCGGCGACGCGGACCGACTGGTCGATCGGCGCGCCGTAATTGACGATGTGGCCAAGCTGGATGACGACCTCCGACTTGAGGTCGCCCGTGTCGTCAGGCAGGCGCTCGATGGCGAGAAGGCTGGTTCCGGTCATCGCCCCGGCGATCGCCATGGTGATGCCGCTGGCGCAGCAGGCGGTGATGAAGCCGGCCTCGCCGCCGGTGAGGCGCGCGACCACCGTGCTCGCGGCGCGCTGCAGATCGTCCATCTCCACCCATTGCGAGGCCATTTCGGCCATGGCGCTGATCGCTTCGGGAACGATGATCGATGCGCCCAGCGCGGTCATTGTGCCGGAGACATTGATGATCGGCCGCAATCCCAGCCTTTCGCGGATCGTGGTGTTGGAGCCGGTGTCGGAATAGGTTTTCATGTCAGCAGGTCCCGTGAGTGACAAATCAGGCTGCGGCGATCTCGACGACCGCCTCGATTTCGACAGTGATGTTTCCAGGCAGCGAGCCGACGCCGATCGCCGAGCGCGCATGGCCGCCGATCTTGTCGAAGACATCGGCGAACAGGTCCGAGCAGCCGTTGACCACCTTCGGATGGTCGCTGAAGGTCGGCGTTGCGTTGACGAAGCCGAGCAGCTTGACGACGCGAACGATGCGGCCGAGATCGCCGGCGGCGGCATGCATGACGGCGAGCAGGTTGAGCCCGGTCAGGCGGGCATGCTCATACGCCTGCTCGACCGTCACGTCGTAGCCGACCTTGCCGGTGCAAAGCGTGCCGTCGGCGCGCAGCGGCCCCTGGCCGGAGAGGAAGATCAGCCGGCCGCTCTCGGCATGGGTGACGAAGTTGGCGATGGGTGTCGGCGGCTCGGGCAGCTTCAGGCCGAGTTCGGCGAGCCGGATGTAAGGCGTCATGGAAGAAGGCTCCCTTGGATGGCTTCAGCCATCCGATATTCAAAAAATGGGCGGTGTCGGCCGTCCGATGTCAGAAATGCGAAGCGCGGAAGCGCGCCAGGAAGGTGCGGAGGCGCTCGTTGCTGGTCTCCGCCGCGAGGATTTCCTTGGGCGGACCAACAGCGCTGACGCCACCATCGGACATGAAGACGATGCGGCTCGATGCGTCGCGAGCAAAGGCCATTTCGTGCGTCACCATCAGCATGGTCATGCCATCCTCGGCGAGGCTGCGCACCACGGCCAGCACCTCGCCGACCAGCTCGGGGTCGAGCGCCGAGGTGATCTCGTCGAGCAGCAGGATCTTCGGCTCCATGGCCACCGCACGCGCGATGCCGACGCGCTGCTGCTGGCCGCCGGAGAGTTCGGCCGGCAGGCTGTCGGCCTTGTGGGCCAAACCAACGCGGCCGAGCCAGTGTTCGGCCGCCTGGCGCGCCTCGGCCTCGCTCTTTCCCCGCACCTTGGTGAGCCCGAGCATGATGTTGCCGGCCGCCGTCAGATGCGGAAACAGGTTGAAGCTCTGGAACACCATTCCGGTCTCGGCGCGCATCGCGGCCAAGTCGCGCTCGCTGCGGCGCTGGCGCGTTGCGGCCTCGCGGTAGCCGACCTCCTTGCCGTCGATGCGGATCGAGCCGCTGTCGTAGCTCTCCAGGAAGTTGACGCAGCGCAGCAGCGTGGTCTTGCCGCTGCCGGAGGGGCCGATGACGGTGACCACCTCGCCGCGCTTGACCTCAAGGCTGACGGAACGCAACACCTCGACAGCGCCGAAGGCCTTGGAGACATCGCGCACGTCGAGCAGCGCGGGACTGGCGGTTGAGGCTTCGGACATCGTGCTATTCCCGGATGAAGGAGAAGCGCCGTTCGAGCCGCCGGCTGGCGAGCGAGAGCGCGTAGTTGACCGCGAAGTAGATGAGCGCGCCCAGTATATAGAGCGGCATCGCCTCATAGGTGCGGCCGATGACCTGGTTGATGGCCTGCATCAGGTCGGTGATGCCGAGCAGCGACACCAGCGCGCTGCCCTTGACCGCGTCGGTGACGCCGTTGATCCACGGCGGCAGGAAGCGCCGGAAGGCCTGCGGAAAGATGACGTAGGCCAGTCGCTGGCGGAAGGTCAGCCCGATCGCCATCGCCGCTTCGGACTGGCCCTTCGGGATGGAGCCGACGGCGCCGCGCACATATTCGACCACTTGCGCGGTCTTAAACAAGGTGAGCGCGAACACGGCGGCCCAGAACGATGGCAGATGAAGCCCGATCGCCGGCAGGCCGTAATAGACGAAGAACATCAGCACCAGGATCGGGATGCCGCGGATGGTGTCCGAGAAGATGCGCACCGCCCAGCGCAACGGAGTGGGGCCATAGACCAGGCCGACCCCCAGCAGGACACCGGCGAGGAGCGACAGGACGACGACCAGCAGCGACACCCACAAGGTCACGGCGAAGCCTTCGGCGAGGAACGGCAAGGCGTAGAAGATCTGGCCAAGCATGTCAGCGCGCCGCCCTGAACCGGCGCTCGACGAGCCTGAGCGCGAAAAGCAGGGCATAGCCGGTGACCAGGTACATCGCCGTGGTGACCAGATAGACCTCGACGATGCGGAAGGTGTTGAAGTTGATCCACTGGGCGCCGTAGGTGAGCTCCGGCACCGAGATGACCGAGGCGATCGAGGTGTCCTTGAACAGCGATATGAAGGTGTTGGACAGCGCCGGCAGCGTGATGCGCAGCATGGTCGGCAGGCGCACATGCAGCAGCCTCTGCCACGGTGTCAGGCCGATCGCCTTGCCGGCATCGAGTTGGCCGCGCGGGACGGCTTCGAGGCCCGAGCGAAACACCTCGACCAGATAGGCGCCGCTATAGACCGACAGCGTCAGGACGAACGAGGTCGGCGCGCTGTAGGCGAGGTCGACCACGGTCGGCAAGCCGTAGAAGACGAGATAGACCAGCAGGATCAGCGGCACGTTGCGGATGAATTCGACATAGGCGGCGATCACCGCCCGCACCACGCGTCCGGCCGAGACATACCAGACCGCGAGCACCAGCCCGATGACGACGCCGATGGCGATCGAGATCACGGCAAGCTCGAGGCTGAGCAGCAGGCCGCCCCAAAGCTTGTCGAAATGCCGCCAGATCAGGTTGAAATTGAGGGCATAGCCCATGCTTCCGCCTCGGTGTGAAGGGCGTCGGAAGAAAAGCGGAAGGGCGAATGCCGCCCCTCCGCCTGCTGGGTCAGATGACCGGGAAGCCCGGGTGGCGCGCCGGCGGCTCCTGGCCGAAATAGTCCTTGAAGGCAGCGTCGTAGAGCGCTGATTCATGGCCGAACATGGCGATGGTGAAGGTCTGGTCGACGAAGGTCAGCCAATCGAGATCGCCTTGCCGCAGGGCCGCGCCATAGAGCATCGAGTACCAGCTTTTGCCGGCATCGAAATATTTGTCGGGATTGCGCGAGGCGAGCCAGCGCACGGTGGAGAGATCGACCGCGGCCGCATCGACACGCTTGGATTCCAGGGCTTGCAGCACGTTGGCCTGGGTGTCGATCTGCATCACCTGCGCCTGCGGCAAGGCATAATGGACCGAAGTTTCCGCATCGACGTTCTGCAGGATCGAGATGCGCGTCGCCGAACCGCCGGCAAGCAATTTGTCGAAGGTCTTGTTCTCGGCGTTGGGAAGCGTCAGCAAGGCGACGCCTTCGACGTAATACGGCCTGGTGAAGTTGATCAGCTGCGAGCGCTGCGCCGTCATCGTCATGAACTGGATGGTGATGTCGACCTTGTTGGTGGTGACGTTGGGAATGCGCTGCGCCGGATCCTGCATGACGAACTCGACCTTGGTCGGATCGTCGAAAAGGCCCTTGGCCAGGATGCGCCCCATGGTGATGTCCATGCCGACCAACTCGCCGGCATCGTTTTCGAAATGCCAGGGCGCGTTGGTGCTGCCGGTGCCGACGATGAGCTTGCCGCGGTCGAGCACGGTGCGCAGCAAGCTGTCGGACGCTGCCTGGGCGGCGGCCTTCTGGGCATCGACGGTTGCCAAAACGCCGGCCGTCGCCAGTCCCGCCATTCCCAATTTCAGAAAATCACGTCTTCCGGATGTGTCGTTCACGGCGACCTCCTTTCGTGTTGTGTTCCCCTATGCACAGGCAAGACACGTCATTGTTTTCACAGCGATTGTCTCTTACAAGAGACGTATGTATCCTGTACAAGACAGATACTAACATCAGGAATTGACAATGCAAGATACCAATGCCCTGGCTGTTTCAGCCGGCGAGAAGATTTCAGGCTCCCGGGAAAAGGGCCTCAACCGGGTGCTTGAAATCCTGGAGTTTCTTCATACGACACAGCGCGCCATCGGCATCGGCGACCTTGCCAAGGGGGTGAACGCACCGCGCTCGACGACCTACACGCTGGTGCGGTCGCTGGTCGACGCCGGCCTACTGGAAATGGAAGGCGACGGCAACCGCGTCTATTTCGGCAAGAAGCTCTACCTCTACGGGATGGATTATGTGCGCGGAAACGACCTGATGCGGCGCGGGCGCCAGGAGGTCGACAATCTGTCGCGCGAGACCGGCGAGACCTCGGAACTGTGCATGCTGCAAAGTGGCCGCTACACCATCGTCCACGCGAGCCCTGGCACCAGGCCGTTCCGCATCAGTTCGGCGACTGGCCTGCAGATACCGCTGCCGTGGACCGCTTCGGGGCGGCTGCTGCTGACGGGGCTGGACAGGGTCGCGATCGAAGCCATGGTGTCGGACGACGATCTCGTACTGCCCGACGGGCGCAAGCTCAAGCTCGACGATTTCGTCGCCGACATCGCAAAGGCGCGGGTCACCGGCTACTGCGTCACTTCGGGGCTAGTCGATGCCTATACGAAATGCCTTGCCGTGCCGGTCTTTTCAGCGCCGGGCAAGGTCGAGGCGACGATGTGCCTGGTGGTTCCCATCGACACCACCGATGAGCGGACCGCCAGCCTCATCGGCCTGCTGCGCGACCGCGCCGCCAGGCTATCGATCGCCGGATAGGCCAAACGTGATGGAGAACGCTTGGTGCCCGCGGCTCAAGCGATGATGTCGGGGATGATCTTGTCTTCCAACGCCATCAGCCGATCCTTGAGGACCAGTTTCTTCTTCTTCATGCGCTGGATTTGCAGCGGATCACAACCCATGGCGATCATCGCGTTGATCGCCGCGTCGAAATCGGCGTGTTCCTGCTTCAGCCGGGAAAATTCGAGGCGAATATCGGCCTGTTCCTGATCGGACATTCTCTACCGTCTGCACGTCTGCGGCGCCCAAAACTGGGCCTGATTGGGCGGGGGCGGCAATTTCTGCCACCGGCGCGCAGGCCATATCACATTTCACATTGTCGTGGAATGCTACCACGCAGCATTCGACATCCCAGCCGGAAGGTGGCACAGTGTCATCGTGCCGTCACAGAAGCGACCTGCGGTGGACGTGCCTTTGACGGCTGCAATCGAGGAAACCATGAAAGGGAGAACCAATCATGTCTCTTGCATCCCATCTTGATGAGTTGCAGCGGAAACACGGCGACATCGAACGCGAGATCGATGACGCGATGAACCACCCGTCGGTGGACGACCTCGAAATCGTGAATCTCAAGCGACGCAAGCTGGCACTCAAGGACGAGATTGAAAAACTGAGGGCGACCACGCATTGACGCTCACCTGATATAGCCGCTCGTTACTTGCGGTTTTCCTTGCCGGCGGCAAGCGCCGCCGGTGTGAGTTTTAATTTTCACCGCTCCACCATGAGCCGCAGCTAATATCCTTTCCGGTCTCGCTTTTGACCCCGGGTCGTGGACCGTTTCAGGTCCCCGGCGGGGATCAATTGCTGCCAGTGGCGACCTGTCGCCATTGACAAGCCATCTTTGCTCATCCACCTCATGCCCGAACTTCAGCGTATCGGCCCCGGGGAGCGTTCGTGTGTCCAAGTGGACGCATGGGGCTTCAGAGACAAAAGGCTGCCGGCATGACCGGATATTTTTCCTTTCCCTTCCCTCGCCGCACCTCGGTCGGCGTCGATGTCGGCGGCGTGGTCGTCGGCGGCGGCGCGCCGGTCGTCGTGCAGTCGATGACCAACACCGATACAGCCGACATCGACCAGACGGTCGCGCAGGTCGCGGCGCTGCACCGCGCCGGCTCCGAGATCGTGCGCATCACCGTCGACCGCGACGAGAGCGCGGCCGCCGTGCCGCGTATTCACGAGCGCTTGCTGCGGCTTGGCATCAACGTGCCGCTGGTCGGCGACTTCCACTATATCGGCCACAAGCTCCTGGCCGACCATCCGGCCTGCGCCGAGGCGCTTGCCAAATACCGCATCAATCCCGGCAATGTCGGCTTCAAGGACAAGAAGGACCGGCAGTTCGCGGCGATTGTCGAAATGGCGATAAGGTACGACAAGCCGGTACGCATCGGGGTGAACTGGGGCTCGCTCGACCAGGAGCTTTTGACCCAGCTGATGGACGACAACCAGGACAAGGGTTTCCCGCTGACCGCGCAGGAAGTCACTCGCGAGGCGATCGTGCAGTCGGCGATCCTGTCGGCCGAGATGGCCGAAGAGATCGGCCTCGGGCGCGAGAAGATCATCCTGTCGGCCAAGGTCAGCGGCGTGCAGGACCTGATCGCGGTCTATACCGAACTTGCCACCCGCTCCAACCACGCGCTGCATCTCGGCCTGACCGAAGCCGGCATGGGTTCGAAAGGCATCGTCGCCTCGTCCGCCGCGATGGGCATCCTCTTGCAGCAAGGCATCGGCGATACCATCCGCATCTCGCTGACGCCGGAGCCGAATGGCGACCGCACGCGTGAGGTGCAGGTGTCGCAGGAGCTGCTGCAGACCATGGGTTTCCGGCAGTTCGTGCCGATCGTCGCCGCTTGCCCCGGCTGCGGCCGCACCACCTCCACCGTGTTCCAGGAACTCGCCCAGAACATCCAGGCGGACCTGCGCAAGAACATGCCGGTGTGGCGTGAAAAATACCCCGGTGTCGAGAACCTCAAGGTCGCGGTGATGGGCTGCATCGTCAACGGCCCGGGTGAATCCAAGCATGCCGATATCGGCATTTCGCTGCCCGGCACCGGTGAGACGCCGACGGCTCCCGTCTTCGTCGACGGCAAGAAGGCGGCGACATTGCGAGGGCCGTCGATCGCATCGGATTTCGAGAAAATGGTCGCCGACTATATCGAGCAGAGGTTCGGTCGCGGCGGCAAGGCCGCGGCAGAGTAGGGCAAATGCAGCGTTTCCTCTGGGTGGCGCTGATTTCCCTATGCGGGCTGGCCTGGTCGACGATGGTTCAGGCGGACCCGCCGCAATCGGCCAAGCAAAGGCTGATCGACAAGGTCTGCAACCTGATCCAGGCCCATGCCGACCAGAACGGGCTGCCCCGGGATTTCTTCGCCCGGCTGATCTGGAAGGAAAGCCGGTTCGATCCCAACGCGGTCAGCCCCGTCGGCGCCGAAGGCATCGCCCAGTTCATGCCGGGCACCGCCAAGATGCGCGGGCTCGCCAATTCCTTCGACATCAACCAGGCGATCCCGGCGTCGGCGAAATACCTGGCCGAAATGAAAACCAGCTACGGCAATCTCGGCCTGGCGGCGGCCGCCTACAATGCCGGCGAAAGCCGGGTGTCGCGCTGGCTGGGTTCGGGCGGTTTCCTGCCGATGGAGACCGAGAGCTATGTCTTCGACGTCATGGGCGAGCCGGTCGACAAGTTCACCGACCGTGCCTATGCCGGTAAGATCGAACCCCTCGACGCAAAGAGGGATTTTGCCGCCGCCTGCCGCAAGCTGCCCGTGATCATGTCGAGGACCGTCGCGATGGCTTCGATCAACGTCAAGCCGTGGGGCGTCCAGGTGGCGGGCAATTTCCGCCGCAGCGCGGCGATCGGCCAATGGCTGCGGGTGAGAGGCCGTTTCCCGGCCCTGCTCAGCGGCCATGATCCGGTGGTGAGCCGTGTGCGTACGCCGATCGGCCGGCGCGGCATCTATGCCGTCAGGATCGGGGTGAATGACCGCGCCGACGCCAATCTCATCTGCCAGAAACTGCAGAGTGTCGGCGGAGCCTGCGTGGTGGTGCGCAACCGATAGCCGACAGGACTGAAGGAGGCGGTTGAAATTGCCAGCCAGGATCGTTCTGCTCAACGGCGTCGGCAGTGCCGGCAAATCCTCGATTGCCAGGGCGCTGCAGCAGATCACCGCCGAACCATTCCTGCATGTCCAGATGGACAGTTTCATCGCGATGCTGCCCGATGCCTTGCAGGACCATGCCGATGGCTTTTCCTATGAAACCATCCGGCAGGACGGCAAGCCTTCGGTCGTGATCAAGACTGGACCGATCGGTGCACGGACCCTGCGCGGCATGCGCCACGCCGTTGCAGCCATGGCCGGACAAGGCAACAACCTCATCGTCGACGACGTGCTGTGCAACGGCGAAATATCGGAATATGTCGAGCTGCTGTCGGCCTTCGATCTCCATCGGGTCGGCGTCATGGCGCCGCTGGACGTTCTGGAAGCCCGCGAAACCCAACGGGCCGACCGGCTGCCCGGCCTGGCACGTTGGCAATATGGGCGTGTGCACAAGGGAATACGCTACGACCTCGAAGTTGACACCAGCGTGCTCACGCCGCTCGAATGCGCCCGTCGCATCCAGCAACAATTTCGACTATAGGCGGCGATCGATTGCCGGGCTTGCCCTGCCTCAAACACGACAAGAGCGGCCATATGTTCGACGCCTATATTATCTGCGGCACGCCGAGAACCGGGAGCACTTTGCTGTGCAAGCTGCTGGCCTCCACCGGGGCATCAGGCGATCCCCACTCCTTCTACCGGCGGCAGGATTTGCCGGAGTGGGCGCAGGAGTGGAAACTGCCAGCCCGCGAGACGATGGACGAGCTCGAATTCAGTGTTGCCTATCTCGAAGCGGCAATCGCTGCAGGGAAGGGCGGGACAGGCATCTTCGGCCTGCGCCTGATGCGCGAAAACCTGGATGAGCTTTCGGCGATCCTCGACAGGATTTTTCCTGGGCTTGCGTCGGACACAGCGCGCTTCGAAAAGGCCTTTGGTCGTATCCTCTACATACACCTGTCGCGCGAGGACAAGCTGGCGCAGGCTGTCTCGCTGGTGAAGGCGCAGCAGACCGGCCTTTGGCATGTCGCGCCCGACGGAACCGAAATCGAGAGGGTCGGAATTCCCGGGCAACCTCGGTATGATTTCCAGCGGATCAAGGGCGAGCTCACCGAGCTTGAAGCGTATGACGCGGCCTGGAACACATGGTTCGCAAAACACGGCGTCACCCCGTTGCGGGTAGCCTATGAGCGCCTTTCCGCCGATCCGGCCGCGGCGTTGCTAGCCATCTGCGAAGCCCTGGGCGTTCAAGCGCCTGACGCCGAGGCGGTGCGGCCGGGCGTCGCAAAGCTCTCCGACGAGACGAGCCTGGACTGGATGCACCGCTTTCATGTGGACGCAGCCGTCTGAGGTGTCGACGGAGGGTGCTCAGGCCGTCTTGGCCACCACCGTCTCGCTCAGCCATGTGCCGATCTTGGCGCCGAGGCGATCGGGTGAAACCGGCTTGGGCAGATAGTCGTCCATGCCGGCCTCGATGCATTTGTCCCGGTCGCCCTTCAGCGCATGCGCGGTGACGCCGATGATCGGGATGTGGCCGCCCGAAGAGGTCTCGATCGCCCGGATGGCGAGGGTCGCTTCATAGCCGTTCATCTCGGGCATCGAGACGTCCATCAGGATCAGCCTGGGACGCAGCGACCGGTACATCTCGACCGCCGTACGGCCATTGCCGGCGATGCGGTAGCTGAGGCCCAGGCCGTTGAGGATCTGGCCGAACACAAGCTGGTTCACGTCATTGTCCTCGGCAATGAGGATGTCGATCGGCCCGTTCGGCGTGGCGGTCGATTCCGGCGCCGGGACCACGGGCAAGGCGGGGCCACGGATGACGGTGAAGGGGAGCGGTGCCGCCTGGGGCTGAGGCTGGACAGGCTCACGCGTGAATTGCGCCTTGCCGACCTGGGAGCGGGCCTTCTGGACGACCGAGATGACGGTGCCGAGCAGAATCGCGGAACGCGCCGGCTTGGTCAGATGCGCGGCAATGCCGAAGTCGATGATCATCTTGCCGAAATCGACCTGGTCGACGGAGGTCAGGATGACGATAGGAATGGCCGACAGCCGGCTGTCGGCGGCAATGGCCCGGGCGACGTCGGCACCGTTCATCCCGGGCATCTGGTAGTCGAGGATGATGCAGTCGACGGCCGCACCCAGTTGGTAGGCGCGGTCGAGGAAGGCCAGCCCCACCGCACCGCTTTCGGCGGCGGCGCAGTCGAAGCTCCAGCTCCTCAGCTGTTCGAGCAGGATCTCGCGGTTGACCGGATTGTCGTCGATGACCAGCACGCGTGCGCCGGTGACGTCCACCGGCACGATCTCGTCGCGCGCCTGGGCAGTGTGAAGGGGCAGCGGCACTGCGAACCAGAACACCGAACCGCGGCCGATCTCGCTCTCGACGCCGATCTTTCCGGCCATCAGGTCGACGAGACGGGCGGCGATGGCAAGTCCAAGCCCGGTGCCTTCGTGGCGGCGGGTCGACGATCCGTCGACCTGGGCGAACTTCTCGAACACGTTCTGCAGCTTCTCGGCCGGGATGCCGATGCCGGTGTCCTCGACACGCAGCTTGAGCTGGACGACGCCGTTGACGGTCTCGCCGCCGACATCGATCAGCACATGGCCCTTCTCGGTGAACTTCACCGCATTGCCGACCAGGTTGGTGACGATCTGCCGGAACCGGCCGGCGTCGCCGACGACATAGGCCGGCAGGCGCGGGTCGACACGCACGATCAGCTCGAGGTTCTTTTCGGCGACGCGCGCCGATACCAGCGTCGCCACGTCCTCGACCGCTTCGGAAAGGCGGAAGGGTGCGGGGTCCAGCGTCAGCTGGCCGGCATTGATCTTGGAAAAATCGAGAATGTCGTTGATGATGGTGAGCAGCGCGTTGCCCGATTTGACGATCACGTCGGTGAAGGTCTTCTGGCGAGCGGTCAGTTCGGTTTTGGCCAGGAGTTCGGCCATGCCGAGCACGCCGTTCATCGGCGTGCGGATCTCGTGGCTCATATTGGCCAGGAATTCTGACTTGGCACGGTCGGCGGCCTCGGCCTTGAACAGGGATTCGGCCGATTGGGCAAAGGCGCGGCGGATCGCCTGTTCCATCGGCCGGAAGATCCAGAAGGCGACGACGGCCAGGACCGCGAACAAAAGGCCGCTCGCCCAGAGCAGCAGCCGGTCGCTGGCGATATCGGCCAGGTGACGCTCTTCATCCATGGCGGTGCGGACGCGGACCAGCATGGGCTGGACGAACAGATCGTTCTGGTTGCGGATTTCGCGGGAGCTCCATTCGTCGGTCTTTTGCGCCACCGACATCAGGTTGAAGTTGCGCACCATGTCGCGCGGCGACCAGAACAGGTCGCCGTTGACGGAGGCCGCTTCGAGCTCGTTCAGGGTCCCTACGGACAGGCGCGAGCGGATCGCGGCGAGCTGCGCGCTCAGTGTCTCGATCTCGCCGGTCAGGCGCTCCGAATGGCCACGCGCCGCGGTGGTCAGGGCATCGCGTGTTTCTGCCCGCCAGGCGGAGCTGGTTGTCTCGGAGAAGCTGGTTGCGTTGCGCAGGTCGCGGGTGAAGATCACGAGATTGGCGCTCAGCGCATCGACCTCATGGCGGAAGGAATTGACGCGATTGAGCGCGAAAATGATGATGGCCGAAGCCAGCGCGAAGGCCAACAATCCTGAAAGATAACGAATCCGGACCAATCGGATGAAGGAAGAATATTCCGGCATGCGCAACCCCAACACATACGCATTATTTTAATGGTCGGGATTACGCTTCATTTACATTAAGATTTCGTTCGCGCGGACCGGCGAGTTGCTCGACAACGGAGGAGCGAGATCAGATCGATGCCGTGATGCCGCCATCGACATAGAGGATATGGCCGTTGACAAAGGACGAGGCATCGGAGGCGAGGAAGACACAGGCCCCGACCAGCTCCTCGACCTTGCCCCAGCGGCCGGCCGGCGTGCGCTTTTCAAGCCATTCGGTGAATGCCGGGTCGGCGACCAGTGCGGCATTCAGCGGCGTGTCGAAATAGCCGGGCGCGATGGCGTTGCATTGCAGGCCGAACCTGGCCCAGTCCGTCGCCATGCCTTTGGTCAAATTGCCGACCGCGCCTTTGGTCGCCGTGTAGGGCGCGATGCCGGGGCGGGCAAGCGCCGTCTGGACGCTGGCGATGTTGATGATCTTGCCGCGCCCACGACGGATCATGTGCCGGGCGACGGCCTGGCCGACATGGAAGACGCTGGCGACATTGGTCTGCAGCAGGCGTTCGAACGCGTCGGCGGGAAAGTCCTCGAGCGGCGTGCGGAATTGCATGCCGGCATTGTTCACCAATATGTCGATCGGCCCGCCTGACAGCTCGAAACTGTCGATCGCGGAGCGGACCGCGTCGTGGTCGGTGGCGTCAAAGGCGAGCGTTTCCGCTCCGGGGATCTGCGCTGCCGCGGCGTCGAGCTTTTCCGCGTCACGGCCGTTGAGGATCACCACGGCGCCGGCTTGGCGCAGCCCTTTGGCCAAAGCGAACCCGATGCCTTGCGAGGAGCCGGTTACCAGCGCCCGGCGCCCGGCGCCCGGCGAGATCGAACAGATTGGATGACATCTACGCTGATCTCCGTTGGTTCTCGCCATGCGGTCCCGATATCGGCGGCCGCCCGTCAGTTGTTCCGCGTCGCGACGAATGTGGCGGCGGCCTTCAGCAAGGCTGCGTTCTCGCCATAGGGTTCGAGCAATGCGTGCGCCTGCTCGACAAGCCCGTGCAACTGGCTGCGCGCCCAGTTCGTCCCGTGCAGCGCAACCAGCGTTGCCTTGCCGGCGGCGGCGTCCTTGCCGGTGGCCTTGCCCATCTGGCTGGCGTCGGCCGTCAGGTCGAGCAGGTCGTCGGCAAGCTGGAAGGCAAGGCCGACGGCCGAGCCGTATTCGGCCAGCCGCTCGCGGTCTTCGGCCGGAGCGCCGGCGATGATGGCGCCCGCCTCGCAGGCGAAGCGGATCAGCGCGCCGGTCTTCATCGCCTGCAGCCGGATGATGCCGGCTTCGTCCGGCGACGTGCGCTCGGCCTCGAGGTCGAGCGTCTGGCCGCCGACCATGCCGCCGGCTCCCGCGGCGCGGGCGAGCGCCAGCACAAGGGCTGCCCGCCGCTCGGCCGGCAGCACTGTCGCCTCGCCGGCAATGATGTCGAAGGCTAGCGTCAGCAAGGCATCGCCGGCCAGGATCGCGGTCGCCTCGTCGAAGGCCTTGTGGACGGTCGGCTGGCCACGGCGCAGATCGTCGTCGTCCATCGCCGGCAGGTCGTCATGGATCAGCGAATAGCAGTGCACGCATTCAAGTGCCGCGGCGACGCGCAGCGCCGCCTCGCCATCGGCTGAAAAAAGCGCCGCGCTTTCCATCACCAGGAACGGACGCAGGCGCTTGCCGCCGTTCAGCACGCCATGGCGCATCGCCGCCATCAGACGGCCGGGCCGCGCGATCTCACCTGTAAGCGGACGGTCGTCGAGCAGCCGCCGCAGCAGCACCTCGACGGCGGCTGCCCGCCTGATGAGCGCCATTTCGAACGCCATTTCGTCGTCATTCGTCATGGCCGGGAGCGGTAGCCGACACTCAGACGTTGCGCAAGAAGGCAAGCGCCATTATGCCGGGGGCAGGGAGAAGCACGGGTTGGGCGGCTTGGCGGAACCGATCGTCGATCATGAAACCGAAAAGCTGGACATGGCGCCGAGATCGCGCGGCGTGAACCGCCGCAGTCTCAGGCGCTGGGTCCGGCGTGGCATCGTCGTGGCCGCCGTACTGGCGCTCATCCCGGTGGTATTCACCTTTCTTTACCTGCCACCCTTCGTGCATCCGGTGTCGACGCTGATGCTGAAGGATCTGACGACATTCTCCGGCTATGACCGGCGCTGGGTATCGATCGACGATGTCGCGCCGGTGCTGGCCCATTCGGTCATCATGTCGGAGGACGGACAGTTCTGCTTCCACCGCGGCGTCGATCTCGGCGAACTCAGGGGCGTCGTCGACGACGCGCTGGCCGGCGAGGCGACGCGCGGTGCCTCGACCATCACCATGCAGACGGTGAAGAACCTTTTCCTGTGGTCGCGGCCGCTGGGCTCGGTGCGCAAGGTCGTCGAACTGCCGCTGGCCGTCTACTTCGACGCGGTGATGTCGAAACGGCGCATCATGGAGATCTATCTCAACATCGCCGAATGGGGACCGGGCATCTATGGCATCGAGGCCGCGGCGCAGCACCATTTCGGCGTTTCGGCAAAACAGCTGTCCAGACGGCAGGCGGCACTTCTGGCCGTCACACTGCCAAACCCGATCGCCCGCAACCCGGCGAAACCCGGGCCGGGTCTGAGAAGGCTTGCCAATCTGATCGAACGCAGGGCCGGCCGTTCCGGTGCCTATGTCGGTTGTCTCCGGTAGGCTTGCTCAAAAAAATTCACGGCAGCGCTGGCCAAAACAGCATCAGGCGTGTATAGGCACCCGACTTTCTCAGATTTAGGCCCCGACATGGCCCTTTCACGAGGGCGGGCGGGGCTTTTGACCATGTAGTGGAGCATATCCATGGCCGTTCCGAAACGCAAAACCTCTCCGTCCAAGCGCGGCATGCGCCGCTCGGCCGACGCCCTCAAGGCCCCGACCTATGTCGAGGACAAGAATTCCGGCGAAATGCGCCGCCCGCACCACATCGACCTGAAGACCGGCATGTATCGCGGTCGCCAGGTGCTGACCCCCAAGGAAAGCTGAGACCAGCTTTTCCCACGGTTTTGGTTGCAAAAAAAGACCGGCCAGTGGCCGGTCTTTTTGCGTTTGGAGGGCGTCCGGGCCGGCATGGCCTTCGCCCTATGCCAAAGGCAAGGCCGTCGGTGGCGATATTCACCGGAGCGACGGTGCTGTACTGGGGTTTGAACGCTTTCGTCGCCACTATTTCATGTGGCTGAAACACCCGGGACCCGGCCGCTCGAGCCGCGGATGATGGCGAAGGCGAGGCAACAGAGGAGACCCCATGTCCAAGCTGACCGTCACGCCGCGCACCGTCTTCCAGACATTCCTGGACTTTCCGCTGGTCGAGGATCTCGACCGTTTGAGTGCCGATGTCGCCATCATCGGCATGCCTTACGGCGCGCCCTATACGATCGACGAGACCATCAACGACCAGACCAATGCGCCGACCGCGGTGCGGCGTGCCTCGCAACGTATCAGCCTTGGGCTCGATCGCTATGATTTCGACATTGGCGGCACCCTGTTCGACGGGCAGGACGTCAAGGTGGTCGATGTCGGCGACGTGCCGGGCGAAGCGTCCGATTCCACCGGGCACTACGCCAGAGCCGAGGCGGCAATCCGCAAGATACGCGCCGCCGGCGCGCTGCCGATCACCATCGGCGGCGACCACGGCATTCCGATCCCGATCTTCCGGGCGCTCGATGGCGAGGGGCCGATCACGCTGGTGCAGATCGATGCCCATCTCGACTGGCGCGACAATGTCAACGGCGTCAAGGAAGGGTACTCCAGCCCGATCCGACGGGCATCCGAAATGGCGCATATCGACGCGATCTTCCAACTCGGCATTCGCGGCCAGGGCAGCGCCCGCATGGAAGAAGTCGAAGCGGCGCGGGCCTACGGCTCCAACATCATCACCGCTGGCCAGTGGCAGGATATCGGCACGGCGGCCCTGCTCGAGCGCATTCCCGATGGCGGCCGTTACTACCTCACGATCGACGCCGACGGTCTCGATCCGGCCGTGATGCCGGCGGTGGAGGGACCGTCGCCCGGCGGCGTCACCTATCGCCAGACGATCGACTTGATCAAGGGGCTGTTCGCCAAGGGCGAAGTGGCCGGCGTCGACATCGTCGAGATCGCGCCGGCACGCGATATCAACGAGATCACGTCGATGACGGCAGGCAACATCATCCTCAATGTCATCGGCGCCGCCGTTCGCGCCGGTCAATTCAAGCGCCAAAACTGAAACCAAGCGCTAGAACCGAAACCCTGTCAGCCGGACAACCGGCTGACAGGGTTGTTGCATCCGGTCTTCGACCGTGTTTGCGGCTTTGCACGAAAAATCTTGACGGCGTGCCTGCGGCGCATTCTACAGAAGGTGCCCCATATGGAGACGCCAAATGTTCGGTGCCGTCCCGCTCTTGATCGTGCCTTTCATTCTCTACAATCTAGGACTGCTCGGAATTTTCGGCGGCGGTGACGATCCGTGGGCGAGCGAGGTGTTCTCGTTCCGCATGATGTCGGGCGGGGTGTTCTCGATGACGCTCGGCGACCTGATGATATTGATCGGGCTGATCTTCCTGTTCCTCGAAATGGTGAAGTCGGCACGCACCACCAGCGCCTCGATCATGGATCATCTCCTGTCGACGCTGGTCTTCGTCGCCTTCCTGGTCGAGTTCCTGCTGGTGAAGGGCGCGGCGCACTCCATCTTCTTCACGCTGATGATCATCGCGCTGTTCGATGTGCTGGCCGGGTTCGCGGTGTCGATGCGGTCGGCCAGCCGGGACATCAACGTCAACTAGGACCGATCCTTAGCCAGGATCGGCGGTGAAGCCGGCCGCCTCGATGCCGGCGATGGCCGCTGCCTCGTCATTGTCCGACGTATCGCCGGAAATGCCGACGGCACCAATGACGGCACCGGCCTTGTCGCGGATCAGTACGCCGCCGACCACCGGCAGCACGCGTCCGCCCGACACGTCGGAGATGCCGGCGACGAGATGCGGGCGCTCCTTGGCGAAGGCCTCGACCTTGCGCGAACCCATGCCGATGGCCAGCGCGCCGTACGCCTTGCCGGCCGACATTTGCGGGCGCAGGAACGAGGCGCCGTCCTGGCGCTGGAAGGCGACCAGATGTCCGCCGGCATCGAGCACCGAGACGCCAAGCGGCTTGAGCTTGAGATCAGCGCCCTTGGCGAAGGCCGCGGCGATGATGTCATTGGCTTTTTCCAGCGGCAGTGCGGTCATTGCAGTCTCCTGTTTGAAATGAGTCAATCTTCGACCGCCAGCCGGATGAAGCAATCCCGCTTTCGGTTGAAATTGCTTCTCGTGAAGCGGTGTGATGGACGGCCGTGGAGCGAGATGGACCCGATATGCGATCGACAATCGTTCGGTTCAGAACCAGGTCGAAGCTGCTGGCGGCGTCGTGCGTTACTTTTTCTTGGCGCGGGCGGGCTTCTTGGCGGGCACTGCCGGCGCGTTGGCAAGGTCTTCGGCTTCCTTGGCGAGCCGCAGCGCGCGCAGCTTGTCGGTCTTGGCCTTGCGGGCGTCGCTCTCGGCGACGTATTCCGCCATCGCCTTCTGGCGGACGGTCGCTGCTTCTTCCTGCTTCTTGAAGCGCAGATCGGCGCGAGCGCGGGCCGTATCCCTGGAGTTCTCAACCAACAGCCTGTCCAATCCCGTAAAGTGCGTTTTCCGCCTCTTGTAGCAGAGGCGGCCTCTCAACGGGGAAAATAGTTGGTCACGCGGCCGGGCTGGCGGCGCGCGCCTTGCTGGCGACGACGGCCTCATAGGCCGCTTGCAGGGTCGCCCGCACGGATGGGCCGGCCGTCGGGGCGGCCGGTTCGCCGAGGTGCTCATGGCGCAACTCGTCCATGAATTTTTCCCACATCGGCGGTCCGCCCTTTTCCAGAAGCTCGGCGCGGATCGACAATTCCTCGCTGGTCGGCCGCCAGACGCGACCCCAGGCGCCGAGATGGGCAAGGATCGGCACCAGCGTGATGGCCATCTCGGTCAGGCTGTAGATCGCCTTCTGCTTGTGCGAGGGGTCGTCGGCCTTGGTCAGCATGCCCAATTCCATCAGCCGCTTCAGCCGGTCGGCGAGGATGTTGGAGGCGATGCCTTCCATCGATCCGTTGAGCAGTTCGCGAAAATGGCGCCTGCCGCCGAAAATCATGTCGCGGAGGATGATCAGGCTCCAGCGGTCGCCGAACACTTCCAGCGACAGGTTGATCGGACAGCCGGACCGGCGATCAAGGCTCATTCGATTCTCTCCACAAAACCAGTTGCATTATCGTATCAGTTTTATTATGGTGCAACCGATTGCAAAATGCAATCGGATCGGGAGGCCATACGATGACGACGATCAATCGCCCGGAGATCATATCCGAAGCTTTCGGCGATCCTGAAAATCCCCCGCTGCTGCTGATCATGGGCGCGATGGCCTCGATGCTCTGGTGGCCGGAGGCGCTTTGCCGGAAAGTCGCCGATGCCGGCCTCTACGTGATCCGCTACGACAATCGCGATACCGGCCGCTCGACCAAATATCCGCCCGGCGAGCCGCCCTACACATTCGACGACATGGCCGATGATGCGATCGGTGTCCTCGACAGCCATGGCATCGGCAAGGCGCATGTCGCCGGCATGTCGATGGGCGGGATGATCGCGCAACGCGTGGCGCTCAAGCATCCCTCCCGTGTCGCGTCGCTGATCGTGATCAGCAGCTCGCCGATGGGCATGGACACCTCGCATCTGCCGCATATGAGCGATGCTTACGCCGAGCATTCGGCCGAGGGCGCTGGTGTCGACTGGTCGGATCGCGGCCAGGTGATCGATTTCATGGTCCGGGATATCAGGGCGATCGCCAGCACGGCGCATCCCTTCGACGAGGCCGGAATGAGAGACTTTATCGAACGGGATTATGACCGTTCCGGTGGTTTCCTGAGCGCCACCAATCACTTCCTGCTCAAGGGAAGTGATGAATGGAACGGCCGCCTGCACGAGATGACGGCGCCGCTGCTGGTCATCCACGGCACGACCGATCCGATCTTCCCGGTCGAGCATGGCGAGGCACTCGCCAAGGCGGTCGCCGGCGCGAAACTCCTGCGCGTCGAAGGCGGGGGCCACGAGATGCATCCGCAAGACTGGCCGGCGATCGCCGCCGCCATTGTCGCGCATATCCGATCCAATTGAGACGTCCCGGGCGAGCCTTGACGGACAAGCTTGCCGCAATAGTTAAGTAAACGCTTCAGTGTTAAAGGCGCGAGCATCCGGCCTCCGATAAACCAGAAACGGACGAGAAAAGAATGTCCCTGACCCTTCACTTCCATCCTCTGGCCTCCTTCTGCTGGAAGCCGCTGATCGCGCTTTACGAGAACGGCACGCCATTCACGCCAGTCATCGTCGATCTCGGCGATGCCTGCTCGCGGGGCACCTTCCTGAAGATTTCGCCGACCGGGAAGATGCCGGCGCTGCGCGACGATACGCGCGACCGCACGGTGCTGGAATCGACCATCGTCGTCGAATATCTGGCCGCGCACTATCCAGGGCCGGTCGAACTCGTTCCCGCCGATATTGACCAGGCGCTGGCGGTCCGCCAAGCCGATCGCTTCTATGATTTCTATGTGCAGGAGCCGATGCAGAAGATCGTCGGCGACCGGTTGCGGCCGCAGGACAAGACCGATCCGTTCGGCGTCGAGCAGGCGCGCGACCAGCTGCGCAATTCCTACGCCATCGTCGAGCAGGAGATGCAGTCGAAGGTCTGGGCGATGGGCGATGCCTTCACCATGGCCGATTGCGCGGCCTCTCCGGCGCTCTTCTATGCCAACAAGGTGGAGCCGTTCGGCGACAAATACCCGGCCGTGAAAGGCTATCACGACCGCTTGCTGCAGCGCCCCGCCTTCAGCAGGGTGATCGAGGAGGCGCAGCCCTACTTCAAGCTCTTCCCCTACAATAACGGCTGACCGCGATGCTGCACGATCCCGCCCAGCTCGACCTGATGTTCCAGGCGCTCGCCGATCCGGCGCGGCGGCAGATGGTCGACCGGCTGTCGCGCGGCCCTGCCTCGGTCAGCCAGCTGGCCGAGCCGCTGGCGATGTCGCTGTCGGCCGTCGTCCAGCACCTGAACCTTCTGGAGGCAAGCGGGCTGGTGCGCACGCGCAAGGTTGGGCGGGTGCGGACCTGCCAGATCGAGCCGAAAGCCTTGAGAGCGGCCGAACATTGGATCAACGAGCGACGTCTGTCCTGGGAGCGCCGGCTGGATCGGCTCGGCGACTTTCTCGCCGAAAGCTGAAACCAGGCAGGAGGCACCTGATGCCCGGCAAAAGCAGATCGGACCACCGCTGCGGCGGTTTCATTCCACAGAACCAATCCAGCTGACCAACAAGGACGCATTCCATGACCGAACGATCCGTTGTCCACTCCACCTTCGTCATCGAGCGCCTCTATCCGGCGCCGCCGTCGAAAGTCTTCTTCGCGCTCAGCAACCCGGACGCCAAGCGGCGCTGGTTCACCGATCCCAACAACCCGATGCCCGGCCGTTTTGAATTGGACTTTCGCGTCGGCGGCAAGGAGGTCAATGCCGGCGGGCCGAAGGACGGGCCGATCCACGTCTACACCGCCACCTATCAGGACATCGTGCCGGACCAGCGCATCGTCTACAGCTATGACATGCTGTTCGGCGCAACCCGCATCTCGGTATCGCTGGCCACGATCGAACTTCGCGCCGAAGGCAAGGGCACGCGGCTGGTATTGACCGAGCAGGGTGCTTTCCTCGACGGTCACGACACGTCGGACACACGTGAGCACGGGACCGGGGTGCTGCTCGATTTGCTTGGCGCTTTTTTAAGCTCCGGCAACTGAAGGACGAGAAGCCGGCAAGCACATCAAAAAATCAGGCTTCCCAAAATTGATCGAGCCAGATGTTGAGTCTCAGGAAGCCGGCGTTGCTTACTGTATAGACACGCCGCGTGCCTTCGGCCTTGGCATGGACCAGACCGGCGTCGAGCAAAACTTTCAGATGCTGTGAGACGGCCGGGCGTGAAACCGGCAGCCCGGCTGCCAACTCGTTGACGGTCTTCGGGCCGCGTCGAAGTTCTTCCAGAAGGTGGCGCCGATTGGGGTCGGCGATCGCCATGAAGGCGTCGGAAAACATCATCGCTTATTTGTGGGGCAAAGTCTTTCGAATCTCAACTGCTTGCTTCTGCTTTTCTTCTTGGGTCAAGACGCAGTGCTTCCGGCGTCACGGAGCGGTCGGCCGGCTGGGTCTTGAACGCGTCACGGCCTTCGATCGGCACCGGGGCGCGGCGGCTGATGCGCAGCAGCGTGTAGCCGCCAAGGCAGAGATGCGCGAAGGCGGTTGCCAGGAACAGGCCCTCCGGACGCATCCAGCCCATCAGGGCCGCGGCCAGCAACGGCCCGATCATGGTGCCGAAGCCGTAGAGCAGCAGCAGCCCGCCCGATACCTTGACGAAATCCTCCGACCGGGCGTGGTCGTTGGCATGCGCGACGGCGATCGAATAGAGCGTATAGGCGAAGGCGCCGTAGGCTGCGGTGAAGACGATGACGAAGACACCGGAGCGCGGTTCGAACACGAAGATCATGAGCGCGACGAGCGCCGCGCCGAAGGCGGCACCCGCCAGCACGAAACGACGGTCGGTCTTGTCGGACAGGCGTCCGGCGGGAAGCTGCATGGCGGCGCCGGCAACGACCACGAGGCTCATCATCAAGGCGATTTCCGCCGTGGAGATGCCGATGCGGGCGCCATAGACGGCACCGAGCGTGCCCCAGGCACCATTGGCGATGCCGATCAATAGACAGGCGATCGCGGAGACCGGCGAGTTGGCGTAAAGCCCTTTGACGTCGAGCTTGACGTCCTGCAGCGGCTTGGGGTGCGACGCCGTCGATACCGCGGTCGGGATCAAGGACAGGCAGAACAGGATGCCGGTGATCATGAACAGCGACGCCGACTTCACGTCGCCGCCGGCGACGATCATCTGTCCGCCCATGATCGAGGCATAGGTGACCATCATGTAGAGGCCGAAGACGGTGCCGCGGTTCTCGTTGGTGGCTTTCTCGTTCAGCCAGCTCTCGATGACCATGAAGGCGCCGGCCATGGTGAAGCCGGTGAAGGCGCGCAGCAGGATCCAGACATATTCGTCGATGATGAGACCGGTGAGCAGCGCCACGATGGCACCGGAGGCGGCAAAGGCGCCGAAGGCGCGCACATGTCCGGCACGGCGCACGATGCGCGGCGCGAAGAAGCAGCCGGTGACGAAGCCGCCTGCCCAGGCCGTGCCCATCAGGCCGAGCGATGCGGTCGAGAAGCCCTCCACCTGGCCGCGCAGCGGCAGCAACAGCCCGTGCAGCCCCGATGCCGCCAGCAGGAAGGCGGTGCCGCGAAGCAGGGAAAGGATCGGTCTGTAGGATGCGAGCATTTTTTGATCCGGCTGGACTCTGGAACGGGTGACAGGGTCTGAAGACAGTCGCATTCGGGCTTTTCGGCGGCGGCCCGTGCCGCTGACGGATTATCCGCGGCGGAACAGTGCCTCGGCCGCCGACTTGGTGCTGTCCTTGGTTTTGAGTTCCGCCTCCAGCCTGGCGATCTCGTCGCGCAGGATGCCTATCCGCTCCGACAGTTCACCGACGGACAGCAGCGCCAGATCCTGCCCGATTTCGTGCGGGCGCGCCTTCTTCTTGGGTTCGTCGTCGAAGATCGCCATCGTTGCTCCTCCTCCGCCACACCAGATTGGCCATTTGCCTGATTTGGCAATGAGCATACATAGGGCGGGGGTGTCGATGCAAACAGCCGGTAAGAATGCGGCGAGGAAAGACGGGAAACTTCATGGCGAGCGGACAGAAAATTCCGGCAAGGATGACGGCGATCGCGATTTCGGAGCCGGGCGGCCCACGGGTGCTGAAACCGGAAATGCGCGACGTGCCGCAGCCCGGTCCCGGCGAGATCCTGATCAAGGTGCATGCCGCCGGCGTCAACCGGCCCGACGTGCAGCAGCGCAAGGGCGCCTATCCGCCACCGCCCGGCGCATCGGACCTGCCGGGCCTCGAGGCGTCGGGTGAAGTCGCCGCCCTTGGCGACGAGATATCGCGCTGGCGCATCGGCGACCGGGTCTGCGCGCTGACGCCGGGCGGCGGCTATGCCGAATATGTCAAGGTCCATGCCGGCAGTGTGCTGCCGCTGCCGGCCGGCTTCACCCACACCGAAGCGGCGGCGGTGCCGGAGAATTACTTCACCGTCTGGCACAATGTGTTCGAACGCGGTGGCCTGAAAAAGGGCGAGACACTGCTTGTGCATGGCGGCTCGTCCGGCATCGGCACCACGGCGATCCAGCTTGCCTCGGCCTTCGGCGCCTATGTCGTCACCACCGCCGGCAGCAAGGAGAAGTGCGACGCCTGCCTGAAGCTCGGTGCCGACCGGGCGATCAATTATCGCGAGGAGGATTTCGTCACGGCGGTCAAGGAGGCGACGGATGGCAAGGGCGCCAATGTCATCCTCGACATGGTCGGCGGCGATTATGTCCAGCGAAACTACGAGGCCGCGGCGGTCGAGGGCCGCATCGTCCAGATCGCCGTGCAGGCCGGTGCTGTCGCCAGCGCCGATTTTTCGAAAATCATGGTCAAGCGGCTGACCCATACGGGTTCGACGCTGAGGCCGCGTACCGTCGAATTCAAGGCGGCGATCGCGGCGGCGCTCGAAGCGCAGGTGTGGCCCCTGCTTGGCACACGCAAGGTTGCTCCCGTCATGGACATGATCTTCCCCCTTGGCGAAGCCTGGCGCGCGCACGAGCGGATGGAAGAGGGCGAGCACATCGGCAAGATCGTGCTCGACGTCGGCTAGCAGGCTGTTGAATAAGGTGTATCGACATTCGGTGATGCCTGCCTGACCGGTATCTCTGCGTCCTGGGCCTGCGCGTCCGCCTGCCTACAAGATGAACAAGAGCTTAATGCTGCAATGCAGCATTTGCATCATTGCTATGCAAAATCAGCCATTCAAGTCGCCCTCGATGATGACTATTTGAGCATCATCGAAACGAACACCCCATTTGGAGGACTACCATGAACCCGATCCGCGCTTTCCGTAACTGGCGTATGTACAACGAGACCGTGCGTGAACTGAACCGCCTCAACGCACGTCAGCTCAGCGACCTCGGCATCAACCGTGGCGACATCGAACGGATCGCCCGTCAGGCGATTTGACTTCAAGCGCGACCCGGCCGCAGGGCCGGGCTCACGCCTGGAAGTAGAGCCGTCGAGACGTTACCCGTCTCCGGTTCCGAACCCGCTGGACACTGTCCGGCGGGTTTTGTCTTTTTGGGGCCGAGAAAGCGGCCGGCCAGCCATTTTGCGATTTCGGCGGCGGCGGGCTTGCCCCACTTTTCAGCATGCCACTTTGGCCGGCGGTTGCCGCGTGAGGCGTGGTGACGCCAACCCGCCAGCAGACCCGGCCGGTGGCGCTGCTCAAGGGCGCCGAGCCGTTCCGTTAGCCTCCGGTTCGCGGTTTCCGGCGAGTGTATCCAAAAACGTTGCGAAACGGGCAGGGAACGGTTATACAGGCCGCGAATTTCCCATTTTGGTGGCTCTAAACCACCGCCCGCGCGGGAACGCGGGCGAACGAGAAGGATTTTTAAAAATGGCCAATACGCTGCTGATGCCCAAGGCGACCGCCGTCTGGCTGGTCGACAACACCGCGCTCTCCTTCGAGCAGATCGCGCAGTTCTGTGGGCTGCATCCGCTCGAGGTCAAGGCGATCGCCGATGGCGAATCGGCGCAAGGCATCAAGGGCATGGACCCGATCATGACCGGCCAGCTGACCCGCGACGAGATCGCGCGCGCCGAGAAGGATGCCAACCATCGGCTGAAGCTTTCGGACCCCAAGGTTCGCGTGCCCGAATCCAAGCGCAAAGGCCCGCGCTATACGCCGCTGTCGAAGCGCCAGGACCGGCCGAATGCCATCCTGTGGCTGGTGCGCAACCATCCCGAACTCAAGGACGCGCAGATTTCGCGCCTCGTCGGCACCACCAAGTCGACGATCGAGCAGATCCGCGAACGCAAGCACTGGAATTCGGCCAACCTGCAGCCGATGGACCCGGTGACGCTGGGCCTTGCCTCGCAGATCGACCTCGACATGGAGGTCAACCGCGCTTCGCGTGGCCGCGAACAGGCGCAGCCGGTCGGCGACACGCTGTTGCCGGCGGCCCTGACCGAGCGGCTGGTGCCGGCTCCGGAGAAGCCGAAGGACGAGGACGCCGAACTCGATGCCAACGCCGTGTTCGCCAAGCTCTCGGCACTGAAGTCGAAGGATGAGGATTTCGGCGACGAGGAATGAGCGCCCGCAACATGACGACAAAAAGGCCCGCTCGAGCGGGCTTTTTTGTCAGTTTCGCGCGGCGCGGTCCGGCGCCATGCCGTAGTCCTCGCTGCGTTCCACCGCGCGGTAGAAGTCGGCGAGCTGCTTGCCGCGCTCCGGCTTGAAGATGCGGCCGGCGATGACCACCGAGGCGATGCGGTCGATGCGGAAGGCGCGGAAGTCGTCGCGCATCTCGCACCAGGCGACCAGCGTCCACACCTTGCCCCAGAACCACAGGCCGAGCGGCCGGATATCGCGCGCGGTGCCGCGCCCTGCCTCGTCCGAATAGTCGATGGTCAGCACCTGGCGCTTTTCCACCGCGCGCTCGATCAGGTCGATCGCCTCGCGGGCGGCATCGCTGACCACCCACATTGGCGTGTGGATCTCGGTGCGGGCAATGCGGTCCTTCTCGGCATCGGGAAGCACGGCGCCGATCTTGACCAGCGCCTCGTCGGCGGCACGCGCCATGGCGGCGCCGCCGAAGGCGCGCACCATGCGCGCGCCGGCAACCAGCGCCACGATCTCGTCACGCGTGAACATCAGCGGCGGAAGGTCGAAACCCTCCCTCATCATGTAGCCAACGCCAGCCTCGCCGTCGATCGGCACCCCGGTCGACTGCAGGTCGGCTATGTCGCGATAGATCGTTCGCTCGGAAACCTCGAGCCACGTGCCGAGCTTCTGGGCGGTGACCAGACGGCCACCACGCAGATGCTGCACGATCTGAAAGAGCCTGTCGGCGCGGCGCATCGTTTGCTTCCCCAGTGTTTTTCCCGGAGCAGTTCACCGTTTCATGGAAACGGCGACGTGCTCCAACTCTTTGTCTTGATGCAATTCCGGACGGAAAACCGTTCCACACCGGAATTGCTCCCTGCATGCAGTGGCTCCCGGACAGGATCCACTTCCAAATGACATGCATTAAGGTTTCAGCCCTTCGCGCTTGCGCTGCGCGGCAACGAACTCCGCGCCAAAGGACAGTTTTTTCGTTGTCGGCGTCTTCGCATCGAGCACGCGCCAGAACGGGGCGATGTCGCTCAGCGTCATGCCGCGTTCGAGGTCCTCCCTGGCGGCTTCGGCAACGGTGCGCAGATGATAGCCTATGGTGACCGGGCATGTCACTTCGGCGCCATGTTCGACGGCAAGCGCGGTGCGCAACGCGCGCACGTCCATCTCGACCCCTTGGGGAATGGAACGGATGAAATCGTCGACCTGCCGCGCCGTCGGCACCAGCATCGGCTGGCCTTCGACGACGTCTCCCATCGTGCGCGGCGTTGGTTTCACGCCGTTGACGCCCGGCGTGTTCAGCCTGTCGTTCCAGCTTTTCATCGATCGTCCTCTCGGCCGGCCATGCGCATTATCCCACCATCGCACGCAGCTCCTGACAGCATACTGTCAGGAGGCTTCAGCATACTCCCTGGCGAACAGCCCCCGCATCTGCGCGAGATCGCCGCCCTTTTCGGGGTAGAGCGTCTGCAAAAAGGCAAGGGCGAAGGTGCCGGGCGCCGAACCCGGCGCGGAAACGATCCTGCCGTCGGCCACGGCATGCAGGACGTCCTGGTAGTTGATGTCGCCGGCATAACCGGCTTCGTGGCGGTTGATCCAGTCGCGGCCATTGCTGGTATGCCTGGCCTTCGCGAACAGGCCGGCCCGGGCCAGCGCAAGCGTCCCGGCGCAGATGCCGCCAACGACGCCGTCGCGGGACGCGACGGCCGTAAGCAGTCCTGCGACATCCGGCTGTGCCTTGCCCGCCCATTGATCGGAACCGATTACGGCGACGGCATCGAGATCTGCATTCTCATCGACACTCGCGGAGCGGTCGGGCGTTAGCCGAAAACCGCTGATTCCGGTTACCGGCTTGCCTTCAGGCGTCAGCGAGACGGCGCGGGCGCCGAACCATTCCACCGCCGAGGCCGCCAGCAAGCCATATTCCCAGTCGGCGAAGCCTTCGATGAACAGAAAGCCGATTGTCTTCCGATCAGGCATAAGCTCGCTCCATCCCTTTAGCGCCGGACTTTGTTTTCATGCATGTCGCGATATATCTGGGCGTTGACGCGCCCATGTCCAACGCGCTGTCTCGAAAATCTTGTCTCAATTGCCGCGATGGCGACGATCGGCACACATGTCCGGCCAGCCGATATCCTTGCGGATGTCCGCCGGCAGCGAATTCATGAAGCGCTGGGTGCGGATTTCGTTGCGCATGGTCCGCACCTTGCCGACATAGTGCTGCACGCCGCGAAGAATGGTAAACCCGTTCATGACTATTCTCCTCTCTCTGACTGGAGGCAGTATCGCATACCCCTCCTGACAGCAGTCTGTCAGGAGGATGGCAGGCGCACGACAATAGCGCGGACGGGCGCGGGTCGCCGGGGTGTGGTTCTTGGGACCACGGCTTCCGACCAGCTTACCGACAGCGGATTGTTCACTGATTAGGGGAAAATCAATCTGCCGTTGTTCAATCAGCGGCGACGGACTGTCGGAGCGCGTGGCCTTCAGCGTCATGGCTGCCGTTCCGATATGGAAGGAGAAAATTCCCCCCAACAACAGGGAGACACCCATGAGCCTGCAACTGACAGGAATCCACCATCTCACCGCCATCACGGCCAACGCGCCCGGCAATCTTCACTTCTACACGAAGGTGCTGGGGTTGCGGCTGGTCAAGAAGACGGTGAACCAGGACGACACGTCGGCCTACCACCTTTTTTACGCTGACGGCGAGGCTACGCCGGGCACCGACCTCACCTTCTTCGACTGGCCGGTCGGGAGCGAGCGGCGCGGGACGCACAGCATCGTGCGGACCGGCCTCAGGGTCGGCAGCCGGGAAAGTCTTGCCTGGTGGAAACAGCGCCTGACCGGCGAGATGATCGCGACAGGAGAAATCGCCGAGATTGGCGGCTATGCCAGCCTGGATTTCGAAGACCCCGAGGGCCAGCGCCTGCGGCTGGTCAGCGATGGCGGCAAGGGCGACAGTCATTCCTGGGCGCAAAGTCCGGTGCCGGCCGAGCACCAGATCCGCGGGCTCGGACCGATCGTCATCAGTGTCCCCGACATCACCAACACCGAGGCGGTGGTGAGGGGGGTCATGAACATGCGCAAGGCGCGGGAGTATGCGTCGCCGAAAGGCCAGGTTCACGTCTTTCAAATGGGCGAGGGTGGGCCGGCGGCGGAGCTGCATGTCCTGGTGCAGCCAGGTGTCGCGCCGGCAAGGCAAGGCGCCGGTGCGGTCCATCACGTTGCGTTCAGGGCGCCGGACCAGGAGACGCTGCATCAGTGGACGGCGCGCCTGGCCGAATTCCGCCTGCCGTCGAGCGGCGAGGTCGAGCGCTATTACTTCCGCTCGCTCTATTTCCGCGAGCCGAACGGCATCCTGTTCGAGATCGCCACCGACGGGCCGGGTTTCACCGCCGACGAGCCGCTGGAGACGCTGGGCGAAAGCCTGGCCCTGCCGCCATTCCTCGAAGCAATGCGCGCTTCGATCGAGGCTGGGCTGAAGCCGCTGAAATAGGCCGCTGCGTGCTCAAGGCCGGCGCCTCGTCCCGGTTCGGGATCGCGGCGCCGGTTCTTTCCCGGAGACCGGACGATCCGCTTTGACAGCCAGCCACGTTGCTGGTCAAAGGCGGCATGACGAAATTCCTCGCCCTTGTCATTATCGGCTTCATGGTCATCCAGCTGATCAAGCCGCTCGGCTGGCCCGGGCTCAAGCGACGGGCTGATTTCTGGAAGCTGGCGCTGCTCGCCATGGCCGCGATCTCGCTGGCCGCCGTGCTCGGGCATTTGACATAGGGCGGCCAAGACAGAGCCTACCCGGTTGGCGTTCAGCCGGCGATCACAGGGCCGACAAGATGCTCGGCCCAAGCCCGGTAGCCGGCCTCCGAGGCGTGGAAGCCGTCAGAGGCAAAGCCGGCCTCGGGATCGGTGATCGGCAGGCGAGGTGCGGGCACCGCGCCGCGCTCTAGGCACAGGCGCTCGCCCATTCGGTTCATCGCGGTGGCGCGGACTTCCAGGATCTTGCCGAGCAGCGACGGCATCGCCGGTGCCCGCGTGAACTCCAGCACCGGCGACCACACCACGCGCGCCTCCGGCCATTTGGCGCGCAGGCCGTAGAGCAGGCCGCCGAACTCCTTCTTGAAGCGCGGCACCGAGTGGAAATTCTTGGTGTCGTTGGTGCCGATGGCCAGCACGATGTGCGTCCACGGATCGGCCGACAGATTGGGCAGGACATGATCGCGGACCTGGCCCGATGTCGCCGAATTGAAGCCGGCGGCGCGCCAGCGGACCGTGCGGCCGGTGCGCCGCGAAATCATCACGGCGAGTTGCGCGGCAAGCCCGTCCTCGGAATTGCCGATGCCGACCGAGGCGGCCGAGGAGTCGCCCAGCACCAGCAGCGAGATCGCAGGTGCTTCGCCTGATATTTCATGCATGACCGGTCCCTGCGCCGGCAGCATGCGGGTGGTGCGACGGCGCACGCCCAAGCCCTGCCAGACGTAGACGGGGTAGGCGAGCCAGGTGAGAAGGGCCGGGAAGCGCATGGCGATACCGTGAAATGATCAGGCAGGCTTAGCGCATGTTCGGGCCGAGGTGAACGCCTTCAGTCGCAGCAGTTGGACTTGCCGGCCTGGTTGTCCTGATATTCGTCATGCAACCGCACCCAGTCCATCAGGCCGTGATAGGGACCGTTCTCGTTGCGGCCCTTCGGCGTCATGTCGAGATAGTGATAGGTGCCGATCTGCGCCTCGCCGCCGCGGGCCCGCGACATGAAAGTGAGGAAGATGTCGCCGGTCTCGTCCTTGTAGAAAACACTGGTGCCGGGAAGTTCCTTCGAGGTGCGGGGGCGGGTCTCGAAATTGTAGGTGGTTTCGCCGGCGGCGATCTGCCTGTCGGTGAAGGAGACCTGCATGTCGAAGTTGAAATCCGACGCATAGGACGACACCCAGTCGAACTTCCAGCCCATGCGCTGCTTGTAGGGCAGAAGCTCGGCCAGCGGCGCGCGCGAGACCACGACCAGCGACACGTCGTGGTGCTTGAGGTGCTGATTGGCGCCGTCGATGTGGTCGGCAAGGAAGGAGCAGCCCTCGCAATGATGCGAGCAGCCCGGACCGAACATGAAATGGTAGACGATCAGCTGGCTGTTGGCGCCAAACAGGTCGGCCAGTTTCTTCGGTCCTTGCCCGGTCTCGAAGACATAGTCCTTCCTGATCTTCAGCCACGGCAGTCCGCGCCGCTCGGCCGCGACGCGCTCACGAAGCCGCGTCAGTTCCTTCTCGCGAGCCAGATGCGCCTTGTGCGCCTGGAACCAGTCTTCGCGTGAAACAACCTTGTTGCGATGCATGTATCTCTCCCTGTCTGCATCCCAAGGACGTTCGGGACGAGCGAAAACCGACATCGCCGCCAAGGAGATAAGGATGGAGACGCGCCGTCCCAAGCCCGGCATGCCACGAACAAAAACCCGGGCGCGGCGGCCCGGGTTTGAAGGAAGACGAAAAAGATGTGGTCAGGCGGCCTGTTCGAGGCTCGCTTTCCATTTACCCAGCGCCGCAAGGTGGTTCATGTGGGCGCGGTGGGTAAAGGCGGCCTGGCCGGCGGCGACGTTCGAAGCCTTGCCGCTCCAGGCCTTCTGCGGGGCGGCCTGCAGCGCGCGGCCGTAGGAGAAGGTCAGCTTCCACGGGTGCGGACCGATGGCGTTGATCGCGCTGAGGTTTGCGGTCGCCTCCTCGTCCTCCTGGCCCCCGGAAAGGAAGGCGATGCCCGGCACCGCCGCGGGCACCGTCTGGCGGAACAGTTTTATGGTCTTCTCGGCGACTTCCTCAGGGCTGTCCACCGTGCCTGACTTCTTGCCCGACAGGACCATGTTGGGCTTCAGGATCGTGCCTTCGAGCACGACGCGGGCTGCGTGGAGTTCGTCATAGAGCTTGATCAGCGTCGCCTTCGATATCTCGTAGCAAGTGTCGATGTCGTGGGCGCCGTCCATCAGCACTTCCGGCTCGACGATCGGCACGATGCCGGCTTCCTGGCAAAGCGCTGCGTAGCGGGCGAGGGCGTGGGTGTTCGCAGCGATCGAGCTGGCCGAGGGCACGCCCTTGCCGGTATCGATGTCGATCACCGCGCGCCATTTGGCGAAGCGGGCGCCGAGCTGGTAATAGTCGGCAAGCCGCTCGCGCAGGCCATCGAGGCCTTCGGTGACGGTGTCGCCGGGAAAGCCGGCCAGCGGCTTGGCGCCGGCATCGACCTTGATGCCGGGAATGGCGCCTGAAGCCTTGATGATGTCGACCAGCGGCGTGCCGTCGGCGGCCTTCTGGCGGATGGTCTCATCGTAGAGGATCACGCCGGAAATATACTTCGTCATCGCGTCCTTGGCGCGGAACATCATCTCGCGGTAGTCGCGGCGGCTATCGGCGGTCGATTCGACGCCGATGACGTCGAAGCGCTTCTTGATCGTGCCCGAGCTTTCATCGGCGGCCAGCAGGCCCTTGCCGCCCGCCACCATCGCGGCGGCAATGTCTTCGAGACGTTCGCTCATACTTGCTTCCTCCTGAAGGGGTTCTTCCGCGCATAACGGAAGTCTACCGCCAAAGGAATGGCATCGGAAAGCTCGAATCGATTGAAAGTCCCGGGCCGCCTCTCCGGCTCTCGCCGAGTTGATCGGATTGCCCGTTTTTCCTGGAATGCCTACCGCTTCAGCACGTCGACGCCGGGCAGCGGCTTGCCTTCCATCCATTCCAGGAACGCGCCGCCGGCGGTCGAGACATAGGTGAAGTCGTCGGCGACACCGGCGTGGTTGAGCGCTGCCACCGTATCGCCGCCCCCGGCAACGGAGACCAGCTTGCCGGCCTTGGTGCGCGCCGCGGCATGCTTGGCCGCGGCCACCGTGGCGTGATCGAAGGGTGCGATCTCGAAGGCGCCGAGCGGGCCGTTCCAGACCAGCGTCGCGGCGCGGTCGATCCATTCGCCGACGGCCGTCACGGTCTTTTCGCCGACATCGAGGATCATGCCGTCGGCCGGCACCTCCGAGATGGCGACGGTTTCGCAGGCAGCGCCCGCCTTGAATTCCTTGGCGACGACGCCGTCGACCGGCAGGATGATGGCGCAGCCGGCCTCGGCCGCCTCGATCATGATCTGCTTGGCGGTCGCGGCCAAATCGTGCTCGCACAACGACTTGCCGACATTGGTGCCGCGCGCGGCGAGGAAGGTGTTGGCCATGCCGCCACCGATGACCAGCGCGTCGACCTTCTTCACCAGGTTCATCAACAGGTCGATCTTGGTCGAGACCTTGGCGCCGCCGACGATGGCGACGACCGGACGGACCGGGTTGCCCAGGCCCTTCTCCAATGCTTCGAGTTCGGCCTGCATGGTGCGGCCGGCGAAGGCTGGCAAGAGGTGTGCCAGCCCTTCCGTCGAGGAGTGGGCGCGATGCGCGGCCGAAAAGGCGTCGTTGACGAAGATGTCACCATTGGCGGCGAGCCGTTCGGTGAAGGCCGGATCGTTCTTCTCCTCGGCCTTGTAGAAGCGGGTGTTTTCGAGCAGCAGCACGTCGCCCTTGTTCATTGCAGCGACCGCGCTTCCCGCCGTGTCGCCGACGCAGTCCGAGGCAAAGCCGACGGGACGGCCGAGCACCTGCGCCGTCGCTTTCGCGATCGGCTCCAGCGAGAATTCGGGAGAGGGGCCATCCTTGGGGCGGCCGAAATGGGCGAGCAGGATGACCTTGGCGCCCTTGCCGGACAGCTCGGCGATGGTCGGCGCGATGCGCTCCATGCGGGTGGCGTCGGTGACCTTGCCGCCGGCGACGGGAACGTTGAGGTCGACGCGCACCAGCACGCGCTTGCCGCTGATGTTGCCGATGTCGTCCAGTGTCCTGAAGGCAGCCATGCCGATCCCTTTCCTCGAAAAATCGCCGGGACCATACCCCGCATCGGCTACGATGCAAGACTTGGGCTGGCTTCGGGACGAAATTTTGAGGCGGGCGGGCACACAGTCCGTGAAGACAGCGCCGACGTGGATGAGGGAGGCGCAAACGAGCGCCGCGGTCAGCTTCCTGTCGCTGCCTTTTCGACCGGCGGCTCAGGGGCGTCATCTGTCTTTGCCGCCACCTGCGGTACCACCGGTCTGCGCCAATCGCGGATGAAGGCAGCGAGGCGGTCGACGATCTCGCCGGCACTGAGGAAGACCGGCACCCGCGCCACCGGCGCGGTGGGCTCGAAGGAGAGACCCAGCCCGGTGATCCTGCCCTTGTCATCGACATCCCTGACGATCAGCTCGATCGGACCGATCAGCACACGGTCGGCATATTCGGCATGGCCGCCGAGCCGCGCGGTGACCAGCGCGCCGACGGTCTGCTTCTGCTCCGCTTCGGTCAGGCCCGGCGCGTAGGCGGCTTCCAGTTCGGCGGCCGAGCGCGCCGGGTCGACGGCGAAGGCGCCGAAGAAATCGGCGTCCTCGGGATCGACGACCGCGCGGCTGGCGAACAGCTTGTCGAGCAGGCGCGGATAGCGGTCGGGTACGAAGATGTAGACCTGGTCGCCGGCGGCGAGCCGGCCCATGTCCTGGAAGCGCATCGAGCGGCCGTCGCGCAGCACCAGCGAGGGCCGCGCCCAGCGCGGAATGCGCTCGCCGCGTGCCACCGGGCTGCCTTGTGCTACGCGATAGGCGAGCAGCTCGTGGTGGGCGGACCCCGGCAATTCCAGCTCGACCTTGTCCAGCGGGCCGAGGCGCGCCGGCACAATGAGGCCAAGGCGACGCGCCAGCGGGCCGACCGTCCAGCCCTGGATGACCAGCGACACAAGCACGATGATGAAGGCGGCGTTGAAGATGGTGCGGCCATTCTCCAGTCCGCCGAGCAGCGGGGTGATGGCCAGCAGGATCGAAACCGCGCCGCGCAGGCCGACCCAGGAGACAAAGGCGACCTCAGGGCGAGGCAAGCGGAACGGGATCAGGCAGAGCCAGACCGCGATCGGCCTGGCGATGAACATCAGGAACAGGCCAAGCGCTATCGCCGGCAGCATGATCGCGGGGAATTGCGAGGGCGTCGCGAACAGGCCGAGGATCAGGAACATGATGATCTGTGCCAGCCACGACATGCCATCCTGGAAGCGCTTGAGGATGGTGACGGCGCGGATGTCGGAATTGCCGGCGATGAGACCGGCAAGATAGACCGCCAGGAAGCCCGAGCCGCCAATGGCGCCGGCGGCGGCGAAAACCATCAGCGATAGCGTCAGCACGAAGATCGGCAGCAGGCCATGGTCGAGATTGAGCCGGTCGACGAGGCGCACGATGCCGAGGCCGCCGAGCACACCGACAACGGCGCCGAGGCCCATGTTGACGAGGAAACCCAGCACCAGGTTGGTGATCAGGACGTTGGTTTCAGGATTGGCATGGGCGGCGATGACCTCGACCAGCGTGATGGTGAGGAAGATGGCGATCGGGTCGTTGGTGCCGGATTCCACCTCGAGCGTGGAGCGCACGCGCTCGCGCAAATTGATCTCGCCGGCGCGCAGCAGGAAGAACACCGCAGCCGCGTCGGTGGACGCGACGGCAGCTCCCAACAGGAAGGATTCCAGCCAGCTGAGGTCGAGCAGATAGTAGGCGGCGGCCCCGAACAGGCCAGTGGTGAGCAGCACGCCGAAGGTCGCCAGCGACAGCGCCGGCCCCGCCGCCTGCCGCAAGGCATTGAGCGGCGTGCCGAAACCGGAATCGAACAGGATGACGGCAAGCGCCAGTGAGCCGGCAAAATAGGCGACGCGGGCATTGTCGAATTCGATGCCGAGGCCGTCGGTTCCGGTGGCGAGCCCGATGCAGAGAAACAGAAGCAGGAGGGGGGCGCCGAAGCGGAAGGCGATCAGGCTCGAAAACGCGGCGGCGACGACAAGCGCTGTGCCGACCAGCGTGACGAGATAGATCGCATGCTCCATCCGTGATTTGCCCCTCGAATTCCTGACGCATGACCCCGAAATCGGGATCGATTTCGGAAAGGATCATGCGCCAAGTCAAAGTGTTACAGCGTCCTTTGCGCGTCCGAGGACGCGTGGCGCTGTAATGCTTTCCCGATTCAACGGAGAGTGGGGCGAAGGCATGGCCAGTGCAAGGCGGGAGGGTGGTTTTTTGGCCTATGCCGCTGATTTTCGGGCGGCTAGCCGTTGCGGCTCCGGCAAATGAAAAACGCCCGGGCGAAGCCGGGCGTTTCAGGGTCTTGCGAAGACGGACCTTCGATCAGGCGATGGTCTTGCCGAAGGCGACCGCGGTGTCGCCCATGCGGTTGGAGAAACCCCATTCATTGTCGTACCAGGACAGCACCGAAACGAAGTTGCCATCCATCACCTTGGTCTGGTCGAGCGCCATGATCGAGGAACGCGGATCGTGGTTGAAGTCGATCGAGACATTCGGGTGATGGGTGACGCCGAGAATGCCCTTGAGCTTGCCGTTGGAGGCGGCGATCACCGCTTCGTTGATTTCCTGCACCGTGGTTGCGCGCTTGGCGATGAACTTGAAGTCGACGACCGAGACGTTCGGGGTCGGCACGCGGATCGAGATGCCGTCGAGCTTGCCCTTGAGGTCGGGCAGCACGAGGCCGATCGCCTTGGCGGCACCGGTCGAGGTCGGGATCTGCGAGAGCGCGGCGGCGCGGGCGCGGTAGAGGTCCTTGTGCATGGTGTCCAGCGTCGGCTGGTCGCCAGTGTAGGAATGGATCGTCGTCATCATGCCCTTTTCGATGCCGACCGTCTCGTGCAGCACGGCGGCCAGCGGCGCCAGGCAGTTGGTGGTGCAGGACGCGTTCGAGATGACGATGTGGTCCTTGGTCAGCTTGTCGTGGTTGATGCCGTAGACGACGGTGAGGTCAGCGCCGTCGGCGGGTGCGGACACCAGCACGCGCTTGGCGCCGGCGGTTAGGTGCGCGGCGGCCTTGTCACGGGCGGTGAAGATGCCGGTACATTCGAGGGCGATGTCGACACCGAGTTCCTTCCAGGGCAGCTGCGTCGGATCCTTGATCGCGGTGACCTTGAATTTTTCCTTGCCGACGGTGATCTGGTCGCCATCGACGCTCACCTCGTGCGGGAAGCGGCCGTGCACGCTGTCGTAGCGCAGCAGGTGCGCGTTGGTTTCGACCGGGCCGAGATCGTTGACGGCGACGACGTCGATGTCCTTGCGGCCGGACTCATGGATGGCGCGCAGGATGTTGCGGCCGATGCGGCCGAATCCGTTGATGGCAACTCTGACGGTCATGTTTCTCTCCCTGGGAGTTGGAAGGTAATTTGGTCCGCAGCTTCATAGCGGCGGACGGCCGAAGAATCCAGCCATTCGAGGCATGGATTTAAATCGATTAGGTTAGGCCAGCCCACGAAAGGGCGAACGCAGTTTCGTGGGCCTGGGCACTTCAATCGGTTATTTGCCGTGCAGGCGGGCTTCCGCCGCCTTGGCAGCCGCCTCGGCGGTGATGCCGAAATGCGGATAGAGCTGCTCGATGGTGCCCGAGGCGCCGAAGCCGGTCATGCCGATGAAGATGCCGTCGGAGCCGATGAGATGATCCCAGCCCTGGCGGATGCCGGCTTCGATCGCCATCTTGATCGGCGCGTTGCCGATCGTCTTCTTCCGATAGTCATCGCTCTGCTTGTCGAACAGTTCGAAGCAAGGCACCGACACGACGCGGGTCGGGTGGCCGTGCTTCTCCAGCAAGTCGCGGGCGCCAAGCGCGATCTCGACTTCGGAACCTGTGGCGAAGATCGTCACCGCCGCCTCGCCGCTGGCCGCGGCCAGTTCGTAGGCGCCCTGGCTGCTCAGGTTCTTGTCCGAGTGCTCGGTGCGCACCGTCGGCAGGTTCTGGCGGGTCAGCGCCAGGGTCGACGGGGTCTTCTCCGATTCAAGGGCGATCTGCCAGCATTCGGCGGTTTCCACCGCGTCGGCCGGACGGAAGACATTGTGGTTCGGGATGGCGCGCAGCGCCGCCATATGCTCGACCGGCTGGTGGGTCGGGCCGTCTTCGCCCAGGCCGATGGAATCATGGGTCATGACGAAGATCGAGCGGATGCCCATCAGCGAGGCAAGCCGCATCGAGGGGCGGGCATAGTCGGAGAAACACAGGAAGGTACCGCCATAGGCGATGAGGCCGCCATGCAGCGTCAGGCCGTTGATCGCGGCGGCCATGCCGTGCTCGCGAATGCCGTAGTGGACATAGCGCTGGCCGTAATCGTCCGGCGTGATGTTCTTGGTCTGGCTGGTCTTGGTGTTGTTGGAGCCGGTGAGGTCGGCGGAGCCACCGATGGTTTCGGGCACGGCGCCATTGATGATTTCGAGCGCCATTTCCGAAGACTTGCGGGTGGCGACCTTCGGCTTGTCGGCCGAGAGCTTCTTCTTGTAGTCGGCAATGACGGCGTCGAAATTGGACGGCAGCTTGCCGCTGGTGCGACGCTCGAACTCCGCCTTCAGCTTGGCGTCGGCCTTGGCGAGGCGACCTTCCCAATCGGTGCGTGCCTTGACGCCAGCCTTGCCGGCGGTGCGCCAGGCCTCGAGGATGTCGGCCGGGATTTCGAAGGGGGGCGAGTCCCAGTTGAAGAACTTGCGCGCGCCGGCGATCTCGTCGGCGCCAAGCGGCGAGCCGTGCGCCTTGTTGGTGCCGGCTTTGGTCGGTGCGCCGAATCCGATCGTCGTCTTGCAGGCGATCATCGTCGGCTTGTCGGAATGGCGGGCGGCTTCGATGGCATAGGCGATGGCTTCAGGATCCGTGCCGTCGATGTGGCTGGCGTTCCAGCCGGAGGCCTGGAAGCGGGCGACCTGGTCGGTGTTGTCGGCGAGCGAGACCGGGCCGTCGATCGAGATGTTGTTGTTGTCCCAGAAGACGATCAGCTTGTTGAGCTTGAGGTGGCCGGCCAGCGCGATGGCTTCCTGGGAAACGCCTTCCATCAGGCAGCCGTCGCCGGCCAGCACGTAGGTGTAGTGGTCGACGAGGTCGTTGCCGAAGGCGGCATTCATGATGCGCTCGCCGAGCGCGAAGCCGACCGAATTGGCGAGGCCCTGGCCGAGCGGGCCGGTGGTCGTCTCGATACCGGTGGCATGGCCGTATTCGGGATGGCCAGCCGTCTTCGAGCCCAGCTGACGGAAGTGCTTGATCTGGTCGAGGGTCATGTCCTCGTAGCCGGTCAGGTGAAGCAGCGAATAGAGCAGCATCGAACCATGGCCGGCCGACAGGATGAAACGGTCGCGGTCGGCCCAGTGCGGGGCCTTGGGGTCATATTTCAGGAAGCGCGTGAACAGCACCGTGGCGATATCGGCGCAACCCATGGGCAGGCCGGGATGGCCGGAATTCGCCTTTTCGACGGCGTCCATGGAGAGAAAACGGATCGCATTGGCCATCCGGTCATGTTGTTCACGCGACGTCATGGTTCCTCCAGAAATGGGGGTTTGGGGCTTGGGAGAGCCCTTGAAAAGGGTGCGCGACACATAGCAGGCGCGGGCTTTTAGTCAACAAATCGGGTGCATATTTGCCGGTCTTGTGATGCCGACGGCGGGCCTACATTAGCGTTAGCGGGGGACAGTCGCGAGAGCTTTGTTGACGTCGCCTTCACCCGGTGCCTAATGTTTCCGATATAACGCGTTCTGAACGCGAACGATTCGGTGATGGGCAGGGCACAGGACGAACGCCATGACCGGGGAAACCACGCTCAAGGAAGTGATCGCCAGGCTGGGCAAGGCCATGGAGGGGCTGGAAAACGCCGTCGCGGCCAAGCTCGAGCACGAACGCGACTATTCGGAAGCCGAGGCCGAGGTGCAGCGGATGAATGCCGACCGCTCGCGGCTGGCGCAGGAACTCGACAATTCCGAAGCACGCGCCGAACGGCTGGAAGACGCCAACAAGGAAGTCTCGCGACGGCTGGTAACCGCCATGGAAACCATCCGCGCCGTGTTGGACAGATAGGAGCTGGCCCGATGGCACAGGTCACGGTTTCAATCGACGGCAAGCAGTATCGCATGGCCTGCGACGAGGGCCAGGAAGAGCATCTGATCGACCTTGCCGAACGCTTCGACCGTTATGTTTCACACCTGAAGGACTCGTTCGGCGAGATCGGCGACCAGCGGCTGACCGTGATGGCCGGGATCATGGTGATGGATGAGCTTTCCGAGCTGCAGAAACGCGTCAAGGGCATGGAAAGCGAAGTGCTGACCTTGCGCAAGACGCGCGACGAGGCGCTGACCAAGGCCGACAAGAGCGACAGCGTGCTGACCAATGCGCTCGGCGCGCTGGCGCAGCGCATGGAAGATCTCACGGCGACGCTGGCGGTCAACAAGGCCTGAGCAAGTCGCGGTTGAACGGCATCGCGCGCCGGATCTGTTGTTTCATGCAGACCTGTCTCCGGCAGAGACAGCTTCGACTTCGGGGGACATCCGAAAATCCTGCCGCAATTTCCATCGAGGACAGAATCTTTTTCGCCGCCAGCGCTGCAGCTGGCAGGTATAAGCATTTTGTCGGCGCTGCCGGGAGTGCTAAAAAGGTGTCGGGCCGCGGCAGCGGGTTTGCGGCATTGTCAAGGGTAGGGATAGATCATGAGCCTTCGTATCAACGATATCGCACCGGACTTCACCGCCGAGACCACCCAAGGGGTGATCAAATTCCATGACTGGATCGGCGACGGCTGGGCGATCCTGTTCAGCCACCCGAAGAACTTCACTCCGGTCTGCACGACCGAGCTCGGCACGATGGCGGGGCTCGAAGGCGAGTTCAAGAAGCGCAACGTCAAGATCATCGGCATTTCGGTCGATCCGGTTGCAAGCCACGACAAATGGCAGGCCGACATCAAGACGGCGACCGGCCATTCCGTGAACTATCCGCTGATCGGCGACAAGGATCTCAAAGTCGCCAAGCTCTACGATATGCTGCCAGGCGGCGCCGGCGAGACGTCGGAAGGCCGCACACCCGCCGACAACGCCACGGTGCGCTCGGTCTATGTCATCGGGCCGGACAAGAAGATCAAGCTGGTGCTGACCTATCCGATGACCACGGGCCGCAACTTCGATGAGATCCTGCGCGCGGTCGATTCCATGCAACTGACCGCCAAGCACCAAGTGGCGACGCCGGCGAACTGGAAACAGGGCGAGGACGTCATCATCACGGCCGCCGTTTCCAACGAGGATGCGATCAAGCGTTTCGGCGCCTACGAAACCATCCTGCCCTATCTCAGGAAGACCAAGCAGCCATCGGCCTGAACAGGCGCCGGAACGTTTTTCGTCTTTTTCACCCCTACGGGCCACGTCATGCTTGACTGGCCAGTGGGGGTGGACAAGCATGCCTCTGTCGGGGTTCGGCGGAGAAAATCATTCCTGCCGCGGCGTTGGGTTGGGAGCTGGGTTTGGACATTGCTTTGGCAAGACCGCAGGTCAGGGGCTTCTATGACAAGCCGACCGGGGCCATCCAGTATATCGTCGCCGATCCGGCCACGAAGCGCTGCGCCATCATCGACCCGATCCTCGACTTCGACGAGAAATCCGGCGCAACGGGTACGAAGTGCGCGGATGCCTTGCTCGATTTCATGAGGGAAAACGGGCTGGAGCTGGAGTGGATCCTCGACACTCACCCGCATGCCGACCATTTCTCCGCCGCGCATTACCTGAGGGAGAAGACCGGGGCGCCGACAGCGATCGGCGACAGGGTCGTCGATGTCCAGAACCTGTGGAAGGCAATCTACAACTGGCCGGATTTTCCTGCTGATGGCTCGCAGTGGAACAGGCTGTTCGGGGAGGGCGAAACCTTCCGGATCGGCACCCTTCCGGTCAAGGTGCTGTTCTCGCCCGGACATACGCTGGCGTCGATCACCTATGTGGTCGGCGACGCCGCCTTCATCCACGATACACTGTTCATGCCTGACAGCGGCACGGCGCGGGCGGATTTTCCCGGCGGCAGCGCCTTGCGGCTCTGGCATTCGATCCAGGCCATCCTGGCTTTGCCAGATGAAACGCGCGTCTTCGTCGGCCATGATTATCAGGCGGGCGGCCGCGAGCCTCTGTGGGAAAGCACGGTGGCCGCGCAGAAGGCCACGAACATCCATCTGGTCGCCGCGCACAGCGAGGCCGAGTTCGTCGCCTTGCGCGAGGCGCGTGACCGGTCCCTGCCGATGCCCAGGCTGATCCTGCACGCGCTGCAGGTCAACATGAACGGCGGACGGCTGCCGGAACCGGAGGCCAATGGCCGGCGATATCTGAAGTTTCCGCTGGATGGGCTTTGAGGGATATTTTTGTGCGTCACCGCCGGTGAAACTGCCGATCTCCCACATGACCTTTCAACCAATTGTAGCTGGCCGTCTAAACTGACGTCCGGCCGGAGATGGCTGAAATCGAAAAGTAGCGTTCCTTCACACCCCCCTCTGTCCTGCCGGACATCTCCCCCGCAAGGGGGGAGATTGGCCATGGTCCCGGTTTTCGCCAACCGCCAGCCGAATATGAAAAAGGCGGCGCCAGTTTCCTGACGCCGCCTTTTGACCTTGTTGCCGAACCCGGCTTTACGCTGCCGGCTGCGCCTCGATGGTGCGCAACGCCTGCATCTGGCGCTTGGCGGCGGCCTTGACCGCATCCTGCACCTTCTCGAAGGCGCGCACCTCGATCTGGCGCACGCGTTCGCGGCTGATGTCGAACTCGGCCGACAGCTCTTCCAGGGTCAGCGGCTCCTCGGCAAGGCGACGCGCCTCGAAGATGCGCCGCTCGCGATCGTTGAGCACGGCCAGAGCGCCGGACAGCATGCCGCGCCGGTTTTCCAGCTCGTCCTGCTCGATCAGCATCTCTTCCTGGCTTTCGTGGTCGTCGACCAGCCAGTCCTGCCATTCGCCGGACTCGCCTTCCGTCGCCCGGATCGGGGCGTTGAGCGAGGCGTCGCCGGACAGGCGGCGGTTCATCGACACCACTTCGGCTTCGGAAACGTTGAGCCGCGTGGCGATCTCGGCGATCTGGTCTGGCTTTAGGTCGCCGTCATCCAGCGCCTGGATCTTGCCCTTCACCTTGCGCAGGTTGAAGAACAGGCGCTTCTGGTTGGCGGTCGTGCCCATCTTGACCAGGCTCCACGAGCGCAGGATGTACTCCTGGATCGAGGCCTTGATCCACCACATGGCGTAGGTCGCGAGGCGGAAGCCACGCTCGGGTTCGAATTTCTTGACGGCCTGCATCAGGCCGACATTGCCTTCCGAGATCACTTCGCCGATCGGCAGGCCGTAGCCGCGATAGCCCATGGCGATCTTGGCGACGAGCCTCAAATGGCTGGTGACGAGCTTGTGCGCGGCGGACGTGTCTTCATGCTCGGCATAACGCTTGGCGAGCATGTACTCTTCCTGCGGCTGAAGCATGGGAAAGCGGCGGATTTCTTCCAGGTAGCGGCTGAGGCCGCCTTCGCCGGAAACGATACTGGGTAGTGACTGGGCCATGATAGCGCCCCCTCTCTATTGGAGTGATGCCCCCGAAACGCGGCGGGCATGTGACGCGAGCACCAAAAGGCTCGCCCGCGACATCGGATCATATACAGGAACAAAACCAGAAAAGACAGCATTTGTTCAACACGAAACGGTGTGTCACGCTGAAGTGAACAATGTCAGTCAGGTTTTTGGTGGCTGGCTCAACGCCTGTCGTCGGCAGGTTCAGAACTTGCGAAAGCCGCCGACGAGTTCCTCCATGTCCCTCGGTATCGGCGCCTCGAACCTCATCGTTAGATGGGTATCGGGATGACGAAATGCAAGGAGCCAGGCATGCAAAGCCTGCCGGGAAAATGCCTTGACCTGGCTTTTCAACGGTTCGGGCAGCCGGTTGGTCTTGGTGCGGAAGGCCTGGCCGTAGTCGGGGTCGCCGATCACCGGATGACCGATATGGGCCATGTGGACACGTATCTGGTGGGTGCGGCCGGTTTCCAGCCGGCATTCGACCAGGCTTGCGGTGGCGAACTCCTGCTGTTTCTCGCCAAAACGCTCCTTGACTGCAAAATGGGTGACGGCGTGGCGGGCGTCGTCGCGGCCTTCCGGCACCACGGCGCGGCGCACCCGGTCGGCGGCGCGGCCGAGCGGCGCGTCGACCGTTCCGGTCGGCCTTTGCGGTATGCCCCAGACCAAAGCCAGATAGGCGCGTTCGAGATCGCCGGTCAGGCCATGATCGGCGAAGGCTTCGGATAGGGCCTTGTGGGCGCGGTCGGTCTTGGCCACCACCATGACGCCGCTGGTCTCCTTGTCGAGGCGATGGACGATGCCCGGCCGGCGCACGCCACCAATGCCGGAAAGGCTCTCGCCGCAGTGATGGATCAGCGCATTGACCAACGTGCCGGTCCAGTTGCCTGCGCCGGGGTGCACGACAAGCCCGGCCGGCTTGTTGATGACGATCAGGGCGTCATCTTCATAGAGCACATCGAGCGCGATGTTCTCGCCCCGCGGCTCGGCCGGCTCGGGCTCCGGCATGGCGACCGAGACACTTTCGCCTGGAAGCATCTTGCGCTTGGTTTCATCAACCGGCTTGCCGTTGATGGAGACCGCGCCTTGCCGGATCAGCATCTGCACGCGGCTGCGCGACATGTCCGGGCCAAGGCTGGCAGCCAGCCATTGGTCGAGGCGCTGGCCCGCCGCATCCGCGCCCGCCACCAGCACGGTGGGTGCCTCCATCAATCCGTCCTCTATCAATTGAGGGGCCTCTTCGCTATGAGCGCTCATTGAAAAACCGTTCCGGAATGTTTGCCATGGCCAGCCCAACCGCCGAGGAAGATCAGGAAAAGCCGCTCGACCCCGAAGTCGAAAAGGTGCGCAGGAAACTCGTCCGTTTCGTCGGCATCAATCTCGGCCTGCTGTTTCTTGCCCTTATGGTGGTGATCGGCGCCCTTGTCTACAAAGCGCGCAACGCGCCAGCGACGAGCCCGCCGCTGGCCGGCGATATCCAGACCCCCGCCGGCGAGCTTGCCAGCGGCGACATCGTGCTGCCGGTCGGGGCCAAGGTGGTGAGCCAGTCGCTGTCCGGCAACCGCGTCTCCATCGATGCCGAGCTCACCGACGGCGGCCGCGCGATCTTCATCTATGATATCGCGGAGCGCCGCCTGATCGGCCGTTTTGCAATTCGCAACAGATGACGGGTTTCGCCCAACATCGTCGCGTCGCGACCGTTGCGCTGGTCGTCGCCAACTATGACGAGGCGATCGCCTGGTATGTCGGGCGGTTGGGTTTTGATCTCGTCGAGGATGTCGATCTCGGCGGCGGCAAGCGCTGGGTCACGGTGGCGCCGGCCAACGGCCAGGGCGCCAGGCTGCTTCTGGCCGAGGCTTCCGACGAGGCACAAAGCAAAAGCATCGGCAACCAGACCGGTGGCCGGGTTTTTCTCTTTCTCGAAACCGACGACTTTGCCCGCGATCACGCGGCGATGCTGGAGAAGGGCGTCGAATTCCGCGAGGCGCCGCGTTTCGAACCCTATGGCACGGTGGCGGTTTTCGCCGATCTGCACGGCAATCTCTGGGACCTGATCGAGCCCAAACGGTAACGCGTTAGCTGCTTTTTGTCCGATGCGGCAAAGCAGCCGAAACCCCAGTTGCTTTTTCCCAGCCGTCAGCCTATATCGCCGGTTCTTGAACGCGCCCATCGTCTAGCGGTCAGGACACCGCCCTCTCACGGCGGGAACAGGGGTTCGATTCCCCTTGGGCGTACCAAGGATTTTCTGCCAGATGCGATGCTTGCGCTATACGGCCTGTTGCAGCAAGTTGGCTGGATGAAACAATTGGCTTTGCCGCTCCTCATTTCCGCGTCCCTGATCGCCCAGTGCAGTCCGTCGTTCTCCAAGGACAGGAAGATCACCGGCACCATTCGAGGTTTCGAATGTGGCGATAATTGCTATCTGACCATTGTCGACCGCAGGAAGCAGGAGCAAGTCGGCCTGTGTTCCGCTCCCGAGTGCGGAAGCTGGAACGAGCAAACCGCGATGCCGTCCCGCTACAAGGGAAAACGCGTGACCGTTACAGTCGGACAAGGGCAGCAGATCGATGACAGCGGCAACGTGATGGGAGAGATGATGTCCTTCACGAAGATCAGATTTCTCGACTAGCCTTGGCGGTATTCGCGACCACCTCGCGCTCCAAGTGGAAGTGGAGGGCCAGCGCAATGCCGGCCCCTTTTGCTTTTAGACTGCTGTGCAGCGGTCCGTCCGGCGCAACAACGGCTCGGCCGTTCCTTCCCACAGTTTCGGATCACATTCTGACAAAGTACCCGTGTGGGTTGCGTTCACCGAAAGAAGCGGCAAAGTCCGCGAAAATCCGGCGGCCGCATGGCCGAATCCACCCAATTTAAGTCAGGCCGCGACGCTTGAAAGCGCAACGATCTCTGTTACTTGGCATGCGGGTAGCGTCCGCGGATGGCGGATTTTGGGTCGGGTAGAGTTGGGATGTCCTCAGTCAAGATTATTTGCTCGCGCTGCCATGGCGGCGGCAAGGTTTTCGATTGCTCGAGATGGTCTGCGTCAAAAGGGCATTGCTGCCCGCAGGGGACGCATCAGACAAGCTGCCCGGGGAAGACCATCGCATGCGCCGAATGTGGCGGCGTGGGGATGCTGGCCGTGGCCGAGCTCAGGGCCGTCGCGTAATCGCGGTTTCGGCCATGGTGCTACGAGCGCGGCTTTGGCTAGGGCTGATAACCGCAATCCTTAAAAACGTTTCCCTGGCTTTTACAACCAGGAACGGTTTCGCCGGCGTGCCAACATTAGGGTTCGCCGCTTCTGGCGCGGCGGAGCCGATTGCATTAGCATTACCTTCTGGGTCTTGAGGCACGGCTCGAGTGGCGCGCAGAACGCCGCGTGCCGGGCAGATCCGCACGGGCAGCTGATGCCTCGGGAGGGGCCAATGCAGAAACTGCAGTCGCAGGGTGTCCACCACATCACGCTGGTTGGCGCCGGCCGCCAGACCTCGATCGATTTCTGGGAGGGCGTGCTCGGCATGCCGTTCATCTTCGAGCAGCCCAACCTCGACAAGCCCAAGGAGAGCCATCTCTATTTCGATCCCGGCGACGGCCGGCTGATCACCATCTTCACCGACGAAAGCCGCACGCCGGAGAAGCGACGCACGCCGACCGATACGGGCTGTGTCCATCACATCGCCTTTTCCGTATCGCGTGTCACCTTCCTGCAGGCGGTCGCTCGGCTCGACGAGCGCGGCATCAAGCACAGCGGCGTCAAGGATCGCGGCTTCATGGATTCGATCTACTTCGAGGATCCGCTCGGGCTGCTGATCGAACTCGCCTCCTATCGCTTCGAGCCGCCGGCCGGCTTTACCCATGCCGACGTGCTGATGGAAGCGCACAGGCTGCGGGTCGCGCGCGGCGACTACAACATAGCCGAAGTGCATCTCGCCGATGCGATCCAGGCGCTCGTCGAGCGTTCGCGCGCAACCCTGTCGGATGACCGGGCGCCGAAGAACCCATACTGAACGGACACAGAGGGAGGAACAAATGGCCAAGACAGCGACAATAAAGGCGAAGAAACCCGCGGCCAAGGTGGCCGCAAAGACGACCCCAAAGGCGGCGGCCAAAGCAGCGGCGAAACCGACGGCAAAGGCCACCGCAAAACCCGCTGCGAAGGCCAAGGCCAAGCCGGCGAAGAAACCGGGGCTGAAGCTCAGCATGCTGAAGCCGAGCGTCAACAACATGACGGTGCGGGTTTTCGCGCGCGCGGCCGGGTTCGATGCCGCCGAGACCGACGCCTGGGGCCACACGCGCTCGCCCGAATATATGGCGCGCAATCCGGCGCACCTGACGCCGATGATCGAGGACAAGGGGCTGCCCAGAGGCGTGCTTTGGGAAAGCTGCGCCATCATGCAGTATCTCGCCAACAAGCACGGGCTGGAGAAATTCTATCCCACGGCCCCGGCCAAGCGGGCAATGGTCGACAGCGCCATGTTCTACCTGATCGGCACCCTCTACCCCTACGTGGCGCGCGCCACCTATCCTGCGCTGGGTTTCCCGCACTATGCCGGCGAGGTCGGCCACAGCGACGCCCATCCCGACAAGAAGTCCGAAGCGCAGAAGGCAGCCATGGCGGCAATCGCCGAGCCGTTGGAGGTCTTCCACAGCTTCTTCAGGGACGGCAAGCCGTTCATCGGCGGCAAGCATCCGTCGATCGCCGACATCCGGCTGGCGGCGACGCTCGAGTTCTTGGCCGTCATCGACTACGCGCTGCCCAGATGGACAAGGGAGTACATGGCGGCGATCGAGAAGAAGCTCGGCAAGGCCTACGCCGAGCCGGCCGGCGACGTGCGCGGCTATATCGCCCATGTGAAGTCGCAGGCCAAGAGTTAGGGATTCGTTAACCAAAGCCCTGTCTACTGCCCGGAATTCACCGCGCGACCACGGATGTACTGGCGCCGAGGTGGAAGGAAAGGTCGGCCCCGCGCCGGCCTTTTGCTTTTTGGGGTGGTGGTGCCGGGACATCGCGGCACGAAACTCAGCAACGCCGAAGCATCAACTTTTGCGTCGAGATATTGTCATTGCCAACGTCGGCTCTAACATCCCTTACAGCGGGGCCAGCCATGAATGCCGGCCGGCAGTAAAATGAGGGAATGCAATGAAGTGCGTCGCGGCAAGGCTGATGATCGCCGTTGGAACGCTGGCCGGGACCCTTCTCCCGTCACAGGCCGCGACGCTCAATACAATGGCTGATGTCGGCGCCGCGATCCAGGCATGCTGGACGCCCCCAGCGGATGCCGGGAATTCGACCGTAACCCTGAGCTTCAGCTTCAAGCGCGACGGCACGCTGATCGGTCCACCAAGGGCGACTGCCGTCAAGGTGGCCGGCGATGACAAGGCGCGGCAGGCTTTCATCGACGCGGCCACCGCGGCCGTCAAGAATTGCACGCCCCTGACTTTCTCGCCGACGCTGGCACAGGGCATTGGCGGCAAGGTGTTCACGTTGCAATTGGTTTCCCCGAAGCAGTTGCAATCGGTCTCCCCGAAGTAAGAGCTGCCTTCGCCGACCTTACAGCGAAAAGCTAGGTGACCATACTGACGCCAATGGGGCGTCTCGCGGAAAGCAGGGTGCCCGGCAGGCTTTATGCCTCTGGCCGGTACCCTCCGGGACCAACGGCTCAATAGCCCGGCGCTTTTGGGATAAATGGCTCAATGGCTCAATGGCTCAAGCGCCGCGCCTCGGCATGCCGTGCCAGATCCGGGGTCTCGAAGACGTAGTCGCTCCAGGCCGATTCAGGAATTTGCCCGGCCAGATAGCACTCCAGCAACAGGTTCTGCTCGGCATTGAGCGGCCGTGGCGCGCCCTCATGGTCAAGCCCGAGGGAATGAAAAAGGTTTCTTGTCAGTTCCGATACCGTGAAGTGGATCGACATCAGCGTTCTCCTTTGCCTTTCAACGCCGCGGCCCAGGCAAAGGTTTCAGGTCAGGTATCGGATTTAGTCGCGCGCCTGGCGTCCTGCCCTTGCAGCATTGGCGCTCACCGATCGGGCCGCACTGTTTCCGGTTCGTCTCAATGTTGAAATAAAAATGTAATATCGAATTCACAGAGGTGGTCCTATTACACTAAATGAAGGTCTGCTTAGGTCGAAAGTCTTAAAATATTAGACTAAGCTCATTTAGTGAAAGGTTAGATCAGTCTAAAGAACGTGATTCCAGACTATCCGCAACAAGTATCATGTCGTCCCGATGACCCGTTTCTGGTTTCTCATGATGATCGCACTGGCTATGGTGACCGCCTTTGCGCTCGGCACAACGTCTTCCTACGCGGACAGTTGCAGCGCGATCAGAGGCCAGTTGTTTTCCGCCGGCCGCGGCGGCGGCGTGAGCCCGGAACTGGCGCAGCTGCGCCGCCAGCTCGCGGCGATCCAGGGTCTGGAGAGGCAGCGCAAATGCACCGCGCAAAGTGCGACGGGAGGTTTCTTCAACGCTTGCGCCGACCTTGCCAGGAACCGGTCGGACGTGCAGCGCCAGATCGCGGCCGCGTCCAATTCCGGCCGGGACATTTCGGGCCTGCAGGCACAGTTCGTGGCGCTCGGTTGCACATCCCGGGGCAAGGAGCAGCGCCCGGCGCCGAAGGCGCAGTCCGCGGCGGCAACGGCGGTGCCAACGTACAGCGGCAACACGATGCTGTTTTGCGTGCGCCTTTGGGATGGATATTTCTTCCCGGCGCCCAAGTCGCAATTCGCCGGCAACGACGATCTCAAGGATATGGCCGATCAATGCCGCTACATCTGTGACGATCCGGCGGTCGACCTCTACACGCTGAGCGATGCCAGTCTGGAAACCGAAAAAATGGCCGCGCTTGATACGCGCAAGCCTTACACGGAATTGCCGACGGCTTTCCGCTACCGTGAGGATGCCAATTTCAAGGCCTGTGACGTCAAGCGCTATCACCAGCGGGTAGCCGAACTGAGAGCGAGGACGGTCACGCCCACGAACATGAGCAATGCCATCATCCCCCTGCCGCAGCCAAAGCCGGACCTCGGCAGTGTCGGGGCAATTCCGGGATCCGGCAGCGAGGCTCCGGGCACCGCCCAGTTGCAATCGATCGAGGCCAGCAAGCGGTCGGTGCGCGTGGTTGGCCCTGCCTTCTTCCCCGTGGAATAGCGACGGTTTCGAACCCGGCGGGCCGACCGCCGCGATGAGCCTGTCGCTTACCTGGCCGCGATCCTGGCCGCCGCGATCCGGCTGGAACAGGTGCCTGCTCCCGGCGTTGTGATCGACATCAGCTGGGAGCAACGCCATGGCCACGTTCAGGGAAATGCGGGTTCTGGAGATCCTCGAAGACGGCTCCTTGACCAAGGACGAGAAGATCGCCGAATTGCGCAAGATCGAATCCGAGGCGCGCGGGCTGCAGCGGGCAGCGTCGGAGAGCCCAATGGGCGACGATGACGGCTGGCAGGATGATCTGCGCCAGGTTCGCCTAGCGCTCGACAAGCTCGGTGCAAAAGAACCCAAGAAGGGCGCGGCAACGCTATAGAGTCCTATCTGCTGTAGGGTTCCGGCAGGCGCTTTCTGAAGAAGTTAGCCTAGTCGCAGACCATGCGAACGCGTTGGCCTGGAGCGCTTACATTCCTGCACGCCAGCTGCTTTTCCGGGCCGGAAGACGCCGGAGCCGGGGAGGAAAGCCTCCTTTGATGCCGTTTCTGCAAGGCAGGCTTCACAACCCTGCGCTCGGAAAACCGTTCGGGCGGCTGTGGTGGCGCCGGAAAGGCACCATTGTCGACCTGCGACGGTCCGTAATCGACATTGGGTGGCGGCCGGTCCCAGAAGCGCCTGGCATCGAGCGGCCGCGGGATGATGACCGTGCCGTCATAGCTGCGCGAACAGCCGCTGCCGAAAAGCAGCGCCACGCCCAGCAAAAAAGGCCCTATCCGTCCAGACATAAGCAACACCCCTGCGGGCGCTTATAACGCAGCGTTGGCCGACCCGGCAACCGCACGGAACAACGCAGCAACAACGGTCCGGTTGCTCGTTAAGGTTAGCGGATCGTTAATGCTTCTCGGGCACATTCCGCCGACGAACCGCGGAGGGAGGGTTCGGCCTTGATTTTCGGGGTGGGGACAGCATGGCGGAAGCGGACGAAGCAATCGGCGCGCGCGGCAAGCGCGAGCCCGGCAAGGCAGCAGTGCATGGCGACGCCTTGCCACATACTGCCGACATGGATCGCGCCGAGGGGCTTCGCCAGCTTGTCGAAGCCGGCTCGGACTGGATCTGGGAGACCGATGCGGAGCTGCGCTTCTCCTGGCTTTCGCAGGGCTACCAGGCGGCGACGGGCATCGATCCGGCCGATGTGCTTGGCCGGTTCCGCTTCGATTTCCTCAACCAGGTCCTGAAGGGCAATCGCAGCGCGGCAGCGCATCTGAAGGATATGCAGGCGCGCCGACCGTTCCGCGACTTCGTCTATGAGCTGAAGGGCGGCGGCGCCGACTGCCGCTGGGTGCTGACCTCAGGCTTTCCACGCTTCGACAGCGAAGGAAAATTTGCCGGCTATCGCGGCATCGGCCGCAACGTCACCGCGCTGGCCGCCGCCTTCGAGGAGATGGCGCCGAAACAGGGCGAAGACGTTTCCTCGCAAAGCCTAGCCAACCTTCGCACGATGGTCGATTCGATACCGATCGGCGTGCTCGTCCTCGATGCCCACATGCGCGCGGAGGTGATCAACCGCGCCTTCCATGACTTCTGGAGGATCGATCCAAACCGCGCCGGGATCGGCTCCAGCTTCCGCGAGCTGATGGAAGCCAGCCGTGCCATCGATCCTTTCGGTGCCGACGAGACTGCCTGGCAGCGCCATGTCGCCGAGCGCGAAGCCGAGATCAAGGCCGGCGTCGCCGGCTCCAGGCAATTGCCGCACAATGATGGGCGCACGCTGGTCGCCTCACTGGCATCGCTGGCCGGTGGCAAGCGGCTCATTTCCTATGTCGATGTCACCGACATGAAGGGCCGCGAGACGGAAGCCGAGGATGCCCGCAAAAACCTTGCAACCGTTCTGGAATCGCTGCCGGCAGGCGTCATCATCTACGACCGAGATGACAAGTTCGTCTTCGCCAACCGCAAGCTGCAGGATTCGCTGCCGGCACTGAAGCCATACTGGCAGCCTGGGCGCACTTTCCGAGAGGCGCTGGAGTTCGGCCACTCGGTCGGCTATTTCCGCTCGAGCGGCGATGCCGTGGTCGACAGCCTTTATGCGGTCGATACCGAACGCTGGCTCGACGGCATGCTGAGGCGCTACCGTTTGCCAAATTCTTCCTATGAGCGTCTCAATGCGGATGGACGCTGGTACCAGGTCTACGACATGCGCACCGATGACGGCACGTTCATCGGCGTGCGCGTCGACATCAGCGACCTCAAGAGCCGCGAGGCCGCCTTGCGCGACTCGATGCGCCAGATCGATCTGTTCCGGCACGTCATGGACGAGCTGCCGGTGGCCGCCTTCATCAAGGCGCAGGACCTGAACATCGAATTCGTCAACAAGGCCTGGTGCGCGCTGACCGGCCTCGCCAAGGAAGACGTCATCGGCCGGACCGACTGGCAATTGTTCGGCGCCGAGGAAGCGGAAGGCTTCAGCCATGACGACGCCGATGTCGTGGCGACCGGCAATGTGCGCGAGGTCGAGGAGCCGGTCACCCATCGCGACGGCACGGTGCGGCAGTTGATGACGCGCAAGAGCCGCCTGGTGGCCAGCGACGGCTCGGTGCACCTTGTCGGCTCCAGCACCGACATCACCGATGTCAAGGCACGCGAGCGGGCGCTGGAAGAAAGCATGCGCGAGAACGAGGTGTTCCGCAGCCTGATCGACAACGTGCCGGTGTCGATCTACGCCAAGCGTTCCGACCTCAGGCAGTTCTACGTCAACAAGGGCTGGTGCGACCTCACCGGTCTCGGCAAGGAAGAGGCGATCGGCAAGACCGACGTCGAGATCTTCGGGCCGGACGGCGAGGCCTTCGTCGCCGGCGACCTGGCCGTGCTGCGCACCGGCGAAACCCAGGAGATCGAGGAGACGGTGACGCTTGCCGATGGCAGCGTGCGCCACCAGTTCGCCCGAAAGGGCGCGATGATCGCGTCCGACGGTTCGCTCTATCTGATCGGATCAACCACCGACATCACCGAATTGAAGATGCGCGAGGCCGAATTGCGTGAGGCGCGCCAGCGTGCGGTGCTCGCCGACCGCGCCAAGTCGGAATTCCTCGCCAACATGAGCCATGAGATCCGCACGCCGATGAACGGCGTGCTGGGCATGGCCGAACTCCTGGCCAAATCCAATCTCGATCCAAAGCAGAAGACGTTCACCGATATCATCGTCAAATCGGGCAACGCGCTTTTGACCATCATCAACGACATCCTGGACTTCTCCAAGATCGATGCCGGCCAGCTGGTGCTCGATCCGTCGCCCTTCAATCTCGCGGAGGCGATCGAGGACGTCGCGACGCTGGTGTCGACACGCGCCAAGGAAAAGGATCTCGAACTCATCGTGCGCATCGAGCCGAGGCTCGGAAGCCTGTTCATCGGCGATGTCGGCCGCATCAGGCAGATCGTCACCAACCTGCTCGGCAATGCGGTGAAATTCACCGACGAAGGCCATGTGCTGGTCGACGTGACCGGCGAACGGATGCCGACCGGAACCAAACTGACGATCTCGGTCACCGACACCGGGATCGGCATACCCGAGGAAAAGCTGAAGCTGGTGTTCGAGAAATTCAGCCAGGTCGACACCTCCTCGACAAGGCGGCACGAGGGCACCGGGCTTGGTCTCGCCATCACCTCGCGGCTGGTCGAGCTGATGGGTGGCAAAATCGGCGTGGAGAGCGCCGAGGGCAAGGGTTCGACCTTCTGGTTCGAGGTGACGCTGCCCAGCGCCGAACAGCAGAACGGGCAGCGCATCATGCCGGTGGATGTGACCGGCGCTCGCGTGCTGATCGTCGACGACAATGCCGTGAACCGCGCAATCCTGACCGAGCAGATGACGTCGTGGACATTCGATTCATGCGCGGCTGAAAGCGGCGCCGAGGGGCTCAAGGTGCTGATCGCCGCCGCGGCCTATGGCGTACCGGTCGACTGCGTCGTGCTCGACTACCAGATGCCTGGGATGAGCGGCGCCGAAATGGCGCGCATCGTGCGAAACACCGCCGGCCTCGCCAACACCCCGATCATCATGCTGACCTCGGTCGACCAGTCGCTCGCCAACACCAGCTACCGCGATCTCGGCATCGACGCACAGCTGATCAAGCCGGCGCGCTCGTCGGTGCTGCTGGAAACGCTGGTCGCGACCGTCCAGCGCCATCGCCACACCACGGTTGGCCACGCCGCCCAGCCATCGGCAGGCGAGGCGCCTAATGCGCCTCAGCGGCCGCAATTGGCGCTGTCCGAGCAGCGCGCGCAATTGCAGCCGCCGGCGGTTCGTCCCAGGCTGCCCGCCGTCGGCGGTGACGGACAGAGGCTTGATATCCTCGTGGCAGAGGACAATGAGGTGAACCAGATGGTCTTCACCCAGATCCTTGGCGAGACCGGCTACGGCTTCGAGATCGTCAGCAACGGCCGCAAGGCACTCGACGCCTTCGGCAAGCTCAATCCGTGCATGATCCTGATGGACGTCTCGATGCCGGAGATGAGCGGTCTTGAAGCGACGGCCGCGATCCGCCGGCTGGAGGAAGAAACCGGCACGCATGTGCCGATCGTCGGCGTCACCGCGCATGCGCTCAAGGGCGATCGCGAACGGTGCCTGGAGGCGGGCATGGACGACTATCTGCCCAAACCGATCAGCCCCAGGGCCCTCTTGGAGAAGGTCGAGCGCTGGGTCGGCGCCAGCCGCCAGGTCCAGCGCAACGCGGGATAGCACCGCGTCGCGGATTCGCGGCATCTGACGACGCAAGCCGAGGGAATCAGTAGGAGATTCCCTGCTACCCCCGCGTGCAATGGCTATGGTGCGATCGCACCATATCAAAGGCTGTGCCTAGCCGGGACAATGGCGACATCGAATTCCGCTCATCCAGTTACGGGCGGGAGCAGCGACCGCCGGCAAGGAACAGCGTCACTCTACCCCAACGGACCTGTTTTCGGCGATGGCCCGGCCACGACACGCTCTGGCCTCGAGCAACGCACTCCCGTCCGGATTTTCTTCATCCTTGAAAGCCCCGTCGAATCCGGCGGTGGCTGCGCCCGGCGGACGGCCCAAGCCCATGATTCCGGGGACAAACTCGGATCGGCTCGCGAACCAGCCGCGCCACCGCCTTTGCCGGCTCCGGCGACGCGTTACCGGGCTGACATGAAACTGTCATGCGACTGTTATAATCGGAGGCTATTGGCCTCAGCGGGCGCTGGCAAGAAATGGCGCCGAGAGACCATCTTCCGAACAGGAGCAGGCCACATGAGACATTTCATCCGCTCGGCGGCCGTTGCGATTGCAATGGCTGCGGCGTCCACCATCACCCTTTCCGCGGCAAAGGCAGCTGACCTTTCAGGCGCCGGCTCGACCTTCATCTATCCGGTGTTCGCCAAGTGGGCCGACACCTACAAGAAAGACACCGGCGTCGGCCTCAACTACCAGTCGATCGGTTCCGGCGGCGGCATCAAGCAGGTCATCGCCAAGACCGTGACCTTCGGCGCCACCGACAAGCCGATGTCCGATGCCGATCTGGAAAAGAACGGCCTCGTGCAGTTCCCGATGGTGATGGGCGGCATCGTGCCGATCGTCAACCTCTCCGGCGTCAAGCCGGGCGAACTCGTCCTCGACGGCAAGACGCTGGCCCAGATCTATCTCGGCGCCATCACCACCTGGGACGATGCCGCGATCAAGGCGCTGAACCCCACCCTCACCCTGCCGTCGACCGCCATCGCCGTCGTGCACCGCTCGGACGGCTCGGGCACCACCTTCAACTTCACCGACTACCTGGTGAAGCTCTCGCCTGACTGGAAGGACAAGGTCGGCTCGGACACGGCCGTCGAATGGCCGACCGGCGTCGGCGCCAAGGGCAGCGAAGGCGTTGCAAATACCGTCAAGCAGACCGACGGCGGCATCGGCTACGTCGAATACGCCTATGCCAAGCAGAACAACCTGTCCTACTCAAAGATGGTGAATGCAGCCGGCAAGGTCGTCGAGCCGTCGCTCGAATCCTTCGGCGCTGCCGCTTCGAACGCCGACTTCAAGACTGCCAAGAACTTCAACGTCATCATCACCAACGAGCCCGGCGACACCACCTGGCCGATCGCGGCTTCGACCTGGGTGCTGATCCACAAGGTTCCCGATGACGCTGCTGCCACCGGCGAAGCGCTGAAATTCTTCGCCTGGGCCTACAAGGACGGCAAGGAAACCGCCAAGGCGCTCGACTATGTGTCGATCCCCGACAGCGTCGTCGACCTGATCAAGGCTTCGTGGAAGACCGACATCCAGGCCGACGGCAAGCCCGTCTACGCCGGCGAGTAACATCTCTGGAGGAGCGCCGCGCCCGCGGCGCTCCTTTTCCTTCAACTCGAAAGAGCCGAGCTTGACATGAGCGCTGTCCAGGAAGCCTTGCCAGCCATCCGAGGTTCGCGCGACGCCATCGTCAGGCGGTTTGCGCTGACAGACGCGATCTTCCACGCAATGACCCGCGCCGCCGCGATATTGGTGCTGGTGCTGCTCGGCGGCGTCGCGATCTCGCTGTTTGCCGGCTCTTGGCAAGCCCTCTCGACCTTCGGCTTCTCGTTCCTGACCAGCGAAAGCTGGAATCCGGTGACGGAGAAATTTGGCGCGCTGGCGCCGATCTACGGCACCATCATCACCTCGGCAATCGCCATCCTGATCGCCGTGCCGCTCGGCATCGGCATCGCCATCTTCCTCACCGAGCTTTGCCCGCGCCCGCTGCGGCGCCCGATCGGCATGGCGGTGGAATTGCTCGCCGGCATTCCCTCGATCATCTACGGCATCTGGGGCCTGTTCGTGCTGGCGCCGTTCCTGCAGACCACGGTGCAGCCGTTTATCATAAGCGTGTTCCACGGCGTCCCCGGCCTCAGCAGCCTGTTTGCCGGCCCGCCCTACGGCATCGGCCTGCTGACATCGTCGATGATCCTCGCCATCATGGTGCTGCCTTTCATCACCTCGATCACGAAGGACGTCTTCGACACGGTGCCTCCCGTGCTGAAGGAATCGGCCTACGGCATCGGCTGCACGACCTGGGAAGTGACCCGCCGCGTCGTCATTCCCTACACGCGGATCGGCATCATGGGCGGCGTCATGCTCGGCCTTGGCCGCGCGCTCGGCGAAACCATGGCGGTGACCTTCGTCATCGGCAACGCGCACCGCATCTCGACGTCGCTGTTTGCGCCCGCAACGACGATCTCCGCGACCATCGCCAATGAATTCACCGAGGCGGTCGGCGATCTCTACACGTCTTCGCTGGTGGCGCTCGGCCTGATCCTGTTCGTCATCACTTTCCTGATCCTTGCCATCGCACGCTACATGCTGATGCGCATCGACGCCCGCACCGGAGCCTGAACCGATGTCGACAGCCACGTCGCTTCACCAGAGCCGCAAGCGCAAGAACGGCGTGATGATGACGCTGTGCGTCGCCGCGGCCGGCATCGGCCTTGCCTGGCTGGCGCTCATTCTCGGCGCCCTGCTCTACAAGGGCCTGTCGGGTGTCAATCTTTCAGTCTTCACGGAAATGACCCCGCCGCCAGGCGACGCGGGCGGCCTGCTCAACGCCATCTATGGCAGCATCGTGATGACCGTCATCGGCATCATCGTCGGCACGCCGATCGGTGTGCTGGCCGGCACCTACATGGCCGAATACGGCCGCTTTTCGAAGCTCACCACCGTTGTGCGCTTCATCAACGATATCCTTTTGTCGGCGCCGTCGATCATCATCGGCCTGTTCGTCTACGAATTGATGGTCCGGCCGATGGGGCACTTCTCGGCGATCGCCGGCGCCGTCGCGCTGGCCATCCTGGTCATCCCCGTCGTCGTGCGCACCACCGAGGACATGCTCAATTTGGTGCCCAACGCCTTGCGCGAAGCCGGCACCGCGATCGGCGCGCCGCGCTGGGTGGTGATCCGCTCGGTCGCCTACCGCGCCGCGCTTTCCGGCATCGTCACCGGCATTTTACTGGCCATTGCCCGCATCTCCGGCGAGACGGCGCCGCTGCTGTTCACCGCGCTCAACAACCAGTTCTGGTCGAGCAATCTCAACGCGCCGATGGCCAGCCTGCCTGTCACCATCTTCCAGTTCGCTCTCAGCCCCTACGAGGAATGGCAGCAACTGGCCTGGACCGGCGCACTCATAATTACATTGACGGTTCTCGCGCTCAGCATCTTTGCGCGCAGCCTGACCGGACGCAGAGAGGACAAATGAGCCAGATGTTGTCTCCAGACATGACGATCGCCGCCGAGGCAGCCGCCAAGGCAAAGATCGAGGTCAAGAACCTCAATTTCTACTACGGCCAGTCGAAGGCGCTGAAGGACATCACGCTGTCGCTGCCCGAACGCAGCGTCACCGCCTTCATCGGACCGTCGGGCTGCGGAAAGTCGACGCTGCTGCGCGTCTTCAACCGCATCTACGAGCTCTATCCCAGGCAGACCGCCGAGGGCCAGGTGCTGCTCGACGGCAAGAACGTTCTCGACCGTTCGCAGGACCTCAACCTCTTGCGCACCAAGATCGGCATGGTGTTCCAGAAGCCGACGCCGTTCCCGATGTCGATCTACGAGAACATCGCCTTCGGCGTCAGGCTCTATGAGAAGATCAGCAAGGCCGAGATGGACGGCCGCGTCGAACAGGCGCTGAAGCGCGCGGCACTCTGGACCGAGGTCAAGGACAAGCTCAATGCCAGCGGCCTCAGCCTTTCGGGCGGCCAGCAGCAGCGGCTCTGCATTGCCCGTACCGTGGCGGTGAAGCCGGAAGTCATCCTGCTCGACGAGCCGGCCTCGGCGCTCGATCCGCTGTCGACCGCCAAGATCGAGGAACTGATCGACGAATTGCAGGCCGACTACACGATCGTCATCGTCACCCACAACATGCAGCAGGCGGCGCGCGTGTCGAAGCAGACGGCCTTCATGTATCTGGGCGAACTGGTCGAGTTCGACAAGACGGAGAAGATCTTCACGTCGCCCCGCGAAAAGCGCACGCAGGACTACATCACCGGCCGCTTCGGCTGATCACGCATACGAGGACCAGGATCATGGCCGAACACACGGTTGCAGCCTTCGACGAAGATCTCGGACAGATCAGCAGGCTGATCAGCGACATGGGCGACCTCGCCGGCTCGATGGTCGGCGGTGCCACCAAGGCGCTGCTGAACTCCGACAATGCGCTCGCCCAACGCGTCGTCTCCGATGACGCGATCATGGACGCGCGCCAGCGCGAGCTGGACGACCGCGCCATCACGCTGATCGCCAAGCGCCAGCCGATGGCCGACGATCTGCGCCACGTCGTCGGCTCGATCCGCATGGCCGGCGATCTCGAACGCATCGGCGACCTTGCCAAGAACATCGCCAAGCGCGTCGGCACGGTCGGGCTCTCCGCCACGCCGCGCGACCTGTCGCACTCCATCGACGCGATGGCGCAGCTGGTGCTGATCCAGGTTCAAGGTGTCATCGAGGAATATGCGGCGCGCGATGCCGCCGCACTGGCCAAGCTGCGCGCCGACGACGAGCGTATCGACGTCAAATACACTTCGGTGTTCCGAGAACTGCTGACCTACATGATGGAAGATCCGCGCAACATCACCGCCTGCACGCATCTTCTGTTCTGTGCCAAGAACCTCGAACGCATCGGCGACCACGTGACCAATATCGCCGAGAATGCGTATTATGTGCTGACCGGCACGCAGCTGCCCGCCAATCGCCCGAAGCAGGACGAAACCGCGATGTCGGCGCCGGCGGCATAGCAGGGGTGACCAGCCGATGATCGCGCCACGCATCATGGTGGTGGAGGATGAGGAGCCGCTAGGGGTGCTGCTCCGCTACAATCTGGAATCGGAAGGCTACCAGGTCGAGGTGGTGACGCGCGGCGACGAGGCGGAGATCCGCCTGCAGGAGAACGTGCCCGACCTTCTGGTGCTCGACTGGATGGTGCCGGCGGTGTCCGGCATCGAACTCTGCCGGCGCCTGCGGATGCGGCCCGAGACCGAGCGGCTGCCGATCATCATGCTGACCGCGCGGGGCGAGGAGAGCGACCGCGTGCGCGGCCTGTCGACCGGCGCCGACGACTATCTGGTCAAGCCGTTCTCGACGCCGGAATTCATGGCACGCGTCAAGGCGCTGCTGCGCCGCGCCAAACCTGAAGTGCTGTCCAGCGTGCTCAAGGTCGGCGATATCGTGCTCGACCGCGAATCGCACCGCGTCTACCGCAAAAAGAGCGAGATCCGGCTCGGACCGACCGAGTTCCGCCTGCTCGAATTCATGATGCGCCATCCCGGCCGCGTGTTCTCGCGCAGCCAGTTGCTCGACAATGTCTGGGGCGAGACGATCTACATCGACGAGCGCACCGTCGACGTGCATGTCGGGCGGCTGCGCAAGGCGGTCAACAATGGCCGCATGCCGGATGTGATCCGCACGATTCGTGGGGCGGGCTACGCGATCCGGGAAGATTAGGTTCTTCGGCGCGGAAGGTTAGACAGTCGGATTTCGTGCTTAAGCCGGATCGCTTTACCTTGGCGATTCGCGAAAACGTCCATTGCTTCGTCCTCCACGGGCGGAGCAAGGAGCGAAGCGACGCGGCGTAGACCCGAGGATCCATGCCGCGACTTCGAAGCGTTGCCTCGGTGCGGAATTCTGCTCCGCTGCACTCCGTGGCCAAGGTCGCGGCATGGATCCCAGGGTCTCCGCGACGGAGCTTCGCTCCTGCTCCGCCCAGGGATGACGAAGTCGTGAGGCTTTGTCCAACCCACGGGTGTTACGATGGCTTCGATTTCACGCCACGTTCTTCCCAGCGGCGCCCCCTCTCGCCTGCGCGCCTGGCGCGAAAATTTCCTGGTCGACGAAGGTCAGAGCGCGCATGGCGCAGCCTTCGCGGATCAGCGGCAGTTCGTTCGGCTCGGTGTCGAAGGAGATCGATTCCGAGTGCTGGCCACCGGCGGTCCGGGCAATCGCCTCGCGCAAGGCCGGCTCGATCAGGTCGAAGGCGGCGGCGCTGACGCCGACCATGGCGACGGGGGCGGGATCGATTAGCGCGAACAGGCTGCCCAGGCCATAGCCGAGCGCCTCGCCGGCCTTGCGATAGGCCTGGCGCTCCGGGCCGTCCTTGTCGCGCGCCGAGGCCGCCAGCGTCCGCATGTCGGCGTCGCTGACGTCGACCGGTTCGGTGTCCTCGCCAAGCTGCCTCGCATTGCGCCAGATAGCATAGTTGCCGGCATAGGCCTCGACGCAGCCGCGCCGTCCGCAGCGGCAGAGCGCGCCGCCCGGCCGGTGGATCATGTGGCCGAACTCGCCGCCCGAGGAGTGGGTGCCGGTGAACAGTTCGCCCTTCAGCACCAGGCCCATGCCGATGCCATGCGACAACAGGATGGCGATGAAGTCGTCGCGGTAGCGCTCGGGATCGCGCCAGCGCAGCGCCACCGCCATCATGTTGCAGTCGTTTTCCATGGTGGCGGGGATGCCGAACTCGGCTTCGAATATGTCGGCGAAGGCGATGTCGGTCTGCGGCGTGATCGGCGACCACAGCATGGCGCGCGCCTCGGTGTCGGTGATGCCCTGGATGGCCAGTGCGATGCGGGCGACGCTGCGGACGTCGACGTCGGGATCGTCGATGCGGCGCCGCACGATGGCAACGCATTCGCCGATCAGCGCCTCGCGCGACATGGTCAGCGTGTCCAGCCGGCGCTGTTCCTCCGATATCACCTGGCCGGCATAGTCGATGACGGCGACCGACAGGAAATTCAGCGACAGCACCACGGTCATCACCGCCGCCGCCTCCGGGTTGAGTGTGAGGCCGACCTGCGGTCGGCCGCGTTTCAGCGACCCGGCCTCGCTCGGCTTGCCCTCGGTCAGGACGCCTTCGCCGATCAGGTCGGAGGAGATCGCCGAGATGGTCGAGTGGCTGAGACCGGTGGTGGCGGCGATCTCGGTGCGCGAAGGCTGACCGGCACGGCGCACGGCCGAGATCACCATGGCGCGGTTGCGCCGGCGCAGATCGTCGTGGCGGATTCCGACCGACATGTTTCCCACATCCTCCCGGTCGCCGCGGCCTTTCGTGCCTCCCGAAGGCCGCCAGCGAAGCCGCCAAATACTGGCAGAAGCGCCGCACGCTGTCATTATTTATTCCGGAGCTCGAAAAAAAGTCCGAGGCACCTCAAAATCCATCAGAATCATTGTTGACAGTGTTCCGGCGATGGACCAGTGTTTTTTCGAGGCTCGAAAAAATAGGGCCTTTGTGCCGGCCTTAGGGTCAGTTTGGTCGCGCCATACGCGGCGCAGGGAGGAATATCATGAAGAAATTCACAGCCGCCATCCTGGCGGGTGTCGCCATGTCGCTGACGCTTGCGTCGGTCGCGCAGGCGAAGGACAAGGTCATCGGTGTTTCCTGGTCCAACTTCCAGGAAGAGCGCTGGAAGACCGACGAGGCCGCGATGAAAAAAGCGATCGAGGCCGCCGGCGACAAGTACATTTCCGCCGACGCGCAGTCCAATCCCGGCAAGCAACTCACCGATGTCGAAAGCCTGATCTCGCAAGGCGCCAATTCGCTGATCATCCTGGCGCAGGACGCCTCGGCCATCGGCCCGGCGGTGCAGAAGGCATTGGACGAAGGCATTCCGGTCGTCGGTTATGATCGCCTGATCGAGAACAAGGACGTCTTCTACCTGACCTTCGACAACAAGGAAGTCGGCCGCTTGCAGGCCAGCGCGGTGTTCAAGGCCAAGCCGGAAGGCAACTACGTCTTCATCAAGGGCTCGGGTGCCGATCCGAATGCCGACTTCCTGTTCTCGGGCTCGATGGAAGTGCTCAAGGAAGCCATCGACAACGGCAAGATCAAGAATGTCGGCGAAGCCTATACGGACGGCTGGCTGCCCGCCAACGCCCAGAAGAACATGGAACAGTTCCTGACCGCCAACGACAACAAGGTCGACGCGGTGGTCGCGGCCAATGACGGCACCGCAGGCGGCGTCGTCGCGGCGCTGACGGCGCAAGGCCTTTCCGGCACCGTGCCGGTGTCCGGCCAGGACGGCGACCATGCGGCACTCAACCGCATCGCGCTCGGCACCCAGACCGTGTCGGTGTGGAAGGACGCGCGCGAGCTCGGCAAGAATGCCGCCGAGATCGCCTCGCAGCTGGCCGACGGCAAGAAGATGGCCGACATCGCCGGTGCGAAGGACTTCACGACGCCTGGCGGCAACACCGTCAAGTCGCTGTTCCTGACACCGGTTGCGATCACCAAGGACAATCTCAACGTGGTCATCGACGCCGGCTGGATCAAGAAGGACGAGGTCTGCGCGGGCGTCGCCGCTGGCAGCGTCGCGGCCTGCAACTGATCTCGAAGACGTCAGACAATGAAACGCCGCGGCTGCCAGGCCGCGGCGTTTTTTCAAGAAGATTTGTGTTTCCGCCGCTGGCGGGTAACTTCCAGGCTCTATTCCGGCATCCGCGCCAGACGGCAAGCCGGCGGGAGGATTTCATGACCGACACGACCTCAAATGCACCGGCCGACACCGCGCGGGCATCGGAACTTGGCGCGGTCGCCCGGTTTCTGAAGGCAACCGAACTCGACACACGCATGCTTGGCATGGTCGGTGCGCTGCTGGTCATCTGGATCGGCATTCACATCCTGTCGGGCGGACTGTTCCTGACGCCGCGCAATCTCTGGAACCTGTCGGTGCAGACGTCCTCGGTCGCGATCATGGCGACTGGCATGGTGCTGGTCATCGTCATGCGCAACATCGACCTTTCGGTTGGCTCCGTCGAAGGTGTGATCGGCATGATCATGGGCGTGGCGCAAGCCGAATCCCTCATTCGCGTCATCGGCTTCCAGCTTGGAAATCCCTGGCTCTGGATCATTGCACTGGCCGCCGGCGTGGTGCTCGGTCTCCTGATCGGCGCATTCCAGGGCTTCGTCATCGCCTACCTCGAAGTTCCGGCCTTTATCGTGACACTGGGCGGCCTGCTGGTCTGGCGCGGCATGGCATGGCTCATCACCAACGGGCGCACGGTCGCGCCACTCGACGCCACATTCCAGCTGATGGGGGGCGGACCGAGGGGCTCGATCGGCGCCACCGCCAGCTGGATCATCGGCGCCGTTGCTTGCGCGGCTGTCGCTTTCGCGCTGCTCAACGGTCGGTCGCAGCGCAAACGGTTCAACTTTCCGCTGCGTCCGGTCTGGGCGGAAACCTTTCTCGGCGTAGTCGCCTGCGCCGCCATCCTTTGCGCGGTGTGGATCGCCAATTCCTATCCGTGGCCAATCGGCATCGTACGCCAGTACGCACAGCAGAACGGCATCGCCATTCCTGAAAATGGACTGTTCATCGCCCACGGCATTGCCATACCGGTGCTGATGGCGGTCGCGGTCGGCATCGTCATGACGTTCATCACCAAGCGCACCCGTTTCGGCCGCTACGTCTTTGCCATCGGCGGCAATCCGGAGGCCGCCAATCTCGCCGGCATCAACACCCGCTGGGTTACGATGAAAGTGTTCATGATCATGGGTGTGCTGGCCGCGATCAGCGCGGCGATCTCGTCGGCCCGTCTTAACGCGTCGACCAATGCGCTGGGCACGCTGGACGAGCTTTTGGTGATTGCCGCCGCCGTGATCGGCGGCACCTCGCTTGCCGGCGGCTCCGGAACGGTGCTCGGCGCCATGCTCGGTGCGCTGCTGATGCAGTCGTTGCAGTCCGGCATGGTGCTGCTCGGCATCGACTCACCGCTGCAGAGCATCGTTGTCGGCGCCGTGCTCGTCGTCGCGGTCTGGCTCGATACCGTCTACCGCAAGCGGGTCTAGGGAAGGAGAACCATCATGGCCGACAACACCGCTCCCGCATCTGCTCCCGCCGGCACGTCGCTGGTCGATATGCGCAACATCTCGATCGCCTTTGGCGGCATCCGTGCCGTCGACGACGCCTCGATCGATCTTTTCCCCGGCGAGGTCGTGGCGCTGCTCGGCCACAACGGCGCGGGCAAGTCGACCCTGATCAAGATCCTGTCCGGCGCCTACAAGCGCGATGTCGGCCAGATCTTCGTCAATGGCGAGGAAGCGGCGATCTCCAACCCGCGCGACGCCAAGAAATACGGCATCGAGACGATCTACCAGACGCTGGCGCTGGCCGACAATGTCGACGCCGCCGCCAACCTGTTCCTCGGCCGCGAGCTGATGACCGCCTGGGGCACGCTCGACGACGTCGCCATGGAGGCCGAGGCGCGCAAGGTGATGGGGCGGCTCAATCCCCGCTTCCAGCGCTTCAAGGAGCCGGTGATCAAGCTGTCTGGCGGACAGCGGCAATCGGTGGCGATCGCGCGCGCGATCCTGTTCAACGCCCGCATCCTGATCATGGACGAGCCGACCGCCGCACTCGGTCCACAGGAAACGGCGCAGGTCGGCGAACTGGTCAGGCAGCTCAAGTCGGATGGCATCGGCATCTTCCTGATCAGCCACGACATCCATGATGTGTTCGAACTGGCCGACCGGGTCTGCGTGATGAAGAACGGCCAGGTCGTCGGCACCGCGCGTACCACCGACGTGACGCAGGACGAGGTGCTCGGCATGATCATTCTGGGTAAATGTCCTCCGGGAGCCAGTCCTGGGCCGGGTGCGCTGAAGATCGCCGCCTGAGGCCTTTTGGCGGTCCCATCGACCCGTCGGGCACGGTTGCCGCTCACGTGATGTATCAGTGATCACGATGGCATGGCATTGCCATTGTGTTGACCCGGCGATTTGCCCATAAAGGCCTGATATCGCTCATGGACCGCATCATCCGTTGAAGAAGCTTTTTCCAATCGTCGCGTTCATCGTGGTCGCGCTGATCAGCATGACCATGGCGGGGTTTGCCTATTTCGCGACGCAGGAAGCCGCCCGCATCAAGTTCGAAGGGGCGGCCGACGATGCGCTCAACCGAATCGAGAGCCGTATCGACCTGCATCTGTCGCTGCTGCGCTCCACGCAGGCTCTGTTCGACGCCCGCAACGGCGACATATCGCAGAATGAGTTCAAGGCATTCTTCAACGCGCTGGATATGAAGGACAATTTCGCCGGCCTGCGCGGCATAGGGTTCCTCCAACTCGTCAAGACGGGCGACGAGGCGGCGGTCGAACGCGATATCCTCCACGATTTCGGTGCCAGCCATCCGGTCTATCCGGATACGACGCAGCCCTGGCGCGCCCCCATCACTCTGTTCGAACCGCTGGATCCCTCCAACCAGGCGAGTATCGGCTACGACATGTTCAGCGAGCCGGTGCGGCGCGCGGCGATCGAAAAGGCAATGGCGGACGACCAGCAGCACGCGAGCGGGCTGGTGCAACTCGGCCAAGGCACCGGCGCCGCGCAGACCTTCACCGGCTTCCTGGTCTTCGTGCGGCTCAACGTCGAAACCGCGCCCGAGGTCATCAACGCATCGCGATCCTCGACCGCGGGCTTTCTCTACGCGGCCTTCCGGGCCCGCGACCTGTTCCAGATCGCGCTCAGCCGCACGCCGCTGCTGCCGGTCAACACCGAGATCTATGACGGCACGGTGAATGGCGACAACCTGCTGTTCCGGTCGGAGACGCCACCGGCTTCGTCGTTTGGCGACGGGCTGCTGGTTACTCGCAAGATCATGGTGGCCGGCCGCGCATGGACCATATTGTTCAGGCCGACCAGCGCCTTTTTGCAACCGTCGTCGCGCGCCATCCCGGTGATGCTGGGGCTGTTCGGCCTGCTCGCGGCAGGCGCCATCGCGCTGGTGGCGCGCTATCAGGAACGGGCTTACGAGGCGGCATCGCGTCTGCACGAGACGACCGAAAAGAGCCTGCTCGAAAAGGACCTGATGCTGCAGGAGATGAAGCATCGCATCAAGAATTCGATCACCAGGGTGCTGGCTATCGCGCGACAGACGGCGTCGCGGGCGGCCGACGTCGACGAGTTTTCCGCATCCTTCTCGGCCAGGCTGCAGGCGATGGCGGCTTCCCAGGACATGCTGACGCGCTCGCGCTGGCAGAAGGCCGATCTCGCCGATCTGCTGCGCATCGAGCTTGGCCAGGTGTTCGGCAAAGAACTGCCCGAGGGGCTGCTGTCGGGGCCGGAGGTACTGCTCGACGAGACGACGACGCAGGCGCTTGGGCTGACCTTCCATGAGCTGGCGACCAATGCGCTGAAATATGGCGAAGCCGGCAATTCCGCCAATTCGCTTGGGAGTGACTGGGCGCTCAAGGTGGACTGGTTGCTGGAAGGGCGTGGGCGCGAGCGGACGCTGGCGCTGAACTGGCGGGAGGCCGGCAAAAAGAAAGTCGAGGCGCCGGTCGAAACCGGATTCGGCACCAAGCTGATCGACCTCAACGTCACGCGCGAACTGCGTGGCACGATCAAACGCGATTTCCAGGCCGATGGTCTGAAGGTGGAGATCAGAATTCCGTTGGTCGGCTGAGGTTCAGCCTGTCAGCAGGGACAGCCACGGATTGCCGGTCATAAAAAAAATCCGGAGGCCGGACACGGCCTCCGGATTTGCATTCCATTATCGCGGATTAGTTGCAGCGTGCCGTGTAGATGCGGCCATGGCGGTCGCGATACTGGCAGTAGCCGTTCTGCAGCTTGCGCACCAGCAGACCGGAACCGGCGCCGACGGCCGCACCAATCAGCGCGCCCTTGCCACCGCCGACCAAGCCGCCGATGCCGGCGCCGATCAAGCCGCCGCCAACCACGTCCTGCTCGGTGGAGGTGCAGCCGCTTAGAGCAGCCACCGCAACTATGGCAATAATCATCTTCCGCATTGAGTCACTCCTCACTTTGTGTCCACACTTTGGTAAGCACCAGCAGCCATTTAGCATGAAATAACGGGCTTTGCTGCTCCAATTTATTGTTGGCTAAGGTCGCCTTTTTCTGGGCGCGCCGCGTTCGATGCCACGACGAGGCTGGATATCGCCAGCGAGGCGTCGAGACTGCCATCGGTATGCACATTCCAGACGATCCGATCATAGTCATCCTCGAGCGCGGGATCGACCGCGAGGCACTTGGCGACGACGTGTTGCGCCTGCCCCCGCACATCGCCCACGGCGAAGGGACGCTCGGCGGTGCATTCGTCGGCGGTCGCAAAGACGCTGACCGGAACCTGCAGCTCGTGACAATCGGCCATCGAGTTGGTGCAGCCGATGACCAGCAACAGTGCAGCGATGTGTTCCATGGCGAACCCTCTCGCCACAATAACGGTCCAGATCGGCCAAAAGTTCCTGGTTCATGGGGGGTGGCTAGCGAATAATGGCTGTCGCGAGCAGCTAACATCACGTCCCCGTTGCCGGCGGGGCAGGATAGATCGCAGTCAGGTCAGCCGGAACACGGTGACCAGGAGAATCGTCGCGGCCGCGGCCAGGACCACCCCCCACAGCAGACCGTGATGAGGCGGGGAAAGCGGTTCCGCGGATGCTTCGGGATCCTGGAATTCGCCCATCGAAACACGGGCCGCCTGTTCCAGTCTGTTCACGTCGGAGACGGTCAAGCATTCCTCCCAATACCTTGTCGCAACCCAAGCAGGTTGCAGCAGTATCTGGGTAAAACAGCATCCGCCCTTATGGTGAACAGCCGGTTAAGAATCGCTGGCCGGCGCGGGCGTTCCCGGCCACCGCGCTCATTATGTCTCGAAATTGCTGTGCGGAACGACAAGGCGGTATTCGAGGTGGCCATCCACGATATCGAGATTCGCGGTTCCATTCAGGGACGTGGGCACCACCCGCTCCAGCGCGACGCTGCCGAAACGCTTTTGACTGCCTCGACCGCCATTGGTTCCAATCGCTTCGGCCCAGGTCAGCGACAGGACGACCTCACCGGCGGTTGCGGTATTGAGATCGGCGCTCACCTCGACGAAACCGTCCGGCCGGGACAGGGCACCATAGCTGACCGAGTTGACGGCGAGCTCATGCATCGCCAGGCCAATATGCAGTGCGGCGTTGGGATTGAGGTAGGGATTGGCGCCTCGGAAGTGAAGGCTGTGCGATGTGCTCGTGCCATAGCGACCGACCTGGCTTGCCACCAGTTCATGGAGGGCCGCACCGCGCCAGTTGGAAGAAGTCACCAGGTCCTGGGAGGACGCCAGCGACTGCAGCCGGCCACGAAAACGGGTCAGGAAATCGCTGATGCCGTCGGAATAGCGGCCGGTCTGGGTCGCTATGCTCTGGATGATCGCCAGCAGGTTCTTCGAGCGGTGGCTGACTTCGCGTAACAGCGTCGTCAATGTCTGTTCGCGGCGCTTCTGCTCGGTCGTCTCGACCATTGTGGTGACCACGCCTTGCACATCGCCGCTGTCGCCATGGTCGGCATCGACCCATACCTGGAACCAACGGATGCCATCTTCGCCCGGGACACTGATCTCAAGCCGCTCCGGATTGCCGGTCGCGACCACATCGCCCTTTGCGGCGCGGATGCGGTCGGCCTGCGCTACCGGCAAGATGCCATTGCCCTCGGCGTTGTCGGAGACCCAGGGCGCACGCATGTTGCGAGCCCATACGGTCTTCATCTCGCGATCCTGATAGAGGACGGAAATGCCGGCATTGTGCAGCGCGTGGAGAAGCGCCCGGCCAAGCTGCATGCCGCTTTCCGCCGGATGCAGCGCGATGACTTCGTCACTCCCCGCGCCTTCCGTCCTATCTGAAGTCTTGGAGCGCATCGGTCAATCTGTCCACCCCTGCTAGGCTGAACGGTTCCCCGGCAAATGGGTTCCCAAGGAAAACCAGCTTCCAAATAGCGGTCCGCCGGACGGCGTCCGTTTGAGGGACACCGCCCGGCGGTGGCTGGAAACCGTTTGAGGGGTGCGGCTTCCAGTGTTCGCCTGAATGAAGGTCGCCTCATGCCCGCCTGAACAGACCGGCAAGCAGCGAGATGATCAGGAAGGCGAGAAAGACGAAGAACAATATCTGCGCGATGCCAGCAGACGTGCCGGCGATGCCGCCGAAACCAAGCGCGCCGGCTATGATGGCCACGACGAGAAATACGAGCGCCCAGTAAAGCATGGTTCATCTCCTTCCGAATGGTGCGAGCAAAACGTGGGTGGTTGCGGTTTGTTCCACCATTTGCTGAAAAAGACGACGCTTGCAAACGGTTGCGGGGAAATCGCTGATGAGGGAACCCCGGCTTGCAAAGGCCGCCCGATGCGGCATCGGGCGGCCTTGCCGTGAAGCTATCGGTCGGATCTCTCGGCCAGACGGCCGAGCCTATGCGGCGGCCTTGGCCTGACGGTCGAAGAACAGCGCCTGGCTGATCAGCGCCTTGACCATGTCGGGGTTGAATGGCTTGGTCACCAGGAAAGCCGGCTCGGGGCGCTCGCCGGTCAGGAGGCGCTCGGGAAAGGCGGTGATGAAGATGACCGGCACCGACGTTGATGACAGGATCTCGTTGACCGCTTCGATACCCGAACTGCCGTCGGCGAGCTGAATGTCGGCCAGCACCATCTTCGGCCGCGTCTTGCCGAACAGCGTCACCGCTTCGGCATGGGTGCGCGCCGTTCCCACGACGCGGTGGCCGAGGCTCTCGACCATCTCCTCTATGTCCATGGCGATCAACGGTTCGTCCTCGATGATCAGCACGTCGGTTGCCACCTGGCGAGAGATTTCATTGCTCGCCTGGGCAAGCAGCTCGGAGAATTCCTGGTCGCCGACGTCGAGGATCTCGGCCGCCTCGTCCTCGCTGAAGCCTTCGACGGCGACCAGCAGGAAGGCCTGTCGGGGAAGCGGCGCGATCGCATTGAGATTGGCGGCTGCGCGCTGCTCCCATGCCGATTGTGCCTGCTCCTGCGGAACGCGGATGGCGACCGACGTGAACAGTTTGGCGAAAACCTTGTAGAGGGCGATACGGTCGCTCGATGCTTCGGGAAAAATATCGACATCGGCAATGATGGCCTCGAGCATCGCGGCGACCAGCGCATCTCCGCTCTCCTGGGACCCGGAAACGGCGCGCGAGAAGCGGCGCAGGAACGGCAGGTGCGGGGCGATGGTGGCGGATAAACTCATGGTAGGACGTCTCCCTCAGAATGACGCGATTGCCTGGATTTGCAGGTCGAGCTGATTGCAGGCCCAGCTAACATAACGCGGGCTCTCCGAAAAAGTTCCGGCGCAAATGGAACGAATGGGCGCGAACGGCGTTTGGGGTTGGGATGGGCGACCAGACGAGGATGCCGCTTGCCTTGTGTCGAGTTGAATTCAAGCGGCTTCCGTGCTGGGAATATAAGGGCGAAATGAAGGATATGACCAAAGAAATTTTGACTGGCGCCGCGGGCAGGCGCCGGAACGGTTCGGGCGACCCGCTCGGGCCGAATTCCGAAATCGGACGCAAACTCAAGCAGTATTACGACGAGCTGGTCTCCGACGATGTGCCGGATCGCTTTGCCCAGTTGCTCCGGCAACTGGAACGGACCGAACCCGCGCAGAAGAAGGACTGAGGCATGGCAGCGGTCTCCCAAGGCTTCAAGACCGATCTGCTTGGGGCGATCCCAAGCTTGCGGGCCTTTGCCGTGTCGTTGACGCAGAATGCCGACAAGGCCGACGACCTCGTTCAGGAGACGCTGGTCAAGGCGTGGGACAAGCATGAGAGCTTCCAGCCCGGCACCAATCTCAAGGCATGGCTTTTCACCATCCTGCGCAATGAGTTCTATTCGCAAATGCGCAAGCGGGGCCGCGAGGTGCAGGACAGCGACGGCATCATGACGGCCAGGCTTGCGGTGCATCCGGCCCAGCACGGCCAACTCGACCTCAAGGATTTTCGTGGCGCTCTCGAGCAATTGCCGGAAGACCAGCGTGAGGCCATCATCCTCATCGGTGCTTCGGGCTTCTCCTACGAGGAGGCCGCCGAAATCTGCGGTTGCGCGGTCGGAACGATCAAGAGCCGGGTCAGCAGGGCCCGCACGCGCCTGCAGGAAATCCTGAAGATCTCCGGTGAAGACGAATATGGTCCCGATGCGATCTCGACCCAGGTCACAGGGACGGCAGCGCATTGAAGCGTGCCCAGTAGCAGGAACCCGGATGCCGCCGCGTCGGTCTCAATCAGGCCGGCCACGTCCGTAGGCCAGCGCCACCGCTTCGACCAGATCTTCGCCTGAATAGGGTTTGGTGACCAGCCTCACCCCTGGAAAGGTTGCCTTGATCTCGTCCGCATCCGAATAGCCGGAGGCAAACACGAAGGGGACGCCTGTTTCACGCAGACCCGCGGCGAATTCGAGCGTGGAAGTGCCGCCCAGCATCAGATCGACGATGGCCGCGTCGAATTGCGTTGCGACCTTTCGGCCATCGACCTCGGTCAGGTCGCGGGCAATCACCACCTCGCCTGCACCGTGGTCACGGCAAAGCTGCTCGACGTCCATGGCTATGAGGAACTCGTCTTCCAAGACAAGAATGCGCAATCCATCAAGTAACGGGGGCACAGGCAATGGCTCCTTGAAACGGTGGAAGTCATGATGGTTATTTGGGCCGTTGTCATTTAAAAAAGACATGCCGCCGCTCGTCTAACAGAGACATCCCGCCGCTCGTCGGAACTTCGATCCCGGCAAAGCGTTTCAAATCTTGCCTGCCGCCCGGCGGGCTCTCGAGGAGGGGTCGAAATGCCAAGCCAGAATGGGCGCTTTTCAGCTGATGGATCGCAAGCTGGTCGTCAGGCGCGACGGCGGTTGCGAGGCGCTAAAGCAGCTCGGGAGGGCCGCCGAGCTCTGACGCAATGCATCTTGCCAGATCGGGTGCGCGCGGGCAGCTTTCCAGGTAGTTTGGACCTATGCCGGAACGTTAAGCCGCACGGCGCGTTTGAAATCGAGCAATCACAAGGAGTTAAGCAATGGCAGCTGCCGCAGGAAAGACCGCCAACGAGGCGCGGGCGAATTCGGACCTCGAGGCCGATATCAGGCAGTTGAAGGCCGATATCGACAAGCTTACCAAACAGTTGGCCAAGACCGGTGAACACGGCTACGGCACCGCGCGTCGTGCGGCGGCCGAAGGTGTCGAGCAGTTGCGGGTCCAGGGTGAAGCGGCTTTCGACAGCCTGCGCGGCAACGCCAGGGATATCGAGGCGCAGATGGTGGCGAGCGTACGCGAAAAGCCTGTGACGTCACTGGCAATCGCCGCCGGCGTCGGCTTCCTCTTCGCGCTGCTCGCGCGTCGCTAGTTCCGCCCCAGATGGGACTTCTGGCATCGCTGCTCTCGGGTTTCGCTTCAGGTGAAACGATGGCCGCCCTGCGCCGCGCGCGCACGGCGGCCATCGTCTACGCGCTCGCCGCTCTGGCGGCATTGTGCGGTCTCGGCTTTCTGGTGGGGGCCGCCTATATCTGGGCGGCGGCCCGCTATGGATCGCTGGCGGCGGCGCTCGGTTTCGGCGTCGGCTTTCTGGTGGTCGCGGGCCTCGTTCTCCTGATCCATCGGTTGATGTCCCGCGCCCGCCGCGCGGCAAAGCGGCGCAAAACCGACATGAAGGCGATCGGCGTCACGGCCGCACTGGCCCTGCTGCCGACATTGCTCAAGGGAACAGGGGGACTCAAGGGGAAAGGCGGCCTCGGGATCATTCTGGGCCCGGCCGTGGCGCTCGCGGCCTATGCCATTTACCGCGAGAACTCCAAGCCCGGCGCTGACCATCCGGATGATGCCGGCGAGGGGAAATAACGCCGCCGCTTCGGCCCGGATGGGTCCGTCATCTCGACAGGTCTTCCAGGGGCATCGATATTTCGGCGAATACGCCCTCCTGACGGAATTCATGGGTCACTTCGCTTGAAAGGACCTTGGCCAGGCTGCGCCGGATGAGGATCGAGCCAAATCCGTGGCGCTGGGGCGGGGCAACCTGCGGGCCGCCGGTTTCGCGCCAGGTCAGCACCAGGCGACGGTCGCTCTTCCTGCCTTGCGCCTTCCAGCCGAGATCGACCTTGCCCGACGCAACCGACAGTGATCCATATTGCAATGCGTTGCTGGCCAATTCGTGCAGGATAAGGCCGAGACCGACGGCCTGATCGGGCGACAGCAGTAGGTCGGCGCCGGAAATCGTCATGCGCGGCTGGCCGGCTGTGTCAAAGGGTCCGGTCTCGATCTGGACGAGTTCGCGGATGCCGATGCCGCGCCACTCTCGGTCGGACAAGAGATTGTGCGCGATGCCCAGGGCCTGAAGCCGGGCACCGAAGGCTTCCAGGAATTCGCTCGGCTGGCGGGCATGACGCACGGTCTGCGTCGCCAGCGCCTGGACGGTCGCCAGCGTGTTCTTGACGCGATGGTTGAGTTCGCGCAGCAACAGCCGCTGCCGTTCGTCGCCGAGCTTGCGTTCGGAGATGTCGTAGTTGACGCCGAAAATCAGCGTCGGCTTGCCCTCGCCGTCGCGTTCGATGACACGGCCACGCGTCGCGACCCAACGCGGCGGATGGAAGCCCTTCACGCGATATTCACCGAAGTAGTCGTCACTGCCGGTCAAAGCGTCGCGAAAGCGGGTCTCGGTCTGGTAGACGTCGCGCGGATCGATGGCGGTAAGGATGTCTCGTGCCCGCAGCCGGGTCGAGCGCGGCAGGTTGAACAGTTCCGACAGCCGGACATCGCATTCGATGATGTCGGTGCGGATGTCCCATGCCCAACTGGCAAGCGAGGCCGCGTCGAGCGCGATGGCGCGGCGTTTTTCTTCGCGCGCCAGCGCGGCCTCGGCGATAGCGCCGCTGCGGGTTGCATCCTTCAGGGTGAACAGGCTGGCGGCGAGGCCGGCGAGCCTTTTCAACTGGTCGAGCGTGGCGGGGGACGGATAGGCGTGCGGCTTGCGGTCGAGGACGCATAGCGTGCCGATCCTTGCGCCGGCCACCAGCATCGGCGCGCCGGCATAGAAGCGCACATGGTGCTTGCCCGTGACCAGCGGGTTGGTTTTGAAGCGTGGATCCGTCGTTGCGTCCGTCACCACCATGGGTTCGTCGCCGGCGGCGATGGCATGGGCGCAGAATGAGATGTCGGTCGTCGTTTCGGTCTCGTCCAGGCCAAAGCAGGACTTGAACCATTGCCGCTCGATATCGACGAGTGTGACCAGGGCGATCGGCGCTCGCATGACGGTCGCGGCAAGGCTGCTGATGCTGTCGAAGTCCGGGTCCGCGGCCGTATCCAGCATCTCCAGCCCGTGCAGCACGGCCAGACGGCTTTCGTCCCTCACCGCGCGCGCAACCGCGGCCGGCAGAGCCGGCACTGTTTCCACCTTGCTATCCACCCAAGTCCCCAAAGCCCAGCCCCGGTCCTGGCCGCTTCGCCGGCCTGCGGCCGATCGGCTCGTCTCGGAACCATCCTAGCAAGGAACCGTTACCGAGAACGTCAACAGGCGCGGAACGAAACAAGGACCGGCCATGATCAAGATCATTCCCGAAAACAAAGCGCGTCAGGGGCGATGGGGCAGGCATGGCTTGCGTATCCTGATCGCCGCACTGCTTCTCGCCTTCGCGGCCTGGGGCATCGCCGAAATCTATGGCGAGGTCGCCAAGACGCCGGCGACAGAGCAAGGAAGCGCGCCGAGCAACTAGAGCCTTGACCGTCATCGTCCGAGATCGCATCAGGCGGCCTTTGCCTCGGCAATGCTGGCCGGCACCAGGACATTGAGCGCGCCAGGCCGGATTTCGAGCGTCGTCTCGCGGTCGAGCCTGACCAGTTCACCATCCATCACGGCGTGGAACTTCTTACTGCCCGAGTGGATTTTCAGAACCGCCCGGTCGGCTTGGTGGATTTCGACATGCTCGTTGTCGCGCCATTTGCCACGCGCCACGTCGAAGAAGAATTTGACCAGTTCTGCACGCTGCTGCGCCACCGTGACGTAGATACCGAGCACGCCGCCAGCAGGGTTGTCGGCATAGGGCAGGTGGCCTTCGCCAAACAAATTGTTGGTAATCCCGATGCCGGTGATGCGCGCCGCGATCTCGGTTTCGCCGATATTTAACGTGACGTTCATCGCCGGCGGATTCTTGATCGTCGCCCACGCCGCCTTAGCCGAAGCCCCGATCTTTCCCAGGCGCGAACCGAATTCCATCCTTTGGCGCAACTGAACCATCCTCGCATGCATGCCGATGGAGAACTGATGGATGAAGGGCTGGCCGTTGGCCGTGGCCATGTCGACGGCGATGATTTCGCCGTCGGCGAAGGATTTCAGCGCGGCATCGAGCGACTGTGGAATGCCCAGGCCGCGTGCGAACAGGTTCATCGTGCCAGCCGGCAATATGGCAAGCGCTTTCTCCTTGCCCATCAGCCTGGCGGCCGCGGCGGAAATGGTTCCGTCACCGCCACCGGCCAACACGATATCGACGGCACGGCGCGAGGCAGCGCTGTCGAGGGTTTCGACCACGTCCTTGCCGGCAACGACATCGATGCTGAGAGAATGGCCCGCGCTTTCCAAGGTCCGACGCATCCGGTCGGAAAAAGCCGCGAGGTCGGTGGTACGCAGGGTGCCACCGTCCCGGTTCAGCACCGCCGCAAATTTCATGCCCGCTCCGCTGTCTAAGACACAGTTTGGCCGGAACTTGCCCAGCCAAAGGCTGAAACGCAGCGAAGCGGGAAAGGTTCCGGCGGCGCCGGAATCCGCCGTTGCATCCAGTGGGCTGCCCCGCATTTCGCTTCAGGTTTTCATCACGAACGCCGCGCTTTTTGTCGGAACAACAGCATGCTCACGACGTTGTGAATTGTAGAAATGCCGTGCTCGGCGACGGTCAAAACCCGGCGCGGCGTGTACGCAATGATGCACTCAGGCACGCAGGAGAGATGATCATGATCCGCACCCTTTTAGCTTCGACCGCACTCGCAGCGATGGCCGCGACCGGCGCCTTTGCGCAGACCGAGGCAAGCCCCGGACCGGCCACACCTTCCGTCCAGCAGCCCGCCGCTGGTTCGGCGATACGCGCCGAAGGTAGCATCGTCACCAACATCATCGGCGAATCCGTCTATAACGGCCCCGGTGACGACGCCGAAAATATCGGCAAGGTCACCGATGTCGTCTTCGACAAGGATGGCATGACGAAATCCGTCGTCATCGGCGTCGGCGGCTTTCTCGGTGTCGGAACGAAGAATGTCGCCTTCGACTACGACAAGCTGCAATGGGCCGAGAAGAATGGCGACCGCTGGCTGATTGCCAAGACAACCAAGGACGAGTTGAAGGCCCATCCGGAGTTCGACAGCAAGCCTTATGAACCCGCGCCAGCGCCTGCGGCTTCCAACGCGGCAGCACCCGCGGCAACCGATACGGCACAGGCACCTGCCGCCGCTCCGGCCGAGCCGGTAAAGCGCGCCGATGGCAATCTTGCCACCAACATCATCGGTGAGACCGTCTACAACGGCACCGGAGATGACGCCCAGAACATCGGCGAGGTCAATGACATCGTGCTGTCCAAGGAAGGCAAGGCCGAGTCCCTGGTCATCGGGGTAGGCGGGTTCCTGGGCCTCGGGGCCAAGAACGTGACCTACGACTTCAGCAAGGCAAAGTGGGCCGAGAAGAACGGTGACCGCTGGCTGGTCGCGCAGACCACCAAGGAAGAGCTGCAGGCGCAACCGGATTTCAACCGCAAGGCCTATGATCCTGTGCCGGCGACGACGGCATCCAATGCGCCGGCTGCAACCGCTCCGGCCACGGCGCCCTCCGCCACCACCGCACCTGCCGCCGCTCCCGCAGACAAGACCGCCGAGGCCCCCGCGGCTACGGCTCCCGATCAGACACAGACCGCAGCCATCGACAAGTCGTCGCTGACCCCCATGCCCATCGGTGAGATCAGGGTCGACGACCTTAAGGGCACAACCGTTTACGGCGCCGATGACGCCAAGGTCGGTGAGATCGGCGATGTGGTGCTGACCCCGGACAAGAAACCAGACGCGGTCATCGTCGACGTCGGCGGCTTCCTCGGCATAGGCTCGAAGGAAGTGGCTGTCGGCATGGATAATTTGAAATTCATGACCGACAAGAACGGCAAGAAGTACCTCTACACGACGTTCACCAAGAAACAGCTGGAAGCGCAAACTGCCTATGACAAGGGCAGCTATGCCGAAAAGCGCGACCAGCAGCGGATGGTTGTACGATAGGCAGTAGGGCAGTAGGGCAGTAGGGCAGTAGGGCAGTAGGGCAGTAGGGTGCCAAGTCGGCGCCGGCCATGTCGCCCTTACTGCCCTACTTCCTTATTTGCCCTCACTCACATACCCCACCACACCATTGTCCGTCAGCTCCGCCAGCGCCAGCGACTGGTCGAGATGTTCGGCACGCCAGGCGAGAAGCCGCTCGGCGAATTCCAGACGGGTGGACAGATGTGCAGGGCTGGTGGCGAGATTGGTCAGTTCGCCAGGGTCTGCCTCGACGTTGAAGAGCAAGGGTGGCAAGCCGCCGCCAAAATGCACGTATTTGAATTTTTTGGTGCGGATGACAGCCAGATTGCATTGGCGCGAGGCAATGCCGAAATGCCGCTCGGCTTCGCCGTCCGCGATCGAGCGGAAATCGAACTCCCAATGCGCGGCGTCGCGCCAGACAGCGGGCGTTCCGCCGCTCAGGAATGGTTTCAGCGAACATCCGTCGAGATGCGGTTCAGGGGCTTCGCCAAGCAGATCCATGAGCGTGGGCAAGATGTCGACCGCTTCGGTGAAGCGATCGACCGAACTGCCGGCGGCCTTGCGATGTCGTGGATCGCGAATGATCAGCGGGATGTGATAGCTGCCGTCGAAGTAGCCGCCCTTGCCCAGCATGAAATGGTCGCCCATCATCTCGGCGTGGTCCGAGGTCAGCACGATGACGGTGTCGTTCCACGCACCCGCGGCCTTGACTGCTTGCCAGATGCGGCCGAGCTGCGCGTCCATCTCCGCGATCATGCCGTAATAGATCGCGCGGATCTGGCGGAAATCATCCTCGCTCCAGTCGTGCACTTTGCCTACAGCGCCGGGGCGGAACCTCGCGCGTTTCTGCCCGCCAAGATCATAGGCGAGATAGGGATGGCTCTGCGCTTCAGCCCGCCAGCTCTCCGCGCGGTGAAAGGCCGGGCCTTCGGCTGGATCGTATAGCGTGTTGTACGGCTCCGGCACGATGAAGGGTGGGTGCGGGCTGATGAAGGAGAGATGCGCGAACCAGGGCGCGGCCTGCTCCTGCTCGCCGAGCCAGCGGATGAACTCACCGGTAAGGAAAGCCGTCGGCGTATGGTCTTTCGAATAGGCTGGCGGCGCCTCCGTCACTGCGTCGGCGTGGTCTTCCAGGGGACGATGGATGCCGGGCGATCCGGCGCTGACCTCGATGCCCTGCTGCTTCAACCAGGAGAGCCACTGCTTCTGATGCTCGGGCAGCAGCTGGCGCACCGTGAAACCCGGCAGCACGCCTTCGTAGCTCTGCAGCCTTGGGTCGCCTGGCGCCAGCAAGCGCGGATCGAGCGAGACGTCGGTGTAGCCGAACAGCGTCGGGTCGTAGCCCAGGCTGCGCGCATGCAGCGCAATGTTGCCGTGGCGAGCGTCGAGCGGCGTGCCGTTGCGGCAGACGCGATTGTTCATCTGGTAGAGGCCGGTGTAGAGGCAGGCGCGGGCCGGCGAGCAAGGTGCGGCGCCGCCATAGTGGCGCTTGAACAGCACGCCTTCGGCGGCCAGCGCATCGGCATTCGGCGTCCTCACCACGGGATGGCCGGCGGCCGAGAGGCTATCGCCGCGCCACTGGTCGCAGGTAATCAGGAGAACGTTGGGGCGCCTGCCTGTTCCAGCCACGTGTTATACCTTTCGCTGCATGTTCGAACGCCGCTCATGGAACCGATTTCCGGTAGCGGCGCAAGACCGCTTCTGTGAGTCGATTGGTGAACAAATATCTTTCGATTGTTCACTTTTGCAGCACAGTCCATTCTGTGTTTGCCGCCTTTGCCACAAACGGTGGTGTCCTCATATTGGCGTGGACAGCGGCGAGGGCCGCACTGATACCAAGGGAAGGAGCAGACAATGCTCGATCAGATCAAGGGCCTGCACCACGTCACCTCGATGGCCAGGGATGCAAGGCAGAACAATGATTTCTTCACCCATAAGCTCGGCCTGCGCCGGGTCAAGAAAACCGTCAATTTCGACGCGCCCGACGTCTACCATCTCTATTATGGCGACGAGGTCGGCTCGCCCGGTTCGGTGATGACTTATTTCCCGTTTCCCAACATCGGCAAGGGCCGTCGCGGCGTCGGCGAAGTCGGCACCACGGTTTATTCCGTGCCGCAGGGCACGCTCGCCTATTGGGAAAAGCGCTTTGCCGATGAAGGCGTGACCGGCGTCTCGCACGAGGAGAGCTTCGGTGAGAAGCGGATCAGGTTTGATGGTCCCGACGGCGACGGTTTCGCGCTGGTCGAGGACAAGGCCGACAGCCGTGCGCCCTGGGCCAAGGGCGGCATTCCCGCCGACGAGGCGATCCGTGGCTTTCACTCGGTTGCGCTCAGGTTAAAGGATGGCGGCGCCACCGAGGAGCTCTTGAAGTTCATGGGCTACGAGGAAGTCGAGAAATCGGGCACGATCAGGCGGCTGGCGCTGAAAAACGGCAACGGCGCCGATGTCGTCGACATCGAATCGCTGCCGACGGCGGCCTTCGCCGATCTTGGCGCCGGCTCCGTCCACCATGTCGCCTTTGCCGTCGAGAACCGCGCCAAGCAGCTCGAAGTGCGCAAGGCGCTGATCGACACCGGCTATGGGGTGACGCCGGTGATCGACCGCGACTATTTCTGGGCGATCTATTTCCGCACGCCGGGCGGTGTGCTGTTCGAAGTCGCCACCAACGAACCGGGTTTCGACAGGGATGAGGATACCGCTCATCTCGGTGAGGCGCTGAAGCTGCCGACGCAGCACCAGCACCTCAGACCCTATCTCGAACAGCATCTGCAGAAACTGGAAGGCTGAAGCCATGAGCAAAGACGCCTACATCCACAAGGTGCTGCCCGGCTCGCCCGGCGGTCCGCTGCTCTTCGTCTTCCACGGCACGGGAGGCGACGAGAGCCAGCTTGTCTCACTGGGGCGCGATCTCGCGCCTCAGGCCACCATCATCTCGCCGCGTGGCGATGTGTCCGAACAAGGCGCGACGCGGTTCTTCCGCCGTACCGGAGAGGGCGTCTACGACATGGACGATTTGGCGCGGGCGACGGACAAGATGGCCGGCTTCGTCAAGGCGCATGTCGAGGCTGCGAAACCATCGGCCGTGCTCGGTCTCGGCTACTCCAACGGCGCCAACATCCTGGCCTCGGTGATGTTTGCCGCATCAGAGCAGTTCGATGCCACCGTGCTGATGCATCCGCTGATCCCGTTCGAACCACAGGTCAACGGCAGCCTCGCCGGCCGTCACATCTTGGTGACCGCCGGCAAGCGCGATCCGATCTGCCCGCCGAACCTGACGACACGGCTCGAAGCCTATTTGCGTGCCGACGGCGCCGATGTCACAGTGGAGTGGCACGATGGCGGGCACGAGGTGCGGCCGAACGAAATCGAGGCGGCCCGGCGGTTTTTTGCCGGTGCCGCGCAAGGAGTCTAGAGATGCCCGACCAACTGCCTGAGATCGAACTGGAGGACCGCGGCTCCAAGGGGCGCTATGTCTTGCGCGGCCCCGGTGGCGCCGAGGCCGAGATGACCTTCACCAAGATCGGCGAGCACCAGATCATCATCGATCACACAGAAGTGCCGGACGCCTTTCGCGGCCAGGGTGCCGGGCTTCGGCTCGTCACCCGCGCCGTCGAGGATGCGCGTGCGGCGGGCAAGAAGATCATCCCGCTTTGTCCGTTTGCCAACGCCCAATTCCGCCGGCATAAGGAATGGGCCGACGTGCTGAAACAATAGGATCAGACAGGTGGGTGACCAGGTGCGCGGGGATAAAAGGGCAGCCACCGGCACGGCTTTGTAATTTGCGCGGGTAGCACATCGTGCCTAAGTGGGTATGATAATCGCTCCCGCGCCGACAAACGAACCGAATGATCCCCCAATGACCGCATCCGATCTCGTCCCCGTCTTCGACGGCCATAACGACACGCTGCTCAGGCTGTATCAGTCCAAGGACACCGACGTCGAAAAGCTGTTTGTCGAGGGGAAATCGGGCGGCCACATCGATCTGCCGCGCGCCAAGGCCGGCGGCTTTGCCGGCGGCATGTTCGCCATCTTCCCGCCGCCGGTCGAGAAAGCCAGGCGCAGCGCCGTGCCCTCGGCACCGAGCGACAGCGAGCCTTTGCCTCCCGAAGTCCCGCGCACTGATGCGCTCAACTCGACGATCGCGATGGCCTCGATCCTGTTTCGGCTGGAACGGGCCGGAGCACTTGCCGTTTGCCGCAGCGCCGCCGATGTCCGCGACGCCATGGCGCGCGAGACGATCGCGGCGGTATTCCACATCGAAGGCGTCGAGGCGATCGATCCCGAACTCACCATGCTCGATGTGCTGCATGCCGCGGGCCTGCGTTCGCTCGGCATCGTCTGGAGCCGGCCGAATGCCTTTGGCCATGGCGTGCCGTTCCGCTTTCCTTCTTCGCCCGACACCGGACCCGGACTGACCGATGCCGGCAAGGCGCTGGTCAAGGCCTGCAACGAGCTGAAGATCATGATCGACCTCTCGCATCTCAACGAGAAAGGCTTTCGCGACGTGGTTGCGCTTAGTGATGCACCGCTGGTTGCCACGCACTCGAACGTGCATGCGATCTGCGGCCATTCCCGCAACCTCACCGACTGGCAACTCGGCGCGATCCGTGAGTCCGGCGGCATGGTCGGGCTGAACTTTGCCACCGGGTTCCTGCGCGAGGACGGCCGCATGAATGCCGACACCAGCCTCGACATCATGGTGCGCCATGTCGATTCCCTGCTGCAGGCCTTGGGCGAGGATGGCGTCGGTCTCGGCTCGGATTTCGACGGCGCCATGATCCCGGCAGTCATCGGAGATGTGGCAGGCCTGCCGAAGCTGATCGATGCGCTCGCGGCACGCGGTTTCGGCCGCGCGCTGATCGAGAAGATTGCTTATCGCAATTGGTTGAGCATGCTCGAAAGAACGATAGGCTGAACGACCTATTCGAAGCCGATGCGCTTCAGCCAGTCCTTGCCGACGCCACGATCCCTGATGATCGGCAGCGGGTTCTCCGAATCGAGCCTTGCGCAGATGCGATAGACTTCGAGCGTCTCGGCGCTCATCTCGTCGCGTTTGTAGAAGTACATGGCGGCGGCATAGCGCGTGCGTCCCGACCATTTCTCGCCGAGCGGCGTGTTGACCAGCTCCCACTGCTCGGTGGCTTCCCCATCTTCTTCTGTCTCGCCGGCCATGGTCAGAAATCCGCCGGCGGATTGGCGGTGCGACGATCGAGTTTTATGAAGGGTCGCGCCACCACCTTGGCCCGCTTCATCAGCTTTTGGTATTGCAGCTCGCGCATGGCGTAGATCTCGACCCAGAGGTCCTCCACCACAGTATCACCGTAGGGCCGCGCCAGCGAGGCGATGGCGATGTTGCGCTTGGCCATCGGCGACCACATGGCGGCGCTGACCAGACCGACTTCCTGGCTTTTCTTGTGGTAGACGATGGCGTGTTCGGCCGGGATGTTGCCTTCGATCTCCAGCCCGACCAGCACATGGCGGAGCTTGCGTTTCGCGCGGGCCCCGAGAATGGCGCGGCGGCCGTTGAAATAGCCTTTTTCGGGATCGATCATGAAGCCGAGCCCGATCTCGTCCGGCATGCGCAAGCGGTCGGCGCGAATGGCGTGCTCGGCTGTGGTGAAGTCCGCATTGGCGACGATCAGCCCGGCCTCGAGCCGCGCACGATTGAGCGCGGTGTAGCCGATGGCCCTGATGCCGCGCGGTTCGCCCGCCGCCATCAGCCGGTCCCAGAGGCCCAGCGCTCTGTCGGCCGGCACGAACAGTTCGTAGCCGAGATCGCCGGTGAAACCGGTGCGCGAGATGCTGACGGCTCCGCCGTCATGGGGAAAATCGGCGAGGTCGAAGACCTTGAGCTTCTCGACGCCGGCGAAGCCGGCATCGCGCAGCACGGCGAAGGAGGTCGGCCCTTGCAGCGCAAGGCCGGCGACGGCCTCGGTTTCTTCCTCGACCGTAACGCTGAAGCCAACAGCGCTGTCGAGCAGCCAGGACAGATGCCGCTCCTGCGAACAGAGCCGGAAGCGTGTCGGCGACAGCCGGAACAGCGTGCCGTCATCGAGGACGAAACCCTCGTCGTCGCACCAAGCCGTATAGTGGACGCGGCCGGGCTTGAGTTTCGTCACGTCGCGCAAGGTGACGCGGTCGAGGAAGGCTTCGGCGTCCGGCCCCTCGATCCGGTATTTGGTCATCGGCGAAATGTCGAACAGCGCCGCCTGGCTGCGGATGGCGAAATATTCGAGCTCCTCGTCCCACAGCGAATGCGGCGCGCGGTAGCCGGCCCAATTGTACCAGTCCTGGGTTTTGGCCAGCGCATCGAGGCGCGGCTGGAACGGTGTGCCGGGGCGCAGGGTGCGGAAATGCGATTGCGCGGCGATCCGATCGGAAACGGCGGGGTCGACTGCCTTCGAGACAGGCTTCTTCCTGGTTGCCTGGACCATGACCTACCCCTTCATCGCAATAATACGCCGCGCGGCATTGAGCCCGGGTGCCCCGGAGACACCGCCGCCGGGATGCGAGCCGGCGCCGGCCAGGAACAGTCCGTCGACCGGCGTGTCGTAGCCCGACCAGCCGGAGACGGGACGCGAGAACAGCATCTGGTCGGCCTGCAATTCGCCATGGTGCCAATGGCCGCCCGGCATGCGGTAGCGCGCCTCGATGTCGGCCGGTGTCAGAAGCTCGGCGTGCACGACGCTCTTGCCGATGCCCGGCGCGTAAGCCTCGAGCTGCATCATGATAGCCTTGAGGAAGTTCGGCTTGCCGGCCGCCCAGCCTTCCTTCAACGCGTAGGGCGCATATTGCACCACCGCCGACAGCACGCAGGCGCCATCAGGCGCGAGCGACGGATCGGCAAGGCTGGGCAGCGTGATTTCCATTACCGGCTCGGGCGAGAACGCGCCATATTTGGACGGGTTGAAGGCGCGCTCGACATGATCGGGCGAGGGCGCGATGATCAGGCGGCCCTTGTGGCCGGCGGCATCGACGCCGGTGAATTGCGGCGGCCGGTCGAGCGCCAGATTGAGCTTGGCTGCATCACCCTTCATGCGGATGTTCTTCACCTTGCGCACGAAGCCGGTGTCGATCTGGCGCGGGCCGACAAGATCGAGGAAGGTGGTCGCCGGGTTGATGGCGGAGACGATCGTTCTGGCGCGCAGTTCCTCGCCATTGTCGAGCCCGACACCAACGGCGCGGCCGTTCTCGACAATGATTTTTGCGACCGGAACCGATGTGCGGATAGTGACGCTGGCCTTCTCCGCCGCAGCGCGGATTGCGGCGACGACCGCGCCCATGCCGCCCTTTGGCAGCATCTGCGCACCGGCCGCTCCGCCGGTCTCGCCGGCCAGGCGATAGTAGAGGCCAAGCAGCGAAGTCGGCGAGCGTGGACCGAGATGGCTGCCGAGCGTCGCGTCGAAGGCAAGCAGGCCTTTCAGCCTGATATCGGTGAGCTGTTCGTCAAGCAGGTCGGCGACATTCATCAACAGCACGCGCAGGAAATCGCGCATGTCTTCCTTGCCGAGCTTCTTCAGCGCCAGCGCGGCCTGGCCGAGGGCTGCGGTCTCCAGCAGCGACATGCCGGCAAGATCGGGTGCGCGGCGGGAGAGGAACGGCTTCAATATGCCGGCATAGCGCAGCAGCTGCGCGCGCAATTCCTTCCAGGCCGACTGTTCGGACGAACTGGCACCGGTCAGCACCTCGCCATAGGCGCCATGCAGGACAAGCGGCGGACCATCCTTGGACAGAGCAACCGACGGCATGAAGTCGGTGCGCAGGATCTTTAGCCCGTGCTTCTCCAGTTCCAGCGTTTTGATCACATCGGGATGCAGCCGGTTCAGCAGATGAGCGACGGACGACACACGAAAGCCGGGCGCGAATTCCTCGGTGCGCGCGGCGCCGCCGATTTCGGCTCCAGCTTCCAGCACAAGCACCTTGCGGCCGGCTTTGGCCAGCGTGACGGCGGCGACGAGGCCGTTGTGGCCGCCGCCAATGACGATTGCATCAAATGACGTCATGGGCCGGGCTCATGTGCGAGGTCGATCTGGCAAGATCGCGCAGGATTTCCGCCGCCGCGTTGCGGCCGGGCGCACCCATGACTCCACCGCCGGGATGTGTGGAGGAGCCGCACATATAAAGGCCACCGAGCGGCGAACGGTATTGCGCGTAGCCCGGCACCGGGCGGTTGAACAGAAGCTGGTCGAAGGTCAGTTCGCCCTGGAAAATGTTGCCTTCGGTCAGGCCGACCTCGGCCTCGATCTCGCGCGGCGTGCGCACCTCCATATGGACGATGCGGTCGCGGAAACCCGGCGAGTACTCGGCGATCTGCGCGATCACGCTTTCGGCGAAGCCGTCGCGATCGGCGTCGGTCCAGTCGCGTCCGTCTATCTTGGGCGGCGCATACTGCACGAAGCAGCTCATGAAGTGCTTGCCCGGCGGCGCCATCGTCGGGTCGAGCGTTGTCGGGATCACCATGTCGAGGAACGGGTCGGCCGACCAGCGACCGGCCTTCCAGTCGTCGTAGGCGCGCTCCATGCGCTCCATCGAATCGGTGAAATGCATGTCGCCGCGATAGACCGGCGAATCCTTCGGCAGCGCCGGGAATTCCGGCAGCGAATCGAGCGCGATGTTGACCTTGCCGGAGGAGCCGCGGATCTTGAAGTTCCTGACCCGGCGCAGGAAGATGTCGGGCAGTTCCTTCTCCTCGACCAGTTTCAGGAAGGTGCGCTTGACGTCGGCATTGGAGACGACGAGCTTGCCGTAAATCTCCTCGCCGCCGACGAGCACCACGCCCTTGGCCTTGCCTCGGTTCACCAGCACATGGTCGACCTCGGCGCCGGTGCGGATGGTGCCGCCCGAGGCCTTGAACGAAGCGGCCAGCGCCTTGGTCACCGCGCCCATGCCGCCGCGTGCATAGCCCCAGGCGCCGACCGAGCCGTCGACCTCGCCCATATAGTGGTGCAGCAGCACGTAAGCCGTGCCCGGCGACATCGGCCCCAGCGCGGTGCCGATGATGCCGGACAAAGCGAAGTTCGCCTTGATGACATCGGTCTCGAAATATTCGTCGAGGAATTCCGAGATCGACATGGTCCAGAACCGCAGCGTCAGCGCCATTTCTTCCGCCGACAGGCCGGCGAACTTCTTGCCGAGGTAGAGCAGTTCGCCGAGGTCGCGTGGCTTGAGGCTGGTCGGGTCGGGCGCGGTGCGCATCAACAGCGGCTGGATGAAGCGGCACTGCCGCGTCACATCGCGGGCGTAGCGGTCATAGGCCTCGGCGTCGCGTTTGGAGAAGCGGGCGAATTCGCGTCGATGGGCATCATGGTCGCGGTAATTGGCGAGGTAGTCGCCGTCGCGGGTGAACACCGCGCCGCCTTCGTAGGAGATGACCTGCAGGCCGAAGCGCGGCAGTTCCAGGTCGCGCATGATCTCGGGACGGAACAGCGAGCAGACATAGGAGCAATTGGAATAGAGGAAGCCTGGGGTCAATTCGCGGCTGGTGGCGGCGCCGCCGACCCAGTCGTTCTTCTCGACCACCAGCACGTCGAGGCCGGCGCGCTGCAGATAGCAGGCGTTGACCAGTCCATTGTGTCCGCCGCCGATGATGATCGCATCCCAAGCTTTCATTTTGGCTCAATTCTCACGTGCGACCCGCTGTTCATTTTTGCGTGATCTGTTCCCGATTGCGCGGAATTTGGCATGGCATTGGCCATTCTGTCTAGCCATACTGAATGAATGTTCAACAAATGATGTTGCGTTTTCCCTCGCATGCGCTACGCTTTGCCGACGTTCGAAACGGGCATTCATCGATTGGGGATCGAATGATCGAAACGGCAGATGCCGAGCCGGAGTATGACGACACCGCCATCCGCTTCCTCGAAGCGCTGTGGGGCGATGGTTACCTATCGCCGGGTGGACCCGAGGAGGTCGACCGGGTGGTCGAGGGTCTTTCGCTTGAGGGCAGGACGACCTCGATATCGGCTGCGGCTCGGGCGGCATCACGCTGCATCTGGTCGAGCGCCACGGCGCCGCCCACGCCACCGGTTTCGATGTCGAACAGCCGGTGACCGAGGCGGCCCGACGGCGAGCCGCCGCGCGCGGGCTCACGCATCGCGCCAGCTTCATCCAGGCGCCACCGGGACCGCTGCCTTTCGCCGATCGCTCCTTCGATGTCGTTTTTTCCAAGGACGCGCTGCTGCATGTGCCTGACAAGGACGCCTTGTTCGCCGAGATATTCCGCGTGCTGAAGCCCGGCGGTGTCTTCGCGGCCTCCAACTGGATGATTGGGCATGACGGCGAACCGTCACCCGAGATGAAGGCGTATGTCGCCGCCGAGGGGCTGTCCTTCGCCATGGCATCGCCGGCGCGCTATGCACAGGCGATGCGCGGTGCAGGCTTTGCCGATGTCACCATCAGGGACCGCAATCCCTGGTATCGCGAGGTGGCGCGCGGCGAGCTGGAAAGGCTGAAAGGACCACTCTATGCGCCGGTCGCAGCCGCGGTCGGCGCGGCCTATGTCGACAAGAACATCACGACCTGGGAAGCCATGCAGAAGGTGCTTGACAGTGGCGAGCACCGTCCCACTCATCTGCGCGGTTGGAAGCCGGTTGGATAGCCGGCAATGCTGGAGACCGTCACACCCATGAAGACTTCCGAAGCCAGGGACATTCTCGCTGAAACGGCGCCAAAGGGCGATGCCGAAAAGCGCGGCCGCAAGGCTTCGAAGGAGGTCCGTCGGCTGCAGCTGATCGAGGCGACGATCGATTCGCTGGCCAAGCGCGGCTACGCCGAGACGACGATGGCCGATGTCGCCGATGGCGCGGGCCTCTCGCGTGGCATCGTCAACTTCCATTTCGAGAGCAAGGAAAAGCTGCTGATCGCGACGCTGCAGCATATGTATGACGAGTATTCGGTGCATTGGCGCGCCTCCCTGCAGAAGGCAGGCGACGATCCGGCGCGGCAGCTGCAGCAACTGGTGTGGGCCGACTTCGACCGCTCGATCTGCAACAAGCGCAAGCTCGCCGCATGGCTGGCCTTTTGGGGCGAGGCCAAGTCGCGGCCGACCTATCAGGCGCTGAGCAGTTCGCGCGATGCTTATTACCAGCAGGTCTTCATCGATCTCTGCACGACGCTCAAGCAGAGCGGCTCGTATGCCTATGAGCCGCAGGTGATGGCGCTGGCGCTCAGCGCCATGCTGGAGGGGCTGTGGCTGCGGCTGATGATGGGGACCGAGGACACCACCCGCGAAACCGCCCTGCTGGCGGCCAACGAATTCCTGTCGGCTGCTTTCCCGAAGCACTACCCGCTGAAAGGCGCGACCAAAGCATAAGAAAACCACAGAGGATGGAACAGCAATGAAGACATTGACGAGACGCCTGACACTGACGCTTGCTCTGGCGGGAACGCTGGCGGCTTCGGCCGCCGCATTGGCGATCGCCGCCGACAAGGATCTGATCGTGTTCGACTGGTCCGGCTATGAAGACCCCAGCTTCCACCCGAAATATGTCGAGAAGAACGGCGATTCGCCGACCTTCGCCTTCTTCGGCGACGAGGACGAAGCGTTCGAGAAGGTGCGCTCCGGCTTCAAGGCCGATCTCGGCCATCCCTGTTCGCAGAGCGTCGTGAAATGGCGCGAGGCAGGCCTGCTGCAGCCGCTCGACACGTCGAAGATCACCGGCTGGAAGGACCTCAATCCCGGCATCATTGCGATGAAGAACCTTGCCACGACCGATGATGGCAAGGCGTGGTTCATGCCCTGGGACTGGGGCAACACGCAGCTGACCTACAACTCCTCCAAGATCGACGAGAAGGACGTCCAGTCGCTGAAGGCGTTTGCCGATCCGAAGTTCAAGGGCCGAGTGTCGATCGGCGACAATGTCGATGACGCCTATGCGCTGGCGAGCCTCGCCATCGGTCTCAAGGACTGGACCAAGATGACGGACGACCAGTTCAAGCAGGCGTCCGACTTCCTGCGCCAGGTGCACAAGAACGTGCGCTCCTACTGGACCGACACCACCGACGTCGTTCAACTGCTGAGCGGTGGCGAGGTTGACCTCGCCTGGGCCTGGAACGATGCGACGGTGCAGTCGGTCGCGGCCGGCGTGCCGATCAAGTCGAAGAAGGACACCAATGAGGGCATTTCGACCTGGGTCTGCGGCTATGTGCTGTTCAAGGATGCGCCCGGCAATATCGACAAGGCCTACGACTATCTGAACGCCGTCAACGATCCGGAGACCGCCAAGGTGCTGGTCAAGGACTGGGGCTACGGCCAGGCCAACGCCAAGGGCATGGCCGGCGTCGATCAGGCGATCCTGAAGGAAAAGGGCTATGACGACGTGCAGAAATTCATCGACAAGACCCTGTTCCAGTCGCCGGTTCCCTCGGATCTCAAGCTCAAGATGATCGCTGAGTTCGAGAAGATCAAAGCCGGCTACTGAGCCGGTTTCGACTATCCGTCCACTCGCCGGGATAGCGGGTGGACGGGCTCGCCAAGAGAGCCGAATTCTCCTAACCTCGCAGCAGCTTTTTTCGCGATGGGGGAGTTTGCCATGAAGTCAGTGCTACGCCGCCTTGCCCTTGCCACTGTCTGCATGATCGGTGCCGGTCCGCTCCATGCCTTCGCCGAAGGCGGTGGCGATCTCGTGGTGTTCGACTGGTCGGGCTATGAGGACCCGCTGCTGCACCCGGCCTACACGACCAAATATGGCGCCGAGCCAACCTTCGCCTTCTTCGGCGACGAGGATGAAGCCTTCGAGAAGATGCGGGCGGGTTTCAAGGCCGACATCGCCCATCCCTGCTCGCAAAGCGTGGTCAAGTGGCGCGAGGCCGGCATGCTGCAGCCGCTCGACACCTCCCGGATCGCGGGCTGGAAGGACCTCAATCCCGGCATCATGGCGATGAAGGACCTTGCCGTCACCGCCGATGGCAAGGCCTGGTTCATGCCCTTCGACTGGGGCAACACGTCGTTGCTCTACCGCACCGACAAGGTGACGGCCGACGAGGCGCAGTCGCTCAGGATATTCGCCGACCCGAAGTATAGGGGCCGTGTCGCCATCGGCGACAATGTCGACGACGCCTATGCGCTGGCAAGCCTGGTCATCGGGCTGAAGGACTGGACCAAGATGACCGATGCCCAGTTCCAGGAGGCGTCGGCCTTCCTGCGCGATGTGCACAAGAACATCCGTTTCTACTGGACCGATGACACCGATCTCAACCAGGCCTTCATCGGCAATGAGGTCGATCTCGTCTGGGGCTGGAACGAGACCTATGTGACGCTGAAGGGGCAGGGCCTGCCGATCGCCATGAACCGCGACAGCAAGGAAGGCATTTCGACCTGGGTGTGTGGCTATGTGGTGATGAAGGATGCGCCGGGCAAGCTGGATGAGGCTTATGACTTTCTCAACGCGGTCAACGCTCCCGCTGTTTCGGACTATCTGGTCAAGACCTTCGGCTATGGCCACGGCAACGGCGCCGGCATGGCCGCGATCGACCACAAGGTGCTGGCCGACCGCGGCTTCGACAATCTCGACAAGTTTCTCGACAAGACGCTGTTCCAGCAGCCGGTGGCGCCGGAACTGAAGCAGCGCATGGTCGCCGAGTTCGAGAAGATCAAGGCCGGCTATTGACGAGCGAATTGGAAAGCACCGATGTCGTCATCGTCGGCGCCGGTTTCACCGGCCTATCGGCAGCGCTCGAGCTGAAGAAGGCCGGCATCGATTTCCTGCTGCTGGAAGCACGCGACCGCGTCGGCGGCAGGGTCGAAGCTGTTCGCAACGGGCTTGGCGAACGGATCGATAGTGGCGGCCAGTTTTTCTGCGAAGACATGCCGGAAGTGACGTCGCTGGCCGCGGCGCGCGGCAAGGCCTTCGTCGAAACCTATGTGAATGGCGATTTCATCACCCATCCATCGATGTCGATCGAAGAGGCCGAGCGAACCTATCATGGCGCGATGGCGATCCGCGAGCGGATGAACAGGATCGATCCGGACGAGGCCTCGATTGCCGGACTGACCGTCGCCGACTGGCTTGCCCGCCAGCACGATCCGGCCGATGCAAGGGCGGCCTTCCGTTCGATGATCGAAGGCCTGTGGTGCCTGGCGCTGGACCAGGTGCCGCTCTGGCATCTGATCGACAACGACCGGCGCATCACCAACGAGGTGCCGGAGCTGCAATATTTCCTGCGCGACACCATGCAATCGCTGGCCGACGATCTGGCGGGCGATCTGGGCGCCCGGGTGCGGCTCGGCGAACCGGTCACGCGCGTCGAGCACGGTCCGCGAGGGGTTCGTGTCGTCTCGGTCGGCGGTGCCATAGAGGCGCGAGAAGTGCTGGTCGCGCTGCCGCCAGCGACGGCCGCGAAGCTCGATTTCGCGCCTGCTTTGCCGGCGGTCCTCAACAAGGCGCTTGGCGTGTGGGAAAGCGGCGCGGTGATCAAGATCCTGGTGCGCTATGCCAGGCCGTTCTGGCGTGATCGCGACTTGTGCGGCATGGTGATGTGGCGCGACCTGCCGGGACTGTTTGCCTGCGACGCCAGCAAGGATGTCGACCATGCCGCGCTCGTCGTGTTCATCGGCGGCCCGCTGGCGCTGCGCTGGCGTGATCTTGGCGAGCCTGGGCTGCGCGCGGAAGTCACCGCCCGCCTGGAGGCAGCCCTCGGCCCGGATGCCGGCGCCGTCGTCGATTTCAGTTCGCGAGACTGGACACATGACCGCTGGAGCGGCGGCGCCTACAGCGATCTCGTCGTCGACGTGACGGCGAGGGACGCCGAGCGAACGATCCTTGCCGGCGCGCCGCCCGTGCATTTCGCCGCGTCGGAACTGTCGCCGTCATTTCCGGGCTATGTCGAGGGCGCGATCGTGGCGGGGCGCATCGCTGCCAGGAAGATCGCGGCCGCGCTTCAGTCCGACATCGCCACCAAGGCCTCTGGGTCGTAGGCGAGGCGGATCGGGGTGCCGACCGGAATGTCGTCGGCACCGAAATCGTTGGTCTCGGTCACCGACAGCGGCTTTTCCAGGCCCGGTACCTCGACGATCAGATGGGTGATCTCGCCGAAATAGTGGCGCTCGACCACCTTGCCGGCGACCTCGAATTTCGCGGTTGCATTGTCCCACAGCACGCGCAGGCGCTCCGGCCTGATACCCAGCGTAGCGCCACCGCCATTGCGCACGAAAGCCTTCGGCTTGTCGGTCTTGACGCGGCCGAAGCCCAGCGTGTCGACGACCAGCGAGGCACCGTTCTCCTCGACGATCTCGGCCTTGACGAAGTTCATGCCGCCGAGGAAATCGGCGACCTGGCGATTGACCGGGCGCTGGTAGATCTCCTTCGGCGAGGCGACCTGCGCGATGCGGCCGCCGAACATCACGGCGATACGGTCCGACATGGCGAGCGCCTCATACTGGTCGTGGGTGACCAGCACGAAGGTGATGCCGACCGCCTGCTGCAGGCGGCGCAGTTCGACTTGCATCTGCTCGCGCAGCTTCTTGTCGAGCGCCGACAGCGGCTCGTCAAGCAAGAGTACCTTGGGCCGCATCACCAGCGCGCGGGCGAGCGCCACGCGCTGCCGCTGGCCGCCGGAGAGTTCGGTGGCAAGCCGCTTGCCGAGCCCGGTCAGCGACACCTGCGCCAGCGCTTCCTCGACGCGGCGCTTCTCCTCGCCGCCTTGCAGCCTCAGCCGCTTCAGCCCGTAGGCGACGTTCTGCTCGACATTGAGATGCGGGAAGATCGCGTAGCTCTGGAACACCATGTTGGTCGGCCGGCGGTTGGCCGGGATGCCTTCCATCGGCTGGCCGCCGACCGCGATCGAACCGCTGGTCGGATTGTCGAAGCCGGCGATCATGCGCAGCAGCGTGGTCTTGCCGCAGCCGGACGGGCCGAGCAGCGAGAAGAACTCGCCTTCCCTGATGGTCAGCGAAGCATCGTCCAGCGCCTTGAATGCTCCATAGCTGCGGGTGACGTTGCGGATCTCGATCATGGATCGCTGCGCCTGCTCAGGCATAAAGGCCTCCCTCGTTCTGGGTGCGTCTGGCCGCGCGCCGACGCAGGATTTCGGCGATTGTCATCAGCAGGAAGGAGGCAACCAGAAGCAGCGTGCCCAATGCCAGCACGCCCGGCAGCTTCGCCGCGAAGCGCAACTGGCCCCAGATGTAGATCGGCAGCGTCGCTTCGGTGCCGGTCAGGAAGAAAGCGATGATGAATTCGTCGAGCGAGATGGTGAAGCAGACCAGCAGGCTGGAGATGATGGCCGGCGCCACCATCGGCAGCGTCACCCGCCGGAAGGTGCCGAAGGCGCTTTCGCCGAGATCGGCGGAGGCTTCCTCCAGGCTGCGGTCGAAGCCTTCGAAGCCGGAGGTCAGCACCGTCATCGAATAGGGAATGCAGATCAACACGTGGCCGAGCACCACGGTGAACAGCGAGAGGCTCAAACCGAGTTGCAGCATCACCAGCAGCATCGAGATGGCGACGATCACTTCGGGCAGCACCAGCGGTGCCATGATCAGGCCGTTGATGGTGCGGCGGCCGGGATAGCGGTAGCGGGTGATCGAGCGGGCGGCGAGGATGCCGAGCACCGTGGCGAGAACCGAGGCGCAGACGCCGACCTTCAGGCTGTTCCAGGCGGCGTCGAGCAGGGCCGGGGTGTTGGGCAGATCCTCATACCATTTCAGCGTAAAGCCGGAGAGCGGAAACTTCGGCGTCGCTGCCGTGTTGATCGAGAAGATCGGCAGGAAGATCACGGGCAGATAGAGGAAGGCGACATAGAGGAAGGCATAGGCGGACAGCCAGCCGCTGGACAGGAAGCGCCGCACCGCCGTCATCGTGCCAGCCTCTGCAGCGCGCGAATGATCAGCACCGTCGCCCCGGCCATCAGCGTCACGATCACCATGGTGGTGACGGAAAGGGCGGCGCCCAGCGGCCAGTTAGAGGCCTTGCCGAACTGTGCCTGGATGGCGTTGGCGATCATGACGCCGTCCTTGCCGCCGACGAGCTTGGGCGTGACATAGTCGCCGACGGTCGGGATCATGACGATCAGGGCCGCCGAGATGACGCCCGGCGCCGACAGCGGCAAGGTCACGCGCAGGAACGAACGCAGCGGACCGTCGCCGAGGTCGGTCGCCGCCTCGACCAGCGTGCGGTCGACCTTTTCCAGCGAGACGAAGATCGGCAGGATGGCGAAGGCCGCCCAGGCATGGGTCAGCGTGATGATGACGGCGCTCGAATTGTAGAGCAGCGCGGTCGACGGCTCGTCGATGATGCCGAGGCCCATCAAGCCGGAATTCAAGACTCCGTTGTAGCCGAGAATGACCTTCCACGACATCACGCGCAGGAGATAGCTGGTCCAGAACGGGATGGTGATCAGGAACAGCCAGAGGCTCTTATGACGGCCGCCATGGAAGGAAATGAAATACGCGATCGGGTAGGCCAGGACGACGGTGAACAGGCTGACCGTCAGCGAGATGTAGAGCGAGCGCCACAACAGATCGCGATAGATCGGCTCGGTCAGCGCGACGCGGTAGTTCTCCAGCGTGAAGGTGCGGTCGATGGTCAGATAGTGCTGCGTCCAGAAGGAGTGGGCGATGACCACCAGGATCGGCAGGACCAGCAGGATCAGCGCGTAGAGAAAGGTCGGACTGATCAGCGCAAAGCCCTGTACGGGTTCGGATTGCAAAAGGGCATTTCGTCTGGCTCGCGTCATGCGCAACGGAGGCGCCCCTTCCGCGGCCGCCGTCATTGCCAGACTCCGGGGGGCCAGACTCCAGGGGGCCAGACTCCGGGGAGCCAGACTCCGGGGAACAAGACTCCGGAGGGCAGGTCTCCGGGTGTGATCTCGGTTGCTGGCCTGGACTGTCCCGCCATGCGGCATCCCATTGTGCTAGCGCCGGCTGTGTTCCCATTTTGGTTTCGGAGCGCGATCGGACGCAAAACCGGTGACCACTTTTGCTGATCGCGTTCCTAGCTTGCCGGCTTTCTTTCATCATGCGCGCATCCGCCGATTGAAATCAAGCGCTATTTCTGAGATATTGATTGAATGGACATTCAAAATCAGGTGAAGAAAGCCGCCATTTCCGGCATTTCCGCCGATTTCCAGTCCGAGAAAAGATTGACAGGCGGTATGGAGGCGACGATGGCGGCGGTGAGAGACCTGAAGGCGACTGAAATGGCAGCGCATGGCCGCGACGATGCGATCGAACTGGGAAAGCGCCACCTCATCCAGCCTTGGCCGTATGCCGGTTCCGTCGGTGCCGAAGCGCGCGCGCTGATCGGCGAGGGCGACGGGATCTACATTACCGACAGCACAGGCAAGCGGCTGATCGATGGGCCTGCCGGCATGTGGTGCGTCAATGTCGGCCACCGCCGCGAGGAACTGGCCCGGGCGATGTACGACCAGGCGATGGCGCTGTCCTACAACACGCCGTGGTACACGATGAACGCGCCGTCGGCGGAGCTTGCCATGCGCATCGCCGGCCATGCGCCCGGCGATCTCAGCCACGTCTTCTACACCACCGGCGGCTCTTCGGCCGTCGAGACGGCGCTGCGCTTCATGCAGTTCTACAACAATGTGCGCGGCCGGCCGGAAAAGAAGCTGATCCTGAGCCGGGGCGGCGCCTATCACGGCTCGACCTATCTGTCGGCCTCGCTCAACGGCCGCCCGCGCGACCGCGACTGGATGGACGGCGCCGACGAACTGGTGATCAAGCTGTCTTCGCCCGATCCGTTCCGCCGCCCGCACGGCATGAGCCTTGCCGCCTTCACCGATTTCCTTGTCGACCAGTTCCGCGACACCATCGCCCGCGTCGGCGCCGACAAGATCGGCGCTTTCGTCGGCGAGCCGGTGCAGGCCTCCGGCGGCGTCGTCGTGCCGCCCGACGGCTACCTCAAGCGCATCCGCGAGATCTGCCGCGACAACGATATCCTCTATGTCTCCGACGAGGTGGTGACGGGTTTCGGCCGGCTTGGCCATGTTTTTGCCTCGGGCGACGTGTTCGGCATCGATCCCGACATGATCACCTTCGCCAAGGGCGTCACCTCGGGCTATTTCCCGCTCGGCGGCGTCATCATCTCGGAACGGCTGCTGGAGGAACTGCGCCGCTCGAACCATCCCGACGCCTTGTTCGGCCATGGCCTGACCTACACCAGCCATCCTGTCGGCTGCGCGGTGGCGCTGAAAAACCTCGACCTGCTGGAACAGGGCGTGCTTGCGCACACGCAGGCGGTCGCGCCCTATTTCCAGGCGCAGTTGAAGACACTGGAAGAGCTGCCGCTGGTCGGCGAGGTTCGTGGCGTCGGGCTGATGGGCTGCGTCGAATGCGTCGCCGACCGCGAAAGCAAGGACCCGCTGCAGCTCGACAAGGATGTCGGCAAACGCATCGACGCGCATTGCCACGAGCTCGGCCTGCTGGTGCGGCCGCTGATCAACATGTGCGTGATGTCGCCGCCGCTGATCATTTCGCGAGAGCAGATCGACGACATGGTCGCCATCCTGCGCGAAGGCATTTCGCGCACCATGGACGATCTCAGGAAAGAGGGCGTGTGGCGGGGGTGAGGCTTCTCCCGTTTCACGGGGCGAGGGTGCCGGCAGGCGGATGAGAGGCGGCGCCAGCGTTGGCGATTGTTCGCATTCGCATCTCGTTGCCTGCCCGATGCAATTCCGCAAGGCTGCCCTTCACCTGCCTGCCGGCATCCCCTTCCCGTAGACCGGGCGAGAGGGACGCTCGCTTCGCGGTCAGCATCTTACGAACGCGACCTGAGCGCGCCGTTCAAGTTCCACATGTCCTTCTCCTCCGGCGCTGTCTCCAGGCCCAGCACCGGCAGCATCTTGCGCAGGTGGTCGTGGTGGGTGCGCACGCCATATTCGAGGTCGGAGAGGTAAAAACCCTCGAAGGCTTCGGACAGCATGGATTCGTTCGACCACACCGAGAGCTGCACGTCTTCCGACATGGTGTCGCGGTCGATGCGGAAGGAGAGGTAGCGGGCGACGGCCTGCTCGCGGCTCTCGTCGCGGTAGCGGTAGATGGCGCCGCGCAGCAGCGTCTGCCCGGTCGACAGCGGAAACTCCTGGTAGAACTGCACCGATTCCGGCATCACCGAGATGACCGCATTGGGGAAGATGCCGTAATAGACCCAGGCCTTCTTCAGATAGTCGGGCAGATGCGTCGGCTCGGGCGCGATCTTGACGTAGTTCCGGACACTCCAGCGGCGGCCGGCATGCGGGTTGTAGGTGGCGAAGGAGCGCGACACGCCGTTGATGAACGGCTCGTCGAAATAGGTCGCGCCATAAAGATCCTGCAAGGCAGGATGGGCCATGGCGACATGATAGCCTTCATTGTCGACATCGCGCACCGACTTCCAGTTGACCGGCGTCTTCTGGGTCCAGATGCCCCAGGAGGGCACCAGGTCGGCGGCCTTGTAGTGCGCGAATTCGGGCTCGATCGGCTTCATCAGTTCGGCGACCGAAGGCTGCGGCCCGCCATTGCGGAAACGGATGAAGATGAAACCCATCCAGATTTCGAGATCGAGCTGCATCAGTCCGAACTCGGTCTTGTCCAGATCGGGGAAAGAGCGCGGGCGCGCGGCGCCGCGCAGCGTGCCGTCGAGATTGTAGACCCAGCCATGGAACGGGCACACCAGCGCATTCTTGCAATTGCCCTGGCTGTCGGCGACGACGCGGCTGCCGCGATGGCGGCACATGTTGTTGAAGCCGCGCACCACGCCATCCTTGCCGCGCACGATCAAGGCACGCTCGCCGACCACGTCCATGGTCAGATAGTCGCCGGCGTTGGGTACGTCGGAGACATGTCCGACGATCTGCCAGTGGTTGCGAAAGACATGCTCCTTCTCAAGCTCGAGAAGGGCATCGGAATGGTAACTCCAGCCCGGTAGTCCCCGCCGGTCCCAATCGTTGGGGATCGCCACGTCACGGAGGTGCGGGTTCATAAAAGTCTCTTCTTTTTATTGAATAATCATTCAATAAAAGCATATTTTGCATTGAAATGCAATGGCTTGCGAAAATCGTTCTGATTTCTCACTGAAATCCGAGCGCCGTTCCCGCTTGAATCCGATCGGGCAGTTGGCCGGGAAAATCCCGGAGAATCCGGGCGTTAGTCACGGTTTCCAAGGTGCTGTCCCTGCTCGATTCCGCATGGCGTGCCGACGGACGGACAAGGCTTGTTGCGAGGGATCAAAATGGCGTGGCCGGCTCTGTCCGCGCTGCTGCGGCGCCCTGGAACGGATCGGGTCCGAAACCGGCGGCGCGAACCTTGGTTCGACGAGCGTGCGGGCTGGGTTGTGACCGTTTTTGCCCGATTTTGCCCGGAACCATGTTTCGTTTCGGTTACATTGCCAGGCTCGCGTCACCTTTGCGCCGTTACAAAGTGCGGCTAGGTTCGTTTCATCACCAAAAAGAAACTCAGCGAAGGGGAAGGCAATGTATGCGAAAGTTGAGATCATCAGCAGCGAGCACCGCCTTGAGGCTCCAGAGCGCGCTGACATCCGCCCGAAACTGGCGTTACGCCAACGCGCCAGCGACCACCCGATGGCCATGTTCATGGGGCTGGCTGCTTGCGCCTTCCTCGGCATGGCGCTTACGCCGACGGTCGGGCCGGCTTTCGCTTCGCTGAACCCGCCGGCCAACGCCATCGATGGCGCGCCGACAACCATCAAGACCGCGCGCCTGCCGATGCGCGCAATCGACTTCGCCTGCAAGGGCCAGTCCTGGGGCGCCGAGAGCGTGGATTGCCTGCGCGCCATTGCCGAGCAGTCCGGTACGCACAAGAACCGCGCCATCCGCATGATCGCCAACGCCGCACCGTTGACCGACACGCCGAACGTTTTCTGATTTCCGTCGAGGCATGATCCCGAACCGGTTCCCTCTCGGGATCGTGTCCTGACCTCCCCGAGCGCTCCTCCAGCGCTCCATTCGGCTCCCGCGGCGCAATCCGCCGGGGGCCACTTTTTTATCCTTTGACCGTCGCCTGTTCGGCAATGGCGGACAGCACGCTACGCACATCGAGCGTGCTGAACGGCTTTTCGAGGATCTGTGGCCGCTGCTGCGCCGGCAAGGCTTCGATCTCCGCTTTCGCACCGATCAGGTCGCCGGTGACCAGCACGAAACGCCGCGCCAGATCAGGCCTTTCGGCCAGCAGTTCGCGATAGATGGCGATGCCGCTGATGCCAGGCATGCGCAGGTCCGAAAACACGATGTCCGGCGGCATGTAGCCGCTCAAGGTGGCGGCGCCCGATTCCCAGACGAGCGCGACCCGCGACTTGATCCCCATCAATTCGAGAATGTCGGACAGCGAGCCGGCGACGTCAGGCTCGTCGTCGATGATCAGGGCATGGCGCAGGCCACTCGAGCGCGGCTGGTTCTCGCCGGCGGCAGCGATGCCGGCTTCAATGGCCGGCAGTTGGACGACGAAACGCGCGCCTCTCGGCAACACTTCCTCGAACCAGACATTGCCATTGTGCCGCTCGATGATCGACTTCGAGATCGACAGGCCGATGCCGGTGCCGACCCCAACCGGCTTGGTGGTGAAATAGGATTCGAAGATGCGGGAGCGGATGGCTTCTGGCACACCGGGCCCGTTGTCCTCGACCGAAAAGCCGGGTTTGCCCAGGTCGCCGCGGAACGTCCGTACCTTGATCAGCCGGTCGCCGGCGACACCGGCCAGCGCATGCTGGCTGTTGATGAGGAAATTCGCCGCCACCTGCGTCACGTGGTCGGCATCGGCCATGGCCAGCAGCGGGCCAGCGGCAAAATCCGTGTCGATGATGATGCCGCTCGATCGTGCGCCATAGGCGGTGACCTCGAGAGCGGCGCGGATCACCTGGTTGAGGTCGGTTTCGGCCTGTGCCGCCGGATGAAGGCGGACCATCGACAGGAAGCTCTTGACGATGCGCCCGCAGCGCTCGGCGGCGGCGCGGACTTTCTCGGCACGAACCTTGGTCTGGGGGTCGGAAGCGAATTCGTGCAGCAGCGTCGATTGCGCGACCACCACCGCCAGCGGGTTGTTGAGCTCGTGCGAGACGCCGGCCAGCAGCGAGCCCATCGCCGCCATCTTCTCGTTCTGGTGCAGCTTTTCGCGCTGCCGGTTGATTTCCTCCTCGGCGCGCAGCCGGTCGCGCAGGTCGCGGATCGAGCCGAAGATCAGGCGACGGTCGCCGACGCGCATCTCGGTCGCCGTCAGCTCGATCGGAAACACCTCGCCGGCGGCATTCTGCGTCACCGTTTCCAGCCGCTGGCCGACCATCGGCGCGCCGCGCCCCGACATGTAGTCGGCGCCCGAGGCATAGCCCTTGCGGTAGTATTCCGGCACGACGGTGTCGAGCAGATCCTTGCCGAGGATGTCGCTGCGCTGGAAGCCGAACATCTTTTCGGCGGCCGGATTGAATTCGATGATCGATCCGGCCTCGTCGATGACGATGATGGCATCCAGGGAGGCCTGCAGCATCGTGCGGCGGATGACCTCGCTGGCATGGGCGTCGGAGAGCGAATGTTCGATGGCGTCGCCGATGGCGAGCGCGATGATATGCAGCGTCGCCTCTTCCTCGTCGGTCCACTCGCGCTCGTCGACGCAGTCATTGACCGCCAGCGTGCCCCACAGATGGCCATGCGCGAAGACGGACACGGACAGGAACGACTTGATGTTCTGCTTTTCGAAGTCGGTCCTCAGGAAACCCTCGAGATCGCGCGTGTGTCCGGCGAAGATCTTGCCCTGGCGTTCGTCCTCGGCCACCCGCTCCAGCAGCGGATCCGAATTGACGATCGACTGCATGATGACGGTCGGCGCCGCCAGCTCTCCGCCGAAGTCGGGATCGATCCAATAGGCGGCGACCGACTGGGCAAAACCCTGGCCGGGCAGTTCGCGCAAGCGGAACAGGATGCCGCGCTGGCATTCGATGGCGCGGCACAGCGTTTCCAGTATGCCGTCCATTTCGCGCTGCCAGTCGCCGGCCTCGCGCAGCCGGCGAACCACGCGCACGGCCGCCATCGCCGCGCCCTGCCTAAGCCCTTGCATATCCGTGCTTGCTGTTTCAGCGGTCATCGTCAGCCGTTATTCCCAAGTCCTGCCAATTCGCTCGGCCCAATTCGCTCGGCGAGCCACGGCTGAGAACCTGAAACTGTAGGCCTGGCTTTCAGTTGCCGTCGCCGGTCGGCAGCGAGAAGATATAGCCTTCGCCGCGCACCGTCCGCAGGAATTTCGGGTTGGCAGGGTCGGTCTCGATCTTCTTGCGCAGGCGCATGATGCGAATGTCGACCGCGCGCGATGATTCCGGATCCTCGGTGAAGCCGATCGCCTCGGAAATCGCGGCGCGGGTCAGCAGCCGGTTGGCACGTGTCAGGAAAACCTCGAGCACGTCGAATTCGCTCTTTGCCATGTCGATCACCGCGCCGTTGGCGCCGGTCACCAACCTGCCGTCGAGATCGGCCTGGAAGGGGCCGAAGGCAACGGAGCGGCGATCCGTCCTGGCTTTCCTGTCCAGCAGTTCCGACGGCTGCGGAACACGGCGCAGCACGCTGCGCACCCGCGCCAGCACTTCGCGCAGCTCGTATGGCTTGACGATATAGTCGTCGGCGCCGAGCTCCAGCCCGACGATGCGGTCGAGCGCGGTGCCGGCGGCGGTCGCATAGATGATGCCTATCGGCATTCTCGAGCGCAGCCAGCGGCCGAGCGACAGTCCGTCCTCGCCCGGCATGGCGATGTCGAGGATTGCCAGATGGAAGGGCTGCGTCTCGATCAGAATGCGGGCCGCGGCGGCGGTTTCCGCGGTCGCAACGTCATAGCCGGCGGCGTCGAGATACTCGGCGACCGCGTCCCTCAGGTCGGGCTCGTCCTCGACGATGACAATTCTTGCCCGCACGATGCTCTCGCTCCCACTTTCAGTGGAAAGTAGATTGGGTATAAACATGATGTCCAGCACTCATATCGGGTTGCCAGGGAACGGTTGGAGAATATGGCCCCACGAGCCGTCATTGCGCTTGTTTCCGTCGCCGACGTGATTGCGACGGAACTTGCCGATCATCTCGAGCGGCGTGGCCATGACGTGCGTCAGGCGCGGCAGCCCTGGGAAGCCGAATCGTTGCTGTCGGGGAAGGGCGTCGATGTCGTGGTCGTCGGCGACAGCCTCAGCCAGGCGGATGGCCGGGATCTGCTGCGGCGTTACGGCGGCCAGGGGAATGGCGGCGAGGACGGACCGGATTTCATCCTGATCTGCCGGCCGGCCGACCTCGTCGACAAGGTGCTGGCGCTCGAGCTTGGCGCTGCCGATGTCGTCGAGAGCCCGCTCAATGTCAGGGAACTCGCCGCCCGTGTCGGCGGCCTGCTTTCGCGACGCGGCAGGGGCAACCAGGAACTGATCGTGCTGGAGAACGCGACCGTCGACTTGAGGTCGGCGATGGTCATGCATCGCTCCGGCACCGAAGAGCAGCTGTCGCCCGGCCAGGTGGCGCTGCTCAGGCTGTTCCTGGCCAGTCCGCGCAAGGTGCTGACGCGCGACGACATCATCGCGGCGGCGCCGGCCGAAAACGCCGACGCCTTCGACCGTTCGATCGATTCGCGCATCGTGCGGCTGCGCCGCAAGCTCGACACCGAAACCATCACCACCATCCGTGGCGCAGGCTACCGGTTCGATCCGCCGCGTCAATTCGCCGACTGACCGCTGGGCACTCTCGGTGACGGTTTGGCCGAGCATCGGATTTTCCTGTTCGCCAATGCTCCCGGAGTTCAGCGTACCACCAGCAGCGACGGACCCGATGGCATGTCTTTGCTCATGACGAGTTCGTTTGCCTGGGCGCGCTCCTTGAGGAGCACCGTGGCAAGGGCGGCAAAGCCAAGCAGGCCCTGCGCATAAAGCAGTGCGGAAAGCACCGAGGCCGCGAATTTCGTTTTCATCGTCCGACTCCCAGAATGTCAATTCTTCAAAAAATGAATGTGTCGCGGGTCGCCTCGGGAAACTCCCGAAGTGCCCGCGCCGCCCACGGAGCCCCCCGCAGCGGCGCGGGCCTTCGGTCCTCTCGGCAGCAAGTTGCCGGAGGGGCCGCGCAATGCCAGCAGCCGAAGGCCAACCCGCCAGAGGGCCTTCAATCGGGCGATGCGCACGCTGGTGGTAATCCAGACCGAGGCAGAAAACAGAGCGACGTGCAGGGTAGAGATCTCGCTCGAACTCATCGCCAGCCTTGTCACGGGGGCGCCGGCAAGAATGCCGACACTACCTATGGCCGCTGCCGTGATGCTGATCCTGAAGAACCAGAACTGCGTGTTCGCTTTCGTTCCCGTGGCCGTTGCCGTCTGCTTTCGTTACGTCAACCTTGCCGGCCAGCTGTATCGGCTTCATGCCGCTTGAAGCCGCGCTTTGTTGCAGATTGGTTTCGGGAAATCGCCTCTATCCTTTCATTAAGGGAAGTTCGAACTTTCGTTTCGGGCTGAATACCTATGTGCGGTATTTGCACGCTCGTTCGGCGACAGCGATCGCGCCACCCGATGACTTGGGCCGTTAATCAGAGGAAACAGATTCGAAACACAAACGAGCATTTCGCGAAATCTCTCCGAAACATGCGGAGCCGATAAGCCCCCCATTGAATTGGAGCCGGCCAGACCGGCAGAGAGAGGGGACAACATGCGCACCACCATCACCGCGAAGCTCATCAACATCACCGCCGCCACGCTCACCGGCGCCGCGCTTCTGTTCGGCGCCAACGCCGCTCACGCCGCCAACAAGATCGTGGCGCGGGTCTCGCTTTCGCAGCAGCTCATGGAGATCTCGGTCGATGGCCGGCCGACTTTCGCCTGGAAGGTCTCCACCGGTGACAGGGCGCATGTGACTCCGACCGGCTCGTTCAAGCCGACCCGCATGCATGAGATGTGGTATTCGAAGAAATACGACAACGCGCCGATGCCGCACTCGGTCTTCTTCAGCGGCGGCTATGCGGTCCACGCCACCTATGCCATCAAGCGTCTCGGGCAGCCGGCCTCGCATGGCTGCGTGCGGCTACACCCGGACAATGCCGCGGATTTCTACCAGCTGGTCGAGACCTTCGGGGCCGCCAACACCAGCATCGTCATCGTCAAGTAGCAGGCTGAAGAAGCGGCCGGTTTACCGCCGTGCCCGTGTTCAGGCTCCCGCCGGAAATGTCCGCGGTATCGAGCTCGCTCAAACCGGTGATATCGAGCCCGCTCAAACCGGCGGTCTGAGCACAGCCAAAAAAAGAGGCCGGGGATTTTTCCGGCCTCTTTTTTGTTCTTCGGCTTTTCTATCAGTCCGGCAGGGCCGGCATCAGCTTCGGATCCGGCTTTTCCGCCAGATGCGGCAGGTCCTTGCTGGCGATGAAGGTGTAGAACATGGGCACGACGAAGAGCGTGAACATGGTGCCGACCAGGATCCCGGTGAAGATGACGAGGCCCATCGAATAGCGGGCCGCGGCACCGGCACCGCTGGACGTGATCAGCGGCACGACGCCGAGCGCCATCGCCGCCGTCGTCATCAGGATCGGCCGCAGGCGCACCTTGGCCGAGGCGATGATGGCATCACGCCGTCGCATGCCGTGGAGTTCGCGCTGCTGATTGGCGAACTCGACCAGCAGGATGCCGTGCTTGGTGATTAGGCCGATCAGCGTGATCAGGCCGACTTGCGTGTAGATGTTGAGGGTGCCGAGGCCCAGATTGAGCGGCACGATGGCGCCGAAGATCGACAGCGGCACCGCCATCATGATGATCAACGGGTCGCGGAAGCTCTCAAACTGCGCCGCCAGCACCAGATAGATGACGATGACGGCAGCCCCGAAAGCGATCAGGATCGTGTTGCCCTGCTCCTTCTCCTGCCGGGACTGGCCGGAGTAGTCGATGAAGAAGGTGTCGGGCAGGCTCTCCCTGGCGATGTCCTCGAGCACTTTCAAACCATCGCCGGTGGTAACGCCGGGCAATGGCAGCGCGGAAATCGTCGATGAATTCAGCTGGTTGAACTGCTCGATCGCGGCCGGCGAGGCATTGTTCGAGATTTTCACGACAGCCGACAGCGGCACCATCTCGCCCGTCACGCTGCGCACGAAGTATTGGCCGAGTTTTTCAGGGTTGTCGCGGAATTCCTGCGGCACCTGCGGAATGATGTCGTAGCTGTTGGAGTCGCGGTCGAATTGCGCCACTTCGGCGCCGCCGACCAGCAGCGTCAGCGTCCGGCCAATATCGGCGATAGGCAGGTTGAGGGCCGCGGCGCGATCGCGGTCGATGGTGACCGTCACCTGCGGCGAATCATAAGACATCGAGTTCTGCACGACGATGAAGCGGCCCGAGGCCTGTGCCTTGTTCTTGATCTGCTCGGCTTGCTGGTACACTTCCGAGGAATCGCCGGTCGAGCGCACCACCATGGCGATCGGCAGGCCGCCGCCCGAGCCCGGCAGCGTCGGCGGGGCGAAGACGAAGGCCTGGACGCCCGCGACCTTGTTGATACGAGCCGTAATGTCGGCCTGCAGCTCCTTGGAATTGCGCTTGCGCTCGGCCCAATCCTTGAAGGCGAAGCCGACGAAAGCGCTGTTTGTCGTGCCACCGAAGGCCACGGCGGAGAACTGCGCCCGTGTTTCGGGAATGTCCCTCACCAGGCCGAGAATCTGGTTCACGTAGGTCTCGGTGTAATCGGATGTCGCATAGGCCGGCGCGGTCACGAGCGAGAGCAGAAAGCCCTGGTCTTCTTCCGGCGCCAGTTCGCTCGAGGTCTTGGTGAACATGAAGCCGGTCACGCCGACCAGCGCCAGCACGATGAGCAACGTCAGCGGGCGATAGTTCAGCGACCCGGTGACGGCACGCTCGTAGACATGCTCGACCCGCGAGAAAACGCCGTCGACGATGCGCTGGAAACGGCCGGCGTTGCCGGGCTTCAAGAGACGCGCCGACATCATCGGCGTGATGGTGATGGCGATGACGCCCGACAGCACCACCGAGCCGGCGAGCGTCACGGCGAATTCGCGGAACAGCGCACCGGTCAAGCCACCCGTGAAAGCCAGCGGCGCGAACACGGCGGCCAGCGTCATGGTCATGGCGACGATAGCGGAGGCGATTTCGCGCATGCCGCTGAACGCCGCTTGCATGGGCGTCATGTGGTCTTCTTCCATGTGGCGGTGGATGTTTTCCACCACCACGATGGCGTCGTCCACGACAAGGCCGATTGCCAGCACCATGGCCAGCAGCGACAGAAGATTGATCGAATAGCCGACCGCGAACAGAAGGAAACAGACGCCGACCAGCGACAGCGGGATGGTGATGATCGGCATCATCACCGAACGGAAAGAGCCGAGGAACAGAAGGATGACGACGACGACGATGGCGACCGCCTCGGCGATGGTCTTGAACACCTCGTCGATCGAGGCGCTGATCTGCCCGGTGGCGTCGTAGACGACCTCGATCGTCATGCCTTTCGGCAGCGTTTCCTGGATCTGCGGCACAAGCTTGGTGAGCGCGGCCGCTGTGGTCAGCGGGTTGGCCGCCGGGGTCGGGAAGATGGCGAGGAAGGTGCCGGGCTTGCCGTTGAAGGAGACCCTGGTGTCGGTGTTCTCGGCGCCGAGTTCGACGCGGGCCACGTCACGCAGCCGCACCACATTGCCGTCGGTCGAGCGCAGCGGCAGTTCGGCGAAGGCTTCCGGCGTCTGCAGCGTCGAACGCACCGTAATGGAGGAAACGACATATTCGTTCTGGGTGTTTCCGGGCGCAGACAGGAAGTTGGAGTTGTTGATCGCTGCCAGCACTTCCGCTGCCGTCACCCCGCGCGCGGCAAGCCGGACCGGGTCGATCCAAACGCGCATCGAATATTCCTGGGCGCCGAAGATCTGCACGTCGGCGACACCTTCGACCGTCGACATGCGGGGCCTGATGACGCGCTCGATATACTCGGTCAGCTGCTCCTTCGTCATGTTCGGATTCTGCATCGAGATGTACATCATCGCGAACTGCTGGCCGGTGCCCTTGACGATGACCGGGTCCTTGGACGCATCCGGCAAGGTGCCACGCACGCCCTGGACCTTGGACAGCACTTCGGTCAGCGCCACGTCGGGGTTGGAACCGAGCTTCATCTGCACCGTCACGGTGCTGGACGACGGACGGCTGGACGAGGTGACGTAGTCGATGTTTTCGGTCGAGGCGACGGCGCGTGCGATCGGGGCGGAAATGAAGCCCTGGATCAGGTCGGCGCTGGCACCCGGATAGGCGGTCGTGATGGTGATCGCCGTTTCGTCAACCTTCGGATACTGCCGGATCGACAGGTTGAAGATGCCCTGGAACCCGAGCAGCAGGATCATGCAGGCAAGGACCGTCGAAAGGACGGGCCGGCGAATAAAGAGATCGGAAAAGCTCATTGCTGGTCGGCCTGCTTGTTCGCCGATTTGGTCGGGTCGATGGTGTTGTCGACGTTGACGGACATGCCGTTGAAGAGGCGGTTCTGGCCCGCGGTGACGACCTCGTCGCCTGCCTTCAGCCCTTTGACGATCTCGACCATGCCCTGGTTGCGGCGACCGGGCTTGACGAAGACCTGCGACAACACCAGCGCTGGCTTGTCGCCTTCCGCAGCCGGCTTGGCCGCATCGGTAGCGGGCTGGTCGGCAGGTTTAGCCGCATCGGCCGCGGGCTTGGCCGCTTCAGCGGCCGGCTTCATGGCATCGGTTGCCGGCTTCATCGCGTCCGCCGGCCTGGCATCCGCTGGCTTGGCATCCGCCGCCTTGTCGGTAGCCGCAGCAGGCTTTTCTTCCGGCTTGGACGGCGCTGCCGCAGCCGGTTTGGCCGGTTGCACGACGAAGACGTAGTCGCCGTAGAGGCTGGTGGTCAGCGCCGTCTGTGGCAGTATCAGCACGTTCTGCTCCTCGGGCAGTTCGACACGCACCTGCACGAACTGGCCTGGAGTCAGCTTGCCGTCGGGGTTGGCGACCTCCGCCCGGATGTTCACCAGTCGGCTGGACGGGTCGATCTTGGGGTCGATGCCGCGAATGGCGCCGGCAAACGGCTTGTCGTCGCCACCAAGTCCCAAGCGAACCGTCTGGCCGATCTTGAGCAGCGGGAGCTCCTGTTCGGGAACCGTGAAGTCGGCCCGCATCGTGTCGAGATCCTGCAGTGTCACAACGGAAGTGCCGGGCGACAGATACTGGCCGAGGTCGATCTTCGGGATGCCGACCGTACCGGCGAAGGGAGCCGTCAGTTGCTTCTGCTCGAGCACGGCCTGGAGCCTGGTGACCTGGGACGCCGAAGCGGACGCCGCCGCCCGCGCGCTGTCCAGTGTCGAGTCGGAGCCGACGCCGCGTTTTGTCAGTTCGAGGGCGCGGTTCAGCGACACCTGATCGAGCGCGGCCTGCGCTTTCTGCGCGTCGAGATCGGCGCGCTCGACGGCGTCGTCAAGTTGCAGCAGCACCGCATTGGATGCCACCTTCTCGTTGGCATGAAAGGGGATTTCCTTGACGATGCCGGCGGTCTCGACCGTTAGGTCGACACCACGCACGGCTCGCACGGTGCCGATCGCCTCGACGCCGGGCGTCCAGCTCGATGGCTTGACGATGGTCGTCGACACGGTCGCCGCGGGCGGCTTCATGGTGGCGAAATACTGCTTGATGCCGTTGTCGCGAAGGAAGTTGAAGCCGACGATGCCGCCGACCACGATGACGAGCACGGCCAGGACCGCAATGATGATAATGATACGGAGTATGCGCTTGAACAAGGAAGTCCCCTCAGTCGAAATCCGGCGCAAAGCGCGGACATCGGGACACATATCGACTGCAGGCCCCGATTTCAAATAGCGGCGGTCTTACTGTACCGTCTGGACGGTCTTGTCAATTGGGCCTAAGCTTGCCAAGGGAGGCGCCATGAGAGCCCAACGACCGAATTCGCGCGAGAAGATTCTCGCCGCGGCGGCAGATGTTGCCCGGGAAACCGGGCCAGGCAGCCTCTCGCTGGAGGCCGTCGCCAGCCGCGCCGGCGTGTCGAAAGGCGGGCTGCTCTACAATTTTCCGACCAAGGCCAAATTGATGCAGGGGCTGGTCGAGGACTATCTGCGCGAATTCGAGCGGGCGTTGGAAGTCGCCAATCGCAATGGCGAGGGTAAAAACCCGCTCGCCGTCTACATCAGGCTGTCGGCCAATGACTGCGAGGAAAAGCAGCCCTCGGCCTCCTGGATCTTTTCGGCGATCGCCGAGGATCCCGATTTCATGACGCCGATCAAGACGTTCAAGCGCCAGCTTTTCGAACGGCTGAAGGGCGAAACATCAGACCTCAAATCGCTGCTGGTCTGCTATCTCGCAATCGAGGGGCTGCGCAGCATGAACCTCTTCGATTCCGATGTGCTGTCGAAAGACGAGCGGGAGCTGCTGGTCTCCTCCCTGCTTGAGATCGCCAAATAGTCGGGGCGGTGCGAGCCGACAGCGCTGCCCCCTGCGGCTTGTCTCAGGCCGCTGTCAGGGCCTTGCCTGTCGAAGGGTCGAAAAGGCGAAGCGCTGCTTCATCGAAGGTGAGGCTGTGTTTTTCGCCCTTGGCGACCCGGGCTCGCGGCGGCAGGCAAGCGGTCAGCCTTTGCGTGCCGATCCGTGCCGTCGTGACCAGTTCGGGGCCAGTCAATTCGACAACCTCGATCTCCACGGGCAACGACAGTTCCGTCGCGGTGTCGCTCGCCACGCGAAGCGCTTCGGGTCTGATACCGACGATCACCGGAGCGCCTTCGCGAGCCGCGTTCGCATAGCGCGCGGGCAGAGGCATCCGCACATCGGACTCGGCAACGGCCAGCTTGCCGCCGATGACGATGGCCTGAAGCATGTTCATCGACGGTGCGCCGACAAAGCCCGCGACATAGAGCGTTGCCGGCTCGTTGTAGATCTCTTCCGGCGTGCCGAGCTGCTCGATCCTGCCGTCGCGCATGACCGCGATGCGCGTCGCCAGCGTCATCGCCTCGATCTGGTCATGGGTGACGTAGACGACGGTGGTCTCCAGCATCTGGTGCAACCGCTTCAGCTCGGTGCGCATTTCCAGGCGCAGCTTGGCGTCGAGGTTGGACAGCGGCTCGTCGAACAGGAAGACCTGCGGCTTGCGCACCAGCGCCCTGCCGATGGCGACGCGCTGGCGCTGGCCGCCGGAAAGCTGGCTCGGCTTGCGGTCGAGCAAGGTCTCGATCTGCAGGAGTTTCGCCGCCTCGTTCACGGCCGTCTCGCGCTCATCGGCCGCAACCCCGCGCATCTCGAGCCCGAAGCCGATGTTGCGGCGCACGGTCAGGTTCGGATAGAGCGCATAGGACTGGAAGACCATGGCGATGTCGCGGTTCTTGGGGTGAACGCCGAGGATCGAGCGGCCGCCGATCAGCACATCGCCGCTGGTCGCTTCGGCGAGCCCGGCGATGATGTTGAGCAGCGTCGACTTTCCGCAGCCGGACGAGCCGAGCAGCACCAGGAATTCGCCGCTCTGCAGCGCGATGTCGATGCCCTTCAACGTCTCGACGCTGCCATAGCTCTTGCGGATGCCGCGGATTTCAAGCGCGCTCATGCATGGGCTCCTCGAGATGCATCGGCCCGCCATAGTTGCGGGGCAGAGTGGAAATGGCGCGCGAAGCGACATGCGTCGCGGCGCGAAGGCAGGCGGACAGCGGCCGTTCCTGGGCGAGGGCCGCCAGGAAGGCGGCGTTGAAGACGTCGCCGGCGCCAATCGTGTCGACAACGCGGACATCGGGTGCCGTGGCTTCGACGAGGTTCCCGTCCGGACCGATGGCGATGGCGCCTTCCGGCCCGCGCTTGACGACGAAGGTCGCACCCTGCCGCATGCTGGAGCGGATTTCGCGCGCGGCTTCCACCGGGCTTGGGGTTGCCGCCAGCGTCACCGTCTCGACCTCGTTGAAAAGGGCGAGGTGGCAGCGCGAGAGCCATGCTCTTGTCGTGGCGCAGTTGGCCTCGGTCCAGCCGTCGATCGGCCAACCGGTGTCAAGCGCGACGGCAATGCCGTGGCCGTCCGCCCAGTCGAAAAACGCCTCGTAGTCACGCGTCAGGTCTTCGGTCAGAAAGGAGCCGCACAACAGCGCGTAGCCGCCAGAAAGCGCGTTGCCATCCAAAACGGACAGCACGTCGGCAAGGCTGAAGCGCGGCAGGTGGCCCCGGGTGGTGAAGAAGGTCCGTTCGCCGTCTGGATGGGTCATGCCGACCGACAGCGTCGTGCCTTCGGGACGCACCGGCCATTTTTCGGCGCGGCTTGCGAAAGCCTCGCGAAGCCAGCGGCCGAACTGGTCGTCGCCGACATTGGCGGCAATGGCGAAGTCGACGCCCAGCGCCTGCCACGCCAGTGCGCTGTTGCCGGCCTGGCCGCCGACGCGCAATTCGTCATGGTCGACCACGGTCTCGGTTCCCGCCTTCGGCCATGGCGCGACCGGGCCGACGATCAGGTCGACATTGACGTTGCCGATCACCGAAAGCGGTCGCATCACTCGCTCCTGGTGATCTTGGTGGTGCGGACAGGCGTGCCGGCATTGTCGACACGGGCATCGGCGAAAGCCATCATCAGGCGCTGGGCGACCGGCAGCATGGCAAAGATGGCGGCCATGCCGGAGGCCGGCTTGAACGGAAGCGTGACGGCACCCGCCACGGGTGGTTGCCCCGACGCCTCGAAGATGACGAGTGGCGCGCCAGCCTCGACCACGGAGGTGGCCATGGCGGTCACCAGTTCCGCCGTCGGGTCGTTGCCGCGGAACAGGATGACGCCGATCCGCGGGCCGAGCATCTCCATCGGCCCATGCCGCAACTGGCCGCCTTCGAGTGAAAAGCACGGCAACCGCGACAGTTCGGTGAGGCCGAGCGCCAAGGCCTCGGCAACGCCCTGCAGACGGCGACCGGAGGTGACGATGGTCGTCACCTTCTCCAGTGCCGCGAGCGCCTGCTTGATGTCCGTGTCATGCGGCTGGTCCAGCGCGCCGAGCGCGGCATTCGGGTCGTCGCCGAGGGCTGCAAGGATGGCCAGGTGCAAGGCGAAGCTCACGGTCAGGCTGCGGGTCGCGGCAAAGGCCAATTCGGTGCCGCCGGCGCCGACCAGGCAAGGCACCGTGCGCGCCAGGAAGGAGGTGCTTTCCAGGGTCAGGCCGAAAACATCGACAGTACTGCCGGCCTCTGCAAACCACCTGACGACCTCAGCGCTCTCGCCCGATTGCGAGGTGACAAGCACCGTCCGTCCCGCCAGCGGCAGGGGCTGGCCGAGCTGTTCGGAAAGCGGCAGCGCCAGGGCATCGATGCCGAGCGCGCGATAGAGCGGCTCGACAGCGCGTCCAACCGCATGCGAACCACCCATGCCGAGCAGAAGCAGGCGTCCGGTCTTCCCGATCGCGGCGGCGACCTGTTGCGCCACCGCGGCGTTCTGTTCGAACGAAGTGCGCGCGTCGGCATGCTGTCGCGCCATTTCGCTGTCGATCGCGGCCAGTCCGGCCGGCCGGGTTTTTGTCGCAGTCATCATCATCCTTTCACACCGCCGCTGGTCAGGCCCGAAATCAGCGCCCGCTGCATGACCAGGCCGATCAGCACCGGCGGCAGAGCGGCGAGTACGCCGGCGGTGGCGATCAGCCCATAATCGGAAACACGGCCGCCGGCCAAATCGGCGATGGCGACGGTCAGGGTCTTGGCGCGCTGGTCGGAGGTGAACAGCAGCGCATAGAAGAATTCATCCCAGGCGAGCAGCACGGCAAACAGCGCCGAGGTCGCCATTACCGGTGCGGCGAGCGGCAGCGTGATGATGCGCAGGGTCTGGAACAGGCCGGCGCCGTCGATCATCGCCGCCGCCTCGATTTCGCGCGGGATGGAATCGAAGCCCGATTTCATCAGCCAGGTGGTGAAGGGCGCCAGTATGGTCAGGTAAACCAACGCCAGGCCGAAGACATTGTTGAGCAGGCCGAGATGCGACAGGCCCATATAGAGCGGTACGGCCAACGCCACCGGCGGCAGCATGTAGGTGGCGATGACCATCGACAGCGACCAGCCGATCGCCGGCGTGCGCGACACCGCCCAGCCGGCGGGGATGGCGAGGGCCAATGCCGCCAGCGTCGCCATGCCGGCGATCTCCAGGCTATTGCGCAGCGACGAGGTGAAGGCGGCGCCGGCGCTGTTTTCAGCGGTCGACAGCAATTGCCGGTAGCGCGAGAAGTCGGCGGCCTGCGGCCACCAGCGCAGCGGCTTAGCGGCAAGGTCGGCGGCCGGCGATATGCTCATGATGAACAGCCAGGCGATGGGCGCCAGGATGATTGCGGCGAGCAGCAATGCGCAGGCGTGGATGAAGATGGTGAAGCCGAGGCTCTTGCGTTCCATCAGGCGGCACTCCCGGCGGTCTTTCGCACCAGCGTCGCATAGGCGACGGCGAGCACCGTCACGAGCAGCGTGACGATCAGCGCCAGCGACGCGCCGGAGCCGGCGCGCTGGAAGGAGAAGGCCTCCTGGTAGACGAGGATCGACAGCGTGCGCGTGCTGTTGGCCGGGCCGCCGCGGGTCATCACCCAGATAATGTCGAAGACCTTGAACGCCTCGATGGTGCGCAGCACCAGCGCCACCATCAGCGGGCCGGCGAGATAGGGCAGGATGACGAAGCGGAAGCGGTTGAAGGGCCCGGCGCCGTCGACCAGCGAGGCTGCGGTGATGTCGCGCGGCACCGCCTGCAGGGCGGCCAGCGCAATCAGCGCCACCAGCGGAAAATTCTTCCAGCAATCGGCGACGATCAGGGCCGCCAGCGCCGTGCCGGGTTCACCGAGCCAGGAGCGATAGGCGTCGATCAGATGGAGTTGCGTGAGAGCCGCGTTCAGCGCGCCATATTCAGGATTGTAGATCAGCCGCCACAGGGTGGCGTTGACCACCGTCGGCAGCGCCCAGGGCAGGATCATCAGGGCACGCAGGACGGCGCGGCCGTGGAACTCCTGATTGAGCAAAAGGGCCGCGAGAACGCCGATCACCATTTCGGCGGCAACCGAGATGACCGCGAACAGCGCCGTGGTGACCAGCGTGCGCGTGAAATTCGTGCTCGACAGCATCTTCGTGTAATTGTCGAAGCCGACGAAATCGCCACCCGTGCCGACCAGCTTGGCATTGGTGAAGGAAAGGCTGACCGTATCGACCAGCGGCCAGCCGATGACGGCGATCATGACCACGAGCAGCGGCAGCATCAGCAACCACGCACGGGTGGTCATCCAGGTGCCCGACATCAGAGCAGCCTCTCTTCATTCATGGTGATTTCAGACATAGCACGGGCGGCACTAGGCCGCCCGCAACTGGAGAAAGGTCTCAGAGGCCGCTGTTCTGCGCGGCGGTCTTCAGGGCGTCTTCCGGCGAGGACTGGCCGAGCAGCGATTCCTGGATTGCCTGCTGCAGCGCGGTCGACAGCTCCTGGTATTTCGGTGTGGTCGGACGCGGATACATCGCGGCCAGGCCGAGCTTGGCGGCGGCGATCAGCTCTTCCTGGCCCTTGGTGACGGCCGGGTCGTCATAGGATGAGGCCCAGATCGGCAGCGAGAGTTTGGCATACTGGTTCTGCGTCGCCTGCGAGGTCATGAACTCGATGTATTTCCAGGCCTCGTCCGGATGCTTCGAGACAGCCGTGACGCCAAGGCCCATCGAGCCATTGACGGCCGAAACCTCGCTGGTGCCGGCAACGCCCGGCGCCGGCACAACGCCGACCTTGCCGACGACCTTCGAGTCCTTCGGATCGTTGGCCATGTTGTACATGTAGGTCCAGTTCAAGGCGAAAGCGGCATCGCCGTTTTCGAAAACCTTGCGCACGTCCTCCTCCAGGAACTCCTTGGAGTTCGGGTTGGTGAGGCCGGACTTGTAGCTGTCGACCATGTATCTCAGCGCCTCGAGGCCGCCGCCGTTCTGGAAGTCCGGCTTGCCGTCCTTGAGGAAGTCGCCGCCATAGGCGCTGACCAGCGTGGTGTAGTCGCAGATCGCGGCTTCGGCTTGCGACCAGCTCCAGGCGATCGGCGTCTTCAGCAGACCTTTGTCCTTGATGATCTTTGCCTGTTCGCCAAGCTCTTCCCAGGTCTTCGGCGGCGTCTTGATGCCGGCTTTTTCCAGGATTTCCTTGTTGTAGAACAGGTATTTGGTGTCGAGGATCCAGGGCATGCCATAATATTTGCCGTCGTAGCGGACGGTGGTCCAGGCGCCGGGCAGCACGCCTTTCTTCATGTCGTCGGTGATCTTGGACGACACATCGACCAGCACCTTGTTGGTGGCGTATTCGGCTGGCCAGATGACGTCGAACAACACGACGTCGTAGCCGCCGCCCGAGCCTTGGGCGAGCACGGTCTTGTCGTGCAGGCCTTCATAGGGGACGAATTCGAGATTGACCTTGAGGTCCGGATTGGCCTTGGTGAAGGCATCCGTCATGGCGCGCACATCGGCCTCGCTGTAGGCGGCCTGGGCCATGAAAAGCGCGTTGAGCGTGGTTTCGGCGAAAGCGTGCGGAACGAACAGTCCGCCAGCGAAGACCGCGCCGACCAGTGTTTTGGTGATTGTCTTAAGCATCTTCTTCTCCCATTTCCGGCGTTGACGGGCCGGCGGTGCGGATGTTTCGCATCGTCTTCCCGGATCCATGTCGCGTGACCTGGTGACTACCGGCTGCCCAGTGGCGACGGGCCGAGGCCCTGGCCATCTTGTTTTGCGGCAATCGGTTCGCATTAAGTCAACTCGCTTGACTTAATTAGTCGATCAATATTCTAATGGAGTCAAGAGGGGAAACGCCGGTGGATGACATCAGCCCGATCCGCGCCAAAAGCGGCACCAATCAGGAAGGCACCAGCGCGCACAATCGCCGTGTGATGATCGAGGCGTTGCGTCTCAATGGTGCCCTGTCGCGCGCCGACCTGGCGCGGGCGACGCAGCTCACCAAGCAGGCGGTTTCCAACATCATCGAGGATCTCGAAAGCGACGGCCTTGTCGTGGCGCTCGATGCGGTGCGCAAGGGCAGGGGACAGCCCTCGACACCCTACAGGCTGGTTCCCGAAGGCGCCTTCGCCATTGGCCTGCAGATCGACCGTTACCTGACGCGGGCGGTCGCGGTCGATCTGATGGGCAGTGTGCTGGCGCGCGCCGAGGCGAACCTGCCGTTCGATGAGCCGTCGAAGGGCGTCGAGGTGATCCTCGGCCTGATCAACGGCGTCCGGCGTGACCTGGCCGGGATTTCCTCGCAGTCGGAGAAACGGCTGGTCGGTCTCGGCGTGGCCATGCCCGGCCCTTTCGGACTGAAGGATTCGGACGACAAATGGATGATGCCGGCCTGGCAGAAGTTTCCGCTGCTGGAGAGGCTGGCCGCGGGCACGGGGCTGAACGTCGGCCTGCAGAACGACGCCGCCGCTTGTGCGACGGCGGAGCGCATCGTCGGCGCGGCGCATGGCGTCGATCACGCGGTCTGCCTCTATGTCGGCTACGGCATCGGCACCGGACTGATCCTCAATGGCGAACTCTACAGCGGCGGCCACGGCAATGCCGGCGAAATCGGCATGGCCTTGCTGTCGCCGGCCGGCCCCGGCTCGACGCCGCTCGAACATCGCGCATCGCTGGCCTCGCTCTACCAGCATCTCGGCCTCAACCCGGCGGACAGCGATATCTACGAGCAGATGAACGCCCTGGTCCTGGCCGGGAACCCCGGGATGATGGCCTGGATCGACGGCGCGGCGCATGATTTGCGCTGGAGCGTGCATCTGATCGAGACGATCTTCGATCCGCAGACCGTCATCCTGACCAGCGGCGCGCCGGAAGCACTGGCCCGCCGGCTGGTCGAGGCGATGCATCCGCTGCTGCCGTCGATCGCCGACCGGCCGGGCCGGACCTTGCCGCGCCTGCAGCTTGGCACCACCGACCCTTGGTCGATCGCGCTCGGCGCCGCCGCGGCGCCGATCAGCCGCGCCTTCGACCCGCTGTTTTCGGCAATCCTGAAGACAAGCTCCGGCCCGGCCTAGGAGCTTCAGGGGTCCACCCCGGCGTCACACAGGGTTCATCGTCCGGACATAGCGTCGTTCCCAGTTCTTTGCTGCAATGCAATAGGAGTGGGACATGGTGGACATAGTTTCTAGCGAGGCGGGTATTCCGAGACCGGAGCATCCGCTGGATCATTCAGGTGGCGCGAAGTGGTTCCTGCCCGCCTTCGGTGTGCTGGTGCTGGTCGGCATCGTCTATGTCGCCTACGCGCTCAGCCAGGATCTGGCGGTGGCCAAGACCGTGCCGTGGATCCTGCTCGGCATTGCCTTGCTGATCGCGCTCGGCTTCGAATTCGTCAACGGCTTCCACGACACCGCCAATGCGGTGGCAACCGTCATCTACACGCGCTCTCTGCCGGCCGAATTCGCCGTCATGTGGTCGGGCGTCTTCAATTTCCTCGGGGTCCTCACCTCCAGTGGCGCGGTCGCCTTCGGCATCCTGTCGCTGCTGCCGGTCGAGCTGATCCTGCAGGTCGGCTCCTCCTCGGGCTTTGCCATGGTGTTCGCGCTGCTGGTTGCCGCCATCCTGTGGAACCTCGGCACCTGGTTCCTCGGCCTGCCGGCCTCGAGCTCGCACACCATGGTCGGCTCGATCATCGGCGTCGGCCTTGCCAACCAGTTCATGGCGCCGGCCGGCAGCGCCACCAGCGGTGTCGACTGGTCGCAGGCGACCAATGTCGGCACCACCTTGCTGGTGTCGCCGATCGTCGGCTTCTTCGCCGCCGCCATCCTGCTCTATGCGATGAAGCTTCTGGTGCGCAATCCGGCGCTCTACGAGGCGCCGAAGGGCAATGCCCCGCCGCCCTGGTGGATCCGTGCCCTGCTGATCTTCACCTGCACCGGCGTCAGCTTCGCGCACGGCTCCAATGACGGCCAGAAGGGCATGGGCCTGATCATGCTGATCCTGATCGGCGTGGTGCCGACGGCCTATGCGCTGAACAGGACGCCCGACATCAACTACCTCGAAGCCTACAAGTCGGCCTCCGTCAATGTCGAGACGGCGCTCGGCAAATATGCAAAGCCCGGCATCACCGTCGACGACGCCAAGGCCGCTGTCCAGGATGCCGTTCGCACCCGGACGTGGAGCGACCAGACCACCGTGGCGCTGCAGACCTATGTCCACAACACGACCGCCGGGCTGCAGCCCTATGCCTCGGTCGACAACGTGCCGACCGATCTGGTCAGCAACGCCCGTAACGACATCTATCTGATCGGCGAGGCGCTCAAGCTGATCGACAAGAAAAAGCTGCTGCCGATGGAAGCGGCCGACCTCAAGGCGGTCACCGACTACCACAAGGCGGTCGACAACGCGACGAAGTTCATCCCGTTGTGGGTGAAGATCGCCGTCGCCCTGGCGCTTGGTCTCGGCACGATGGTCGGCTGGAAGCGCATCGTCGTCACCGTCGGCGAGAAGATCGGCAAGAGCCATCTGACTTACGGCCAGGGTGCGGCCGCTGAACTGGTGGCGATGGTGACCATCGGCATGGCCGACAGGCTCGGCCTGCCGGTGTCGACAACCCATGTGCTGTCGTCGGGCGTCGCCGGAACGATGGCCGCCAACGGCTCGGGCCTGCAATGGTCGACGGTGCGCAACTTGCTGCTGGCCTGGGTGCTGACCCTGCCGTGCTCGGTCGCGCTCGCCTTCGTGCTGTTCATCGTCTTCCGCCAGGTGTTCTGAGCGGAACATGCACTTTCAGAAAAAAGGCAGCGCCGGCGACCGGCGCTGCCTTTGCTTGTTCATTCCGATGTGTCGGCGGGACAGAGGGGGGTGTGAAGGAACTCGACGGCGGGATTGTTGCGGGGTACCGCCTCTGCCCGACTCTAAGTCGGATCCTCGCGGTGCAGGTCGTGGATGGCAACGCCATCGACATTGGTCGGCAGGGTCAGCCATTTGCGATGGCGCAAGGTGCGCTGGGTGTCCTCAAGGCCTGTCTCCCAATGCTCGCGCATCGAGGTGCCGGAGAACTCATAGTCCTTGGCGTGACCTTCATAGCCCTTGTGCTGGTAGATCAGGTGCACGATGTTGACGATGCCGGCGTCGGAATAGTCCGCGATCAGCACTTCCTCATCCGGCGTCAGCTGCTCCTTGGGCACCCGCTTCAGCGCGTCGAGCAGGCGCATCTTCAGGCCGTGGATGCGCTTGAAATTGTCGGTGTTCTGGCGCGTGCGGCTGGAATACATGATGTCCTTGTGACGCGACAGCACGTCGGGCATGCTGCGCGGCAGGACACCGCGGGCGCTGAACAGGTCGACCTGGAAGACGAGGGAAGAACGGTCCTCTTCCTGGTCGAGCAGATATTGCAGCGGCGTGTTGGAGACGATGCCGCCGTCCCAGTAATACTCGCCCTCGATGCGGATCGCGGGGAAGGCCGGCGGCAGCGCGCCGCTGGCCATGATGTGCTCCGGTCCGATGCGGACCTTGTCGGTGTCGAAATAGACGAAGTTGCCGGTGCGGACATTGACCGCGCCGACGCTCAGCCGCTTCTTGCCGTCGTTCAGCACGTCGAAGTCGATCAGGCTTTCCAGCGTGTCCTTCAACTCGGCGGTGTCGTAGAAGCTGGTGGCGCCCTCGGCGCCCTGCTGCTCGAACCAGGGATTGGGACTGCGCGGCTTGAAGAAGCCGGGCTGGCCCATGGTCATCGTCATCCAAGAGGAGGTGCGGTTGCGGATATCGCGATAGATATCGCCCTCGGGCGTATAGGACCAGATCTTGCGGCCCGAGATCGTCTGCCAGAACTGCTCCAGACGCTGCAGGCGGCGGCTTGACTCATTGCCGGCGATGATCGCCGCATTGATGGCGCCGATCGAGACGCCGGACAGCCATGTCGGCTCGCAACCGGCGTCGGCCAGCGCCTGGTAGACCCCGGCCTGGTAGGCGCCGAGCGCGCCGCCACCCTGAAACACCAGCGCGATGCGGTCGTATTGCGCCGAGATTTCCTCGATGGTGGCGGTGGCCTCCTTCTTGCGGTTGCGTTCAAGCACGGGCTTTCTCCAGCTGATTGGCGGCGGACAGGCCGTGATCGCCGAGATAGTCGTGAACCACCTCGCCCAGTCCCAGCGTCAGGTCGGCTTTGAAATGAACGGCGGATAAGATGTCGAGCACCGGCAGCTTCGCCACGTCGGCCATGACGTGGGGCCGCAGATCGAGCGCGGCCGGCGCAGTCCAGGCCTCCTTCAGCGTGATATCGGTGAGGTAGTAGCGCACCAGCTCGCAGATGCGCGGGCTTCCGTCGACATGCGGGATGATCTTGATCAGGAAATTGGGCGCGGCGAGCGCTGCGAGCACGGAATCGTGGTCGGCCTCGCGGTGCTTGTAGCCCATGGTGCCGGTGGCGCACAGAACGCTGCCATAGTGCAGCGTGCCGACGATCACCTCGCCCTCATGGATGATCTTGGGGTTGGCCAGCTTCTTCGGGAAACCCCACAACTCGCGGCCGCCGGCGATCGGCGCGTCGTCGTCGAGATACATCGAATGGACGTAGCCGCCATGCTGGCCCTTGTAGCGCACGGGGATGACCTGGCCGGTCTCGGTGTAGTCGCCGAAGCCGGTCGAGTCCGGCATGCGGATGAACTCGTACTTGACCAGCGGCTCGTCGATCTCCAGCGGCGCCGGCACGACCGCCTCGAGCGCCTCACGCGTCGTGCGATAGGTGATGATGATGTATTCACGGTCGAAGAAACGATAGGGCCCTGGCGGGAAGGACGGGTTGGTCAGCGGCATCGCATAGGCGCGCCTCACGACATCGGCGATTTCCAAGCTGCACCCCCAAGGTTTGTCAGAAGTTCTTTTCGGGCAATATTTTCGTCAGGAATGACCGCGCGAATGCGCAAGCGATTATGTTGCATGGCACCATGACAGGGCCGTGTCAGGCTCACGACCACGGTTTCGAAGGGGGCGAGGGGCCGTGCCGGCGGTGTCGTCTGGCTGTAATTGCATCGACACATGGCTCTGTCATTGTCATGTTGCGACGCACAATTATATCGTCATGTTCCCTCCTACTTCGCGCGAGATCACCATGGGTTCCCTGTCTTCGAAGAACGCCCTCGTCACCGGCTCGACCAGCGGTATCGGCCTGGCCATCGCCCGCGCCTTTGCCGCCGAAGGCGCCAACGTCACCATCAATGGCCTTGGCGATGCCGCCGCGATCGAGCAGGAACGCGCCGGCATCGAGAAGGATTTCGGCGTCAAGTGCCGTTACTCCGACGCCAACATGATGGATGGGGCTGCGGTGAGCGCCATGGTGCACGACGCCGAGGCCGCGTTCGGCAGTCTCGATATCCTGGTCAACAATGCCGGCATCCAGCATGTCGCGCCGATCGAGGATTTTCCCGACGACAAGTGGGAAGCGATCATCCGCATCAATCTTTTGGCAGCCTTCTATGCCATCAAGGCGGTGGTGCCCGGCATGAAGGCGCGCAAATGGGGCCGCATCATCAACACGGCGTCGGCGCATGCGCTGGTCGCCTCGCCGTTCAAGTCGGCTTATGTCTCGGCCAAGCACGGCATTGCAGGCCTGACCAAGACGGTGGCGCTGGAAGTTGCGCAGGACGGCATCACCGTCAACGCGATCGCGCCGGGCTATGTCTGGACGCCGCTGGTCGAAAAGCAGATCCCCGACACGATGAAGGCGCGCGGCATGACCGAGGAACAGGTCAAGCACGACGTGCTGCTCGCTGCACAGCCGACGAAGGAATTCGTCACCGTCGAGGAGCTTGCGGCGCTGGCGCTTTTCCTGTGCTCGGACGCGGCCAGGCAGATCACCGGCACGACCTTGCCGATGGACGGCGGTTGGACGGCGCAGTAGAGGGTAGCCAGCACGTTCCGTTTGCCGGCTGATGCCCATGGCGTCGGCAGGCAAGCCGACGGTCAGGACCATGAAAGTCATCCAGCTCTCCGATCCGCATCTGATGGCACCTGGCGGTCGCCTTTACGGCGGCGATCCGCTGGCGCGGCTGGACGCCTGCCTTGCCGATATCGGCAAGAACCACGCCGACGCCGAACTCGTGGTGATTTCGGGCGATCTCACCAATGACGGCGAGCGCGCCGCCTATGCGGCGTTGAAGGAAAGACTGGCGGCATTCGCCCCGCCTTGCCGGCTGATGCTCGGCAATCATGACGACCGGGCGCTGTTTTTCGAGATGTTTCCGCAGGCGGCCGCCGAAGGGGGCTTCGTCCAGAGCGTTTTCGATGGCAGCCAAGGCCGCCTGATCCTGCTCGACACGCTGGACAGCGGACATGTCGAGGGCAGGCTATGTCAAGCGCGTCTCGACTGGCTGGACCAACGGCTGCAAGAGGCGCGAGACCGGTCGGTCCTCCTGTTCATGCATCACCCGCCGTTCCGGATACAGATTCCGGTGCTCGACGAGGCCAGGCTCGCCGGCGCCGATATCTTCCATGACGTCCTGTCGCGCCACGGCAATGTCCGCCACATCTTCGCCGGCCACGTTCACCGGCTGATCGCCGGCAGCTGGCGCGGCATCCCGGTCAGCACGCTGCGCAGCACCAACCACCAGACGGCGCTCGATTTTTCGGAAAGCTGGAGCCTGGGTCACGAACCGCCCGCCTATGCCGTGGTCTTCATCGATGTCGATGGGGTGGTCGTGCATTTCCACGATTTTCCCCTTGCCGGTGGCATCTGATCGATCCGTAGGGCTCTCCACACTGGAGACGGTCCGCTTTCATAGCGGTCGTTATGGCCATGGACCGGCCTGCTTGTTCCCGGCGTCGGGAGGCCCCGCCGCCGCGCCCGCCTGTCGATATGTGTCCGGCGTGCGGCCGCCATTGCCTGGGGTCGACGCGGCCTCCGCGAAGGCGCGTCAAAAAGCACCGAATTTGGACATTAGTCTTGACAGGAATACATATGTTCAATACCCGTCAAGCACTTGAACATGGCCTGCACTACGGGAGGAATGAGCGGTATGGCTTCCAATGTTTCATTGACGGGCCTTGCCCGCGATCTCGAGGAACGCGGCAAGTCGGGCAAGCCCATTCGTATCGGCCTGATCGGCTCCGGCGAGATGGGAACCGATATCGTTACCCGCGTCGCGCATATGTCCGGCATCGAGATCGGCGCGATTTCCGAACTGAACCTGCCCGCCGCCGGCAAGGCGGTGGACATTGCTTTCCAGGAAACCGGCCACGCGCGCGAGGTGTCGAACGCGTCGGCGATGACGGCCGCCATGGAGGCCGGCAAGGTGGCGGTCACCAACGACGCCAACCTGGTCATCAACAATGATCTCATCGACGTCGTCATAGACGCCACCGGCGTTCCCGCCGTCGGCGCCGAGATTGGGCTGCGCGCCATGGAGCACGGCAAGCACCTGGTGATGATGAATGTCGAGGCCGACGTCACCATCGGCGCCTATCTGAAGAGCGAGGCCGACAGGCTCGGCGTCACATATTCGCTTGGCGCCGGGGACGAGCCGTCCTCCTGCATGGAACTGATCGAATTCGTCTCGGCCATGGGTCATCCGATCGTCGCCGCCGGCAAGGGCAAGAACAACCCGCTCAATATCGACGCCACGCCGCCCGCCTATGAAGAAGAGGCCATGCGCCGGCACATGAATGTGCGCATGCTGGTCGAATTCGTCGACGGCTCCAAGACCATGGTCGAGATGGCGGCGATCGCCAATGCCACCGGGCTGGTGCCCGACAAGGCCGGCATGCATGGCCCGGCCGCGACGCTCGGCGAACTCTCGAAAGTGCTGGTGCCGCAGAAGGATGGCGGCGTGCTGTCCAGGGTCGGCGTCGTCGACTACTCGATCGGCAAGGGTGTCGCACCCGGCGTCTTCGTCGTCGCCGACATGTCGCATCCGCGCATCTCGGAGCGCATGGAAGATCTGAAGATGGGCAAGGGCCCGTACTTCACCTTCCACCGCCCCTATCACCTCACCTCGCTCGAAGTGCCGCTGACCTGCGCCCGCGTCGTGCTCTACGGCAAGGCCGATATGGTGCCGCTGGCCAAGCCCGTGGCGGAAGTCGCCGCCGTGGCCAAGAAGGACATGCAGCCGGGCGAAAAACTCGATGCGATCGGCGAATATTGCTACCGCGCCTGGATCATGACGGCGCCGGAAGCGCATGCCGCCAAGGCCATTCCCTGCGGCCTGCTGCAGGGTGGCTCGGTGACGGCGCCGATCAAGAAGGGCGAACTCATCACCTATGCCAATGCGACCCCGGCTCCGGGCTCCAAGATCGCCGAACTGCGCGCCCGCCAGGACAAGCTCGTCTATGGAACCGTTGGAGCCTGACCATGGCTGGATTGAGCAAAGCCGTGGCGGACAGCCGTGCCAACCTGCCCTTCGTCTATCGCCAGTACAGCGCCGAGCAGCTCAAGCAGGTGCTCTACAAGATGTACCTCATCCGCCGCTTCGAAGAGGGCGCGGAGGAGTGCTATACGCGCGGCCTCATCCACGGCACCATGCATTTGTCGATCGGCCAGGAGGCCAGCGCCATGGGCATCTGCATGCCGCTTGGCGAGGATGACCAGATCACCTCGACCCATCGCGGCCACGGCCACTGCATCGCCAAGGGCGCCGAGGTCAAGCGCATGTTCGCCGAGTTCTTCGGCAAGACCGCGGGCTACTGCAAGGGCCGCGGCGGCTCGATGCACATTGCCGATGTCGGCAAGGGCAATCTCGGCGCCAACGGCATCGTCGGCGGCGGCATTCCGATCGCGGTGGGGGCAGCGCTCTCCTCCAAGAGGATGAAGACCGGCAAGGTCGTGGTCTCCTTCTTTGGCGACGGCGCCAACAATGAAGGCGCCTTCCACGAGGCGCTCAACATGGCCGCGATCTGGAAGCTGCCTGTCATTTTCGTCTGCGAGAACAACGGCTACGGCATGTCGACGTCGACGGCCCGTTCCACCGCGGTGAAGAACATCGCCGAGCGCGCCGCCGCCTATTCGATGCCGGGTGTCATCGTCAACGGCAACATCTTCTCCGAGGTCGCCGAGGCGTCCTACAATGCCATCGAGCGTGCCCGTGCAGGCGAGGGGCCGACGCTGATCGAATCCAAGACGTACCGTCATCGCGGCCACTCCAAGAGCGACCGCAACCGCTATCGCACCAAGGAGGAGATCGAGGACTGGATGTCGAACCGCGACCCGATCACGCTGTTCGAAAACGAGCTGCGCGAATTCGGCTTCATCGACGACAAGGGCATCGAGGCCATCCGCGATGCGGTGGCGCGGGAAATCGCCGACGGCATCGAATTCGCCAAGGCAAGTCCGTCGCCGGACATCAGCGAGACCGGAAATTATGTCTATACGGAGCAGGCGTGATGGACGCGATGGTGCGTGAACTGAGCTACGCCCAGGCGATCCAGGAAGCCATGGCGATCGCCATGGACATGGACGAACGCGTCTTCCTGATGGGTGAGGATATCGGCGTCTATGGCGGCGCCTTCCAGGTGACCGGCGACCTGGTCGAGCGCTATGGCGCGGACCGCGTGATGGACACACCGATTTCGGAACTTGGCGGGGCGGGCGTCGCGGTCGGTGCGGCCCTCACCGGCATGCGGCCGATCTTCGAGTTCCAGTTTTCCGACTTCGCGACGCTCGCCATGGAGCAGATCGTCAACCAGGCGGCCAAGATGCGCTTCATGCTGGGCGGCGAGGTTTCGGTTCCCGTGGTGATGCGCTTTCCCGCCGGCTCCGGCACCGGCGCCGCCGCGCAGCACAGCCAGAGCCTGGAAGCCTGGCTCGGACATGTGCCCGGCCTCAAGGTCATCCAGCCGGCGACGCCCTACGATGCCAAGGGCATGCTTTTGGCGGCGGTCGCCGATCCCGATCCGGTGATGATCTTCGAGCACAAGCTGCTCTACAAGATGAAGGGCCCGGTGCCCGAAGGTTACTACACGGTGCCGATCGGCAGGGCGGATATCCGCCGCGAGGGCCGCGACCTCACCATCGTCGCCACCTCGATCATGGTGCAGAAGGCGCTCGACGCCGCGGCCGCGTTGGAAGCCGAAGGCATCGATGTCGAGGTCGTCGACCTCAGGACCATCCGACCCATGGACAAGCAGACCGTCATCGACAGCGTCAAGAAGACGTCGCGGCTGATGTGCGTCTACGAAGCGGTCAAGACGCTGGGCATCGGCGCCGAGGTCAGCGCCATGATCGCCGAGAGCGAGGCGTTCGACTATCTCGACGCGCCGATCGTGCGGCTGGGCGGCGCCGAGACGCCGATCCCCTACAATCCGGAGCTGGAAAAGGCCACCGTGCCGCAGGTTCCCGACATCATCAGCGCCGCGCGCGACCTCGTGAAAGGGGTTCGCTGAGAGATGCCGACCGAAGTCATTCTTCCCAAGGTCGACATGGACATGGCGACCGGACAGATTTCGCGCTGGTTCGCCGAGGAAGGTGCCCACGTCAAGAAGGGCGACGTCCTGTTCGAGATCGAGACCGACAAGGCCGCGATGGAGATCGACGCACCGGCCAGCGGCGTGCTGCGCGACGTCACCGGCAAGGAAGGCGTCGATATCGCGGTGGGCGCGGCTGTTGCCTGGATCTATGCTGATGGGGAGGCGTATGGGGACAAGGCGCCAATCTCCCCCCTCGAGGGGGAGATGTCGGCGAAGCCGACAGAGGGGGTCGTCTCAGGAGGCACCGCTCCTGCGTTGAGCCCGGTCGAACCGACCCCACCCGACCGGCCTGCGGCCGGCCACCCTCCCCTCGAGGGGGAGGGGAAAACCCGCGCGACGCCTTTGGCTCGGCGCTTGGCTCGTGAAGCAGGCATTGCACTTTCCAATATCGCAGGCACGGGCCCATACGGCCGTGTTGTAAAAGCCGACATAGACGCCGTGCTTTCCTCCCCCCTTGAGGGGGAGGTGTCCGCGAAGCGGACGGAGGGGGTCGCCTCAGAAGGCACCTCCTTCGCGCCGAGTCCAGTCGGGCCGAGCCCAGGCGAGCCGACCCCACCCGACCGGCCTGCGGCCGGCCACCCTCCCCTCAAGGGGGAGGGGGACGTGCTGCGCCTGTTCGAACCCGGCTCCTACGAACTCGTCCCGCACGACAATATGCGCAAGACCATTGCGCGGCGGCTGGTCGAGGCCAAGACCACCATCCCGCATTTCTACCTGACGCTCGACTGTGAGCTCGATGCGCTCTTGGCATTGCGCACGCAGATCAATGCGGCGGCGCCGATGAAGAAGACCGATAAGGGCGAGGCTCCCGCCTATAAGCTGTCGGTCAACGACATGGTCATCAAGGCGATGGCGCTGGCGCTGAAGGCGGTGCCGGATGCCAATGCCTCGTGGACCGAAAGCGCCATGGTCAAGCACAAGCATGCCGATGTCGGCGTTGCCGTCTCGATCCCCGGCGGCCTGATCACGCCGATCATTCGCAAAGCGGACGAAAAGACGCTGTCCACCATCTCCAACGAGATGAAGGACCTGGCGAGCCGCGCCCGCAGCCGCAAGCTGAAGCCGGAAGAGTATCAGGGCGGTACGACGGCGGTTTCGAATCTGGGCATGTTCGGCATCAAGGACTTTGCCGCCGTCATCAACCCGCCGCATGCGACGATCCTGGCGGTTGGTGCCGGCGAGGAGCGGGCGGTGGTCAAGAATGGCGAGATCAAAATCGCCACCGTGATGTCGGTGACGCTGTCGACCGATCATCGCGCCGTCGACGGAGCGCTCGGCGCCGAACTGCTGGTCGCCTTCAAGCGGCTGATCGAAAATCCGATGGGCATGCTGGTCTAGGCCCTCTGTTGCAAGCCGGTGCCGATTGGTGCGCCGGCTTACGACGGAAATGACTTGTCAGGCGCCGACCCTTGCCCCATCTTTTCTGTGGACCGCGATCCAGGGAGGCCAGCATGCCCGCATTCGACCCATCTGATGTCAAAACCCTGTTTGGCAAGGTCATGGGCGCCTCGCCATCCGACATCAAGCTGGTGGCGCAGCGCCTGCACGACCATGCCTTCGAACCGCGCATGTCGGCGGAAGAGACGAAGCAGCTTGTCGCAAGCCTCGGCTACGACAGCTTGGATGCATTCTGTGCCGATATCGGCCTGCCCATGCATATCGCCGAGCGGTGGAGCCGTTTTGGCGTTTCCGGCGAGATGAAGCAGGTGTTCACGCTGCTGGCTGCCCAGCGCAAGCGGGTGGCCGAGGCGATCGCCGAGTTCGAATCCATGACCCATGTCGGCGTCGAGGATTTTTTGCGCGAACGCGGACTTATCTAGTTCGAACAGGAATCGAAGCTCTCCTAACCGCTTTTCGCCAGCAGCGCGGTCGCCGTGTCGCTGTCGGTGATCAGCACATTGGTGCTGACGGCCTTCAGCGCGGCGAGGATCGCGGCCACCTTGCGTTTTCCGCCGGCGGCCAGCACGACATTCGGCACCTGGCCGACCATTTCGAGATCGATGGCCATGACGCGCCCATTGACCTCGTGGTCGACCAGCCTGCCCGCGGCATCGACGAAGTAGCACAGCATGTTGGCGACCGCGCCTTTCGCCTTCAGCGACGCGATCAGCGACGACGGGACGATGCCGTGCCGGAAGATGGTGGCGTCCGGCGACATGTCGCCGACGGTGAGCAACGCGATGTCGGCGGCGGCCGCGCGCTGCCTTACGTCCTGCAGGGTTGGCTGCGCCCACAGGAGATTGCGAAGCGAGGGATCGTCGACCGTCACCGGCGCGGTGATCTGGTAGCTGTCGACCTCGAAGACATCGGCGACCTTGGCGGCGACGATCGACGGATTGATCCATTGCGAATGCGGCAGGCTGCCGACCAGCGCCACCACCGAGGCGCGCTTCAACTGCCGGCGGGCGAGGAAGCCCAGGCTGGCATGCAGCGTCGCGCCGCCGCCGATGGCGAGCGTCATGCCGTCCTGCATCTGCTCGCCGAGAAAGGCGGCGACGGCGTGGCCGATCGCCTTTTCCAGACGGTCCTGAGCCGAGGGCGTCGGAATGACGACCGCGGCGTTGAGGCCCCAGCGCTTCTCAAGTGCCCGTTCGAGGGCCACCTGCTCGGCGGTCGGCGCGTTGATCATGGTGACGACGATGCCTTCGGCGGTGCAGGCGGCCAGCGTGCGCATGACCTTCACCCGGGAGACATCGAGCTTTTCGGCGATCTGCTCCTGCGTGAAGCCCTCGACATAATAAAGCCAGGCTGTCTTGACGTTGAGATCCGACGACACCATCGGCAAACGGGCCGGTGTGGGTTTTTGCGTGGGCATGTCTTCTCGTCCCTCATCAGCCATGGCTAGGCCGCGTTGCCCTCATCGGAGAAACGCCGGCCGGATGTCAACCGGATGCCGGGTTGCGGCATGCCGATAGTTGCACATCTCTGTTCATTTGTAATTGACATTGTACATATGAACATATTTTGTGGGTTTCACGCGCTGTGTCATCCACCAGTCATATGCGCCGTGCAGGGAGGAAGAGACGGGGAGCCGGCCTGGGCCGGACCGGTCATGCACAGACAAGACAGGAGGTCTCATGAAGACGCATTTCATCAAGCGGCTGGCCAGCCAGCTGGCGCTCGCGGCAACTTTGTTTGCCGGCGTGGCAAACGCCGAGACACTGACGCTCTACACATCGCAGCCCGAGGCCGACGCGGCCAAGACCGTGGACGCCTTCAAGAAGACGCAGCCCGGCATCGACGTGACCATCTATCGCTCCGGAACCAGCGACATCCTGACCAAGATGGCGGCCGAGTTCGCCGCCGGCAGCCCGCAGCCCGACGTGCTTCTGATCGCCGACGCGGTCTCGATGGAGCTGTTGAAGAAGGACGGCCGGCTGATGCCTTATCCCGAGGCAAAGCTCGACGGCATCGAGGCCGATGCCTATGATTCCGACAAGACCTATTTCGGAAGCAAGCTGATCACCACCGGCATCGTCTACAACACCGCGGCCGCCGAAAAGCCGGAGCATTGGGCCGATCTCGCCAAGCCCGCCTATGCCGATGGCCTGGTCATGCCGAGCCCGCTCTATTCGGGAGCAGCCGCCTACCTGCTCTCGGGCTTCGTCGGCGACGCCAATTATGGCTGGGATTTCTTCCAGAAGCTGAAGACCAACAACACCGTCAGCGTGCGCGGCAATGGCGCGGTGCTGAAGTCGGTGGCATCGGGCGAGAAGCCCTATGGCATCCTGGTCGACTTCATGGCGATGAATGCCAAGAAGAAGGGCTCGCCGGTCGAGTTCGTGTTCCCCAGCGAGGGCGTGCCCGCCGTGACCGAACCGGTCGCCATCATGAAGACCGCCAAGAATGTGGAAGGCGCCAAGAAGTTCGTCGACTTCATTCTTTCCGATGACGGCCAGAAGCTGGCGCTGTCCATGGGCTACCTGCCGGCGCGCGCCTCGATTGGCCGTCCCGACTGGATGCCGGAAGGCGTCAAGGTCAAGGTGATGTCGTTCGACACCAAGGCGATCGTCGCCAAGACCGACGCCGACAAGGCGAAGTTCTCCGAGCTGTTCGGCGGCTGAGCCGGCAATCGCTTCGGGGTGCCGCCTCGACGGCATCCCGAAGCGCTACGAACAAAGCCGTTCGCGGATCGATCTCAGGAAAATCAATCATGTCCACACGGATAAGGGAAAGTCGGGGCCAGGAAACGGCCCTGACGGCGGCGGTGGCCGTCGTCATCGTGCTGCTTTCCCTGCTGCCGATGCTGCGGCTCCTCAAGGAGATCGTGGCGCCTGGCGGCACGATGTCGACCGTGGCCATCGAGGCCGGGCTGAGAAGCCCGGCGACCTGGATCGCCACCTGGCACACGCTGGTCATCGGCATCGGCGGCACCCTGCTTGCGGTGCTGTCGGGAACGCTGGTGGCAGTTCTCGTCTCGCTGACGGACATTCGCGGCCGTAGCGCGCTGGTGCTTTGCTATGTCATGCCGCTGATGATCGCGCCGCAGGTGACGGCGCTGGCCTGGCTGCAACTGTTCGGCCCGGCCAGTCCGTTTCTCAAGCTGTTCGGCGCAGCACCGCCGCTAGGCACCAAAAACCCGCTCTATTCGACCTCGGGCATCATCCTGCTGCTCGGCGTGCAGTATGGCCCGCTGGTTTTCCTGCTCGTGCGCGCCGGCCTGCGCAAGCTGCCGCGCGAACTGGTCGAGGCGGCCCGCGCCGGCGGCGCCGGCTGGTTCACCGTGCTGGTCACCATCGTGCTGCCCTTGATGACGCCGTCGATCATGGCCGCGGCGGCACTCGCCTTCGTCTCCTGCGTCGGCAATTTCGGCATCCCGGCCTTCCTCGGCATTCCCGCCAACTATCTCGTGCTGCCGACGCTCATCTACCAGAAGCTGGCCGGCGGAGGCCCCGCCGTGCTTGGCGAAACGGCCTTCCTGTCGGTGCTGATCGGCGTCATCGCCATGGCGGGCATTCTCGCCCAAGAGCTCATGAGCCGCCGCCGCGACTACCGCATCAGTTCCACCTCGCTGTCGGCCGAGCCCTACGAGCTTGGCCGCTGGCGACTGGTGGTCCAGATGGGCATGTGGCTGCTGATCGTGCTGGTGCTGTTCCTGCCGCTGTTCGGGCTGGTGCTGACCTCACTGGTGCCCGGCTACGGCATTGCGCTCACCGCCAAGACGGCGACGCTCGACAATTATCGCTTCGTGCTGTTCGAGCACGATGCGGCGAGCCGCGCCTTCTTCAACGGTTTCTGGCTGTCGATCGCGGCGGCCTTCTTCGCGGTCCTCGTCGCAGTGCCGATCGGCTATCTGATCGCCTGGGGCAAGCAGCGCTGGGTGCGGCTGCTCAATCTGTCGGTGGAGCTGCCCTATGCCTTGCCCGGCGTGGTGCTGGCGATCGCTTCGCTGCTGCTCTTCCTGCGGCCGATCCCGCTGACCGGCATCCAGCTCTACAATACCGTCTGGATCATCCTCTACGCTTATCTCGCCCGTTTCCTGGTGCTGGCGCTGCGGCCGACCATCAGCGGCTATCACCAGATCGACCGGGCGCTGGAAGAGGCGGCGCAGGTGGCGGGCGCCGGGCTGTTCACGCGCATGCGCACCATCATCTTTCCACTGGTGGCACCGGCGGCGATCGCGGGCGGACTGCTGATCTTCATGACGGCGCTCAGCGAACTCACCGTCTCGGCGCTGCTGTGGTCGTCCGGGTCGGAGACGATCGGCGTCGTGATGTTTTCCTTCGAGCAGGGCGGCGATTCCAACTACGCGGCGGCGATGTCGGTCATCACGGTCGCGGTCACCTTCGTGCTGATGCTGGTGACCAATCTGCTTGCCCCTCATCTTCCGAGTGGAGTTCTGCCATGGCGCGACTGACCCTGGACCATGTGACCAAGAGCTTCGCCGATTTCGACGCCGTGAAGGACGTATCGATCAACGTCGCCGACGGCGAGTTCCTGGCGGTGCTCGGGCCGTCCGGCTGCGGCAAGACCACGCTGCTGCGGCTCGTCGCCGGATTCGAGAAGGTGACGTCAGGCGAGATCCGAATCGGCAGCGAAATCGTGTCGGCCAAGGGCGGCAGCGTCGCGCCGGAAAAGCGGCGCGTCGGCATCGTCTTCCAGAACTACGCGCTGTGGCCGCATATGACGGTCGCCGAAAACATCGGCTATTCGCTGAAAGTGGCGAAGCTCGACAAAGCAGTGGCGCGCCGGAAGGTCGAGGATGCACTCACCCTGGTCAACCTGCAGGGCTTGGGCGATCGCAGGCCCGCCAATCTCTCCGGCGGCCAGCGTCAGCGCGTTGCCTTGGCGCGCTGTCTGGTCGCCGCGCCGTCGCTGGTGCTGTTCGACGAGCCGCTCGCCAATCTCGACGTGCATTTGAGAGCCTCGATGGAAGACGAGTTCGCCGCCTTCCACAAGCGCACGGGCACGACCATCGTCTACATCACCCACGACCAGGCCGAAGCGATGGCGCTGGCCGACCGCATCGCGGTGATGGACCATGGGCGCCTTGCGCAGCTGGCGACGCCGCGCGAGCTTTATCATGAGCCGGCAAATGAAATGGTGGCCTCGTTCATTTCGCAAGGAATTTTGCTCCCTGCCGATGTGCTGAGCGCCGAAAATGCCGGTCATTGCAAGGTCAGGGTTCTCGGAACCGAGTTGGTGGTGCGCTGCCGGGTCGGCGAGCAGCCACGCGCCGGCGCAAAGATCTGTTGCCGCTCCGCCGATCTCGACGTTTCGCCTGACGGACCCGGCTTCGACGGCCTCGTCAAGCGGGTGATCTACCAGGGAGGTGCGGCGCGCATCGAATTCACGCCTTCCGCCGGTCCCGATCTCACCTTGCATTTCGAACAGCCCGATCCCGTGGTGCTGGAGAGCGGAGCCCAGGCACGGCTGCGCATAAAGTCCGGTTGGCTGATCCCGGGGACCCAACCGTGATGATGCTGGATTTGCTTGGCGGCTTTGGCGAAAAGGGCCGCACCAGCCTCGCAGTCGGCAGCGGCAGTGATCGCATCCTGCTCGATATCGGCATCAAGGTTGGCGCGACGGGGGCGGAATACTATCCGGCGCTCGACGGTTCGGTTGCCGGCATCGACGCGGTCTTTGTCTCGCATGCGCATGAGGATCATGTCGGTGCGCTGAGCTGGCTGTTGTCGCGCGGCTATGCCGGCCCGATCTTCATGACGGCCGAAACCCGCGACGAGGCGCCGGCGACACTTGCCGCCTATGCCGATCCCGGGGGCTTCAGGTGTTTTCCAATTCCAGACGATCGTATTGAAATCTTCGAACCCGGGGACACGCTGAAGAGCGGCAATCTGACGATCAGGACGGGACGGTCGGGGCATGTCGTAGGCGGCGTCTGGTTCGCCGTCGATGACGGGAAAAGCCGTGTCGCCTATTCGGCCGATGTCGTACCGGACAGCAATGTCTTCGCCATGGACACGATCCCGCACTGCGATCTTCTGGTCCTTGATGCCTCCTACGGCGCCGATCCTGTGCCGGGCGCGGTCCGGGCACGCGAAATCTCGCAGTGGGTGGCAAGGCATTCAGATGGGTGCCTGCTGCCGACGCCGCTGTCGGGACGATCGCTGGAGCTGATCGCGGCCTTGCCGGGGCCGTTCGCTGTCCACGCCGGCATGCGCACGTCGCTGGAAGCGCAGATCGGCGCCACGGCGGCTTTGCTGCCCGGCGTTTCCGAACTGCTGCGTGCCCGCTTGGCAAGTGCCGCCGACTGGACCGATGCGGATCCGTTGCCGCTTCTGCCGCTGCTCGCGGATGACGGCATGGGCGCCGCCGGTCCGTCATCACGCCTTCTGCCGCGCGCCGACCAGGCAGGGTTGCCGGTGCTGCTTACCGGGCATCTGCCCGCCGGTTCACCGGGCGATCTCCTGCACAAGGCCGGCCGTGCCGACTGGGTGCGCATGCCCACCCATCCGACGCTTTCCGGCAATGTCGGTATCTGGGAAAAGGCGGGACGGCCCGACGCGCTCGGTCATTCCTGCACCACCGATCTCCTGGATGACCTGAAAAGCCACATTCCGTCGCTGCGCGCGCAATGCCGTACCGGCCAACGCATCGCGGTGCCGGCTCTTATTCAAAGAGATAGAACATGATGTCGTCCGAAAAACCGCTTCACACTCTTCGGCATCATACTCTGGGGAGCGAACAATGAGAATCCTGATCTGCAACGATGACGGCATCGAAGCGCCGGGACTTGCCCGTCTCGTCAACGCGGTCACTGGTCTGAGCGACGACGTCTGGGTGGTCGCGCCCGATGGCAAGCGCACCGCGGCCGGGTCGTCGCTGACGATCGCGAGACCTTTGACGATGCTGCGCGTCAAGCCGAATTGGTATTCCTGCTCCGGCACGCCGGCCGACTGCGTGGTGAGCGCCATGACATGGCTCTTCGCCGATGAGAAGAAGCCGGACCTCGTGCTGTCGGGCGTCAATGACGGCCGCAACGTCGCCGAGGATCTCGCCTATTCCGGCACGCTCGGCATTGCGCGAGAAGCGACCTTCTGGGGCGTCCCCGCGATCGGCTTTTCGCGTGTGAAGAATCCTGATTTCACCGATGGCGACGACCAGTGGCTCGGCACGTTGATTGCTTCATTGTGGCAATCGCGCGGGGATTGGACGAGCGAGGGACATTGGCTCAGCGTCAACCTGCCGACTTCGCTGCCGGCCGAAATCCGGCAGCCGCGCATCGGCCGTGACAAGATTGGCCGCACCGCCGAAATCCTTGAAAGCGATGGCGATCGCACCGTCATCACCGTGCCGCGCGGTCGTGCCCATGCAAGCAAGCCGGGCGACGATAACGCGGCGATCGATGCCGGCTTTGTCAGCATCAACCGGCTGAACTGGTTTGGCGAAACGCCGCTGGACGAACGGTTTCTCGACGGGATTCTGGGCTGATCTTCTGCGCGTGATCATCCAGATCACCAAGCTGTCAGCGGCCAAATTGCGCCAATCCTGTGCTTATGCTTGAAGCCGCCGCTATTTCATTCCACATCGGTCAGGATGAAGGACGAGGCACGAGAACGGCGTCGGAATCTGCTGTGGGGCATTCCCGCATCGCTGATCCTGCACGCGCTTATCGCGGCGCTGCTGGTTTATGGCCTGCGCGTGCCTCCCCCACAGCCGCTGGAGGAGCAGCCGGTCAATGTCGCGATCGTGCCGCCGCCCGAGACGCCTAAGCCGAAACCTGCCCCAAAGCCACCGCAGCCGAAACCTGAGAAGAAGGCTGAAAAGCCGCCTGAACAAAAGCCGCCTCCGGAACCGCCGAAACCACCAAACGAACAGGTTCTGAAGCGCGTTTTCCAGTACGGCCAGAAAGATAGCGGGCCGGAGAAATCGCTCGACGGTGGCAGCGCCAAGCCCAACACGCCGTCGCTGGCCAAGGATGAGGCGGCGAAGCCGCCTGTAGCACCGACACCCACGCCGACCGAGCTTGCCCCGGCTGCAACGCCACAACAGAAGGCAGAGCCCAGCAAGCCGGACGAAAAGCCAGCCACCGTTGCGCCGGACGAAAAGCCCGCGCAAAGCGAGGAGAAGCAGGCGGCCGAGGGCACTGACAAACAGCCGCCGGAGGTCGCACCGCGACCCGCCGAAAAGCAAGCGGCCGTGACGCCAGAGCCATTGCCGCCTGAGACGGGTGGTAAGCCGGCGCCTCCAGCCTCGGCCGAAAAGGCAAAGCCCAAACCTTCAAAGCCTATGAAGTTCAAATCCGCAAGAGCCTTGAAGGCCCCAGGCGGGAATGCAGGGAAGCGAGGTTCGACGAACAAAGAGGTCGCGGGATCGCCGATCTATTCCGGCCTTCCGGGCGTCAGGAAGCTTTACTCGCAGGGGGCAACCGGCAATGCGTTCGCCACAAGCTCCATGGAGAACGTGCCGCGCGATCAGCGCATTGCCAACCTTTGCGCCAACGTACTGAACCAGGAATTGCAGCAGGCCGACTATTCTCCCAAATGGCTGCCCACTATTCCGCTCAAGGCGGGCAATGTTCTCAGCCGACCGGAGGCCGCCTTCAGCACGATGACCACTTGGTACCAGCTGAGCTTCCGGTGCGAGGTCGATACCGAGGCGACTAGGGTCTTGTCGTTCAACTTCCGTGTCGGCGCCGTGATCCCAAGGAGCCAGTGGCCGCGGCCTCTTTAGAATTGCAGAATTGCTCTAACCGCAAAATTAGGCGGGCACGCCGAGCCCAGACAATTGTCGGCTAACTTCATGCCAGTCGGCGCAGACGAAATCGGCGCCGGCCGCCGTCAACCGCGCGCCATGCTCGGCATAGGTATGGCCGCCGCCGGTGTAGCCGATCGCCGTCATGCCGGCGGCGACCGCGCCCTGGATGCCGAAGGGGGAATCCTCGATGACGATGCAATCCGCCGGATTGGCGCCCATCCTGGCGGCGGCGAACAGGAAGATGTCGGGCGCGGGCTTGCCGTTCTTGACCATCGAGGAACTGTAGATCGCGTCGCCGAAAAACCCTGCCAGGCCGGTGACGGCAAGGCTGTGGTTGATGCGCTCGACCGACGATGACGAGGCAACGCAGCGGTCGCCCTCGAGCGTTTCCAGGAACGCCGCGATCCCCGGCGTCGGGTTCAGCTCTTCGGAGAACAGGATCTTGGTCTCGGCCCAGATGTCGCCGTCCGCCGAAGCGGGAAACTGGTGACCGGTTAACTCTTTGATTCGGATGATGATGTCGGACTGCTTCATGCCGACGCACTGGGCGATGATGCCGCCATGGACGCCGGGCATGCCGTGCTTTTCATAGACGCGCTCGTAGGCCTTGGCGGCCAGCGGCTCGCTGTCGACGAGAACGCCGTCGCAATCGAAAATGATAGGCCTTGGTCGCGCCACGCGCTACTCTCCGGACTCGATTTCGCACATCGCTATCGGCAAAAAGTCAAATGTTCAATAGCGGGCTGTTTTTGGCGGGGTCAAAGCTGGCGCAGCGCGTCGCTGGCGCGGGCGGATCCGAGCGCTCGTTGCATGGCTTGCCGGGACTGCGCGCGGTCCGGCGTGATCCAGTTCGGTTCGGCCCCGAGGAAGCGGTCGAGGAAAGCCACCGCGTAGGCCGGCATCTCGGTGACATTCTCGCGATAGGACCACCAGGTGCGCAGATCGTCGGCACATTTGTCGATGCTGGGTGCCGTGCCGAATTCCTGCTCATAGATCGCCGAAATCACCGAGACGCAGTAGTTGGTGTAGAGGAAGCCTTCCGGCCAGAAGCGGATGATTTCCAGCGTGCCGGCATTCTGGTCCGTCTCGATGAGCTGCGCGAGGCCCGAGATTTCCCTGGCCGGCGCCTGCTTGATCAATTCGCGCAGCACGAGGCCGGCGGCAAAGACGATGAAGTCGGCGCGGTCGACCGCGGCGAAGCGCTTCTGCTCTTCCATGATCTCGACCCAGTCGAGAAAAGCCCGGGTCAGCTTCGCCTCGTCGATCTCGAAACGCACGCCGAACGTGTCCGACACCACCTTGGCGCTGCCGCGGAAGGTGGCGCGGAACCAGCGCAGCTGCCGCAACCGGTGGCGCAGGTCGGGCATGAGGGCCAGTTCGTCCCTGAAGGGCAGTTCCATTTCACGCATCCCGTTTCGTCACAGGCTAGCACAGCCGTGCCGCCGCCGAAATCGGCCGACGGCCCTGTGGATGACCGTGACCAGGGTCAATATCATACATATTGACATTCGCGGAAACAAATGTTCTCACTTTGCTGTTGTCGCGCGCCGGTCCAAGGTAAGCTTCAACTGAGACTTCGGGAGGAGAACCGAATGGCGATTTGGCAGTGGGGACTGCTTCTGCTGGTTATTGTGTGGGCGCTGCAGTCGCTCGGCGTCTGGCTGCAGATGCGGCACTATTCGGATGTCTTCCGCGGTGTCACCGACCAGTACAAGGATGGTTTTGTCGGAGCCGGCAATTTTCGCGGCCGGCTGGCCAAGGGCACCATCGCGCTGGTCGTGGTGACGCCTGACCTGGTCGTGCGCCGCGTGATGGTGATGAGCGGCCGTTCCGTCTTCACCAAATTCAAGAGATTTCAAGAATTCGAGGGCGTTGCCCTCGATCGACTCCGGTCCAACCCTGCAATCATGGGGGAGGGGGAACCCGGTGTGGCCGAGGCCGTGAAGCGCGCGATCGAGCAGATCGACAAGGCACGGTCGGAGCCGGGGAAGAAGCCGGGCCTATCCGGTTTGAACGTAGCAAGGGCCTAAAGCACGCCGCGCACCGACTGGGATAAACCGGCGGGCGGCATAAGGAGGAGAAATGTCTGTATTTTCGTTGTTGGCGCAGCATGCCGACATGGCCGTGCACAATCTGCATGTCGCAGGTGCCATGGTCTCGGATGCTGCTTTGCATAGCAAGCTCGCTGTCGAGCATGCCTCCGACCATCTCGTTGTCCTCGCACAGGCGGACAGCGGACCGATCACAGTCGATCAGTTCAAGGAAAAGCTGAAAGAGGTCCAGCAGGAAGAGCAGCTCGGCTGGCTGACCGCCATCGGCAAATACTTCATCGGCATCTTCCAGAAGGGCGGCGAAGTGTTCGCCGGCTTCGTCACCGGCATCATCCCGACGCTGGTGGTGCTGATGACCGCCTTCTATGCCGTCACCGAGCTGGTCGGCGAAGAGCGCGTGCATGGCCTGGCGCGCGGTGCCGGCCGTATCGCGCTGACGCGCTATACGCTGCTGCCGCTGCTGGCGGTGTTCTTCCTCACCAATCCGATGGCCTATACGTTCGGATCGTTCCTGGAAGAAAAGCACAAGCCGGCCTTCTATGACGCGGCCGTGTCCTACGTGCACCCGCCGCTTGGCCTGTTCCCGCACATCAATCCCGGCGAATATTTCGTCTGGGGCGGCATTCTCGTCGCGTTGCTGGAGCTGGAAAAGAAGGGTGCGGTCGTTGCCGGTTACCACGTCAAGGTGGCGATCTGGTACGCCATCGTCGGCCTCGTCGTCATCCTGCTCAAGGGCATGCTGACCGAGCGCATCACCGCCATCATGGCACGCCGCCAAGGCGTAGAGCTGTAAGGGCGGGGAGGACAACATGGCCAAGACATACAAAGCCGTACGCATCTCCAGGGGCAACACAGGCTGGGGCGGCCCGCTCGTCATCGAGCCAACCGCGCAGCGCGACAAGATCGTCTCCGTTACGGGAGGCGGCATCCATCCCGTGGCACAGCTCATCGCCGACATGACCGGCGCCACGGCTGTCGACGGCTTCAAGGCGCCGCCTGTCGAAGGCGAGATGGCGGTCGTCGTCGTCGATTGCGGCGGTACCGCCCGCTGCGGCGTCTACCCGCGCAAGCGCATCCCGACCGTCAACCTGACGCCGGTCGGCCAGGCTGGGCCGCTCGCCCAGTTCATCACGGAAGACATCTACGTTTCGGGCGTGAAGCCGGCCAACGTCACAATGGCGGACGGATCCGAAACGGTCACCACTGCGGGGGGAGCAGCATCGATGGGTTCAAGCAATAGCAATGCAGCCGCGGCACCACAGCCGCTGCCGAGCGAAGGCGGGCTTATCGGCCTGATCAGCTCGATCGGCCGCGTCATGGGTCGTGTGGTCGGCATCTTCTTCAATTCCGGCCGCCGCACCATCGACCAGGTCGTGCGCAACGTGCTGCCGTTCATGGCCTTCGTGACCATGCTCATCGGCCTGATCCTGTACACCGGCATCGGCGACGTGCTGGCCCAGCCGATGGGACCGCTGGCCAACAACATCGTCGGCCTGCTGATCATCTCGGCGATCTGCGGCCTGCCGTTCCTGTCGCCCATCCTCGGGCCAGGCGCGGTCATCGCGCAGGTCATCGGCGTCGCCATCATCGGTCCGCAGATCGCCAACGGCACGATTTCGCCGGCGATGGCCCTGCCGGCGCTGTTTGCCTACAACACCCAGGTCGGCTGCGACTTCGTTCCGGTCGGCCTGGCGCTGGGCGAAGCCAAGCCGAAGACGATCGAAATCGGTGTGCCGGCGGTGCTCATCAGCCGCCAGATCATGGGTCCGGTCTCGGTGCTGATCGCCTGGGTCGTCAGCCTGATCGTGTTCTAAGAAGCAATTCCAGGAAAAGTGTTCCACGGTTTTCCGTCCGGAATTGCTTCAAAACAAAAGAGATAGAGTGGCTCGCCGTTTCCATAAAGCGATGAGCCACTCTATCTCAGGAGAGTTGGAAAATGAGGTTCGCCATATGACGGTTCTGTTGAGAACACGGGTCACAGCCATCGGACCCGAAGTGGCGGACCTTGCCGAAGGGGGCGTGGTCATCCTGTTCGCGGATGGCTCGCCGCCCGAGCTCGCCGAGGTTTCCGTGCTCCACAAGATGGAGCACGGACCCAGCGACGGCGCGCCCCAGAAGGGCGCGTCGATCACCCTTGGCGATGTTTCCGCGACCATAACCGCGGTCGGCTCCAGCGCATGGAGCAAGGTCCTGGAGATGGGCCACGTCGTCATCTCGTTCAACGGCGCCAGCGAGGCCGAGAGGCCGGGCGAGATCTGTGCATCGCAGGTCGATACACAAGCGCTCGTGACCGCCCTGAAGACAGACGCGATCATCACCATCGCCGCCTGAAAGCATCGCGCCGCGACCCATCTGGTTTTGGCGCGCAAAAAAGCAGAGTATTTGCCATGGAACGCTCGACCATCGTCAGAGTGCATGAAGGTCTGCACGCCCGTCCCGCCACGCGGTTCGTCAAGCTCGCCAAGGGTTTCGAATCCGAGGTCGAGCTGGTCAAGGACGGCAAGGCGGTCAGCGCCAAGAGCTCCGTCAAGCTGATGCTGCTGGCGATCAAGGAAAACCAGGAAGTCACGGTGCGAGCGAATGGCGCCGACGCCAGCGAGGCCATCGAGGCGCTGATCGGCTATCTGGAAAACCCCAAGGCCGGTCTCGACGATGAAGAACCGCAGACCCCCGCGAACGATGCCGGGCACGAAGGCGCGCCTGCATCGGCGCCTCATTCCGCGCCGGCGATATCAAGCGAAGCCAGGGGTCTGCGCGGTGTCGCCGCAAGCGAAGGCGTCGCCATCGGTCCGGCTTTCGCGCATTTCCCGCCTGACATTGCCGGGCAAGGCCGCCTGTTGCAGGCCGATGAGATCGCCGGCGAGATCGACAGGTTCCGCGCCGCCATTGCCGCCGTCCAGGCGCGCATGGACCGGGCGTTGGCGCAGGACAGCCTGTCGGCCGGAGATCGCGGCATCGTCGCCGCGCTCAGGGATATCGCCGCCGACGACAGCCTGACCGGCGAGGCCGAAAAGGCCATCAGGGGCGGCAATGACGCGGTTTCGGCCGTCATCACCGCCGCCTCTACCATCGCCGCCGATTTCAGCGCCGTTGACGATCATTATCTCAATGCCCGGGCCGACGATGTCCATGCCGTCGGGCGGCAGATTTGCCTGGTGCTGCTGGGCCAAGACGACGTCAGCCTCGAAAACATTCCCGAAGGCGCCATTCTCATCGCCGACGACATCGGCGCCTGGGATCTGGCGCGCGCGCCGCTGAAACGCATCGGCGGGGTGGTTTGCGGCCATGGCGGTGCCACCTCCCACATCGCCATCATCGCCCGCTCGCATGGCATTCCGGCGGTGCTGGGCCTCGGCAACAAGGTCAATGCCCTGCGTGCCGCTCAAGAGGTGGCGCTCGACGGCAACAGCGGCCATGTGATCGTCGACCCCGATGCGGCGACGCGCGCCGATTTCGCGGGCCGCGTCGAGGCGGCGGCAAAGGAGCGTGCCGGGCTTAGCGTCTTCAAGACGGTGACGCCGAAGCGCGCCGACGGCACGGTTATCGAGGTCGCCGCCAATATCGGCTCGCTGGAAGAGATCGAGGCGGCGCAGGAAGCCGGCGCGATGGGGGTCGGCCTGTTCCGAACCGAGCTTCTGTTCATGCGCCACATGCATCTCCCCTCGGAGGACATGCAGGCCGAGACCTATGCGGCGCTGGCCAAGGCCTTCGCGCCCCACCCGGTCATCGTGCGCACGCTCGACATCGGCGGCGACAAGCCGATTGCCGGCATCGAGTTTCCCGACGAGGAGAACCCCTTCCTCGGCTGGCGCGGCATCCGCATGTGCCTCGACCGGCCCGACATCTTCAAGCGCCAGCTCAGGGCGCTGCTCCGGGCAGCCGTGCACGGCAACATCAAGGTGATGCTGCCGATGGTGTCCGATATTTCCGAAGTCACGCGCACCCGCGCACTGGTCGACGAATGCGCCGCCGAGCTGAAGGCCGAAGGCGTGCCTTACGCAACGTTCGACCTCGGCGTGATGATCGAGACCCCCGCCGCCGTGCTGATCGCGCCGGCGCTGGCAAAAGAAGTGGCCTTCTTCTCGATCGGCACCAACGACCTCACCCAGTACATCATGGCCGCCGACAGGCTCAACCCAACGGTGGCCAAGCTCAACGACGTCACCAATCCGGCCGTCATGTCGGCGATCGAGCTCACGGCCAAGGCTGGCGTCGCGGCCGGCATCATGGTCGGCATGTGCGGTGAGGCGGCCGGGCGGCCGGATCTCATTCCCACCTTCGTCGAGATGGGGCTGACCGAACTTTCGATGAGCCCGGCCTCGATCCAGCGCGCCAAGAAAACCATCACGGCCATGGCCGGGGACTAAATCCCTGAGCTACGGCAAATGCGCAAGCAAGGTGGCAAAGACAGGGGTCAGTTCAGCGACCGGGCTCGCCCTGCCGCAGGCCTGAACGATGCGGTCGTGACGGATATCGGCCGCCAGGATCGCGATCTCCAGCATGTCGGGCTCCGGCGCGCCGTCGCGGCCAGTTGTCGCCAGGCCGCAAGCCAGAACGACCGGCGCCAGGCAGCTTATGTCGAGCGCCCGGTCACCCGCCGCCGTCGTTTCCGGGGCGGTTTCGCCAAAGCGGACCGGACGCTGGCCGAGGCACTCGACCAGCAGCGCCGAACAGGTGGCCGCGATCGCCTGCAGGCCGGCACCGGTCGCGGTCAGGGCGGCCAGCAGATCGCCATGCCGCTTGCGCATCGTGGCATGAACGGCGGCGAAATCGGCTTCATGGATACGGGCATTGTCGATCTTCAGCCCGGCAAGCACCGCCTTGGTCAGATAGTACATGTCGCGCCGGAACAGACGCTCCGCGCTCAACTGCCGGTCCTCGTTTCCGGCCGGGAAATAGGTGCCGAGGCCCTTTACGGTCGTTCCGTCGACCTTGATCGGTCGCTCGTGCGGGACAAAGGATTCGGCGATCGACAGCGCTTCGTCGACGGCACTCGCGGCGTGGCTGAGCAGGCCTTCGATGCCTTTGCCCGGAAATGACGGCAGGTGGCTGGTGGCTTCGCGCAGGAGGCTGGCGTCACCGGTGCCGTCATGGCGGCTCTGGCGGATGATGTCGCGGACTTCCCGCAACCGGTCCTTCAGGTTGACGCGGACATCTTCGGAGATTTGTCGGAGCATCGCGGGTCGCCTCGAAAGTGCCGTGGAGGGCCGTCAGCAACGGCCGGCCACCAACACTACATTGTTCCTATCGATAGGCAGATCAATAGGCGATACTAAAACAGCATGCAGAATCGGCGATGGCGTGCTGGTCCATCGCTGCGGGGGAGGGATGATTTGGGCAGGCGACGACAAACCGGAGAGGGTCGGGCCGACGAGGGGCGGATAGGAGCCGAAGCGATCGAGCAGGTCGCCAGCGAGAGCCGGACGGATCGCCTCAGGATCCGCGCCGCCTGGATGTATTTCGTCGAGCAGATGACGCAGAACGAGATTGCCGACGTGCTCGGCGTCGGCCGCGTCACCATCGTGCGCATGCTGGCGGAGGCCCGCGCGCGCAACGAGGTGAAGATCACCATCGAGAGCGAACTCCTGGAGATCGTGCGGCTGGAGCGCGCGCTCGAAAAGACCTTCGGCCTGCAGCAGGCGCTGGTGGCGCCGCTGACGGCGGCCAATGCCGATCCGATCCCGGCAATCGCCGCCAAGACCGGCATGTTCCTGTCCGATGCGATGAAATCGGGCATGCGGGTCGGTGTCGGCTGGGGTGTGACGCTGTTCCACACTTTGCCGTTCATCAGCGCCAAGTCGCTGACCGATTTCAGCGTGATATCGCTGCTTGGCGGTGTTGGCGTCGCACGCCGGGTCAACCCGGCCGAGTTCGCGTGGCGCTTCGCCCAGATCTTCCAGGGTGACGGTTATCTGATGCCGACGCCGGCCGTCGTCGACAGCGTCGAGACCAAGATCGCGCTGGTCGAGCGCTGCGGCCTGCAGGAGATTTTCGAAATGGCCGACGCGCTTGATGCCGTCCTGCTGAGCGTTGGCGGCATCGCTTCGGCCACCACCTTCTCGCGCGGCGGCTTTCTCAAGGAAGCGGACCGGGAGGCGCTGCTTGCGCGTGGCGCCGTCGGCGACCTTCTGTTCCATTTCTACGACCGCAACGGCGATCTGGTCGACCATCCCGTCAACAGCCATGTGATGTCGGTGGATGTCGATCGCCTGCGCAAGGCGCCGATCCGCATCCTCACTTCCGGCGGCGAGGAGAAGACAGCGGCGCTGCTCGGCGCCATGAACCTGATCGCACCGACGATCCTGATCACCGACGAGGAAAGCGCAAGGCGCATGCTCGATGCGGTCAGCGGAAGCTGAAGGAAGCCGTGATGTAGTCCGGCCAGGCCCGCTGTTCGTCGAAAATGGCGGCAAGATCCGATGTGTCGGCCAGGATTCCGCTCAGCACCAGCGCCGTGGCGACGCCGGCGCCATTTCCGCCCGCTATGTCGTGCTCGACGCTGTCGCCGACGCAGACCACGCTGCCACGATCCGGCTCGCCGGCCAGTGCAAGCGCGGCGTCGAAGATCGCCGGATAGGGCTTGCCGATGCGGGTGACGCTGCCGCCAAGGCTTTCGTAGAGATCGGCGAGTTCCCCGGCGCCGAAGCGGGGTCCGACCGCGGTCAGCATGATCCTGTCGGGATTGGTGCAGAAGCAGGGCACCTTTCGTGCCGCCGCCGGAGCAAGCAGCCCGCGGTAGTGGTCGAGTTCGTAGCGGTCGCCCTCGCTGGCCGAGATCAGCACCAGTTCGGCGTCTTCGCCGGCCTCGGTCAGCACAAAGGGCAGGCCGTCGATCGCCGTGCGGTCGCCGTCGCGGCTGATCAGCAGGCATTTTGTCCCCGGCCGCAGCTTTCCCGATGCCGCCATGTCATTGAAGGAGCGCCATGCCACCTCGCCGGAGGAGACGAAATGATCCCAGCTTCCGGCGGCGAAGCCGAGCTTGAGCAGGCGCTCCTCGTTGGGCCTGGCGCGCTTGCCGGAATTGGAAATCAGCACCACCGTCTTGCCGGCGTGCTTCAGCGCCGACAATGCCGCCACCGCGCCGGGATAAGGAGCCTGGCCGTCATGCAGCACGCCGAACTGGTCGAGCAGGAAGACCTGGTAACGCTCAGCCAGCGGCGCGATGCCGTCGAGACGTTCGATTGTTTTCGCGCTCATAGGAGTCCCTGCTTGTTTGCACCCTTTAGCGCCAGCCGCGCGGTGCCGGCTGCGGCTTCGTCAGACAGCGTGGGCAGGAAATCGACGCCGAGCTTGCGCTGCCGGATCGCCGTCCATGCCGGATTTGCCGCACCGCCGCCGACGCTCCTGACCGATGTCAGCGCCGGTGCGCCAAGCTCTGCCAGCCTGCCGTAGCCGAGCGCTTCGATCGCGGCCATGCCCTCCAACATTGCCTTGAGATAGTCGGCGTCGTCGGCCGGCCTAGGGGTGAGGCGCGGCGGCAGGGCCGGATCGGCGATCGGGAACCGTTCGCCTGCTGTGCCGAGCGGATAATAATCGAGGCCGGTTTCGGTCGTCGGGTCTATTGCCGCGCTGAGTTCGATGATCCGCGCGAGCGGAAAATGCTGGATCAGCACCTTGCCGCCGGAATTCGATGCGCCGCCCGCCAGCCAGGTGTCGCCGAGGCGATGGCTATAGATGCCGAAGCGCGGCGCCGAGATCGGCCGGTCGGACAGGATCTTGATGGTCAGCGAGGATCCCAGCGCGGTGACGCCGTCGCCGATGGCCGTAGCGCCGGTCGCCAGGAACGAGGCGCAGCCGTCGGTGGTGCCGGCAACCACGGCCACGTCGCGCGGCAGGCCGAACAGATCCGCCATGGCTGGGGTGAGGGTGCCGGTGACATCGCCGGGCTCTACCACGCGCGGCAGCAAGCCCATGCGCATGCCGGCGGCCGCGATCCAGTCCGGCCAGCGCCGGGCCTCGACATCATAGCCCGACTTCAGCGCGTTGTTCTCGTCGCTGATGTCGAAACGTCCGGACAGGTTTCCCGCGATCCAGTCGGCCTGGTGCAGCACTGCCGCGATGCCGGGCAGATGCTGGAACAGCAAAGCCTTGGCGAGGCCCGACGTCGCCCCGTGTGCGGCGCTAGCCTCCGGTGCCTCGCGCGCGACCGCGGCCAGGATTCCGTCGTCGGCGACCTTGTCGTTGTACATCAGCGGTTCCGCCAGCGGCCGTCCGGCGGCGTCGACCGGCAGCAGCGTGCCCGACGTGCCGTCGACGGCGATGGCACGAACCGCGGCGCCGTCGATGCCCGAAAGCAGCTCCGTCAGCGCCGCCTGGACCGCTTGCCACCATGCCGAGGGCGCGCGTGGATCCTGGCTGAACGTGTCGAGGCGGACAGCGGACTGGCCGGCAATGGAAAAATCCGGACGCATGGCAACGGCGCGCGCGCCCGATGTGCCGATGTCGATGCCGATCACAAGGGGCATCATCTCAGTCCTTTGCTAGCCGCCGGCCGCGTTGAGCTTCTGGCGATACTGCTCGGCGTCCCAGTTGACCAGTTCGTTGTTTTCGGCGGCAGTGAGATAGTTCAGCCGCGCCGCCACGTCGACGCGTGCCGTCACGTCGGCGAGGCAACGCTGCATGGCATCGGCGCCGGCACTGGCGTCGCCGCGCATCAGGATCCCGGCGCCGGGAAACAGGATCGCCACCGGAGCAGCGCCGAGCCGCGCGATGACACCGGCCGCGTCCTCGCCTGGCTCGGCCACGACCGAGCCCTGGCCGAGGAAGATGACATGGTCGGGGTAGAGGCTGCCGGCCTCGGCCATGCGGCGGCTTTCCGGATCGAGCGCGACCGCATGCGCCTCGATATCCGCCGGCAATCGGTAGACGCTGTCGCCGGCAAGCGTTGTCAGGGCCGCGATGTCTGGCGCGGCGGTAACGCGTGCCGGTCGCGCCAGGAGCGACCGGACACGGCGCAGCAGGAGGTCAGCCTCGGCCACGGTTTTGGCGGCGACGACCAGCCCGTGATTGCCAAGGATCAGCACATCGACACCGGGCCGCAGCTTCTCGGCAATGCCGCGGGCGAGCGGCAGACCTGGACGGAAATAGGGGACATAGGCCCATTCGATGCCGTCCAGCCGCCTGGCGACCTCGGTCTCGCCGTTGGCCTGCACGGCAAGCGAAATCGTATCCACGCAGTGGACATGCAGAACCACGCGCTGCGGCATCAACGCATGCACCGTAGTCTCGATCGACGGGCGCAGGCCGCGCGGATTGAGTTCATAGATGGCAAAGGCCTGCGGCTTGTCGGCTGCCGGATTGCGCTCTTCGACCGCCTTGAGCAACGGCGCCATCGCCACCGGCACCATGATGTCGTCGCTGAGCGCATCCTTCAGCCAAGTGCCCGAAGCCTTGATCCACAGCGTATCGCCAGCCTTGAGCGAGGTGTTGCCGCCCGCCGCCTGGGTCATGTGGGGGTTCAGCCCGATGCCGGCCGAAAGCGCCCGCAAGGCTGCCAGTTCCTGTGCATCAGCCTGGTTTGCCATGCCGCCTTCTTCTCCCTGCACGAAATCCCGTCGCCGGGACCGACATTTGGCGGAGATATCGCAGATATGAGTGATCTACGTCAACAGTGATCTAATATCCTCAAAACAGCTTGCAATCCGACTAATGTTGAGTAAGTTGCGCCAATTGTCATGAAAAATGGCATTTCGGGAGGGAAGTGTTGAGCGACTTCGGCCGCCAGCGTCAGATCGTCGAACTGCTGCGGGACCGCCCGTTCGCCTCGGTACGCGAGCTGCAGGAGCGGCTCGGCGTTTCGGCGGCGACGGTCAGGCGCGATATCGACAGGATCGACGAAGCCGGGGAAGCACGGAAGGTCTATGGCGGCATCTCGGCGCTCGACGGCGCTGCCCATGCGGGCGTCGCCTATGCCCGGCCCTATGACGAGAACCGTGACCTCGCCGTCGAGGCCAAGCGGCAGATCGCGGCCGTTGCCGCGACCATGGTGCGCGACGGCGACGCGGTCATCGTCCATGGCGGCTCGACCTGTTTCCATCTCGGCGTCAAGCTCGCCGAACGCAACATCCGGCTCTACACCAATTCGATGCCGCTCGCGGCCTATCTCAGCGATCACGGCCATTGCAGCCTGACGGTTGCCGGCGGCGAGCTGCATCGCGAACCCGGCATCATCCATTCGCCGACCCAGGCCACCTCCTTCTACGCCTCGAAATTCTTTCTGGGCGCGCAAGGTCTCAATCAGGAAGGGCTATTGGAGTCGCACCCGCTGCTGGTGCGCTCGATCGTAGATCTCAGCCTGTGCGCCGACCAGATCGTGGTGCTGGCCGACAGCCGCAAGCTTTCCATCCACGCACGCAATGTCTCGCTGCCACTGTCGCGCATCGGCACGCTGATCACCGATGATGGCCTCTCCGATACCGATGCACGCATGCTGGACGATGCCGGCGTCATGGTGCGGATTGCTTCCACCTTGGGAGCCGTCCCATGAAACTGGCGGTGCTCGACTTCGGCAAGACCAATTCGAAGCTGTTCGTCTTCGGCCAGGACGGACGCATCCTCGACGAGCGCCGGACCCAGCCGAAATGGACGCGCCAGAACGGCTTCAGCGTGCTTGACGAGGCCGACCTCCACGATTGGGCGCTCAGCGCCGTCACTGACGCGGTCGACAACCATAGTGTCGAAGGGGTGATGGTATCCGGCCATGGCTGCACCTTTGCCCTGGTGGACGATGAGGCGCTGACGCACCCGATTCTCGACTACGAGCAGGAGCCGCCGGCCGAGATCGCCGCTCGGATCGATCCTCGCATTCCGGATTTTGCCGAGACGTTCTCGCCGCGCCTGCCGCTCGGTTTCAACTATGGCCGCCATATGCTGTGGCTGCAGGAGGTCGATCCCGGCGCATTCGCGGCGGCGACATCGATCCTCGGCTATCCGCAATACTGGAGCTGGCGTCTCGGCGGCAGGCCGGTTTCGGAAGTATCCTATCTCGGCTGCCATTCGCATTTGTGGGCGCCGCGCCGGCGTGATTTCTCTTCGCTGGTCGACGCCGAGGGGTGGCGCGGCCGGATGCCGACCTTCGCGCGTGCCGGCGCCGTCATCGGCGAGCGGCATCTTGGCGGCGCCGCGCGGCCGGTCGCCATCCACAACGGCGTCCACGATTCGAATGCGGCTCTCCATGCCTATCGCCGGCAGGAGCTTGGCCCGCTGACCGTGGTGTCGACCGGCACCTGGGTCGTCGTGCTCAATCCCGACTGCCCGCTCGAGGCACTCGACCGGGACCGCGACATGCTGGTCAATGTCGATGTCGACGGCGGCCCGGTGCCGACCATCCGCTTCATGGGCGGGCGCGAATTCGCCGTCATCAGCGATGGCTGGCAACGCGCGATCCCGAATGGCTCGATCCAGCAGGCAATCGACGCCGGCATCATGGCGCTGCCGAGCTTCGCGCCGGGCGGGCCGATGCCGGATCGTCCCGGCCGGCTGCTTGGGCGCATGCCCGATGCCGGGGAGCGCGCGGCCGTGGCACTGCTCTATGTCGCACTGATGGTCGATCTCTGCCTCGACCTGATCCATTCGCAAAACACCGTCATCGTCGATGGCGGGCTGAACGCTGGCGGACTGCTTGCCGGGCTGCTGGCGCAGCTGCGTCCCGGCCAGGGTTTTATGCAGGGCGCCTCGCTGGAGGGCAGCGCCACGGGTGCGGCAGCGCTCGCCTTTGAGAGTGTCGGGCGCGAATTCGCCGCCGAGGTACCGGGACCGGTGACAGCGGCGCGCTTCACCGGCCTTGCCGGCTACCGCGACGACTGGCGCGATCTCGTCGCCGGCCGCGGCACGGCGGGCAAAGTGGCGGGAGGCGCGCGATGACCGCGACGGCCAAGGTCGAAAACACACGCCAGCCGGTGCTGGAGATGCGCCACATCTACAAAACCTTCGGTGCGATCCGCGCCTTGCACGATGTCTCGCTCAGCGTCCATGCTGGCGAGCTGCACGCGCTGATGGGCGAGAATGGTGCCGGCAAGTCGACACTGATGAAGGTCCTGTCGGGCGCCTATCGGCCGGATCCCGGTGGCGAGATCCTGATCGACGGCGTGCCCGCCGCGACAGGCGATCCGATCAAGGCGCGCGCCGCCGGCATCGCGGTGATCTATCAGGAGCTGTCGCTGGCCCCCAATCTGACGGTGGCGCAGAACATCTTTCTCGGCAATGAGCCGCGCCGCTTCGGCGTCGTCGATCGTGACCAATGCAACCGGCGCGCCAGCGAGATCGTCGGCCGGCTCGGCGTCTCCTTCTCGGCGCGCGTCCTGGTCTCCAGCCTGTCGCTCGGCGAGCGACAGCTGGTCGAGATCGCCCGCGCTTTGTCGACCAATGCGCGTATCATCGTCATGGACGAGCCGACGACGTCGCTGACCTCGCGCGAGACCGACCGCCTGTTCGAGGTGATCGCGACGCTGAAGGCGCAAGGCATCGCCATCATCTACATCAGCCATCGCATGGAAGAGGTCTACCAGCTCGCAGACCGCGTCAGTGTGCTGCGCGACAGCGGCTATGTCGGCACGCTTGAGCGCGCCGACCTCAATGCCTCGCGCCTGGTGTCTATGATGGTCGGCCGCGACCTCTCGGCTTTCTACAAGAAGGATCATCGCCCACCGGACGAGAAGCGGGCCGTCGCGCTCTCGGTGCGCGGCATGTCCGACGGGCGGCTGCTGAAGAACTGTTCGTTCGATCTCCACAAGGGCGAGGTGCTGGCCTTGGCCGGTCTCGTCGGCTCCGGCCGCACCGAACTCGCCCGGCTGATCTTCGGCGCCGACAAGCGCAGCGCCGGCACGGTTGAACTCGACGGCGTACCGATCTCCATCGGCTCGCCGCGCGAGGCGCTCGACGCCGGCATCGCCTACCTCACCGAGGACCGCAAGGAACTCGGCCTGTTCCTCGACATGTCGATCTCCGACAATATCAGCATGGGTGTGCTGGCCAGGGACGCACGGGCGGGCGGATTCCGCGACTTCACCGCCGCCGACAGGCGCGCGGCAAAGGCCATTGCGGACCTCTCGATCCGCACCCGCTCGGCACAGGCCAATGCCGGCTCGCTGTCGGGCGGCAACCAGCAGAAGGTGCTGCTCGCCCGGCTGCTGGAGACCGAGCCGAAGGTCGTCATCCTCGACGAGCCGACCCGTGGCGTCGATGTCGGCGCCAAGTCGGAGATCTACCGGCTGATCGACAATCTCGCCAACCAGGGCATCGCCATCCTGATGATCTCCAGCGAATTGCCCGAGGTGATCGGCGTCGCCGACCGCGTGCTGGTGATGCGCGACGGCGCCATATCGGGCGAGGTGACGGCATCCGGGGGCGAGCCGCTTCGTCAGGAAGCGATCATGGAACTTGCGACGGGAGCGGCCCAGGAATGATCGACAGAACGACCGACAAGACGACCGGGACGGCGGCAGTGGACCAGGCGGCGGTCAGGAGCCGGCGGCTGAGCACCGTTTTCGCCGCGCTTGGCATGCTGCCGGTGTTGGTGCTGCTGGCGGCCGGCTTCCAGTTCATCAATCCCCGCTTCCTCACCCAGACCAACTTGTTGATCGTCACGCAGCAATCATCGATCAACATCGTGCTCGCCGCCGGCATGACCTTCGTCATCCTGACCGGCGGCATCGACCTGTCGGTCGGTTCCATCCTCGCCGCCTCGGCGATGGTGGCGGTGCTGGTGTCCCTGGTGCCGGACTGGGGCCTGCTCGGCGTGCCGGCAGCCATTCTCGTCGGCCTCGGCTTCGGCCTCATCAACGGGCTGCTCGTCGCCTACATCAAGCTGCCACCCTTCATCGTCACGCTCGGCTCGCTGACGGCGGTGCGCGGCGTTGCCCGCCTGCTCGGGCAGGACACGACGGTGTTCAACTCCGACCTGCCGTTCGACTTCATCGGCAATGGCTCGCTGTTCGGCATTCCCTGGCTGGTCGTCATCGCGCTGGCGGTGGTGGTGCTGTCCTGGCTGGTGCTCAAGCGCACGGTGCTCGGCACCTGGATCTACGCCGTCGGCGGCAATGCCGAGGCGGCGCGGCTGACCGGCATCAAGGTGCCGCTGGTGCTGCTCTTCGTCTATGGCGTTTCGGGCCTGCTCGCCGGCCTCGGCGGCGCCATGTCGGCGGCACGGCTCTACGCCGCCAACGGCTTGCAGCTCGGGCAGTCCTACGAGCTCGACGCCATCGCCGCCGTGATTTTGGGCGGCACCAGTTTTGTCGGCGGCGTCGGCTCGATCTGGGGCACGCTGATCGGCGGCCTGATCATCGCGGTGCTCTCCAACGGGCTCATCTTGGCCGGTGTCTCGGACATCTGGCAGTACATCATCAAGGGATTGGTCATCATCGTGGCGGTCGCCCTCGACCGCTACAGGCTCCAGGCAGGGGCAAGAACGTGAGTGACCTGGTCGCCGGCGCAAATGCCGGCTTGTGTAACGCACCGTGAGAGGCGCGGGCAATCGGAGGAAGTAAGCGTAATGAAGACCATCGCCAAACTGCTCTGCGGCGCCGCATTCGCGGCCGTCGCCATCGCGCCGGCATCGGCCAAGGATCTCAACAAGGTGGGCATCTCTGTCGGCCTGCTCGGCAATCCCTTCTTCGTCGCCACCATCAAGGGCATCGAGGACGCGGCCAAGAAGATCAACCCGAAGGTCGAGGTAACGTCGGTATCCGCCGACTACGACCTCAACAAGCAGGTTTCGCAGGTCGATTCCTTCATCGCCGCCGGCGTCGACGTGATCATGCTCAACGCAGTCGACGCCAAGGCGATCGCGCCGGCGGTGAAGAAGGCGCAGGCCGCCGGCGTCATCGTTGCCGCGTTCGACGTTTCGGCGCCGGGCGCCGACGTCACCGTGATGACCAACAACGTCAAGGCCGGCGAGGAGGCCTGCCAGTATCTGGTCGACAACACTGGCGGCAAGGGCGACTACGTCATCCTCAACGGCCCGGCGTCGTCGTCGATCCTGGAGCGGGTGAAGGGCTGCAAGAACGTGCTCGCGCAGCATCCCGACATCAAGATCCTTTCCGACGACCAGAATGCCGAAGGCTCGCGCGACGGCGGCCTGAAGGTGTTCCAGTCGCTGCTCACCCGCTTCGACAAGATCGACGCGGTGTTCGCCATCAACGATCCGACGGCCATCGGCGCCCAGCTTGCCGCCAAGCAGCTCAACCGTTCGGAATTCATCATCACCGCGGTCGACGGCGCGCCCGATATCGAAAAGGAGCTCGCTTCCGGCAAGTCGATGATCAAGGCCTCGGCCTCGCAGGATCCCTATGTGATGGCCGGCCAGTCGCTGACCATGGCGGCCGAGCTGCTGGCCGGCAAGAAGCCGGCGGAAGCCACCGTGCTGCTCGATCCCAAGCTGATCACCGCCGACAACCTCAAGGACTACAAGGGCTGGACCGCGGCCCGCTGATCGTTTCAACAAGCGCGGCCGGTTGATCCCGGCCGCGCCCATCCTTTTCGCCGCAATCCGGAGACGATCATGTCGCGCATCGGAATCCATTCTTTCGTCTGGTCGGCAAGCTCGGCGCAAGGCGAGCTCGAACGCACGCTGGCCAACACAAGGGAGGCCGGCTTCGAGCTGATCGAATTCTCCTATCTCGACCCGGCGGATGTCGACATTGGCGGGCTTGCCAAGCGCATCGCCGATCTCGGGCTTGGGGTGGCGATCAGCATCGGACTGCCCGCCGACGGCGACATATCGAGCGCCGACAAGGCGGTCGCGGCGCGCGGCGTCAAAATCCTCAACCAGACCATCGCGCTGACGCGCGACCTTGGCGGCCGCAAGGTCGCCGGCATCCTGTCGACCAGCCACGGCTTGCAGGCCGAGGCGCCGACACGCGATCAATGGAACCGCAGCGCAGCAGCGCTGGCCAAGGTCGCCGAGACGGCCAAGGCCGCCGGCGTCACGCTCAATCTCGAAATCGTCAACCGCTTCGAAAGCAACCTCCTCAACACCGCCGCGCAGGGGCTCGCCTTCATCGAGGACACCGGCTCAGACAACATCTTCCTGCATCTCGACACCTTTCACATGAACATCGAGGAGGCCGATGTCGGGCTCGCCATCCGCCACGCGGCGGCCAAGATCGGCTATGTCCATATCGGCGAAAGCCATCGCGGCTTCCTCGGCACCGGCAACATCGACTTCGCGGCGATCTTCGATGCGCTGACCGCTATCGGCTATGCCGACGATCTCAGCTTCGAATCGTTCTCCTCGGAGATCGTCGACGAGAACCTGTCGAAGAAGACCGCCATCTGGCGCAATCTGTGGACGGACAACATGGCGCTCGCCAAGCACGCGCGCGCCTTCATCGGCCTTGGACTGGAGACGGCGCGGCGCAAGTCGGAACTCGTCTCGGCCAGGCACAAGCCATAGGTCCGTTCGTCGAGGCGACTGTCCGGGATGTCAGCCGCTTGCGGCGGCATTGCCGGTTGCGGGTGCATCGGATATCCCACCGTCCAGGCACATGATGCCAGCACAATTGACCAGACGGAGCCCTGCCATGACAGACCAGACGATCTTCAAATTCGGCCCGGTCGAACACGCGGAGGCCGGCGATCTCGCCGGCTGGATCGTGGTCGAGGGCAGGCCGACCATGCAGACCGCCGTCCAGCACACGACCGAGGATGGCAAGGTGATTTCGGGCACGTGGCGGGCGACGCCGGGCACCTATCACGCGACTTATACCGATTATGAGTTCGTGCACATGATCGCCGGCCGCATCATCATCACCCCCGACGGCGGCACGCCGGTCGAAGTGGGTCCCGGCGACGCCTTCGTGGTGGAAGCCGATTTCAAAGGCACCTGGAAGATCATCGAGCCGGTGACCAAACATTTTGTGGTCAGGGTTGCCTGAGGCGGGGTGATCCGTCCGGCCGCATGAAAATCCCGCCATGGTTCGCCATGGCGGGCGAGTGTTCAAGCGACGCCTTTCGTGCCTCTGCGGGGCTCTGCCGTCTGGCTTGTGGAACATTCACCTGGTGCCAGCGTTTGCTTGTACGCTGTCTTTCAGGAATGCAGTGCAGGCCGCGAAGGGGTGCGCGCCGCCTTTTGGAGGCACTACCATGAGCCGCAACCCACAAACCACGGCACGTGTTGCCGGCCATCCCATCCACCCGATGCTTATTCCGTTCCCGATCGCCTTTTTTGTCGCCACCTTCGTTTGCGACCTGATCTTCTGGCGAACAGGCAATCCGGGATGGGTCACCGCCAGCCTTTGGCTGCTTGGGGCGGGCCTGATAATGGCCGCCTTGGCCGCGCTTGCCGGCCTGACGGATGTCTTGGGCGATGTTCAGATCCGCAATCTGAGTGATGCATGGCTCCACGCTGGCGGCAATGTGGTCGTCGTCCTGATCGAACTCTACAACTGGTACTCGCGATACGCCCACAGCGAGGCGGCGGTGGTGCCCACCGGCCTGATCTTGTCGTTGATTGTGGTTCTCATCCTCCTGTTTACCGGCTGGAAGGGCTGGGAAATGGTCTATCGACATCGCGTGGGTGTCGCCGATGGCTCGGAGGAGGTGCGCTGACCCTGAGCCTAAGCGTGTTCGCTGATCTGTGCATCTTCCTTCGCCGGGGCATCGGCCAGGCCACTTCGGCCATTGAGTCATGAAGGCGTCTGCGGCGTTGTCCAGACGACCTCGACATCAGCGATGAGGCACTCGCCAGCTTGATACACCGGATTCATCCCCTAGTTCCTTCACGGGCACGGCAATCGCGAGGTTGCTCGGGGCAGCGGCGGTTCGCGCCCTTCTGGCTGCATGCCGCGGAAGGACGGTTGGACCGACGCATCCATGGAGGTCGTCGTGCATCAATCGCGTGGATTCACCTGTGCGTATTTCGTCTTAGCTTGCTCGATCGCGGTGCTTTGCGCAGGAGCTGCAACCGGCGGCCAGCACGGCGGCGGCCATGGTTCTGGCGGCAGTGGTGGCGGAGGGCATGGCGCTGGCGGCCAAAACGGCGGCTCGCACAAAGGGACTAGTAACAATCCCGGCGGCTCCGGTTCGCCAGCGGACGATGAGACCAGCACAACCGGCACGACGACGGCCCCTGGGGCGGCCACTGCCACCGCTGTCGCGTCCGCAAGAGGCGGACAGTCGCTCGACCTCCCGGCTGCTCTCCAGCCTCCCAGCGACAGCAACAGTCTATCAACGGTCAGCCGAATCGAGGCGGTGCCGGGCGTCCCGGATGAAGTCGTTCGGACCTGCCATGATGCCATCGAGTCGGCAGCCGCACCGTTTGGCGCGACCAGCGTGCGCGTCAGCAGCGCGGGTTTCGTACGTCAGTTGAGTCGGGATACGATCTCGGCTCCCCTTGAGGTCAGCATCGACTATGTACGGCAAGGCAGCGTGGAAACGCGGCAGGCGCCGATCAAATGCGAATTGAATGCGACAGGCAGCGTGATCGGGCTGACCTAGCGCATCGCGCAGAATTCCTCGCAGATGAGGGCGTGAATTCGAGCGCATTCATCCTTTGCCCGAAATGGCAGCAGGCCTCGCGCGTGCTGCGAAGGGGTGCGGGCATTCAAAGACCCATGGCCTTCCACACAACGGATCAGCCGGAAATCACTGCGATGTCGCGTATGTCGGCAAGAGCGAATAGGGAAGTGTGATCGAGCGCACCCGGGTCACCCGCGAAGGGTTGCGAACCTTGCCAGTCTTCTGGCTGACGGCCTTCACCTGGCCGGCGGCTGTCGCGCGGGCAGAACGTGGCTTCGCAGGCGGTTCGATCTGCGCGCTGCGGCGCTCGGTCCTGAGCCTGTCATTGTCCGCGCGCGCTGCGGTCAAGTCGCGGGCAAGAGAAACAGTGGCTTCGCGTTGCTTGTCCAGGGCCTCCTGCAGCTTGGCGACACGCAGCAAAAGAGCTTGGGTGGCCACGCGCTCGATGCGAGCCTTGTCGAGATCCTCACGATTCAAGGCAGCTGCAGCACGTTCCCGTGCCAGAGCCTGTGCCGTCTCGGTCGTGGTCTGCTCGGCACGCTCTTTCGCTGAGACTTCTCTGGCGCGCTCCTGTTGAGCCGCCTCGCGCTCGATGCGAGCCCGTTTCAACTCTTCAAGGGCCGATGCTGCTGCAGCGCGTTCTCGTGCCAGCGCCCGCTCCGTGTCAGCTGCGGTCCGCTCCACTTGTTGTCTCGCCTTGACCGCGCCGGTCAGCTCCTGCTCAGCCGCATCCGCACGCTTAGAGAGTGCGGCGTTGGACAGGTTCGCTTCGGCGAGATCGCCACGAAGCTGCTCCGACTTCCGGCGCACGTCGTCGAGCATGCCGCCCGCCTGCGCCAGTGAAGCCCTGGCCGCGGCGCGATCCTTGGCGGCGTCGGTCTCAAGCTGTTCAATTTGCGCCCGCGCTTGCGATAGATCGCGCGCCTGCCTCTGCGCTTGCTGCTGCTCGAGATGAGCAGCGGGCATCTCCTTGAAGACATAGCTGGTGGCCTCGCCCACCAGCGTGCGGGCATCTCCTGCAATGCGCTGCAACGCGTCAAGGGTGCGGGCTGCGGCGAGTTCGTTACGCAATCGCTCCTCGCGTGCGTTGTCGGCAGCTGCCATGCTTGCCTTCAGCGTACCGATTTGCTTGCTCGATGCGAGGAGCGCTCCCTGCAGGGCGGCGCTCCTGGCACGCTCGCCTTCCGCCGCCCGGTGCTCCTGGTCGGCCAATTGTCTCGCGGCGGCCGCCTGAGCACGATCTGTCCCGGCCTGCACCTGGTTAGCCGTGAGATCCGGGCCTAGCAATTCGACACTCGCCGAAAGCTCCAAGGGGTGGGAAAGGTCTCGATCAGCTTCGCTTTGGGCTTGCGAAATGGCGGGGGCGCTTTCGACCCAGATTTGTCTCGTCGTCGCATAACCAATCGGCGCGGCCAGACAAATGGCGGCGAACCCTAGGCGGAGCACAAGACCGACCGGCCTGCGAACGCCAGGGGGTGAAGCAGGCGCTGGGTCGGCTTCTCCCGTTTGAGCTGTGAAATTCAAACCGCGATCCGCGGCAGAGGCTAACGGAACGATTTGTGGCGAAGCCTTATGGCGCAGTTGGTCCCATGCCGATCCGCAAATCCGCTTCCCATGTTCCGCGACCGCCTTGATGGGCGCTGCAAGTCTTCCAGGTTCCAGCCTGTTCGGGGCAGGAGCATTGGTCTGGACCGCCGACGAACCTCCCGAGGCTTCGGGCGTCACGTTGATATGCTCGACTCGCACTCCGAACCGAGAGTAGTTGGCGTTTTGAGCTCGAACGTCCAGGTCGGCGGTACCCAAGGGATTGGCAGCCCTGGAAGAAGCAGGCTCGGCGACAAGCCTGGCCGGGCTTTCCCATTCCCAAGAAGCCTCGTCGGCGAGATCGGATCTGCCTTCGTCAAGCGATGCAAGGCGGCGTCGTCGCACCGCGGCAAGGATACGCCTGAGCACAAAATAGACGCCCACCGGTACAAGCGTCACTGCTGCGCCCAGGATGGCCAGATTTACGTCGTTCGCATACATTTCGGCAAGATAATTTGGCATTGCCGTGCCCGTGCGGTCTGGGGTGTATTGTCAAGTCCATAAAGCGATGTCTGTCGCTGTGGACAATTCGCCATCTCCCGGCTCTGGACTGTTCATCATGAACTTTAAGCTAGGTCACAGCGCACCACGGTCAACCATCACCTCGTAATGATCCTGCCGACAGCCTTCGGCCGGATAAAAAGGCCATTGTAGCGGTCGTTCTTCGTGGCAAGGCTGGATCGTTCGTCCTGTGGAGATGCATTCCCGCAGACAATACAATTCGTCGTACCGTTTCGCGAAAAGTACGACGTCAATTCGCTAAGCCATTGAAAAGCATGGTGATCCCGACAGGAATCGAACCTGTGACCTACAGATTAGGAATCTGCCGCTCTATCCTACTGAGCTACGGGACCACGCGGCCCGACACATAGCCGCTTCGGATCGTTTCGCCAAGAGGCTGGCCGAAGGCAATTCAAGAGGCCGGCCGAAGGCAATTCGGCGGCCTCTTGTCATCGTCCGTCAATGCGCGCCTCAGGCGGCCAGCGCGGTTTCGGCCAGTTTCACCCAATAGCTCATGCCGTGTGGGATGGCCTCGTCGTTGAAATCATAGGCCGGGTTGTGGAGGCCGGCGGTGTCGCCATTGCCGATGAAGATGAAGGCGCCGGGGCGGGCTTCCAGCATGTAGGAGAAGTCCTCGCCGCCCATCACCGGCTGGATGCCGCGGTGGACATGGGCGTCGCCGGCGACGTTGGCCGCGACATCGCTGGCGAACACCGTTTCTTCCGCATGGTTGAAGGTGACGGGGTAATTGGCCTGGTAGTCGACCTCGATCTTGGCGCCGAAGGCGATCGCCAGCCCGTCGCAGATGGTGCGGATGCGCTCTTCGGACTTCTTGGCGATTTCCTTGCGCAAGGTGCGCACCGTGCCGGCGATCTCGGCCGATTCCGGAATGATGTTGTAGGCATCGCCGGCATGGAACTTGGTCACCGACACCACCACCGCCTCGACCGGGTCGGTGCTGCGCGAAGCGATGGTCTGCAGCGCGCCTACCAGCTGGCTGGTGATGACGATCGGGTCGATCGTGCCGTGCGGCATGGCCGCATGGCCGCCACGGCCGTTCACGGTGATGGTGAATTCGGCCGTCGCCGCCATGATTGGGCCCGGGCGGATGGCGAACTGGCCGACAGGCAGGCCCGGCATGTTGTGCATGCCGAACACCTTGGAGATGTCGAAGCGTTCCATCATGCCGTCCTTGACCATCTCGTTGCCGCCGCCGCCGCCTTCCTCGGCCGGCTGGAAGATCACCGCCACGGAGCCCGCGAAATTGCGTGTTTCGGCGAGGTATTTCGCCGCGCCCAGAAGCATCGCCGTGTGGCCGTCATGACCGCAGGCGTGCATCTTGCCGGGAACGGTCGAAGCGTAAGGCTTGCCGGTGATCTCGTTGAGCGGCAGCGCGTCCATGTCGGCGCGCAGGCCGATGGTGGCGCCGTCACCCTGGCGGCCACGGATGATGCCAACGACGCCGGTCTTGCCGAGGCCGGTCACCACGTCGTCGCAGCCGAATTCTTTCAGCTTCTCGGTCACGAAGGCGGCGGTCTTGAAGACGTCGAAGTTCAGTTCTGGCGTCTGGTGCAGGTGTTGGCGCCAGCCGGCGACTTCGTCCTGCATCTCGGCGGCTCGGTTCAGGATTGGCATGGTGGTTCCATCTCGCTGTTGGAGCAGGCGGGCTGGCCCGCTGCCTTTCAATTGTGATCGTCAGGCACTTTTGCCATGTTGGCGTCACATAGGGTAAATAGCACCGCAACGATGCGGTCCGTTTTTGAGGGGCGGACTCGTTATGCTGCCGGTCACGTAACGAAATCTTACGGAGCCAGGGGCGACTACGGCAAGAGGCGATTTCGGATTTGATCATGCGGCACAGGCATTTCCTCAAACTATTCTCGGCTGGCGCGATCGTGCTGTCGGTGCTGGCTGGGCCAGCGCTGGCCAATCCGGTGGTGGTCTTCGACCTGAAGAGCGGCCAGATCCTGCAGCATCAGGATGCCTTCAAGCGCTGGTATCCGGCGTCGCTGAGCAAGCTGATGACCGCTTACGTGACCTTCCGGGCGATCGCGGCCGGCGAAATCCAGCTCGATTCGCCGATCATGGTGACGAAACACTCCGCCGCCGAGCCGCCAAGCAAGATGGGCTTCAAGCCGGGCTCGGTGATGCGGCTCGACAATGCGCTGAAGATGATGCTGGTCAAATCGGCCAACGACATTGCGATGGCCGTCGGTGAGAATGTCGGTGGCTCGCAGGCAGCCTTTGCCGAGCGGATGAACGCCGAGGCGGTCCGGCTCGGCATGAACGGAACCCATTTCGTCAATCCGAACGGCCTTTATTCGCCGGACCAGTACACCACGGCGCGCGACCTTGCCGTGCTGGTGATGGCGATCCGCCGTGAGTTTCCGCAATATGCGCCATGGTTTTCGATCGAGGGGCTCGCGGTCGGCAAAAAGGCGATCCCGAACTACAATCTGCTGATCGGCCGCTATCCCGGCGCCGACGGCATGAAGACGGGCTTTGTCTGCCCTTCGGGCTTCAACATGATCGGTTCGGCGACGCGCAACGGGCGCACCCTGGTGGCGGTGGTGCTTGGCGAGAAGTCGGCCGTCAGCCGTGCCGAGACCGCGGCCAGACTGCTCGACCAGGGTTTTGATGCGCCTGTCGCCGGCTCGACCACGGTCGCCACCCTGGCGCCTTACGGCGACACCACCTCGTCCAACGACATGAGTGACGAGATCTGCAAGAAGAAGAAGCCGCATGAGCAATCGGAGGCGCCGCCGGCTGTCGCCAAGGACGCGCCGAAATCGCCCTATCAGGAAAAGCTCGACCATGTGCCGACGCTGGTTGCCGTCGGTCTTGGCGGCGCCACCGGCCCGGCGCCGAAGGCGATACTCGACCAGGGCAGCCAGGAATATGCCGACGTGCCGATCCCGACCTGGCGACCGGACAAACCCCAGCCCGCGGGCACCGGTCCCAAGGTAGCAGGCGCCGACGCGCAAGGTGACCAGTCCGCCAAGACCGCGAACTGACCGCAATGGCGAGCTTCCCGATACCCGTCTCGGTACTGACCGGCTTCCTCGGCGCCGGCAAGACGACGCTGCTCAACCGGCTGCTGAAGGATCCGGCGCTGGCCGACACGGCGGTCATCATCAACGAGTTCGGCGAGGTGGCGATCGACCATCTGCTGGTCGAGCAGGCCTCCGACGGCATCATCCAGCTTTCCGACGGCTGCCTGTGCTGCACGGTGCGCGGCGAACTGGTCGATACGCTGGCCGACTTGGTCGACCGGCTGCAGACCGGGCGCATCGCACGCCTTGCCCGCGTCATCGTCGAGACCACGGGGCTCGCCGATCCGGCGCCCGTGCTGCAATCGATCATGGCGCATCCGGCGCTGGTCCAGGCCTTCCGGCTCGACGGCGTCATCACGCTGGTCGATGCGGTCAATGGCGACGCCACGCTCGATGGCCATGTCGAGGCGGTCAAGCAAGTCGCGGTCGCCGACCGCATCGTGCTGAGCAAGGCCGACCTGGTTACCGCTCCCGCAGAGCTCGAAAGGCTGCGGGCGCGCCTGCGGCAGATCAATCCGGGTGCCGAACTGCTTGATGCCGGCGATACGGGGACGAGCGTCGCGGCGCTGTTCGACTGCGGCCTCTACAATCCAGCCACCAAATCCGCGGACGTGCGGCGCTGGCTCGGCGAGGAAGCGGCGCACGACCACCACCATCATGACCATCACCATAACGGGCACGATCACCATGACGGGCACGATCATGATCACGGTCACCGGCACGACCAGCGCGTGCGGTCCTATTCACTGGTCCATGATGGTCCGGTGCCGTTTTCGGCCATCGAGATGTTCCTCGACCTGTTGCGTTCGACGCATGGCGAACACCTCTTGCGCATGAAGGGCGTCATCGAATTGCAGGAAGATCCGTCACGGCCGCTGGTCGTGCATGGCGTGCAGAAAATCCTGCATCCGCCGGTGCAGTTGCCCTCCTGGCTGGACAGCCAACGTGGCACGCGGCTGGTGCTGATCACGCTCGACATGCCGGAAGACTATGTGCGCCGGCTGTTCGCCGCCTTCACCAACCGGCCCTCGATCGACACGCCCGACCGAGCGGCGCTGGAAAACAATCCGCTGGCGATTGCCGGACGGTAAACGCTACGATCCCTGCTCGCCGCGCTCGACCAGAAAACGGTGGCCGCCCGCGACAGCCGCCGTTTCGATCAACTGATGGCCGGCGTCGGAACAGAAAGCGGGAATGTCGATGACGGCGAGCGGATCGGTGGTCTCGAGCCATAGCCTGCTGCCCGGCAGCATGCCGGCAAGACGTTTTTTCGCTTTAAGCACGGGTAGGGGACAGTTCAGCCCCTTGAGATCATAGATCGCAGCGCGTCCGGCCAAGGATGGAACCTCAGCCGCCGAACATGCCGAGCAGCTTGTTCTTGAGCTTGGTAACCCGGCTCTCATCGGCATTGGCGGCCTGCGTTTCGGCTTCCGGCGCGGCCTCGGTCGGGGCGGCTATGGTGGCAGTGGCGGCAGGCGCCTCCTTGGCGGCCTTGGCCGCTTCCTTCTCGGCGAGCGCCTGTGCCTTGGCGGCTTCCTTGGCCTGCTTGGCAGCCTCTATGGCGGCCAGCCTCTGCTCCTCAGCCTTTTGCTTGGCGGCTTTCTCGGCGTCGAGTGCAGCCATCTTGCGGCCGGCCGGCGAATCGATGCGGCCCATGCGCGCCGTCTCGGTCACCGTGCCGTTGGAATTCAGCGACGGCGGGTCGATCGGCACGCGCTCGCCACGCGCCCGGCGCTTCGACCAGTCGGAGACGATGCTGGCTTCCTTGATGCCGGCGATGGTCGGCTTGGGCGGCGGCGCGCTGGCCTTGAGCGCGCCGGTGAACGCCGCGTCATAGGTGCTTTGATAGGCATTGTAGGCGCTCTTCAGCGAATCCGGCTGCGTGGTCGCCGGGCAAGGTCCGGTCGGATCGAATGTCTGGCCGTCGGGGGCGACCTGGTTGAAGACGTAGCGCTTTTCGCAGACGTCGACCTTCGGCGGCACCTTGGTGATCTCGAAATTGTCGTAGCCGACCTTCAGCATCTTCCAGAACTCGTAGTTCGGGTCGCTGCGATAGCGCGCCATGTTGGCGGCGGTCATGCGGAACGGAAAGGCCTCGACCTGGAACTCGGTCTGCCCGCCCTGGAAGGCGTCGCGGCCGAAGGCATAGATCTGCTCGATCTGCGCGTCGGTCATCGAATAGCAGCCCGAGGACGAGCAGGCGCCGTGCACCATCAGGTTCTGGCCGGTGCGGCCGTTGGCACGGTCATAGGCGTTGGGAAAGCCGATGTTGAAGGACAGATGGTAGTTCGAGCGCGGGTTCATCTGCGACGGGCGAACCGTGTAGAAGCCTTCCGGCGCCTGGCGATCGCCCTCGGTGTATTTCGGACCGAGCTTGCCCGACCATTTGCAGATGTCGTAGCTGGCGACCATGTCGTAACGGCCGTTGGTCTTGGCCTTCCAGATTTCGAGCTTGCCTTCTTCCTTGAAGATGCGCGCCATCACCGAGGAGGTGCGCACCATGCCCTTGGCCTTCATGTCGGCCAGGATCTTGTCCGGCAGCGGCTTGTTGGCCTCCGGGGCAAAGTCCTTCATCGACGAATCATTGCAGCCGGCGATAGCGATCGAGGCGACGAGGACTCCGGTACGGGCGAACTTGGCAAACATGGATACGGCTATGTCTTTTCCCTCGGGCCAATGGCTTCGAAACGGCCGAGCCCACATGCTGAACACCGACGGACCGTAAGCCCGTTAACCTTGAAAATTCCTTACCGCAAGCGTCGACTAGCCCCTCACGGCAACTTCCCAACCCTTCGTTGCAACTTCATTGACCCGAATGCGGCGGCATTTTTGTGGCGAAATTGCTCATTGGCGCCACATTGCGGTGGGCAAGCCGCTTCCGATGACCTCGTTCCGGCGTCAGCCGGTCAGAGGCTGCGGCCCATCGCCAGGTATTTCTCGCGGCGCTGCTCGCGGAAATCGGTGTTGGCGCCGGCAAAGTCCTTCATCGTCTTGGCAATGAGGTCGCCGGTCGCGGCAATCACCGTCTCGGGCGCGCGCTGGGCGCCGCCCATCGGCTCGGGAATGATGGCGTCGATGATCTTCAATTCCAGAAGATCCTGCGCGGTGATCTTCATGTTGGTCGCCGCGTCCTTGGAGCGGGTGGTGTCGCGCCACAGGATCGACGCCGCGCCCTCCGGTGAAATCACCGAATAGATGGCGTGTTCGAGCATGTAGACGCGGTTGGCGGTGGCGATCGCGATGGCGCCGCCGGAGCCGCCTTCGCCGATGACCACCGAAATCGACGGCACCTTGAGCGCAAGGCAAGCCGAGGTCGAGCGGGCGATGGCTTCCGCCTGGCCGCGCTCCTCGGCGCCGACGCCGGGATAGGCACCCGCCGTGTCGACCAGCGTCAGGAGCGGTATCTTGAAGCGATCGGCAAGCTCCATCAGCCGCACCGCCTTGCGATAGCCTTCGGGACGCACCGAACCGAAATTGTGCTTTAGCCGGCTGGTCGTGTCCGAACCCTTTTCCTGGCCGATGATCGCGATGGGCTCGCCGCGGAAGCGGGCGAAACCGCCGACGATCGCCTGGTCCTCACCGAAATTGCGGTCGCCGGCGAGCGGCGTGAAATCGCTGAACAGGCTCTTGATGTAGTCGACGCAGTGCGGCCTGTCGGAGTGGCGCGCCACCTGCACTTTCTGCCAGGGCGTCAGCGCCTTGTAGAGATCGCGCAGCGCGTCGCGCGACCGCTTCTCCAGCCTGGTGATCTCGTCGGCGACGTCGACCGCCTCGCCATTCTCGGCAAGCTTCTTCAGCTCGAGGATCTTGAGCTCAAGATCCTGCACCGGCTTTTCGAAATCGAGGTAATTGTACATGCGTGAGCGGACCGATACGTCGGAAGGCAATGACTGCGGAACCGTTTAATCCAAGGCCCCGGGCGGTGAAATGTCGTCCTCACATAGCGATATGAGGCCTAGTCGGCAAGCGGATGATGATCGTTGACCAGCCGCACCAGCCGCTCCTCCAGCACATGGGTGTAAATCTGTGTCGTCGATATGTCGGCATGGCCAAGCAGCTGCTGCACGGCCCTGAGATCGGCGCCGTTCTGCAGGAGATGGCTGGCGAAGGCATGGCGCAGCACGTGCGGTGAAATCTTGGCCGAGGCGATGCCGGCGCGCGCCGCCAACCCTTTCAGGTCGCGGGCAAAGACCTGGCGCGAGAGATAGCCGCTGTCGGAGGCGGCCGGAAACAGGAACGGGCTTTCGGCGAAGGCGGGCACTCCGGCCCGGGCGGCAAGCCAGGTTCGCATCGCCACGCGCGCCTTGGACGACAGCGGCACCATGCGTTCCTTGTCGCCCTTGCCGCGCACCATGAAGAAGCGGTCGTCGCGCTGCGCCACCGTCACCGGCAGGCCGACCAGTTCGGAAACGCGCAGGCCCGTGGCGTAGAGCACCTCGACCAGCGCATGCAGGCGCAGGGCCGCCAGCCTGTCGGCATGGCCGAGCCCGGCGTCACCGGCTTCGATGGCGGCGCGGTCGATCAGCCTGCCGGTGTCGGCCTCGGACATCGTCTTGGGCAGCGGCCGTCCCTTTTTCGGGCTGTCCAGCGTGCCGGTCGGGTCGTCGCCACGCAGGCCCTCGGCGTAGAGAAACTTGAAGAACTGGCGGATCGCAGACAGTTTGCGCGCCTGTGATGTCGACGCGAAGCCGCGGGCGGCAATGTCGTCGAGATAGCCGCGGATGTCGGCGGCGGCCGCACCGGCAAGCCCGCCATCGATCCCGTTCGAAGCGTCTTCGAGGTCGCGGCGATAGGAGGAAAGCGTGTTCTCGGCGGCACCGCGCTCGGCGCTCATCATTTCCAGGAAGGCCTCGATGCGGGCGGCGCTGTTCATCCTTGAGGATCAGTTCTTCTTGGGACTCAGTTCTTCTTGGGATTCAGCTTTTCCAACGGGATGCGCACGCTCATCTCCGCTTTTTTCGGCTCGACGAACATCACCAGCGCGAACATCGTACCATAGGCAATGCCGGCCAGAATCGCGAGGGTCACGACAAAGCGAAACAGTGTCGGCATCAATTTTCGCCCGTCTTCTTGTTCTGCGTTTCCAAACCCTGTGCCCTTATGGGACGCCAATCCGGCCAATTCAAGGACGAAGCGGAGGCTTGTTAGCAACTTCTGACGCAGGCATTCCTCGGCCGATATAGGCTTGCCTTTACTCGGCATGCTTGACGCAAACGGGCTTTTCATGTCGATACGCCGGCAAAGAGGGCCCCGGAACCGTCATGGTGTCATGAACGCGCTACACGCAAATCCGCCAGGCGAGACCAGCGCCGCGCTGCTTGGCCGGCTGGGCAGCCGGTCCATTGTCTTTGTCGGTCTGATGGGCGCCGGCAAGACGGCGATCGGCCGCAAGGTGGCGACGATGCTTTCGCTGCCCTTCATCGACAGCGACCAGGAGATCGAAAGTGTCTCGCGCATGACCGTGCCGGAGCTGTTCGAGCGCTATGGCGAGACCGAGTTCAGGGCGCTGGAACAGCGTGTCATCCTGCGCGTGCTGGAAAATGGCCCGCAGGTGCTCTCCACGGGCGGCGGCGCCTTCATGAACGCACAGACGCGCGAGGCCGTCGCCACGCATGGCGTGTCGGTGTGGCTGAAGGCCGAACTCGACCTCTTGATGGATCGCGTCTCCAAGAAGCAGAACCGGCCGCTGTTGAAGAGCGCCGATCCCCGTGCCGTGCTGGAGCGGCTGATGGGCGAGCGCTATCCAGTCTACGCAACCGCTGATGTCACCGTGCCGACCCGCGACGACCGCAAGGAAATCATCGCCGCCGAGGTGCTGGAGGCGCTCTGCCGGCATTTCGGCATCGAGGAAAATGCCGCGACAGGCGAGGTCGAATCGTGAGCGTGGATCAGCCTGTCACCGTCGAAGTCGGGCTTGGCGACCGGGCCTACGACATACTCATCGGCTCAGGGTTGCTGTCTCGCGCGGGTGAGGAGATCTCGCGCCGGCTGCCGGGCACGCGCGCGGCCGTCATCACCGACGCCAATGTCGCGGCGGTGCATCTCGAGGCGCTGAAGGCCGGGCTCGAAAAGGGCGGCATCCAGCCCGCCGTCATCACGCTGCCGCCCGGCGAGAAGACCAAGAGCTTCGCCCATCTCGAAGAGGTGGTCGACGGCGTGCTGGCCGCCAGATTGGAGCGTGGCGACATCGTCATCGCGCTTGGCGGTGGCGTCATCGGCGACCTCGCCGGTTTTGCCGCCGGCATCGTGCGGCGCGGCATGAATTTCGTGCAGATCCCGACCTCGCTGCTGGCCCAGGTCGATTCCTCCGTCGGCGGCAAGACCGGCATCAACAGTCCACGCGGCAAGAACCTCGTCGGCGTTTTCCATCAGCCGAAGCTGGTGCTGGCCGACACTGAAGTGCTCGACACGCTGCCGATCCGCGAATTCCGCGCCGGCTATGCCGAGCTCGCCAAATACGGGCTGATCGACCGGCCGCAATTCTTCGCCTGGCTGGAAGAAAACTGGAGGCAGGTGTTCGCCGGCGGGCCGGAGAGGGCGCAGGCGATTGCCGAGGCCTGCCGCGCCAAGGCCGACGTCGTCGCCCGCGACGAGTTCGAGACCGGCGACCGGGCGCTGCTCAATCTCGGCCATACGTTCGGCCACGCGCTGGAAGCCGCCACGCGGTATGATGGCGCCCGCCTCGTCCATGGCGAGGGGGTCGCCATCGGCATGGCGCTGGCGCATCGGTTCTCCTCACGCCTCAATCTGGCCAGCCCCGACGACGCGGCCCGCGTCGAGACGCATCTGCGCGCCGTCGGGCTGCCGTGGCGCATGGCCGATATTCCCGGCGATCTGCCCGACGCCGAGGCACTGCTGGCCTTCATCACCCAGGACAAGAAGGTGTCGCGCGGCGCGCTGACCTTCATCCTGACGCGCGGCGTCGGCCAGGCCTTCATCGCCAAGGACGTGCCGGCCTCGGAAGTGCTGTCGTTCCTCCGGGAGAACCACCCGGCCAACGGGAAAGCCGGCTGAGATGAGCAACCAGACGGGCTGGGTCGTCGTCGCCGTCCTTGCAATCCTCATCCTGCTGATCGTTGCCGTGCGCACGCGCCTGCTTGCCATGTTCGGCTACGAGCTGTCGCGCATCGAGCCGCAGCGCTCGAGCCAGGACGAGTTGCGCGGTGCGGTCGACGATTTCCGCCGCGACGGCCAGGTGGTGCGCGAGGATCGTGATCGCATTGGCGGCCTGTTCGATCTCGAGGAGCTCGAAGTCTCCGACGTCATGGTGCACCGCACCAACATGCGCTCGGTCAATGCCGACAATGCGCCGGAAGCGGTGGTGCGCGAGATCCTGCAGAGCCCGCACACGCGCATGCCCTTATGGAAGGGCTCGCTCGACAACATTGTCGGGGTGCTGCACGCCAAGGACCTGCTGCGCGCGTTGAACGAAGTCGGCAACGACTTTTCCAAGATCGACGTGATGAAGATCGCCTCGAAACCCTGGTTCGTGCCGGACACCACGACCTTGCAGGAACAGCTCAACGCCTTCCTGCGCCGCAAGGCGCATTTTGCCGTCGTCGTCGACGAATATGGCGAGGTCGAAGGGCTGGTGACGCTGGAGGATATCATCGAGGAGATCGTCGGCGAGATCGCCGACGAGCATGATGTCGACATCCATGGCGTCAAGCAGGAAGCCGACGGTTCCGTCGTCGTCGAGGGCACGGTGCCGATCCGCGACCTGAACCGGGCGCTCGATTGGAACCTGCCCGACGAGGAGGCGACCACCATTGCCGGCCTCGTCATTCACGAGACGCAGTCGATCCCCGAGGAAAAACAGGCCTTCACCTTCCACGGCAAGCGATTCACCGTGATGAAACGCGACAAGAACCGGATTGCCCGGTTGAGGATCAGGCCTGCCGCCGACACTTAAGCGCGTCGCGCTGAAACGGATCCCGTCCGGCGCTCAGCAGTCCTTGGTCCAGCGTTCGCTGAGCGTTGCGTCTGTTTCCGCATCGACCGACGCCAGGCTGACCTCATAGCCCCAAAGGCTTCGGATGTGTCGAAGTGTTGCGTCGCGGCTCTCATTGTCGAGCAGGACGCCGTCCTTCACCTTGTGCTGCAGTCGCAAATGCCGGTCGCCGAGCAAGTCCACGTCCACGATCTGGATGTCGGGCCGGTTTGCGCCCCAATCATAGTTTTGGGCCAGCGCGGCTCGTATCTTGTTGTAGCCCCGCTCGTCGTGGATCGATGCGACTTCGTAGTGCGGTCGGTCGGATCCGTCGGCCAGCACGAAGAGCCGCCATTTCCGGATCAGGGTCGGGCTGAGATATTGGCGAATAAAGGATTCGTCACGGTGATTGGCCCAGGCGTCGAGCAAGGTTTCGAGCCAGTCGCCGCGGCCGGCAATGTCGGGAAACCAGTCGCGGTCTTCCGCCGTCGGCTCGGTCGAGATGCGCTGGATGTCCTGCATCATGTCAAGGCCGAGGGCATAGGGGTTGATGCCGGAAAACCGTGGGTCGTCGAAGGACGGCTGGAAGATCACGTTCGAGTGATTGCGCAGGATTTCGAGCATGGTGCCTTCATTGATCCGGCCACGATCGAACAACATGTTCATCAAGGTATAGTGGACGAAAGTGGCGCAACCCTCATTCATGACCTGGGTTTGCCGCTGCGGGTAGAAATACTGTGCGATGACCCGGACGATGCGGAGGATCTCGCGTTGCCAAGGTTCCAGGACGAGGCTGTTCTTTTCCAGGAAATAGAGCAGGTTCTCCTGGGGCAGGCTCAGCGATTTTTTCCGTTCGGCCAAGACTTCTTCCCCGGCTTCGGCGTTGTCGGCGCCCTGCACCGGAGGCAGCGTCCGCCACAGATCATTGTAGGAGCGCTCCTCGTATTCGAGACGTTCGCGTAGGCCTTCGCGTTGCTGCTCCGACGAGAGTTTCGGCGGCCGGTGGTATCGGAACACGCCTTGCTCCATCAGCGCGTGAGCCGAATCGAGAACCGCTTCCACGGCGGCGAGGCCGTAACGCTCCTCGCACCGGGCAATGTAGCCTTTCGCGAAATCCAGATAGCTCAGGATTCCGCCTGCGTCGGTCCACTGGCGGAAAAGGTGATTGTTCTTGAAGAAATGGTTGTGTCCGAGTGCCGCATGGGCCGTCACCAAGGCTTGCAGGGCCATGGTGTTTTCTTCCATCAGGTAGACGATGCAGGGATCGGAATTGATGACCAGCTCATAAGCCAGACCGCGTCCGCCTTTGCGGTAGAGAAGCTCGTTGTACAGGAAATGCTTACCGAACGACCAATGCCGGTACATCAGCGGCATGCCGACCGAGGAGTAGGCGTCGAGCATCTGCTGCGAGGAAATGACCTCCATCTGCACCGGGTAGGTGTCGAGGTGAAGCTGATCGATCGCGATTGCCTCGATCTCGTCATAGGCTCGCGACAGTGTCTTGAAGTCCCAGTCGGACCCTGAGAAAAGCAACCTGGATTTGCCGGCTTGGCTAGCCATCCGACAGACCTCACGCGCTCGCATGCATCGCCGGCTGCCTGGCGAAGAGCTGGCGAAAGACGGGGTAGATATCCGCTGGGGATGCGATGCGCCGCATCTGGAAATTCGGCCATTTCTGCTCGATGGCGCTGTAGGCGCGCCAAAGCGAGGTGCCATTTTCGGTCGACCCAAAAATATGGCTTTCGCGCTCGTCGATGATCTCCACATAGGCGAAATACTGGCACAACCGCATCAGCTTGCCGCCGAGCAGCTCGATGCAGCGTTCGGAATCGGTGGCGAAATTGTCGCCGTCGGAGGCCTGGGCGGCATAGATGTTCCATTCCGTCGGGGGATAGCGCTGTTCGATGATGCGGTGCATTTCCTCGAGCGCCGTGGAAACGACCGTGCCGCCGCTCTGGGTATGGTAGAAGAACGTCTGCTCGTCGACCTCCTGGGCCTCGTGGGTGTGGCGAATGAAAACGATGTCCGTCCGCTCATAACGCCGCGTCAGGAACAGGTGGAGCAGCACGAAGAAGCGTTTGGCCAGATCCTTTTCGCGCTCCCCCATCGATCCCGACACATCCATCAGGCAAAACATGACGGCGCTGGCATTGGGCTGCGGCTGGGGGTCGAACCGGTTGAAGCGGATGTCGACCGGGTCGACATAGGAAATTCGCCGGCGACGACGCTCCATCAAATCGAGTTCTTCGCGCAGGGCAGCGATGCGTTCGCGCCTCGCCGCGTTCGGGGGTTGCGCTTCGAGCAGTGCAAGCTGGCGGGCGATCTCATCCAATTGCGCCTGTTTGGGACGCCGGAGCGCAATGCGGCGACCATGGCTGTTGCGCATCGTGCGGCCGACATTGATGTTGGTCGGCGAGCCGCTGGCGCTGAAGCCCGCCCGCTTCGGCTTGAACGTCAATATCTGCTTGAGATTGAGCTTGACCAGATCGGGCAGTTCAAGGTCCTCGAAGAAAAGATCGAGAACCTCCTCGCGTGACAACATGAAACGAAAATCGTCTTCGGATTCGCTGTTTCCCGGAGACGAAGAGCCCACGCCTCCCAGGCCTGGCTTTGGGATCAGATCTCCGGAAATGTAAGTTCTGTTGCCAGGCAAGATGTGCTGGCGCCGGCCGCTGTCCCTGGCATCGCTGAAGACCGGCTCGCTGGTGCCTTTGCGGGGCATGGGCACGGCATGCTCCCGGTCAACCTCGGCGATGCGGCCGGCGCGGACCTGGTCGCGGATATTTCGCTTGAGTTCCTCCCGCGCGCGCTTCAGAAACCGCTGGCGGTTGCCCAGGCTTTTGTCCTTCGGATTCAGGCGTCTGTCGATAAAGATCGGCATGGAAGCGTCCGGGCCTGCCTCAACCCGCCTTGTTCACACGCATGTACCAGTCGACAAGCCGGCGCACCTGCCGCTCGGTGTAACCACGTTGCACCATGCGCTGCACGAATTCATTGTGGCGTTTTTCCGTGACGCTGTCCTGTTTGGAGCCGAAACTGATCACCGGCAGGAGATCTTCAACCTGGCCGAACATCCGCTTCTCGATCACTTCACGCAGCTTCTCATAGCTGGTCCATGACGGATTGCGGCCATGGTTGCGCGCCCGGGCGCGCAAGGTGAATTTGACCACTTCGTTGCGGAAGTCCTTGGGATTGGCGATGCCGGCCGGCTTTTCGACCTGCGACAGTTCCTTGTCCAGGATCTCGCGGTCGAGGATCTGGCCGGTATCGGGGTCCTTGTAGTCCTGATCCTCGATCCAGGCGTCGGCATAGGCGATGTAGCGGTCGAAAAGGTTCTGGCCGTATTCGCTGTACGACTCCAGATAGGCCTTCTGGATTTCGTGGCCGATGAACTCGGCATAGCGGGTCGCGAGTTCCGACTTGATGAATTCGAGATAGGCGGCTTCCGTTTCCTTCGGGAACTGCTCGCGCTTGATCGCCTCTTCCAGGATGTACATCAGGTGCACCGGGTCCGCCGCGACCTCGTTGGTGTCGTAGTTGAACGTCTGGGACAGGATTTTGAAGGCGAAGCGCGTGCTTACGCCGGTCATGCCCTCGTCGACGCCGGCTGCGTCGCGATACTCCTGAACGGACTTGGCCCTGGGATCGACCTCCTTGAGGTTTTCACCGTCATAGGCGCGCATCTTGGTATAGAGCGGCGAATTGTCGTGCTCGGCAAGGCGAGTCGAGACGGTGAACCGGCTGAGAATGTCCAGCACTTCAGGTGCGCAGGGGCTGCCGGCCAGTTCGCTCTCGCGCAGCAATTTCTCGTAAATATGCCTCTCTTCGGTGATCCGCAGGCAATATGGCACCTTGACCACGAGGATGCGGTCCAGAAAGGCCTCGTTGTTTTTGTTGTTCTTGAACTGCTGCCACTCCGATTCGTTGGAATGGGCAATGATGATGCCTTGATAAGGGAAGGCGCCGAAATTCTCAGTGCCATTGTAGCTGCCTTCCTGGGTCGCCGTGAGCAGCGGGTGCAGGACCTTGATCGGCGCCTTGAACATCTCGACGAATTCGAGCAGGCCTTGCGTGGTCCGGTTCAGGCCGCCGCTGTAGGAATAGGCGTCCGGATCGGACTGGCTGAAATTTTCCAATTGCCTGATGTCGACCTTGCCGACCAAGGCCGAGACGTCCTGGTTGTTCTCGTCGCCGGGCTCTGTCTTGGCGATGGCGATCTGGCGCAGCCGCGACGGCATCAGCTTGACGACACTGAACTTGGAAATATCGCCGGACAGCTCATCGAGCCGCTTGGCCGCCCAGGGCGAGATGAGTCCGTTGAGACGGCGCCGGGCTATCCCGTATTTGTCTTCCAGCAGGTCGCCCATGCGGTCGGGATTGAAAAGGCCGAGCGGCGATTCGAAAATCGGACTGATCTGGCTGCCGACCTTCAGCGTGTAGATCGGCCGTTCCTCCATCAGTTTCTTCAGCCGTTCGGCAAGAGAGGATTTGCCGCCGCCGACGGGGCCGAGAAGATAGAGGATCTGCTTGCGCTCCTCCAATCCCTGGGAGGCATAGCGGAAATATCCGGCGATGCGCTCGATCGTATCCTCCATCCCGTAGAACTCGGAGAAGGATGGATAGACCTTGACGGTGCGGTTCGAAAAAATGCGGCCGAGCCGTTCATCCTTGCTGGTGTCGACCAGGTTCGGCTCGCCGATTGCCTCGACCATCCGCTCGGGGGCGGAGGCATACATCGACTTGTCTTCGCGGCAGGCCAGGAGATATTGCTGGAGGCTGATCTCTTCCTGAGCCGCATTGGCATAAATCTCCGAAAACAGATCGAAGATGTCGGACTGATTCTCGCGCATGATGGTTGCCCTCAGAGCCGTTTTGGCTGCCGGACGGCTCGTCACCTATTCAACTGCCGGGACGCATTGTTGTTCCCTTCACATCAAGGCGAGTATGCGTATTTGGCCATGAAACCGGGATGCCGCCCCGCGCGTTTGGACGTTTGCTGAGGATTATGGTTGATGGTGGTGGGAGCACGATGATCGATCGACGAAGCTTTGTTCTGGCTTCGATGGCGGCGCTGCTGCCACTGCGTGTGTCGGCGGGTTTGTGCGAGCCCCAACTCGTGCCAACGACCTTCGATTACGGCCCGGCCAAGCTCGACATCTACGCGCCGGATGGCGCGAAAAACCTGCCGGTGGTGTTTTTCGTCCATGGCGGGGCCTGGCAGTTCGGCAAACGCAGCCAGGTGGGTGCAAAGGCGGCTTTCCTGCTCGCCAATGGGTTCTGTTTCGTTTCCATCGATTATCGCATGCTGCCGCAGGCGGATGTCGCCACCCAGGCCAGCGATGTCGAAAAGGCCTATGCCTATGTCAGGGCCAACATTGCCGGGCATGGCGGCGATCCCAAGCGGATCGTCGGCATGGGGCATTCGGCCGGCTGCCATCTGATTGCGCTGACGGGAATGCGCGGCGGGCTGCCAGGCGTCGCCGGGCTGCTTCTCGACGATACCAGAGCCTATGATCTCACCAGGCTTGAGAAAAATGGCGGCATGGTGCGGGCCTATGCCCGGGTGTTTTCCGATCCATCGCAATGGGCGGCATTGTCGCCGGCCAACTATGTCGAGGGCCGCAACCACCCGCCGACCTTCATCGCCTATTCTCGCGCCGAAGGTCGCGGCGAGGAGTCGAAAGCCTTTGCCGAGCGCTTGCGCGCCACCGGTACCAAGGTCACGCTGTTTGACGGCAGCGCCTATACGCATATGTCGATCAATCGCGATTTCGGCGAGGACGGCGACGCGCTGACTGTCGCCGCGCTCGCATTCCTGAAGTCGACGGTCGGCTGATCTCACCTTAACGAGGGGCAGGCGTCAGCTGCACTGGATCAGACCAAAAGCGACGGCGGGATATTGCCGTGCGGCCATCGGCGAGTGCTATTTGTGTTCGTGAATGGGGAGAAAAATTGCATGAATGGCGCCGATGTCCTGTGCGATGTGCTTTTGGCCAATGACGTGACGGTCTGTTTCGCCAATCCCGGCACATCCGAAATGCATTTCGTCGCCGCGCTTGACCGCAAACCGCGGATGCGTTGCGTGCTCGGCCTGTTCGAAGGCGTGGTGACCGGTGCCGCCGACGGCTATGCGCGCATGACCGACCGTCCTGCCGCGACTTTGCTGCACACTGGGCCCGGTCTGGCCAATGGGCTGGCCAACATGCACAATGCCCGGCGTGCGCTGAGCCCGATGATCAACATCGTCGGCGACCATGCCTCCTACCATTTGCCGCTTGATGCGCCGCTGACCAGCGACATCGAGGGCCTCGCGGCACCGATGTCCAATTGGGTCCGCCGCATCTCGGGACCAGCCGATGTACAACCCGCCACGGAGGCGGCGTTCCGCGCTTCGCTCACGCCGCCCGGCGTCACCACGCTGATCCTGCCGGCCGATACCGCTTGGGGTGGTGCCAACCCGGCCGCGCCAGGCAAAGTCGTTCTTTCGCCACCACCACCCGTCGACAAGGACGCCGTGCGCGCGGTGGCGGCAGCGGTCCGGGCCAAACCGGGCCGCGTCGGCATGATCGTTCGTGGCCGCGCGGCGCGCGCCGATGCGCTCGACATCGCCGGCCAGATTTCCACCGCTGGCGGTGTCCGGCTGCTGAGCGAGGTCTTGATCGCGCGGCTGCAGCGCGGACGCGGGCGCGTGGCGCCGACCCGCATCCCCTATCCTGTCGATGCGGCGACGGCGCTGCTCAAGGACATCGACGTCCTGGTGCTGGTCGGCGGCAAGGAGCCGGTCGCCTTCTTCGCCTATCCGGGAAAGCCCGGACGGCTGGTCCGCGAAGACTGTCAGGTGCTGACGCTCGCCGCCCATGGCGACGATCTCCATGCGGCTCTGGGAGCGCTTCGCGAGGAACTCGGCATCAAGCCATCGCAGCAGACGATATCGGCGACGGCTTTCCCGGACGAAGCAACGCCGAACGGCGGACTGACGGACGATGCCATCGCGCTGTCAGTGGCGCGCAAGCTGCCCGACAATGCGATCGTCTGCGATGAAGCGGTCACCTCGGCGCGGCGTTTCTTCGCGCTGTCGGCCTTTGCCGCACCGCACGACTACATGATGGGCACAGGCGGGGCGATCGGCGGCGGCATTCCGATGGCGACCGGGGCGGCGATCGCCTGTCCCGACCGCAAGGTGATCAATCTGGAGGCCGATGGCAGCGGCATGTACACGGTGCAGGGGCTGTGGACGCAGGCCCGGGAAAATCTCGATGTGGTGACGATCGTCTTTTCCAACCGCACCTACGCCATCCTGCATGGCGAGATGAAGAATGTCGGCGTCGGGGCGATCGGCGAGAACGCCAGGCGCATGCTCGACCTCGACCATCCCGCGCTGGACTGGGTTTCGCTGGCCAAGGGCATGGGCGTGGAGGCCGCGCGCGCCGAGACCTGCGAACAGTTTGATGCGCTTCTGGACAGTGCCTTGTCGCGACGCGGGCCGTTCCTCATCGAGGCGGTGCTCTGAGCGCCTGTCGCAGGGCCGGCTGACTTACCAGCGCATCTTTTCGCCGGGAGCCGCCGGTTCGATCGCCAGCGCGTGCACGCCGGCCTTCAACTCGTCGGCGAGCAGTTCGTTGACGGCGCGGTGGCGGTCGATGCGGTTCATGCCGGCAAAGGCGGACGCGACGACACGGACGCGAAAATGCGTTTCGCCGGTGCCGTCATAAGTGCCGTGATGGTCGGAGCCGTCATGATGGTGGCCGGCATGGAGATGGCTTTCGTTGATGATCACCAGCCGCTCCGGCGAAAATGCCTTGTTGAGCTTGTCTTCCATGGTCGCCTGTATGGACATCGCCGTCTCCGTTCACCACATTTGACTGGCGCGCCAGCGTGAAAACCCGCAAACCGGTTCAGAGGGGGCCGCTGCCGCGCAACAAAATCCGCCATTCGCCTGCTTTATGCCGCGATTCAGCGGTTAGGGCGATGATCGCGAAAATGTCAATTCTTGTTTCGCATCTGCGAACGCCCCATAAATGGGTAAGATGAAGCCGTATCCCAAATATTTCGAGAAGATTCGCGTCCGCCCTGACAAGGACGCGGAGCTGAAGTCGCATTCGCCGATTTGCCAGTGGGACGGCTGCAAGGAGGCGGGGACCCATCGCGCGCCGGTCGGGCGCATGAAGGAGGGCGAGTATTTCCGCTTCTGCTTCGACCATGTGCGCGAGTACAACAAGGGCTTCAACTACTTCTCCGGCGTGCCGGACACCGAGGTCGCGCGCTTCCAGAAGGAAGCCATGACCGGCCACCGGCCGACCTGGAAGATGGGCGTCAACGGCGCCTCGACGCGGTCTTCGCCCGACATGGCGCAGATGCGCTCCGGCCGCGCTGGCTATTACAACCGCATGCGCGACCCGTTCGACCTGTTCAAGGGGCCGAAGGATCCGCGCGAGGCGCGCGAGCGCAAGGCCAAGCCGCTTGAGGCCAAGGCGCTGGAAACGCTTGGCCTTGATACAAAGGCGACTGGCAAGGATATCAAGGCGCGCTATAAGGAACTGGTGAAGCGTCACCATCCGGATGCGAATGGCGGCGACAGAGGTTCGGAAGACCGGTTCCGCGATGTGCTGCAGGCCTATCGCGTGCTCAAACAGGCGGGCCTGTGCTGAGCGACCCTACGGTTTGTGTCGTTTTCCAACTTTCATAAGGGTGGAAAAGGCTTTAAGACCGCCCCCGAACAAAATCGATTGCCGGCGAAACGGGACGTTTCGCCCGTGGAGACGTTGAGAGATATGAACAAGGTCGATCGCGACATCGCCAACCTGCCCGACACGACGGTCTCGGTGAAGGACAAGTTCGGCTTCGACTCCAAGATGGTGGTGCCGGCCTATTCGGTAACCAGCGAACATGTGCCGGATATCGATCCGGACTATCTGTTCGACGAGGCGACCACTTTGGCTATCCTTGCCGGCTTCGCCTACAACCGCCGCGTCATGGTCTCGGGCTATCACGGCACCGGCAAGTCGACCCATATCGAACAGGTCGCCGCCCGGCTCAACTGGCCCTGCGTGCGCGTCAACCTCGACAGCCATGTCAGCCGTATCGACCTGGTCGGCAAGGACGCCATCGTCGTCAAGGACGGGTTGCAGATCACCGAATTCCGCGACGGCATCCTGCCATGGGCCTACCAGCACAATGTCGCGCTCTGCTTCGACGAATATGACGCCGGCCGCCCGGACGTGATGTTCGTCATCCAGCGCGTCCTGGAATCGTCGGGCCGCCTGACGCTGCTCGATCAGAGCCGGGTCATCCGTCCGCATCCGGCGTTCCGGCTGTTCTCGACCGCCAACACGGTGGGCCTCGGCGACACCACCGGCCTTTATCACGGCACGCAGCAGATCAACCAGGCGCAGATGGACCGCTGGTCGATCGTCACCACGCTGAACTATCTGCCGCACGACAATGAAGTGAACATCGTGCTGGCCAAGGCCAAGCACTATCGCGACGGCAAGGGCAAGGACATCGTCAACAAGATGGTGCGCGTCGCCGACATGACGCGTTCGGCCTTCATCAATGGCGATCTGTCGACCGTGATGAGCCCGCGTACCGTCATCACCTGGGCCGAGAATGCCGAGATCTTCGGCAATATCGGCATGGCGTTCCGGCTGACCTTCCTCAACAAGTGCGACGAACTGGAGCGTTCGGTGGTGGCCGAGTTCTACCAGCGCGCCTTCGGCGAGGATCTGCCGGAGAGCGCCGCCAACGTGGTGCTGGGCTAAGCAGAGTCTCGATGGCGGGTCCGGGCGACAACACGCGCAACAAGTCGAAGACGGGTTCTGAAGCCGACAGCTTCAAGCGCGCCGTCACCGTCTGCATGCGCGCCATTGCCGGCGACAAGGAAATGGAAGTCGGCTTCGCCAAGGACAGGCCGGCGCTCGCCGGCAGCCGCGCGAGACTGCCCGAACTGCCGAAGAAGGCGTCGAAGACCGACATTGCGATTACCCGCGGCCTCGGCGATTCCATGGCGCTGAAGCGCGCCTGCCACGATCAGCGCATCCACACCAAGCTGGCGCCGGAGGGCAAGGCGGCCCGCGCCATCTATGACGCGGTCGAGCAGGCCCGCGTCGAGGCGATCGGCAGCCGCGCCATGCAAGGCGTCGCCGACAATATCGGCTCGATGCTGGAGGACAAATACGCCAAGGCCAACCTCATCGACGTCAAGGACAAGGCCGACGCACCGATCGAGGAAGCGCTGGCGCTGATGGTGCGCGAGAAGCTGACCGGCCGGTCGATCCCGAAGAGCGGCGAGCGGCTGGTCGAACTCTGGCGCCCCTGGGTCGAGGAAAAGGCCAAGGCCGATCTCGACGGGCTTTCGGCCAAGCTCGACGACCAGCAGGCCTTCGCCCGGGTCGTGCGCGAGATGCTCGCCTCGATGGAGATGGCCGAGGAACTCGGAGACGACCAGGAGACGGAAGACTCCGAGGACAATGACGACAACCAGCCGCAAGGCGAGGAGCAGAGCGAGGAGGGGGGCGAAGAGGATTCCGGCTCCGAGCAGTCGCAGTCCGAGGATGCCGAGGCTTCGGCAGACGATGAGCAGTCGTCCGAGACGGAAGCGTCCGACGCCACCGCCGACGATCTCTCCGACGACGACGATGCCGATGCCGAGACGCCCGGCGAGGCGCGCCGCAACGACAATCCCTTCACCAACCTGCCGAAGGAAATCGACTACAAGGTCTTCACCACCGCTTTCGACGAGACGGTCGGCGCCGAGGAGCTTTGCGAAGAGGAAGAGCTCGACCGGCTGCGCGCCTTCCTCGACAAGCAGCTTGCCAATCTGTCCGGCGTCGTCGGGCGGCTCGCCAACCGGCTGCAGCGCCGGCTGATGGCGCAGCAGAACCGGTCCTGGGATTTCGACCTGGAAGAGGGCTACCTCGACCCGGCGCGCCTGGTGCGCGTCGTCATCGACCCGATGCAGCCGCTGTCCTTCAAGCAGGAGCGCGACACCAAATTCCGCGACACGGTGGTGACGCTGGTGCTCGACAATTCGGGCTCGATGCGCGGCCGGCCGATCACGGTCGCCGCCACCTGCGCCGACATCCTGGCGCGCACGCTGGAACGCTGCGGCGTCTCGGTCGAGATTCTCGGCTTCACCACGCGGGCGTGGAAGGGCGGGCAGGCGCGCGAGAAGTGGCTGAAGGACGGCAAGCCGCCGAATCCCGGCCGCCTCAACGATTTGCGCCACATCATCTACAAATCCGCCGACCATCCGTGGCGGCGGGCACGGCGCAATCTCGGCCTGATGATGCGCGAGGGCCTGCTCAAGGAAAACATCGACGGCGAGGCGCTGCTGTGGGCGCACAACCGCCTGATCGCCCGGCCGGAGCAGCGCAAGATCCTGATGATGATCTCGGACGGCGCGCCGGTCGACGATTCGACGCTGTCGGTCAATCCGGGCAACTATCTGGAACGCCATCTGCGCGCCGTCATCGAACTGATCGAGACGCGCTCGCCGGTCGAACTCTTGGCCATCGGTATCGGCCATGACGTCACACGCTATTATCGGCGCGCCGTCACCATCGTCGATGCCGAGGAACTGGCCGGCGCCATGACCGAGCAATTAGCCTCGCTGTTTGCCGAGGAAAGCGCGCGCGACACGCGGCGTGGCGGCATGCGGCGCGCCGGATGATCCTTTCGCGGGGCGGTTTTCGGCAAGCGCTTTTCGCCACCATCGCCCTGTTTGCCGGCGTGGCTTCGGCGCCGGCCGGTCCGGTCCGCTCCAGCTCTGTCGAGCCGGTCGAGATCTCGGCCCGCCCGATCACCCAGTTTCATATCGGTCGCGCCGACAAGCAGTTCGGCCCGCTCGAATTTGTCGGCGGCCTGGAGATGACCTCGCCGACGCGCGATTTCGGTGCGTTGTCGGCCTTCCGCTTCGTGAAGGCGGGCGGCGATTTCATCGGGGTGGCCGACACCGGCTTCTGGTTCTTCGGCACGGTGGTTCGCGACGCCGACAAGCGGCCGTCCGGCATCCAGAATTTCCGCATGCAGCAGATGGTCGATGAAAACGGCCAGCCGATCGACGAGAAATGGATGGTCGACGCCGAAGGGGTCGACGTCAAGGACGGCATCGCCACCGTCGGCTTCGAACGCAACCATCGCGTCGCCCAGTTCAAGATCGACCCGAGTGACATGAAGGCGCCGTTCAAGCAGCTGGATTTCCTCATTCCAGCCTGGGAGTTGCGCCAGAATCGCGGTTTTGAGACCGTCACCCATGCCAATGTCAACGGCCAGCATGAGGGCGGTCTGGTGGTGGTGTCGGAAAAGAGCCTCGACAAATCAGGCAACATCTATGCCGCCATCATCGAAGGGCCGCACAAGGGCGTGTTCACCGTCAAGCGCAACGGTGATTTCGACATCACCGACGGTGCGTTCCTGCCGGATGGCGACCTGCTGCTCCTGGAGCGCAGCTTCTCGATGGCAGGCGGCCTCAAGATGCGGCTGCGGCGCATCTATGGCGAGAGTGTCGAGAAGGGCGCCGTCGCCGACGGGCAGGTTCTGCTGGAAGCCGACATGGGCTACCAGATCGACAATATGGAAGGGCTCGACGTCTGGACCCGCGACGACGGCGCGCTGATGGTGTCGCTGGTCTCCGACGACAACCACTCGATCCTGCAGCGCAACCTCTATCTGGAATTTATTCTCCACCAGGACTGACGTTGAGGGTCTTCAATAGCGGGTTCGATCTTCGGTGGAATTCGATTTTGGTCGGGCGCCTTCCCCCACTCCGTCTCGGCTTCGCCGAGCCACCTCTCCCCCCTCCGGAGGGAGAGGAAGGCAGCCTCCCGGCATAAGTTCGCGCCTGTCCAGCCGATAGATAGGTAACACTTTGAACCGGATACATAGGTAACACTTCTCCCCTCTATTCGTCCGCCGCAGCGCCAAGCGGTTTGGTTGGCGCGGCGCTGCGGCGGACGAGCTTCATGCGCCTCGTGTCGATGATGCCCAGGGGATGGGCATAGAAGGAAAGCGCCCATTGGCCATCCTCGGTTTCGGTGGCCGCGACCGCTTCACCGGCCAGTGTTTGCGAGACATAGATGAAGCCGCCATTCCATCGGATCTCGCCATTGTGGCGCACGTGGCGGACCGCGGCCTCGGCCGGATAATCGGGCTCGGGTGGCGTTCTTGGCATGAGGCGCTGTGAGCGGCGGTAATGCTGGGCTGGAGTGTCCATGGCCAGCGCCTCATGCGGTCGCTCCTCATTGTAGCTGCGCCGAAAGGCCTCGAAGGCTCGACCCTGAGCTGTTCTGTCGGCTTGCGGGTGCTTGGCCAGCGGCAGCATGGTCAGATGAAAGCGCTCATGGCGGCCGTTCTGCTGCGGCTTGCCGGGTGCGATCCGCTCCAGCACGATGCCAAGTTTGACGAAGCGCGCGGCAAGTGGCGTCAGCCCGGCGACGCCGGCCGACGCGAACGGCGGGCCATTGTCGCTTCTGAAGCGATCCGGCAGCCCATGCTCCTCGAACAACCGCTCGAACACCGGCCAGGCCTCGGCATCGGCCGTCGAGCCCGTTGCTTCCAGCGCCAGAAGATAGCGGCTTGACGCATCCATCACCGTCAAGGGCTCGCAACGCCGCTTGTCGCCGGTCGGGAACCAGCCTTTGTGGTCGCCAGTCCACACTGCGTTCGGTTCCTCGGCCGGCGGCCAGGGGCCGTTGCCGCAGGCCCGCAGCCGTGGCCGCTTGCGCGCGCCCACAAGCCCATGTCGTGCAAGGATGGCACCCGCCGTCGAAGCTGACGGCCAGCGCAGCTCGGGGGCCGTGCGCTTGAGCCGCGCCACGATCTTCTTGGGCCCCCACAGTGGATGCGTCTCCTTTGCCGCCACGATCCGTTCCACCAGATCCAGAGCCGTCGCCCGGCCGTGATTGAGCGGCGCCCGTGGCAGATCGCGCAAACCTTCCGGGCCCAACGCACGATAGCGACCAAGCCACTTGTAGCCGATCTTGCGAGAGATGCCGTAGGCCGCACAAATCTCGCTCATCGTCTCCTCACCTGCCAGGCAGTCCACAACAAACCGAAGTCGCTCGTCCATGATGCCAGTCTCTCGCCAAACCATCGCCGGTCCTCCCAGCGAAGGAGAAAACTGTCACCCATCCATCAGGTCCATTCTGTTACCTATCTATCCGGTTCGGACAGCCTTTCCTCTCCCCCGTCGATCGGGGGAGAGGTGGCGAGCGAAGCTCGACGGAGTGGGTGTCGACTGCTCATCAACAGAGTTACGACGGCGTCCGATCAGGATCGCGAGCCGTTGGTAGCGATCCAGATGACGTGACGCGCGCCGCGCTTGCCGTTGGCGCGCGTGGCGACCTCTTCGACGACGAAGCCAGCCTGCTTCAGCCGCCGCGTGAAGCCGCTGTCCGGGCCTTGCGACCACACCGCCAGCACGCCGCCAGGCTTCAGCGCCGTGCGTGCGGCCTTGAGGCCTGTCAGGCTGTAGAGCGCATCGTTGCCCTTGTGGACGATGCCTTCGGGGCCATTGTCGACATCGAGCAGGATGGCGTCCCAGCGAGAGGGCTCGGACCGTATCAGATCTCCGACATCGGTCTCCCGAACCTCGACCCGGGAATCGTCGAGACAGCCGCCAAACACTTCCGCCATCGGGCCACGTGCCCAGGCGACCACCGCCGGCACCAGTTCCGCGACAACGATACCGGCGTCACTGCCCAATTCGGCGAGAGCGGCGCGCAGGGTAAAACCCATGCCAAGTCCGCCAATGAGGACCCTCGGTTGGCGATGGCGGGCAATCTTCTGGCAGGAAAGCCCGGCCAGCGCTTCCTCGGAGCCGCTGAGGCGGCTGTTCATCAGCTCGTTGGTGCCGAGCATGATCGAGAATTCGGAACCGCGCCGCTTGAGGCGAAGCTCCTGCGCGCCATCCCCGGTCTTTGCCGAATCGAGCTGGACCCAGGGGATCATGGGCTTTGTCTGACCACGATCTTTTCGGAAAACCGGAGGCCACTTTTCGGGATCATGGTTTAAGCCGCGACCGCCGGCTGGCTCCAGCGGGCAGCGAGCAGCCGGTAGGGGATGAGTGCCACCACGGCAATGATCAGCTTCACCGAGAGGTCGCCCAGCGCCCAGGAAACCCAGCGCATCGCGTCGACATGGAAAACACCCAACAGCGGCGCCGTTTCGAGGGCAAAACCGTCATTGGGGCCAGCAAAGGCGAAAGCGGCCGAAAATGCCACGGTGAAGAAGACCATCGTGTCAAACACGGATCCGACCAGCGTGCCGACGATCGGCGCCCGCCACCAGCTCTGCCGGCGCAAACGGTTGAACACGGTGACGTCGAGCAATTGCGCGGAGAGGAATGCCGCCCCGGAAGCCGCCGCGATGCGTACCAGCCGGTCGGCGGCGGTCTCGAATTCGATCAGGCCATGACGGAACAGGAAGGGCGGAACGAGGATCGAGCAGACCACCGCCGTCATGAAGCCGACAAAGACGATCCGACGCGCCACGGCGGGGCCATAGCGGCGGTTGGCGAGGTCGGTGACCAGGAAGGAGAAGGGGTAGGTGAAAGCGCCCCAGGTCAAAAGGTCGGCCAGCGACAGGCTGCCGAGCTGGCCCTGCATCGGGAACTGCACGAGAATGTTCGATGCCACGACGACAAGCGCCATGGCGGCCACGAAGGGCAAATACCGCGAAAATGAAGTCATTTTTTTATCCTGGGTAATGGAACCAGCGGAGCATTATGCTCGCTCGTATTCGAGCATCGGATTGTCAAACCTTGCGGCTTCTATCCGATGCCCCAGAGGCCAACAAGAGCTTGGCCAGAGACCAACAAGGAGTTGGCCAGAGACCAACAAGATGTTGGCCAGGGCGGTAGTCCCCCGCCTTTTAAACGATGTCAGGCAGCGACCTGCTCGGCCAGCTTCTTGGCGATCTGCTTCTTCAGCAGGCGCGCGCGCTGCGACAGTTCCTTGACGTCGGCCTTGGCCAGGAAGGCATCGAGACCGCCGCGATGTTCGACCGAACGCAGCGCGTTGGCCGAGATGCGCAGGCGCACGTTCTGGTTCAGCGCTTCCGAGATCAGCGTCACATTGACGAGGTTCGGCAGGAAGCGACGCTTGGTCTTGTTGTTGGCGTGGCTCACATTGTTGCCGGTCTGGACTGCCTTGGCAGTGAGTTCGCAGGTGCGGGACATGGTTCTAACCTTCAGTTCTCTCGGGACCTGCCAAACCTTTGTGCCCACGCCGGGTGGCGCGCGGTTCTGGTCAGGCGGCCTTATGGAAAAAGTTGGCGTTCCATAGTTGCATTTCACCGGGGCGTCAAGCTCCGGCTTCCCCACGGAAGCGCCCGGCATTTCATATTAAGGCCGGAATTCACCCTATAAGCAGTCTCATAGGGACATGCCAGACCGGAGTTGCCCGCCTCCGGCCGAAAATCAAGGATCCGATCCCGCCATGCCTCGTTCGTCTCGCGCATTTGTTGCCGTGCTTGCCATCGCCTTGCCCTCCGCCGCATCGGCGGCCTCGCCGCAGTCCTTCAAGGGCGAGTACACCGTGTCGTTCCTTGGTCTCTCGATCGCGAGATCGACCTTCGCGAGCCACTACGAGAATGGCGCCTACGCGATCGAAGGCAGCGTTTCGGCCGCTGGCCTGGCCAAACTGTTCGACGATACGCGCGGCACGATCTCGTCCAAGGGCACGATTTCAGGCCAGAAGATGGTGCCGCAGGCGTTCCGCGCCGACTATACGTCGGGCAAGAAGGCGTCGGCGATCGACATTCGCTTCGCCAATGGCAACGTGACCTCGACGCAGGTCGTCCCGGCACCTGGCAAGCGCGACCCGAAGGCCTGGGTGCCGATCGGCGCCGGCGACCTGGCGTCGGTGCTCGATCCGATGGCGGCGACCGTCATCCATGCCGACAGTCTCGACCAGGTCTGCGGCCGCAAGGTCAAGTTCTACGATGGCGAGATGCGCGCCGACTTGACGCTGACCTACGATTCGAAAGGCACGATATCGGTGCCGGGCTACAAGGGCGACACCGTCACTTGCCGGATGGGCTTCGAGCCGGTGGCGGGCTATCGCAAGGGCCGCAAGGCACTCAATTATCTCAAGAGCAAAAGCCGCATGATGGTGACGTTTGCGCCGCTCGGCCAAACCGGGGTATATGCGCCGATCCATGCCACGGTCGGCACGCAGATCGGCACCTTGACCATCAGCGCCGGACGTTTCGAAGCAGTGCAATAGACCAGGCCCGCCACTGGCGACAGAATGAGGCGCGCCACTGGAGACGGAATGGGGCGCGCAACACTGATCGGCTTTTCGGCGGTCGCCATGTGGGCGCTTTTGGCGTTGCTCACGGACGCGTCCGGAAAGGTGCCGCCGTTCCTGTTGTCGGCGATCACCTTCTCGATCGGCACCGGGGTTGGGCTTGTCGCGCGCCTTTTCATGCCGGCCTCGGATAGAAGCCAGAAAATACCACCACAGGTCTGGCTGATCGGCATTGCCGGCCTGTTCGGCTACCATTTCTTCTACTTCACCGCACTGCGCAACGCGCCTGCCGTCGAGGCGAGCCTGATCGCCTATCTCTGGCCACTGCTGATCGTGCTCGGTTCGGCGCTGATGCCGGGCGAAAAACTGGCGTGGAACCATGTCGTCGGCGCGCTGCTTGGCCTTGCGGGCACGGTGCTGATCGTCACCAAGGGCGGTGGCTTGGCCTTCGACGCACGCTTTGCCTTTGGTTACGCCATGGCCGCCGTCTGCGCCGTATTATGGTCGTCCTATTCGCTTTTGTCGCGGCGTTTTCCGTCGGTGCCGACCTCGATCGTCACCTGGTTCTGCGCGGCTACGGCGTTGCTGTCGCTTGCCTGCCATCTCCTGTTGGAACAAACGGTGCTGCCTAACGGTGCCGGCCAGTGGCTGGCGGTGCTCGGGCTTGGCCTGATGCCGGTGGGCGCCGCCTTCTACGCCTGGGACATTGGCGTCAAGCGCGGCAACATCCAGGTGCTGGGCGCCGCGAGCTATGCGGCGCCGCTGCTGTCGACGCTGGTGCTGATCGCGGCCGGGGTCGCCGAACCGTCGCTGCGCATCCTGGCCGCTTGCGTGCTCATCACCGGCGGCGCTGCCTTGGCGGCAAAATCGCTGTTCCAGCGCAAGCCGGCAGCGGCCCAAAGCGAGGCCGGGGCATCCGAAACCGGAGCCCGGGCATGACGATGCCGTTTGCCGGCGGCATCGACGCCAACGCCAATGCGACGCTGATCTTCTCGCTGGTGGCAGCGGTCATCTACGCCTTCACGCTCGGCATGCCGCCGTCGCTCGCCCGCTCGGCGGCAAAGACGCTCGCCGTGGCGATGCTCGCCGTGCTTTCAGCGCTGCAAGGAGGGCCGCTGTTGCTGGTGGCCGCCCTTGCGCTCAGCGCCGTCGGCGACGCCTTCCTGTCGCGCGACGGCGAGAAGGCGTTTCTGGGCGGGCTGGCGAGCTTTCTCATCGCCCACATCGTCTATGTCGCGTTGTTCCTGCGCAGTGGCGACGGATTGGGCGTTCTCGGCGCCGAATCCTGGCGCGGCGCGATCGCGCTGGCGATGGCGGTGTTCGTGATCATCATGCTTGCCGCGCTCTGGCGCCGCGTCGGTCCAGGCTTGCGTGTTCCGATCGCAGTCTATGTCGTGGCGATCCTGGCGATGGGCATGTCGGCGCTGACGACGAGCAGCAGCTGGGTGATCGGCGGCGCCGTGCTGTTCATGGCGTCGGATGCTCTGCTCGCCACGGAAAAGTTCCTGGTCGCCGCGATCTCGCCGCATCGCGCCTGGATGCGCTTGACCGTCTGGGTGCTGTACTACGCCGCCCAGCTCGCGATCACGTTGGGCTTCCTGCTGGGGTAGGATGCCAGCCCGGCGCGGCCAGTTCGAAGGCGTCGAAATCAAAGCCCGGTGCCACGGTACAGCCGACCAGCGTCCATTCGCCCAGGCTGCGTGCCGATTGCCAGCAGCCCGCCGGCACGACGATCTGCGGCCGTTCACCCGCCGTGAGCTCGATGCCGAGCACCTGCTCGACAACGGCACTGCCTTCCTCCCACATCGACAATGCCAGCGGTGCGCCGGCATGGAAATGCCAGACCTCGGCGGCGTCCTTGACCCGGTGCCATGCCGAGACCTGGTGCCGTTCCAGCAGGAAATAGATGGCGGTCGAATGGCCGCGCGCACCGCCGGCGGCGTCGCGAAAGGTCTCGGCGTACCAGCCGCCTTCCGGATGCGGTTTCAGGCCGAGCGTTGCGATGATTTCCGCGGAGCTGGTCATGCTGACGCGGCGCTCAGAAGTTGTCCTTGCGCTTGCGGATTTCGGCGAACACCTCGGCATCCCCGGCCTTTTCCATGCCGAGATGCTTGCGGATTGCCGGATCGTGCCAACGCAGGAAGGGATTGGTCGACAGTTCCTCGCCGATCGTCGTCGGCAGCGTCGGCTTGTTGTCGGCCCGCAGCGCCTCGATCCTGGCGGCGCGCTCCTTCAACGCCGAGTTGGTCGGGTCGACGGTCAGCGCGAAACGGGCGTTGGCGAGGGTGTATTCGTGGCCGCAGTAGATGACCGTGGCAGCCGGAAGTGCCGCAAGCTTCTTCAGCGATTCATACATCACCGGCGGCTTGCACTCGAACAGCCGCCCGCAGCCGAGCGCGAACAGCGTGTCGGCGGTGAACGCCACCTTCGATGCCGGCAGGTGATAGGAGACATGGCCGGCGGTGTGGCCGGGGGTTGCGATCACCTCGATGCGCTCCTCGCCGAGATGCAGAACAGAGCCTTCTTCGACGGTCTCGTCGATGCCGGGGATCTTGGCCTTTTCCGCTTCCGGGCCGATGATGCGCAGCTTGAAGCGTTCCTTCAACGCCAGATTGGCCTCGACGTGATCCATGTGGTGATGCGTGGTCAGGATCATCGTCGGCGTCCAGCCGGTGCGCTTGATCGCCGCCAGGATAGGCGCCTCCTCGGGCGCGTCGATGATCGCGGTCTGGCCGCTTTTGCGATCATGCACCAGCACGCCGAAATTGTCGCTGCGGCACATGAACTGTTCGATTTCGACCGGCATTGCATCTCTCCATCTGTCGCCGCAGACATAGGGCGCCGGCGTGCGGATGTCATCCCGGAGATGACAAGTGTCACTCCGGGAGATGACGAGTGCCACTCCCGGAGATGACGAGTGCCACTCCCGGAGATGGCAAGTGTCACTCCAGGGATATGGCGGCCGCCTCGGAGCCTTTGTTGAATCCGGCCGATATCACGGCTACATCCCTCAAATGCATTCCGACATCGTCGATCTTCGCTCCTTCTATTCGACAACGCTCGGCCGGTTCGCCGAGCACTCGATCACCATGGCGCTGTCGTCGATATGGGCCACTGTCCCGAATGAGCGGCTGGTCGGCCTCGGCTACACATTGCCCTGGCTGGAGCGGTTCGGCTCCGACGCCGAGCGGGTCTTTGCCTTCATGCCGGCGACGCAGGGCGCCGTCGTCTGGCCGACGACGGGGCCGACGGCGACAGCCCTGGTTTTCGACGAGGAACTGCCGCTGGTCGATTCCTGCATCGACCGCATGCTGCTCGTCCATTCGCTCGAACATGTCGAAAACCCGCGCGAGACGCTGAACGAGATCTGGCGGGTGCTGTCGCCCGCCGGGCGCGTCGTCATCGTCGTGCCGAACCGGCGCGGTGTCTGGGCGCGTTTCGAGCACACGCCGTTCGGCAATGGACGGCCCTTCTCGCGCGGGCAGCTCACCGAATTGCTGCGCGAGGCGAATTTCACGCCGGCGGCCTGGTCGGATGCGCTGTTCTTCCCGCCATCGCGGCGGCGCTTCATGATGCGCTTCCACAATGTGCTGGAGCGCGCCGGTCGGCGGCTGTGGCCGATCTTTTCCGGCGTCATCGTCGTCGAGGCGCAGAAACGGCTCTATCAAGGCGTGCCGGTGGCGCAGCGCGCGTCTCGCCGCGTCTTCGTGCCGGTGCTGTCGCCGCATGGCGCGACGCGGCTCGGCCGCCGGGCCGAGGGCACTGCAGCGGTCCGTCAGGTGAAACCTTCGTGATCACGGCGGAAATTTGCATCGTACGGCATTTCCCAACCTATCTGTCGTGGTGAATTCGCAGCCAGATTGATATGCGAATGCCGCTTGTTGTCTTCATCCGGTTTCAGCATCGCTTCTGAACGTTAGGAATCTCCGATATGGCTGATCAACCGGAAAAGGACGCCACGGTCCAGCCCGTCGCCGTCGAAGCCAGCAGCCTGCGCGACCAGGTGGCGACTATCAGAAAGGCGCTGGTGGCGTCGCCTGTTCGCAAATGGTTGCTGTGGACGTCGGTCGGCATCATGGCCGTCATCATCGCGACGTCGATCGGCCAGGTTCTGCTCAACCGCTGGAACCAACCCTTCTACGACGCGCTCGCGCGCCGCGACATGGCGGCCTTCGTGCATCAACTCGTCGTCTTTGCGATGATCGCCGGCGGGCTTCTGGTGCTCAATATTGGTCAGACCTGGCTCAATCAGATGATCCGGCTGAAGCTGCGCGAGGCGCTGACGCTGGACCTGATCGACCAGTGGATGCGGCCGACGCGTGCTTTCAGGCTCGCCAATGCCGGCGCCATCGGCGTCAATCCCGACCAGCGCATGCAGCAGGATGCCGCGCATCTCTCGGACCTGTCGACCGATCTCGGCGTCGGTCTCTTACAGTCGCTCATCCTTTTGGTGTCCTTCGTCGGCGTGCTGTGGCAACTGTCGTCGGGCTTCGTCTTCCACGTCAACGGCTGGTCGCTGGCCATACCGGGTTACATGGTCTGGGCGGCTTTCCTCTATGCCGGCACGGCTTCCTGGCTGAGCTGGCTGGTCGGACGGCCGCTGATCCGCCTCAACAGCGACCGTTACACACGGGAGGCGGAGCTGCGCTCCTCGATGGTACGCGTCAACGAGAATGTCGATGCCATCGCGCTTTACCACGGCGAAGCCGATGCCAAGCGACGGCTCGAACTCGACCTAGGCACTGTGCTAGGCGCCATGCGGCGCATCTATACCGCCCAGATCAACCTGTCCTGGGTCACCGACACCTATGGCTGGATCACGGTGGTGGCGCCGATCCTGGTTGCCTCGCCGGTCTATTTCTCGGGCGATATCAGCTTTGGCGGGCTGATGATGGCGGTCGGTGCCTTCAACCAGGTCCACTCTTCGTTGCGATGGTTCATCAACAATATCGGCAGCATCGCCGACTGGCGCGCCACGCTGATGCGCGTCGCCGACTTCCGCATCGCGCTCAATGAAACCGATGTGCTGCACGACACCGAAAAGCGCATCACCTTTGAACAAAATACCAATGGCAGCCTGACGTTCGAGAAGCTCCAAGTGGCCTCGCCCGAAGGCTGCACCAAACTCTCCGACCAGCATGTCGAAATCCGCCCCGGCGAGCGCATCATGATCACCGGCGAACCGGGCGCGGGCAAGACGCTGTTCTTCCGCGCCATTGCCGGGCTTTGGCCCTGGGGCAGCGGAAAGATCGGCCTGCCGGCTGGAGAAACCCTCATCTTCGTGCCGCGTGTCCCGTACTTGCCGGCCGGCACGTTGCGCGAGGTGCTCAACCACGCGAACGGGCATGCGCCGGCGAGTGATGCCGAGATTTCGGCTGTATTGGCCGAGGTCGGCCTTGAACGGCTGTCGGGGTCGCTCGACCGCGTCGGGCGCTGGGACCATGAGCTGGGCGATGACGAACAGCGCTTGCTGGGCGTCGCCAGGCTCGCCTTACGGCAGCCGAAATGGGTGATCATCGACGAAGCGATGGACGCGTTCGACGGTCCGTCGCTGCGGCGGGTGCTGGCAATGCTGGAAAAGCACCTGAAGGGAGCCGCGATCATCAACATCGGGCGCGGCCAGCACAATAACCAATTCTTTCCGCGCGGCCTGACGATCGTCAAGGATCCCGACGCGCCGGCGCTGAAACCGGTCCGTGTCAGGGCCGGCGCGATCGAACCGCCGCCGGCAGCGGCTCATCGCAAAAAATAGGCGTTTTCTCCGGTTGCGAGCGCAAACCTTATTTTGCCGTGATCGCAATGGAAGATTTCCTGCAGAAACAACCTGGCATTGGCCATGCTTGATGCGCTGCGCCTGCTTGCTTGCCTTGCCTGCGCCCAGGCAACTCCCGTCGGCTCGCCACCTGAGGCATCGGCCGTCGACGTCGAGTTGGTGCTGGCGGTCGACATCTCCTTGTCGATGGACGAGACGGAGTTCGCCCTGCAACGCGCCGGCTATGTCGAAGCGCTGCGGCATCCCGACTTCATCCAGGCTGTCCGTTCCGGCAATACAGGCCGTGTCGCGATTGCCTATTTCGAATGGGCCGGCACGGTGCGCGATGACGCGGCCATCAGCTGGCAGGTCATCGACAGCGCCGAGAGCGCCAACCGCTTTGCCGACAAGGTCGCGGCGCGCCCGTTCCGGAGTTTTCGCGGCACCTCGATTTCGACCGCGCTTGCCTTCGGCGCCGGGCTGTTCGACAGGACGGATTTCGCCGGCGAACGCAGCGTCATCGACATATCGGGCGACGGTCCCAACAATATCGGGCCGCCGGTCACCGCCACGCGCGATGCGGCCATTGCCAAGGGCATAATCATCAACGGTCTGCCGATCCTGATCAAGCCGTCGCCGACCTTCAGCCATCTCGACCAGTATTATGCGCAGTGCGTGACCGGCGGGCCCGGTTCCTTCGTGCTGCCGATTTATGCGTCCGCGGAGTTCTCGACGGCGATCCGGCGCAAGCTGATCCTCGAAGTGAGCGGCATTCAGGACAAGGCCAAGGTCACCCCCATCGAGACGGATGCGCCGATCGACTGCCTGCAAGGCGAGCGGGACAGGCGGTTCCTGTCAGATCCGTATTTCCCGGAACTCGACCGGTAAATCGTCGGCCGCGCCGGCGCTGCGGCAAACTAGTCGCGAACTTCATCGTAGAGATCGCGACGCCAACGCCGGCCATGGACGTAGCCATTGATCAGTTCCGGCAATGAATAGCCAAGCGCTTCCGACGAGCGGTTAGCCATGTAGCCTGCGAAGGCCTCAGGTATCCGGCCTTTGAGAAGATCGGCGATGATCTGCCGCGTGATCATGAAGGGCGGGACGTGAGGGTAGCAGCGTGCGATATGCGGATGTTTGCCCATCAGGTCCGCATAGGCTTCGACGTAACCCGCCCTGCGGCCAGAAATCGAATTCTGCGAACTGTGCTTCGTCCAGTCGATATCCCTGGACAATTGCGCGCCGAAGCGTCTTGCCAGGCGCAGCAACAATTCCCGATCCTGCATCCGGGTGATGTCGCTGTCGTAGCCGCCGATCGCCAGCAAGGCGTCGCGACGGGCCGTTATCGCGGACCCGGCGACGAAGGCCGTTTGTGCCACCACCGCTCGCTCCAGCATCGATGGGCTCAGAAAGGCAGTACGGTTGACGCTGTTGGTGGCTCGGTTTCCCTTCATTGAAACGTATGAAGAGAGCAGCACCTGAAGCGCCGGATTGTCATCAAACCATTTCAAGGTCCGTTCGACCCGATGCGGCAAGTAGACGTCGTCCGAATCAAGGAAGGTCACCACCGGCGCCCGCGCCCGCTCGATGCCGGCATTCCTGGCGGCGTTGGCGCCCCGCCATTTCGCGCCGACATAGATCAGCCGTGGGTCGCGAATACGGGCCAGCGCCGCCTCCGTACCGTCGGTGGAGCCGTCGTCGACGACGATATGCTCTAGCCTCGGCATGCTCTGGGAAAGCACGCTTTCGACGGCGCGCAACACCTTGTCGCGTCGGTTGTGGGTCGGCGTGATGACCGTGATGAGGGGAGAGCGTTCCGTTTTCGCGGTCATGGCGCGTTAGCCGCTTCCAGCGCAAATGTGCCCTTCCTGTCCGGTCTATCGATCTTCAGGATGGTCGAATGAATCGGACTTCCCCCTCCGTGCTCCTCGGTGGTGTTCGGCGTGAAGTTATAAAAAACAGCCACTCCTGTCACGCGTCGTGCAACGGTTCAATCCCGCGCGAGACGACGAATTGGTGCAGCGCGCAGTTCAAATGCAACACCGTCGCCCCCAGTCTTCCCGGGAATCAATCTTGCGAAGATGGCCAAACCCGGAGCGGAATTGCATGCATTCCTTTGCGTCAGACGTAATCGCATCGCCGCCGGAGCTTGGGCAGACTGTCCTAGAAACGGAGCATGATCCGAAAACCGCTTCACACTTTTCGGCATCATGCTCTAGCGAGGCCGCTGATCGGCTTCGATCCGAAGGGAGCAAGATCATGACCGCCTACGCCGTTGCCCATATGCGCCAAGCTACAATGGGTCCGCAGATTGTCGAATATCTGCACAAGATCGATGCCACGCTGGAGCCCTTCGGCGGCCGGTTCCTGGTCCATGGCGGCGATGTCGAGGTGATCGAGAACGACTGGCAAGGCCACCTCATCGTCATCGAATTCCCCGACAGGGAGCATGTGCGCGGTTGGTACAATTCGCCGGCCTATCAGGCGATCCTTGCCCTGCGGACCGACAATTCGCAATCCGACGTCGTCTTCGTCGATGGTGTCGAACATCCGCACAAGGCCATCGATGTCCTGGAATAGATGCGTGGTGCCTTATCGTTTCAGCAGGAACACTGCCTGCTGGCCGAAGAAGTTCCAAAACCACCAGGGCATCGACAGGGCGATCTTCTGACCGTTGGCGTCGAGCGCGGTTGCCTTTTCCACCGTAGCGCCAAGCTCCTCGCACAGATTGACGAAGTCGCGGATAGTGCAGAAGTGGATGTTGGGCGTGTCGTACCAGGAATAGGGCAGGTCCGAGGTCACCGGCATGCGGCCCTTGACGAACAGCGACAGCCGCACCCGCCAGTGGCCAAAATTGGGGAAGGACACGATCGCCCGGTTGCCGATCCGGAGCAATTCGTCGAGCACCAGCTTCGGGTTGCGGGTGGCCTGCAAGGTCTGCGACAGGACGACGAAGTCAAAACCCTTGTCGGGATAGAATTCGAGATCCTTGTCGGCATCGCCCTGGATGACCGAGAGGCCGCGTGCCACGCATTCGTTGACGCCACGCTGCGACAACTCAAGACCGCGGCCGTCGACCTGCTTGGTGTCCTGCAGCAGTTCGAGCAGCGAGCCGTCGCCCGAACCGACGTCGAGCACCCGCGATTGCGGCGGGATCAGGTTGGCGACGACCTCGAGGTCGACGCGCTGGTTGCCGTTGACGCTCATGATGTCGCCCCTTGCCTGGCGCATGATCCTGATCCGAAAAGTCTGCAACTTTTCGGGGTCACGCGCTGACGCCTGGCGCATGATCCCGATCCGAACAGTCTGCAACTGTTCGGGGTCATGCGCTGACGCCTGGCGCATGATCCCGATCCGAACAGTCTACAACTGTTCGGGGTCATGCGCTGAGCCCTCTCGCCCTTGCCGCCGAGCCGATGAAGCCGTTGATGGCGGCGAACAGTTCCGGTTCGTCGAGCAGGAAGGCGTCGTGGCCGCGATCGGTCTCGATCTCGACGAAGGACACCGAGGCGCCGGCGGCGTTGAGCGCATGCACGATGGAGCGGCTCTCCTCGGTCGGAAACAGCCAGTCGCTGGTGAAGGACACCAGGCAGAACCGGGTCTTGGTGCCGGCAAAAGCGTCCGCCAACCGGCCGCCATGGTCGGCGGCGAGGTCGAAATAGTCCATCGACCGCGTCATGTAGAGATAGGAATTGGCATCGAAGCGGTCGACGAAGGTCATGCCCTGGTGTCGCAGATAGCTCTCGATCTGGAAGTCGGCGTCGAAGCCGAAGGTCAGCGCTTCGCGATCCTGCAGGTTGCGACCGAATTTCCGGTGCAGGGCGGCTTCCGACAGATAGGTGATGTGGGCGGCCATGCGCGCCACCGCCAGGCCCTTTTCCGGGCGCTTGCCGTGCTCGAAATATTTGCCGCCATGCCAGTCCGGGTCGGCCATGACGGCTTGCCGGCCGACCTCGTGGAAGGCGATGTTCTGCGAGGAATGGCGCGCGCCAGTGGCGATCGGCAGCGCCGAGAAGACGCGCTCGGGATAGCTCGATGCCCATTCCAGCACCTGCATGCCGCCCATCGAGCCGCCAAGCACGCAGAACAGCTTCTCGATGCCGAAATGGTCGATCAGCATCTGCTGCGCCCGCACCATGTCGCGGATGGTGATGATCGGCAGGTCGAGCCCATAGGGCTTGCCAGTGGCGGGGTTGGTCGAGGCCGGGCCGGTCGAACCCAGGCAGCCGCCGATGACATTGGAGCAGATGACGAAGAAACGGTTGGTGTCGATGATCCGGCCCGGGCCGATCAGGACTTCCCACCAGCCCGGCTTGCCGGTCACCGGATTGGTGCTGGCGACATGCTGGTCGCCGGTCAGCGCATGGCAGACGAGGATGGCGTTGGAGCGAGCATCATTCAGCGTGCCATAGGTCTGGTAAGCGATCTGGAACGGCGACAGCAGCGTGCCGGCGTCGAGCTTGAGCGGCTTGTCGGACCCGAAACGCAACACCGGGCTCGACGGCGTGTCGAACTCGTTGTTAGTCTTTCCTGCGCGCAGAGCGGCCATCAATTCTCTCTTGTTGCACCGTGCTTTTCTCGGAAATCGCTGCCGATCTCCGCGTCGCCGATGCGTTCGTCCGGCCGGCAGCGGACAACAAAAAACCGGCATTGCCTTCGCAAAGCCGGTTACGTCACGCAAACGGCCCTTTAGCGAATTGTTTAACGTGGCTGCAAGCCGACCGGCCAAATCACCACGGAACTGTCGCTGTCCTTCTAGAACTCGCCTGGCTCGCCGTCAATGCCGGTCCTGGGCCGGTCACTGGGCCGGGTGCTGGGCCGGCCGCCGGCACCAATGGCACCTCTCGACATTGCGGGCCATGGCTTGTATTTCCGCAGCGGCCTCCGGGTGGAGGCGGTTTCGACGGATTTTGCAAAAAATGAACCATACACCGGATCGGGCACGTCCAACGCCGCGCGCGGGCATCATGGACATAGATGCCTACGTGCCCGGCAAGAGCACGGCGCCGGCCGGGGTCGCCAAGGTCTACAAGCTGTCGTCGAACGAGAACCCGCTCGGTCCGTCGCCGAAGGCGATCGAGGCCGCGCGGGAGGTTGCGGGAAAGCTCGACGTCTACCCCGATGGCACGGCGAGGCGGCTGCGCGAGGCGATCGCCGAGGTGCATGGCCTCAACCCGCAGAACATCATCTGCTCCAACGGTTCCGACGAGATCCTTGGCCTGCTGGCGCAGACCTACCTCGCGCCGGGCGACGAGGCCGTGTTCACTGAACACGCCTTCATGGTCTACAAGATCTACATCCAGTCGGCAGGTGCCGCGCCGATCGCGGTCAAGGAGACCGACGAGCGCGCCGACATCGATGCGATACTGGCCGCAATTACGCCGCGCACGAAGATCGTGTTCCTCGCCAATCCGAACAATCCGACCGGCACCTATGTGCCGTTCCAGGAGGTGCGCCGGCTGCATGCCGGCCTGCCCCGCAACGTGCTTCTGGTGCTCGACGCGGCCTATGCCGAATATGTCCGCCGCAACGACTACGAAGCGGGCATCGAATTGGTCGGCAGCACCGAGAACGTGGTGATGACGCGCACCTTCTCCAAGATCGGCCTCGGCGGGGCGCGGCTCGGCTGGATGTACGGGCCGATGCACATCGTCGATGCGATCAACCGCGTGCGCGGCCCTTTCAACGTCAACGCGACGGCGATCGAGGCCGGCATCGCGGCGATCCGAGACCGTGCCCATGTCGAGCGCAGCGTGGCGCATAACGAGACCTGGCTCGCCTGGCTGAGCCAGGAGATGACCGGACTTGGGCTGCGGGTGACGCCCAGCGTCGGCAATTTCATCCTCATCCATTTTCGCGACGACCAGAAGCATTCCGCGGCGGCGGCCGACGACTACCTGACGGCGCGCGGCTATATTTTGCGGCGCGTTTCCGGCTACGGATTTCCCAACGCGCTGCGCATGACCGTCGGCACCGAAGAGGCCAATCGCGGCGTTGTCGCCGCGCTCACGACATTCCTGAAAAGCTAGAACGCCGAAAAGCCAGAACGCCGAAAAAGCTGGAACGCCCAGAGCTGGAAACACCATGACGTCACCGATGTTTGAAAAGATCGCGCTGGTCGGCATCGGCCTGATAGGCTCGTCGCTGGCGCGCGTCATCCACCGCGAAGGGCTGGCCCGTCACGTCGCCATTTCGACCCGCAGCGCCGCGACGCTGGCGCGAGCTGAAGAGCTTGGGCTCGGCTCCTCCTACACCACGGATGCGAAAGAAGCGGTTCGCGACGCCGATCTGGTCATCGTCTCGGTACCCGTCGGCTCGTCGGGCGCGGTCGCCGAGGAAATCGCGCCGGCGCTGAAAAAGGGCGCGATCCTCACCGATGTCGGATCGACCAAGGCATCGGTCATCGCGCAGATGCAGCCGCATGTGCCCGATGGCGTCCACTTCATTCCCGGCCACCCGCTGGCCGGCACCGAAAAATCGGGGCCGGACGCCGGGTTTGCCGACCTGTTCGACAATCGCTGGTGCATCTTCACGCCGCTGCCGGACACTGATCCGGACGCAATGGAGAAGCTATCGGAATTCTGGCGCCGCTGCGGCGCCAACATCGACACGATGGACCCCCAGCATCACGACATGACGCTGGCCATCGTCTCGCATTTGCCGCACATCATCGCCTACAACATCGTTGGTACCGCCGACGATCTGGAATCGGTGACCAAGACGGAAGTGATCAAATATTCCGCTTCCGGTTTTCGCGACTTCACGCGCCTCGCCGCCTCCGACCCGACAATGTGGCGGGACGTCTGCCTGCACAACAAGGATGCCATCCTCGAAATGCTGGCGCGGTTCTCGGAAGATTTGGCGTTCCTGCAGCGGGCGATCCGCTGGGGCGACGGAGACAAGCTCTTCGACCTGTTCACCCGGACGCGCGCCGTGCGCCGGTCGATCATCGAGGCCGGCCAGGACATCGACGCGCCCGATTTCGGCCGCCAAGCCGTCGAGCATCCCGCGAAAAGCTAAGCCTGTTCGGGCCAGGTCGCCGCAACCATGGCCAGTGTCTCGGCCCGGTTTGGCGCGCCGAGCCTGCCGCCGAAGCGCAGGCATTTGAGCGCGGCGGCGGCACTGGCAAAGCGCAAGGCCTGCTCGGCCGGCATGGCTTCCGCCAGCCCGACGGCAAAGGCGCCGTGAAAGACGTCGCCGGCGGCCAGCGTGTCGACCGCCTTTATTCTCGGCGCCTCGACATGGCGGATACCTCTGCCCGCACGATCGGACCACCATGTTCCGGACGCGCCGGCAGTCACCGCGACAAAAGCATCGGTGCGGGAGGCAAGGTCGGCGCAAGCGGTCTCCAGATCCAGCGCCTGGCCGCATATGATGCGGACCGCCGGCTCGGAGGCGACGATGTGCGAGGCCAGCGGCAGCAACTGCTCCACCACCGCCAGCGGCGCTGTGTCGGCATCGAGGATGGCCGGACGGCCGGCGGCGCGGGCGGCCTTCAGGGCAAGTGCCGCCGCGCCCGGCCAGCGCACGTCTGCCAGCACGGCATCGAAGGCGGAGAGGTCGGCGACCGGCAGCGCTTCGGGGTCGGCCTGGGCCTTGCTGTCGTAGAACGGCACGATGATGCGCTCACCATGCGCGTCGACCAGGATCGAAGCCAGCGCCGAACGGGCGCCGCTGACGCGGCGGACATGGGTGCAATCGACGCCCTCCGCCTCGATCCCGGCAATCAGCTGATCGCCGACCGGATCATCGCCGGCGCTCGCCCATAGCGACACTTCCGCGCCGAGGCGATGCGCGGCGCAGGCAGCGCTCGTGGCCATGCCGGAGGCGATCTGGACGCCGTCGGAGGCGATGAATTTTCCCTGATGCGCGGGGAGGGTGTCGACCCGAAGAATGGTATCGAGCGTCAGCGCGCCGACGCTCAGAAGCTTTGCCGGTTGGTCCATGCCGGAATGCTTAATTGACAGGCTTGAGCTTGCCCAGCGGAATGAAGCCGAGCGAGGCCTTGCCCTTGACGACCTTCAGCGGCATCGACGGTTCGCTGCCGAGCATGGCGAGTGCTGCGAAACCCTGTTCGATTGCGTTCTTCTGCTCGGGTATGGCGCCGGCCAGAATGGCTGCCACGGCCTTGGGATCCTTGATCCTGATCATCAGATCGGCATTGACCAGGCCTTCGGCATCGACCGACAGCGGCCCGGAAAGGGTGACGCGTGCTGTCCCCGACGACAAATCGAGGTTGCGGATCTCGACGCTCTGGCCGCGCAGGCTTTTTACCTGTGTGCCGACCAGCGCAACGCCGTTGTTCAGGGTGACGTCGCCGCTTGCATCGAGCGCCGGCAGCACCCGGCCACCGATCGCGTCGGCGTCGATCTCCAGATCGCCAAAGCTGCCGGCATAGTCGAGATTCCCGCCATTCGGCTGCAATTGGCCCGATGCCTTGCCGGCGCTGAACAGTTCGACAGGGTCGGTGTCGTCGGCCGGATCGGTCTGGCCCGACAGGCCTTCGGCCTGCAGCGATATGCGGTGCGGCAGCGGATACCACAATTTGAAATTGGCCTGCAGGTTGTCCCAGTCGATCCACAGCGGCATCATGCCCGGGACGGAAGTCCTGAGCGGACCGCGCAGACTGGCGACCGGCGACAAGGGCTGGACGATCTGGGCGACGGCATTGAAGCTGCCGGCAGACGCCGCAATGTTCTTGGCATCGTCCTCGTAGGCGAGATTGTCGCAGGAGACCGTGAAGTTCAGGGGATAGCCGCTGACCTGGAGATTGGCGCAACCGGCCTCGATGCCGCTCTTGTTGAGCGTGGCAACCGCCTTGTCGGCCTCGGTCCTGACCCTGTTGGCCAGATAGAACCAGCCGGCGCTGTAGATGGCGAACAGCACAACGATAAACGCCACAAGCCAGAACAGGCCGCGGCGGGATTTTGGTTGGCGTTCGTCACTTGACGTCATGCTTTGGCTCTCATTAACGCAATGGGTATCGTGGACGGACCTTCGATTCCGACAACACCAGGTAGATATTGACGAACAGGTAGACGGGGACGGACGGAAAAAACACCGGTTTCCGGTGCGGCATTGTCATTCTTTTTGCAATCAGGCGCGGCGATATGGGCGATTTTTGGGTGTTTGGCTATGGTTCGCTGATCTGGCGGCCCGGTTTCGCGCATGTCGAGACACGACGTGCCCGCCTGCACGGCTACCGGCGCTCGCTTTGTGTCTATTCTTTCGTGCATCGCGGCACGCGCCGGCGGCCCGGACTGGTGCTCGGCCTCGACCATGGCGGTTCCTGCGTCGGCCTGGCGTTCCGCGTCCCCGGCGAACTGCGCGACGAGGTCATTGCCTATCTGCGCGAGCGGGAGCTCGTCACCAGCGTCTATCTCGAGCGGACGCTGAAGGTTCGCCTCGATGGTGGCGGGACAGTCGAAGCGGTGGCCTACATCGTCGATCGCAAGCATGAGCAATATGCCGGCGCGCTCGACGCGGCGGACGCGGCAGCGGTGGTGCGGGGCGCGGCCGGCCAGTCCGGCGACAACGAGGATTATGTTCTCAGCACGCTGAAGCACCTGGAAGCACTCGGCATTCGCGATCACTGGCTGGAAGAGGTGGCGCGGGAGATAGCGCCTTTGTGAAGCGCTGGCTCTGCGGAAAAGGCGGCCAGGCCTTTGACCTCGAAGCCGCGAGACCTAGGTTAGGCTCCGAACCCAGCCAACGGGCGGCCTCCGCCCTGCCAATCACGGAGATCCGTCTTGCAGAAACGCCGTCTCGGTCGCACCGATCTTTCCATCGCGCCCCTGGTTCTGGGTGGCAATGTCTTCGGCTGGACCGCGGACGAGAAGACTTCGTTCGACCTGCTCGACCGCTTCGTCGGCGCTGGCCTGAACGCGGTCGATACGGCGGACGCCTATTCGCGCTGGGTGCCCGGCCACAAGGGCGGCGAATCGGAAACCATCATCGGCAAATGGATGAAAGACCGCGGCAATCGCGACAAGGTCGTCGTGGTGACCAAGGTCGGCTCTGACATGGGGCAGGGCCACAAGGACCTATCCGCTGCCTATATCGAGAAGGCCGTCGATGCGTCGCTGAAGCGGCTGCAGACCGAAGTCATCGACCTCTACCTATCGCACTGGCCGGATCCGGCCACGCCCTATGAGGAAACGCTAGGCGCCTACGAAAAGCTGCTCGCCAAGGGCAAGGTTCGTCATGTCGGCTGCTCGAACCTAGACGCCGGCCAGTTGCGCGCCGCTCTCGACGTGGCGAGCCTGCGCAGCCTGCCGCGCTACGAAGTGCTGCAGCCGGAATACAATCTCTACGACCGCTCGTCCTTCGACGGTCCTCTGCGCGATCTCTGCGTGGCAGAGGATATCGGCGTCATCACCTATTTCAGCCTGGCCAAGGGTTTCCTGAGCGGCAAATACCGCAGCGAGGAGGATCTTGGCCAAAGCGAGCGCGGCGAAGATGTCGGCAGCTATCTGAATGCGCGCGGCATGCGCATCCTTGCGGCACTCGACGCGGTGTCATCAAGGCATTCCGCCAAGCAGGCGGAAGTGGCGCTTGCCTGGGTGATCGCGCGGCCCGGTATCACCGCACCGATCGCCAGTGCGACCAAGCCTGACCAGATGGATAGCCTGATCAGGGCAGTGTCGCTGAAACTGACGGCGGACGACATGGCCGAACTCGACAAAGCGAGCGGCTGAAGCTTCCGGCAACCACCGGCGCACGAACGTCCAAGACGATCCGCATCGGCTGCCATACCGTCCTTCGCACGGGGCAGGATAGAGGATCGGATGGCCGGACCGCTTGTTTCGCAGCCGGAGCTTTGGCGCCAGCTGCTCGCGCTGGTGCTTGCCGCCACTGTCGTCATGGGCAGTCCGGGGCCGGCGACGATAAGCGTCACCGCCGTCGGTGCCGCCTTCGGCCTGCGCCACTCGCTGCTCTACACCTGCGGGATCGTGCTTGGCACCGTCGCCGTGCTGCTGGTCGTGGCGACCGGGGTCATGGCGGCGCTCACCTCGATGCCGAAGCTGGCACCGGTGCTGGCTGTCGCGTCCGCCGCCTATATCCTCTATCTTGCCTTCAGGATCGCCAGCGCTCCGCCGCTGGCGGCGCATGCCGCCGAGACGTCGCGCCCGACATGGCTGGCCGGGTTCCTCCTGGCGATAGCCAATCCAAAAGCCTATGTGGCGATCGCCGCCGTGTTTGCCGGCGCTGCTTCGAAGCAAGGCGCCGCCGAGCTTGGCCTGTCGTTGAAGCTGACGGTCCTGGCGGTGATGATCGTTGTCATTCATGCCGTGTGGCTGCTCGCGGGTGCCGCGTTCGCGCGCTTTCTGCGCCGGCCGGTGGCATCTCGGGTCATCAATCTGGTCTTTGCCGCGACGCTGGTGCTGACCACGGTGCTGGCTGTGTTCGGCTGACTTGTCTGGCAGCAAGGCTTCAGGCTTTCGCGCCGAGCTCCCGCAGGCGCTTCACCGCCGTTGGCGGCAACGCCGGCGGATTCGGCGCTTGGGACGCTTCGACGAGGAGCTGGTCGCACGCGGCTTCCGTGTCGCCGATCAGTCGCGCCATGAATTCGTCCTTGCCCAGGCCCGGCGGGATCGGTGGCAGGAAACGCGCCTTGATGGTGCCGGGATAGCGCAGGAACTTGCGGCGCGGCCAGTACAGGCCGGCGACATGGGCAACCGGCACCACCGGAACGCCAAGCTGCGCGTAGATTTCGACGATGCCGTATTTGTAGGCCGGCTCGTCGCCCGGCGCGCGGCGCGTGCCTTCGGGATAGATGATCAGCTGGCGCGGGTTGCGCGCCAGTTCCTCCCTGGTCGCCGCGACCACCGCCTTCAGGGCCTTGGAACGGCTGCCGCGATCGACCGGGATCATGCGCATCTTCATGATGTACCAGCCGAAGAACGGGATCCAGGTCAGCTCGCGCTTGAGGATGTAGAGCGGATCCTGGAGGAATGGGAAGAAGGCGATCGCGTCCCAGAACGACTGGTGCTTGGGTGCCAGGATAAAGGAACCTTCGGGCAGGTTTTCCAGCCCGGTGATGTCGTTCTTCGTTCCGGCGATCTTGTCGTAGAGCCACATGCAGGTGCGCGACCAGAATTTCGGCACGAACCAGGCGCGGTGACGTGGCGACAGGAAATAGTAGGGGGTCCAGAGGATCATCTGGACGATCAGATTGACGTAGAAGACGAAATTGAACGCCAGCGATCTGACATAGAGCATGGGGGAGGTCCGGTGAGGAAGTGTGCGTTGGTTACACCAAGCAGGCGCAAAAAGGAAACGCTACAATACGGCTCATTCTACCAGGTCGCCTGCGCCAGACGTTCCCTGAGGCGCGGGCCGGCAAAGTCCAGGAAGGCGCGCAGTTTCACCGGCAGCCGGCCCTGGCCGGCATGCACCAGGTTTACCGGCCACGGCTCAGGTTCGAAATCCTCGAGCACGGGCTGCAGTGCCCCTGAGCGTACAGCGGCGACGATCTGGTAGGAGAGCACGCGCGTCATCCCGACCCCGGCAGTCGCCGCATCGATCGCCGCCTCTGCGGTGTTGACCCGGAGCCTGGAACGGACAGGGACAGGAACGTCAGCCTTGTCCGCCGCGAAGGTCCATGTGGCGAGCGAGCCTAGACCCTCGAAGGTGATGCAGCTATGGGTCTCAAGGTCTTTCGGCGTTTTCGGCGTTCCGTGCCCGGCCAGATATGCTGGACTTGCGCAGACGACATGCCGGATCGAACCGACCCTGGTCGCGACCATGCGCGAGTCCGGCAATCTGCCGATGCGGATGGCGAGGTCGATATGGTCCTCGGCCAATTGGACTATCCTGTCGCCGAGCGTCAGGCGGATATCCACCTGGGGGTAAGCGGCCAGGAACGCCGTGACGACCGGCAGTACATGGAGGCGGCCGAAAACGATCGGCGCGGTGATGATCAATTCACCTGTCGGTGCGCTGTACTCGCCACCAGCGGTACGCTCGGCGTCTCCGACGTCTTCCAGGATACGACGGCACGCGGCAAGATAGGCATGGCCCGCATCGGTCAGCGTCAGCCGCCGTGTCGACCGGTTCAACAAGCGTGTCTTGAGATGCCGTTCCAGTTCGGAAACCTTGCGGCTGACGGTTGCCAGAGGAGTGCCCAGATGACGCGCGGCGGCGGAAAGGCTGCCGGACTCCGCCGCTGCGACGAAAAGGGACATGGCTTCGAGGCGATCCATGGTTTTTCCAGAAATTGGAAGGATGAATTGCAATTATGGCACCTACATCCGCAAGATGGAAGGATGCATATAGGAGGGGCAAATCCAGAGGAATTCTCATGCCCCGCATCGCCACGCCTTCATCCATCGCCACCGCTCCCGCAGCCGCGCAGCCCATGCTGCGGGCAGTGGAAAAACAGCTCGGTGTCGTGCCGAACCTGTTTCGGATGGTCGCCAACAGTCCAGCCGCGCTTGAAGGCTATCTCGGCATGTCGGGTGCGCTGGCCAAGGGCCGACTGCCGGCGCCGACGCGCGAGCGCATCGCGCTGGCGGTGGCCGAGATCAATGGCTGCAGTTATTGTCTTTCCGCGCACAGCTATCTCGGCAAGAATCTCGCCAAGCTCGACGACGCCGAGATGGTCGCCAATCGCCTTGGCGGTTCCACGGATCCCAAGGCGGCCGCGGCGGTGCGTTTTGCCGCCAGGGTTGCGCAAAGCCGCGGGCATGTCGGCGATGAGGATGTCGCCGCTGTAAGGCTGGCGGGCTACGATGACGGGCAGATCATCGAGATCGTCCAGCATGTCGCCCTGAACGTCTGGACCAACTATATCAATGAGGTAGCCCGCACCGCGATCGATTTTCCGGTTGTTTCCGCCCGCGATGCTGCCTGAATGAGGGCAGGGCCGGCGGTGTCAGCCGGTCCGCCCTTATGCCGCAGAGGAATCCATGTCTGAAAGCCGCCCGCCGCTTCCGCCCTTCACCGCCGAGACCGCAGCGCAGAAAGCGCGCATGGCCGAGGATGCATGGAATTCCCGCGATCCAGCACGGGTCGCGCTCGCCTACACGACCGACAGCCGCTGGCGCAACCGCGCCGAATTCCTGCAGGGCCGCGATGCCATCCAGGCTTTCCTGACCCGCAAATGGAGCCGCGAACTCGACTACCGACTGATCAAGGAGGTCTGGGCCTTCCACGGCAATCGCATCGCCGTGCGCTTCGCCTATGAATGGCACGATGACTCAGGTTCGTGGTTCCGCAGCTACGGCAACGAGAATTGGGAGTTCGATGAACACGGGCTGATGCGCCTGCGCATCGCCAGCATCAACGACCTGCCGATCGGCGAGGCCGACCGCAAATATCACTGGCCGCTCGGCCGCCGGCCGGACGACCACCCGACATTGTCGGAGCTCGGGCTCTAGCATCGTCTCTCAAGTGTTTGGACCGGAGACATCAAGGAGGTTTCGATGAACGCACATGCTTTCACCAGCGACGTCGCCTTCACACCGACCGTCAAGGCGATCCAGGCCCGCAAGGGCTCGCGCCAGTCCTATGCGCGGGTCGAGGAGCGTGGCGGTTGGCAGGGCGTCATCACGCCTGACCTTGCCGCATTTATCGAGATGCAGACCAGCGTCTTCCTGTCGACCGCCAATGGCGACGGCCAACCTTATATCCAGCACCGGGGTGGCCCCGCCGGCTTTCTCAAGGTGTTGGACGAAAAGACGATCGGCTTCGCGGATTTTTCCGGCAACAGGCAGTTCATCACCCAGGGCAATCTGGCCGACAATCCGAGGGCCTTCCTGTTCCTGATCGACTATATGCTGCGCCAGCGCATCAAGATATGGGGTACGGCGCGCGTTGTCGAAAACGACGCCGAGCTGATGGCGAGGCTGATGCCGCAGGACTACAAGGCGCGGCCCGAGCAAGTCATCCTGTTCACGGTTTCGGCCTGGGATGCCAATTGCCCGCAGCACATTCCGCAGCGCTTCGAGGCGGCAGATGTCGCGGCGGCGCTTGGAGAGCGGGACCGGCGCATTCAACAGCTCGAACAGGAGATCGCGCGTCTCAAGGGACTTTCAGAGACTGCGGTCGAGGGCTGATACCGGCTCAGCCGCCAGCCGCGGTCTCGGCCAGCGCTATGCCGTCTGGGGTCGGCTTCACGGGCACGATGCCGCGCGCCAGCGCCAGCAGATATTTGGTGTATTCGGTGAACAGCACCCGCAATGCCCGCGGCTTGGTCAGCCAGCCGCCATTGTCGAGATTGGAATTGACCACCGGATAGGGCTCGAGCCTTGCGCCATGCAGCAGCCGGCCCATTTCCAGCAGGCTGCGCGGCATGTGATAGTTGTTGGTGACCAGGATCACCGTGCCATAGGCATGGTTTGTCACCCATTTGGCGCTTTGCTCGGCGTTGCCGATCGTGTCGAGCGCCGCGCGGTCGATGTCGACGCAGCAGGAAAACAGCTTCTTGTCGCCGCCGGTAGCCGCCTGGAGCTGGCGTCGGCTGGCGGAAGGGTGCACACCGCTGATCAGCAGTCGCTCGCCCTTGCCGGATGCCAGCAATTCCATCGCGGCGTCGAGGCGCGACTGGCCGCCGGTCAGCACGATGATGGCATCGGCCTTGGTCGGATTGGCAGGCGTGGTCAGATGGCTGACCTTGTTGGCGAACCAGCCGAAGCCGCCGGCGAACAAGGTTGCGAGGACGAGGAGCGAGAGCGCGGAGATCCGAATTGCCGTCTTTAAACGGCTAACGTTGCCGTGGTCGCGCGAACGAGCAACCACCACTGGCATCTGCCCAGCCGTCCCGGTCGAATCCCGCACGTCCATGGCCATATCGTTAATCCCGAAATGCGGCCTTTGATAGGTAAAAGACGCACTTTGCGTTACGCTGTTTCTCCATCCGTGATCCGTCTCGTTTCCACCCGCGCCCTCAACCCACAGAGACGCTCCCTTTTCATGCGTCGGGTTGGCGGACGTCGATGTCGCTGAGATAGGCGACGACGGTGGCATGGGAGGTTGCCGCCGTCAGTGCGCCGATCACCAGCACCATCAGCACGACGCCGAAATAGCCGGCCGAGCCGATGGCGAAATTGCCGAACAGGGCAGTGGCCTGGTCGGCCTGCGGCGTCGCCATGTTGCGTGACGACCACCAGGAAAAGACGATGAAGACGAGCACTGCGGCCGCCCCGCCGGCGGCCGCGCCCTTCATGCCGGTGACCAGGAAATGCCGACGGAACTCGCGCGCGATGAAAGCCGCCTCGGCGCCGACGAAATGCAGCACCTCGATGATATGGCCGTTGCCAGCCATGGCGCCGCGGGTCGCGAACACGACCGTCAGCACGGTCGCCGCCAGCATCAGTGCCAAAACGGCGATGCCGATGGTCACCGTGGTGCGGGCCATGGCCACCAGCCGGTCGACCCAGGTGCGGTGATCGTCGAGCGAGGCGCTCGGCAGCTTCGGCGTGATCGCGGCGCGCATGGCGGCGAAATCGGGCGGACTGTTCTCGTCGATGGTGACGATGATCAGGCGCGGCACCGGAAGGTCGTCGATGTTGAGGCCCGAGCCAAGCCACGGTTCCAGCAGCCTGGCGGTCGCCTCGCGGTCGATGATCCGCGTCGACTTCACGCCGGGGAACTCGCCGGCGATCTGCGAGGCCTGGGTGAGCGCTGCCTCCATGTCGAGGCCGTCGGCCGGCTTGACCTGGATCGTCGCCTCGCGCGAGATCTGGTTCTCCCAGACGGAGGCCGTATCACGCACCAGCGTCACCGCGCCGAAGGTCAGGCAGGACAGGAAGGTCATGATGGCGATGACCAGCACCAGGGCGCGGCCGGCGATGTTCTGCGCCGGCACGATCGGCGCCATCTTGCGCTGGGCGCGTGGCCTTGCCTCGGCCGTGTCGGCTTCCTGTTCGTGCTCGTGGAGATGTTCGACGGACAAATCAGTCATAGATGTCCAGCCTTCCGCCGGCCAGGATCATGCGGCGCGCGTCGACCTGTTCCATCAGGCCGAGATCGTGGGTCGCAATCACCACGGCGGTGCCGAGACGATTGAGTTCGATGAACAGTCGCAGCAGCCGCCGCGCCAGCGGCGGATCGACATTGCCGGTCGGCTCGTCGGCGAGCAGGATCTCCGGCTGCTCGATCAGCGCGCGCGCAATCGCGGCGCGCTGCTTCTCGCCGCCCGACAGGACCGGCGGCAGCACATGCATGCGCTCGCCCAGCCCCACCCATTTCAACAGCTCGGTGACATCGGTGCGGTAGCTTGCTTCCTCGCGCCCGCGCACGCGCAGCGGCAGCGCGACGTTCTCGTAGGTGGTCATGTGGTCGAGCAGGCGAAAATCCTGGAAAACCACGCCGATGCGGCGCCGCAAATGCGGCAGTTCGGTGCGCGAGATGCGCGAGCGGTCCTTGCCGAAGATGGTGATCAACCCGCGCGTCGGCTTCAGCGACATGAACAAAAGGCGCAGCAAGGTCGTCTTCCCGGCGCCCGACGGCCCGCTCAGGAACTGGAACGAGCGCTCCGGTATATGCAGGGAAATGTCGCGGAGGATTTCCGGACCCATGCCATAGCGGAGGCCGACATTTTCGAAGCGAATCAATTTCGACGACCTGAATTTCGTGGCAGCGCATAACCTGCCTGTTCTGCGAAAAGACCATCGGCCGGCATGGTTAACCGGCGGTTAATTCCCGGGTTCTTTCGGCTCGTCACAAGGGCTCCGGTGGGGAAGCGTTAACCATTTTTGTTTACGCAAAAGAAACGAAAAGCGAACACGTGCTGCAACGCTGGGGCCATGATGGCTGACGAACGAACCGCGCGCCCGGTTTCCGGCGAAATAATGACCGATCCCCCGGCAATTGCCGCGGCGGACCGGTTCATGCGCGGTCCAGCGGCCGACGTCGTCGATGCCGATTATGTGGTGATGTCGCGGCCCCCGGTCGAAAGCGTCCCACCGCCGCCGCGCGCGATCGTCACGCCGCCCATCGAGGGCATGGATATGCTGCGCAAGCCCGAGGCGCCGGTGGAACGGCCGCCAGCCTCGCGCGGCGGGCCAATCTTCTGGATCGCCGGCATTGCCGCTGCCCTTGCCGCCTTCTGGGTCTCCGGCGGGCACGCGCTGGTGCGCCAGGCGTCGTTTGTCTCCGGTGGGCAAACATCGGCGCTGACGATTTCAGGCGTCACCTCTCGCGTCGACGCCTCCGGACCCAATCCCGTGCTGTTCGTCGATGGCGAGGCCGCCAATGACGGCGCGAAGCCGGCACAGCTGCCGCCGCTCGAGATCCGGGTGACCGGCAATGATGGGTGCACGACCCGCTATACGTTGGGGACATCCGGCCATTCGCTGGCGTCGGGAGAAAGATTTGGCTTTGCCAGCCGGCTCGACGTGCCTAAGAACGGCGTAAGGACCGTTTTGGTCACTTTTGCGCAGTAGGCGATCACCGGGGAAGACGAGCAATGCCCATCGTACGCGACAAGGACATCGAGGTCCTATTTTCGGCGTCGGCGATTGCACGGCGCAATCTTGAGCTGGCCAAGGAGATCGCCGAGCACGACTATCACGATCTCCTGGTGATTTCGGTGCTGAAGGGGTCGTTCATCTTCGCCGCCGATCTGATCCGCGCCATGCACGATGTCGGCCTGTCGCCCGAGGTCGAGTTCATCTTCATCTCCAGCTATGGCGCCGGCACCAGCAGCGGCGAGGTAAGGGTGCTGCGCGACATCGACAATGAGGTCGCCGGCCGCGACGTGCTGTTGATCGACGACATCCTCGAATCAGGCAAGACGCTGAGCTTCACCCGTGACCTGATGCTGTCGCGTGGCGCGAAAAGCTGTTCCATCGCCGTGCTGCTCGACAAACGCATGCGCCGCCAGACCGCGCTCAATGCCGACTATGTCGGCTTCGACTGCCCGGATTATTTCGTCGTCGGCTATGGTATGGACGTAGCACATGCTTTTCGCGAATTGCCGTTCGTGGGTGTTGTGAAAGGCGATGCGTAAGGCCTTTGCCTCGCCCTGGCGATTCTGAAAAAGGCCTTAACGGCGTCCAAGAAAATTAGCCCGCCGGCCAGCCGGGACTTTCAGGAAAAGTCAACGTTTGGCCGCCAAATATGCCGGCCATGGCAAAGCTTCTGATCGTCGAGGACGATGAATCCGTCCGCACCCTCGCCGCCCGCGCGCTCGAACGCGCCGGCCACACAATCGATATCGCCGCTGATGGCGCGCAAGGGCTTTCGCTGATCCGCGCCGCGAATGGCGGCTACGACCTCGTGGTCTCCGATATCCGCATGCCGGAGATGGACGGCATCGAGATGGCGATCGCGGCGGCCGCGCATTTCCCGGCGATGAAGATCCTGCTGATGACCGGTTATGCCGACCAGCGCGAGCGCGCCGAGGAGTTGAACGGCATCATCCTCGATGTCGTGCAAAAGCCCTTCACGCTGGCTGAAATCCGCTCCCGGGTCGAACGGGCGCTGATCTGCTTCGCCTGATCAGGCTGGGTCGGTGGCAGCCAACGCAGCTGCCGGGCTCTTGCGCAATCCGCTGTTGAGCGCCAGCAGGCCGGCGCCAATGATCAGGGCCGCACCGATGACGGTCGTCGACCGCGGCACTTCGGCGAAGAACAGAAAACCCCACAGCGGCGACCACAGGATGCCGGTGTATTCGAAGGTGGCGACGCGGTTGGCCGGCGCCAGCCGGTAGCCCTGCGACAACAGGATCATGCCGGCCGAAGCGACGAAACCGCAGGCCGCCATCTTGAGGAAATCCGCCAGCGTCGGCCATATCCACGGCCGCACCAGGAATTCCAGGCTCGGGTGGACGGCGTGGGTGATGCCGGCAGAGTGGAACGAGCCGGCGACCATGGCAGCACCGAGGAGATAGGCGCCGTTCTGATAGAAGGCCATGACGGTGGACGATTCGGTATCGCCGATCTTGCGGGCCATCAACTGCGAGAAGCCGTAGAGCGTCGCCGAGCCCAGCGACAGCAGTGCCGCCCAGTCGAACAGGCCGGCGCCAGGGCGCACCATGACGACGACGCCAAGCAGCCCGATCAGCACGGTCGCCAGCGTGCGCCAGGAGACGCGCTCGCCAAGATACGGCCCGGCCAGCGCCATGATGAACAATGGCGCCATGAAGTAGAGCGCCACGGCATCGGCCAGCGGCAGGGCGGCGATGGCCAAATAGTACATCGTGTAGGAGGTGAACTGGATGAAGGCGCGTATCGTCAGCAGGCCGAACCGCCGCGACAGGATTGCCCGCAGGCCGACATCGGCGTGGACGAGAAGGATCAGGATCGGCAAGGCGACGATCGAGCGGATCGCCATCACCTCGGTCACCGGGTAGCCGCTCGACACCGCCTTGACGAGCGGATCCTGCAGCGAGAAGACCAGCACGCCGAGGCACAGGCTCAGGATGCCGCGCACCATCCTATTTTGCATCCGCGTTCAGGCTCCCGCGCGTATGATCGGAGGCCCCCGCCTGCAGATCAAAAAGAACCCGCCACCTTTTCGGGCAGCGGGCACGAGTGAGGACTCTTGATTGGTCCGCGGCTGATTCCGCAGCCGCATATCCAATGGGTGAGGCGACTATCGTCCGGTGTTTGACATGTTGCAAACGAATTGGAATGATATCAGCGATCAAATTTTCTTATGGCGGATTCCATGCGGCCGACCCTCGACAGCGATCTCCTGCGCACCTTCGTGGCCATTGCCGATGCCGGCAATTTCACCAAGGCGGCGGAGTTGGCCGGCCGCACCCAGTCGGCCGTGTCGATGCAGATGAAGAGGCTCGAAAGCCTGGTCGGCGACAGCCTGTTCGAGCGCGGTTCGCGCGGCGTCGCACTGACGCGGCGCGGCGGCGAACTCATCGTCAACGCCCGCCGCATCGTCGCGCTGCTCGAGGAAACGGCGGCGTCGATGACGGCCGCGCCGCTCGGCGGGCCGGTGCGCATCGGCATTCCGGAGGAGTATGGCCACGCCATCCTGTCGCGGGCGCTCGGCGCGTTTTCGAAGCGCCACGCACAGGTCGAGGTCACCGTGCGCTATGCCCATTCCTGGGCGCAGATGGCGTCGCTCGCAGCCGGCGAACTCGATCTGTGCGTGGTGTTCGAATGGCAGGATGCTTCCGGCGGAGAAGTGCTGATGCACGATCCGACCGTGTGGGTGACATCGACCCTGCATCACATGCATGAGGAGCGTCCGGTGCCGATCGCGCTCTACAACCGGGCCGGCTGGTGCAAGGATTTCGCCATCAAATCGCTGGAGCAGCGTGGCCTTGCCTATCGCGTCGCCTATACCAGCGACACCAATGGCGGCCTGAAGCTTGCCGTCACCTCGGGGCTGGCGATCGCGCCGATTTCGCGCAGCAACATTCCGGACGGCTGCCGTGAGCTGACGTCGGCCGACGGGTTCGGCGACATCGATTCCTCCAATGTGGTGATGCATCGCAACCCGAATGCATCAGGCGAGGCGATCGACGGCATGCAAGAGGCGATCCGCGAAGCGTTCGTCAACAGGCAAGCCCAGCCTGCCGTTGCATAAAGCAGCCGGTTGCTCCGGCTGTCCTATTTCAATTCCAGCAGCCGTTCGAGATAGCTGCGCTCGACATCGGGGCTGAGCGCATTGCCGAGCCGCTTGCGGATCGCTTCCAGGATCTGGCGCGCGCGCTGGACGTCGATTTCGTCGGGCACCTTCACCGAGTCGCCGAAATCCGGCCCCTTGCTGGCGCGTGGCCTGCCAAGCGGGTCGCGGTCGGCATTCTGCTGGCGGCCGCCTTGCTCGCTGCCGCCCTGGTCGCCCTGCATGGCCTGCATCTGTTTCATCATGTCCTTGGCGCCCTTGCGCAGCGCCTCCAGCGCCCGGCCCTGGTGGCCGACGGCTTCGTCGCCCTGGCCCTCGCCGAGCGCCTGCTCGGCGTTGCCCATGGACTTGCCGGCCTCGCCAAATCCTTCGTTGGGCTCCATGCCCATGCCTTCGAGGCCCTTCTTCAGCTTGTCGAGATCGCTTTTCAGCTGGCCCTGGCCTTCCTGCAGCTGCTTCAGCGCATCGGCGAATTCCTGTGGCGTCATCGGCTTCTGCCTGGCGAGCGGGTCGCGATCCTCGCCAACGCCCGGCTTGTCCTGGTCCTCGCCGCTGCCCTGGCCAAGCTGCTCGTCGCGGTTCTGTCCGCGCTGGCGTTCGCCGCGCTGCATCTGGTCCATGCGGAAGGTGTCGTTCATCATCTCCTGCTGGCGCCGCAGGATTTCGCCGAGCTTGTCCATCTGCTGGCGCATCTCGCTGTCCTGCTGGCCGCCCTGCTGCTGACGGCCGGCCTGGAGGTTGTTCATCATGTCCTGCAGCTGCGACAGCAATTGCTGCGCCTTGTCGCGATCGCCCGACTTCGCCAGGTTCTCGATCTGGTCCATCATGCGGTCGATGTCGCTCTGGCGCAGCTCCTGGCCATTCTGCTGCATCTGCGGTGCATTCGGGTTCTGCTTGGCGCGTTCGGCGAATTCCTGCAGGAACTGGTTCATCGCCTCGCGCAGTTCCTTCATCGCCTTTTCGATTTCCTGGTCGCTGGCGCCGTTCTTGATGGCGTCCTGCAACGCCTGTTGCGCCTGGCGCAGCCGCTTTTCGGCGGCAGAGAGGTTGCCCTCCTCGATGCCGAGCGCGATTTCCCAGAGATAGGCGACCTCGCTGCGCAGCTGATCGTCGCTTTCGGCCAGCTTCAGCCGGCTGCGCGCGCTCATGATGGCGAGGTAGTGGGACATGTTGTCGAACGTGTCTTCCGGCCGCAGCGTGATGGCGTCCATCAGGTCGAGCACGCGCGGCTTGGCATTGGCGTCGAGCGCCAGCAGCCGGCGCTGTTCGATCACCGCCCGGGCGAGCGGGTTGGAGAACGGCCGTTCGGGCATCACCAGCGTCTTGGTCTCGCTCGACGCGGTGTGCCCGGCGTCGTCGGTGGCGACGAGCGTCAGCTTGATGCTGCTGCCGGCCCAGACGTGCTCTGTCAGGTCCTTCGAGGTCTTGGCCGCATTCGACTTGCCGCCGCGGCGCGGCAGCGTCAGCGGCATCTCGGGCGGGCCGTAGAGCGGGCGTGCACCCGGCGCCTGCGGGTCGGCCAGCGTGAACACCGCCTTGGCGTTGGCGGCACCGTAATCGTCGTCGATCTGGTAGTTGAGCTCGAAAGCGCCGTTGGCGGCGCGCTTGGGCTCGCCGACGAAGCGGATCTGCGGCGGCTTGTCGGGCACGACGGCGAAGGCCCAGCGGCCGAGCTGATCCTCACCCGACTTCAGCGTCAGCGTGCCGTCGCCGGTCAGCTTGCCGATGAACTGGCGTATCTTCGAAGGCGAGGAGGATGGCGCTGGGGTTGCTGCCGGCTTGGCCGAGGCAGCCTGCTGGCTGGACGGGTCGATGGCGCGGGCGTTGCCGTCCTTGTCGGCATAGGCGAGCGTTTCCTCGCCCGAGCCTCCGGTGACGCGCAAGGAGACCTCGCTACCCTCGGGGACATGAAACGTCGGCATAGCCTGGTTGGCGTCGGCGGTCAGGAAGATCGGCGGCTTGCCGGTATAGGCCGGCGGCGTCACCCAGGCATCGATACGCGGCGGCACGATGTCGTATGTGCCATGGGCGATGAACCCATCGCTTAGCCGGCCGCCCGTCGGCCCGAAGGAGAAGGCAAAGGCGGTGACGAGCAGAAGTGCCGCCACGGCGCGCAGCCCCCAAGGATCGCGCTCCGGCACGCGAGTGCGCGGCAAATCGGCGCCGAGGCTGTCGAGCTTTGCGGCCATGCGCTTCTGATGCTCGCGCCAGAGCGCCTGGGAGAAGCTGCTTTCCCGGCCGCTTGGCCGGTCGGCCTGTGTCAGCACGGGGCTGTGCAGCAGGCTGTTGGCGGCCTCGATGCGGCGATCGATCTCGGCAGCACCTGGCACGCGGAAGAAGCGCAGCGGATAGAGGGCGGCGAGCCCGGCGACGCCGAAGGCGGCGACAAGGCCGATGCGCAGCGTATCCGGCAGCCGGGAGAAAATGCCGAACCAGGAGGCGCTGAGGAACAGGGTGGCGAGGATGACGAGCGGGAGCAGCAGCGGCCAGCCACGCTCGACCACCATCGAGACCCGTGTCGCCAGCCGGCTCAAGGCGAGGCGCCCGGCCAAGCCGTGGTCGTTGCTGAAGGTGGGTCGTTGCGTCATCGGCCCTTCCAGGGGACGGGCAAAATAGCCCAAGCCTCACGACTCGAAGAATACCAGCAAACACGGCAAAGGCGAGGCAGTTTGAAAAAACGTGAAGCCGGCCGAAATGGTTGCAATCAAAAATTGGCGGGGTTTGCGTTGGCGCCGCAGACCAGCACGGCGACGCGTTCTCCCGATGCCGGCGCGTAGCGGCCGGACAGGATCGCGGCGAAAGCGGCGGCACCTCCCGGCTCGGAGATGATGCGCACGCTGTTCCACAGCGCTTTCTGCGCCGCGATGATGTCGTCGTCGCTGACCAGGATGGAGCGTTCGACGAAGGCTTCGGCGATCGGGAACATCATTTCGCCGACGCGCTTTGGCGCCAGCGAATCGGCGGCGATGCCTTCCGTCGGCGCGTCGACGGGGTGACCCGCCTCGAAGGCGCGGTGAAGTGTCGGCGCGCCTTCCGGCTCGACGGCGACGATGCGGATGCGGCCTGCATACCAGGCGGCGATGCCGCCGATCAGGCCGCCGCCGCCGACCGCGACCAGCAGCGTGTCGATCTCGGGCAGGTCGCTCTCGATCTCCAGCCCGAGCGTGCCCTGGCCGACCAGCGTCTCTTCCTGATTGAAGGCGTGGATCTGCAGAGCGCCGGTTTCCTCGGCGAAACGTTCGCTGGCGGCCAGCGCTTCGGCATAGCGGGCGCCGCCGACGACCAGTTCGGCGCCATAGGAGCGAATACGCTCCAGCTTGGCCTGTGGGCTGACTTCGGGAACGAAGATGGTCGCCTTGTGCCCAAGCCGCATGGCGGCGTAGGCGACGGCGGCGCCATGATTGCCGCCCGACGCGGCGACGACGCCAGCCTCGGGGACCTGGCGTTCGAGAAGATTGGTAAAGGCGCCGCGTGCCTTGAACGAGCCGGAATGCTGCAGGCATTCAAGCTTGAGGTCGACCGCCAGCGGCGGCCGGTCGAAGTCGGCCATATCGACGCGCAGCACCGGCGTGCGCCTGATATAGGGGCGAATGCGCGGCTCCATCGCGGCGATGCGTTCGCGTGTGACGGTGTTGCCTTGCGGCATGGCGATCTCCTCGGGATTGACTGTAATTAGTAACTTGGCAAAATAGCTAAATGCAAGAGGTTGATATCTTCAAGGCGATTGCCAACGAGCGCAGGCTGCAAATCCTCGACTGGTTGAAGGATCCGCGCGCGCATTTCCCGGCCCAGGCAGACGGCGATCTTGTCGAGGACGGCGTTTGCGCGCTGCTGATCGCGGAGAAGCTCGGCATTACGCAAGCGACGCTCTCCGAGCATATGCGCGTGCTTACCCATGCCGGTCTGCTGCGCACCAAGCGCATCAAGCAATGGACGTTTTATCGGCGTGACGAAGACAGGATCGCCGATACAAGGGCGCTCATCCAGAACCGGCTATAGCTCGACAGGCGGTGCGGCTTCTAGAGCAATTCCAGGAAAAGTGTGCGCGGTTTTCCGTACGGAATTGCGTCAAAACAAGGAGACAGAGCGGCTCGCCGTTTCGGTGAAACGGTGAAACGCTCTATGCCAGCCAATCGGGCACCGAATCCAGCCCGATCAAATCGTCATAGGTCAGACGCGGACGCACGACGTGGAAACGGTCGCCATCGACCAGCACCTCAGGCACCAGAAGACGCGTGTTGTAGGTGCCGGCCTGCACCGCGCCATAGGCGCCGGCCGTGGAAACCGCTACCAGATCGCCGGCCTTCAGCCTGGGCAGGTCGCGGTCGAGCCCGATATAATCGCCGGTCTCGCAGACCGGCCCGACCACATCGACCATCATGCGCGGCGTGTCGGCCGGCGGCTGGACGACCGGCCTGATGTCGTGGAAGGCATCGTAGAGCGTCGGCCGGATCAGGTCGTTCATGGCGGCATCGACGACCAGAAAATTCTTGGCGTCGCCTTCCTTCACGAAGATCACCTCCGAGACGAGGACGCCGGCATTCCCGACGATCAGCCGGCCCGGTTCGAACATCACCTTGAGGCCAAGCTTGGTGACATGCTTCCTGACGATCTGGGCATAGGCATCGGGCAGCGGAGGCGGGTTGTTGTCGACGCGGTAGGGAATGCCGAGGCCGCCGCCGACATCGATATGCTCGATGGCGTGGCCGTCGTCGCGCAGTGCACCGACCAGATCGACAAGCAGCGCGAAAGCATCGTCGAAGGGCTGCAATTCGGTGATCTGGCTGCCGATGTGGGTGTCGATGCCGGTGACCTTGATGCCCGGCAATTCGGCAGCGCGGGCATAGACCTGACGCGCCCGCTGCCACGGAATGCCGAACTTGTTCTCCGCCTTGCCGGTGGAGATCTTCTTGTGGGTCCTGGCGTCGACATCGGGATTGATGCGCAACGAGATCGGCGCCACCTTGCCGAGAGCCACGGCGCGGGAGGACAGGAGTTCGAGTTCCGGCTCGGATTCGACATTGAAGCAAAGGATGCCGGCGGTGAGCGCAAAATCCATTTCACGCGCCGTCTTGCCGACGCCTGAGAACAGGATCTTGCCGGCCGGGATGCCGGCGGCCAGTGCCCGGCGCAACTCGCCTTCCGACACCACGTCGGCGCCGGCGCCGAGCCTCGCCAGCGTCCGCAGCACCGCCTGGTTGGAATTCGCCTTCATGGCATAGCAGACCAGCGCGTCGAGCCCGGCAAAGGCCTGGGCGAATACGCGGTAGTGCCTGGTCAGCGTGGCCGTCGAATAGCAATAGAACGGCGTGCCGACCTCCGCGGCGATATCTGGTATCGCCACGTCCTCGGCATGCAGCACGCCGTCGCGGTAATCGAAATGGTTCACGAGAGTGTTTTCCGGAAAGTTGGGGCACTGTGAGATCAGGTTTGGAAGACCAAACCCGCTCTCTTCGGCTCTAGATCAGCGGGTCGAGGAAGAACTTCTTGTCCTTGACCGGTTTTTCCGGCTCCGGCGGCACGGGCTGCTTGGCCTTCTCGGCATCCTTGCGGGCCTGCACGGCCGCCTCGTAGGGTGTATCGAGACCGGCCCTGCGGCCGCAGGCCGTCACCGCGGCGACCGCCACCAGAAGCGTCAGCGTCACCAAAATCCTGCTTCCGGTCATCGATCCATCCGTCCGAAACGTTTGCCAGCCGCCGCTTTTAGCCGAGTTCTCGGCGCATTGCACCCCGGATATTGTTGTTCGCAATATCCTGATATTGCCGATCGCAATGTCGGCATATTGCCGATCGCAATATCCGGGTATTACGCCTTTGCGATGCGCTTTTTCCAGGCGCGGATCTGCTTCCTCACCTCCGATGGCGCCGTGCCGCCGAAACTGGTGCGGCTCTTGATCGAGTTCTGCACCGCCAGCACCGAAAAAATATCCGAGGTGATGCCGGGGTTGATCGACTGCAGATCCTCCAGCGAAAGCTTCTCCAGCCCGACCTTCCTCTCCTCGGCCAGCGCCACCGCGCGGCCGGTGACGTGATGCGCCTCGCGGAACGGCAGTCCGAGCGTGCGCACCAGCCAGTCCGCAAGGTCGGTGGCGGTGGCGTGCCCGGAGCCGGCGGCTTTCTTCATCGCCATGGCGTTGACCGTCATGTCCGAGACCATGCCGGTCATCGCGGCGAGCATCAGGTCGAGCGTCTCGGCGGCATCGAAGACCGATTCCTTGTCTTCCTGCATATCCTTGCCATAGGTCAAAGGCATGCCTTTCATTACCGTCAGCAGGCCGACCAGATGGCCGTTGACGCGGCCCGTCTTGCCGCGCACCAGTTCGGCGGCGTCGGGGTTCTTCTTCTGCGGCATGATCGAGGAGCCGGTGGAAAACGAGTCCGACAGCCTGACGAAGCCGAACTGCGGCGTCGACCAGATGATGATCTCCTCGGCGAGCCGCGACAGATGCGTGGCGCAGATCGCCGCCATCGCCAGGAACTCCAGCGCGAAATCGCGGTCCGAAACGCTGTCCAGCGAATTGCGCATCGGCTCGCGGAAGCCGAGCGCCCTGGCGGTCTGGTGGCGGTCGATCGGGAAGCTGGTGCCGGCCAGGGCGGCAGCACCCAGCGGGCTCTCGTCCATCCGTTCGATGGCGTCGCGCACGCGCGACAGATCGCGCCCGAACATCTCGACATAGGCCATGCAGTGGTGACCGAAGGTCACCGGCTGCGCCGCCTGCATATGGGTAAAGCCCGGCATCACGGTCGCCGCGTGTTCCTCGGCGCGTTCCAGCAGCGCCCCGATCAGGCCCTTCAATGCTTCGGCGACGCGAAAGCACTCGTCCTTGACCCAGAGCCTCAGGTCGACCGCCACCTGGTCGTTGCGCGAGCGGGCGGTGTGCAGCCGGCCTGCCGCCGGACCGATGAGGTCGGCGAGGCGAGCCTCGATATTCATGTGGATGTCTTCCAACCGGGTCGAAAACTCGAAGCTGCCGGCCTCGATCTCTTTCAGGATCGTGTTCAGGCCGTGAGCGATTTTTTCTTGATCGGCCGCCGAAATAATGCCCGTTTGCGCCAGCATCTCGCTATGGGCGATCGAGCCTCTGATGTCCTGCGCATAGAGTTTGCGGTCGAACGAGATCGATGCGTTGATCGCTTCCATGATCGCGGCCGGACCCGAGGCAAATCGTCCGCCCCACATCTGGTTGCTGGTCTTCTTGTCGCTCATCGCTATAAAACCCGTGCTTCGGAGCAGTTTTGAGAAAATGGCAGACGGAAACAGATTTTTCCCGGCCCCGCGCCTGATCCTCGCCGCCCTGGTGGCGGGAGTGCTGGCCGGCGCGGTCGCGGTATATGTCAGCGAGAGCCGGTCTGGCAACAACGCCGCGCCGCAAGCGGCCGCCGACGACGGCAAGGACGACGTCGCCTGCGCCGCCAAGAGCGACCGTGCCAAGAAGGTCGCCGCCGCTGCCACCGGCGAGGTTGCGGCGCTGTTGCCGGCCGATCCGCCGCAATCCATGAAGCGCCTCGCGTTCAACGGGCCGGACGGCAAGCCGATGACGATCGCCGACCATGCCGGCAAGACGGTGCTGCTGAATCTGTGGGCGACATGGTGCGCGCCTTGCCGTGCCGAAATGCCGGCGCTCGATGCCCTGCAGAAGGAAAAAGGCAGCGACGCCTTTCAGGTGGTCGCCGTCAATGTCGATACAGGCGACGATGTGAAGCCGAAGAAATTCCTCAAGGATACCGGTGTCGAGACGCTCAGCTACTACCGCGATTCGACGATGGCGCTGTTCAACGACCTCAAGTCGCGCGGTCTGGCGCTCGGCCTTCCCGTCACCATGCTGATCGACGGCGATGGCTGCCTGATCGCCCATATGAACGGGCCGGCCGAGTGGTCGGGTCCTGATGCCAAACGGCTGATCGAGACGGCACTCGGATCGTGACGCCAACAGAATTCGGCTTCAAGCGACCGCTTTACGCCGAACGCACGTTTGGCTTGAGCAATAGGAGGCTGCCACCCTGGCGGTCGGCGCGCAGCGACGCGCGCTTGCCGAGGCCGGTCAGGTCGTCGAATGCCTCGATCGGCGCCGGTTTGCCGAGATAATAGCCCTGGCCGATCTCACAGGCCTCGGCGTCCAGGAACTTCAACTCGCCAAGCGTCTCGACGCCCTCCGCCAGGACCGGCAGGCCAAGGCCGCGCCCCAGCCCCAGCACGGCGCGCACGATCGCCGCGACCTGGCCGTTGGTGTCCACCGCCTTGATGAAGGAAGAATCGATCTTGATCTTGTCGAAGGGGAAGGCGCGCAGGTTGGAGAGGGAGGAATAGCCGGTTCCGAAATCGTCCATGGCCACGCGCACGCCAAGCGCCTTGACCTGCCGCAGGGTTGCCAGGGCGCGCGGCATGTCCTTCACCAGCGCGGTTTCGGTGATCTCGAGTTCCAGCCTTGTCGCTGCAAGGCCTGTCTTCAGCAAGGTCTCATGGACCCTGCGGCTGAAATTGGGATTGTGGAGCTGTACGGCGGAGACGTTGACGGCGACCATGAGCGGGTTTTCCCAGCGGACGGCCTCCTCGCAGGCAGCCTCGAGTACCCAGTCGCCGATCTGCCCGATGGCGCCGCTGTCCTCGGCCACCGGGATGAATATGGCGGGTGAGACCTCGCCACGCTCGGGATGGCGCCAGCGGATCAGGGCTTCGAAGCCAACCATCCTGCCGCTGCTGATCTCCTTCTGCGGCTGATAGACGAGATAGAATTCGCCACGCGCCACGGCCTGGCGCAATTCGTGCTCCATCACACGCTTGTCGCGGGCCTCGGCACCCATCGACGCCTCGAAATAGCGATAGGTGTCCCTGCCTTCGGTCTTGGCGCGATAGAGTGCCGTGTCGGCATGGCTGATCAGGCTGGTCTGGTCATCGGCATCGAGCGGATAGATCGCTATGCCGATGCTGGCCGAGACCAGACCGCCGCCGACGGCTGCCCGGTTTTCCTCGCGCATGGCGGCGAGCACTGCGCCCGCGATGCGGCCCGCCGCCTGCGGGTCGGGCAGGTTGGGGGCGATGATGGCGAATTCGTCGCCGCCGAGGCGCGCCAGCATTTGCCCGGGACGCAGAACGCCGGCAGCGCAGCTTGCCACCCTCTGCAGCATCGCATCGCCGGCGCCGTGTCCATAGAGGTCGTTCACCTCCTTGAAGCGGTCGAGGTCGAGCAGCAGGAGTGCAAGATGCCTGCCCTTGACGTCTGCGCCGGTGTTCCCGATGCGGTTCATGGACGCGATTTCCGCGTCGAGACGGCCGGAAAAGGAGCGGCGATTGGCAAGTCCCGTCAAGGGGTCGAAATGGGCGAGGCGAAGGATCTCCTGCTCCGCCTTTTTGCGTTCGCGGATGTCGCGGACGGCAATGACATTGTGGGGCTTGCCGCAATAATCGATGCTTCGGGCGATCAGCTCGACGGGAATTCGCGTTCCGTCGCGGTTTTTCAACTCCGCCTCTCGCGGCTGGCCCTCCAGGCTGGCCGTGCCGGATACGGCGTGTTCGTCGAAGAGACCGTCCAGCTCCGTGCCGTTCAGCATTGCGGCCACCGTGCCGGTCAGCTTGCCCATGCTGTCATTGGCGCTGACGATGCGGTTGCCGTCGCAGACGATCAGGCCCTCCACGGCGGCGTTGGCCAGGCCGTGCATGCGGTCTACCTCGAGCTTCTGGCGGCGAAAGCGCAGATCGATCAACAGCGCCGATGCCGACAACACCAGGATCACCAGCGTGGCGGCAGCGGCCGCGAAAGCCTGCGAGGTCGGCTCGATGGTGTATTCGGATATGACGATCGAGGAATCGGGAAAGATCGAGACCGCGCCCATGCCGATGAAATGCAAGATGCAGATCGCCAGCGTCAGCAGCAGCGCGCCGACCGATGTCGCCGACAGAGAGGGGCGGCGCAGAACGGTACGCAGCGCCAGCGCCGCGAGCGCCACGCCGGAGAGCAGGGAAGCGGCGACAAGCAGCAGGTTCCATTCGATCCGGCCCTGGACCTCGAATGCCGCCATGCCGATGTAATGCATGGCGGCGATACCGCCGCCCAGGATGGCGCCGCCGACGAGATGATGGTCGAACTCGTCCCGCAAGGTGGCGATCCACATGCCGGCCGCCGTCAGTGCGACCGAGGCAGCGAGCGAGAGCACGGAGAGCTCCGGATCGTAGGCGCTCGGTATGCCCGGCGTGAAGGCAAGCATGGCGATGAAATGCGTTGCCCAGATACCGAAGCCGGTCGAGGTCGCCGCGATCATCAGCCAGACCAGACGGTTCCGGTCGGTCGAGCGACTGATGTGGTGAAGCAGGTTGACGGCGGAGAAACAGGAAATACCGCAGATCAGCGCGGCGAGTGCGACCAGTCTCAGATCGTGCTGGTTCACGATACAATTATAGACCGTCAACATCTTATTTCCCCCAACCCCTTGGAAATAAAACCGGAGATATGACTGATTAATGCTTGGCCGTTGAAGGATCTATGAAGACGCCTGCAACCACAGCGTGCTCCACGGACGTAGCCGCGCCGCGGCAACGGGATATTCCGGCCGAAGCCAGCTATTTCAGGCGAACGGTCACTGCCAGGGCTTCATGCACATGGCCTGCCTGTCGCACATGGCCTGCCTGTTGGCGACGGGTACATGCGTCAGCTTCCGCACCAGCATTTCATCATCCCTTTAGCCGGTTAATCATGACGGCCCTTGACGGTCTTTACGTCCTCGACAGCCGCCCTAGCTACCTAGGGCGCCGGTGTGACGTTTTCATGCCGGGGCAACCGCCGAGGGGGAGGAAAGACTGGCTGTCCACAGGCCCGAGAGGCCACAACAGAACTGTCACATACCTTCTCTAAGAGAGCGGGCAAGGATTTGCGCAAGACCCTTGTCAACAGCCATTCAAGAGGGAAGAAATCATGACCATCTTCAAGCGGGGCCTCGCTGCCCTTGCCGCTGGCGCGCTCGGCAGCGCGCTGGCGGTTCCTGCCTTCGCGGAGCCGGTGAAATTCGACTTCTGGTTCGGCCTTTCGGGCGACCTCGCCCGCGTCGTCGACACGATGTGCAAGAACTTCAACGAATCGCAGAAGGACTATGAAGTCGTCTGCACCAGCCAGGGCAATTACGACGCCACGCTTCAGAACACCATCGCCGCATTCCGGGCCGGCAAACAGCCCACCGTCGTCCAGGTCTATGACGTCGGCACCGCCACCATGATGCTGTCGGGCGCCTACAAGCCCGCCGACAAGTTGATGGAAGAGAATGGCTACAAGATCGACTACGCGGACTATTTCCCCGGCATCGCGCGCTACTACGCGACGTCGAAAGGCGAGATGCTGTCCTTCCCGTTCAATTCCTCGACCGCGCTGATGTACTGGAACAAGGACGCCTTCGCCAAGATCGGCAAGACCGAAGCACCGAAGACCTGGGAAGACGTCGGCGCCGACCTTCAGGCCATGAAGGACGCCGGCTATGAATGCCCGATGGCGATCAACATCTCGGCCAACGAAAGCTGGCAGTTGATGGAACAGTTCTCGGCGATCCACAACCAGCCGATCGCCACCAAGAACAACGGCTATGACGGCCTCGACGCCCGTCTCGAAGTCAACAAGACCAAGTTCGTCCAATATGTCACCGATCTCAAGAAGTGGTATGATTCCGGCCTGATCAAGATCAAGTCGAAGGATCTTGGGCAGGACATGGTCCAGGCCTTCGCTTCCGGCACCTGCCAGGTCATCCTGACCTCGGTCGGCGACCACGGCACCGTCGGCAGGACCCAAAAGGAAGGCATGAACTGGGATGTCGCCGAACTGCCGGTCTATGCCGGCACCGAGCGCAAGAATTCGCTCGTCGGCGGCGCTTCGCTTTGGGTTCTCTCGGGCAAGTCGGATGCGGAATACAAGGGCGCGGCGGCGTTCCTCAACTTCATCCACGATCCGAAGACGGCGCTGTTCTGGTCGACCAACACCGGCTACATCCCGGTGACCAAGTCGGGCTTCGATTACATGAAGGGCCAGGGGTTCTACGACAAGGCGCCCTATAAGGGGCGTGAGGTCGCGATCGCCAGTTTGATCGCGTCCGAGCCGACCGAGATCACCCGCGGTATCCGCCTGGGCAATTTCACTCAGATCCGAGCCGAGTTCGGCACGCAGATGCAGGCGATCTTCGCCAACAAGGTCAGTGTCCAGGAAGGTCTCGACACGCTGGTCAAGAATGGCGACGCCATCCTCGACCGCTTTCAGCAGACCTATCCGGGCAAGACCTTGCCCTGATCGCGACGAACTCATGGCCGCCCGCGGACGCTTCCAGGCTTGACCTCCCGTTTCGGGATCACGCTTGGGTCGACGGGCGGCCATTTCGTTATTAATCTCACTTTTGCTTTGAGCTAGCTGTCTAGCGGCGCCGGCGGACCGATGGAAAAACGCGTTACTTTCAGCAGATGGACGATCGGTATCCTCTTCGCGGTGCCGCAGTTGCTGCTGATCTTCACGTTCTTCTACTGGCCGGCAGGCCAGGCCGTATACTGGTCGCTGACGCTGCAGCAGCCCTGGGGCGGTGGCAATATCTGGGTCGGGCTCGATAATTTCCGCTCGATCCTGTCCAATGCCGACTATTGGAACTCGATCACCGCCAGCCTGGTCTTTGCCGGGATCAGCACCGGCCTGGCGATGTTCATCGCGCTCGTGCTCGCTGCGCTGACCGATCGGCAACTCACCGGCTCGCGCTTCTATCGCGTGGTGCTGATCTGGCCGTACGGCATCGCCGCGCCGGCACTGGCGCTGGCATTCCGCTTCATTCTGGCGCCGGAGGCGGGGTTCCTTTCCGTCATCAACCGGATGTGGCCGGGGATCTGGGATCCGGGTCTCGATGGCGCGGATGCCATGGCGTCGATCATCGTCGCCTTCTCCTGGAAATATGTCGGCTACAACTTCATTTTCTTCCTGGCCGCGTTCCAGGCCATCCCGCGTTCGCTGATCGAGGCGGCGGCGATGGACGGCTCCGGTGTCATCAGGCGGTTCTGGGATATTCAGTTCCCGCTGATCACGCCGACGATCTTTTTCCTGCTGGTCATCAACATCACCGAGAGTTTTCAGGATTCGTTCGGCATCGTCGACATCATGACCGCCGGCGGCCCGGCGAACGCGACCAACCTGATGGTCTACAAGATCTATTCCGACGGCTTCAAAGGCCTCGATTATTCAGGCGCGGCCGCGCAGAGCATCATCCTGATGCTGCTCATCATCGTGCTCACCATCTTCCAGTTCCGCTTCATCGAGCGGCGCGTACACTACGGGTGAGGATGACATGGTCGAGCGCACCCCATTCCTCAATTTCTTCACGCATCTGATCCTGTTCATAGGCTTTGTCTTCTGCGTCGCGCCGTTCTTGATCGTCGCTATCGCGGCATCGCACAATCTGAAAGACGTCAACGACGTGCCGATGTCGCTGCTGCCGGGCAGCGACTTCTGGGTCAACATCAAGACAGCGTGGGTGACGGCGGATCTCGGCCCCAAGCTACTGAACAGCTTCATCGTCGCCGGCGGCGTCGCGGCGGGCAAAGTGATCATTTCAGCGCTCACCGCCTTCTCGATCGTCTATTTCCGCTTTCCCGGCCGGATGTTCATCTTCTGGCTGATCTTCGTGACGCTGATGCTGCCGCTGGAAGTGCGCATCGTGCCGACCTACGCGGTCGTCGCCAACGTGCTGTCGCCCTATCAGACCATCCTCGACGTGACAGGCTTGAGTTGGCTGATCGAGAAGGTGTCGGGGGTGCAGGTCTCGCTCAGCCTTGGGTTGCTCAATTCCTACCCCGGACTGATCCTGCCGCTGGTCGCCACCGCCACCGGCACGTTCCTCTATCGGCAGTTCTTCCTGACCGTGCCGGACGAGCTGACCGAGGCCGCGCGCATGGACGGCGCCGGGCCGCTACGCTTCTTCATCGATGTCCTTCTACCGCTGTTGCGCAACAACATGGCGGCACTTGGCACCATCATGTTCCTGTGGGCGTGGAACCAGTATCTGTGGCCGCTGCTCATCACAACCGACCAGTCGCATGCGATGGCAGTGACCGAGTTGAAGCAACTCATTCCCAATGTCGGCGGCACTCCGGAATGGCACATCGCCATGGCCGGCACGCTGATCATCATGCTGCCGCCGCTGGCCGTCGTGGTGCTCATGCAACGTTGGATCGTGCGCGGCCTGATCGCCACCGAAAAATAAGGAGACAAACATGGCCTCCATAACAATACGCGGCGTCAAGAAGAACTACGCCAAGACGCAGGTCGTGCACGGCGTCGACCTCGATATCGCGTCGGGCGAATTCGTCGTCATCCTCGGGCCGTCGGGCTGCGGCAAGTCCACGCTGCTGCGCATGATCGCCGGGCTGGAGGATATCTCCGGTGGCGAGATCGCGATCGACGGCACGGTGGTCAACAGACTGGAGCCGCGCGAGCGCGGCTGCGCCATGGTGTTCCAGAACTACGCACTCTATCCGCATATGAGCGTGGCGCAGAACATCGGCTATTCGCTCAAGGTCGCCGGCGTTCCCGCCGCCGAGCGTACCCAGCGCATCCAGGCGGTCGCGCGCACGCTGGAACTCGAACAACTGCTCGACCGCAAGCCGATGGCGCTTTCCGGCGGCCAGCGGCAGCGCGTCGCCATGGGGCGCGCCATGATCCGCGAACCGAAAGTGTTCCTGTTCGACGAACCGTTGTCCAACCTCGATGCCAAGCTGCGCGTGCAGATGCGGTCGGAAATCCGCAAGCTGCACTGCCGGCTGAATGCCACCTCCGTTTTCGTCACCCATGACCAGGTCGAGGCGATGACGCTCGCCGATCGGCTGGTGGTGATGAATGGCGGACGGGTCGAGCAGGTCGGCACGCCTGGCGAGATCTATACCCGCCCGGCCAGCCGCTTCGTCGCCACCTTCGTCGGCGCGCCGGCAATGAACATGCTCGAAGGCACGGTCGAACTCGACGGGTTGTCGCTGCTCGACGGCAGCCGGCGCCTGACCATGGCCCGCGCTGGCCTGCCGATCGGCACCAAGGTGGCGATGGGCATCCGGCCGGAAGCCGTCCGGCTAGTGGCGCCGGGCACGACGGGCTCCCTCAAGGCCTCAGTCGACCTGGTCGAGGAACTGGGCGCCGGGCGTGTCATCTATGTCGATCTCGACGGGGCGCCGTTTTCGGTGATGACGTCGGAGGCCGTGCACCCCGAGCCCGGCAGTGCCGTCGGCCTGATGCTTTCGCCCAATGACATGCATTTCTTCTCGTCGGAGACGGGAACCCGGCTCGATGTCTTCAAGGCTTCCGTTCCCGAACCGGCGCTCTGACCCCGAAGCCTCCATCATCGCCGGAGACAGACTTCGCCTTCGACACCTCCAGGAAAGCATCATGAAAATCATTCAGGTCACGGATGTGCATCTTGGCCGTAGAGGCGAGCGCCGCTTCGGCGCGGACCTGCATCAGCGGCTGGCCTCATGCATCGCACACATCAATGCGCATCACGCCGATGCCGCACTTTGCGTCTTCACCGGCGACCTGACCGAGACCGGCGCGCCGGAGAGCTATGCCGATCTCAGGGCGGCTCTGAGCACGCTGCCGATGCCCTGGCGCCTGCTGCCGGGCAACCATGACAGGAGGGCCAATCTCGTCGCTGCGTTTCCGGAAATTCCGGTCGACGGGAACGGCTTCGTGCAGTCGATCCATGACAGCGGGGATGAAGTCTTGCTGTTCCTCGACTGCCTGGCGGAAGGACGCGTCGAAGGCGAACTGTGCGGAACGCGGCTTGCCTGGCTGGAAGCCCGGCTCGAACAATCAGCCGGCAGGCCCGCCTACATTTTCCTGCACCATCCGCCGGTCGCGCTCGGCCTGCCGCAGCTCGACCCGCTGGCGCTCGAACAACCCGAGCGGCTGCTGGGACTGCTGCGGGACCATGGCAATGTCCGCCACATCTTCTTCGGCCATGTCCATCGCGACATCGCCGGCTCGGTTGCCGGCATTCCGTTCTCGGCGCAGCGCGGCCTGCACGCTCGGTTCGAACTTGCGCTTGACCGATCGGGCGAGACCGTCGAGCAGGCGCCGCCCTCCTATGCGGTCATCCTCATCGACAGCGCCAACCAGCGCGTGGTCGTGCATGGCTGCGATTTTCTCGAGCGGTGGCCGGTCTATTCAGCCGAGACCGGCGCGCTCGTCTTGCCGGGGATCGCACCGGAGATGGACTGAGGCTGCATCCGCATAGGAGCCTCAGGCGAACACGTGCGCCTTGCCTGACACGGTGAGCCGCACGATCTCGCCGACCGCCGGTGCGTCCATGCCGGATTTGCGCAGGATCAGCGGCGTGTTGCCGATGGCGGCGGCGTCCGGCGGATCGAAATTGTTGAGGAGCCGCACCGCGATCGTGCATGTCGAGCCGGCGAATTCGGATTCCGTCACTTCGCCGAACAGCATGTCAGGGGTGCCCGACATGCCCTCGCGCGATGTCCGTTTCAGCGCGATCTGCTCCGGCCGCAGCATGATGCGGGCGACATCGCGGCTGTCCGGGGAGTCGACCGCGATGCGGCCCAGCGGCGAGCTGGCGAAGCCGCCCGATATCCTGGCCGGCAGGATGATGGCATCGCCGAGGAACTCGGCGATCATCCTGTCCTTCGGCCGAAGATAGAGCTCGCGCGGCGTGCCGACCTGCGAGAATTTTCCGTCGCGCATGACCGCCACCTGGGCCGCGAAGGACAGCGCCTCGGCCTGGTCGTGCGTCACCAGGATGGTGGTGATGCCGGCGGCCTCCAGCAGTTCGGCCACCGCCTTGCGCATCGAGGCGCGCAGGCCGGTGTCGAGCGCCGAGAACGGCTCGTCGAGCAGCATCAGCCTGGGCTTCATCGCCATGGCGCGGGCGAGCGCCACACGCTGCTGCTGGCCGCCGGAAAGCTCGTGCGGGCGGCGCTTGAGGATCGCCTTGTCCAGCCCGACGATATAGGCGAGCTCGACGATGCGTTCGGCGCGCCTGTCCTCGCTGCGGCTCATGCCGAAACCGATATTGTCCGATATGGTCAGATGCGGGAACAGGGCGCCGTCCTGCGCCACCACGCCAATGCCGCGGCGATGTGCCGGAACGGCAACGCCGCCATTGGCCAGCACCTCGCCGTCGAGCACGATGCGGCCCTGGTCCGGCGCCTCGAAGCCGGCTATCAGCCGCAGCAAGGTCGTCTTGCCGCAGCCGGATGGACCGACGATCGCCGTGCGGCTGCCGCTGGCGATGCTGAGGTCGACGCCGGCCAGTGCGGCGACCGGGCCGTAGTGCTTGTGCAGATCGCGGAGTTCAAGAAAGCTCATCGTCCGGCCATCCGTTTCGACTGGACATAGAGCAGCCAGGTCAGCGGCAGCGACATCGCCACCATGATGAAGGCGTAAGGGGCGGCCGAGGCGTAATCGATCTCGCCGCTGTAGGACCAGAACGCCATCGCCAGCGTGCGGGTGCCGTTCGGCGCCAGCATCTGGGTCGCGGTCAGCTCGTTCATGATGCCGAGCGCCACGAGGGCCATGCCGGCCGCCGCACCCGGCGCAGACAGGCGGATGGTCGTCGACCACAGCGCGTTGAGCGGACGCCGGCCGAGGCTGGACGCGGCGCGCTCGAGCTCGACCGGTGCCTGGGCGATCGACGCCCGCAGGCTGACCAGGGCACGTGGCAGGAACATGAGCGCATAAGCGACCAGGATGGTGAACAGCGTCTGATAGAGCGGCATGGCGATACGCACGGTGATGGTGACCAGAGCCAATGCAATGACCACACCCGGTAGCGAGCCGACGATGTAGTTGCAAGCTTCGAGCAGGCGCTGCAATGGCCCCGGCGCGCGGATCGAGATCCAGGCCATCGGCATGGCGGCGACGGTGGCAAGCAAAGCGCCGGCAAGCGACAGGAACAGCGTCTGGCTGAGAGCCAGGCCGATCTCGTCGAGCCGCCAGACATCGGCGCCGCCGGCGAGCAGCCAGCGGCCGATGGTCACGAACGGCACGCCAAGCGCCAGCAGCGTGACGACGGCAAGCAAGGCCAGGCTCGGGATGGTGGCATGGCCAAGGCGCGCCCTTTGCTGATGCCGCGCCGCGCCGGAGCCGACCCGGGCATAGCGTTCCTCGCCGCGCACCAGCACTTCCAGCCCCAGAAGCACGAAGCAGCAAGTCACCAGGACACCGGCCAGCATGTTGGCGGCCGGTCCATTGAAGGTCGACTGGAACTGATCGACGATCGCCGTGGTGAAGGTGTCGAAGCGGATGAAGACATAGAGGCCATATTCGGCCAGCAGATGCAGTCCGACCAGCAGCGAGCCGCCGCAGATCGCGAGCCTGAGCTGCGGCAGCACCACGCGCTGGAAGACGCGCCAGGGTCCAAGGCCAAGTGCCGCGGCCGCGTCCTCGAGGGCGGGATCGAGGCGACGCAGCGCCGCCGACACCGGCAGATAGAGAAAGGGGAAGTAGGCGATCACCGACACCAGCACGCCGGCCCACAGGCCGTGCAGCCCGGGCACCATGGTGATCCAGGCGTAGCTGTGCACGAAAGCGGGGATGGCGAGTGGGGCCACGCACAGCCAGGCCCAGAACCGGGCGCCGGGCAGGTCGCTGCGTTCGGTCAGCCAGGCGAGCGCCACCGATAGGACGATGGCGATCGGCACGGCCAACAGCACCAGCAGGCCGGTGTTGACGAGCAGCTCGCCGACCCGCGGCCGGAAGACCAGCGCTGAGACGGTCTCCCAGCCCGTTTGCATCGCGGTCCATACGATGAAGGCGAGCGGCAGCAGCGCCATCAGGGAGACGAAGATTGCGGCGGCGACGAGCCAGCGTGCCGCGCGTCGCCGCGCCTTTCGGCGCACCTTCGGCGGCAGGCCCGGGCGCGCGAAATCGACTGCCGACTGCATCAGCTCAGGCGCCGATCGGTTGCGGCGCGGCGGCGGCAATCATGGGACCACGGTCGCGGTCAGGAACGCAGCGTGTCGTCATGGACGAATGCATCTCGAAAACAAAACGCTCCCGCGGAAGGCAAAGTCCCGCGGGAGCACGGTCGGTTGCCCTTATTAGGACGAACGGCAACTAAAGCAAGCCGGCTGCCGTCATCAGGTCGGTGACCTTCTTGGAGTTCAGTGTCGCGGCGTCGACCTTCGGCGCCTGCAGGTCGACCAGCGGCACCAGCTTGGGATTGGACTCCGCGCCCTTGCCGACCGCGTATTCGAACGAGGTTCCGTTCTTCAGCACGTCCTGGCCGCCCTTGCCGGTCACCCATTTCAGGAAAGCCTGGGCTTCCTTCGGGTGCTTGCTGGAGGCGAGCACGCCGCCACCGGAAACGGAGACGAAAGCGCCCGGATCCTGGTTCTTGAAATAGTGCAGCGCGACGTTCTTGCTGTTTTCGCCGGTCTTGGCCTGATCGCCGAAATAGTAATAGTGATAGATCACGCCGCCTTCGATCTCGCCGGCGTTGACCGCCTTCATCACGGTGCTGTTGCCCTTATAGGCGGTGAAGTTCGCCTTCATCGCCTTCAGCCAGTCCGCCGTGGCGGCCTCGCCTTTGAGCTGCAGCAATGCGCTGACGATGGCCTGGAAATCGGCGCCCGAGGGCGACGCGGCCCAACGGCCTTTCCAGCTCGGGTCGGCGAGATCGAGCAGTGACTTGGGCAACTGGTCGGCCTTGAGCTTGGTGGTGTTGTAGGCAAAAACGGTGCTGCGCGCGGCCACACCCACCCATTTGCCGCTGGCCGCCTGGTAGTCCTGCGGGACCTGGGCCAGCGTGTCGGCGTCGACTGGCGCGAACAGGCCGGCATTCTCGACCAGCACCATGGCGGGCGAATTCTCCGTCAGGAACACGTCGGCGGGCGAGGCGGTGCCTTCGGCGACGATCTGGTTGGAGAAATCGCTGTCGCCGCCATTGCGCAAGGTAACCTTGATGCCGGTCTCCTTGGTGAACCCTGCGGCCCATTCCTTGGCCAGGCTTTCGTGCTGGGCGTTGTAGACGATGATGCCGGCATCTTCGGCCATGGCCGGACCGGCGGCCAGGCCGATTGCAAGCGCGGTGGCACCGGCAAGGGCGCAAAGGGTGTATTTCATGGCGTCATCCTCGATCTCGTTGGTCTTGGCACGCTGCACCTATCTATACCTGACATCGGTAGTCAACATTGTCGATCTGCTTCAATCGGTCGCTGAGCTACGACAGGGACAATTCCACGTGATGGAAGGCCGGATAGGCGGCTTCTTCGCCAAGCGTACTCGCAGCGCCTGTAAGGGGGTGGGCGGCCGGGCTTCAGGACCCGCAAACTTTCGTGACTTGCCCGTAGTTTGGCTTGGACATTATTTCGCCGGCCACGTAACAAATCAGTGCCGAAGCGCGAAAATCGGGGAGTGAACTCTTGTGAGCGGCAAGGACGAGGCCGAGCTTTCCCGGCTGTTGCGGGCCGCGATCGCGGGAGATGAAAGGGCCTACGCCGACTTTCTGCACCGGATCGCCGCGCTGGTGCGCGGTTTTGTCAGGCGCAAGATCGTGCAGGGCGGGGTCGATCCCGAGGATGTCGTGCAGGAAACCTTGCTGGCCATTCATGTGAAACGGCATACCTGGCGCCAGGACGCGCCGGTATTGCCCTGGGTCTATGCGATCGCCCGCTTCAAGCTTATCGATGCGTTCCGGCGGCGCGGACGGCGCATCGAGATCGACGTCGACGACATCGCCGAGACGTTCGCCGAGCCGGAAACCGAGACCGTCAGCGAACGCGACATCAACCGGGCCTTGGGCGGACTACCGCCGGCACAGCGTTCCGTGGTCTCGGCCATATCCGTGGAAGGCCGCTCGATCGGCGAGACGGCGGCGAAGTTCGGCATCAGCGAGACGGCGGTGCGCGTGTCGCTGCATCGAGGGCTTGCCGCGATAGCCAAGAGATTTGGGCAGGGGCGATTCGGGCGGGAATGACATGAGGACGGACGATCTCATCAAGGCCCTGGACGCCGATGCAGGCAGCAAGGCGATGCCGTTGCGCTCGGCGTGGTGGCTGGCCGCCGGTGCGGCCATTGTCATCGCGGCTGTCGTTTTCCTGCTCACGATCGGTCCGCGTCCCGACTTCATGGCGGCCGCGCACACGATGCGCTTTTTGTCCAAATTCGTTTTCACCATCGTGCTGGCCATCAGCGCCTTTGCCCTGATCCGCGCCCTATCGACGCCAGGTGCCGCGACAGGCCGGGCCATGGCCGGCATGATTGCCGCGCCGCTGCTGGTGGCCGTGGCGGTGGGCCTGGAGCTCTTCATGGTGCCGGAGGCGCTGTGGGGCACTCGCATGGTCGGCTCCAACATGATGATCTGCATGGGCTTCATCCCGCTGATCGGGATCGGCCCGCTTGCGATCTTCCTTTGGATGCTGCGTTACGGCGCGCCGACGCGGCCCGTGCTAGCCGGCACGGTCGCGGGCCTGCTCGCCGGGGGGCTGGCCGCGACCTTCTATGCCGCGCACTGTTTCGACGATTCGCCGCTTTTCGTTGCCACCTGGTATACGATCGCGATCGCGGCGCTCGCCTTGCTTGGCGCGCTCGGCGGACGGTTTTTCGTGCGCTGGTAGCACGATACCGCGTCCCGGCCGATGCATACCGATCCTTAATCATGCCGGCAATTGTTTGCCGGTTTCCCCTGCCGCCAGTACCCCAGACGCAACCTTTCCTTAAAATCGATCCTTCAAGGTTTTCACGGGAAGAAGCGATTGCCCACGGGGGTGGCACGGATCGTGACATTGCGAGGAACCATCGGGCCAGGAGTCTACAGGCAGGCAGCGCTGGCGCTGCTTGTGGCCTGCGTTGCCATGGTGGCGGCCTCGATCCTGCTCGCGAGGCTGAGCCTCGATGCCAAGGCGCTCAAGCTCTCCCTGCAAGTGTCGGTCGCGGTGGCGGTCGGCGCGCTTTTCCTCGCCGGCCTGTTCATTCGCCGCATCTCCGACGACCGGCGGCAGATCGCGGAGAGCGAGCAGCGGTTCCGCCGGGCCATGGAAGATTCGGCGATCGGCATCGCGGTCGTCGGGTTGGACGGGCGCATCATCGAGGCCAATCCGGCCTTCGCGGCCATGCTTGGCTACAGCCGCGAGGAGATCGAGGCGCTGACCTTCTTCCAGATCACGCATCCCGACGACCTGCAGATCGGGCGCGAAACGATGGACGGCCTGAAGGCGGGCACCGTCCACGCCTTCCAGTTCGAGAAGCGCTACCTCAAGAAGGACGGCACACCCATCTGGGCTCATCTTGCCGGCTCCGTCATTCGTGACGAGACAAGCGGGCGGCCGCTCTATCTCGTGTCGCAGATCGAGGACATCGACGCGCGCAAGCAGGCCGAGGTGCGTATTGCCGAGGCCGAAACGCGCTGGAATTTCGCGCTGGCCGGCGCCGGTCAAGGCGTCTGGGACCTCGACATGCGCAAGGGCGGCACGACCTACTCCTCGACCTGGGTCAAGATGCTCGGCTATGCCGACGGCGAACTCGATGGCGACCCCGACCATTGGCTGACGATGATCCATCCCGACGATCGCGAGGCTGTTGCCACTGCGGATCGGGCGCATCTCGACGGCAACACGGAATTCTTCGAAGCCGAGTTCAGGATGCGTCATAAGGACGGCCACTGGGTGTGGATCCTCGACCGCGGCAAAGCCATCGAACGCGACGCGGCCGGGCGTTTGACCAGGGCCATCGGCAGCTTGACCGACATCACCCGGCGCAAGGAGGCCGAAGAGCGCCTGACGGTCTCAGCGGCAATGCTGGCCGACGAGAAGGAACGGCTCAGGGTGACGCTGCAGTCCATCGGTGATGCGGTCATCTGCACCGATGCCGCAAATCGCGTCACCTTCATGAACCCGGTCGCCGAGAAGCTGACCGGCGTTTCCGGCGACGAGGCGCTCGGCAAGACGCTCGGCCATGTCTATTGGGCGGTCGACGAGGAGACGGGGCAGAGGATCGGCGTGGCACGGCCGGCGATCGGAGCGGCGGCGCCCTCCGACCAGAACAGCCGAGCCGTGCTCATCCGGCGCGACGACACGCGCTGCAGCATCCGCCAGGTGGTGTCGCCGATCATCAACGAGCGCAACGAATTCTGCGGGCTGGTCATCGTCTTCCAGGATTTCACGGATGCGCGGGCCCTGCAGCGGCAGCTTGCCCATGCCGCCGCGCACGACGCGCTGACCGGCCTTGCCAATCGTTCGAGCTTCATCCGCACCATGGAGGAATTGGTCGATCAGGCCCGTAAGGACGCCGCGGCGGCTGGAGGCGGCAGGCATCAGTTCATGTTCATCGACCTCGACCACTTCAAACTGGTCAACGACACCGGCGGTCACGCTGCCGGAGACGCTTTGCTGAAGCGGGTCGCCGAGGCTGTTCGCGGCGTGCTCGACCCTGAAGATATCGTGGCGCGGCTGGGTGGCGACGAATTCGCAGTCATCCTGAAATCGGCTTCGACCGCTAGCGCCGGGATCGCGGCACGCTCGATCATCGATGCGATAGCCGGCCTGGATTTCACCTGGGATGATCGGCCGCACGCGATCGGCGCGAGCATCGGGCTTACCGCGATCTGCGCCGATTGCGGCGAAGTCGACGAGATCATCGCAAGGGCCGACGCCGCTTGCTATGCGGCCAAGGCGGCCGGCCGCGGATGCGTTTCCGTGGCGCTGGACGATAAGATCAACGACGACAGGTCGGAACCATCCAAGCCGCTCGCCGCAGCATCCTGAACGGCCGACGCGTCACACTTTTTCCTGGAATTGCGTCAGCGCGTCGGAACGGGGTGCTCGCCGCGATAGTCATAGAAGCCGCGTCCGGTCTTGCGGCCGAGCCAGCCGGCCTCGACATATTTGACCAGCAGCGGGCAGGGGCGATATTTCGAGTCCGACAGGCCGTCATGCAGCACCTGCATGATCGACAGGCAGGTATCGAGCCCAATGAAATCGGCCAGCTGCAGCGGTCCCATCGGGTGGTTGGCGCCGAGCCGCATGGCGGTGTCGATGGCATCGACCGAGCCGACACCCTCATAGAGCGTGTAGATTGCCTCGTTGATCATCGGCAGCAGGATACGGTTGACGATGAAGGCCGGGAAATCCTCCGAGACCGTGATCGTCTTGTCGAGCTGCTTCACATAGGTCTTTGCCGCCTCGAAGGTCTGGTCCTCGGTGGCGATGCCGCGCACCAGTTCGACCAGCTTCATCAGCGGGACGGGATTCATGAAATGTATGCCGATGAAGCGTTCCGGCCTGTCGGTCTGCGCGGCGAGCCGCGTGATCGAGATCGACGAGGTGTTGGTCGCCAGGATGGCTTCAGGATTGAGCTGCGGGCAGAGCTGGGCGTAGATCTTGCGCTTGACCGTCTCGTCCTCGGTGGCCGCCTCGATCACCAGATCGGCGCCGGCCAGATCGGCCATCGCCGGTGCGGACGCAATGCGCGCCATCGCCTGGTTGCGCAGCTTCTCGTCGAGCTTGCCGGACCCCACCTGGCGGGCCATGTTGCCGCTGATGGTGGCGATGCCCTTCTCGATGCGGTCGGGCGAAATATCGTAGATCAGCACCTTATAGCCCGATAGCGCGGAGACATGGGCGATGCCGCCGCCCATCTGGCCTGCGCCGATGATGCCGATCGTCTCGATCTTGCTCATTACACCGATCCCGTCCGGAGCCCTTCCGCCTGAACCGCGAAAGCGCTCCACCTCTTTGTCTTACCGCAATTCCGGACGCAAAACCGCTGCGCACTTTTGCTGGAATTGCTTTTAGCCTTTGCGGCCTGCTTTTTGTGCGGTGCAAACTAAAAGGGCGGGGCGACTTCGTCTACCCCACCCCTGGTATTTAATACGCTTTGCCAGAGAGCGTCAAAGCGCCTTCTGCAACTCCGGCAGGACGACGAAGAGATCGCCGACGAGGCCGTAGTCGGCAACCTGGAAGATCGGCGCCTCCTCGTCCTTGTTGATGGCGACGATGACCTTGGAATCCTTCATGCCGGCAAGGTGCTGGATGGCGCCGGAAATGCCGACCGCGATATAGAGATCGGGGGCGACGACCTTGCCGGTCTGGCCGACCTGCCAGTCGTTCGGCGCATAGCCGGCGTCGACGGCGGCGCGGGACGCACCGACGGCGGCACCGAGCTTGTCGGCGACCGGCAGGATGACCTCCTGGAACTTCTCCGAGGAGCCGAGCGCACGGCCGCCCGAGATGATGATCTTGGCCGAGGTCAGTTCCGGACGGTCGGTCTCCGACAGCTTGTTTTCGACAAAGGAGGACAGACCGGGGTTGGCTGCGGCCTTCACCGTCTCGACCGCTGCCGAGCCGCCCTCGGGTGCCGCCTGGAAGGAGGCGGTGCGCACGGTGATGACCTTCTTGGCGTCGGTCGACTGCACGGTCTGGATGGCGTTGCCGGCATAGATCGGCCGCTTGAAAGTATCAGGCGACACCACTTCGATAATCTCGGACACTTGCGCGACATCGAGCAGGGCCGCCACGCGCGGCGTGACGTTCTTGCCCGACGAGGTCGCCGGCGCGATGATGGTGTCGTAGCCGCCAGCCAGCGACACGACGAGTGCCGCGGTCGGCTCGGCGAGGTGCTCGGCGAGTTCGTCGGCCTCGGCGAGCAGCACCTTGCTCACGCCCTTGAGCTTGGCGGCGGCGTCAGCCGCGCCCTTGGCGCTCTTGCCGGCCACCAGCACATGCACGTCCGAGCCGATCTGCAGGGCCGCCGAAAGCGCCTTGGCGGTCTGGTCGGAAAGGGTGGCGTTGTCGTGTTCGGCGATGAGGAGAATGGTCATGTTATCTGTTCCTTCCGATCTCAGAGCACGCCGGCTTCGTTCTTCAGCTTGTCGACAAGTTCGGCGACGCTCTTGACCTTGACGCCCGCCTTGCGGCCGCTCGGCTCCTCGGTCTTGATGACCTTGAGGCGCGGCTTGACGTCGGCGCCGTAATCGGCCGGGCTCTTCTCGTCGAGCGGCTTCTTCTTGGCCTTCATGATGTTGGGCAGCGAAGCATAGCGCGGCTGGTTGAGGCGAAGATCGGCGGTGACGATCGCCGGCATCTTCAGTTCCACCGTCTGCAGGCCGCCGTCGACCTCGCGCGTCACCTTGGCCTTGTCGCCGTCGAGCACGACCTTGGAGGCGAATGTCCCTTGAGCCCAGCCCAGAAGCGCGGCCAGCATCTGGCCGGTCTGATTGCTGTCGTCGTCGATCGCCTGCTTGCCGAGGATGACGAGCCCGGGCTGCTCGGCATCGACCACGCCCTTCAGCACCTTGGCGACACCGAGCGGCTCGGTCTGTTCGTCGGTCTTGACCAGGATGGCGCGGTCGGCGCCCATGGCGAGCGCGGTGCGCAAGGTTTCCTGCGCCTGCTGCGGTCCGATAGAAACGACGATGATCTCTTCGGCCTTGCCGGCTTCCTTCAGCCGGATCGCCTCTTCGACCGCGATCTCGTCGAACGGGTTCATCGCCATCTTGACGTTGGCGAGTTCAACCGACGAACCATCAGCCTTCACGCGAACCTTCACATTCGCATCCACAACCCGCTTCACGGGCACAAGGATCTTCATTTGCCTGTCACCTCTTCACGCTAGTTGGGCGCGCTATAACAGCCTGCGCCCCTTCTGAGTTGTCGAAAGCCGACATTCCTGACTAAATTCCGGCCAGACGGAATTCTGGCCGGATGGAAATTCTGGTCTTTGCCCGCCTTTAGGCTGCGGCGGAGACGTTTCCGTAGTTGCGGCAACCCTTGACGTCAATACGCCGCAAGCGGCTCAAATCGGTTCAGTTCGGGCCGGAAGGGTTTCCCCGGCCCCAGCGCGTCGTCGCGGCGGACGGCTCGGGCGTTGCCGGCCGGGCCGCGAGCGGCGGCGGCTCGGGAGCGGCGGCCGGGATATCCTCGTCGGCGACTGCAAACAGCGGCACGCCACGGCTGCGCAGGACAAGCACCAGTACGGCTCCGGCGATGATGCCTCCGATGTGGCAGGCCCAGGAAATCTGGTCCTCGCCACCAGCGGCGAACATGACGATCTGGAACAGCACCCACAGGATGAGCGGAATGAAGGCCGGAATGCGAAGGGGTATGCGGGCAAAGGCCAGTACCCAGACCTTCACCCTGGGATAAAGGATCAGATAGGCGACGACCACGCCGGCGATGGCGCCGGACGCGCCGATCAGCGGCACTTGGGAGTCCCATGCGACCAGCCCCTGGAAGGCGGCGCCGGCGACGGCGCACAGGAGATAGAAGATCAGGTAGCGGATATGGCCGAGCGCGTCCTCGACATTGTCGCCGAACACCCACAGGAACAGCATGTTGCCGCCGAGGTGGAAGATGTCGGCGTGCAGGAAGGAGTAGGTGAGGTAGCTCAGGCTTTCCGGGATGACGATGAAGCGCGGGTCGAGTTCCGCCGTGTTGTGGACGACGGACGGGATGAAGCCGAGGCCGAGCACGGCGGCATTGGTGAAGTTCTCGCCGCCGAGTGCGGTGGCGCAATAAACCAGCGCGTTGGCCACGATCAGGCCGATCGTCACATATTGCAGCCGGATATGGCGAAGCCTGTTGGTGTCGTAAAGCGGGATGAACATGCGTGTCTGGTTCCCTTCCGCTTTTCGATCCGTTCAGCGGTTCTTGCCGGGAACCCATAGCACGTCGGCATTTCCGTTGTCATTGACCGCGCGGGCGGCGACAAACAGGAAATCCGAGACGCGATTGATGTATTTCAGCCCGTCGCCATTGACGTGTTCCGCCGGATCCTGGGCGAGCGCCACCATCAGCCGTTCGGCCCGCCGCGCCACCGTGCGGGCGAGATGCAGGGCCGCCGCCGCCGGCGTGCCGCCGTTCAGCACGAAGGATTTGAGCGGCTGGAGATCCTTGTTGAGGAGGTCGATGTCCTTCTCGACACGGTCGGTCTGCGCGGCGGTGATCCGCAAGGGCTCATAGCCGAGCGGCTTGCCGTCGTCGGGCACCGCCAGGTCGGCGCCGAGGTCGAAGAAGTCGTTCTGGATGCGCGAAAGCATGGCATCGATCGCCGGGTGGGTTCCCGCCGTGTGCACGCGCGCCATGCCGATGCAGGCATTGGCTTCGTCGACCGTGCCGTAGGCATCCACCCGCAGATCGGATTTCAGCCGCCTTTCGCCGGTGCCGAGGCCCGTTGTGCCGTCATCGCCGGTGCGGGTGTAGATCTTGTTGAGCTTGACCACATCGCCTCCTGAACGACGTCACTTGCGGGTGAAATACACCGCCAGCAGGATCAGCAACAGCGCCACGGCCTGCAGCATGACGCGCGCCTGCATCAGCTTGTTCGATGTGACGCCGGAACCGCCGCGCATCATGTTGATGAGGCCGCGGACCAGCACGATTGCCACGGCGACCATGACCAGAATGGCGAGGATGTTGAAGACGGTTGCCATGTTGCGTTCCAGTTGTTTCGGGTTAGGCGCGTTTGGCCATCAGGCGGTAGAGCATCGATGCCGGCAGCAAGCGCTTGAGCGCCGCGCCGATCCTGGCCGGCACTGTTACCACATAGTGCGGGCGCGGGCGCCGCGACAGAAGTGCATGGCGTAGAACCTTGTAGACCACTTCCGGCCCGGGCTTCAGCGCCGACTGGCTGCCGCCGGCGCGCAGCCGCTCCAACTGTGCCGCATAGTCCACGCGATGCACGGAATTCTCGAGGTCGATGTTTTTCAGGAACCAGGGCAGGCCGTTGCTGGCGATCTTCGATTTCACCGGCCCCGGCTCGATCAGCGAAACATGGACGCCGCTGCCTTCCAGTTCCTGGCGCTGGCAGAGCATCAGGGCCTCGAGCGCATGCTTCGATGCCGAATAGGCGCCGCGAAAGCGCACCGGCACCAGGCCAAGGATCGACGAGCAATGGACGATGCGGCCATGGCCCTGGCGGCGCATCACCGGCACCAGACGGCGGGTCAAGTCATGCCAGCCGAAAAAATTGACCTCGAACTGCTGCTTGAGCGCCGCCACGGACAAGTCCTCGACGGCGCCGGCCTGCGCGTAGGCGCCGTTATTGAACAGCGCGTCCAGCCTTCCGCCGGTGCGTTCGAGCACTGAAGTCACCAGGGCGGCGATCGAACCCGGATCGCTGTAGTCGAGATGGAAGGCCTCGATGCCGTCGGTTTCGAGAGCGGCGATGTCTTCGGGTTTTCGCGCCGTCGCGAACACCCGCCAGCCCTCGGCCTTCAATGCGCGTGCGCAATAAGCGCCTATGCCGGAGGACGCACCGGTGACGATGATGGTGCGCAACTCTGTTGCGGGCGAATTCGTGGTTTGACGAAGGGTTGCCATTTGCCGCATTCACTTCCCATATTCGCGGCGTCGAGACAATCGAAGGGAGCGCGCGTTCTTGCTGCGGAATATTGTCGCCCTGCGCCGCGTGCTCTACGACGCGATCGGCCATTTCAATACCGATGACGGCTGGGCGATGGCCAGCCATCTGGCGATCACCTCGCTGATGGCGCTGTTTCCGTTCCTGATCTTCGCCACCACGCTGGGCAGCTTCCTCGGCGCCCAGGCCTTCGCCGACACGGCCGTGCATCTGGTCTTCGACACCTGGCCGGATCAGATCGCCAAGCCGATCGCGCATGAGGTGCTGAACGTGCTGACCGTCAGGCGCACCGACCTGTTGACCTACGGCGTGCTGCTGGCGGCCTATTTCGCCTCGAACGGCATCGAGGCGCTGCGCACGTCGCTCAACCGGGCTTACCGCGTCACGGAGACGCGCGGCATCATCTATCGCCGGGTGCAGAGCATCTTCTTCGTGCTGATCGCGACCGCCGGGTTCCTGGCAATCAGCGTGCTCCTGGTGTTCGCGCCGCTGCTGGCGCGGCTGGCGGAAGCCCATTTCGAGTGGATCAAGCCCTATACCGGCACGATCACGCTGTGGCGCTACGTCATCGCCTCAGCCGTCATCATCGGCGGCTTGTTTGCCGTCCACTACTGGCTGCCGGCCGGCCAGCGCCGTTTCGTCTCGCTGGTGCCCGGCATCATCTTCACACTGGCCGCATGGCTTATCGGCTCGACCATATTCGCCACCTATCTCGACCATTTCTCGTCCTATGTGACGACCTATGCTGGTCTCGCCTCGATCATGATCGCGGTGGTTTTCCTCTACATCGTCTCGGCGATCTTCATCCTCGGTGGCGAGCTCAATGCCGCGATCAGCCGCTATCTGGAGGCACGTGCGCGGGTGGGATGACGGCTGAGGAACTAGGAATTTAAGAATTGGAGAATTGAAGAAAAAGCGGGCCATATCTGGCGCTGTATGCTTCTTCCTCAATTCCTCAATTCCTCAATTCCTCAATTCCTCAATTCCTCAATTCCTCAATTCCTCAATTCCACAGTTCTTCCCTTGGCCTGCCGAGCCGTTGCCAGGCCGACGCCGAAGGTCGTGATCGCCATGCCGACGATCTGCAGGGCGTTGAGCTGCTCGTCGAAGAGTGCCCAGGCGATGATCGCCGTCACCGCTGGCACCAGGTAGAAGAGCGAGGCGACTTTCGACATCTCGCCGTCGCGGATCATCACCATCAGCAGGAAAATGGCGCCGAGCGACAGCACCAGCACCAGCCAGGCCATGGCGAAGATCAGTTCGCCGTTGATGATGACGGTGTGGGTTTCGATGGCGAGCGCGGCAAGGATCATCAGGCAGGCACCGCCGACATATTGCCACATGGTGGCTACGACGAGGTCGCCGCCGGAAGCGAAGCGCTTCTGCCAGATGGTGCCGGCACTCATGCCGAGCACCGAGACCAGCGAAGCGATCAATGTCGCCGCCGTCACCCCGCCGCCGAGCGCGCCGAGCTTGGGCCACAGCACGATGACGATGCCGATCAGGCCGATGCCGAGGCCAAGCCAGTGGCGCGGCAGGATGGCCTCGCCGAGGAACTTCCCGGCAAGCACGGCCGTGATCAGCGGCTGCAGGCCGACGATCAAGGCTGAAAAACCGGCTGGCATGCCCCTGTGGATGGCCCAGAAGACGGCACCGAGATAGACGCCATGCATCAGCACGCCGGCGCCGGTGGCGTGCAGTGCCTGCTTGCGGGTGGCTCGTTTCGAGCCCAGCACAAGCGTCAGGACGGCCAGCAGGATCGCGGCTATCACGAACCGTGCGGCAAGGAAGGTGAACGGTTCCGCCCATGGCATGGCGTAGCGGGCGCCGATGAAGCCGGTCGCCCACAAGACGACGAAGGTGGCGGGGATGAACCGCTTGATGCTGCGCATTTTTCCGGAGACCGCCACGCTGGTGAGAATTGACCGTGGCGCTGCTCTAGTACCGTTCAAACCGGCGCGCAAAACGAAACGATTGATCCATGCATCACTGGAATTCAACGGGCAGTGCGATTTTCTGGACCAGCCGAGAGGTCAAAGCCCCACCATTCGCCTGATATCATCAGGTGATGCGCCGGCATCGCGCAGCTTGGCAAGGCCGGTGTCGCCGAGGCTCTTCGACAGTTTTCGCCCATCCGGCCCGAGGATGAGCCGGTGGTGGAAATAGGTGGGCTGCGGTAGCCCCAGAAGCTCCTGGAGCAGGCGCTGCACGCCCGTTGCGGAAAACAGGTCCTGGCCGCGCACGACATGGCTGACGCCTTGCAGGGCATCGTCCATGACGACGGCAAGATGGTAGCTGGTCGGGATGTCGCGGCGCGCCACGATCACATCGCCCCAGTCCCGCGGGCGGGCGGCGACCGCGCGCGTCGCCGACAGCGTCTCGTCGGTGAATTCGGCCCATGCGAGATCCCTGCCGACACGCGCCATGGCGGCGCCGACATCGAGCCGCCAGGCGAAGGGAGCATTTTCGGCTATCCGCCGCTTGCGTTCCCTGACCGGCAGCGCCTTGTCGGCCGAGGGGTAGAGCGGCACGCCGTCAGGGTCGCGCGGCCAGTCGCGCCCGCGCATTTCGCTGTCGGTGATGAAGGCGCGGATCTCGCCACGGCTCATGAAGGCCGGATAGACGAGTTCCTCGCTCATCAGCCGGTCGAGCACCGTCCCGTACTCGGCAAAATGCCCGGACTGGCGGCGCACCGGCTCCTCCCAATCGAGACCCAGCCATTCCAGATCGGCCAGCACGCCCGCCTCGAATTGCCGCGTGCAGCGCGTCGTGTCGATGTCTTCGATGCGCAGCAGCAGGCGACCGTCATTCGCCTTTGCAATTTCTGGTTGAGCAGCGCCGAATAGGCATGACCAAGGTGCAGTTCGCCGTTGGGGCTGGGCGCGAAGCGGAATGTCAGGAGCGTCATGTCTCGAGCGGCAATCGGGTTGTGCGGCGGTTTTGGCAGTTGCTACCTTGCGGCACATTCGCGGACAAGGATACCATGCAACGCATCGGCACACTCGACGACATCGCCCGCGGGCTCGACGCGCTTTGCGCGATCGACCCGCGCCTGGACAAGGTGCGCGGCATGGCGGGCGAGGTGCCGCTCAGGCTTTCCGAGCCTGGATTTAGGAGCCTGGCCTCGATCATCGTCTCGCAGCAGGTGTCGCGCGCCAGTGCAGATGCGATCTTCGGCCGGCTGACCAGGCTTGTCGACCCGCTGACGCCGCAGGCGATCTTGGCCGCCGGCGAGGCCGTGTTTCGTGAAGCCGGCCTGTCACGGCCCAAGCAGCGCGGCCTGGTCGCGGTTGCCCAGGCCGTGGCCGACGGCCTCGACCTTCATCACCTTTGTTCGCTCGACGCTGTCGAAGCCATTACGGCGATGACGGCGGTGCCGGGCATTGGTCCCTGGACGGCGGAAGTCTATCTGTTGTTTGCCGCGGGCCACCCCGATATCTTCCCCGCGCGTGATGTCGCGCTGCAAACGGCGGTCGGTCATGCGCTCGGCATCGACCCGCGCCCACCCGAGAAAGCACTGATCGCATTGGCCGAATCATGGAGCCCCTGGCGAGGTGTCGCATCGCGGCTTTTCTGGTCCTATTATCGCGAAACCAGGGGCCGGGACGCCGCGCCGCCGGCCTGAATCTGCAAAAAAGCATTAAAATCATGCGTTTTTGACGCTTCGGCGACGCGACAATCCGCTTCACATCCCTGTCATGTCAGGCTTACAGTATCCCCGCCGTTCGGGTCTAGAACCAAGGAGGTAAACACGTGACGGTTGCCGTATCTCCGGATGGGCTTCCAGCACTGGTGCTGAATGCGGATTACCGTCCGCTCAGCTATTACCCCTTGTCGCTCTGGTCCTGGCAGGACGCCATCAAGGCCGTCTTCCTCGACCGGGTGAACATCGTCGCCGAATACGAGCACGCGGTGTCGTCGCCGACCTTCTCGATGAAGCTGCCGAGCGTGGTCAGCCTGAAGGCCTATGTGAAGCCGTCCAGGCATCCGGCCTTCACGCGCTTCAACGTCTTCCTGCGCGACCGCTTCCAATGCCAATATTGCGGCACGCCCGACGACCTGACCTTCGACCACGTCATCCCGCGCCATCGCGGCGGCGCGACGACATGGGAAAATGTGGTCGCCGCCTGTTCGCCCTGCAATCTGAGGAAGGGCGGCATGATGCCGGCGCATGCCAAGATGTGGCCGCTGCAGAAGCCCTACCAGCCGACGGTGCACGATCTGCACAACAACGGCCGCCTGTTCCCGCCCAACCATCTGCATGAAAGCTGGATGGATTATCTCTATTGGGACGTCGAACTGGAACCCTGAGATCGTTCGAGATCGGGAGGCTGGCCGTCTCGCTTATCAGCGCCTTCGCGTTTAAGGACCGGCTTCCCCCACTCCGTCGCTGCTTCGCAGCGCCACCTCTCCCCCCTCCGGAGGGAGAGGAAGGGAGCCTCCCGGCACACAAGCTCGCGCCCTTCCTCTACCCCGTCGATCGGGGGAGAGGTGGCGCTGCGAAGCAGCGACGGAGTGGGGGTCGACCTGCTCGGACGTCGAAAGCCGAGCCATGCAATTCAGCCTGCTGAATCTTCGCTCTAACTCTGCGTCGCGCCACTCACGCGAATAGGCTCAGTCGCGGGAAAGTGCGCCGCGGAAGGCGACGGCGGCGAGGACAAGGCTGGCGATGGCGTTCCAGCCGGCCAGCGACAGGCCGAGGATGCGCAGGGCGGCCTTGTCGCAGGAGGGCGGCACGAATTTGTCGAGCGCGTCGAGCACGCCCTTGCCACCGGTGTCGACAGGCCCGGCGCCCGCCGTGCAATCGGTCGGGCCCGCCCACCACTGCCATTCGACGCCGGAGTGGTAGACGCCGAGATAGAGGCCGTAGAGCATCAGCAGGCCGCCGATGCCCAGCAGGCCGCGCGTCAGCCAGGCGGGTGCGCGCAGCATCGATGCAATCACCGCCAGCACCATCAACGGCACGCCGATATAGTAGGGGGTGCGCTGCTCCAGGCAGAGATGGCAGGGGATGTAGCCGCCGATATACTGGAAGCAGAGCGCCGAGCCGACGGTGGCGGCCATGGCGACGGCGAGAAACAGGGCGGTTCGCGTCCGCTGGCGTCCGGTGTCGGCATTCATGATGGCTGTCATGGGGTCTTTCGTCCGCTGAATTCGTCGGGCTATTTCCTTGTCCGTGTCGTTGTCCCAAAGCCGCTACACAGTTTTGGGCGACATGGATCAGAACGCGTATTTGACCAATATATAGAGCAAAATCAGGGCAGCCGCGCCGGCGCCGACGATCAATCCCAGGCGCTTCTCGATGAACTCCCTGATCGGCTCGCCATAGCGGCGCAGCAGCCAGGCAAGCAGCAGGAAACGAGCGCCTCGCGCCAAGATCGCCGAGACGATGAAGACCACAAGATTGATGTGAAGCGCCCCGGCGAGAATAGTGACCACCTTGATCGGCGGCAGGTGCGCAACGCCGGACGTGACGAGCAGCACCAGCATCAGCCCGGTGCCGGACGACTGCCACTTCTCGAATGTGGCAATGCCGCCGAAGTGCTCCAGGATCGGCCGTGCTATCGTGTCGTAGGCATAGTAGCCGATCAGCCAGCCGGCAATACCGCCCAGCACGGACGCGGCAGTGGCGGTCAGCGCGTAGCGATAGGCGCGTTCTGGCCGCGCCAACGCCATGGGCAGGAACAGTACGTCCGCCGGGATGAAGAACACAGAACTTTCGACGAAAGCGATGAAGGCCAGCCACCATTCGGCGGATTTGCGGGCAGCCAGGGACAAGGTCCAGTCGTACAGTCCACGAAGCATAGGCACTCCTAATGCATGTCGCCCGCAAGCTATGTATCGGTTTCGGGACAGAACAAGGACCCAAAGCGCAGGGCATCCATCCGTGTTCAGATGGGCATCGCTTTGACACGCCGCCTGTCTAGAAAGATTTTCCGCGCTGCACAATGGCAGCACAGCCACGAAATCGAAAGGCGCAGTTTGGTCGCATCCGGGCGATCCCGAGATTTGGCCAGTTGACGAACAGGCCTCCGACCGTATAGTCCGCGCCCATCCAGGCCGTCCGGCCTGAGCCCCTATGGCGGAATTGGTAGACGCGCTCGACTCAAAATCGAGTTCCGCAAGGAGTGCTGGTTCGATCCCGGCTAGGGGCACCACCCTTCGCTCTTTGAGCTTCGGGTGGCACGCCACCCTCTTGGAGCTTCGAAGCTCGATGGACGAGAGAGTGTCCTCCGTGGCCTTGGCGAAGGAGGATCACCGCCGCCGCAACAGGCTCCTCATGCGGTTGCGCAGCAGGCGGGCCATGTTGCGGGTCTCGCGGTAGAGATGCAGTTGCGAAGCAGCCTGGCGTGCCAGGCGGTCGGCGTGGGGCGTCAGTCCGATCACCAGCGTGCCGATCGGCTTGCGCTCGGTCCACAGCCGGCTCATCACCGGATGGTCGGGTACGGCGCAGGAATCGGTCATCATGATGTTGGGATCGTCGAGGTGCTGCTTCGTCACTTCGATCATCAACAGCGTGCCCGGCGAATAGGCGGCCAACGTCTCGTCATAGGCCGTCTTCCAGGTATAGGCGACGCCGGCTTCGACGAAGACGATCAGGCAGGCGATGGTGCGGCCGTCGAGCGTCAGCGAATGGATGCGGCACATGTCCTGCTCGGCGAGCCGATGCACGGCCTCGCGGGCGAAGGCGGCGCGGAAACGGTCGATCGCCATGGCGGTGCGCTCGCGGCCCTTCCAGCCGGACGCTTCCAGCGTCAGGAAGCTTTCGATGGCGTGGCGGATCTCTTCGGGGCCGCGCGCCACCACATGCTCCAGCTTGCCGAGGTCGCCGAGGCGCCGCTTCAGGCGGCGGAATTCGCGGTGGTGGTGCGCGCGCAGCGAGGCCTTCAGATAGTCGTCGCCGTCGAGCTCGCTCTCCAGGGCGGGGCGCTGGGTCTGGCCAGTGGTGACCAGCATCAGGCCACGCGTCTCGGCCACGGTGCCGAGCAGGCTCGCCACCGGACCGTCGAGCCTGATGTCGGGCAGGACGAAGACTTTCGGCAGTTTCAGGTGCGGGCGCGACAGCATCGCGAAGAAATCCTCGACGACGCCGACCGGATCGTCGCGGTCGATCAGCGGCGTGCCGAGCGGACCGAACGGGCTCGACCAGGTGCGCATCACAGGCACGCCAAGCGGCACCACCGGGCGTTCCACCGAGAACGGCACCAGGAGGCGCAGCCGGTTGCGGTATTCGTCGCCGTCGCGGATCACCGCCAGCCGTACCTCGCGATCCTCCAGCCGGGGCATGGCCGGGGCCAGGAAACGCGGGTTGAAGAAGACGTTCGGCTCGATCGTGCGGGCGCAGAGATAATCCAGCTCCTCGACCAGGTCGAAGCCGGCCGATGCCGGATAGATGGCGAGCTTGCGCTCGGGCCGGTTGTTGGCGAGGATCTCGATATGGGCGGGGTCGGCATCGCGCGCCAGCCCGGCAAGGCCGGACACCATGGCGCCGGCCGTACCGCCGCTGGTTTCCTCGAGCAGGGGGACTGCGGCCATCACACGGCTCCTTTGGCTGGCACGAAGATCGCCATGACGATGCCGAGCTTGCGCCAGACCGTGAAAGACAGCGCGCTGGCCTCGAAGATCATGGCGAAGGCGGTGGCCATCGCCGCGCCCCACAAGCCGAAGAGCGGGATGAGCACGACGTTGAGGCCGATGTTGAAGGCCAATGTCATGGCATAGACGGCGGCACAGATGTTCTGGTTGCCGCTCATGGTGAGCAGGCTCTCGCAAGGCCCGACGGCGGCGCGCGCAACCACGCCAAAGACGAGCAGGAACAAGAGCGGATAGCCCGATGTGAATTCGGGGCCGAACAGCACCAGCATCGGTTCGCCCAGCGCCAGCACCAGCAGCGCCATCAAAAGCGACGGCCAGAAGGTCCACGACACCGTCTCGCGGGCGAAGGCGGCAAGCTTTTCCGGCTCGCCATGGGTGAACTGCGCATAGCGCTGGGCGACGCCGGCCTTGACCGCGAAATAGACGAAATGCACCAGCGCCAGCGTCTTGACCGTGGCGAAATAGACGGCGACGTCGTTGGGATTCATATAGGCGCCGACCATCAGCACGTCGGCGTTGGTGAGCAGGAAGAAGAAGCTTTCGACCAGGAAGATCGGCAGCGAGACGACGAACCATTGCGCGAAATGCACCTTCATCGGCCCGGCGGGGATCTTCCGCTCCATGCGCTGGGTGACGCCGATGAGTTGCGCGAGCGTGGTGACGTAGGTGGCGGCGATCGAGGCGAAGATCGCTGTCTTGGCGTCGGGCGCGTAGCCGGCGAAAAGCATCAGCGCCATGAACAGCAGGATCAGCACGGGGCGTATCAGGTAGGTCGGCGACAAGGCGAACAGCGCCCATGAATTGGCCCGCGCCAGCCCTTGCAGCAGGTCCGACAGCGCGATCATCGGCAGGCAGATGACGCCCAGGACGAACGGTATCACGTAGTAGTTCTCGATCCATGGTGCGGCCAACCAGACGCCAAGCGCCCCGAGCCCGGCGATGATCGTCGAGGCGATCAGCACGAACAGGCGGCTGGCCACGACGATGCCGCGCAGCTCATCCATCAGGCCGCGCTCGCGGTATTCGGGGATGAAGCGGATGACCGAGGTGTGGAAGCCGAGGCAGGCGAGGTTGCCGACGATGACCATCGTCACCCAGACGAGGACGAAGATGCCGTATTCGAACGAGCCCATCCAGCGCGCCATCAGCACCTGGCTCACGAAGGCGATGACGGCACTGACGATGCGGATGGAGAAGGCGATGACTGACATGCGGCCGGCTTCGCCGCGCTCGTCGGCGGTGAACAGCACGGTGTCGATGCGGTCGAGCAACGGTCCCATGCGCAGCGCCAAGCGCTGCGGCAAGAACCGCCCGGCAGTCGTGGCCGCGGAAAAGCGCACCCCGAATTTTCTCCGTTTTCCGCCTCTTTTTCAGGGTTGGGTGTAGCGGAGACACATTAAGAAAACGTGGGCGGGGGTGTCCTTCTCCCCGTCCCTATACGGGGAGAAGGTGCCGGCAGGCGGATGAGGGGCAGCGCTGGGTTTGGGAGATTTGCGCTGATGCGGGCAGGGCAGGGAAATTATCCCGGACGAAATGGTTTCATGGGGCTGCGTGTGACAATCGCAGACGTCAGCGCCGCCCCTCATCCGCCCTTCGGGCACCTTCTCCCCGTGGAACGGGGAGAAGGAAGAGCGCGGTCCTTACGCGAACGCGCCGTGGCAGTGCTTGTATTTCTTGCCGGAGCCGCAGGGGCAGGCTTCGTTGCGGCCGACCTTGCCCCAGGTGGCCTGGTTGTTCGGGTCACGGTCCTCGGGGGCGACGATGGCGTTTTGCTCCTGGCGCACCAGGAGGGCGGTCTCGCCGTCGCCGAAATCATTCTCGCCGGTGGTGCCGTCGATATGGCTGCCGAACATGTCGGGGGCTTCCGGAGGCGGCGCTTCGGCGGCCTGACGGACCAGTTCGACGCGCATCAGCTGCGCGGTGACGGCCTGGCGCAGATTGCCCAGCATCGCCTGGAACAGCTCGAAGGCCTCGCTCTTGTATTCCTGCAGCGGATCGCGCTGGGCGTAGCCGCGGAAGCCGACGACGGAGCGAAGGTGGTCGAGGTTGACGATGTGCTCGCGCCACAGATGGTCGAGCGTCTGCAGCACGACCGAACGCTCGACATAGGTCATCACCTCGGGGCCGAAGCGCTCGGCGCGTTCCTTGGCGGCGGCCTCGGCGGCCTGCGTGATGCGCTCGCGGATGTCGTCCTCGGCGATGCCCTCTTCCTTGGCCCAGTCCTCGATCGGCAGGTCGAGATTGAGGAATTCGGCGACTTCGGCCTTCAGGCCGGCGACATCCCATTGCTCGGCATAGGCGTTTTCGGGGATGGCCTTGGCGACGATCTCTTCGATGACGCCCTCGCGCATCTCGCCGATGGTTTCCGACAGGCCTTCGCCGTCCATCAGTTCGATGCGCTGCTCGAACACGACCTTGCGCTGGTCGTTGGAGACGTCGTCATATTTCAACAGGTTCTTGCGGATGTCGAAGTTGCGCGCCTCGACCTTCTTCTGCGCCTTTTCCAGCGCCTTGTTGATCCAGGGATGGATGATCGCCTCGTCTTCCTTGAGGCCGAGCTTCTGCAGCATGCCGTCCATCCGCTCGGAGCCGAAGATGCGCATCAGGTCGTCCTGCAGCGACAGGAAGAATTTCGACCGGCCGGGGTCGCCCTGGCGGCCTGAGCGGCCACGAAGCTGGTTGTCGATGCGGCGCGATTCATGGCGTTCGGTGGCCAGCACGTAGAGGCCGCCGGCGGCCAGCGCCTTCTCCTTCAGCCGTTCGACATCGGCGTTGATTTCTTTTTCCCGCGCCTCGCGCTCGGGGCCTTCAGGCATGTCGCCCAGTTCCTCGGCGATGCGCATCTCGGCATTGCCGCCGAGCTTGATGTCGGTGCCGCGGCCGGCCATGTTGGTGGCGATGGTGATAGCGCCGGGTTTGCCGGCCTGGGCGACGATGGCCGCCTCGCGCTCATGGTGGCGGGCGTTCAGCACCTCGAAGTCCTTGAAGCCTTCCTTGCGCAGGCGTTCGGCCAGCTGCTCGGACTTCTCGATCGAGGTCGTGCCGACCAGCGTCGGCTGGCCCTTGGCGCTGGCCTCGCGGATCTCCTTGACGATCGCCTTGTACTTCTCCTCGACCGTCCGGTAGACCTCGTCGTCCTCGTCTATGCGGATGACCGGCAGGTTGGTCGGGATTTCGGTGACCTCGAGGCCGTAGATGTTGCCGAATTCCTCGGCCTCGGTCAGCGCCGTGCCGGTCATGCCGGAAAGCTTCTTGTAGAGACGGAAGTAGTTCTGGAAGGTGACGGAGGCCAGCGTCTGGTTCTCCGGCTGGATCGCCACATGCTCCTTGGCTTCCAGCGCCTGGTGCAGGCCTTCCGAATAACGGCGGCCCGGCATCATGCGGCCGGTGAACTCGTCGATGATGACGATCTCGCCGTTGCGCACGATGTAGTCCTTGTCGCGCTGGAACAGGCGGTGCGCCTTCAGCGCGTTGTTGACGTGGTGGACGATGGCGACGTTCTCGACGTCGTAGAGCGACTCGCCCTTCAAAAGATCGGCGTCGCGCAGCAGGTTCTCCAGCTTCTCGGTGCCTTCCTCGGTGAAGATCGAGGTCTTCTGCTTCTCGTCGATCTCATAATCCTGCGGCTGCAGCTGGATGATGAAGGTGTCGATGGTGTTGTACATTTCCGAACGGTCCTCGAGCGGACCGGAAATGATCAGCGGCGTGCGCGCCTCGTCGACCAGGATCGAATCGACTTCGTCGACGATCGCGTAATTGTGACCGCGCTGCACCATCTGGGCGCGCTCGTATTTCATGTTGTCGCGCAGATAGTCGAAGCCGAGTTCGTTGTTGGTGGCGTAGGTGACGTCGGACGCGTAGGCGACGCGGCGCTCTTCGTCCGACAGGCCGTGGACGATGACGCCGACCGAGAGGCCGAGGAATTTGTAGACCCGGCCCATCCATTCGGAGTCGCGGGTGGCGAGATAGTCGTTGACGGTGACGACATGGACGCCATTGCCAGCGAGTGCGTTGAGGTAGACCGGCAGCGTCGCGACCAGCGTCTTGCCTTCGCCGGTGCGCATTTCGGCGATGCCGCCATTGTGCAGCACCATGCCGCCGATCAGCTGGACGTCGAAGGGGCGCATGCCGAGCACGCGGCGCGCCGCCTCGCGGGCGGTGGCGAAGGCCGGGACCAGAAGGTCGTCAAGGCTGGCGCCATTGGCGATATCCTGGCGGAACTTTGCCGTGCGGCCGGCAAGCTCGGCGTCGGAAAGAGCCCGCATCTCGTTTTCCATGGCGTTGATCGCCTCGACGCGGGGCCGGGTCGATTTGACCCGACGGTCGTTGGAGGAACCGAAAACCTTACGGGCGAGACCGCCGAGACTGACCATCCAATGGTCCTTTCGATAGAATTCTCAATCTTGAGACAGGCGCCGGCCGGCCCCATCAAATCCGCGTGAACGCACCGCTTGAATGCGGGCAAACACAAAAAGCGCCCGGAAAACGGTTCTGGACGCCAAGTCGTTGGACAGATAAGAGGGGGCTCAACTGATGTCAACGCCGCGCTGGCCCTGCCGGTCGCGCCAAATTCCGCCACAATCTGGCTGATCTGGAAGCCGTCCCTCCTTACAATCCTCCACCGGAGTCATCCTTATGTCCTTGTTATTCCGCCGTGCGTCGCTTGCCAGCCTTGGTCTGGCTTTCGGGCTGTCGGCTCTTAGCCTGTCGCCGCTGATGGCGCAGGAGACCGCTCCTGCTCCCGCGCCGGCCGATGCGGCGGCTCCAGCACCCGCGGCGGCACCGGTCGACCCGAATGCCGTGGTCGCCACCGTCAACGGCCAGCCCTTGACCGAAGCCGACCTCACGCTTGCCGAAGGCGAGCTGTCGCAGCAGTTCGCGCAGCTGTCGCCCGAACAGCGCCGCGCCGCGGCACTTTCGGCGGCCATCGAGATCCGCGTCATGGCAGCCAAGGCCGTTACCGACGGTCTCGACAAGGATCCCGACTTCCAGCGACGCATGGCCTTCCTGCAGCAGCGCGCCCTGCATGGCGAGATGGTCGAGAAGGGCGTCGTTGCCAAGGTCACCGATGCCGAAGTCCGCGCCCGCTACGACCAGGAGATCGCCAGCACGCCACCGGTCAACGAGGTGCATGCCCGTCACATCCTCGTGAAGACGAAGGAAGAGGCCGAGGCGATCATCAAGCAGCTCGACGGCGGCGGCGATTTCCAGAAACTCGCCAACGAGCACACCAGCGATCCCTCGGGCAAGACCAGTGGCGGCGACCTCGGCTGGTTCGGACCTGGCCAGATGGTGCCGGAATTCGACAAGGCTGCCTTCGCGCTCGAGGTCGGCAAATACACCGAGCAGCCGGTGCAGACGCAGTTCGGCTGGCATGTCATCAAGCTCGAGGACAAGCGCACCAAGCAGCCGCCGGCCTTCGACGACGTCAAGGACCAGGCCAAGCAGGCGGTCATCCGAGACAAGTATTTCGCCCTGGTCAAGTCACTGCGCGCCGGGGCCAAGGTCGAGATCCCCGATGCCAAGCTGAAGCAGGCCGTCGATACGATGGAAGCCGGCAAGTAAGCCTGAACGACGTTTTCAAAGGGGCGCGGCAGCCAAGGGTTGCCGCGCCCTTTTTGTTAGCCGCCGCTATCTGCCTGATGCCGCTATGCCTTGCAGGAGATAGTGGACCACCTTGCGTATCGTCGCCTCGGGCTCATCGATCCGGTTGGTCAGGAGCTGCCGCCAGGCATAGGAAGCGACGAGATCGGCGACCACGGCCGGATCGATATCGTTGGCGATCTCGCCCCTGGCCTTGGCGCGCTCGATGATCTGCCCGGTATGGGTGCGGCGTCCGCCGGCATAGCCGGCAAGGGCTGTCGCCGCGGTTTCGTCCGTCTGCGCCTCGGCGATCAGCGACCTGAACACGCTCCCCGACGATGTCTCGCGCCAATGCGCGAAGAGGTTCTCCAGGAAGCCGACGAGATCCTCCTCCAGTTTTCCGGTATCGGGCACGTCAACGCGTTTCTGGCGCTGGTAGACGTCGAGCAGCAATGCCGCCTTGCTCGGCCACCAGCGGTAGATGGTCGGCTTGCCGGCACGGGCGCGGCGCGCCACGGCTTCGATCGAGAAACCGGCATAGCCGGCCTCGACCAGCACGGCTTCGGCGGCTTCCAGAATGGCTTCGGCGCTGTCGGGATTGCGCCTGGCGCCAATCGATTTGCGTGCCGGATCCGCGTCCTCGGCCATTCCCGTCGTCCTCGCCAACACTTTCGCGGCAATCATAGGTGAGCACGCGATGAAACGAAACGGGCCGTTTTTCAACGAATCAGGCGAAGCCGCAGGGCGATCGTCCCGCCGTTCATTGCACCGCTTGAGAGGTTTCCGACTCGATGCGCCACCCGTCCTCGGCCTTGACCAGCCCGAGCGTGATGCGCGCCTTGCCGGTCAGCCGTGCCGCCGACTTGTCCTTCGGCACATAGTCGTAGCGCATGGCGAAAGCGGCATCGGCGCGATCCTCCCCATGCGGCGTGATCTCCAGGCTGCCGGATTCCAGGCCAAGCGACCACGAAGCCCATTGCGCAAACCAGTCGGCCTTCATCTTGAGGATGGCGGCGGCGTCGTAGCGTGCGCCGAAAATGGAGGCGGACGAACCGTAGAGCCGCTGGACGGTGTCGGCCATCGCCCTGGTGTCCGGCGCCAGATAATCCTGGCGCAGGAATTTTTCGATCGAGGCTTTGTCGTCGCCCACGGAGCGCTCGAGTGCAGCGACCTGCGGGGCCGGCGCGGGTGCCGCCGCCACTTTGGGCGACAGCATCGGCTCGCCGCCCGGCACAAACTCGAAGCGTTCGAGCAGCGAACCCTGTTCCCATGGTCGCTGGGCCTCGCGCGTTTGCGAGATCACATCGTGGCGCACCGCGATCATCATGTCGTTGATGCTCTGGCCGGGCTCGGCGATGTGCCGCAGCAATGCGGCGGCGAAAGGCGAGTTGCGCCCGGTCCCATCCATGGCGACCGCACCCGGCGCGGTCGAGAAGGCGATGAAGGAGCCGCGCGTCGAATCGAATTGCGCCAGCCCCGCCAGAGCGGTCGCCGAGCGGGTGGTGACGGTACGGCTCAAGCTGCGGGCAAACGGATTGTTGCGGCAGGCATCGAGAAACACCAGGCTGACCTTGGTCTGCTGTTCCATGATGTCGAGGACCTCGTCGATCGGCACCGCTTCGAGCTGGAGCTTCACCGGCATGTCGAGCCTGGCATCGACCGGCACGACATAATTGCGGCCGTCGACCTGCAGGCCATGGCCGGCATAGTAGAAAAGCCCGGCGCCCGCGCCCTGCAGGGCATCCGAGAACTCGCCGATCTTGCGTTCGAGCTCGCGCTTGCCGAGATCGTTGCCTTCGATGACTTCGAAGCCGATCGAGCGCAGCTTGTCGGCGATATCGAGCGCGTCGTTCACCGGATTGGCCAGAGTGCCGGCTTCGGCATAGGTGCCGTTGCCGATGACGAGCGCGACGCGCCGTTGCGGCTCAGCGTCGGCGCTCAGCAGCAAAAGTCCCAGAAACGCCCAAGCGAGGATCGCAAGCCTGCCCATGGGAAGCGATGATAGCGCCACAGTCCCCGGCGATGCCAACAGATTTGAAACGCAAGCTTGACCCGTGGTGATTTCACGCCCGGCAGGCGCGGCGAAAACGCCCTTGCGCACGGGCTTCGTATCGGGCAAACCGGCCTTCCCCTTGCGATTTTCCCGCCCGAGGTCCCCATGTCCACGACGATTTCGCCGCTCGCGCCGAAGAAGTACCCCAAGATGCCTGTTGTCGAAGGGGTGCGCATCGCCACCGCCGAAGCGGGGATAAAGTACAAGAACCGCACCGACCTCCTGGCCATGGTCTTCGACGCAGGCACCACGGTCGCCGGCGTGTTCACAAAGTCGAAATGCCCCTCGGCGCCGGTCGATTTCTGCCGGCAGAACCTCGGCCCCGGCAAGGCCCGGGTGCTGGTCGTCAATTCCGGCAACGCCAATGCCTTCACCGGCAAGAAGGGCCGCGAGTCCACCGCGCTGACAGGCGAGGCGGCGGCCAAGGCGGCCGGCTGCACGGCGGGAGAGGTTTTTCTGGCGTCGACCGGTGTCATCGGCGAACCGCTCGACACCACGAAATTCAGCCATCTGCTCGCCGGCCTGGTCAATGACGGCAAGCCGGATCTGTGGACCGAGGCGGCCAAGGCCATCATGACCACGGACACCTATCCGAAAGTGGCCACGCAGACCGTCAAGCTCGGCGACACCGATGTCACCATCAACGGCATTTCCAAGGGCGCCGGCATGATCGCGCCGGACATGGCGACGATGCTGTCCTTCGTCGCCACCGATGCGCCGATCGCGGCTCCCGTGCTGCAGGATCTTTTGTCGCGCGGCACCGCCAAGACCTTCAACGCGGTCACCGTCGACAGCGACACCTCGACCAGCGACACGCTGCTGATCTTTGCCACCGGCAAGGCCGCCCAACGCGGCGCGCCTGAAATCACCGATCCCAGGGATGCCCGTCTCGGCGCGTTCCGCCGGGCGCTCGGCAAGGTGCTGAAGTCGCTGGCGCTGCAGGTGGTGCGTGACGGCGAGGGCGCCCGCAAGCAGGTCGAAGTCACCGTCACCGGCGCGAAATCGGCGCGCTCGGCCAAACGCATCGCGCTGTCGATCGCCAATTCGCCGCTGGTCAAGACGGCGGTTGCCGGCGAGGACGCCAATTGGGGCCGCGTCGTCATGGCCGTCGGCAAGGCCGGCGAGCCAGCCGATCGCGACAGGCTGTCGATCTGGTTCGGCGACAACCGGCTGGCGCATGAGGGCGAACGCGATGCGGCCTATTCGGAAGAGAAGACTTCGGCCTACATGAAGCGCGACGACATCCGCATCCGCGCCGATATCGGCATCGGCCGCGGCAAGGCGACGGTGTGGACCTGCGATCTCACCAAGGAATATGTCGCCATCAACGGCGACTACAGGAGCTGATCGCCTTGGTTTCGCGCCATCCGGCAAGCATGCTCGCAACCGTGCGCCGCTACGAGGCGGCCGGCTTTCGCGCCTGGCCGGCGGCCGCGGTCCATTACGACGGTACCTGGGTGGTGCGGCTGACCGCCGGCCATCCGGCCAAGCGCCTGAATTCGGTCAATCCGCTCGATCCCGGCGACACGCAGCACATGGCCGACCGTATCGGCCGCGCCAGCCGCCGTTTCGACGCCTATGGCCGGCCGCTGACCTTCCGCATGTCGCCGCTGTCTGGGCCTGATCTGGCCAGTCATCTCGACAAGGAGGGCTGGAACCGGTTCGACGAATCCCTGGTCATGCGGCTGCCGCTGGCGGCCGCGCAGCTCGACACCGCCATGGACCAGATACCGCTCAAGGACATCAGCCGCTTCATCGGCGCCTCGCTGAAGGTCAGCGGCTCGGATGTTTCCTTGCGGCCCGGCCTGTCGGAGATCATCGGCGCCATTCAGCCCGAAGCCGGGCTGTTCGCGCTCGAAGACGGGGCAGAACCGCTGGCGACGCTGATCTGCGTGCATGATGGCGATCTTGCCGGGCTGTTCGAGGTGGCGACCGACAGGTCGGCGCGCAACAAGGGCCATGGCCGCAACCTGATCTTGTCGGCGCTGAAATGGGCACGGCTGCGCGGCGCGCGGGAGGCTTGGCTGCAGGTCGAGGCCGTCAACGTGCCGGCGTTGGCACTCTACCATTCGCTCGGCTTCGAGGAAGTCTATCGCTACCACTACCGCCGGCCGCCCGGTCATGAGTGACGTTGGGCAGGAATGAGCTGGTGAATACATGAATGATCTAGCAAGCACGGGCAAGCGCCTGCTGCTGGTCGCGGCCTGTGCGCTGGTCGATACCGATGGCCGCGTGCTCTTGGCGCAGCGACCGCCAGGCAAGCAGCTTGCCGGCCTGTGGGAATTCCCCGGCGGCAAGGTCGAGCCCGGCGAGACGCCGGAACAATGCCTCATCCGCGAACTGCAGGAGGAGATCGGCATCGAGACCGAGATCCCATGCCTGGCGCCACTCACCTTCGCCAGCCATTCCTATGACGACTTCCATCTTCTGATGCCGCTGTTCATCTGCCGCCGTTTCCGCGGCATTGCCCAGCCCAGGGAAGGGCAGGCGCTGAAATGGGTGCGGCCCAAGCAGATGCGCGACTATCCGATGCCTCCGGCCGATGCTCCGCTGATCCCGTTCCTCATCGATCTTCTGTGAGCAGGGCAAGGCCACATGCCGCCGGTGGCCGAGCCAGATCCACGGTATCGGGCCATATCAGCCGGCGTTAATGGAAGATTTATCTCATCATGAAAAGTTGATGCGTGGCCGTGTTGTCGCGGCCGTGCCGCCGATTCGCTGGGGAGCGACAGCATGAGCCTAGACAGGGATTGGGACTCGATCCGGTCCGACCGCAGCTTTCGTGTCGCCGATGCCGGAATGGGGGTGCTGCGCATCACGCTGCTGTTCGGCTCGGCCGCGGTGGCACTGGCGCTGATCGCGACACCTTTCCTCGACAGCCGGACGCGCTCGCAATCGGTTCGTGACGATTTTTCCGGTGGTCTCGACATGACGGCCACGGGTTCGGTCAGTCATCGCAGCATCTATACGGTGCGTCGCAGCGTGCTGCAGGCTCAGCCAAGTTCAGTCTGCATCATTCGGTCCGACGGCAGGAGCAGCGGCGACTGCTGATATGGTTAAGAGATTTACCAGAGGGCGGTGATTTCACCGCCCGTTAAGCCTTTGCCGTTAACCTTTCTTAACAGATCGGCGGTAGGGTTCCGGCAAGAGGGATCGAGGCGATGAAAACAGTGCTGCTGCGTTTTCTGACGGATGAGACCGGCGCCACCGCCGTCGAATACGCCTTGATTGTCTGCGTGCTGTCGCTGACCATCATTGGCGGCATCGGCCAAGTCTTCAACTCGATCACCTGGCTGTTCAGCGACAATGGCAGCAGGCTTGCCAACGCTTTTGCGAATTGATCCTGGCGCGCATTGACCCTGGCGCGCTTTGATCTTGGCGCGCATTGATCTTGGCTTGTCCGCGTCGCGGACAGTTCAATGCTTTTCAGGCCCTTCCAGCACAGTCTTCAGCGAGACCTTTGCCGAACCAGGCTTCAGCGGTTTTTGCTGCGACGCATCGGGCGCCCAGCCGGACATCCAGACGATCGAGAAACTCGCCCTTATCCGGCCATCAGGGTCGGAAAACCGCTCGGCGTAGATTTCGGCGGCACGCGCGAACAGCTTGCGTGAACCCGGCCGTCGGCTGCGGTCGGCAAGCGCGCTGGTTTCGCCCATGGCGCGCAGGTCGGCCATCAGGGCAAACAGGTTGGCATAGCGCACTGTCACGGTTTCGACATCGGCGACCGGCAGGGCGAGACCGGCCCGCTGCAAAAGCGCACCGGCATCGCGCACGTCGGTGAATGGGATGACGCGCGGGCTGGCGCCGCCGTAAAGCTCGGTCTCGGCCGCAAGCAGGCTTTCGCGCAATTCACCGAGCGTGCCGGCGCCCGCGAAGGCGCCGAGGAAAAGTCCGTCCGGCCGCAGCGCGCGGCGGATCTGGATCAGCATACCTGGAATGTCGTTCATCGCCTGCAGCGACAGAAGCGACACCGCCAGATCGAGGCTTTCCGGCTCGAACGGCACGGTTTCCAGCGGTGCGATCATGCCTGCGGCACCGTCCAGGAAAGCCGCGTCCGTCTCGACGCGGACGATCTCCGTCACCTTGCCGCTCGCGGCGAGGACGTTGGCCGCGGCCTGTGTCTGGCAAAACAGCACCGCCGCCTTGCCGAACCTGCGTTCGACGGCACCCAGCCGGTCGGCAAGATCCTCGGCAGTGCGGTTCATGAGGAAATCGGCACCGTCGACCGGAGCGTCAAGCGCGCGCCGCTTGTGCGCCAGCCACAGAGAGGTATCCATTATCAGCTGCAACGGGCGGATCCTTGTTTGTCCGCGCCCTGATATACCTGGTATAGCCGGTACGGAGAACCAACCACGTGGCCGATCCGAGGTCCAAGATCAAGTCCGTCGAGATCGGAAGCCTGGCCCGCTCGGCCCTCGGCTGGCCGGCGCGCATCCTGTTTCCGCCGGTTTGCGCCGGCTGCCGCCGGCATGTCTCGCAGCCCGGCGTGCTGTGCGGCGCCTGCTGGCCGAAGCTGCGGCTCCTGGAGCGGCCCTGGTGCCCGGTGATGGGCACGCCGTTCACGCACAACATGGGCGAAGGCTTTCTGTCGGCCGAGGCGATTGCCGATCCGCCGCCCTTCGACCGGGCGCGGGCGGCCGTTGCCTATTCCGGCGTTGCCCGCCAGATGGTGCAGGGGCTGAAATACCAGGATCGTACGGATCTTGCGCCATGGATGGCGCGCTGGATGGTGCGCGCCGGCGCCGACCTCATCGCCGAGGCCGATGTGGTGGTGCCGGTGCCGCTGCACTGGCGGCGTTTCTTCAGGCGGCGGTTCAACCAGTCGGCGGAACTGGCGCGCGCGGTCTGCGAACTCAGCGGCCTGTCTTTCGCACCCTCGGCGATGCAGCGCGTCAAGCTCACGCGGCAGCAGGTGGGGCTGGAGCGGCAGGAACGCGAGGACAATGTGCGCGCCGCTTTCCGGGTGCCGGTGGAAGCCGAGATCGAGATTGCCGGCCGCAGGGTGCTTCTGGTCGACGATGTCTACACCACCGGCGCCACCGTGCGTTCCGCTACCAAGGCGCTGAAAAAGGGAGGTGCTGCCGCAGTCGACGTGCTGACCTTTGCCCGTGTGTTGCCGGGGGACTTTCGGGCGGACGAGTCCGCGACTATATAAGTCGGCAATGGACGTATGAGCTTGGAAGAGACTACGGAATTCGTCATGGCCGATGTCACGATCTATACGCGCATGATGTGCGGCTACTGCACGGCAGCCAAGCGGCTGCTGGAGCGCAAGGGCGTCGCCTATACCGAGCACGATGCCTCGTTTTCGCCGGAACTGCGGCAAGAGATGATTTCGCGTGCTCACGGGCGCACGACCTTTCCGCAGATTTTCATCGGCGATACGCATGTCGGTGGCTGCGACGAACTCCATGAGCTGGAGGCCGAAGGCCGGCTGGACAGGCTTCTCGCCAACGGCGCGACGATTTGAGGGTGTGACGATGGGTGTTTTCAAGGCTGCTGCGGTCCAGATGCGTTCAGGCGAGAGCCCGGAGCGCAATGCGGTCGATGTCGAACGGCTGGTGCGCGAGGCCGCGGCGCAAGGCGCGACCTACATCCAGACACCCGAAATGACCGGAGCGCTGATCCGCGACAAGGAAGCGCGTGCCGCTTCCTTCACCTCCGAAGACAAGGACATCGTTGTCGCGACCGCGCGCAGGCTGGCGCGCGAACTCGGCGTCTTCCTGCATATCGGCTCGACCGCGATCCTGCGTGCCGACGGCAAGCTCGCCAACCGGGCGCTGCTGTTCGGACCCGACGGCGCCACGCTCGCCACCTACGACAAGATCCACATGTTCGACGTCGATCTCGACAATGGCGAGAGCTGGCGCGAATCCGCCGCTTACGAACCGGGCACCGAGGCCGTCGTGACCGAGATCGCGGGCGCCAGGCTTGGCTTCGCGGTCTGCTATGATCTGCGTTTCCCGCAACTGTTCCGCGCTGAGGCCATGTCCGGCGCGGATGTTTTGACCGTACCCGCCGCCTTCACCCGCCAGACGGGCGAGGCCCACTGGCATGTGCTGCTGAGGGCTCGCGCCATCGAGAATGGCGCCTATGTCGTTGCCGCCGCGCAAGGCGGCCTGCATGAGGATGGACGCGAGACTTTTGGGCATTCGCTGATCGTCGATCCGTGGGGCCGCATCATCGCCGAGGCCGCGCATGACGAGCCCGGTGTGATCGTCGCCGAGATCGACCCGGCGCAGTCGCTCGCCGCGCGGAAGAAGATCCCCAACCTGAAAAATGCGCGGGATTTCACCGTCAATGCCGGTTCAGCGGAGGCGCCGCTTCTTAGGGGTGCTGCCTCTTGATCCGTTTTTCCTTGATCTGCGAGAACGAGCACGAGTTCGAGGGCTGGTTTCGCAGCAATGACGATTTCGACACCCAGAAGAAGCGCGGCTTTGTCGATTGCCCGAGCTGCGGCTCGCACAAGGTGCAGAAGGCCTTGATGGCGCCCGCCGTTTCCACGGCCCGCAAGCAGGAAACCATAGCACTCGCCATGGGCGAGGCGCAGAAGCAGGCGCTGGCGCAGTTGAAGGCGATGGCCGAGAAGGTGCGCGAGAATGCCGACTATGTCGGCGACAAGTTCGCCGAGGAAGCCCGAAAAATCCACTTCGGCGAAACCGATGCGCGCGGCATCTATGGCGAGGCGACGCTGGACGAGGCCAAGAGCCTCGCCGAGGACGGCGTCGACTTCATGCCGATCCCGGTGTTCCCGGACGACCGCAACTGAGCGGTTAGCCCATACTGCCGATCAATTTCCCAAGCAGACGCGAGAGCGTTTCCCGTTCGGCCTGCGTCAGGCCCGCGAGAATCTCGTGTTCGTTGGCGACGTGCGCGGTGACAGCCTCGTCGATGAGCGCAAGGCCCTTTTCGGTCAGCCGCACCACAATGCCACGCCGATCATTGGGGTGCGGTCCGCGCGAGATCAATCCGGATGTCTCGAGCCGGTCGAGCCGGTTGGTCATGGCGCCTGAGGTCACCATCGTCGCTTCGTAGAGTGCGGTCGGGGTCAGCGCGTAGGGTGATCCGGAGCGGCGCAGCGTCGCCAGCACATCGAACTCCCCGGACTGCAAACCGTAACGGGCAAACAATGGCGCGAGGCGATCGCGGGCGATCAGGGACGATGCCTCGTTGAGCCGTCCGAGTACGCCCATCGGCGAGACATCCAGGTCCGGTCGCTCCCGTTTCCACTGCTCGATCGCTCGCGCTGCCCTGTCCATTGTCTCACCGCTATATATCTTGACGTTAAGAATCTTTGCATTATCTTACCGCAAGATTCAATGCGGGCCAAGGGCCGCACGACAGGACTCGATCAAATGAAATTTCTCTGGGATTCGGCGCTCGGCCTGCTCATCGTCACCGGTGGCTTGCTCGGCCTGACGCTGCCTTTCGGCAAGCTTGCAACGGCGGCTGGGGTGCCGGCCATGGTCTGGGCCTTCGTCATCTCGTTCGGGGCCGGCGGCGTGCTGCTGTGCGTGCTCTTGGCACGCGGCCAGCGCATCCGGCTCAGCGCCCACAAACTGCGCTATTTCTTCGTCACCGCGGCGGTATCCTACGCCGTCCCCAATCTCTTGATGTTCTCGGCCATACCGCATCTGGGGGCCGGCTACACCGGCATCATGTTCACGCTGTCGCCCGTCATCACGCTGGTGTTTTCGATTCTGCTGCGCGTACGGCGCCCCAACCTTCTCGGCATCATCGGCATCGCCGTCGGCTTCGTCGGCGCCGTCATGGTGGCGGTGACACGCGGCGAGGCCGGCCAGCCCGCCGATCTGTTCTGGGTGGTAATGGGCCTGCTGATCCCGGTCAGCCTTGCCGCCGGCAACATCTACCGCACCATCGACTGGCCGCAGGATACCGGGCCGATCGAACTGGCCGTCGGCAGCCATCTGGCAGCGGCGACGCTGCTGCTCGCCGGCATACTTGCGTTGTTCGGCGTCAGGGCTTTCGCACCGCTCGGCGGCGTGCCGCTGGTCGTCGTCGGGCAGGTTGCGTCGGCCGCGGCGATGTTCGCCTTCTTCTTCCGGCTGCAGGCGGTCGGCGGCCCGGTCTATCTCAGCCAGATCGGCTATGTGGCGGCCGCCGTCGGGCTGTTTGCCGGCACGATTTTTCTTGGCGAGCACTATCGGCTGCTGACCTGGGCCGGTGCGGTCATCATCACCATCGGCGTCATCATCACCACCAGGGCGCAAAGCCAGAAGGCGTAGCTATTCTGGATCTAGTCGGCACCTCCGCCGCCGGGCTCCGGCCTTGGATGCCGGTCATTTCTCCAGGGAGTGTGGTCGTCAGACCGATGCCTTTTCGGCCAGCACCATGTAGTTGACGTCCATGTCCTTCGACCGTGACCAACGATCGGCAAGCGGATTGTAGGTGACGCCGGTGCGATCGATGACGGTCAGGCCGGCGCCGCCGAGTGCCTTTTCCAGCTCTTCCGGGCGCACCAGCTTGCCGAATTGGTGGGTGCCGCGCGGCAGCCAGCGCAATACATATTCGGCGCCGATGATGGCGAGACCCAGCGCCTTCAGCGTGCGGTTGATGGTGGCCACGAACATGATGCCGCCGGGGCGGACCATCTGCCCGCATTTGGCGACGAACAGGTCGATGTCGGCGACATGCTCGACCACTTCCATGTTGAGGATGACGTCGAACGTCTCGCCGGCGTCGGCAAGGTCCTCGGCGGTCGTGGCGCGATAATCGACGCTCACATTGCCGTCGGCCGCGTGCAGCTTCGCCACTTCGATGTTGGTCGCCGAAGCGTCGGCGCCCACCACCTCGGCGCCAAGCCGGGCCATCGGCTCGCACAGGAGACCGCCGCCGCAGCCGATGTCGAGAATGCGCAGGCCTTCGAAAGGCCGCGCCGCGCGCGGGTCACGGCCGAAGCGCACCGCTATCTGGTCGCGGATGTAGGAAAGCCGGACCGGATTGAATTTGTGCAACGGACGAAACTTGCCGTTCGGGTTCCACCACTCCGCGGCAAGGGCGGAAAAGCGTTCCACCTCTCCGGCATCGATCGTCGATCGTCGGGGCTCGGGCATCGGTTGGTCTCCTCGGCACTTAAGCGCCGCATGTCCTTGGACGCGCAAAGGACGCTGTAGCACTTTGAATCTGCGCATGACCCCGAAATCGAGATCGATTTCGGGGTCATGCGCTAGGAAGTCGGGCGTGAGGCCGCGAATGTCAAGGCAGCATTTTTCCTCCACTGGCAGAGCAGCCCGCCCTGTCAGGACCAGCCCTATCAGGCCCCGCCTTGTCAGGCCCCGTCTTGTCAGGACATGTCACCTGCCGGGCAGTGGGGCGAAACACGATCGGCTTGGCGGGCGAAGAGAGGATAGGCTTTGAGTTAGAGGAGACGACGATGACACGGAAGATGGCTTCGATCCTTTGGCGCCGGCTGGATGTGGAAGGACACGACGCTTGCCTGCTTTCGCAAACCGACGACGGGTTCAGTCTCAAGGGACAGGCCATCTTCGTCCAGGACGGCACGCCATGCTGCCTTGCCTATGAGGTGATTTGCGATGCCGGCTGGCGCACGCGTTCAGCACGGGTCGAGGGCGTTCTCGGCATGCGGAGCCTGCACTATGAGATCGAAAGCGATTCCGACTGTCGGTGGATGCTGAACGGCGAACCGCAGCACGCTGCTGCCGGCCCCGTCGACATCGATCTCGGTTTCACGCCGGCGTCGAACCTGGTGGCGATCCGCCGGTTCGCTCTCGGCATCGGCGAGGCGACGCCCGCTCCGGCTGCCTACCTGACCTTCCCTGCGCTGGAACTGGTACGCCTCGAACAGAGCTACCGTCGCCTTGACAAGACCCGCTATGCCTACGCGGCGCCGATGTTCGGTTACGAGGAGATCCTCGACGTTTCGCCGCACGGCTTCGTCGTCGACTATCCCGGCTTATGGACAGACGTGGCCGCGTCGGGCTGAAGCGGAGTTCTGGCGGCCAACATGCATTATTTCGTGTCCAGCACCTCGCGCAGCTTCGCGGCCAGTTGCTCGATGGTGAACGGCTTGGCCAAGAAGTTCACGTCATGGTCGAGCACGCCGTTGTGGACGACGGCATTCCTGGTGAAACCAGTGGTGAAGATGACTTTCAGGCCGGGTTGGCGCGCCACCGCCTCCTCAGCGAGCTTGCGGCCGTTCATCACCGGCATGACGATGTCGGTGAAGAGAAGTGCAACGCCAGGTGCAGCGGTCAGCTTCTCAAGCGCCTCCTGACCGCTTCCAACGTGGATGACCTCATAGCCGAGTTCGCGCATGGCGTCCGTCGTGGCCGCCCGCACTTGGGCATCGTCCTCGACCACGAGGATCGTCTCGGTGACCTTGGCGGTGCTGTCGCCGCGCTCGGCCGGTATTGCCGGCTCCTCCGGTCCGAAAAAGCGCGGCAGGTAGATCCTGACCGTCGTGCCCTGGTCCCGTTCGGAGTAGATCTTGACGTGGCCACCCGATTGCTTGACGAAGCCGAACACCTGGCTCAGCCCAAGTCCCGTGCCCTTGTTGACCGGCTTGGTCGTGAAAAAAGGCTCGAATGCCCTCGCCATCACATCCGCCGACATGCCCTCGCCGGTATCGCTGACGGCGATCATCACATATTGGCCGGGGATCACGTCGGCATGGGTGGCAGCGTAGCCGTCGTCGAGATGGCTGTTGGCGGTCTCGATGGTCAGCTTGCCATCTTCGCTCATCGCGTCACGGGCATTGACGGCCAGGTTGAGGATCGCGTTTTCGATCTGGCTTGGGTCGGCGTGGGTTTTCCACAGGCCGCCCGCCAGCACCGTTTCGATGCGGATGCCTTCACCCAGAGCACGACGCAAAAGATCGGACATGCCGGTCACCAGGCGGTTGGTGTCGACGACCTGCGGCGCGAGCGGCTGCTGGCGCGAGAAGGCAAGCAGACGCGAGGTCAGCTTGGCGGCGCGGCTGGCCGCGTCGGTCGCGGCCTCGATGAGCTTTTCCAAGTCGTACTCGCCGCGCTTCAGCTTGCGCTGGGCAAGGTTCATGGCGCTGATGATCACCGCCAGCATGTTGTTGAAATCGTGAGCGATACCGCCTGTCAGTTGGCCGACCGCCTCCATCTTCTGCATCTGGCGTATCTGGGACTCGGCCTTTTCACGTGTCTGGATCTCGTTGCCGAGTTCGATGTTCTTGCGCATCAGCTCTTCCTGGCCGATGACAACGTCGCGGAAGCGGCGGCGGGATTCGCGGACGGTGTAGACGCCGAGCACGAAGATCGCCAGAAGGGCCGCCAGCGAACCGATGCGCAGCCAGGCTTCAACCCGGTCCGTTTGTTCGTCGCGTGCGGCGATGTCGGCGGCGCTGATGCGGCGGATCGTGTCCATGCTGGCGCGGATTTCGTCCATGGCGGCCTTGCCCTGGCCGCTGCGGACCAGTTGCAGCGCGGCGGCGGCATCGCCCTTGTCATAGAGGGCAATCGTCCGGGCCTGTTCAGCCTGCTTTTGCGAAAGCGCGTCCTTGATATGATTGATCTGCTGGACGATTTGGTCGTCCGAAGCCGTCATGGCGCCGATGCGGGAGAGCTGTCCCGGAATGGCATCGACGGCCTTCCGGTAAGGTTCGAGATAGGATTTCTCACCGGTCAAGAGATAGCCGCGCTGGCCGCTCTCGGCGTCCTGCGCCATTGAAAGCAACCCCGACAGCAACTCTTGATATTCGATTGTCTCGCGAGCGGCGGCGCGATTGGCTCGTTGGTTTTCGACGAGCACGGCACGGGTGCCGACGATCATCGCCAATACGGCGAAGCCGGTGACGAGTGGTACCGACTGCCATCGCATGGCACGCCGAAGACGGGCAATCATCTATTTTGCCGAACCAAAAGGAATTTCTCGCGGGCAATATTTGGTAAGCGGCGCAAGCTTGGAAGGCAATATGCCGTCTTCTTGAAAGCGGCGATCAGCCGCCAGCCTTGCGAAACCGTCATCATTTGGCTAAGGAGGCCGCGCATTCAGCGGCCGGCGTCAGCCGGGCGCTTTCTCCCGCTTACGGCTCCTGGCCGGCTTCAGTCAAAGGCATTTCGCTTCCATGGCGCGTATCGTGATGAAATTCGGCGGAACCTCCGTCGCCGACATCGCCCGCATCCGCAATGTGGCGCGTCACGTCAAACGCGAGGTCGACGCCGGCCATGAGGTGGCTGTCGTGGTCTCGGCGATGGCCGGCAAGACCAATGAATTGGTGCAATGGACGCGCGAAGCCTCGCCGATGCATGACGCACGCGAATATGACGCGGTCGTCGCCTCGGGTGAGCAGGTCACTGCGGGCCTGCTGGCGATCACCTTGCAGAACATGGGCGTGCATGCGCGCTCCTGGCAGGGCTGGCAGATCCCGATCAAGACCGACAATGCGCATGGCGCGGCGCGCATCCTCGACATCGACGGCGCCTTCCTGGTCAAGCGCTTCGGCGAAGGCCAGGTGGCGGTGATCGCCGGATTCCAGGGCATTGGGCCCGACAATCGCATCGCTACGCTTGGCCGTGGCGGCTCCGACACCAGCGCGGTGGCCATCGCTGCCGCTGTCAAGGCCGACCGTTGCGACATCTACACCGACGTCGACGGGGTTTACACCACCGATCCGCGCATCGAGCCGAAGGCGCGGCGGCTGGCCAAGATTTCGTTCGAGGAAATGCTTGAAATGGCTTCGCTCGGCGCCAAGGTTCTGCAGGTGCGTTCGGTCGAGCTTGCCATGGTGCACAGGGTGCGTACCTTCGTGCGGTCGTCCTTCGACGATCCCGATGCGCCTGGAATGGGGGATTTGCTCAATCCTCCGGGAACGCTCATTTGCGACGAGGAAGAGATCGTGGAACAGCAGGTCGTCACCGGAATTGCCTACGCCAAGGACGAGGCCCAGATTTCGCTGCGCCGCGTCGGCGATCGGCCAGGCGTCGCCGCCGGCATCTTCGGGCCGCTGGCCGAGGCCAACATCAATGTCGACATGATCGTCCAGAACATCTCCGAGGACGGCAAGTTCACCGACATGACCTTTACCGTGCCGTCGGGCGACCTCGACAAGGCGCTTGCCGTGCTCGACCGGCTGAAAGCCGAGGTCGGCTACGACGTCGTCCAGTCTGAAGCCGGCATGTCGAAAGTTTCGGTCATCGGCATCGGCATGAGAAGCCATGCCGGCGTCGCCGCCACCGCGTTCAAGGCGCTGGCCGACCGTTCGATCAATATCCGCGCGATCACGACCTCCGAGATCAAGATTTCGATACTGATCGACGGTCCATACACTGAACTCGCGGTTCGTACTTTGCATTCCGTCTACGGTCTCGATAAGCAGTAGCAAGACTGAATCAGTTGTTGCGTGAGTGCCGGCCGCGGCGGAAACTGCGCCGGCAAGAAGCCCATTGGAGAACAAGCCGCGATGCGTGATCAGGCCAGTGGCCCGCGCGTTTTGCTCAAACGGCTCCGCGAGCTCATGCAGGAGCCGCTGGAGCCGCAGGAGCGGCTTGACCGGATCGTGCGCGACATCGCCTCCAACATGGTCGCCGAAGTGTGCTCGCTCTATGTGCTGCGCGCCGATTCGGTGCTCGAACTCTATGCCACCGAAGGCCTGAACCCGAACGCCGTCCACCTGGCGCAGCTCAGGCTGGGACAAGGCCTGGTCGGCACGATCGCGGCGAGCGCGCGGCCGCTCAACCTGTCCAACGCGCAGGAACACCCGGCCTTCGCCTACCTGCCGGAGACCGGGGAGGAGATCTACAATTCCTTCCTCGGCGTGCCGGTCCTGCGGGCAGGGCGCACGCTGGGCGTCTTGGTCGTCCAGAACAAGACCATGCGCCACTACCGTGACGACGAGGTCGAGGCGCTGGAAACCACCGCGATGGTGATCGCCGAGATGATCGCCACCGGCGATCTGGCGCGGCTGACCCGGCCCGGCCTCGAACTCGATTTGCGCCGCCCGGTCAGCTTCACCGGCCTGTCGTTCAACGATGGCGTCGGGCTTGGCCACGTCGTGCTGCATGAGCCGCGCATCGTCGTCACCAATCTGTTCAACGAGGACAGCGAGGAGGAGGTCCGGCGGCTCGAAGCCTCGCTCGGGTCGCTGCGGTTGTCGATCGACGACATGCTGGAACGCCGCGACGTCGCCTTCGAAGGCGAGCATCGCCAGGTGCTGGAAGCCTACCGCATGTTCGCCAATGACCGCGGCTGGGTGCGCCGGCTGGAAGAGGCGATCCGCAACGGCCTGACGGCCGAAGCGGCGGTCGAAAAGGTGCAGAGCGACATGCGTGCGCGCATGCTGCACATGACCGATCCCTATCTGCGCGAGCGGATGAGCGATTTCGACGACCTCGCCAACCGGCTGCTGCGTCAGCTTATGGGGCGCGGCCCGGAGGATGTCGCCGCCTCGCTGCCGAAGGATGCCATCATCGTCGCCCGTTCGATGGGCGCGGCCGAGCTGCTCGACTATCCCCGCGACAAATTGCGCGGGCTGGTGCTCGAGGATGGCGCGGCCACCAGCCACGTCGTCATCGTCGCGCGCGCCATGGGCATTCCGGTCGCCGGCCAGATGAAGGGCGCCGTCTCCATGGCGGAAAACGGCGATGCCATCATCGTCGACGGCGAGGAAGGCGCGATCCATCTGCGGCCGCAGTCCGATCTCGAAGCCGCCTATGCCGAAAAGGTGCGTTTCAGGGCACGCCGGCAAGAGGTCTATCGCGAGCTGCGCAAGAAGCCGTCGACGACCAAGGACGGTGTCCAGGTCGATCTCTTGATGAATGCCGGGCTGGCCGTCGACCTGCCGCAACTGGCTGAGGCGGGCGCGGCCGGCATCGGCCTGTTCCGCACCGAATTGCAGTTCATGGTCGCCTCGACCTTTCCCCGTGCCGAGGCCCAGGAGAAACTCTACCGCGACGTGCTCGAGGCGGCACGCGGCAAGCCAGTCACCTTCCGCACCATCGATATCGGCGGCGACAAGGTGCTGCCTTATTTCAAGGGCGCCATCCAGGAAGAGAACCCGGCGCTCGGCTGGCGAGCGATCCGCCTGACGCTCGACCGTCCCGGACTGTTGCGCACCCAGATCCGCGCCCTGCTGAAGGCCAGCGGCGGGCGCGAGCTCAAGCTGATGCTGCCGATGGTGACCGAACTCGGCGAGATCGCCCAGGCGCGCGAGATCATCGACCGCGAGGTGCGGCATTTGTCGCGCTTCGCCCATCATCTGCCGACCAGCCTCAAGCTCGGCGCCATGCTGGAAGTGCCCTCGCTGCTGTTCCAACTCGACGAATTGATGAAGGCCGTCGACTTCGTCTCGGTCGGATCGAACGACCTTTTCCAGTTCGTCATGGCGGTCGACCGCGGCAACACGCAGCTGGCCAACCGCTTCGACACGCTGTCGGCGCCGTTCCTGCGCGTGCTCAAGCAGATCGCCGACGCCGGTGCCCGCAACCACACGCCGGTCACCCTGTGCGGCGAACTCGCCGGAAAACCCATTTCCGCGATGGCACTCATCGGCCTCGGTTTCCGCTCGATCTCCATGTCGCCGGCCTCGATCGGCCCGGTCAAGGCGATGCTGACGGAGCTGCCGCTGGAAGAATTGAAGGCGTTCTTCGACGACAATCTGATGGCGCCGGCGCAGGGGTTGCCCATGCGGGCGCTGCTGCAGGCCTTTGCCGACGACCGCTCGATCCCATTGTAGCTGCCTCATCATGGTCAACCTGCCACGCGATCGTATGGATCAAGTCGTCAAGCGTTTCGAGATGCTCGAAGCGCAGATGTCGGCCGGGCCGGCGCCGGATGCCTATGTGAAGATGGCATCCGAATATGCCGAGCTGCAGGAGATGGTGGCCAAGGTTCGGGCGCTGCGCTCGGCCGAGCATGAGCAGGCCGATCTCGAGGCGATGCTCGCCGACAAGGGCACCGATGCCGAGATGCGGGCCCTGGCCGAGGCGGATCTGCCTGGTGTCGAGGAGCGCATCGAGGCGCTGCAGAAGGATATCCAACTCCTGCTGCTGCCCAGGGATGCCGCCGACGACAAGAACGCCATCCTCGAAATTCGCGCCGGCACCGGCGGCGACGAGGCCGCGCTCTTCGCCGGCGATCTGTTTCGCATGTATGAACGCTATGCCGCCGAACATGGCTGGCGCTTCGAGACGGTGTCGGCCAGCGACGGCGATGCCGGCGGCTTCAAGGAAATCATCGCCACCATTTCCGGCAGAGGCGTCTTTGCCCATCTGAAATTCGAATCCGGCGTGCATCGCGTGCAGCGCGTGCCGGCGACCGAAGCCAGCGGCCGCATCCACACCTCCGCCGCCACCGTAGCAGTGCTGCCGGAAGCCGAAGAGGTCGATATCGACATTCGCGCCGAAGATATCCGCATCGACACGATGCGGGCCTCCGGCTCGGGCGGCCAGCACGTCAACACCACCGATTCGGCGGTCCGCATCACCCATTTGCCGACCGGCATCATGGTGGTGCAGGCGGAAAAGTCGCAGCATCAGAACCGGGCGAAGGCCATGCAGATCCTGCGCGCCCGGCTCTACGACATGGAGCGCAGCAAGGCGGACGAGGAACGCTCGGAGGCGCGCAAGTCGCAGGTCGGCTCCGGCGACCGTTCGGAGCGCATCCGCACCTACAATTTCCCGCAGGGCCGCGTCACCGACCATCGCATCAACCTGACGCTCTACAAGCTCGACCGGGTGATGATGGGCGAGCTCGACGAAGTCATCGACGCGCTGATCGCCGATCACCAGTCGAAGCTGCTCGCCGATATCGGCCTTGATGGCTGACAGCCTGCCAGAGGCGCTGGGGCCGCTGCTGCGGGAAGCGCGGGCTCGGCTCGTGGCCGCCGCTGTCGATGATCCGACGCTCGACGCCAGGCTGATCGTCGAGCATTTTTCCGGTACCACGCGCACCCAAGCGATTGCCGATCCGGAGTTCAAGGTTCACGGGCGCGCCATCGAGGCGATCGACGCCGCCTTGAGACGAAGGGCCGGTGGCGAACCGGTGCATCGCATCCTCGGCTACCGGGAATTCTACGGTTTGCGCCTGTCGCTGTCGCCCGAAACCCTGGAGCCGCGGCCGGATACCGAAACGCTGGTTGAGGCAATCTTGCCTTTCGTCAAGGCAATCGCGGCGCGCGAGGGCGCATGCCGCATCCTCGATCTCGGCACGGGGACGGGCGCTATCGCCCTGGCGCTGCTCAGCGCCGAGCCGGCCGCGACCGCCACCGGTGTCGATATCGCCCCCGGTGCGCTGGCGACGGCGACCGGCAATGCCGGGCAGCTCGGGTTCGGCGGCCGGTTCACGGCGCTGCAGTCGGACTGGTTCGAAAAAGTTTCGGGCCGATACCATGTAATTGCCGCAAACCCTCCCTATATAACTTTTCAAGACATTGGAAATCTGCAGGACGAAGTCCGCGATTTCGACCCGCGCCTGGCCCTCGATGGCGGCGTGGATGGGCTGAACCCCTACAGGATCATCGCCGCCGAGGCGGCAAGGTTTCTGGAAGCCGAAGGCAGGGTTGCGGTCGAGATCGGCCGCACGCAGCAGGACGAAGTTACGGATATATTCAGGTCTGCAGGTTATGGACTGGTCGGTGCTTTCCGCGACCTTGGTGGAAACGACAGGGTTCTTGTCTTTCAACGGGGAAAGCCTTGACGCAGTGCGAAAAAAGCGCTTGGCAATGCCGGGGAATGCGGCTAGGGTCGCCTTAACCGGATGAGACGAAGCAGGCAGTGCTCTTAGCGATTCGGTTTCCTTGGAAATAGCTGCCTTCTTGCGCAAACGACGCCCAAGCTTCGTGCGGGAATCGTCCGGCAAGTGATGTAACCGGAACAGGATGGCACGTGGCGCCAACGCAATTGATGCGGGCGAACGCCGGTGAAGAAACCGAACGGCTGGCTGCATGAGCGCCACCGTTCGTTACGAGTTTTCAAAAATTTCAAAATGAAGAGAGTCGAATGAGGCCACAACAGCAGAACAGGCGCATGCGCGGTCGCAACAACAATGGCGGCGGCGGCGGCAATAACAATAACAACAACAACAACCGCAAGGGGCCGAATCCCCTGACGCGCAATTACGAGAGCAACGGTCCGGACGTAAAGATCCGTGGATCGGCTCAGCAGATCGCCGAAAAATACGCCACCCTGGCACGTGACGCGCAAAGCTCCGGCGACCGGGTCATGGCGGAGAACTATCTCCAGCACGCAGAACATTACAATCGCATCATTGCCGCCGCCCAGGCGCAGATGCCGATCCAGAACGTCCAGCAGAATCGCGACGATTTCGATGATGACGGCGACGAGGATCGCGACGAGTTCGACAATGCCGGGTCCGGCAATGGGGCAGGAAACGGCGGCAACGTTGGGCCCGAACCGCAAGTTCCGGTGGTCAACCATGGCGCCGGGCCGCAGCCGGTGATCGAGGGCATGCCGGCCGAGGTGGCACTGAACCGGGAAAGCGGCCGCGATAATCGTGATGGCGGCCGTGATAATAGCGGGCGCAACAATGGCGGCCGCGACAATGGCGGACGCCACCGTGATCGCCGCCCCAATGGCGGCTATGGCCAGAATGGCCAGCGCGATTATGCTTCCGCAGAGCAAGGCGGACAACAGCAGCGCAACGAGGCCCCGGTCCAGGCGGAAGGCGCCGTGTCGCCGGCCGAGAGCGTTGCCGCAGCCGAGCCGGCTCCGTCGTTCGAGAATTTTTCGCCCGCCGGTCTGGCGGCCCAGGCCGAACTCAACGAGGCAGCCGCCGAGAGCGGTGCCGCCCGCCGCCCGCGGCGTCCGCGCCGTCCTCGCACCAATGCCGACCAGGTCGACGCCGGTGGCGGCAACGCCGATACGGGTGAGATGACCACGGCCCCCGCCGACAGCGGCAATGCCGAGCCGGCCACCACCGATATCGACAACTGATCGGACAGTATTTCAAGACGTTGAACGGCGGAGAGAAATCTCCGCCGTCTTCGTTTGGGCTGACGTGGAATATTATGCATTGACCGATATCAAGGCGTCTTGAGACGGCATGGCCTATGCACCATATCTCGGCTGAACTGGATCCGGCTCGAATGGGCGGGTCCGTCACCGTAATCTGATCCGGTGCCGCAAAGCGGGCCGGTGACGGAAGGAGACAGATATGAACCTTGAGAAATATTCCGAGCGCGTGCGCGGCTTCATCCAGTCCGCGCAGACCATGGCGCTCTCACGCAATCACCAGCAATTCACCCCCGAACATATCCTGAAAGTCCTCGTCGACGATGACGAAGGCCTAGCCGCGTCGCTGATCGAGCGCGCCGGCGGCAATGTCCGCGACGTCAAGCTCGGCGTCGAGACGGCGCTCGAGGCGATGCCCAAGGTGGAAGGCGGCAACGGCCAGCTCTATCTGGCGCAGCCTCTGGCCAAGGTGTTCTCGACCGCCGAGGAACTGGCCAAGAAGGCCGGTGACAGCTTCGTCACCGTCGAGCGGCTGCTGCAGGCGCTCACCATGGAGAAATCGGCCAAGACCGCCGACATCCTGGCCAAGGCCGGCGTCACCGCGCAGGCGCTGAACCAGGTCATCAACGATGTCCGCAAGGGCCGCACCGCCGATTCGGCGAGTGCCGAACAAGGCTATGACGCGCTGAAGAAATACGCGCGCGACCTGACGGCGGATGCCCGCGCCGGCAAGCTGGACCCCGTGATTGGTCGTGACGACGAGATCCGCCGCACCATCCAGGTGCTGTCGCGCCGCACCAAGAACAACCCGGTGCTGATCGGCGAGCCGGGCGTCGGCAAGACCGCGATCGCCGAAGGCCTGGCGCTGCGCATCGTCAATGGCGACGTGCCGGAATCGCTGAAGGACAAGCAGCTGATGGCGCTCGACATGGGCGCGCTGATTGCCGGCGCCAAGTACCGCGGCGAGTTCGAGGAGCGGCTGAAGGCCGTGCTTTCGGAAGTCACGTCGGCCAACGGCAGCATCATCCTGTTCATCGACGAGATGCACACGCTGGTCGGCGCCGGCAAGGCGGACGGCGCCATGGATGCGTCGAACCTTCTGAAGCCGGCGCTGGCGCGCGGCGAACTGCACTGCGTCGGCGCGACCACGCTCGATGAATATCGCAAGCATGTCGAGAAGGATCCGGCCCTTGCCCGCCGCTTCCAGCCGGTCTTCGTCGATGAGCCCACGGTGGAGGACACCGTCTCGATCCTGCGCGGGCTGAAGGAGAAGTACGAGCAGCACCATAAGGTGCGCATCTCGGACTCGGCGCTGGTGGCGGCGGCGACGCTGTCCAACCGCTACATCGCCGACCGTTTCCTGCCCGACAAGGCGATCGATCTCGTCGATGAAGCCGCGTCGCGGCTCAGGATGCAGGTCGATTCGAAGCCCGAGGCGCTGGACGAGATCGATCGCCGCATCATGCAGCTCAAGATCGAGCGCGAGGCGCTGAAGGTCGAGACGGACGATGCCTCGAAGGACCGGCTCGCCCGCCTGGAAAAGGAGCTGGTCGGCCTCGAGGAGGAATCGACCGAGATCACCGCCAAGTGGCAGGCCGAGAAGCAGAAGCTTGGCCTCGCCGCCGACCTGAAGAAGCAGCTCGACGAGGCACGCAACGATCTGGCCATTGCCCAGCGCAAGGGTGAATTCCAGCGCGCCGGCGAACTTGCCTATGGCAAGATCCCGGAGCTGGAAAAGAAGCTGAAGGAGGCCGAAGCCCAGGACGGCAAGGTGGGGATGGTCGAAGAGGTGGTCACCCCCGACCACGTCGCCCATATCGTCTCGCGCTGGACCGGCATTCCAGTCGACAAGATGCTGCAGGGCGAGCGCGACAAGCTGTTGCGCATGGAAGACGAGATCGGCAAGCGTGTCGTCGGCCAGGGCGAGGCGGTGCAGGCTGTTTCGAAAGCCGTGCGTCGGGCCCGTGCCGGCCTGCAGGATCCGAACCGGCCGATCGGTTCGTTCATCTTCCTCGGGCCGACGGGTGTCGGCAAGACCGAACTGACCAAGGCGCTGGCCAGCTTCCTGTTCGACGACGACAGCGCCATGGTGCGCATCGACATGTCGGAGTTCATGGAGAAGCACTCGGTCGCCCGGCTGATCGGCGCGCCTCCCGGCTATGTCGGCTATGAGGAGGGCGGTGCGCTGACCGAAGCCGTGCGGCGCCGGCCCTATCAGGTCGTGCTGTTCGACGAGATCGAGAAGGCGCATCCGGATGTTTTCAACGTCTTGCTGCAGGTTCTCGATGACGGCCGCCTGACCGATGGCCAGGGCCGCACCGTCGATTTCCGCAACACGCTGATCATCATGACGTCGAACCTCGGCGCCGAATATCTCGTCAATCTCGGCGAGGACCAGGATGTCGACGCGGTACGCGACGAGGTGATGGGCGTCGTCAGGGCATCGTTCCGGCCGGAGTTCCTCAATCGCGTCGACGAGGTGATCCTGTTCCACCGGTTGCGACGCAAGGACATGGATCGCATCGTCGAAATCCAGCTCAAGCGGCTGGAAAGCCTGCTTGTCGATCGCAAGATCACGCTGGCGCTGGATCACGAGGCGATCGAATGGCTGGCGGCCAAGGGTTACGACCCGGCCTATGGTGCGCGACCGCTGAAGCGGGTGATGCAGAAGGACCTGCAGGATCCGCTGGCGGAGAAGATCCTGCTCGGCGAAATCCTCGACGGTTCGACGGTCAAGGTGACGGCCGGATCCGACCGGTTGAACTTCCGCTCGAAGCCGTCGATCGTCGCGGCCGAGGCGGCGGCCTGATCCAATGCCGCGCATCCAGTCCCGGATGCGCGGCATTTTCTTCTAGGCATTCCTATTAACAGCGAGGCCCGGATGACGCTGGACGACTACAACAGCTTCTGCGCCTCGCTGCCGGCCACAAACCATGTCGTCCAGTGGGGCGGCGCCCATGTCTGGAAGGTCGCGACCAAGGTCTTCGCGATCGGCGGCTGGGACGACGGAAAGCAACTCTTCGTCACCTTCAAATGCTCCGACATCGCCTATGATGTGCTCAAGGAGCAGCCTGGCTGTCGGCCCGCGCCCTATCTTGCATCGCGCGGCATGAAATGGATCCAGCGTCAGACAAGCCAGAGCGTGGATGATGCGGCGCTGAAGGACTACCTGCGCGAGAGCCATCGCCTGGTCGCCCTGAAACTGACCAAGCAGGCGCGCAAGCAACTGGGGCTTGGCGCAAGCTAGCGAATATTCCGAGAGACGCCGGAAGCCGCCATCTTCATGCCCGGTTCATGTTGGAACCATAAGGTGGTTAACTGGTTTGCTGGCGAGGGGGTTCGCCTACCGCATCGGTCCGAAAATCGTTTCGATTTCGGAAGGCATGATGTGGCATCCTAAAGAACAATGCCGGGCGGCGGCAATTTACGGACCGGAGAGTTGGCTACAATGTTCCGCACGATCTTTGCCCTTTCGGCGCTCGCCGCCGGGCTTGTGTCCTCCGGTGCGTTTGCCGCACCGACGCAGGACGATGCACCAAGGGTTGTCCGTGCTGCCGATGCCGGCGGCATCCTTGTCGCGCAGGACGGCAATCTCGATATCTACTACGACGCCAGGGGCAATCGCGTCATCGTCGATGCCGATACCGGCAAGGTCGTCGCCATCCAGCCACCGCAGTCACGGCTCGACCGGCGCGCGCTGCGCCGCGAGATGCGGCTGCGCGAGCTGGGCCGCGGCCCCGCCGACGATGACCGCTACTATCTCGACGATCCGGAAGACATGGCACGCTTCCGCCGCAAGCAGTTGGAAGAGGAAGGCCGGGTCATCCCGCCGCCCGCGGATGACGGGGACAATTCGGTGGAAGCCTATCCGCCGGCACCACAGGACGACGGCAGCTACGACAACAATTACCCCGACGCGCCGCAGCCCGCAAAGCCGCATACCATCAAGCGCCAGCCGCTCGATGAAGCCTCGATAGATCCTCTCCAGCCGGCAGCGCCCGAGGATCAGGACGCGCCCACCGATCAGGCGGCGCTGCCGCCGAATGCTGGCGGCAACACAGCGGTCGACCCGTCGCTGTCGCTGGGAGCGCGGCAGGATGTCGCCGCCCTGCAGGTGCTGCTCGACCGCGGCGGTGCTTCGCCCGGCGTCATAGACGGGCGCTTCGGCTCGAACGTCGACAAGGCGCTCGCCGCATACAACGAGATCACCGGCAGCAATTTGAAGTCGACCGATGCGGTCGGTATCCAGGCCGCTCTTGCGCAATCGGGCGGCGATGCCTTTGCCAACTACACCATCACGCCAGAGGATGCGGCCGGCCCCTACGTCGCCTCGATCCCGGAAGACTACAGCCAGAAGGCGCAGCTCGACCGCATGGGCTACACGTCGGTGCCCGAAGCGCTGGCGGAACGCTTCCACATGGACGAAAACTATCTGAAGTCGATCAACAAGGGCCTCGACTTCAATCGCCCCGGGACGATCATCAAGGTTGCCAATTTCGGCAAGCTGGTGTCGACCCCGGTCGCGCGCATCGTCGCCGATAAGGGCAAGAAGGAAGTCTACGCCTACGATGCGGGCGGCAAGCTGGTCGCAGCCTATCCCGCGACCATCGGCTCGGCCGACACGCCGTCGCCCACCGGTATCCACACGGTGTCGCGCATCGCGCTCGACCCGAACTACACCTACAATCCCAACATCAATTTCAAGCAGGGCCAGAACGACAAGATCCTGACCATCCCGCCAGGTCCCAACGGGCCGGTTGGTTCGGTGTGGATCGCGCTGGACAAGCCGACCTACGGCATCCATGGCACGCCGGAGCCGTCGAAGATCGGCAAGACCGAAAGCCATGGCTGCGTGCGCCTGACCAACTGGGACGCGCGCGAGCTTGCCAAGCTGGTGTCGCCAGGCGTCACCGTGGAGTTCGTCGGGGGACCTTCAGCCGATGATTTTGCGCAGCAATGAGCCGCGCAGCGCGGCGGCATAGACCAGCTGCACCACCAGAATGAAGCCAACGCTGAGCAGAGGGGTGACCAGGCAAAGTGCGGCGCCGATCGCCCATAGAATCTGTGCCTTGACGATGCGCAGATAGACCGTGCGTTTCGTTTGCGCGTCGACATCTTCCGCCACAAAGCCGTTCTTCTCGGCGTAGCGCCAGCTGGCGAACAGCGTGACGCCGAGCATCAGCAGATTGAGCCAATAGACAAGAACCGCGGTCCTGAATTCGAGGAAGTCGGCCAGAAGGTCGGTCGAGAATGGCAGCAGGGCGATAAAGGCGAGAAAGCAGAGGTTCAGCGTGGCGAGCCGCCGGTCGGATTTGGCGATCAGCCCATGTTGCGCCTGCTGGCCGAACCAGAAGATGGTCAGCGTCAGGAAACTCAAGGCGTAGGTCAGGAAGCGTGGCGCCAGTGCCGCGATGGCGGCAAGCAGATCGCGCTCGGAATGAACAGCCTCATGCGCCGGCACCCTGATCTCGAGCACGATCAGGGTCAGCGCGATGGCGAACACGCCGTCGGTGATGCCGACGATGCGGCCACGTCCCTCCGCCGATGCTTCAAGTGGGCGCTTCATCGATTTCTCCCCGCCTGTTGCTCGCGCCGGAACCTAGCATGACTGCGGCCGTTTGCATCCGATAGAGCGTCATCCTGGCCAACTGGCTGGTTTCAAGGACAGCAAGGTGCTGGCCGGTTGTTGCAAACACAATGGCGGTCTAAGCAGGGTTCCATGCATTCACCAAGCAAAGCAGCCGCCATCCCGCTGACCAGCCCGGTCACCACCGGAACCTTCTGTCCGCAATCGCAGCGGCGATACGTGTTGATCGCAGCGATCCTTGCTTCGGCGCTCGGCTTCATCGATGGCTCGATCCTGGCCATCGCCATGCCGGCGATCCGCGTCGATCTCGGCGCCAGCCTCGCCGAGGCGCAGTGGATTTCCAATGCCTATGCGCTGACGCTGTCGGCGCTGATCCTTGCCGGCGGTGCCGCCGGCGATCGGTTCGGGCTGCGCCGCGCCTTCGTGGCCGGCATTACGCTTTTCGTCGCCACATCGCTCGCCTGTGCGCTGGCGCCGAACGCCGTCGTGCTGATCGCGTTTCGCGCCCTCCAGGGCATTGGTGCCGCGATCATGGTGCCCGGCAGCCTCGCCATCATCGCCAAGGCCTACCCGAAAAAGGAGCGCGGCCGAGCGATCGGCATCTGGGCGGCGGCCTCGGCCTTGACCACCGCGCTTGGTCCCGTGCTCGGCGGCCTGGTGCTTTCTGCTTTCGGCGACGGCATTTGGCGGGCGATCTTCGCCGTCAACCTGCCGCTCGGCCTGATCTCGATCTATCTACTGCTCGTCAAGATCCCGGCCGATGCACCGACGGAGAAGCGCAGCCTCGATCTTGGTGGCGGCGCGCTCGCGACGTTGGCTTTCGGCGCGCTCGCTTATGGACTGACCTCGATGAGCTCCAGCGGCGAAGGCCATATGGCTGGGCCCAGCATTGCCGCCGGCGCCGTGCTGCTGGTCGTCTTCATCCTGTTCGAGCAGCGGCAGCGTGAGCCGATGATCGACCTCAGCCTGTTTCGCATCGGCGCTTTCGCCGGCGCCAATGTGGCGACCTTCTTCCTCTATTTCGCGCTGTCAGCCAATCTTTTCTACCTGCCCATGTTGCTAATCGCCGGTTGGCGGCTGAGCACGGCCGAAGTCGGCTTCATCTTCCTGCCGCTGTCGGCATCGATCGCGCTTCTGTCGGGACCGGTCGGCCAATTGTCGGACCGGATCGGACCGCGTTTCCCGATCGCCTGCGGCAGCCTGATCGTGGCGGTCGCCTTCGCCGGGCTTGCCCTGCTCGCCCATGCCGGCTTCCATCATTTCTGGACGGGGATATTTCCGCTGATGGCGCTGATGGGGCTTGGCATGGCGCTGGTCGTCTCACCTTTGTCGACCGCGATCATGACGGCGGTGGAAGACAAGGATACGGGCGCTGCCTCCGGCATCAACAATGCCGTCTCGCGCATCGGCGGCCTGATCGCCGTGGCGGCGATGGGGTCGCTGGCCGCCTGGGTCTACGCCAACGCGCTGGACGGAAGTGCGGCGCCGGGCGTGCCCGGCTTCGGCGAACCGGCGCCGACCGGACTTGCACCGGCACTCGATGCTGCAAGGCTCGCGGCCAGCGATGCGGCGTTTGCCGCCGTCTCCTTGGTGACGGCGCTGCTATGCCTGCTTTCGACAGTGATTGCCTGGACGACCATTTCCGGGGAGCCATTGCCCTGGCCGCGGCAAGCCAAAACGTCGCCGCAAGCCAAAACCCGGCAGGACTGAAATTCGAAGGCTCAGCCTTCGATTTTGGCGCTGGCGACCTTCAGCGAATTGCCGTCTTCCTGCTTCAGGAGATCGTCGATGCGCTCGCGCTCGCGCTTGAAGGCGACGAGATCGTCGCCCTTCAGCACTTTGCCGACCGGCAGCCGGACGCGCATAGAATCAACCTTCGTGCCATTGACGATCAGTTCGTAGTGGAGGTGTGGACCGGTGGAGAGGCCAGTCTGGCCAAGGTAGCCGATGACCTGGCCTTGCCGGACACGAACGCCAGGCGCGATGCCCTTGGCGAAAGCGCTCTGGTGATTATAGGAGGTCTCGTACCCGTTGGCATGGCGCAGGATGATCTGCTTGCCATAGCCACCGGCCCAGCCCGCTTTCTCGACCACGCCGTTGCCGGCGGCAATGATCGGCGATCCGATGGGAGCAGCCCAATCGGTGCCCGTGTGCATGCGGACATAGCCGAGAATAGGATGCTTGCGTGCACCAAACCCGGAGGTGAATCTCCCGTTTGGCAGTGGATTGCGCAGCAGGAACTGCTCGGCGCTCGATCCATTCTCGTCGAAATAGTCCGTGCTGCCGTCCTGCATCTGGAAGCGGTAGAAGTTGCGCGTCGTGCCGCCAAATGTTGCCGAGACATAGAGAAGGTCCGAATTGTCGGAAGTCTGATCGTCGCCGTCCGGCTGCGAGAACAGCACTTCCAGCCTGTCCGACGGATTGAGCCGCGACTGGAAGTCGACGCCAGGCGCAAGCAGCTTGATCAGCCGCTGGGTCATCGCCTTCGACATGCCGTAGGAATAGGCGGTGCGATAGATGCCGTCATAGACATTGGGAAGATTGCCGCGCACCACCACCGGCGCCGACGAATCGTCGAACGCGGTCAAAAGTTCGGGATTGGGCTCCGGTTCCTGCGCGGGCACATACTGGCCGCGGTCGTCGAGCGCGATGGTGACGATATGGGTAGTCTTGTCGTAAACGCTGGTGCGCACGACCTTTGCGGCATCGCCGCGAACCTCGAGACCGACTCGCAGCACCGTTCCCGCCTTGAGTGCCGGGGCGTTCAAGAGCTTGGCGATTGCTTCGGCCATGCCGGTGGCGTCTTCGCCCGTGTAGCCCGAATCGGCGAAGGCCTCGGTAAGTTCGGTATCCCTGGTGAAGGGAATGATTTCCTCGGCGAAAGCCGGCGCCTGGTCGTCGACATTGGCGCGCGGCGCCACGGAGACGTTTTCCGGTACGATCTTCACGTCATAGGAGCCGGCCATGCTTTCGGCAAAGGCTTCGCCGAATCGCTGCGGGTCGACATAATGGAGTGAAGCGACCTGCACGGCGCCGTCGCTGAGGTCGGTGCCGGCTTCGCGCACCACCTTTTCCACCTCATCGGCGGACAGGTCGCTCTTTTCGTCGAAGGAAGCCG
>NZ_CM148373.1:1645000-1647500 GCF_055901595.1 Mesorhizobium sp. WSM1386
CGGAGCGTTCTGTAAGCTGATGAAGCCATACCCGTGAGGGGTGGTGGAGGTATCAGAAGTGCGAATGCTGACATGAGTAACGTAAGGGGAGTGAGAGACTCCCCCGCCGAAAGACCAAGGGTTCCTGCTTAAAGCTAATCTGAGCAGGGTTAGCCGGCCCCTAAGACGAGGCGGAAACGCGTAGTCGATGGGAACCACGTTAATATTCGTGGGCTTGGAGGTAGTGACGGATCATTGAGGTAGTCCAATCTTATCGGATTGAACGGGCTGCTGCGTGGTTCCAGGAAATAGCTCCTCCTTATAAACCGTACCCGAAACCGACACTGGTGGTCTGGTAGAGTATACCAAGGCGCTTGAGAGAACTATGCTGAAGGAACTCGGCAAATTGCACGCGTAACTTCGGAAGAAGCGTGACCCTTTTCCACGCAAGTGGAGGAGGGTGGCACAGACCAGGGGGTAGCGACTGTTTATCAAAAACACAGGGCTCTGCGAAGTCGCAAGACGACGTATAGGGTCTGACGCCTGCCCGGTGCTGGAAGGTTAAGAGGAGGGGTGCAAGCTCTGAATCGAAGCCCCAGTAAACGGCGGCCGTAACTATAACGGTCCTAAGGTAGCGAAATTCCTTGTCGGGTAAGTTCCGACCTGCACGAATGGCGTAACGACTTCCCCGCTGTCTCCAGCATAGACTCAGTGAAATTGAATTCCCCGTGAAGATGCGGGGTTCCTGCGGTTAGACGGAAAGACCCCGTGCACCTTTACTATAGCTTTACATTGGCATTCGTAGTGGCATGTGTAGGATAGGTGGTAGGCTTTGAAACCTGGGCGCCAGCTCAGGTGGAGCCACCCTTGAAATACCACCCTTATTACTATGGATGTCTAACCGCGGCCCGTTATCCGGGTCCGGGACAATGTATGGTGGGTAGTTTGACTGGGGCGGTCGCCTCCTAAAGAGTAACGGAGGCGCGCGATGGTGGGCTCAGAACGGTCGGAAATCGTTCGCTGAGTGCAATGGCATAAGCCTGCCTGACTGCGAGACTGACAAGTCGAGCAGAGACGAAAGTCGGTCATAGTGATCCGGTGGTCCCGCGTGGAAGGGCCATCGCTCAACGGATAAAAGGTACGCCGGGGATAACAGGCTGATGACCCCCAAGAGTCCATATCGACGGGGTTGTTTGGCACCTCGATGTCGACTCATCGCATCCTGGGGCTGGAGCAGGTCCCAAGGGTATGGCTGTTCGCCATTTAAAGCGGTACGTGAGTTGGGTTCAGAACGTCGTGAGACAGTTCGGTCCCTATCTGCCGTGGGTGTAGGAATATTGAAAGGATCTGTCCCTAGTACGAGAGGACCGGGATGGACGGATCTCTGGTGGACCTGTTGTGGCGCCAGCCGCATAGCAGGGTAGCTATATCCGGACGGGATAACCGCTGAAGGCATCTAAGCGGGAAACCCACCTTAAAACGAGTATTCCCTGAGAACCGTGGAAGACGACCACGTTGATAGGCCGGGTGTGGAAGAGCGGCAACGCTTGAAGCTTACCGGTACTAATAGTTCGATCGGCTTGATCGTTCTCATTCCTTATGCTCATCGTGAACACGATGATCTGGCCAGCGCTCACGCATGAGCGGCCCCTCTGGGGCCTATGCTCCGCGAGGGCGCCGGAAAACCGGCGACGCGCAGTCGCGCTTGCGGGCTTACGCCCGGGGCGCCCTGCAATGAAAGTCGCCATTGGCACGGAAAGACGGGCAAACGGCACAAGCCAATAGCGAGCGGGTATCCCCTGCTCACTATTCCCTGCTGCCTAACCCCTAACCCAGCTTCTCGAAAACAACGTGCGTTTTGCCGACCTGGTGGTTATGGCGGAGCGGCTGCACCCGATCCCATTCCGAACTCGGCCGTGAAACGCTCCAGCGCTGATGGTACTTCGTCTCAAGACGCGGGAGAGTAGGTCGCTGCCAGGTCTGCCAAACGCACGTTGAACTCACATCCAACCGGATGTCAGTGAAATCTTCTCTTTACGAACATGGCCCGCCAATCGGGAAACCACGGGCCGCGAAAGCGGCCCTTTCATTTGGTGAGCCAGCTATCTATTTGTAAGCCATCCTAGTCATAGGCATCGGCTTACGTCCAAAGCAGGCAAACGCTTGCTTAGATCAGCAAGCAAACGCTTGCTTAGGGTTGACGCGGGGTGGAGCAGCCCGGTAGCTCGTCAGGCTCATAACCTGAAGGTCACAGGTTCAAATCCTGTCCCCGCAACCAAACTTAAAACGGCCCGCTCAAGCGGGCCGTTTGCATGTCTGGCGGCCGCTCGAGCCTAACCTCCAGCAGATGCTCGCTTCGAGGCAAAGCTGATACCGGGACAAACCGCAAATCATCCTCCCCAACCAAAATCGCCCGCCAAACTCCAAGTGGGCGGGGCCGGCTTGCAGGCGGCGCCAGCGATTCGCTCCGAATCAGTGGCCCGTAACAAGGCAAGCCAACGCCGAACACAACTCAAGCGCT